>CP009217.2:0-1200000 GCA_000746585.2 Rickettsiales bacterium Ac37b
GCTATTTTTACTTTAAGAATTTTTACTATAGCGAATTAATTTGTAATAGGGATAGAAACGAGGCGCGAAGTGTACTCATAGCTACAAGCTAACCGAGTGACGACGTCCCAAACAACAAGTTAAAATCAAGAAACTATATTTGTAATTATTCTCAAAATATTATATATTCCCCATATTAAAAATTATATATTATATATGAGGTTAACTATGAAATATCTAATCACTCTACTAGCTGGTTTCTTATTCATGTCTATGGCTTATGCAGAAATAGATACCATAGTGATCAAGGATGGAGATATTTCAAAAAATGAAATATCTATACCAGCAAATACTAGCATCGAATTTAAAATAATGAACTTAGATGAAAACTTTGATGAATTTAGCAGTCAAGCACTTAATCTTAAAATAGAAGCTATGCCTGTAAATAGTGAATTAACAGTTAAATTACCTCCTCTTACCTCAGGCATATATCCTTTTAAAGTCGAGTTTGAAGGTAGATTACACCACTCCAAAGATAAAAATGTATATGGTACTATTAATATAAAACAATAAACATATAAAAATAGTTATGACAATATCTATAGTAAATTATATTTAGTAAATGTTCTTTCAAGATAACATAGAAGAACATTTACATTTAGTATATTCTATTCTTGATAATATTTAAATTTTATACCATTTTAATAATATAATCTTAATATTTTATATATATTATACTCAAATGTATAATTTTTTTATAATATTTATATGGAGTATTATATGCCCAAAGACGCTACCTTCACCAAGCCAGATAAAAGCAAATTTACTAAAACAGAATGTGAAATTCATGATATATGTGAAAAAATAAAGAACCTCAAAGTTCAGCAGGAATATCAAAAACATGAACTTCAAGTACATAAAAACACTCTACAAACCACCAATTCTGCAAATACTAAAACTGAAGAAATAAAAAAAATTGGTATGATAGATCAAAAATTAGTAGAGCTAGCTAAAGATATCAGTACCCAAGAAAAAAAGCTTGATAAGCTAAAATTAGATGTTTTAAAATATAAAAAACAATGTGAAGAAGCTTCAAGCTATTTTGACTATGAAGTTAATCAAGCAAATGAATGTCTAAAGGATATTTGTAACACTCTGCAACAGAACACTAATCTTGATACTATAACTGGTCACTCAGAACAAATTGATTCAGGTGCACCGTCTACTTCAACCTCTTATACATCTTCACCCGAAGAACCATCTGCACCATATGCTTCAGCTTCTATATATCCTCCATTAGAAAATCCTCCCCCTTATGATTCTCTTTTACCTCAAGAAAATAATCAATTACCAGAAAATTCTAATTCTACACCACAAGCCACACACACTACCTTTGCATTCTCAATAGGCCAGATTCCTGTCGTAGGAAAACTGTTTGATCCATTTTTCCATAAAGAATAAATCATCTATTATAACCATGAAAGGGTTACCAAGAGAATACATTAAAATTATCTTTAATATTTCATTTTTCTCTTCCTGATTATGAACAAGTTGCCTAGTCTTATAAGTCACCTCTCACTCAAGTGAGAGGTTGCTTAACTACGAGATTAAAGACGATTAATCATAGCTTGAAGTAGTTTTTTATATTTTATAACCTACAACAAGGCTTTATAGGCCTTATGGTATAGTCAATTAAGTTGAGAATAGCATAGAGAAGCCATAATCAATAGCATCGCTAAGGTTATTAAAATTAGTAATGATAGGTTTGATTTTAGCTTTTAAATGAGCCCAATATTTTTCAATTGGGTTGAGATCAGGAGAGTAAGGTGGTAAGAATAAAAGTTTACAGCCTATATCTTCTATTAAATTCCTAGTTCTAGCTGACTTATGGAACGTTGCATTATCAAGTATTACAACTTGACCAAATCTTAGTTCGGGCACCAAACACTGACTAACCCACTCGTTAAAAACTTCTGTATTACATGTGCCCTTGAAACACATTGGCGCAATAATTTTCTTCCCAACCTTACCTGCAATAAAGCTTTCTCAATCATGTTTTTTACCTGAGATATCACCATAAACTTTACTTCCTCTGAGACTGTATCCCCAAGAATAGTACAAATAGCTATCAATTCCACTCTCATCAATATAAACTATATCTTCCGCTTTATAGTTTGCGATAGCTGCCAAAAATAATTGCCGTTTTGCTTCATCCCGTTCACGATAGAGTGTGGTCTTTTTTTTCGTGTGATCCCCAAAGTCTTGAATGCCAAACAGATAGCAGCTGTAGACACATTAAAAACCTTTGCAAAATCAGATAATAGCCAATTGCTGTTTTTAGACACCTCGTTTAATAATTTGATTGGATCAAGCTTCTTCCATGGCTTAGCTGCTCGTGTGGCTGCTAAATTCCCGGATTTCGATCTCGATAACCATCTATAAATTGTTCTTTCACCTATGCCAAAAATTCTTGCAGCTTCTTCTCTGGTATAACCTTTATTAACATAGTGAATTACTTTTTTACGTAAATCTAAGGAATATGCCATTGCTTCTACTGTTTTGGGTTTATGAGCTTTTTAATATATCATATATCATGTCTTTATCAACTTAATTTACTATAATTGTTCTTTGGTGTAATCCAATAAATAATTAAGAGCTTCAAGATTATTATATTTTATTGCCTCTTGTATAAGTGTAGTCTTTTTAATGGTAACTTTTCCAAGATAATTCTTTATTATATCAGTAAGATTATGTTGTGCAGCCCATAAGGTTATATTATTACTTATATCTCTTTTAGATTCGTTTACAGCTTGTATTATTTTTTCTTGAATTTTTTGTATATCTCTTGAATGCAATAATTGATCTATTAAAAATATATCATTTACATCTTGAAAAATATTGATTAAGGCAAGGTGAGATACCAATATATCTAGCTGGTGTATATCATATTGTTCTATTCCTCATATATTATTTTACAGCTATGTAAATGGTCGCTATAACGTATTAATGATGTAATTTTTGCCTCAGGAATCTCTGACATTCTTTTTAAACTTTTTATTATTTGCTCTTGCGTAGGTTGTTGACGTGACGGAGTATAGTATAATCTTGCCTTGGTAAATAGTTTTTTGATTACGTCTGCATCCTCTGGAGTTTGTAGATAAAATTGTTCAAAAAGATCAAGTATGTGAGAATAAAAAATCTGTCTTTCTTCTCTAGTTAACACATCCTGGGTGACCAAAAAATGATCTTCAGTATTTTCACATTCTTTATCAAGTCTATGCATATATTGTTGTTCTGATAACTTATTTTTCAACTCCATATTGTTTTGATTGTGCTGCTTTAAAATATTTTCTTTAATTTTTTTAGCTTCTACTGGTGAGGAATAAATAAGTAATGCATTTTTATAGTCTTGCTTATCTAGTAAAAATTCTTTAGGTAACGTTGATTGATCAATAAATTGATTAATTAATCTATCTTTTTCTTCTTCAGTTTTAGCACCTATAAGAGTTGTTATTTGGTTATTAAGGATTATATAGCTAGACTTAATATTATCTATATGCTCAATTAAACATTCAATGGCATCTTCTTTTGTTGTGTTTTCTGGAAGTAAATTATTATATTCTAATTGATTTGGAATATTTACTATATAGTTAATTTCTTCTATTAACTCTTTTTTCCCCCTTGTAATAGGAAAATCTTTGATCTTTAGTTTATGAACTATGTCACCAAATACTTCTACTATTTTATGATATTCGTAAAGTAATAGCTCTTTAGTAATAGATTCAATATGTGAATCAATGATGCACTGTATTTCTATAGATAATTTTGTCATGTTGTCATATTGTATAAATTAAGTATTAAATATACCTATATTATAGTAAATTAAGTGGACAATAACCAGGCCTTATTCCCTTCCTTTATTATAATCTCCCTGATTATCTTGATGCACATATTCTTTTGTATATAGTAAAAAAATTTGAATTTGCGTACGGCGTCGATCAATGTTCACCTAGCAATTAGTAGGCTTTACTCCTCATTCCTTCTATCAAACTTATAACTGTTTTTACTATATCCATAAACTCTTTTTAGCATAGTTTAATAATTGAAACAATCTCTATCAATCATACAACTTACGACAGACTCGAGACAGCATATTAATGGTTTACTGGCTTCCAATTTTTTTATCCAATCCTATTTAGTAAAAACAGTTGGATTCACATACATTGCCGTTCGTCAATTTGTAGGCTTCGATTAATGACCTTCTATAATAGCCATTTGTTATCTTCCAATCCTTTAACCCCATCCTAAACTCTTTATGTCTTCTAGGTTCTGTGAAGTTTTCTAAAAAATATGGTTTTTAGCAAATTTTTGAGCGAAAAAATAGCTTTTATTCGAAGGAATATTAATATATTTCAAGCAATAAAAGCTTTTTTTGCAGCCAAAAAGTGCTAAGAAAACAGTTGTTGAGAAACCTTCACAGAACCTAATATGTGCTATAATTTCATCTCGTTGTAATAAATATTTTTTCTTCTCTTTCGGTTTATACTTTAATTCATCTTGGCTCCTTAAAGTAGTTGATACAGGAATCAAAGCTTTTGCTCCTAATTCATATATAATCTTATGAAATCCCTCTGTATCGTAAGCACCATCCGCTATGGTAGTATTTATTTTACCTTTGACACCATTATATAGGGGTAAAAAGGTATATATAATACTCTTATATAGCTTGCTTAGTTTGTTTATCCACTACCACAGCAACACAAGAATCTGACCATACATTCAAAGCTGTCTCAATCATATCTATAATGCTATAAAATGGCAAAATCACACTAAGTAAAGCCACTGGTACATTCATACTAGTAAGTAAACTTATACTTAAAAAAAAGCATCCCATTGGTACACCAGCATTACCAATTGCTGCAATGGTCGCAATTATAATCCATAATAACATAGTCATTAAGCTAACTTCTATACCATTATTTTGCATAATATAAATAACAGTTGTAAATATAAATGCTGCACATCCGTTCATATTTATTGATGTACATAAAGGCAATACAAATCTACTAATTTTTGGTGAAACATTAAGATTATTTTCAGCTGTCTGCATAGTAACAGGCAGTGTTCCAGCAGAAGATTTTGAAAAAAATGCAACTGATAATGCAGGCATCATAGAACGCAATGTCATAAATGGCTGAATTTTATATATAGATAAAAATATGGGTAATACAATAAAACCTTGAACTATATTGGCAAGTACCACCACCATTAAATAACCGCTAAGACCTGCAAAATCCATCCCTCCCTTAAACTGCATAATAGTGGTAGCTATGAAACCATAAAGAGCTATTGGAATAATTTTTACTACCCAACCTGTAATAACCAAAAATACCCCATGAATACCCTTAAAAAATCCACCAATAGTTTTTTGAGCGTCACCATCAGGAATATAGCGAATTGCAATCCCAACAATAATACTAACAAGTAATACCCCTATAACCTGATGTTCTAAAAATGGAGCTAAAATATTTTCCGGGACTAATTTCATTAAATACACCAAGTAATTAGTACTAGAAGCTATAGGCATATCTATAGATTTTGGTTGAGTAATAATATTTGCTGGAGCAATGATTAAATACAAAATAAACGCTACACTCGCTGCTATAATAGTCGTGGTAATTGTATAAAATAACGTCTTTTGCCAGGCCTTATTCATTTCTTTATCAGCATTAACTTGAGATAAAGTGACAATAAGTGATAATGAAATTATTGGTAAACTAATAAATTTAAAAATTTTAATAAATATTTCAGAAATTACTGCTGCAACATCATGTAATATTACAATATCTGATAACCCTGTAATAATACCTAAAATTATAAAAATAAAATAAAGAACCGTAATATTTAATTTATATTTAGACTGTGTAACATTCTCAGTGCACATAACACCTACCCTTCGAATAATAGTTATTTAAATGAACATAAATTTAGAACGAAAAAAAGATAAAGTGCTAGCCAGGCTAGCAGCAATAAGACTTGCTACATACAGATTTAGGAAAGAAATATAAAAAAATATAGCGCATACTTTACAAACTTTAATTATAATTTTTTATTTATTATAATTCAAAAATAAAGAATTTCAATTGTTTTATTTGAGTAAGGCTAAATATTATTAATAGGTAATATTTAGCACTTATCATTATTTTAAAATTCTAAATCTTATAAAAACTAACACATTGCTCCTTCCTGAGTATTTGTTGTTTTACTTTTCTTTTCCAAAACCTGATCAGCATAACTTAAAATTTCTTTTTCTCTGGATCTTTTGTTATTGGCATTTTTTTCTGTATGTAATTGATTTTCTAGCGTGACTACCTTATTATATAGCAATTTAACTACATTTTCATCGAACATCTTACAATCTGCCATAAGCTTTTGAAATAATTTATGATCATTTTTAAAGAAAATAAACCTTTTTAACGCAGTAAGTAATTCCTGTCTATGATCATCATTGGCAAGCAATATGGGATAAATTTCATTTCGATTTCTTGAGTCAAACAAATAATCTATAGAGTTTTCATACTTAAATTCTGGATATTCTTGATCATAAATTCTATACGATCCAACGTTTTGCATTTGACCTGTCATATTTTTCAGCACTGAATATGGAGCAAGAGGAAATTTTTTAGGATTATAGCTATGTAATAAAGCTGCTAATACCGATTCAATTATCATACCCATCTCTTCTTTAGTTTTAACTAAAGATTTGACAAAATCTACTAATTCTTTTTTCATTTCTGTACAATAAGGTTGCATATTTGAACCGAAAGTTACATATTTATTAATATGCTGATCTAAATTAATAGGCATACCATTTTTCCAACACAAACTTTTTAACCTTAATTGTAATAATTTATGATCTTTCAATGCAATATCTGTATTTGCATCTGTGCTATTCCTAAATAGTGACTCATCATTAATTTCTATTATTTGTTGATTATAAATTCTATCTGCAATTTTTCCAATTTTTATTACTTTTATGAGAAAACCTCGATATTCTTCTTCGGTAAAATTCTCAACATAACCCATTAGTTCACCATAAGCAATCTTAGCCCCACACGCAATTATAAAGAAAGTACGCTCTAAATTTCCATTCATTATAGAGCTTACTAAAGGCGAATAATTATAGTTATTTTGCTTATTAATATCTATATGTGTTAGTAAAAACTGGCTAAAAGATTCTTGAACATGAAATTCACTCTCATCAATTCCTACATCTACGTTAGCATAATAATGCCATAAAGTATTACCTACTTTATCAGTCGAATTAATATCACAACCTAATGTCATTAGATATTTTATAAAGCACAATGTTTTTTCTTCTATCATGTGATTATTTAAAAATAGAGGTATAGCTGTAACCCCATTTTTATTCTCTGCAAACAGATCTACACCTATTTCCATCATTTCTTCAATAATATGAAAATTACTGTCAATAATACACCCTTCCCTAAGGGCTAGGAGTAATCCATTTTCACCATTATTATCTGATATATACGTATCTGCACCATGTTCAAATAGTATTTTTGCCACTGTAGTATATAACCCCCTTACAGACAATATAAATGGAGTCCTTCCTTTTTTATTTATTATATTAGGATTTGCTCCACATTCTAAAAGCCTTTTAACTACAATTTCATTCGATATAGCATAGTGTAAAAGAGTATTACCTTCTTCATCTTGCAGATTAAGTATTCCTTTATTATTTTCAATTATATTATTGAAAATTTCATTAAATTCTGTACTAAACACGTCACTAAACGCTATCAAATTATGAAGTACAGTTACTCCGTTTTTATTTATTATATAAGGATCAGCTTTACATTCTAAAAGCTTTTTTATTAACTTTTCATCAAATACACTATAATGTAAGAGAGTATTACCTTCTTCATCTTGTACATTAATTACTCCTTTATTATTTTCAATTAAATTATACACGATTTCCTTATGTTGTATATCTAACACAAAAAAGTTTAGTATCCAGAATTTAAGTTGTTCAAACATATTTTTTTCTCATTAATATTTATTAACTAAAATATTTACTCATAATAACAAATTATATATTAAAAATAAATAAAATTTTTGTTAAAAATTAATATTTTCTTAATATATCTTTATTTATAAAGATATTTATAATAAATTAAGCTGTATTTGGAATTAGGCTAAGAATAAAACGAAGCCTACAAATACTCCTACTCTCGGAAAAAATGTAATTAATGAGCAAGAATGATGTCATATCCGCGAAGCATTGTTACGTGGATGTATAAAATTTTTAACTATGCTAGGTCCCTATAATTAAAGACAAACAAGCCAAAGGTGATAAAAAATATACAGCAACAATATGTTTATATTGTAAAAATCAAGCTATCATTTTCAGACAACAGAATCAAAAACAGATTTATAACAATTAGGTGCTAAAAATCCTAAGATGCAAGATTTTTCACTTATAAAAATTAATTGAGCTAAATGTAAGAATAATTATATTTTGTACTTGACCAATTATGTTTTCCCATTTAAAACCAAATAATACCATGTTAACCCAAATTTTACCATTAATGGGTAATAATATTATGTATAATATAAGATGGGGGAAAGTTTTGTGTAGGAAATTAGCCTAAAAACTGCTTCTTAAACAAAATGAACCGTGTATAAAAAATATGTAGGTATATAAAATTGGCTTTATTTTTATCTAGCTATACAAATAAGATTGATAAAAAGGGGAGAGTCTCTGTACCTGCACAGTTTCGTAATGTCTTAAATAACCATTCATCCTTTTCCGGAGTAATTGCCTATAGTTCATTTATCAATCAATGTGTAGAAGCATGTGGTATGGAACGTATAGAGCATATTAATCAAAGTATAGATTATTTAGATCCTTATTCTGATGAAAGAGATGCTTTTGCAACAGCTATTTTAGGCGGAAGCGTACAATTATCATTTGATCCAGAAGGGCGTATTTGTCTGCCTCCTGAATTAATAGAATATGCAGAATTAGAAGATCAAGCCTGTTTTGTAGGTAAAGGATTAACTTTTGAAATATGGCAACCTAGCAAATTTGGAGTTTATGCTAAAGAAGCCAGAGAGCTTGCTAAGAATAAGAGAGGTGCTTTGCGATTACAACTACCTAATTCATTAGATAAGTGAGGAGGTTAATATGGATTATAGTATTTTATATATTACCCTGAAGAATAAAAAATTTTTAGAGATACGTTGCGATAGTTTACCAAAAGTAAATTTAATTAATAACCAAAATAATATGGATGAAGCGAGTAAGGAGTAAATTATGCCCCATACATCAGTAATGCTTAATGAAGTATTACAATTTATGGATCCTAAAGATGGTGAAATCTATGTAGATTGTACATTTGGTGCCGGAGGATATAGTAGCGCATTATTAAATGCAAAAAATTGTAAAGTATATGCTATAGACCGTGATCCTACTGTTGTAAAGTTTGCTGATGAATTAGCTCAAAAAACAAATAATAGATTAATATTTATTAGTGGTAAATTTAGCGAAATAGAAAAGTTATTATTATCAAAAAATATAATGAATGTTAATGGCATAGTATTAGATTTGGGTGTATCTTCTATGCAGCTTGATCAAGGTGAAAGAGGTTTTTCATTTATGAGAGATGCACATCTTGATATGCGTATGGATCAAGAAGGTATTGACGCATATGAGGTAATAAATCATATGGAAGAACAGCAACTTGCTGATATAATATATAATTATGGAGAAGAGAGGCATAGCCGCAAAATAGCTCGTAAAATAATACAAGCACGTCAGCATAAACCTATTGCTACTACCTTAGAATTAGCTGAGATAATACGTTCTACTTTGGGAGCAAAACAAGGAAAGATTGATTCAGCCACCCGTACTTTCCAAGCAATACGTATTTATATTAATGATGAATTAAATGAATTACATAAGGTTTTAGAATCTGCTGAAAAGCTATTGGTAGAGGGAGGACGTTTGGTAGTTGTATCTTTTCATTCGCTTGAAGATAGTATAGTAAAGGCGTTTTTGCGTGAACGCAGTAACCAACCAAAAAATAATATTTCCCGTTATATACCTGCGCAAATTGATAGTAATAGCACTATTACTACGTTTAGTATACTAACTAAACAGGCTATTAAGCCGACGCTTAGAGAAACCTCAGAAAATTCTCGAGCAAGATCTGCAAAGCTAAGAGCCGCAAAAAGGGTAAATGTATTATGATTAGGCTTACTTTAGCTTTTACTATTTTTATTTTATCAGGCAGTGTTCTTGGTCTTTTTTATATTAAGTATCAAGTACAAAATTTAAATAAAGATTTGAATGAACTTAATAAACAATACACACAAGAACAAGAATCTGTACGAGTACTTAAAGCCGAATGGTCTTATTTAAATCAGCCAGAGCGCTTAAAAGAGCTATCAAAAAAATATTTAAATTTAGATAAAATGAAATTAGCGCAAGTACGTAGATTCAGTAAAGACGCCTCTTTTGATATGGCGCAAAATAATAAAAACTATAATAATACAAAGTATGTCAATAATTATAGAAATAGTATTGTAAAAACTGTAAAACACAATAAATTTGCAACAAATCAAAAAGCTAGTGTGGCTAAATTAAGGTACTAACATGGTGTCTTTATTAAAAGATCAGCATAATTATTTTAAGCTAACACCTAGCCAGGTAAAGCCTAAAATATGTAAAGTACGTTTTTATCTCATAATTTCTTTTTTTTTATTAGCTTTCATAGTATTAGGTTTCAGATTATTAATTATAACCTTTACCAAACATAGTGTAGATAAATTAAATAATAGTAGCTTTGCTGAGCGTATAGTTCGACCAGATATAATAGATTGTAATGGGGTATTACTTGCAACGAACTTGAGTACTGCTTCTTTATATGCTAACCCTAAAGACATTTTAGATCCTAAAGAAGCTGCCACACGTTTGCACAAAATATTACCTGAATTAAATCATAAGCATTTATTAGAAGAGCTGAAGAGTAAAAAATCTTTTATATGGATTAAACGCAATTTAGTGCCTAAAACTCAATATGCTATTAATAGTTTAGGCATACCTGGATTATATTTTGAGCAAGAGGCACGTCGTGTATATACTCATGGTCCTTTATTATCACATCTTATAGGTTTTGTAGATATAGATGGCAATGGTTTAACTGGCTTAGAAAGATATTTAGATAATCAACAAAAAATAAACAATCCAAAATTAGCTGATAATATGTTAGAACTCTCAGTAGATATACGTGTACAAAATATTGTCACGGAAGAGCTGTCTGCTGCAATGGAAGATTTTAAAGCAATTGGCGCTGTAGGTATTATATCTAATGTACATACAGGTGAAATTATAGCTGCTGTGAGTTTACCTAATTTTGATCCTCATAACCCAGGTAATACCTCTGAAAATCAAAGGTTTAATCGTTTTTCTTTAGGGCTTTATGAGCCTGGTTCAACCTTTAAAACCTACACCATAGCTATGGCTCTAGATAGCGGCATTATTACTTTGAAAGATTTATATAATGTGAGTAGTCCAATACATATCGCTAAGTTTAATATAAAAGATTATCATCCTCGTCAAGGATGGTTAAGTGTGCCTGAGATATTCATGTATTCCTCCAATATCGGAGCTGCAAAAATTAGTGCAGATGTGGGTAAAAAAAAGCAACAAATCTTTTTAAAAAATTTGGGACTATTAGATTCTTTAACTGAACTTGAAATCCCTGAAAAATCTATGCCTTTATACCCTAATGATTCTAGATGGGGAGAACTAAGTATGATGACTATTTCCTACGGACATGGTATTGCTGTGACTCCACTTCACTTAGTAAAGGCTATGAATACTATGGTGAATGGCGGATATATAGCTCCTTTAACCGTATTAAAACGTAATATAGAAAATATGCCGCGTAAAAAAATAATGAAAGATTCTACCTCTAAACAAATTAGGCAATTATTAAGATTAGTAGTAGAAGAAGGTACAGGGAAAAAAGCTAGAGTAAGCGGATATGCAGTAGGTGGTAAAACTGGTACGGCTGAAAAAAATAAACATGGTATATATAATAAAAATTCTCGTTTATCGTCTTTTATTGGAGCCTTTCCTATGCATCATCCTGAATTTTCAATTTTACTCATGCTAGATGAGCCTAAAGGTAATCAATCTACAGGAGGTTTTGCAACTGCAGGTATGGTTGCTGCCCCGGTAGTTGCAAGAATTATAGAACGTGCTGGTCCATTGCTTGGCGTAGAAGTTATGGAAAATGATAGCCCAGATTTACAAAATTTAAAACTTGATTTATATGATGGCGAGCTTGATTCTTTCTGATTTATTTTCTAAGCAGCTTAATAATGGTGGTTTAGCTAATATTATAATATCTGGTATTAGTGCTGATTCTAGAAATGTTAAACCAGGTGATATATTTTTTGCATTACCAGGTAGTAATGTAAATGGAACTAAATTTATAACAGATGCAATTAGCCGTGGTGCAAAGGTTGTTGTAACAGATATAAAAGATAATTTTACTAGTGAGATACCTAGCAATATATATCATATAAAACTAGATAATATTAGAAAATTTTTAAGTATAGCTGCTGCAAATTTTTATCAAGACCAACCAGACAATATCATTGCAGTTACTGGTACAAACGGTAAAAGCTCTGTAGTACATTTTTGTCGTGAGATATGGAAAAAGTTACATCATAAAGCAGTATCTATTGGTACACTCGGTGTAATTGGAGATATAAATTTGGATCAGTTTCCTATATCTTCTTCATTAACCACTCCAGATATTATTTTTATACATAAATTACTTGCAGCACTCGTAAAAGAAAAAGTAAATTATGTAGCATTAGAAGCTTCAAGTCATGGACTGCAGCAATATAGAATAGATAATATTAAATTAAAAGCTGCAGGCTTTACTAGTTTTTCTAGGGATCATCTAGATTATCATGGTACTATAGAAAATTATTTTGAAGCTAAAAGTAGATTATTTAGTGAGGTTATGGAAAGCGGCAATCATGCGGTACTAAATAGTGACATCACTGAATTTTCAGTATTAAGGACAATAGCCTCTAAAGCTGGACATTGTATAATTGATTACGGAAAATCAGCAAATGTTATAAAATTACTCTCTTTAAAAACTGATGTTAACAACCAGTATTTTTCTTTTAAATTTAATAACCAAATATATGATGTAACAACATCAATGATAGGTGATTTTCAAGTATATAATATACTATGCGCACTCGGCCTAGTCATTAGTTTAGGAGAAAATATTGATAATGTAGTTAAAGTTATTGATAAACTTAAGCCCGTTCCAGGCCGTATGGAAAAAGTAAATATACCAGCAGGTAATAACCAAGCTATCATAGTGGATTAT
The DNA here is from genome assembly GCA_000746585.2 of Rickettsiales bacterium Ac37b. Classification (NCBI taxonomy): domain Bacteria; kingdom Pseudomonadati; phylum Pseudomonadota; class Alphaproteobacteria; order Rickettsiales; species Rickettsiales bacterium Ac37b. The sequence continues at coordinate 13,425 of CP009217.2, forward strand.
GCTCATACACCTGATGCATTACTAAATGCTTTAAGTTCTTTAAGACCTTTATGTCAAGGGAAGTTAATAGCACTATTTGGTTGTGGAGGAAATCGTGATCAAGGGAAAAGAGCAGAAATGGGTAAAATTGCAGCAAATTATGCAGATTCCATAATTATTACAGATGATAATCCACGTTTTGAATCAGATAGTAAGATTAGGCAAGATATAATGTCTGGATGTCCAAAAGCAGTAGAGATAGCAGGACGTGAGCAAGCTATTGAATATGCTATCAAGAATATGAAAGCCAAAGACATATTACTTCTCGCAGGTAAAGGTCATGAAAAAGTGCAAATTATTGCCAATCAGCAAATTGAATTTGATGATGTAGAAATTGCAAAAAATTTAGCCTGGAAATATTTAGCTTAAATATATCTTATATCCATCTTTACATGTACTCATCCAACTTATACAGATATTTCTTAGTAAAAATTTTAATTTTAAAAAATTTACTATTCATTCGCTAATTAATACGCTATACTATCTTTTAAAAAGAAATAACGCTTATATTATTATGATAATCAAAGATTTTCTTGGAAAAATGATAGTTATTATCATTTTTTGATTTTTTTAAATTCCTCCTTTAATTCATAAAAATTCTCTTTTTATAATCATTTACAATAAAATTAAATTTTTATTTTCTCTGTATATAAATATTTAGTTTATTAACTTTAAAACATATTAATATTTAAATCTTTAAAAAATTCAACTATGATTAGAGCATTAATAATTTAATACAACTTTCAGGAGGTATATATGTTGAATCTTCCAATACTGAGTACAATAGCGCTCAGTCCTTATTTTATATCTTCGGCAAGCGCTGCTATAGGATATTTTTTTAGTCCTGTAGGACGTGCCACCAAATGCGAACTAGATTGGAGAGCTAGGGAAAAAGCTGGTAGCGCGAACAAAACTCCAAATTCAGCGTGTGAAGAAGCTTTTAAGTCAAATGGAAATATCCCATTTTTTTGGATGGGCCACTACAGAGCCACTACACCTTCGGATCCTACAGATTTAGGAGGCGTTAAAGCAGTTTTTGCAGATGGTAATATATGTAGCGCAGCCCATGTAGATAAAAAAGGGATGAATATTAAATCACCAGATTGGTATAAAAATCCTATCACTATTAATGAAAAGGGTATATTTAATACCACAGTAAATATGTGTGTTCATGCTGATATGAAGCCTAACTATTTTCAAGCTTTTTTATCTAAAGAAGATTATATAGTCAATTAAGTTGAGAATGGCATAGAGAAGCCATAATCAATAGCATCGCTAAGGTTATTAAAATTAGTAATGATAGGTTTGATTTTAGCTTTTAAATGAGCCCAATATTTTTCAATTGGGTTGAGATCAGGAGAGTAAGGTGGTAAGAATAAAAGTTTACAGCCTATATCTTCTATTAAATTCCTAGTTCTAGCTGACTTATGGAACGTTGCATTATCAAGTATTACAACTTGACCAAATCTTAGTTCGGGCACCAAACACTGACTAACCCACTCGTTAAAAACTTCTGTATTACATGTGCCCTTGAAACACATTGGCGCAATAATTTTCTTCCCAACCTTACCTGCAATAAAGCTTTCTCAATCATGTTTTTTACCTGAGATATCACCATAAACTTTACTTCCTCTGAGACTGTATCCCCAAGAATAGTACAAATAGCTATCAATTCCACTCTCATCAATATAAACTATATCTTCCGCTTTATAGTTTGCGATAGCTGCCAAAAATAATTGCCGTTTTGCTTCATCCCGTTCACGATAGAGTGTGGTCTTTTTTTTCGTGTGATCCCCAAAGTCTTGAATGCCAAACAGATAGCAGCTGTAGACACATTAAAAACCTTTGCAAAATCAGATAATAGCCAATTGCTGTTTTTAGACACCTCGTTTAATAATTTGATTGGATCAAGCTTCTTCCATGGCTTAGCTGCTCGTGTGGCTGCTAAATTCCCGGATTTCGATCTCGATAACCATCTATAAATTGTTCTTTCACCTATGCCAAAAATTCTTGCAGCTTCTTCTCTGGTATAACCTTTATTAACATAGTGAATTACTTTTTTACGTAAATCTAAGGAATATGCCATTGCTTCTACTGTTTTGGGTTTATGAGCTTTTTAATATATCATATATCATGTCTTTATCAACTTAATTTACTATATTTCTGCAAAGGAAGATCAGCTGTTTGGGTTGGGGATGTTAGATTTAATTAAAGAAATACGTGCTCCTATACTTAAAAGTGATCAAGAATTTACTAAGAACTTTCCAGATTGTACATATAATTATGATTTACAAATCGATAATGAAAAGTTTCCTGTAACCACTCACACTAATCCTGTCATAGTGATGAGATGGCAACATGATGCTCCAGGAAAGACAGAAGGTCACTTTCATTGTATAGATGTTGAGTTCAAAAAGGAAGGGGAGCAGTCTGAGAAAGAAGAAGTGAAGCCAAAACCAGATCCTAAGCCTGAACCAAAACCAGATCCTAAACCTGAACCTAAGCCAAAACCTGAACCTAAGCCAGACCCAAAACCACAGCCTAAGCCAACGCCAGATGATGATTGTACTAATAAGTGTAAGATTGACTGTTGTGAGCAGGATTCGTGTTATTCACAACCTAGTGTAGATGTACATGTAAAAGTAAGTTTATCAGGATTACAAGGTCTACATGCTGACTATGATTATTCACATAACTTATAAGGCTTTAAAATTTTATCTAAAATATTAGATAGAGGTATTGCATTATAAGATAATAGATTGGGGAGTTAAAAGCCCCCAATCTCAAGTACTACCGAGTTCAATATCAATTTTATTAATCAAGAAGAACGTAAGGAGGAATAGACAATGGAAGATAATAATAAAGAAGAATTCAAAGATGAAAACACAATGAAAATTGCTGAAAAGAAAGAAGAAGAACACAAAGATGGCCAAACAGGAAAATCTAAAACAGAGGAAGATTGTCCTATTGTTAAGCCAGACCCAAAACCAGAACCTAAGCCAGATCCAAAACCAGAACCTAAGCCAGATCCAAAACCACAGCCTAAGCCAACGCCAGATGATAATTGTTGTAAGCCAAAACCCAAACCAACCCCTGATGATTGTACTAATAAGTGTAAGATTGACTGTTGTGATCAGGATCAATGTCATTCACAACCTAGTGTAGATGTACATGTAAAAGTAAGTTTATCAGGATTACAAGGTTTACATAGTAATCATGATTCTGCACATGATTTATAAGCTTTGAGTTTTGATCTAAAATATTAGAAAAAAACATTGCCTTATAAGATAAAAGATTGGGGGTTTTTTAATCCCCCAATCTGAGTATCAATGAATATTCTTTAAATGATTAATATTATTCTTCATAAGATATAAAATTTTAATAGATTTAATTATTTAATATTCTTTCTCCTTTGCTGGCGTTATTGCACAATTCAATTCAAAGCAAGTAAATGTAAGGGTATAAGGGTATAATGGTATAACACTATCTTATTTACTATCATTAGTTCAATAAATTTGTTCCCTCAGATATAGATGATTTATCACCTATAAAGTAAACATACATACACTCAACCCAATCAGGTAAATTGTCTAGCCATTCTTTTCCATCATCAAAATTACGTACTAAAGGTGTTAATTTATCTATAGATAATACATCAACAAATTGATCTTTTTCCTTATATGCGTGTACTAAAAAACTTATGGTATAATCTTTATTAGTGAATTTAAACCCATGATTAAAGAAAATTGGAGGGTTTAAATGATCATATAAACCAGCAAGTTCTAATACCGTTTTATTATTGTATTCTTCAGGTAATCTACCTGAAATGATATAATTAATATCTCCACAATATGAAGTTTTTGTAGGTTCATGGCACTCTATTCTTCTAGAATTAATATACATATTACCCTCCTTTCTTTTGAGCAATAATTTTACAAAATTAAACTAATGTAATTTTAAAATGCACGTATAATAGTTATTAAAAAAGATTTCGGTATAGAACCTGAGCTTCTTAGTTAGGTATTTGATTCATCATTATTGTTTATTACTCCACTATAATTCAATGAGTGAAGCTGAGAATTTACTGGACTATTTTCATTAGATGGTATTAATATATGGTACATGAAAACCTCCCACATATTATTAATAATATTTAATGTAATTATATCATGGCAAATATTAATTTTTTATTAAAAAAGAGGCATAATTATTAATATATTATGTTTTATAAAATCAAGGCCCAAAGATAAAAATTGTAAACACTTTATGTAGGAAAAAGCTGGAAGCTCAAAATGTTTTGAGAAATTTTGAGGATAAATGAAATTGGATACCATATAATATTTACACCTATCCGAGGAAAACAGACAAATTTTAACAATAAAATTACCAAAAAATATTAGCTTACAATAATTACATTATGATATAATGGGTGATATTGTAGAGAGGGATTACAATCATGACAAAAAATATAGTTATCTTACTTCACGGACTTTCTCTTACCTCTCACTCAATGAAATTCATCGAAAAATCTTTAGAAAAAAAGCACTATATAATAATGAATGTTGACTATCCTTCACGAAAATATTCAATCAAGGAATTAGCTTTAGAATATATTAAACCTGTAATAGACAAATATAGCCATTTTACTAATATAAATTTTGTGACGCACTCTATGGGAGGAGTAATAATAAAGTATTTGTTAGATAATACTACAATAGCTAATTTAGGTAGAGTAGTTATGCTATGTCCTCCTCATAAAGGAAGTGAGTTAGTAGATTTTTTTGAATATAATAAATTTTTTAGATGGTACTTAGGCCCAGCGTGGCTTGAATTGAAAAAACGTAAAGTTGAAGTAGAACTTCCAGAGCAGTTGAGAAATAAAATAGGTATTATAGCAGGTAATAAAGTAATAGACCCTTTCTTTTCACAAAAATTACCTTTGCCTAATGATGGTATAGTATCAGTAGAAAGTGTAGAACTATTTGATACCCCTACTCTTCTTTTACCATGTAATCATTTGAGTATTTTATGGAATAAGGAAGCTAGGAATCAAATCATCAATTTTTTAAGGATTGGTCAATTTAAACAATAATTATTATACATCCACTCAGCAATGCCAAGCAGTAATTAACCCGAATTATGGATAAAAAATAAAAAAAGTAAAGGAATAAAAAGAGTGGAAGTTATTATTCCAAAGATATAAGTTATAGATTATCTAACTGTAACCAAGGAATAATAACATGTGTAAGTATACAACAATTTTTACTATTGGCTGAGATTTTTGTAAAATTTTTGAAGAATGGCAAAAACGTAAATTAATCCCATCCATCAAACAAAGAGATAGGCAAGGCAACTTGAGTCTAAGTGAATGCCTTTCCCTCATGATTTTCTATCACTTTAGCCAGTTTAAAAATTTTAAAATTTATTATCTTACCTATGTAATAGGAAGCAATTTATTCAAAAATCCCATCTGTTATGATCGATTTATCCAAATTATTCCCTCACTTTTTGTACCTCTTGTGATGATGCTCCACTACTTAAGTGGTAAAAAAACAGGAATATATTTTGTGGATTCTAGGTAGTGTCGTCATGAGATAAGTATTGAAATTTATTTAAAAAAATCCTAATAAAGAAATAATAATAGGATTGTAAGTAATGAAAACAGAATCTCACAGAAGACAGGGTTTAAAAGATGTTGTATGGTTAAGCTGTAGTATAAAAAAAAGAGAATAAGTTAAAGAAAGTTAGATAAAAAAGAATATATTTTATACTATAGTAAATTAAGTTGTATTTGGGACTAGGCTAAGAATAAAGAGAAACCTACTTTTTGTTAGGTGCACGAAGAATAACGCCTATGCTAATTCAAATCAAGAAACTATATTTAACGTAAACAACTTATTTTAACTATAGCATTATTAATATCGGAGATATTAGTTTGATTAGTATAATAATTAACTTTATTTTCTTCTAAAAAATATTTTAATGATTTGAGAGGAATGGCTAAGTCATAACCTGTATTTTCAATAACATATGAAATACCAGCACTATTTACTCCTACCACTTTTCCAAAATTATTTATCACTGGTCCTCCACTGAAACCAGGTGAAACAGCTTTTGTTAAAATTAATTTTGAAACTATTTTACGGATACGCCCTATTTTTTCGGATAATTCTTTATTAGGATGAACTAATTTTGCAGCACGTGAAGACAATACTCCAGTTTTACCATCAAATCCCCAAACTTTTAATTCATCCCATTGTTTTAATTTTCTAGATTCAGAAAGTGGCAAGTAAGATAATAGTGTTTTTTCTGATTTCAAAAGGGCTAAATCTTGAAATGGATCACTCGTAACAAGTGTTGCTCTAAAACTATCTTGCTTAGTATCAATAGTTAAACTAGTGCATTCGCTAGCTACATGGTTATTGGTAATTATATAATTGGAATTAATAATAAAGCCACTGCCCATGACACTTTTAGCAAGATTTTGTTCAGAAATTTGTTTTAATTTAGTCATTTTCCATAGCATTGCTTTCGCCATAGAATGTTCTTGATCAGCTGATAATTTATACCATTTTGCAGCTTGATTAAAATCTCTAGATACTAAATTCCCTAAACGATAATATTCTCCCATTCGATATTGCGCTACTTTATGTCCATACGAAGCAGCTTTTTCATAATATTTAAATGCTTCTTGAGAATCAGCTGGCACATTTTTTCCTAAATCATACATTATAGCTAGTTTATATGCAGCCTCCTTATTACCTACAAGGAACAATTTTTGGCATGAAGATAAGTCATGACAAACTTCAGAGGCAATAGCCATATTACTTAAAAATAGCATCATAAAAAAAATAAATTTATTTACTATAAATCTGTACATACTATTCAAGTTCCTATTGATGCAGTCAATTACCTAATTTACTATAATAGTTAGATTTATCCCATAGATAAAATAGCAAAAAACATATATTTTTCTGCTATTCTATATTATGGAATAAAACTAGCTGTTTTTTTCTAACTTATCCACTTTTTCTTCTATCCATGCACGATGTTTTTGTTCATCTTTGAAGAAATTAGCTAATTCTGATTTTAAAGTTATGGGAATATTCTTATAATTATTTAGTCTTTCATATGCACTATTAGTATCATCTTCATTAGTTTTCATAGCTGATAAAATAGACTTGTCACCGAGTAATGAAGAAATTAATACTTTACCTTTAGTAAGAATTTCTTTCATATCGCCTCCTTTAGGAACCTTGAGTCCGTCTACTTTTTCTAAAGCTTTAGTTAAAAAATCTTTATGGCGCTCATGATCGCCTAAGAATTTCTTGAAAGTATCTTTACACTCTTTGTCTTTTAATCTTTCTATAGCAGCTTTATAAGCTTCTATAGCATCGTATTCTAATTCTAACATTTCTTTTAGAGCATCATAAAAATTCACTTGTGTTCCTACAAATGTAGCCATATTAACCTCCCTAATTGAAAATAATATATATAGTAAAAACATTTGAATTTGCGTACGACATCGATCAATGCTCACCCAGTAATTATAGTAAATTAAGTTGATAAAGACATGATATATGATATATTAAAAAGCTCATAAACCCAAAACAGTAGAAGCAATGGCATATTCCTTAGATTTACGTAAAAAAGTAATTCACTATGTTAATAAAGGTTATACCAGAGAAGAAGCTGCAAGAATTTTTGGCATAGGTGAAAGAACAATTTATAGATGGTTATCGAGATCGAAATCCGGGAATTTAGCAGCCACACGAGCAGCTAAGCCATGGAAGAAGCTTGATCCAATCAAATTATTAAACGAGGTGTCTAAAAACAGCAATTGGCTATTATCTGATTTTGCAAAGGTTTTTAATGTGTCTACAGCTGCTATCTGTTTGGCATTCAAGACTTTGGGGATCACACGAAAAAAAAGACCACACTCTATCGTGAACGGGATGAAGCAAAACGGCAATTATTTTTGGCAGCTATCGCAAACTATAAAGCGGAAGATATAGTTTATATTGATGAGAGTGGAATTGATAGCTATTTGTACTATTCTTGGGGATACAGTCTCAGAGGAAGTAAAGTTTATGGTGATATCTCAGGTAAAAAACATGATTGAGAAAGCTTTATTGCAGGTAAGGTTGGGAAGAAAATTATTGCGCCAATGTGTTTCAAGGGCACATGTAATACAGAAGTTTTTAACGAGTGGGTTAGTCAGTGTTTGGTGCCCGAACTAAGATTTGGTCAAGTTGTAATACTTGATAATGCAACGTTCCATAAGTCAGCTAGAACTAGGAATTTAATAGAAGATATAGGCTGTAAACTTTTATTCTTACCACCTTACTCTCCTGATCTCAACCCAATTGAAAAATATTGGGCTCATTTAAAAGCTAAAATCAAACCTATCATTACTAATTTTAATAACCTTAGCGATGCTATTGATTATGGCTTCTCTATGCCATTCTCAACTTAATTGACTATATAATCTCAATCTAATCTGTTGCTATACAACGATCTTTATATGAAATAATTTCATATAATATAGGGATTAAGATTTTTTTATATGAACCACCTAATATCAATTGTTTCTAATGTTTCTAATTGATTTTCCTAGTTACAAGGTCGTGCGATCTAGGGATAATAGTAACTCTCTACAAGGAATATACTTTTTAGTAGCGGATGAAAACTGTTATCTTCTATATACCACTTGTTAGAACCTACTTACTGATTTTATTTTCTATGTAAAGCTTTCCTTTGATTATACCAGTAAACGTATTGAATCTTGAATTTATCATGTTAAAATGCTTAGATAACGATTAGGCTAGTTGCATAATATATTTCCTCATCATGGCAGAAAATATTATGTTTACTAGCCTTTTTTATTTCTTGCTACTTTTTTGTCTGAGAGTAGGACTAATAGTAGGATAGCTTTGAGCTATACTGCGTCCCGAATCCAAATCAATTTACTATATTCTATAAAATAGAGTGAAAGGCAAAGTTATGTGCACTCTCATTATCATTAACAGCTTTTTGAGAAAACTTATTAATTACTTCACTCATCATATTAGCCACCCTACTATTTTCTTCGGTTGGCTTAGGATTAGTATATACCGCTTCCACAATTTTGTTATTTTCTATTCTTATATTATCATATAAGTCAATCAATTCTCCTGTTTTAGGATCAATTCTTTGCACGGTAATTGATCCTGAAAATGGTTTACTACCTTTTGCCATAGGTAAGATACTAAATTGAATTTGTCCACTAGAATTAGCCTGAACTTCTAATTGTAAACAACTTCCATTATTATCTCTAAATTCTAGAATTTCCGAACAAGTATTATTATAGGTAGTCATTTTACATGGTTCTAACTTCTCTAATTCAGTTGCTAACCATTGAGAAACAATGGTTTTATCTTTATTATTTAGAATTTCCATTTGAGCCTTTCCAAATAACTCCTTTATAGAATCATGATTAGCAACATGTACTCCTCGGAAACTTGATTCCTCTTCAGTCTCATAATCTGTTTCAGTACCGCCATAACAGGAAGTAGTTTCAGATAATTTTCTAGCAGTTTTTGGTTTATTTCTATTTATAAACCCAGAAGTTAATTCATTATCACTATCTCGCTATCAGCTTCATGACCGCTCTCATATTCACTAGTTTTAAATTGTTGCATCAAATATTTTCGGTTCTTTAATGCTGCATTTTCTTCCCTAAGTGCATTTGCTGTCTCTTCGGCTTTTTGTGTTTTATTCATTAACTTTTCTATTTCAGATTGATAAGTTATAACGTTCTCTTTAAGAACATTTAATTCTTCGCTTCGAGTGTTTAATACCCTAATTAATTGCTCTCTTTCTTTAGTATGTCTATCAGTAAGTTTGTATTAAGCCTTCTTTATCTTCTAGCTCTAATCTAGCTTTTTCCTGCTCTTGAGTAAGTTTCCTTTGAGTTTCTTCAAGCTTTAGTTTAAGCGGCTCTATTTCTGCCTGTGATGTTTTCTTAGCAGTTTCTAATTCCTGCAGTTCTCTTAATAAGTCCTCTTTCTCTGAGGTGAGATCATGAATATTCCTATCACGGCTACTAATTTCTAACTCTGCAGCACGTAATTGTTCCTCAAATTTTATACTGACCTTCTCTTTTTCTTTCAGCTTATCAGTAAGTTCTTGTATTAAGCCTTCTTTATCTTCTAGCTCTAATCTAGCTTTTTCCTGCTCTTGAGTAAGTTTCCTTTGAGCTTCCTCAAGCTTTAGTTTAAGCGGTTCTATTTCTGCCTTATAAGCTTGAGCTGTTTTATTGGCAGCTATTAACTTTTGTTCAAGTTCTTTGAGTTTTTGTGCTTTTGCTTCAAGAAATTTCAGTTTTTGTTCAGCATCTATAAACTTAAGTTCAAATTTTCTGTCTTCTCTTTTTAATTTATCATTTATAGCCCTTTCTTGTGCTAGCTTTTGCTGCAAATCAGGTATATCTGCTTCAAACAACTTTTTACGAGCTTTTTCAACTTCTTCTACTTGAGTAGTTAAATCAGAAACTTCTTTCTCCTTTCTTCTCAATTGATCAGCTTGTTTTTTATATTTCTGACTTTTTTCTGTTAACTGTTCTGTAAGTTCTGATATTATATTCTCTAATTTTTGTAGATTAGCTGCATATTCTTCATTTTTTTTATCATACATTTCTAAAAGACGATTTATTTCTTGGTGTAAATCGGCTATTTCCCGTGATGAATTTAAAAATTTTGTTGTTTCTTGCTTTTTCATTCTATCTTGGTCTACTATTTCAATATACCTATCACATAAATCTATTAATTCTTTGTGATTATGATTTAGGTCTTCTTTTATTATAGCAGTAAAATCTCTTACTAGATTATGCTGGGAAAGTTTAAGTTTACTTAAACTATTATATGTAAAATTGGATGGATCATGTTTTTGAAAATAAGATTCTAGTTCCCCTAGCAAATAATGTTCAATTAATATACTTAAAATATAAAACAACTTATCTTTTTCAATTTCCTTCGATTCTACCTTATCTATAAATACTTTAATAGCCTCAGTAACATTATTTGATGTTAAAGCATTATATACAGGTAAATACGCTTTACGCTCTTGTGCATTTTGATTGTATTCATCAAAAAATGCCTGAAAAATTACTGGTGATAGCGTGTTTTGTACTAAGTTTTTTTGAGAATTTTTCATGACCTCTACCATTTATTAACACTTTTTTATAATCGTATATTATCATATTAACTAAAATTAATCAAGATTAATTAATTTGAATTAATATTTATAAATGATGGCAATAATTATTAATAAATTATTATTTTTTCCAAGAAATGCGGGCAAGAATTTCTATTTTGTCGTAAAATTGGTGTTTAATAAAAGCAGCTATATGTAAAAAAATAAAGAGAGCAAATATATAAGGAAATGTATGATGTATTTTCATGAGAAATGTACCATAATTTTCATTACGTACTACAAATAGCGGTATTTCTGTATTAAAAAACGCTACTGGGTATCCATAGAACATTGATCCTAAAAACCCTGCTACCGGTATAATGATCATAAATAAGTATAATATATAGTGTGTACACAAAGATAATTTTTTTAATATAGTAGAAACTTCATTGGGCAATACAGGTACATTAGTAAAAGTTCTTATGCTTAATCGAAGCAATATCAGAATCAAAAATGTAACACCTATAGATTCATGGAGTAGATAAAAAAATGGCTTCAAAGTGTTTTGATCACTCATCTTGGTCATAGCTATACCTAAAAAAAACATAATAATTACTAAAATCGCCATAATCCAATGCAAAATTCTTAGGTGATAACTATATTTTTCCATAGAAAACTCCTCAATCTTTAGTTATATATTATTTATATCATATACACGTGAAGTTTAATACAATATTATATAATATTTATGATTTAATGAAAAATTAAATATATTTATAGATCATTGAAGTTATGTAGGAATTTTATAGGAGCAAAATATGGTCTCTGATAAACCAGTAAAAGTAAAATTAGTTATCGATAGTAAGGAAATTGAATTACCAATTATACAAGGTAGCGAACATCCTGATGTAATAGATGTTACAAAATTATATAGTCAATCAGGGATGTTTACTTATGATCCTGGATTTATGTCCACAGCCTCTTGCTCTTCACATATGACTTATATAGATGGTGAAAAAGGTATTTTGATGTATAGAGGATACCCTACTCCACAATTAGCTGAAAAAAGCGATTTTATGGAAGTAGCTTATTTATTACTTAATGGAGAACTGCCTAACAACCAAGAGAAAGTTAATTTTTGTAATAAAATAAAACATCATACTCTTGTACATGAACAATTACAATTTTTACTTAGAGGATTTCAAAGAAACTCACATCCTATGGCTATCATGGTGGGCGCTGTTGCCTCTTTATCTGCATTCTACCATGATAGTTTAGATATTAGCGATAATGCACAAAGAGAGCTTGCAGCTTATAGAATGATTGCAAAAATGCCTACACTCGCCGCTATGGCTTATAAATATTCGATAGGTCAACCATTTGTTTATCCCAAAAATGAGCTTGATTATGCTTCAAATTTTTTACATATGATGTTTTCTGTCCCAAGTGAAGAATATAAAATTAATCCTGTATTATCTAAGGCAATAGATAAAATTTTTATATTACATGCCGATCATGAACAAAATGCCTCCACTTCTACAGTAAGATTAGCTGGATCTTCTGGAGCTAATCCTTTTGCCTGCATAGGAGCTGGTATAGCATCACTCTGGGGCCCAGCCCATGGTGGCGCTAATGAAGCAGTAATTAATATGCTTGCAGAAATACAATCTCCGGATCGAATTAATCAATATATTGAAAAAGCTAAAGATAAAAATGATCCATTTAGGCTTATGGGCTTTGGACATCGGGTTTACAAAAATTATGATCCACGAGCAACAGTACTTAGAACCACATGTCAAGAAGTCTTAAGTGCTCTTGGTATGTCTGATGATCCTATGTTAGAAATAGCTATGGAGTTAGAGCATATTGCTTTAAACGATGAATATTTTATTGAACGCAAGCTTTATCCTAATGTAGATTTTTACTCTGGTATTATTTATCGTGCTATGAAAATTCCACCACAAATGTTTACGGTATTATTTGCTATAGCACGAACTGTCGGCTGGGTAGCTCAATGGAAAGAAATGATTGAAGATCCTGAATATAGAATCGGTAGACCACGCCAATTATATATAGGCCCTAAACAACGTGATTTTGTTCCTATTGAAAAAAGGTAATTTTTCTTAAAAAACTAGTTGCCTTTTATAATCTAGTATAGTAAACATAGTAACTCGCTATTACCGCGGGGTGGAGCAGCCCGGTAGCTCGTCAGGCTCATAACCTGAAGGTCGTCAGTTCGAATCTGGCCCCCGCAACCAAGAAAATCCTTAGTCTCTGAGAAATTACAAATTTTTACTTTTTATTTAGTGTCGCATTTTCTAATTGCCGCTATTATGTGATTAAACTTTTTTTAAAATTATACTTTAACACCGTTGACCACTAATAGTAGGAGAGCTTTGAGCTATAGCAAAAGCAATTTAAAACAATACGAGGCACGAAGCGTAGAAATACTATTGTAGACAACGGACAACAAAGTAATATTTAAATTGCCACAGCTATAACCGCCTCCGCAAATTCAAATCAATTTACTATAATTCGTAAATTTAAATTTATAAAAACTATAGATAACTTTTACTGCTAAATATTAAAGATTTTTAATAAGAAAATTATATTTTATTCTTTGTAAAATAAATAAAAATATAATATATAACATATATTTGTATCACATAAAATTAAAAGGTTATAATGTTTGTTAACACTTTAGAAACTCTATGTTATTTATTATAGTCAATTAAGTTGAGAATGGCATAGAGAAGCCATAATCAATAGCATCGCTAAGGTTATTAAAATTAGTAATGATAGGTTTGATTTTAGCTTTTAAATGAGCCCAATATTTTTCAATTGGGTTGAGATCAGGAGAGTAAGGTGGTAAGAATAAAAGTTTACAGCCTATATCTTCTATTAAATTCCTAGTTCTAGCTGACTTATGGAACGTTGCATTATCAAGTATTACAACTTGACCAAATCTTAGTTCGGGCACCAAACACTGACTAACCCACTCGTTAAAAACTTCTGTATTACATGTGCCCTTGAAACACATTGGCGCAATAATTTTCTTCCCAACCTTACCTGCAATAAAGCTTTCTCAATCATGTTTTTTACCTGAGATATCACCATAAACTTTACTTCCTCTGAGACTGTATCCCCAAGAATAGTACAAATAGCTATCAATTCCACTCTCATCAATATAAACTATATCTTCCGCTTTATAGTTTGCGATAGCTGCCAAAAATAATTGCCGTTTTGCTTCATCCCGTTCACGATAGAGTGTGGTCTTTTTTTTCGTGTGATCCCCAAAGTCTTGAATGCCAAACAGATAGCAGCTGTAGACACATTAAAAACCTTTGCAAAATCAGATAATAGCCAATTGCTGTTTTTAGACACCTCGTTTAATAATTTGATTGGATCAAGCTTCTTCCATGGCTTAGCTGCTCGTGTGGCTGCTAAATTCCCGGATTTCGATCTCGATAACCATCTATAAATTGTTCTTTCACCTATGCCAAAAATTCTTGCAGCTTCTTCTCTGGTATAACCTTTATTAACATAGTGAATTACTTTTTTACGTAAATCTAAGGAATATGCCATTGCTTCTACTGTTTTGGGTTTATGAGCTTTTTAATATATCATATATCATGTCTTTATCAACTTAATTTACTATAGTATAGATAAAAATTCGCTTAATAAGATATTAACGCAAATTACAAAATAATTTTTTAATATGCAAGTAGAGCGTCGTTACGGGAGAACTTATATACTATAGTAAATTGATTTGAATTTGCGGAGGCGGTTATAGCTGTGGCAATTTAAATATTACTTTGTTGTTCGTTGCCTATAATAGCATTTCTACGCTTTGTGCATCATTCCTATCTACCATCCTCCAACTGACAAAACTATACTATATTACTCAATTGAGGGATAGGAGGGCTTTTTCTTTTCAGGGAATTTTTCTCTCAAGATTTTATCTACAAAACCTACTTCAAGTTTGGATTCGTTATTGTTTGATATTATGGTCATAGCTTTTAATACACATCTTCTATCATAGTCTAATAACCCATCTTTAGTATCATCAAGTAGGTGTAAAATACTATTCATTGCTGGCTCAGGGAATAGCATTATAATTGTTTTACTACTAAGTATCAAATTATGAATCTTTTGAGCAAATACTTGCATACTGCATAGAGTGTTAATCGCCATAGTAGGAAATTCAATACTCACATTCATAAACTTTTGAATAAGCTCTATACTATTTTCTAGAATCTTACCTGAGTAATAGTATAAATTCTTATGCTCTTTTATCATTGCCCATTTCTCAGGTACTAAACTAAGTAGAAATTGTATAATAGGTTTATTAATTACATTTTTAAATATTTCCTCATTTTTTGCACCAATCATTTCTTTCTGTTTTACTTGATTTGGGGTTGATTTAAGTAATAATTCTAAGATTTTTATATGACCATTTTTTGCTGCAAGTCTAAAAGCATCATCATTATACTCATGAATCATTCTCTCTCTGTCTGCGGCATTGGGTGTGAGTTCCAGCAATAGTTGTAGTACTTCTCTATGACCATTCCTTGCTGCAAGTCTAAAAGCCTCATCATGAGCAGCATGAATCATCTGTTTTCTTACTGCTGCATCTGGTATTTCTTCTATCAATAGTTTTAGTGACCATAATTGACCATTACTTGCTGCATCAAGCAATCTCTGAGTATGCTGAGGATTTATCATAGAAAAATTTTGATTTACCATATATGTCCTGGGATTTTTATATTTTATTAATATAACAAGTATATATATTTATTTACTATTTTTTTATAATAGTAAATAAAAAAAATATTAATGTAATAATATTGAGCGTATTTTCTCTGGATAGTTGCAAGTACTATTAGACTTTTTTCTTTACATAAATTTGGGACGATGATAGGGTGTATAGTCTATTTTTATACCAACACTATAGTAATATTCTGGACAAATTAACTGATATCTATTTTTAATGTTAAAAATGTAAGACTATATGAAAACATCTGCTGTTACTCCTATGATGCAACAATATATGAGTATTAAAGAAGCTCATCAAGATTGTTTATTATTTTATCGTATGGGTGATTTTTATGAATTGTTTTTTGATGACGCAATCACTGCTGCCTCTGTGCTTGATATAGCTCTTACTAAAAGAGGTAAACATGAGGATTATGATATTCCTATGTGCGGTGTACCTTTTCATGCTTGTGATTTCTATTTACATAAACTAATTAAAGCAGGATTTAAAGTTGCTATATGTGAACAGCTGGAAACACCAGAACAAGCTAAAAAAAGGGGTTATAAAGCAATAGTTAAACGGGAAGTTATACGTATTATAACACCAGGAACTATACTCGAAGAAAATCTTTTAGATAGCACAATATCTAATTATTTAGCATCTTTAACAAAAATTGATAATCAATTAGCGCTTGCTTGGATCGATATCTCTACTGGCGAATTTAGTAGCTGTGTAACTAATTTAGAGAGCTTGCATTCTGATCTTGCTAGAATTAATCCAAAGGAATTATTAATTTCTGAAAAATTTATGTCTATTCCTGAAATTAAACTTATTTTACAGGAATGGAAGGTAGTTATAACCTCATATGTTCAAAGTTTTTTTGAATATTCTAAATGTGAATTAAAATTAAAGAATTTTTATAATATACTGACTTTAGATAGCTTTAATTATCTATCATCTGCAGAAATATCTGCTTGTGGAGCTATAGTTGAATATATTACTATTACGCAAAAATCTAACGTTCCTAAATTATCAATTCCGAAGAAATTATCATCTGAGCAATTTATGGTAATTGATGCAGCTACCAGGCGTAATTTAGAACTGACGATCACTTTATCAGGACAAAAAAATGGTAGCGTAATTGATGTAATAGATAAAACTAAGACAACTATAGGTAGTCGTTTGCTTTATCAATATTTATCTTTTCCGCTCCGTAATGCAAAGACCATAACTTCTCGTCTGGAAATAGTAGAATTTTTTGTATTTAATGATCTATTATGTAATAACATTCGGGATATTCTTGGAAAAGTAGGTGATATAGAAAGAGCATCATCAAGATTATTATTAAATAGAGGTGGTCCTAGGGATTTAGTTACTATTAGAGAAGGATTAATTCAATCTTTTGCTATTGCAGATTTATTAATTCATTATAAGGAAACGTTACCAGTTTCTTTGCATAGCTTATCTAATGATTTATGTGGTTTTGAAGTTTTAATCAATGAATTACGAGAAGCACTTAATGATGAAGTACCTTATTTAGTGAGGGAAGGTGGTTTTGTCAAAATGGGGTATAATGCAACCATTGATGAATTACAGGAAATGCAATCTACGCGTGAATATTATCTTAATGAGCTAAAAGAAACCTACAGGAGTGAAACTGGTATAGGAAATTTAAAAATAGAACATAATAATATTATAGGATACTATATTGAAGTAAGCCCACAGCAATCAAGCAAAATAACAGCAGAAAAGTTTATTCATAAACAAACTTTAACAACTGGGGTACGCTATATTACGGAAGAATTAAAAGAATTAGAAACAAAATTATTTACAGCGCAAGATCAAGTGCTTCGGCTTGAATTAGAGATTTTTAATGCATTAGTTGAATTAATAGGTAAACATTCTTATAAATTAGCAAGCTTATCGCATGCACTGGCAGTACTTGACATTATGACTTCATTTGCTTATCTGGCTAAAAGTCTTAATTATGTAAGGCCTATTATTGATGAAAGTTATGAATTTAAAGTTATTGCCGGTAGGCATCCAGTTGTTGAAGCAAATTTGAAGAATAATATAGCAGTAAATAATTTTGTGCCCAATAATTGCGACTTAAACGAAAAACAACGTGTATGGTTGTTAACAGGCCCCAATATGGCTGGTAAAAGTACTTTTTTAAGACAAAACGCAATAATTGCTATTTTGGCTCATATAGGTTCATTTGTACCAGCTGAATTTGCGCATATTGGTGTGATAGATAGGATATTTAGTAGAGTAGGGGCTTCTGATGATTTAGCAACTGGTAAATCAACTTTTATGGTTGAAATGGTTGAAACTGCTACTATTCTAAACCAGGCTACGCCTAGATCCTTAGTTATACTAGATGAAATAGGTAGAGGTACCTCTACCTATGACGGATTAGCGATAGCTTGGAGCTGTCTTGAATACATACATAATAAATTTAAATGCCGTACTTTATTTGCTACCCATTATCATGAATTAACAAAATTGGTAGATAGTTTATCCTCGTTAAAATGTTATTCAATGAAAGTAAAAGAATGGCAAGAAAAGATTATTTTTTTGCACGAAGTTATAGAAGGTAATGCGAGTAGATCTTATGGAATATATGTAGCAAAACTAGCTGGAGTACCAAACCTAGTTATTATGCGAGCAGAACAGATACTAAAATTACTTGAAAGTGCAAATGATAATACTAACATAGTTGAATTACATGATAAAATGCCATTATTTATGCAACATAAATCTCCAAACAGCGAACTAGAAAGTTTCTTATCTACTATTGATATCAATGATTTGACCCCTAAAGAAGCATTGGAAATATTATATAAAATGAAAAATATATAATAAAAGAGTATTACCTAAATTATTTTAAACTTGCATTAAAAAAAAATAAGATATATTAGTAACAAAAGAATCATATTATTTTAGGACTGATTTTATGTAGAATATAATTAAAAGAGCATTATTTATATTAGTAATTTTTGCTGTATATATTACTCAAGCTTATACAACATTATATGCTGCTGTACCAATTACTTATGGAATTATTGTTAGCAATGAAGCAGAGGATTTAGAAAGAATATTAAAACAATTATCTTCCAATCTAGAATTAGAAGATAAAATTTTAGTTCAAGTCAATGAAAAGAGCGGCATTGAATCTATTGAAAAAGTGATTGAAAAGTATAGAAATAGAATACCTAATAATAATTTTAAAATGATTTCTTTGAAAAATGTAAAGGATTTACCTAGTATAAAAAATAATTTAATTAATAATGCTGATAAACAAGGTTTTTTATTTTTATTGAATGATAATGAGTATTTAAGTTATGATTTAATGCTAAATTTGAAGTGGTTTATTTCAGAAAATCCCAAAGCTGATTTGATTAAGGTTCCTATAAGAACCTATTCTATGAAAAACATTGATGATAAGTATCAGATTATTTTAGATCCGTTGGGAAAAGAAAAATATCCTAACTATCAAAGTAAAATAATAAACTTAGAAAATTTAGAAATAAAATATAGTGATAAAGGAATGATAGGTTCTTCAACTATTATTGAAATGCCAACTAATGCGCATTTTGATTTAATTACTATAAAAACAGGAATTTTTTAACTTAATTTGGTAGTATATGAAACTTTTTTTTAGGGCTTTTATTTTATTTTTTGTTATACAGCCCTATACTGCCTTTTCCATGCCTATTACTTATGCAATTACTGTAAGTTATGAGTCTGAGTATCTTGATAGATTGGCTTAAACAATTAGTTCCAAATATTGATGATGAAGATAAGATTTTAATACAAATTGATTCTAGTAACACTAATCAAAAAGTAGAGGATGTAATTCGTAAACATAGCATGAAACTTTCTAACTCTCAGTTTGAAAAGATATATTTTAGCTTAGATAAAAATTTTGCTAATTTTAAAAATAATTTGACTCGTTATGCTAAAAAAGATGGGTATATTTTTCAGCTAGATGCAGATGAATATATTAGTTATGATTTAATGCTTAATTTAAAATGGTTTTTAGCAAAAAATCCAAAATACGATTTATTAAAAGTTTTTAGAATCAATGTTTTTTCTGAATTTAACAAAAATGATCCTTCTTTAGATGAATTTGGTAGAAGCGATTATCCCTGCTATCAATGGCGTATATATAAACCTTCTAATCCAAATATAAAATGGGTGAGACCATTACATGAAAAATTAGTTGGAGCAAACACAAAAGGAAGAATGCCAGCAAATGATAAATTTAATCTTATACATCTTAAAACGTATAAAAAACAAGATATTGCAGTAAAATTATATCAGGAAATTGAAAAATTGAATATCAAACAATAACGTGTTAAATGCTTAGTTTATTAATTTATTCTTCTGATTTCCAACGTCTTGGGGAAGGTATATTTAAGTCAAATAGGTCCAAAGCACGTATTATAGAATAATCTACTAACTCTTCTAAAGTTTTAGGATTATTATAAAAAGCAGGCACAGGTGGTACAATTATGGCTCCTAATTGACTTAATTTAAGTAAAGTTTCCAGGTGACCAGAATGTAAAGGCGTTTCTCGTACCATTAATATTAATTTACGCCTTTCTTTTAATATCACATCAGCTGCGCGTGTTAGTAAACTATTAGTTACGCCAGTTGCAATTTCTGAAAAAGTTTTAACAGAACAAGGGACAATAATCATTCCTAAAGTTTTATATGATCCGCTAGCAATAGGTGCAGCAATATCATTATA
Source organism: Rickettsiales bacterium Ac37b (assembly GCA_000746585.2). NCBI lineage: Bacteria > Pseudomonadati > Pseudomonadota > Alphaproteobacteria > Rickettsiales > Rickettsiales bacterium Ac37b. The sequence goes on from CP009217.2 coordinate 34,148, forward strand.
ATTATAGCATTTATCAGCTAAATCCTTTATTTCATTTAAATTAAGGTCAGTTTCATACTGCATAGTTAATTTAGCGGCATTTGAAATAATTAAGTGCGTTTCAATATCTGAAACTTCTTTAAGAATATTTAATAAAGAAATTCCATAAATTATGCCAGAAGCTCCAGTAATACCAACTATAATACGTTTTTTCATTGTTAGCATCAACTGACAGCATTTAAAGCAACGTTATTTTTATATAATAATTCAAGTTCTTTTGGTAGTTCTGCAGCCCAATTTGTTATACTGCCAGCTCCAAGGCAAATAACTAAATCATGTGGATTAGCCTTGGAATAAATTAATTGTGCTAAATTTTTTTCTGAATCTAATATGAGAACTTCTCCAGGATAATCAGATTCCTTAATTGAAGCAGCCAAAGCTTCTTTACTAATGCCAATAATTGGATTCTCTCCAGCAGAATATATATCAGTAATAATTAATGTTTCTGCATAAGTAAAACAATTTACAAACTCTGAAAATAAATCTCTTAATCTACTATAACGATGTGGTTGAAAAACAGCTATAACTTTACCTTGAATTTTATTAGCTATATGTTTAGCGGTTTTTAAGGTAGCAATAATCTCTTTAGGGTGATGCGCATAGTCATCAACAATGGTAATATTATTTACTTCCCCAACTTTAGTAAAACGTCTTTTAACTCCACCAAAATTCCTAAAGCCATTTTTAATAGTGTCTATATTAAATTTAAGTTTTGCTGCTATAGCAATTGCAGCTAATGAATTTATAACATTATGTATACCTGCGACAGGTAAAAATATATCCTTGATAATAGTTTCAGTGCCATAAAATTTAGGTGATAAAATTACATCATATTCAGAACCATTAATCTCATTTCTGACATTAACTGCGCGCACATCCAAATTATTAGATTCCATACCATATGTTAAAATTTTACGGTCTAAGATTTTATCAGCTAACTCAGCAGTTTCGGTATTATCCTTACACAAGACCATAAAGCCATAGAAGGGAATATTTTCAATAAAACTTAAAAAGGCTTGCTTAACAGCCGCAAAAGTGCCATAAAAATCTAAATGCTCTTTATCGATATTGGTAATAACACCTATTGTTGAAGGAATTTTTATAAAAGTTGCATCTGATTCATCAGCCTCTGCGATTAAAAAATCACCTTTCCCGAGATAAGCATTCGTACCATAAGCATTTATAATTCCACCATTAATCACAGTTGGACTAAGATCGGCTGCTTCAAAAATCGCTGCTACTAAAGAAGTAGTTGTAGTTTTACCATGTGCTCCCGCAATAGCAATAGAAATTTTTAATCTCATTAACTCAGCTAACATTTCAGATCTTTTTATTACCGGAATTGATTTATTTCTGGCAGCTATAATTTCAGGGTTAGAGTCAGTAACAGCAGAAGATTTTACTACCACATCTACTTCGTTTATATTCTCTTCAGTATGACCAATAAAAATTTTAATGCCTTTTAAAAATAAGCGCTTAGTATTAGAATTATCAACTAAGTCTGAGCCTTGAACTGTATAGCCAAGATTTTGTAAAATTTCGGCTATACCGCTCATTCCAATACCGCCTATACCTACAAAATGTATAGTGCCCAATTTACCAGTAATTTTTTCCGCTATCAATTTCATAATTATTACTAACCTATTTTTTGTGTAACACGATAAGACTGTTAACAGTCTTATACAATACACTTTAATATAAAATTAATTAATTTTATATTAAAAATGTAATATATTTTATTTATAATTCTATTATATAATTTTTTTATCTATTAATATTAGCAGTAAACCATTAAATGTCATACCAGCCATTACAGCCGCTATAATATCATCCAATATAATTCCAATACCACCTTTTACGTTTTGGTCAAACCATCTTATAGGCCAAGGTTTTATTATATCAAACAATCTGAATAGTATAAATGGACCAATTAAAATGAATGCTACAATATACTGGATCGTTTCAGATGAAGTATAATTATTATTAGGCAAAGCATGTATACTAATTGGCAATGTTATATACAATGTTAAAAGTTGTCCTATAACTTCATCAATTACTACTTCTTTAGGATCTGATTTATTAGTGTATTTAGCATAGAAATGAGCAGAATAAGTGCCAATTATTAATAATATAAACCATCCTATTGCTAAAATAGAAAAAAGAATACCAATAGAAGAAACTCTAGTCCCTAAGGAATATATTATAAATATTTTGCATAATAGTACAAAATAAGCAGCTAAGGATCCAAAAGTACCAGGCATAATGGGTATATTACCTATACCAAAAAACGTTGAAACTAATGAGGCTGGATGCCAAAAACTTATTTTATTATTAGTCAAAGCGAACCCTTTACTTAAAATTCTATCATTTAGTAGCTTTATATGTGATATAACATATGCAAAGTGAATGTACAAGACATAAAGCGTTGTCAAGAATTGAAATTTTAGTTTTATCATTAAGTATAGTTAGGGAAGTTGAGAATCACACTAGGAGTGAGGACCAGAAGCTGACTAAATGCTAGGTAGGGTACGAACGATAACGTGACCATTCCAACTTCGCTGACTATATTACTTAGGTACTTCCATAAGGACTAAATAATATGTTACAATATTTTTAAATTAGTATTATTTTCTTTATATAATGAGGGGATTTATGGAAGTAACAATAGATAATAATATAAATAAATTACATCAGATAGTGACAAAAATTATTGATCAAATAAATGAAGAGCATAATAATTCTAAACCAGTTCAAATAGATAAAAGCTTTATAATATCAATAGAAAAATTGTCCTCTGTAGCAATAAAACTTTCTGCTATCCAGAAAAGAGATAGTGAAAATATCATGCCCCTAGATGAATCTAGTTTAAAAGAAGAAGATTTACTTATAATGCAAAATTATATTAATAGACAATTAAAGCAGGATAAGATGTAGTTGTAAATTTTTTAAAAAGAATAGATAAAAATTGTATTACTAAAGGCTTGTAATATGTCAAAATTTCTATATGGTGTTTTTCGATGATTTTATATAGTTATTAATTTTAAATGTAGAAAACTTACTTAAGATTTTATAAAAATAGATATATTAAGAAATGTGTTATGCAAAAATCTCAGTGGTTTGATGATGGGCTGCAGCATGTTTGGTATCCTTATTGCCAGATGAAAACAGCTTCTATGCCTTCTATAGTTTCTCATGCAGAAGGAGTGTATATTCACTTGGAAAATGGTAAAAAGCTAATAGATGCCATTTCTTCGTGGTGGGTTATGTGTCATGGACATAATCACCCTTATATTAAGCAAGCTATTATAGAGCAAATGGAGCATTTTTCTCATGTTATATTTGCTGGGCTTGCGCATGAACCAGCTTTTAAGCTTGCAAAACGCCTGACTAGTATATTGCCAGAAGGCCTCAAAAAGGTATTTTATTCTGATTCTGGTTCTGTAGCTGTGGAAGTAGCTATGAAAATGGCGGTACAATTTTATTATAATCAAGGTATAAATAAAAATAAAATTTTAAGTTTTGATAATGGATATCATGGTGATACTATGGGCACAATGTCTATATCATCTTCCAATATGTTAACCAATTACACTCCAAAACAATATATAAGATCTATCCCTACTACTGAGCATGATTTGATTTTATTAGAAGAATTTATAGCATCTAAGAAAGATATAGCGGCAGTAATAATTGAGCCTCTTGTTCAATGTGCAGGAGGTATGAAATTTCATTCTCCTCAAGTTTTACGTAATATATATAATATAATCAAGAAGTATAACATTATATTTATAGCCGATGAAGTAGCTACCGGTTTTGGGCGTACTGGACAAATGTTTGCATGTCAGGAAGCTGGTATTACTCCAGACATTATTTGTATAGGTAAAGCTATCACAGGGGGATTTATGCCGCTTGCTGCGACAGTTAGTACGAATGAGGTATTTGAAGCTTTTTATGATAATGATCCAAAAAAATTATTTTACCATGGGCCAACATATATGGCTAATCCCTTAGCTTGTAGTGCTGCTAATGCTTCTCTTGATCTTTTTGAACAGGAGAAATACCCAGATAATGCTATTCTCAATATAGAAAATTGGCTTAAAGAGATATTAGGATCATTTAAAACTCTGCCAAATGTTGTAGATGTTAGGGTAAAGGGGGCAATCGGTGTAATAGAATTTGTACCAAATTTTATTGATGTTGCTATGTTACGGGCATCTTTTATTAAGGCGGGTGTATTAATACGTCCCTTGGAGAATATTATATATATAATGCCTCCTTTTATTATAAAAAAGGAACATTTACAATATATTGTAGATAAAATAGTTGAAATATTATATAAAAATAATTAATACTTAGGTATATGGAACTTAGGTTTTATATCGGAGCGTAGCGCAGCCTGGTAGCGCATCAGACTGGGGGTCGTGGGTTCAAATCCCGCCGTTCCGACCAGTTATATAAGATTAATTTAAGCTGGGTATACTTAGGGTATACTTTTAAGATGAGTATTTTATTAAAAACCCATTAAATTGTTGAATTTTTAATAAAATATTTTTGAAATTGAGTAAAGATTATAACTTAAAGATCGTTATTTCAAATCCAGTTAAGGGTCTGTATCAAAAAGTGGGGCAAAATTGAAGTTGTTAGTTAAGCACATAATTTTATGCAGTTAAATAAGCATTTTGGTAAAATAGTATTATCAAATGTTTAAACTCTGTGATTCATATTTTATACATTTTTTATCTAGATTAAAAACTAGACTTGTATATTCAGGCAGAGTATTTTCATAGTTCACAATAGGGGCATTGTCACCTACATCAAAAAACCCTACCAAAGACAGAATATAATGTACGAAATTGCAGAAGTTTTGGATAGAAGGGCTTAATTTAAGTTTTTTATTATAATTTTAGAAAATTGTTATTGTTAAGAGATATCATCTATTTTAACAATTTTATCTTATTATAGAGTTATTACTAGATTGTCGAGATGATTCCACTAAAGATGGAGATGATGAACGGTTTTTCTTATATTTATCAACAAAATTACCTGAAGAAGATGAGGAGATTGCAGCTTCTTTTTCTAAACCAGCGCACGCTTCTTTAAAATCTTTTTGTAAATAATTTTTAGTATCTTCAGAAATTTTAAAGTTATTTAATTTTTTTTCAATGTTATCTTTTATTTCTTCACCACCTATCTGAATAAAAAACTTAAATATATTAATTCTATTATTTTGATCTTCTTTCTCACTTTTCGATGAGCACTCTTTGGTTAAAAAATTTTCAAGTGCTGCATATTCATCATCTTTTATCATTTTTCTAGTAAGTTCATCTCCAACTTTAGAATAAATGAATTGTAAAGTGCTAAAATCTGAACGTAGGGCTGCCCTTTTAAATAAAGCATAATTCTCTGCGGAAAGAATTTGTTCTTTATTATCATTACCATGTTTTAATATATAATAGTTAGCAATTTTATAATCTTTCTTAGTAAACAAATTATTTAGTTTAGTTACAATTTCACCTGGATAAAAAGATTCTTTCTGACGCTTTGTATTAACATTAAAAGAATTACTAGATTCACCAAAACCAGTAGTTGATTCATCCCACCTAACATGCTTTAAGGGGTTATTATTGGCTTTCTTACCTTGCTCATTAATATCCATACAATTATTACAAATTTGTTACTTTAAAAGTTTAAAATCTTCTATTCAAATATTTGATAATAATATAATATATAAGATATGTAAAGAACTTAACATATTATAAATATGAAAAGATCACGCCCACATTCTCAATCAAAGCAACCATCGCTCAAAAAAATCAAATCACAATCTTATATTACAGCATCAGAGCATTCTGTATTAAATAATTTAGCCAAGCTTCTTGAAATAACTACCTTAGGATGTACGGCTGTATGTTTTCAGAATGATAAAATTTTAATTAGAGATAACGACATTAACTCCAACACTGGAGATACAGAGAAATTACGCATTATTAAAGATGTAATGGATTATTATAAGAAAGCAGCTAATACCGAGGATAAAGAAAGTTTAAAAGAAGAAAGAATGAAGCTTTTCAAAAGAGTGGCTTTAGCAAGAATAAGAGGTGAAAATGCTGGATATCTAGGTAATTTAGATAATGAAGTAATTGATGATATTGCTGAAGATGTATTAAATAATAGAGGAGTTTGGAGAGGTAAAGATTATGACCAAACAATTCGACAACACCCAAGATCCAGCCGTCCTTCTGTAGCCTTAAGCTATGAAATATTAGATAATTTAGCACGTAGTTTTGTAAGAGTAGAGAATTTTATTGAAGAAAATAAAGACCATCCAATAACTGTAGCTTTTAAAAATGACTTTAAAGGAAAAGTTGATACAGGAGAATTTGAAGAAATTACTTATCAGAGCTTTTCTCTAATGCACGACAAAAGCAATCCAGGTTATGCTATTATTTCTCCTGGCCGTAAAATCGATAAAGATAAAGCAGTGCATGCTGAAGTAAAAATGATTGATTATCTAGTATTTACCAGAATATTACAAAATACTAACAAACCAATTTACATAGGCATTTCAAAACTCTGTTGTTCTGATTGTGCCAATATCATTAAAGAATGTAATACTTATAAAGGCCCTATAATTAAAACTATTGAAAATGAAACTGCAATTACTGATAAACAATATCAAGATACAGTCCAAACCCAAGGAGCACATAATCTAAAATTTGCCTGCAAAGCTCCAATTTTTCTATATGATGAAGATAGTTTTCCTCCTATTGCATTTGATAGTTTACAGAGCGGTAACGTTGGATATTACTTATATTATGAAAATAAAACGCTAAAAGATGCTGGATTTCAAGATATTAAAGAGGCACCAAGTTTAGTAGAAAAAGGAAATGAGGTATTTGTATACACTGATTTTAAATTCTGGCATAAGTTACAGAAACAAAAAGGTGTACAAACGTTAGTTAAAAATTTAAATAGTAATAAAGGTGGCACAAACGATAAACATGTTGATCAGTATTATCATTCACCAGGTTGGAGTGAAGACAATAGTCAAGAGGAGTTAGGACGCTCCCCAATGAGAGATATAGATACTGAGTTTTCAGCTATGATGGCTGGCAGAAAAAATGCTTTTAACCAGGCTAATAATCCGCAATATAGGTATCAAAAATCAGATTTGAATGCCATAGGTTCTATGTTGGTAGGTCCACAAAATTTTATAGGTGTAGTTGACAAAAATAATATTAGAGAAGAATTACTTAAATTTGACCTCTCAAAAAAAGATAAAATAATGGGCATTTATCAAGCCACTCCTGATAAATGGATAAGTTTTTGTATTCAACGTGATAAAGATGCTTTTAAGGCTTATTATACCGATCCATCTGGGGAAGCTCCTTTGAAAGATTTTGGTATTACTGTTCAAGAAATTTTTGATACTAATTGCCACAATTCTAGCTATTACAGTTCTTTAGTCAAAGAAGCAGATAACGGTGTATTAGCTTTGGTTAATTTACATGCTCTGAATGATAACCCTGACAAACCTTTTAGGATAACAAAAGATGCTGAACAATATAATCAATTTATACAAGGGATACGCGAGAAAAATGCTGAAATATTTATGGAGGCTACATGTGGCGCTAACTCCAAAGATTTACATATTGTTAAGGCAGCTTGGGAAGGTATTATAGAAAACCCTATTTTAAATAAATTTAAGTTCTTTCTTGAAGAAAAAGTCGAAGAAGGGATGATGCTACAATTTATTTACAACCATGAAAAAGAGTTTAAACTTACAGACGTGCCTGGAATTAAAGGTTTGAGCTTGTTTGATGTGTTCGTAAAAGAAGAAGGTAATAAAATAAATCCTCGTACTTTAGCTATTGTGGAAGAACTATTAACAAAAGAACTATTAGAAAGTAACAAGTTTGAAATACCATTTTCTCCTATCGAAAATAAGGATTTTAAGCCTACTCATAGCCCTGACCTCATGATTGAAGAAGGTTTAACAGCTACAGAAAAAAAATCTATTTCCAAAGAAAAACAACATATCAGTGAAGAAAAACCATTAATGGTAAACGAAGTAGATAGTACTCTTAATTCAGCAGCTACAAGGTTTATTACTCCTGATGAAAAAAAATTAACTCAGTTAGAATATGATAGCTGGTATTCACCTAACACTATAAAAGATTTAAATAACCCAATCACTGATTCTGGTATTATAAAATACGTATTTTTTGATGATTTAAATCCTGTAAAGGGATTTGAAGTGCAATTGGATCATATTCGTATCTTAAATAATATGATTGCAGAAGAAAAAAAAGATTTAAGCGCTATCTCTTTTATCGCCAAAGAGCCAGGTGCTGGCCAAAATCATTTTATTTATGGCTTATTGATTAAGCCAGCTGGAGGAGGAACATCCAAACTTTTAGTAGTTAATCCGACTGGTGAGACTGTACATAAAGATTTTTATGAAACCCTTGCTAAGCTCCAACAAAAAATTGATGTAGAAATTTACGTAACCTCTACTAAACTTCAGCAAGATGCAAAAGGCTTGGTATCTTGTGGTCCTATATGTACCGAATTAATGGAAAATATCTCCAATATGAATCCAGGCCAGCTTGACATTATTTTAAATGCTCAAAATAAGGCCCCTAATGTTACTAAAGAAGGATGTACTTATAAGTCAATTGAAATACCGGCATTACTTTTGCCTAAGTCTTTAAAATCTCTTTTCGGTCAACAACCTGAAGAATATAAGCAATCTATTACCAATATTCGGCGAAACCATTTTGAAAAATTATTATCATTATCAGAACAAGAAATCCAAAATAGAGAAGAAAAATGGGCAAAATTTCAAGACCTTATGTTTAAAGATACTGGCGAGCTTTCGCTAAAGCTAGTTGAACCTATTATAGGTACTTCTAAGAAGAGTCAAACAACTAGCTCTACAAAGGGTACTTCTGATGTTAAATATAATAAAGAATTTAGTAATCTCAATTTAAAATATGCTGAGAAAAGCACAGTATTTGACAAGGAATTTAATCTTCAAGATCATTTACAACAAAACCTTACCATAAAACAACAAGCTAAATTACACGAATTAGCATTATTTGCTAATATTGATGATCAAAATTCTAACACAGGTAAGGTAAAATTTATTGGGCAAGGGCAAGGAAAAGTAGTACTCATCACAGAAGATAATCATCTTAAAGATCATCAAACTAATACTGAAAAAATTATGCAACTTATCAATGAAAATAAAATTGATTTCTCAACTATTATTTATTTAGAACGCAAAGAAGAAGGCCATAATTTAGGTATGGCAGATGTAAGACTTTTAGCCAATATCATCAAATATAATGAAATTCATCAAGACAAAATTCCTATTAACCAAGCTATTTTAGACTCACCCATTTACCAAGATGCCCTTTTACTAAATATTGCTAAAAAACACTCTATTAAAGTGGAAGGCATAGATATGGCTAAGAGTAAAGCAGTTAGCGGAATTAACGAGCAAGATCGAAATAGAGAAGCTTACATGGCCGAAAAAATTGAAAAAGCGGTACAACAAGGTAAAAATGTCATATTTATGGTTGGTAGCGAACATGTGAATAATCTTGAGCACAGATTAAAAGATCGCTCTATTGAAGTTAGTATTAATACAGCCGGAACTGGAAATGAGCCAAAAATAACGCTTGTACAAACTATACCAAACAAAAAATTGGAACAAAATTTAAAATCTGATAAAGGTCGCTAACTATAAACTCATCAGAAAATTAATAGTTTAAGATAGTCTATTATATACTCTTTTTGGTCTGGTAGTGTAAGCATTGCTACGCTTCGTGCCTCGTATTATTTTAAATTGCCTTTAGGTCTCCTAAAACCCTAACTTTTCTAAAAAAAATCAGGCAGCTTGATAAAAATATAAATTGAGATATTAGGTTCTGTGAAGGTTTCTCAACAACTGTTTTCTTAGCACTTTTTGGCTGCAAAAAAAGCTTTTATTGCTTAAAATATATTAATATTCCTTCGAATAAAAGCTATTTTTTCGCTCAAAAATTTGCTAAAAACCATATTTTTTAGAAAACTTCACAGAACCTAAGCCTCTTGTTCAATGTGCAGGTTGAAATAGAATTTTTCTTTATAATTTCCGATAATTAGGAGTGATTTTTTGTTCTCGAGCTTTTATTTTTTCTGCCATAGATCTTGTTTTAGTTTCTTCTTTAATAGTATTTTTTATATTTTCCTGAAACTCTTCGGATAGTTCTGTAATAAACATTTTTAAACTATTTTGTCCAAAAATAGCTTTGATTTTATCAATAAATTTTTCTATAAAAGGCATTTTATCGAGCATAGATTGCTTTTCTTGAAGGTTTTCGTATAATTTTTCTGTTTCAGAGATAATTTGATTGACGTTAATCTGGGATAAATGAGTGTGATTTTCTTTAAAATATAAACGCTCTATAGATTCTCTAATCTTATTAATAAAGTCTTCTTTATTGTTACTGGATTTAAATTCTCTATCTATGTATCTTACAGCATCTTTAATCATTGTATTATATTGTGTACTTAGTTCCTGGAGCTCTGCCTTGTCATTTTGTTTGATATGCTCTGGAAGGCGATTAATATCAGCCCCCCATCTAACTAATTCTTTTCTTACTTTTTGGATGTCACATATGGAAAGAGGGGTTTTACCATCTATGTTTTGTATATTTAACTTGTCACTATTTCTTTGTAATATTTCTTCAAATGGTTTACCCATTTCTTGTGCAAGCAATCCGCCACCTGGATCTTTATTAAGATAATAAATTGCTCTATGTAACTCATTATTTTGAAATTTATTATCTTTTTCAAACATTACATGGCTTAATACTTCAGTATTTGCTCCTGGAATATTAGGAATACGGTCATGTTCTGGATTAAATATACCAGTTCTAATAAATATTTTAAGTATTTCAAGCCTGTCTTTGGTGGCTATATTTAAAAATTTATTCTTTTCTTCTAAAAATTTAATTATATCCTTTTTATTAAATTTTTTATAAGTGTCTGCTCCAGATTCAATCAATAATTTTACTACTTCTTTTTGATTACTACAAATTGCATAATGAAGAGGAGGAATATGCTCTGGTCTAGTTGGGTTATTGGTATCTGGTTCTATGAAACTACCTATTAAAAAGGGATAATTTTTTAGTAAACCTTTAACTACTTTGGTATTACCTTGCTCTATTGCTACTGCAAAATATTTATGAGTTCTATCTAAATTAAGATCAAAATCATTTTTAAATTTTAAGGCTTCAAATTTCAGTTCTTTTTTCTCAATTTCTGTGAGTTCCCTTTCTTCTTTTTTCTTTCCATCACAGAAAATAGTTATAGTTGTAGAGCTTTTTTGAGTTAATTTGGCCCCATTTTTTAATAAAAGCTTCTTAGTGTTAATATCTCTACAATGATCAATTATAGTAAATTAAGTTGATAAAGACATGATATATGATATATTAAAAAGCTCATAAACCCAAAACAGTAGAAGCAATGGCATATTCCTTAGATTTACGTAAAAAAGTAATTCACTATGTTAATAAAGGTTATACCAGAGAAGAAGCTGCAAGAATTTTTGGCATAGGTGAAAGAACAATTTATAGATGGTTATCGAGATCGAAATCCGGGAATTTAGCAGCCACACGAGCAGCTAAGCCATGGAAGAAGCTTGATCCAATCAAATTATTAAACGAGGTGTCTAAAAACAGCAATTGGCTATTATCTGATTTTGCAAAGGTTTTTAATGTGTCTACAGCTGCTATCTGTTTGGCATTCAAGACTTTGGGGATCACACGAAAAAAAAGACCACACTCTATCGTGAACGGGATGAAGCAAAACGGCAATTATTTTTGGCAGCTATCGCAAACTATAAAGCGGAAGATATAGTTTATATTGATGAGAGTGGAATTGATAGCTATTTGTACTATTCTTGGGGATACAGTCTCAGAGGAAGTAAAGTTTATGGTGATATCTCAGGTAAAAAACATGATCGAGAAAGCTTTATTGCAGGTAAGGTTGGGAAGAAAATTATTGCGCCAATGTGTTTCAAGGGCACATGTAATACAGAAGTTTTTAACGAGTGGGTTAGTCAGTGTTTGGTGCCCGAACTAAGATTTGGTCAAGTTGTAATACTTGATAATGCAACGTTCCATAAGTCAGCTAGAACTAGGAATTTAATAGAAGATATAGGCTGTAAACTTTTATTCTTACCACCTTACTCTCCTGATCTCAACCCAATTGAAAAATATTGGGCTCATTTAAAAGCTAAAATCAAACCTATCATTACTAATTTTAATAACCTTAGCGATGCTATTGATTATGGCTTCTCTATGCCATTCTCAACTTAATTGACTATACTATCGGATATAGCTTTGCCTTCCTTATGCCCAATTAAAATTGAATCACTTTTTTCTGGTTTTTTATTTTTTTGTATTTTATCTATAGTAGAAGCAAGTTTTTCTATATATTCAGTATTATTACTATTTTGTAATACATGCTCTTTAACCATATCAAAATCTTTCATATTAACTAATGTTGATGCTAGCCATTCTGAAAACTTTGCATGAACTTTAAAATCTGTCTGAATTCTAGAAAGGCGATTTGAAAAATGCTTTAATTCTTTTTCCTCGGCATCAAGAAGTGGACGCGTTTTTTTTAATTCGTTATAAGCATTTATACCCTCACTCAAAACCGCCATTTGCTCTTTTCTATATTGATTATCATGCTCAAAAATATGTTCTAAATATTCTTGACTTTCTCGGGTCTCTATACCTTCTCCTTTACTGATTTTTTCATGTATAGTATATATTCTCTTTCTATAATCAGAGTCTTTATAATAACTTTTATGATAATCATCCAGTTTATTACCTAAATGATTTAAGTGTTTTTCAATTTCTATCTCAGAAGATAAAGCAAGATTAGAATCAAACCCTAAATTAATTTGAGAGGTTGGTTGTACAGATATATAACCATTTTGTACTTCTGTAATTTCATTACGTACAACCTGTATCCTCGTTTCTAAAGCTGAACCTTTAAGAATTGGGTTACCTAAAATTAAACTCATAGCTGCAGATAAATAACTTTCCGCTAGAGAATAATTACCATTTACCATTGCTAAACGTGCTTTATCAATATTATCTTTTATTTCTTTTATCTTACTTTCCGCATCCCTTCTAATTCTCTCATCTTTTTCATTGGTAATCTTTATAATTAATTGTTTTGCCTCTTTGTCTTCTTCTGAAAGCACTGTATCATTAAGTAACAAAGAAGCTTTAGATAATACTTTTGTAATCATTTCATTAGCCGTCATTTCTATTGCTCCCACTACTTTTGAAGCATTCTTATCAGCCTTAGTAGAATTTGTTACTTGTATATCTTCATTTTTATCTTGTATTTCTAGGCTTGCATTAATTTTCTTCATAATCTTATCATTATTGATAGAGTTTTCTTTTGAGAGTTTACTATTGTAAATTGTCTTCTTATCCTTACTTGACATTGTGCCCTCAACCTAAAATATTATAATTTTATATTTAAAACCTTTTTATTATAAATATAGAACGTAAAAGTTAATATTTTACTATTTTGTTAAATATATATATTTTTTTTACTATTATTATATAAAACGCTTTAGAATTTATAGTATATATTATTAAAGATTAATTATTTATTAAAAATAATTTAACAGCTTTTATAAAAAATAAGAATAGCTTGTGAATAACATAATATATCTTTCGCTTCTCCATTAGGTAAGAAGTATAGTAAAAACAGTTGAAGTTTGATACAAGGAATGAGGAGCAAAGCCTACTAATTGCTAGGTGAGCAACGAATGACGCCGTATGCAAATTCAAATGTTTTTACTATAAAGGATAAAATGACCACTATTTTCTTTACCATTGTCATACCCATGAAAATGGGTAGCCAGTAATAATGGTAAAGATACCCGCATACGTGGGTATGACCTATCTGGTACTTATTATTGTGCTACTTTCTTTGTCAGTGCTTTCGCAAGAATAAAGAAATCTTTTTTAACCATGACTATAGCGAATTAATTTGTAATAGGGATAGAAACGAGGCGCGAAATGTACTCATAGCTACTAAGCTAACCGAGTGACGACGTCCCTATGACAAATTAAAAAGCTATATTTGTATGAGAGTGAAGAGCTAGCTAAAACACTCAAGTACAAATGTTTAATTTATTTGGAATATATACAATATCTTAAAAGTTTATTTATCCGATCCAGAAGAACTTTATTTATTATATCTTGAAGCTGGTAAAAACGGATCATCTGAGCTTTTATTACCATTTTTAATAGCATCAACTACATTACTAGGTAACGGAGGTGGTAGTAATACTGGTAACGCAGGTGAATCTTGAGATTTCGATTTTGAATCTCCTTTATCTATAGTATTAGAAGTTGTCGGAACAGGCGCTACTGGTGTAAATGCTTTATCCTTATTATTAGATGGTGGAGCATTATTACCAGATGGTGGAACTACAGGAGACGCTACATTTTTTTTAGTATTAATAGATCCTGAAGAATTAGGAGTAGTAGATTTTGTAGATTGAGACGGCATAGGCAATATTGTTGGCTTTGAATTTTCTTTTTTATTCTGAGATTTAACAGTAGAACCTGCAGATATTTTAGAAGTACTACTTTTATTATTAGACTTCTTATTATTCACTGCATCTTTCTTGACACCTTTCTTGGCCGGAAATTTCTCTTTTACTTCTTGTTTTATTGTCTTAATATCATTTGAAATCTTTGTTTGCATGTCCTTTGGATTTTTAAATACCACTGGCTTAGGGGGTATTGATTGTACCTTTGGAAATTCATTATTAACCTTGCCTTTAGTTTCAATTGCGGTAGGTTTTGTATTTTTATTTAGAATTTTCTTATTTGTGTCCTTTTCTTTATATGCCGCTGCAGGTAAACATTTAATTGGTCTAGGTTGTTGCATTTGACTACTAGAAGATGTTTTACCTAAATTCTGAATATCTTTCTTGGCTTCAATAGTGGCATTTTGATTTGTCTTAGACCGTTTAAATAAATTTTTAAATTTTTCTCCTATACCCTGTTTATTTTTATTAACAGTTGCCACAGTATTCTTATTCTTTGGAGAAACAACAATAGGCTCTTTTACCTTCCGAACAGGAGGAAGAGTAGAAGCCTGAATTTGCGCTAAATATTTCTTATTTCCTTCCGGTACTCTCCTTTCTGCTTGAGCAGTGTGAGATTTTGTAAACACAATCAATTGACCAAAAGATCGTCTAAATTGTTGAAAATCTCCTGAACACGAAATTAACGATGTAGATATCACTAACAATAATACTGCTCTCAACATTTCATCCAACCTTTTAGTTTTACATTACAAGATACAGTACCATATTTAATCATATAAAATCAATGTGAAGTTTTATTCAATACCCCCTGAATTAACTCAGATAATTTTTCTGCTGCATCTGGGTAACATTTCTCTGCATTATTAGATGCTTTTATTAATAAAGTAGGATCATTTAAAAACTCTTCTAACTTAGCTGAAAGCGTATCAGCATTAAATACATCTTGTGGTATAAGGAAACCAGCCCTCTTATCGGCAATAGTAGTAGCATTATACATTTGGTGATTAGATGTAGCATAAGGATAAGGCACCAAAATAGCTGGCCTAGAAGTAACCGTTAATTCTGCTACAGTAGAGGCTCCTGCCCTAGATATAATCAAGTGAGCCTCAGCAAATTTTTTATGTATATCATTAAAAAAAAGTGTTAATTCTGCGTTAACACTTAATTCCTTGTATTTAGTTCCTAATTCTTTAATTTCTCCTTGACGACATTGTTGAGATATTATAATACGACTACGTTCTTCAATAGATAATTTTGCTAAAGCTTCTGGCAATACCTTAGTAAATATATGAGCTCCTTGGCTTCCACCTATAACCAGTATAGATAATTTTCCACCAGGAATAGGAGCATTATAAGGTATTTTACTTACATCTCTCATTTTTCTTCTGATAGGATTACCGCAAAACACTACTTTTTGCTTATCAGCATCTTTCACTGCTATTACATCCGGAAAAGAAGTAGCAATTATTTTAGCATAACTCGAAAAATACCTGTTCACTTTACCAAGTACAGAATTTTGCTCATGAATTATCACATCAAGCCTAAGTAATTTTGCTGCCATTAAAGTAGGAAATGAAGGATATCCCCCAAACCCTACTACAAGGGCGGGTTTTATTTTAGCTAATTCAAATAAAGCAGTAATAGTACCTATAGTTAGTTTTAATATAGACATAATACGGCACATATATCCTCTGCGCATTGAAGCAGCCGATACAAAATATAATTCAAGCCTTTCGGATTCTTTTAAATATTTTTTACTTCTTTTATCCGTAATCAGTATTACTCTGTAATCTTGATTAATTAATTCTTCTGCTAGTGCATATGCAGGAAATATATGACCACCCGTTCCCCCAGAAGCAAGTACTATTGTTTTATTCATAAAAAAAAATCTCTCTGATTGTTTAAACTATAAAATATATTCTTTACTACCTATTTTTATCATACCATATCTTCTCCTTGTCATAGCCAATATCATGCCAACTGTCATCGCAACTGCAATCATAGAAGATCCTCCATAACTTATAAATGGTAAGGTCATACCTTTGGTAGGAAACAAATGCAAGGTTACTCCTATATTTATTATAGATTGTATACCAAACTGCATCAATAAACCTACTGTAGCAAAAATTACAAATACATTATTTTCATTACTTAATCTTATAAAACTTCTAATAACTATAAATCCAAACAATAATACCACAATTATACAAGTAATAATTCCTAATTCTTCCCCTATTACCGCAAAAATAAAATCAGTATGTGAATCAGGCAACAACTGCTTAACTGTACCTTCGCCTGGCCCTTTTCCATATAATCCACCATTAATAAAAGCCTCTATTGATTTTTTAATTTGATAACTATTATTCGATGAAGGATCCATAAAACTATTAATTCTATGAGCAACATGAGGTAAAAACATATAAGCTAACAATAAGCCCGCTATTAATAAGATAATACACGATATAACAAAAGCAAGTGATAATCCAGCCAAAAATAATTGTCCCATCCACACAAATGATATTACCACCACCATACCAAAATCAGGTTGTGATATTATTAGTAATATTAATGGCAGGTATAATAATAAAGCTAATCTAAATGAAGGAAACTTATGATATTTGTATCGTAATGATAAAATCCAGCCAGTAAGCACAGCAAAAAATGGTTTAACAAATTCAGATGGCTGCACTGATAATCCTGCTATATATAGCCATCTCTTTGCTCCTTTAATTTCAATTCCATTAAATAATACTATTATTAAGGATAGTATACAAAAAGCAAATCCACACACACAGAACAATTTTATAACATTAGTTGATAAACAGGAAATTATAAAAATAATAACTAATGATAAAGCTAAATAGCATAATTGCCTGCGTACAAAATAAAACGATTCTACACCTATACGCTCAGCTACTGCAGGACTAGCTGTAGCAACCATTACTGCACTAAATGCAATAATAATAAATAATACTAATAAAGTTAAATGGTCTACCGTCCACCACCAACTACTTATAACACTATTTTTATGGCGATTAAGCAACATACTAACATTTTTTATATTACAGCTGAATTTAATACTAATACTATTTGATAAAAATTCCAGCTATTTTTCTCAATCATTGACAATACTATAAGTAGTACTTAATAAAAATGATAATTATACACTACTTATATCATAATTACTAAACCTCAATTCCTACTTATAGCTTCAGCAATTTAAATATTACTTTGTTGTTCGTTGCCTACAATAGCATTTCTAGGCTTTCTGCCTCACGCCTCGTATTATTTTAAATTGCCTTTGCTATATCTAGCCACTATCTAGCATATAAAATTGTTTTTGTCCTCTATAATTTTAAATCCTTCTATAAACAAAAAAATTAAAAGAAAATATAGATAATTATTGCAACCAACATATATTTAATGATATCTATTTTAAAATATAAGGGAAGTTTTAAGTGATACAAATTTCTCATACATTTACTTTAAAATTGATTTTTTAAACCAATTTTGGTTAGTTTGTATAAATTTTATCATAAATTTTAGTATAATAATTGTTTGAATATAGGAGCATATAAATGAGCGTATTAGTTGGCAAACAAGCACCAGATTTTACGGCAAAGGCTATAATGGCTGACAATGACATTAATGAATCGTTTAATTTAACAAAATATTTGGATAAAAATATGGGCATCGTATTTTTCTATCCTTTAAACTTTACCTTTGTGTGCCCATCTGAAATTATTGCTTTTGATAATCGTTTAGGAGAATTTTCTGCTATAGGTACTAAGGTAATAGGCATTAGTATTGATTCACACTTTAGTCATATAGCTTGGAAAAATACACCTATAAAAAATGGGGGCATCGGAATGGTACAATTTCCTTTAGTGTCTGATATAACTAAATCAATTGCACGTGATTATGACGTATTAACTGGCGATGCAATAGCTTTAAGAGGTACTTTCCTAATTGATAAAAAAGGTATAGTACGTCACCAAGTTGTAAATGATCTACCACTAGGCAGAAATATAGATGAAGCGTTACGTATGGTTGATGCCTTAATATTCTCTGAAGAGCATGGGGAAGTATGCCCAGCAGGCTGGAATAAAGGTAAAGAAGGTATGCAAGCAACACATGAAGGGGTATCACATTATTTAGCCTCTCATGCTACAGATCTCTAAGGAAAATAGTTATGAATAAGATCTTACATAGTAAAGTTCTTATCTTAGGATCAGGACCTGCTGGCTGTACAGCTGCTATATATGCAGCACGTGCTAACCTTTCCCCTATTCTTATTCATGGCGTGCAAGCTGGTGGACAGTTAATGATTACTACTGACGTTGAAAATTATCCCGGATTTGCAGACGTAATCCAAGGTCCTTGGTTAATGGAACAAATGATTAAACAAGCTGAACATGTAGGTACACGTATCATTCAGGATAATATCAATGCCGTTAAATTAGATACAAGGCCTTTTCAGTGCTCTGGTGATTCAGGCACTCTTTATACTGCAGATAGTTTAATAATCTGTACCGGAGCCCAAGCTAAATGGCTTGGACTTCCATCTGAAGACAAATTTAAAGGATTTGGAGTATCTGGATGTGCTACTTGTGATGGCTTTTTTTACAAAAATAAAGAAGTATTAGTTATAGGTGGTGGCAATACTGCTGTAGAAGAAGCTTTATATTTGACAAATCATGCAAGCAAAGTAACCATTATACATAGAAGAGATAGTTTTAGAGCTGAAAAAATCTTACAAACTAGGCTCTTAAACCATCCTAAAATCCAAGTAGTTTGGAACCATATTCTCGAAGAAGTGATAGGTAGTGATTCTCCTCCAAATGTTACAGGTGCTAAAATTAAGGATGTTAAAACTGGTATAATTACAGAACTAAAGGCTGATGGTATATTTATTGCTATAGGACATACTCCTAATACATCTTATTTTGAGAATATTTTAGAAGTTGATCAAGATAAATATATTATTACAAAACCTAACAGTACTGCAACCAATATAGATGGTGTATTTGCTGCTGGTGATGTACAAGATAAAATATATCGTCAAGCTGTAACTGCTGCTGGCACTGGATGCATGGCCGCACTGGAAGCAGAAAAATTTCTTAACCATAGTGAGTCATGAGCTATGATCAGTTATAAAAACACTAAGAGTATTATTATTATTTCTTCTATAGTAATATTCTTAGTGTTTATTATATCTTTTGTCCCTATACCAATTTCAAAGCAAAGTATTACAGATGCCTTCTATAAAAATACTAAATTACGGTTAGTCATTAACGGCAATACTATCTTGTCTTTGACTCCTAATGTATCAATTACTGCTACCCAGGCCTATATTACAGATGAGAATAATAATCTTATTACTTCATTTCAAGAACTAACTTTAAATATGAGTTTTAAGTCATTATTTTTAGATAATCTCAATATACATAATATATTAATTAAGAAACCTATAATATTTTTAGATAAATTACTTGCTACAAAACCTTCTTACTTAGATAATAGTAATATTGTTAATCTTATTAAAGAAACCATACCAAGCCAAAGCTTTAAAGGAAATTTAAACCAATTTATTATTGAAAATGCTACTGTTTATCTTACTACAGGAGATGAAAATAGTATATTAAACTCTGTTAACATTAATGCTACATTTAATAATTCTTTATTACTTGCATTAATTTCTTTTAATAAATTAAATGTGAATTGCAATACTACAATTACTACTAATTTGCTAACACCATCTTTATTGGTAAACCAAGATTCAAAATTCAATTTAGTAACATTGCTTTCAGGTGGCAATCTTGGTGTTAGAACTAGTAAAATTACTGCCCAAGGACAGATTAATTTTAGTAATGACACAGTATATATTAATACTAAAGCGTTAACTAATAACCTGAATCTAAACTTGTTAGCAAATATTTATACTCTTCCTTCGTTAAATAATAATCTCCAACCTACAAGCAATAGTATTTCTTTGATGCCACGTATTTCTATTAACTTATCATCTATAGATACTCAAATAAACCAATTTACCATAGATAAGCTTGATTCTACTATTGAAATTGCAAATGGTAATATATTATCAAATTTTACTGCATCGTTATTAGATACTAACACTTCTGGAAAGATAATATATTATAATAATAAAAATCAACCTTATGTTTCAAGTTCTTTTAAAATAGATAATCTTGACCTTACTAAATTAAATGATACTACTCTTAATGACACTTTAAGTGGTACATTACAGGCAGAAATGACTTTATCTGCTTTCATTTATAGCATTAATGCATTCAAAGCTAGCTTAACGGGTAATGGAAGAATTAATATCAATAAAGGATATATTAATGGTGATAAATTTGCTCCTATTACTGATATGCTAAGCACAGTAGTAGGTGCGAATGTTAATGTCAATCCAGTAAATTTTCAAAATATAACCGGAACAATACAAATTAATAATGGCTCTATTGTGAATAATGATTTAATTATAGATGCTGATAAATGTTATCTTACAGGCAGAGGTTCTTATAATCTTTATTATAATAATATTGATTATAAACTAATTCCAGCTAAGCTAATTAATACCATGTATGCTGGAATTGAAACTGGATTAGTGATCGAAGGTACATTAGATAATCTGGTATGCAAAATTGATTTAAAAAATTATATAAATTACTTAAATAATAAACGTCCATAACTGTTAAATGAAGGATCATATAATGCCTAGGATCAAACATATTGCAACTTCTCTGTTTGTACTATATATAATATTCTTTGCTTTTGCTAATAAGCATTCAGTAACTCTCTATTTATTTCCTTCTGAATATCAACTTAA
Source organism: Rickettsiales bacterium Ac37b (assembly GCA_000746585.2). Classification (NCBI taxonomy): domain Bacteria; kingdom Pseudomonadati; phylum Pseudomonadota; class Alphaproteobacteria; order Rickettsiales; species Rickettsiales bacterium Ac37b. The sequence goes on from CP009217.2 coordinate 55,681, forward strand.
AACACCTGCATTTTTGCTAATATTATGTACGCTTTTAATTGGTATGATAATGGCAAAATTGATCGGTTTAACAAGTATGGCTAAATACTATGCTCAAGTTAATTTACTGAAAAAGCAATTAGAAACTTTAGAAGAATATATAAAACAACATGACACTACTAACCCTAACCACAATAAGTAATCGCTATGCACACTAAACATAACTGGGATTCATATTTTATGACAATGGCATATTTAGTAGCTACTAAAAGTAAGGATCCTAGTAGCAAAGTGGGAGCTGTAATTGTTGGACCAGACCATGAAGTTATATCTACTGGATATAATGGGCTACCACGTGGGTTACTAGATACAAAAGAGCGTTATAGTAAGCCTCTCAAATATAGCTTAATCAACCATGCAGAAGAAAATGCTATATTAAATTGTAGTAGAATTGGTACATCAACTAAGGGATGCCATCTATACGTACCTTGGATTCCATGCTCATTATGCACCAAATCTATTATTCAATCCGGTATAATAGAAGTTATATACCATGAAAATTGGCCTGGAAATTCGTGTAAAGAAAGTGATTGGGCTAAAAGTATAGAGCTTTCTAATCAAATGCTTAAAGAAGCGAAGGTAAATTTACGCAGTTATACTGGCAATATAATTCCTATCACAGGAATGTATCAAGGAAAATATTTTGATTTATATTAGGTTCTGTGAAGTTTTCTAAAAAATATGGTTTTTAGCAAATTTTTGAGCGAAAAAATAGCTTTTATTCGAAGGAATATTAATATATTTCAAGCAATAAAAGCTTTTTTTGCAGCCAAAAAGTGCTAAGAAAACAGTTGTTGAGAAACCTTCACAGAACCTAGATTAATGCTTTCGCTACTCCTCTCCGGAGAAAGCAAAAATAAAGGTAACAAAATAGAGCTGCTTCTTGCATAAATGCTATTAAATTGGTTCCGACAACTTAATTTTGAAGCAACCCATCTTTAAGTAAGTATGGGTATATGGGCATCGTAATAGTCAAGAATATAATATATATTTCACTTCTCCCTATTTGAAGAAGTCATGAAAAATTATAGATTCTCCGCGGATGGGGATATATTAAATAATTAGATCTATTAAACCCTCACCCTCGGAAAGCAAAGCTTTCCTCGACCTCTCCTTAATGGAGAAGTGAAAAAGAATATCCAACAAAATCTTCTCCTTCATGTAAACATAATATATTTTTTATTTATTAAGATTATTTATTTTTTCCTGCATAATTGATTTACTTCATTAATGATTTATGCCATAATTTAATATAGCTGAGCCAGATGATCGGGTAACCGCTCTGTCTTTTATAGAATGAGAGGAAAGTCCGGACTCCACGTAAACATAGTTCCGGGTAACGCCCGGCAAGGGAAACCTTAGGGAAAGTGCCACAGAAAATATACCGCCTAAATTTATTTAGGTAAGGGTGAAAAGGTGCGGTAAGAGCGCACCGTGTTTCAGGTAACTGAAATAGCAGGGAAAACCCAACTAGGAGCAAAACCAAATAGGAATAACATTTAAAACAGTTTACGGTTTTCGTTATTCGGGTAGGTTGCAAAGAGGTTAATGGTAACATTAATCCAAGATAAATGGTTACCACGTATATTTTATATACCATACAGAATCCGGCTTATAGACTATCTGTGCTCAGCTTTATATTACACGCCTATGATTTAATTCCTTATTATATAACTATTCCTTTTGTTCTAAAACCACTTATACGTAATAATTGGTAATCTTTATTTCCCTTAACCCATATCGTATAAGATTCTAGTAAATGTAACGTAAGCATTCTGCTTCCATACTTACAGTAGTATATTAGACCATATTTTTTTAACTCCTCTTTCATAATCTTTTCCTGAGATCTATCTTCACACTTAGCACCAGATTCTTCTAGTACCTTAATTACTTCCCGCATATCCGAATCTAAGGGAAATTCTTTTTTTAAGGCTGTATTTAATTCTTCATAAGTTTTGTATTTTTCGAATTTAAATGGTCTGTTATCAAACAATTCTTTGGCAATTAAATATGAGAATAATAGGGCAATAATTATTAAAAACTTTTTCAATCTAAGGGTTCCCCAAATTATCATTTAAATGGTCGTGATTGATACCTGAAAGTTTGATATGTATTTTATCATTGAAAAAATTCATAATTCTATTTTCACATTCCTCTTGGTTGTTAAGAACCCTCATATCATATTCTGTTTTCAATTTTGCAATTTCCGTTGCCAATAATGATCGTTGGGAAAATTCATACTCTGCATATAAAGCACCATACTTAAGATAAATATCACCACAACGAGTCTTTCCTCTTGCATGGCATTCTGCATCTGCTATTGCTTGTAATTCACTTCCTTTTGCCGTTTTATCACTATCATGTGCAGTTAATAAATTGTTCTCCCTTTCCTCAAATAAAGCTTTAGTTTCTTTCTCTACCATATGATTACACTCTTGACGTAACTTTGATAATTCTGATTTATGAACAGTAATTATAACTTCCCAATTAAGTTTTAAATCTTGCATAAGCTGTTCAAAATTAGCATATTCTTGTAGAGATTTTATTTGATCTGCTTTTATATTTTCTTTATTTTGCGCCATAATATAATCTAAGCCAAGCACCTTAAATTCTTCTTCAGTATATTCGCCGTACTTAGCAAGATTAGCTTTATATTCTGCATTATTTTCTAGAGAAGTTTTAACAAACTTATCCATAATTGTATGGTCTAAACGGCCATCAACACCAGGAGCCCATAGCTTCTTTTCAAGCAATATAGGTCTTAAATCAATACCAATAGATTTTGCCATTAAATAACCTACGGTATTACTATTCTGCACATGACAAATTACGGGAGGACAAAAAATAACAGGAACCTTATAATCATAATTACCATTATTTACTCGCTCACCTATTTCCCACATCTTATCCATCTTGGCTTGTATTTCGGCATCTGTACCGGTTATGGTATAGATTTCTATTTCATTTTTTGGATTCCAATCACTATGTATTAAGTTCTCGTTTGATTCAACATATGGTACATATACTACTTTTAAATCATCTTTTAACATACTATTATACTGAGGCCCGGCTCTTAAAATTTTCTGTTCGCCTTTGCTATTAGTATTAATAATATATATATGTTGAGCAAGCCCTGCTGTCCATTCTACAGATCTTACAAATATTTTTATATTTGACTCTGCCATATCTCTTACTCCTTATTATATAACTATTCCTTTTATTCTTATGCCACTTATATTCGTTAGTTTATAAGCTTTATTTCCTTTAACCCATATGGTATAGGATTCCAACATGTGAAGCGTAAAAACACCGCTATCATACTCACATCTGTATAATACATCATATTTTTTTAAATCATTTGGTAATGATTCATGTTGCGATCTATCTTCACACTTAGCACCAGATTCTTCTAGTACCTTAATTACTTCCCGCATATCCGAATCTAAGGGAAATTCTTTTTTTAAGGCTGTATTTAATTCTTCATAAGTTTTGTATTTTTCGAATTTAAAAGGTCTGTTATCAAATAATTCTTTGGCAATTAAATACGAAATTAGTATGGCTAGAACTATTAAAAACTTCTTCATCTAAAGATTCTCCTCTATCTATGGGTAGAACTTAAATATTGTTTAAATTATTTAAAAATAATTAATGATAATAATATATGATTTTAAGTTTAGGACAACCATAAATTGTATAAAGATAAGTCAAATCAATGAATGGCACGAGCCAAAACTAGAAAATCAACCATCTTGACTATATAGCAAAGCCTCAGCATGTCTACGCCTAATTAATCCTGGTAATTTATGCCCTCCTCCATATATCCACCTCATAAATTCACTTGACACCCTGCTGTGCTCATGATTGTTTATTTTCATACGTAACGTCGATCTTTGTAGGGCAGCCCCACCTACATTAAACGTAAAAGATACTAAAGCAGAAAATTGATTTCGAGTTAAATTAATATGTATATTTCTCAGTACAGACCGTTCTGCCAATATTATATCCTTTGTATAATAATTCTTCAGCAGCATCTTTAGTGAGCTTTTCCAAATTTTCACCTGGTAATAGCACATGACCGTAACCTATAGTCTTATAACCCGAAGGGCAATTATATACAGCAAGCCGTAATGATTCAAAATTTTTTATTAAATTAAGTCCAGCCATATTTGTTTGCAATTTTTCCTGCATTTATTTCCTCTTTATTTTATTTAAAGCACGCTGACCAAAATAAAAGCTTATGATAGCTACAAAAATTGCTTGATCATCAACACTCCATAAAATGTCTAGATAAATATAAAGAGGAAGATTAGCTTCCATCATCGAATATTGTAAAATTTTAACTAAAGTATATAGGATAAAAAACGCGTATGCGAGTACTGGACGCACTGTACCATTTAAAGCATCAACCCAATGTATGCCCGTCTTATAAGTTTTATATATAGCTCTTGCTTCCGACATAGCATAGCTAGATTCGATTTCTTGTAACCGATAAGTAAAGCCAGATTTTTGAAGTTCGAGTTGCCTATCCAATATTTCTAATTCGTGTTTTTTATCATTTTTATCCCTAATAATTTTTAAAATTTCAGGACAAATCGAACCTATAAAACCAGCAATAGCTGCTAATAAAGTCACCATAATAATCTCATAATTGTTGTTATTTAATTGTAAATTTGCTATATTAGAATGCTTTCTAAAAGAAATTAAACCTATGATTGATTTTTTAAAATTTGGATAATACTATCAGCAAAACTTATCCATCTCTCACCATTATAAATATATATTTGGTCTTTATCATTAACCCAGAATTGCATACCTTCATTGGGTTTTATAAATCTCCATCCGTCTTGATAATAAGCTATATGCTTATTTTTTGTGACCCACTCCTCTGTTGGCTTATCACCAACAATATAAATATCACCATTTTGGGTAGAATTTGGAGGAGTATCTACATTAATGCTTTTAACTCCTCTATTTAACATAACATCAATAATAATGAACGCTTCGTTAATGATAACTTCCTTCTGAGATTGATTAGGCATTAGTAATGGAATTAATAAATGTGATGTATTTACCATAAATCCTCATTTTTTGTGGTTAATTTAATAATTTTAGTTTTTTTTATAAATAAATGTTGTAGAGTGGGGAATAGAGCTTGGATTATCCAAGTATAAGTACAACATTTAACACTTGTAATAAATAGAGAGGTCTACTATGAAAAAAATAGCTCTGGTATTATGTACTGTAATACTTCCACTCTTTGCAACTAGTTCTTATGCAAATGATAAACATGTTGAGAAATCAGAAAGTGAATATGAAAAAATAAAATCAGATGCAAAAGAAAATTGGGACAAAGTAAAAGAAAAAACTAAAGATCTAACTGATAAAGCTAAAGATAAAGTAAAAGAAACAGCTGAAAAAATTAAAGATAAAACTACAGACACCAAAGATAGTGCTAAAGACAAAGCTCATGATTTAAAGAATCAAGCTAAAGACAAAGCGCAAGATTTAAAAAATAAGGCTGATGATCAAGCTCAAGATTTAAAAGATAAAGCTAAAGATCAGGCTGATAAATGGAAAAATAACTAATTTCAGCTAAAATATAAAAAAACCTTGGTAAATATAAATGCCAAGGTTTTTTTGTTTCTTCATTCAAATTATATTTATTAAAATCCTGTAAAATAATATAGTAAATTAAGTTGTATTTGGGGCCAGGCTAAGAATAAAGTGAAATCTACAAATAGTCCTACTTCCGACAAAAAATTGTAAGTAATGAGCAAGAATGATGTCATATCCGTGAAAACGGGTATCTCATGAATCTGGAACATTACTAGATTACCGCTTTTGCGTTAATGACAAAAAAGAGTATATCTTAATTATAGGCTATATTAAATAATTAGATTTATTAATATACCCCTCATCCGCTCAAAACTAAAGTTTTTCACGACTTCTCCCCTAGGGGAGAAGTGAAATAAGTAATTATTTTTTCTTTCCACAGCTACTGGTGTGTTTTCACTAGTATTTTTTTCATTATCTTCTTTATTGATGCAAACTAGGTTGTGAAGCTTTGCTTCTTTCTGCTGCTAGTTTTTTAACAAAACTAACTTCTTTATTAGGCTCATCATCACGAACATCTTTCATCGCGCTCACTAGGTTATTCATTTCCTTTTCATTAAACCCTGGTACAACATCCTTTAAAATTTTTTTTGTTATTTCTTTTGGAACAGTTTCATCAAAATAATTAGTAAAATTTTTACTTACTAAAACTAAAGGTAGCATCTCTTTTGCAGCATCCATATAAGCAAATATCTTAGTAATCGATAAATGTGGTGACTTTTCTATTACCTCTCTTAATGTTTTAGTGAGCTCTCTACTATTTATAATCTCTTCTTTAAATTTAGCATCTGTAGCATATTTTAATATTAAAGGCTCAAATTCTGGATTAAAGCTAAGTATACACTGAATACTTCTTATATCTTTATTTTTTGCTATTGTACGCAATGCCGTATCATTGTAGGCACGAATCATGTGCTCTCTTTGCTGATCGTCAGGGGTTAATTCTAACAACCTATCCACTATATAGTAATGTGCCTTTTCTGCTGCCAATATAAATACCACGTCATCACTATGGTGAATCATGTGCTCTCTTTGCTGATCGTTAGGGGTTAATTCTAACAACCTATTTACTATATACAAGTGGCCCTTTTCTGCTGCATCTCTAAATGCCTCATCCTTATGCATATGAATTATATTACGAGCAAAAGATGCAGGTATTAAAGATAAAACTGCTTCTAGCATCTTGGAATCAAAAGAATTTAGAGCAGCATGAAAAGCAATTGAATATTGATTTTCAGTTGCATTATCTTCATTAAAATTTGGGTATTTTTCTTTAATTAGGCCGATAGCCTGAGATTTATTCATAATAAATTCCTATACATTTTTTTTAAGCTATATAAGTTATAATAGTTAATCTATAAATTATATAGATATATATCAATATATTTTTATGATTTCTATTATTTATTAAAATTTTAAAAGAGAGTATATAGTAAACAATATATTTCCACCTTTTTCAACTCGCCCTTCCGGATGAAGGGCTAAAGATTTCTCTCATGGCCAGAAGTGAATGAGACACTAATTTTTGCTTTTTTTCCTCTTCCAACTATACTAGAAACTTGATATACATAGAATATTAGACTCGATAGATAGTTTTCTACACAATAGGTATATAGGAAATTATAATCAAAATTACATTCGTTAAAATAAACTGTTTTACTTTCAATAATTTCATTATCTTTACCTATCACTTCAACATCATATACCTCTTTATCTTCAAATAAAGGTATATCAGTATTATCAGACCAGTTACTACTAATTCTTACTCTTCTTACCCAACTAATTTTAATATTTTTATTATTACTATTATAACTATATTTTAAACGCACCGGAGAAAATGGTTTAAGTGCCATACCTTTATAAACAAAACTGTTTGGGGATGGTAAAGCTGTATCTTCTATATCATTTCCTATAGTCATAGCTCTACAAAGTATATTGTTATTTATTAAGTTATATGGGATATCAATTTGTTTTATACGATGATCAAGAAGAATAAATCGTTCTCCTTCACTATGATTATTAACTTCTTCCTCTGTATTTAAACAACCTCGAAGTAGGCCTGATAATTTATATTTAAAAGGTTCAATTAATTCTGCCGTAGTAAACTGTATGATTTCATTACCTATAATAGCAAAATTTGCTCCATTTAATACATTAGATAGAGGTACAGTTTCTAATTCACCATGTATTAAAAAAACTATAATAAAATTCATATAATCAAAATGAGTAATAGGCCCTGCTGCTAATTTATTATATACAGACCCCATCACAGCTGGTTTAATAATAGTGCTCAATCTATAATAATTAATACCTTGATCACGTGAATATAAAATATTAGCTCCTCTCCAACCTCTTTCATTACTAGTTGCCGCTATATATATACAAGCGTTAGTATTTAATGAGGTAGGTAATAATGGAATATCTAAAATATCAAATTCTGTATGGCTTAAAATAACTGCAGGAATATTATTTTTGGACGATATATTTATATCTGCGTTAGAAAAATCACTTTCATAGGTTAATATATTTTCTGATTTTCCGCATATTTGTAAAGTATAGTTGTTTCCTATACATAAATTGGTGATTTTGATTTTGTGCTCAGAAGTATTAGTTATAATATTAACTACATCCCCTGGTTCAAGATTTATATATTTAAACGCTAAACAAAATCTATAATGAGTGCGCTCAGCCCAGCTATTATACAAATTTACTTCAGCAATATTTTTAGCAGCCTGTCTATCTAGCACTATTGGCAAATTTATTGCTTCAATTGCACAACTTGAAGTATGCATATATTCTGCCATTTCTAAGTTTTGTTCATAATTATTTCCTTTATCTATATATAAAACTTCAAATTTTTTTGGTAAATCTAGCTCTTGTGTTCTAGTTATGATTAAAACTTCTTGCTGATTTTCTTGAACTACCAAATTTTCTGCTTTTACCGATAAAACAGGGGATTTAATAGGCAAAGTAAATTTAATTTTGCCATCTGATTCAATAATATCAAAACCATAAGCCTGCTGTAGGAGTTCAATACTAGAGCGTACCTCTTGTTTATCTGTTATAACATATCCATTTATGATGTGCTTTAGGGAAGATACATCAATATCGTATTCGGCTAATCCAACACGTTTACATAAATCCAATATAATAGCTCCTAAACTAGAGAGTCCTAATTTACCATTTACCCAATGACCAAATTTCCAGGCCCCACCATCTCTCCATACATTCATTAGATTAGGCCAAAATGGATAAGGCCTAGCATCCCAGCACCACAGAAACAATCTATCTACCATTTCTGAATGTTTCCATTTCTTTTCTGTCGCTGTTAAAGCTAGACGCTGCGTAGCAAAACCTACCTTACCTCTGGAATATATAGGAAATTTACTTTCTGAACTGGTAGGATCATAAAATACATTTGGTTGATTGGTAGCTCCATCTACAGATGGAAAGCCATATTCGGTAAACCATATTTTTTTTGACTTAGGCTTCCAAGCAGTTTTAGACCCATCTGGATTAAGATGATCATTCTTCCACCAATATTCTATATTTTTCCATGCATATTCTGGTGATAGAGGATGCTTTACATTACGATTATTACCATCATAATAATATTCATATCCTTCACCACTATGCCAGCCATTTATAACTTCTTCTTCACTATAAGAAGATTTACTACCTTCAGTAATTGGGAAATATGCATCTATTCCAATTACATCTATGGAACTTGAAGCCCATAAAGGATCCAAATTATACCATCCGCCTTCAGTATGATGATATTCTGACCAATCCGCTGCATAAGTAATAATTACATTATTACCTAAAATTGTTTTTACTTCCTCCGCAAGCTTGATTAATTCTTCAACTGCTGGAAATTTATTATTATGGTCTCTAATCCTTGTTAAACCTATTAATTCTGATCCTATAACAAAAGCATCCACTTTGCCTACAAGTAATTTTGCATAATGAAGAATAAATTCGTTATAACCTTGAGGTTGTATAAAAAATTCTCTTACTGCATGAGGCAAACCAGTTAAACGTCCACGCCATGGTTTTTGAGGCGTATCCATAAAAAACATAGGATAAAACATAATTTTTAAATTGCGTCTTTTTAACTCTTCTAAATAACGCACTATACTTAGATCATTAATACTACCACCATAGTTAGGATGACCAGCTGCATCCTTACTAATCATATAAGCTGTATCTCGAGTATATTTACTTACTTTCCATAAATCTGGTGATGTAATAACACCCCCTTTATACTCTACGCCAGGTTTTATAGTAGCATTCTCAAGCAAAGTGCTATTACAAAACCAAGTTACAACTGGTGCCACCCATTCTAAGTTTTGACAACTATTCTGTAATTGCTCTAAAGATAAAATTGCATCTGATTTATTCTCTCCACTATTTTGATTAATTTTCTGCTGTTTACCGAGTGGAATAAACAAACCACTATCCGTATGGCCACCATATAGCTTGGCCTGCATACAAGTATCATATACAAATTCTCCAGATCCGGGTAACATAACTATTGATTTGATTAAGTCTTCAAGAGGAGGATTTTTATTATCATGCCTTATAACACTACGCTTTACCTCAAATGTGAAATTAGGTATTCTATTACCGTAATTACCTAAAGGGAAATCTTCTATAATAATGTATGCAAGCCCACGATAAGCTGGTGTTGTACCTACACCTTGATAACTCTCAATTAAAGAATCAGGCAATTGATCTTCCGTGCCTTTATATAACCTATATTTACCATATGTAAGATTTAATCGAGCCGCATCAGCAAAAGCGCTAATTATACCATCAATAGGCCCTTCACCAAGAGCTATAGCTAACGTTACAGTATAATAATAATTACTGTGAATAACTTCACGCCCTCCTCCTCCACCTTTACCACCTATTTCTTCACTAGTAGTTACTTCATGCTCTCTAATTGGAAGTGACCAAATTACATTACCTGCAATACGATTTACACCATATAATATAGGAATTGTTTTACCATAGGTAGAAGTTTGAATTGTTAAATCTGCAAGCCTGCTACCCACAGTTTTACTTGAATTAGAACGTGAAAATAACTGATTATCTATATATCCACCAACAAAAGTTCCTATACCATAACCTATAGCTGCACCTACACTACTTCCAATCGCCCCACCTATCACAGACATAGCTTGACCTAAAATAATTGATGCCATAACTTTAACCTTTATATAATTTAAAAATTTAGAAAATTATTTTAATTTAAGAGTAATATCTTAGGCTATATGCAGCTAATTATCCCCCTTCCAGGCATTTTTGCATGTGGAGAAGTGAAGGATCTATTTCCTGCCTCCTTTACCTCGCGCACTATGATAGAATTTTATCACTATCTATTTTTATTTGACGTTTTAGGTTGAAATAATTATTTATATCAACTGACAAAATTATAATTTCTGCTAAATTAACCTACGATCAGTACCGCATATTATCTTGAGGAAAAATGCTAAAATCTTTTATAACCATTGCTTTGATTATATTACTTAATGCATGTGCAGTTAAACCTGTTACGCTAGTGCCTACCCCTCCACGTCCTCCCATTGTAGAACCAAAAAAAGATATAGGTATAGCATTAGTTTTAGGTGGAGGAGGGGCAAAAGGCCTTGCACATGCTGGTGTGCTTGAAGTTTTAGAAAAAAATAATATACCGATAGATCTTATTGTAGGAACCAGTAGCGGTAGCATTGTGGGAGCTATGTATGCTGATAATCCTGATTATATTTTACTTAAAGCTAAATTAATGAGTGCTAAAAGAAGTGAAATTCTAGATTATTCTTATATAGACACCTTAAAAATTTTTACTAGCTTGACTGGACCAGTTTCAGGCATAGGGCTTGAAAAATTCTTAATTAATAATATAAAAACTAAAAATATAGAACATCTAAAAATTCCTCTAATAATTGTCACCACAGATGCAATTAATAATCAAACCTATATTTTAGATAGCGGACCTATTGTACCAGCCGTACATGCCTCTTCTGCATTATTACCAATTTTCTCACCATTAAAACTCTATGACAAGGTTTTAGTAGATGGAGGATTTACCGATCCTGTTCCAGTCAAAGTTGCTAAAAAATTCTCTCCTAAATTCACCATCGCAGTAAATATCAGTGTACCACCTGCTAAGGAGCTAGAATCTAATTTACTTTTTTTAACTTATCATGCTATCCATATTCTCTATCATGAACTTTCAGATATACAATCAAAATTGGCAGATGTTGAAATTTTACCTACTTTAACTGGCTATGGTATGTTTGATGATAGCAATCGTGAGGCAATTTATAAAGCTGGTAAACAAGCTGCCGAAGCAGCATTACCACAAATTAGACAATATATGAGAAAATTAAACATTAAACCAAAAGTTAGAAGATAAGAAGTATATTAAATTACTATCTATCCTTAGAATTATAGTAATTTGATTTGAATCCGGGACGCAGTTATAGCTGTGGCAGTTTAAATATTACTTTGTTGTTCGTTGCCTAAAATAGTATTTCTACGCTTTCTGCCTCACGCCTCGTATTATTTTAAATTGCCTTTGCTATAGCTCAAAGCTCTTCTACTATAGTAGTTTCAAATGGAATGACTTAGGGAGGAGCCTACGCCTACTAATTGCTAGGAGAGCGACGAATGACGACATATGCATCTTCATTTGAAACTACTATTTTTGTAGCCTTCGCTCTATTTGACCTAGTCCCGAATACAACTTAATTCTTAATTTACTATAGTGTAGTATATATAGTTTTTTACATTTCCTTAGGTTCTGTGAAGGTTTCTCAACAACTGTTTTCTTAGCACTTTTTGGCTGCAAAAAAAGCTTTTATTGCTTGAAATATATTAATATTCCTTCGAATAAAAGCTATTTTTTCGCTCAAAAATTTGCTAAAAACCATATTTTTTAGAAAACTTCACAGAACCTAGAGGAGCTATCCTTGAAAATCTTTGATTTCGTAAGGTTAGGACTCAGCAGGTATAATTTATTTAATATTTTCTTCTTTCACTCAAAATTTAAAGTTTTCTGCGGATTCTTACAAGGTAGAAGTTATATACTGTTCTATTCGCTAACTATACAACAAGCTCTTTTTAGAGAGCTGAATTAATAACTTTAGGACCCGCTATTATTACAAATTAAACTATAATTTTCCCTCAAAAGCTTTTAAAAACAGCTCTTTTACCAAATTAGGTGGACATAACTTAGGAATTTTATTATACATATCTTAATCATTAATTATTAATTAAAGACGCTTTTTATAAACTTTTACTTCGCTATATACAAGCTTTCAAGTGAAATTAAAACATTGAAATACAAACTGGATACCCTCAAATAAACCTAATATAGTTCTCTAAATCTAAATACGGCTGTAATCCGCTTTTTCCATATTGTGTCTAAACGATGTTCTACCACTTTTCTTGCTTTAATATAGGCATGAATAATACTAAATATTTGGTCATTATTATATGTTATATAATTACTTACTAATGCCACGTGCTGTGGATTATCATTAAAATTAAATAACAATATATCTGCGTACTGTAATTGATTAATTTCTATTTCTTGCAAATGCAAAGATAGCTTAGTATATAAACTTGTTCCGTTAGGTATTTTGGGATAGGATGTATTATCACAATCTTTAAGCAACAAATTATCGGATTGCTTAGATAACAATTTAAATTTGGCAGCTATCCCTATTATTAAACCTATACAATCGCAACCACCACAGTTATCTTTAGATTTTTTTAAACGTCCTTGATGATGAAATTTTGTACCTAACCAACTTCTTGCTTCTTCAATAATTTGATCTGATAATTTCATATTATACCTCAAAATTCTGTTGTACCAGCTGTTTTTAAGATTTGTCCGGTACCAGGCAAATGTGGTTCTCCTCTAAAATTTATAGCATTATTATAAAGCTTACAGCATGTCTGGAATGTTTTATCACATCCTGCAGTTATTTTATAATGATCTCCTGTTTTTATATCATAGGGAAAGGGTAAAACAGTAATAATTTCTCCAGCTTTATATTCTTTAATTTCCCTAGATAACCCTATATTATTACCACTAATAAACTTTAATTCCCCATATTTAAAATAATTTTCATGGTAATGAGAAATAGGATCAGTAAATTGATTATTACTTAACGCTTCACCTACTATTCCTTGGTAAGAAAAATTATCTTTATTCATTTTACAGTATTTATCACCAAAATTAGCCCGACAACTTAATGAATATGAATTTCCTATAACCTGATTTATAGTCAATTAAGTTGAGAATGGCATAGAGAAGCCATAATCAATAGCATCGCTAAGGTTATTAAAATTAGTAATGATAGGTTTGATTTTAGCTTTTAAATGAGCCCAATATTTTTCAATTGGGTTGAGATCAGGAGAGTAAGGTGGTAAGAATAAAAGTTTACAGCCTATATCTTCTATTAAATTCCTAGTTCTAGCTGACTTATGGAACGTTGCATTATCAAGTATTACAACTTGACCAAATCTTAGTTCGGGCACCAAACACTGACTAACCCACTCGTTAAAAACTTCTGTATTACATGTGCCCTTGAAACACATTGGCGCAATAATTTTCTTCCCAACCTTACCTGCAATAAAGCTTTCTCAATCATGTTTTTTACCTGAGATATCACCATAAACTTTACTTCCTCTGAGACTGTATCCCCAAGAATAGTACAAATAGCTATCAATTCCACTCTCATCAATATAAACTATATCTTCCGCTTTATAGTTTGCGATAGCTGCCAAAAATAATTGCCGTTTTGCTTCATCCCGTTCACGATAGAGTGTGGTCTTTTTTTTCGTGTGATCCCCAAAGTCTTGAATGCCAAACAGATAGCAGCTGTAGACACATTAAAAACCTTTGCAAAATCAGATAATAGCCAATTGCTGTTTTTAGACACCTCGTTTAATAATTTGATTGGATCAAGCTTCTTCCATGGCTTAGCTGCTCGTGTGGCTGCTAAATTCCCGGATTTCGATCTCGATAACCATCTATAAATTGTTCTTTCACCTATGCCAAAAATTCTTGCAGCTTCTTCTCTGGTATAACCTTTATTAACATAGTGAATTACTTTTTTACGTAAATCTAAGGAATATGCCATTGCTTCTACTGTTTTGGGTTTATGAGCTTTTTAATATATCATATATCATGTCTTTATCAACTTAATTTACTATACAACACCATCTGCCAATTCACATGCGCATAACAATGATAAAGGTATCTAATAACCATAAATTAGAATCTTATTAATTGAATATACTATATAAGCTTTTTAATTTGTTATTTGGAACGTTGTCACATCAAACTCCACCTATTTTATTCAATATAACCTGGAGTATGGTCTATAGTAAAAACATTTGAATTTGCATACGGCGTCATTCGTTGCTCACCTAGCAATTAGTAGGCTTTGCTCCTCATTCCTTGTATCAAACTTCAACTGTTTTTACTATACACCTGCAAAACTACAAATCTCATCTAGTTTCTCATGTAAAGGCGAAGATGAAACTCTAAATTCAGATAAACTATGACATTGATTGGCAACCAGAGTAACATAGTTTGGATCATAATAAGAATTCTTATTTATAACCATAAATTCATTAATCTTATAGTTACTATTATCTGCACGAATAGCTTTAACTTGATAATAAACTCTAGCTTGATCAGAATCTTGTACAGCCCACTTATAGCTATTAAGACCACCTTCTGATATTACCTTATTATGATATTCAGAGATATATTGATTAAAAACTTCGACAGGAGTATTACCATAATAATCTTTATCTAAAGCATGTATTTTATATTTAGAAGCCTTTGCACTATCTAAACTAAAACCAAGATCTAAATCCTCAATCAACTGGCTGAATTTAGCATATTCTTCTGCAGCAGAATATTCTTGCTTATGAGAACGAAACTGCTCTAATTTCTCTTTACTTTGTCTTATAATAGCACCTAAACCTAAATTAGTATTTTGTGCTTTAGCTTCTAAAGCTCCCTGCATAATTGTAAGTCCATCTACATAGCCATTAGTCACTCTATCCATTATAGTATGAGCAAAATCTCCCTCAATACCAGGTGCCCATAGTTTCTTTTCCTCTAAGACTGGCTTTAGATCTACCTCAATAGCTTTTGCCATTAAATTAGCTGCCATATTACTATTTTGTACATGACAAATTGACTCAGGACAACCAAGTACGCTGGAAGGCAATTTATAATCCAAATTATTATCATTTACTTGCTTGCCAATCTCCCACATCTTATCCATCTTGGCCTTTATTTCAGCATCTGTGCCGGTGATGGTATAAATTTTTACCTTATTTTTAGGATCAAAGTCACCTTTAAACAAATCTTTATTTGCTTCTATATAAGGTAGATAAACTACTTTCAGGTCATCCGTAAACATAGCAGTTTTTATATTAGTTTCAGGTCCTGCTCTTAAAATCTTTTTATGATCTTGGCTATCTGCGCTCACAATATAGATATGTTGAGCTAAACCAAATGTCCTCTCTACAGGCCTTACAAAAATTTCAATTGTTGCTGATGTCATATTTTTCTCCTCTTTATAAATAATTAAATAACAAATGCTGGATATGTTGAACCAGATATATGCATTAACTTATAATTTTTATCCCCTAAAAACCATATTTCATATACTCCCAGAGGATCAAAACTCAGCCAATCACTATTATATTTACACCAATAATATATATCATATTTTTGATATTCTTTCGGCTTATCTTCTTCATGCGATCTATCTGCACATTCAGCACCAGATTGCTCAAATAATTTTATCATCTCCTTCATATCTGAACCTAAAGGAAATTGCTTGATTAAAGCTGCATCAAATTGTTTATCATCTTTATATCGTTCAAATTTAAAAGGCCTATCATCCAGCCAATCTTTAGCAAATAAATATGAAATTAGTATGGCTAGAACTATTAAAAACTTCTTCATTGAAATACCCTCCTGCCTCTTTGATGTATTTTCACTTAAGTTCTTCTAAAAGATTGCCCTAATATATCATAATCTCTTCAATTATTATATTATTAATAATATTTTTATTGGAATGTAAGTAATGAGCAAGAAATGATGTCATACCCGCGCGGAATTGCTATGTGGAAGAGATAAAGAAAAAAAAGGCGGTAATGATAAAAAGGGATGCGATAATGCAAAAAAGAGTATATCTTATATATACTCTACCTTACAATTCTTTTAATATATAACTATCTAGAATAAGATTGTCCTTTATTATTAGAAATAGCGGGTGTTTTGGGAGAGACTAAATTACCTAAATCCCCTCCCCCTTTTTCAGTCGGAGCTTGTTTTTCTAAAGCTTCTCTCATTAATTTTGCTTGCTCTTGAATTTCTGTATTTTCGGCCATACCAACCTACTTTTAAATATCATTTACATATCATTAAAAAACTATATATAAAAATATGTTATAAAAATGCTATGGTCAATATTTAATCATTTACTTACTCCTGGTGAAGGTGGTTTGGCATTAGGAGTTATAGGTTTAGAGAGATTTTCATAATACTCTATCCTTTGCTTAACTAATGATTTTTGATCTTGCTCATGACCTGTGCTGTTTTCCTGACTCTGATTCTTGATACCTGTTCCTTTAGTAGCTTCCTGGCTCGCGTTTTTAAACTGATTTCTAAGTACTTCATCTATATTATCTTTATCTTTTGTAGTAATTTTACGAGATAAATCTTGCTCTAATTTTTGCGCATCTTGACCTTCAAAATATGCTTTCTTTTCAGCAAAGTCTGCTTTACTAGGATCATAGGTATTCTTTTGTTCTTTACCACGACTACCTGTAATTTCTTGATCTATCTGTTCAGGAGTTTGATCCTGATAACGGCTTGTCATTGCGGCTGCTCTATCGGCAAGCTCTTGTGCGCCAGACTGCCCAGCATTTGGTCCTTGGTTAACTATATTTTGATTAGGAACTGAAGAAACTGGCTCTGGTGTAGGGCTACTTACCCCAGATTTGCCACGATTACCCATAATTTCTTGGTCTATCTGTTCAGGTGTTTTATCTTGATAACGGCTTGTCATTGCTGCTGCCTTATCTGCAAGCTCTTGGGCAGGAGCATTAGTAGGACCCACTGCTGGTTTACCACGACTACCCATAATTTCTTGATCTATCTGCTCAGGAGTTTTATCCTGATAACGGTTTGTCATTGCGGCTGCCTTATCTGCAAGCTCTTGGGCAGGAGCAGCAGTGGGACCTACTGCTGGTTTACCACGACTACCCATAATTTCTTGATCTATCTGCTCAGGAGTTTTATCCTGATAACGGTTTGTCATTGCGGCTGCCTTATCTGCAAGCTCTTGGGCAGGAGCATTAGTAGGACCTACTGCTGGTTTACCACGACTACCCGTAATTTCTTGATCTATCTGCTCAGGTGTTTTATCTTGATAACGGCTTGTCATTGCGGCTGCCTTATCTGCAAGCTCTTGGGCAGGAGCATTAGTAGGACCTACTGCTGGTTTACCACGACTACCCGTAATTTCTTGATCTATCTGCTCAGGAGTTTGATCCTGATAACGGCTTGTCATTGCGGCTGCCTTATCTGCAAGCTCTTGGGCAGGAGCAGCAGTGGGACCTACTGCTGGTTTACCACGACTACCCGTAATTTCTTGATCTATCTGCTCAGGAGTTTTATCCTGATAACGGTTTGTCATTGCGGCTGCCTTATCTGCAAGCTCTTGGGCAGGAGCATTAGTAGGACCTACTGCTGGTTTACCACGACTACCCGTAATTTCTTGATCTATCTGCTCAGGTGTTTTATCTTGATAACGGCTTGTCATTGCGGCTGCCTTATCTGCAAGCTCTTGGGCAGGAGCATTAGTAGGACCTACTGCTGGTTTACCACGACTACCCGTAATTTCTTGATCTATCTGCTCAGGAGTTTGATCCTGATAACGGCTTGTCATTGCGGCTGCCTTATCTGCAAGCTCTTGGGCAGGAGCAGCAGTGGGACCTACTGCTGGTTTACCACGACTACCCGTAATTTCTTGATCTATCTGCTCAGGAGTTTTATCCTGATAACGGTTTGTCATTGCGGCTGCCTTATCTGCAAGCTCTTGGGCAGGAGCATTAGTAGGACCTACTGCTGGTTTACCACGACTACCCGTAATTTCTTGATCTATCTGCTCAGGTGTTTTATCTTGATAACGGCTTGTCATTGCGGCTGCCTTATCTGCAAGCTCTTGGGCAGGAGCAGCAGTGGGACCTACTGCTGGTTTACCACGACTACCCGTAATTTCTTGATCTATCTGCTCAGGTGTTTTATCTTGATAACGGCTTGTCATTGCGGCTGCCTTATCTGCAAGCTCTTGGGCAGGAGCAGCAGTGGGACCTACTGCTGGTTTACCACGACTACCCGTAATTTCTTGATCTATCTGCTCAGGTGTTTTATCTTGATAACGGCTTGTCATTGCGGCTGCCTTATCTGCAAGCTCTTGGGCAGGAGCAGCAGTGGGACCTACTGCTGGTTTACCACGACTACCCGTAATTTCTTGATCTATCTGCTCAGGTGTTTTATCCTGATAACGGCTTGTCATTGCGGCTGCTCTATCGGCAAGCTCTTGTGCGCCAGACTGCCCAGCATTTGGTCCTTGGTTAACTATATTTTGATTAGGAACTGAAGAAACTGGCTCTGGTGTAGGGCTACTTACCCCAGATTTGCCACGATTACCCATAATTTCTTGGTCTATCTGTTCAGGTGTTTTATCTTGATAACGGCTTGTCATTGCGGCTGCTCTATCGGCAAGCTCTTGGGCAGGAGCATTAGTAGGACCTACTGCTGGTTTACCACGACTACCCGTAATTTCTTGGTCTATCTGCTCAGGTGTTTTATCTTGATAACGGCTTGTCATTGCGGCTGCCTTATCTGCAAGCTCTTGGGCAGGAGCAGCAGTGGGACCTACTGCTGGTTTACCACGACTACCCGTAATTTCTTGATCTATCTGTTCAGGAGTTTGATCCTGATAACGGCTTGTCATTGCGGCTGCTCTATCGGCAAGCTCTTGTGCGCCAGACTGCCCAGCATTTGGTCCTTGGTTAACTATATTTTGATTAGGAACTGAAGAAACTGGCTCTGGTGTAGGGCTACTTACCCCAGATTTGCCACGATTACCCATAATTTCTTGGTCTATCTGTTCAGGTGTTTTATCTTGATAACGGCTTGTCATTGCTGCTGCTCTATCGGCAAGCTCTTGGGCAGGAGCATTAGTAGGACCTACTGCTGGTTTACCACGACTACCCGTAATTTCTTGGTCTATCTGCTCAGGTGTTTTATCTTGATAACGGCTTGTCATTGCGGCTGCCTTATCTGCAAGCTCTTGGGCAGGAGCATTAGTAGGACCTACTGCTGGTTTACCACGACTACCCGTAATTTCTTGATCTATCTGTTCAGGAGTTTGATCCTGATAACGGCTTGTCATTGCGGCTGCTCTATCGGCAAGCTCTTGTGCGCCAGACTGCCCAGCATTTGGTCCTTGGTTAACTATATTTTGATTAGGAACTGAAGAAACTGGCTCTGGTGTAGGGCTACTTACCCCAGATTTGCCACGATTACCCATAATTTCTTGGTCTATCTGTTCAGGTGTTTTATCTTGATAACGGCTTGTCATTGCGGCTGCCTTATCTGCAAGCTCTTGGGCAGGAGCATTAGTAGGACCCACTGCTGGTTTACCACGACTACCCATAATTTCTTGATCTATCTGCTCAGGAGTTTTATCCTGATAACGGTTTGTCATTGCGGCTGCTCTATCGGCAAGCTCTTGTGCGCCAGGCTGCTGAGCATTTTGTTGCCCTACTCGTGATTGCCTCCTTAACTCCTCTATCCTCTCTTCTACACTCTTACCACCCCTTTTAGCTTGCATTTGTGCCGCTGCATCTGCTATTGGTGAAGGTTGTTGCTGCTCTTGACTCTGTCGTCCAGGACGAGGAGGCAAGGGTGGAGGTGTACGACGAGAAGAATCAACCGTATCAGAACCAATTCCCTGATCATGCTGATCTCGCATAGCTGTACCCCTATCCTGATTTTGGGTATTACGTCTAGCTACATTTTCTGCAAGTTCTTCTTTAATTTCTTGTGTACGTTCCATAGTTCTAAATTTACTTGCAGATTCTATGAATTGTTCTAGCTGTCCTAGTCGACTATTTCCTCCTATTCCTTCTATAAAATCCACTACTTGTCCATCTTTATAACGAATGGTATCTTTAGAGGGCAATAAAGCGCCTGTCTTAGGATCGACTCGGTCAACAAAAACTACACCTGTAAACTTATTATTTCCCTTTTCTTTTTCATCAAAATATATTTTTCCATCCTTTGTTTCGGCCATAGTAAGATTATTACCATTTTCTCCACCTATACGAGAATAGGTTACATCACTCTTATCTGCTAAATCAGAAATATGTGTACCATCTGGAGCTTTACTAATTTTAGAAATGGGTAATAAAGTCCCTACTTGTGTTATATCATCAAATAGTTTTTTATTTAACTTATCTATGGAAATAATATCTTTCTCTCCGCCCATGCTAGATAGAGCACTTAATTCCATTTTATATTTTTCCATTAACTCTTCTAACTTAGAATCATCAACCATATAAGTCTGCGTTAAGGTTGATGCAGGAGCAATAATTTCATCTTTTTTCTTTTTCGCTTCTTCAGTCTGGTTAATTAAATTTTGACTACCAAGATCATTATAAAGCTGAGAGCCTTCATTCTCATTCTCTTTGTCCATAATATATCACCCCAAATAATAGTAGATTATGCCCATATTTTTTGATATTACAGCAAAATTATTAATATAACATTAATAATTTCATTAATACCTTAATTCTTAGTTTTGCTCGGAATAATTTCTTGAGAAAAATTTTCGTTTCTCTTTTTTTCTTGATCTTTAGTAATAGGTACTGAAGGAGTAATTTGCCCTATCTGCTGTTGTTCTCTTAAAGATTTTATAATAGATTCCACTTCTTGTTTAGTTTGAGGATTTATTTCATTACGTTTAGCTTCTTTAACTTCATTTTCTTTATTATTATCTTTTTCCTCAGAAAGTTTTTCATTTTTTACTTCTTGTTTTGACTCCTTAATTTGTTTATGCTCACCCTTTGCTTGCGCTGATAGCTCGTTTTCTCTTTCTTTTGCTTTCTCATACCACGCTTCTGGTAATAATAATGAAGCAAGAGTATCAGCTATCTCTTTTCCACCTTCCTTTATACGATCCATGAATCCTTTACGCTTTTCTTCATGTTCTTTTAATTGACGAGTACCTTCCAATTCTTGTTGAATCTTCATTTCAGATTTTTGTGCTAATTCATCTAAATCCTGATTAAGTTTTTTAATAGAAATATTTAATTCTGAAAGTGCACTCAGTTCTTCTTTAGAAAGATTATGATTAGAAGATTTCAATAAAGCATCAATTTGGGCAGAGGTCTGTTGAAAAGAAGACGACATCGTTAACACTAAATCTTTACTACTTTTTGCTTTAGTCTGAGATATAGTGTCAACTTTACTGCGTGCGGTTGATATATCCACTGACTTTTTCGCTTCACTATAGCGCTCCAATTCAGCTGATTTCCTCGATACCCCAACTTCCTCAGATATTACACCTTTATCTTCTGGAGAACCTACACTTTGAGCATTTTGTTTACCTAATTTTGCTTGTTCAGAACGTAATTTTTCCTTTGAATAGGATTGTAAATAATCCCCAAAATCAGTCATCTTCATACCATTTTGTTTTAAAATAGTACCAACCTGCATCAATAATGATATATCTTCCTTAGAAAATGGATCAAAAAATTTATTATTAGAATTTTTCATTATACATCCATAATTTTATCATATGTTGGTAAAGTGTATAATATATTAATTAATATTTTAATGCAATACATAATCGCTTATCCTATTCTCTACTCTGTTCATGCTTGTGTTGAGAATTTGGATGCGGAGGTACAGTACTCGGATCTATATCACGATTGATCTCTTTTACTTGTTTTCCAACTACTGCCATTTTTATAGCTTTTTTTAACCCTTTTAAATCGTAACTATTAATAACATCTACAGTATTTTTTAATAAATCTAATTGATTAGGATCATTTAAATTGATATGTTTTAACTCTTTTGCACTTAAAATCGTATTATTATATTTTTTATGGTCGATATTATGATCTTGCATTAATTTTTCTACTTCTTGAGCAAATATATTATAGTTACTATGATCTCTAATAATTTGAATCACGTTATCTGCAAGTATTTTATTATTAAGATTATCTAAAACATATTGCATTTCTTTATCACTTAATCTTTTAGAGCTACTAGCATTAAATTGCTGTTTACCGATATGATCTTTGGTTAAATTTGAATGAAATAATTCCATTTTATCAACTAACATATCTTCACTTAGTATTTTATTTTGCCTATTTATGCTTACTAGGGCATTAGCTATAAATTGTTGGAAATTTTCTTTTCTACCTACCATTTCAGGAAGATACATCATATCCATTATTTTTGAGATATTATCTTTTTCTTTATTATCTACATATTGATTTAATTCTTTTCTTAAAAAATCTTTTAATTCTTCTACTTTATTTTTATCACTTATTTTTGCCTGTATTATTACTTTATTCATAATTTCATCTGCAAATGGTTTCATATCTGAAAGAGCATATTCATCTTTTCCAAAAGTATTATTCCGTACAAGAGATGCAGGTGCAGAACTTACATTTTGAGTCCTAATATATTCTTGTTGTTCTTGTGCATACTCTGCTCTTTCTTCCAATTTCTCTGCACGCTCTTCATTTGCTGCGCTTTTTGCTAAATCTGATAAATTTCTACCATAATCTATATCCCTAGAGGGTTGCTCAGTATTTGGTTTAAAGGTAGAAAATGTAGGTGCATCACTTACATTTTGTTGTTTAGGCTCAGCTATTTGAGGCTTGATACTTGGTTGCTCTTGCAACGCATTAGGATTATTCATAGGCGCCATATAACGTTTACCTTTAATCGTTGCAAATGTATTCTTTGTCTTTTGCTCAGATAAACTTGGCACTTCTGGCAACTTAGGAGGTAAATTTATTACTGGTTTTTCGAGCGGCATTGCCTGTTTTTCAACTTCTGCAGCCCTTATCTCTGGTACTTGCGTATTATTTTTTCCTTTCTCTGCTGACTCTCTGAAAGATTTATTTACTGCTTCTTGTAAAGCTCTTAAATCATGAGTTTTGATACTTTTCAAGGTATTATCAAATAACTCTTTCTGCTTATCTGCCACTAATCCACTATCACGTCCTAAACTATCCAAAACATACTGCTGCTCTTTTTCACTCAATTGCATGCCTGTCGATACTTTAAACTGCTTATATTCCTGTTTACCTCTACTATCTTGCTCAGCAGAATTCGCTGTATTAACTAAATTATTATTCTGATCAAACAATTTACTTTCACTTTCATAGGAAGAGGCTATATTTTGAGCAACTTTTTCTAATCCATTTTTATTAATTTTAAATCCACTTCCTATAGCAGTCGAAAAAAGACTACGGTTTTGGTATAGTTGCTGCGTAAGCTCGGTTACAATCTTCTCTGAACTTTCTGCCAAATACTGAGGTTCCATCTTCGTGAATACAGGCAATAATTGTTCCAAAGAATTCTGCATTATTATCGGAGAAATTCTTTTACCCCTTGTTGTTTCTATATTATATAAAGACTTCTCTACGACATCATATGCATTAGATATTTGATTACTTAAGGCTTTTTTATCACTATAATCAATTTGTGTTTTTAATAAATTCCTTGTTAGTTTTGTTATATCATTTTCAGATAATTTTTCCTTAGTTTTCGAAAATACTTCTTTAACTACATCACCAACTATTTGCTCAGGAGATTTCATTCTATTATCATGCTCATGAGCAGGTGATTGGTTAGCTTGTTTAAATTGTTCTATTTGACCTAAACGGCTTGCTCCTTCAAGTCCTTCAATAAATTTTACAACCTCACCTTCTTTATAATAGATAACGTCTTTAGCCCCAAGTAATTCACCTGTTTGTGCATTGATTCTTTCAACAAAGATAACCCCTGTAAATTTATTACTGCCTTTTTCTTTTTCATCAAAATATATTTTACCATCAGTAGTTTCAGCCATTACTAAACTATTAGCAGAATCATTTATTCCGATATTCGAATATACAACATTTGGATTATTTTCTATATCTTTTATATACACTTTTTCTGGCGCTGATGATAATTTATTTATAGGAATAATTTCTGCTTCAGAAGAAGCGAGTTCAAATAATTCAGCATTTAAAGTATATAAATTTTGTCTTTTTCTTTCCGGGCTTACATTTTCATTCTCAGCCTTAACTGCTAATTCATCATATTTATGCATTAAATACTCTAAAATATTTTCTGAAGCTCCAAAGGGCTGTATCAAGGTAGGAAGCACCTTTTTACTATTTTTAGTACCTATTTTTTGTTCATCATCCGAAATGCGACTTTTGCTACTTGCCATACTATCCCTACTTGAAGATCTCGACAAACTGCGATCGCTTAAATTAGAAGCAGTATCAATACCGCTATCTATACTATAATAAAACTTTGATTTACTACCTATATTTGAGCCATAGTTAGATATTCTCCGAGTAACTCTTTTTAACGCATTTGGTTCTAATTTAAGAGTGTTTCTAGCTGCCAGTATAGAATTGTTTTTAATTAAATCATTAGCTAACTCCGTAGAAAGCTCAGACTGGTTAATATGTAAATAATTAATACCAGATCTAATCATCTCAGGCATCACAGAATTTAATATTTGATAAAAATTTTCCTGAGAAGTTTTTTTTCCATATTTATTATCTATATTTGAAATTGCATTATTCACAACACTATAGGCAGCAAGAATATTATTTACTTTTCCTGCAAATTCCTTATATTTCTCTGGGGATTTTTGTATAATATCTCTCATTTTTCCTGGCTCACGTACAAAATCTATATTAGCCTCAGGGTTAAATGTATTTATTAATGCCTGTTGAATAAACTCTTGTATCACCTTGTTATCAGATATCATTAATACTTTAGGATCTTTTTTATTTTTTTTATCATTATTTTTTAACAAAACATAACCGGCAGAATTTGGAATAGATATATCTTTATATAATTCTTCTGATAGTATATGAGTGGCATCTATTATTTCTTGAGAAGCAAAGGCATAATATACAGGTGATCCAGCATTTTTTACTAACTCCCTTTTAATTTTTACATATAGCTGCTCTTGCAACGCTTTTTCGTTACCAGGATCAAATAATGCAGAAGTTTGCTCTGTCCAATCCTCAGTTTTTGTGAATAATTCTTTAAATCTAGCTTGATCTTTCTCGTTTAACTTTTCGTATAATTCCTTAGAATTTAAATCTTCATAAGAGTTATCCCATTTTTTCTCTGTCTTAAGTATAGCTTTCATAACATCCTTAATCATAAGTGCTGCTTTGTGATGCACCATATTTTTATATTCACTGTAAAATTTATTTTCTTTAGGCAATTCACCTTTAATCTGTATTTCACCTATTAGATTGTTAAATATAAAACTATTAGCATGAGGTAATTGCTCATTTAAAAATTGATCCATTATAGACTCTACAGTTCTTATAGGAATTTGATTCGATGAAGCCTCTAGGGATGAAAGAGAATTGGTTGGTATTGGCTGATCGCCATCGTTATTTTGTTCTGGTGCACTCATCATGAGCCTCTAATTAAATAAATTAACCTAATGATAAAAAATAAAATATGTAATAATTAATATGTCGATATTAATAAGCATACTGTATTATAACCCATAGCTCATTAAAATTTTATTAATTACTCAGTATAGAGTACAAAAACTTATAAATTATTTATAAATAGTATAAAAAATCTTATAGAGCTTATTGAACTTCTTTACTCGCTAGATTAAATTTTACTTCACCAGAACTTTCTAGAGTTAGCGAATAATGTTCTTCTTCGTTATAATTGCCAGATCGTTCGTAAGAAGTAATTTGGAAATTACCTATTAAAATTTCTCCACTACCAAAATATATAGCATATTTTTTGATTGCATTAGAAAATGCATATGATCTTATATAATGCTCTGATTGAGAATTGGTAAAAATGCCTGTACCAGAAATTGTTACTGAGCTAATACCTACGTTAGATAATAGCTCACGCCATGCTCCGGACATTTTATTAGTACAATCCACCAGCTGATTATTTAATATAAATCTTGTAGTTCGCATTCCTCCTATAGTCTCAAAAATGTTACCGTCCTTATTATGTAATACTTTGAGCAATACTAACGCCCCTTTTTGTGCTGACATATCTATATCTCCTCTATAATAGATTTAATTTTTAATATTGACTGGCAAATATTTCTCTCTTGGAGCGTAGAAATATGACAATTAAGTAACCTAATACTAACAAGTGTATAATATTTTAAGATTAATTCTGGTGATTCTAATAATTCCTTTACTATATGTGACAAAATAATAGCTTGTTTATTACCACGTTCTTCAGCGTATATACTAATATAATTAATTAAATTAAATCCCTTAGTAGTTTTGGTAGAATAATCTGAGATAATCATTTCACCTAAATAAATATAAGGATATTTCGTATCTTGTGGAACATATGTAAAAACTTTTACGCCTAATTCTTCTAATTCTGAAGAATTAGCTAATCGCTGATATACAGCACTACTCCATTGTATAATAGGATTTTTCATATTTTAGCTCTTATTAGATAAATAATTTGTTAACAGTCCTATAGTGAAAATAGCCCGTGTGTGATTACATGGGAAACAGCGAAAAACTTCTTATAGTAAATTGATTTGAACTTGCGTACGCAGTTATAGCTGTAGCAATTTAAATATTACTTTGTTGTTCGTTGCCTACAATAGTATTTCTACGCTTTCTGCCTCACGCCTCGTAATATTTTAAATTGCCTTTGCTATAGCTCAAAGCTCCTCGTCCCAAATACGACTTAATTTACTGTATATAAATTCAAATCTTCTTTACCTTACCTACAGGAGGGACCCTAGGAAAATTTTAGTTTCCTAGGGCAACGGGTGGGTAAAGCAATTATTTTATACTCCTTCATGCACTGAAAACTTATGGCTTTTTAAGGATTAGGCCTACAGGAGAAGTGAAATATATATTATTCTTTCGCTATAATTTTTAATATTTTATTTTCTTCTAACTCATTGATAACATTTTGGATATTAAAAAAGCGTTCTTTATAAACAACACGCATCTTACAAGTAATCCCTGGAATATAACGCATAATAAATTTATAATAATTAGAAGTGATAATTTGATTAGTATATATATGTTCTGCAGATAATGGTATTTCAAGAGGCAATACATACGCAAAAACTTTTATTACATCTACCCAATTAGCTGTGGTTCCACCACTATCGTCTATTATTTCATAAGACTTTTGGATAGTTATACGACTACGTAACTTAGATGAAAGATTATATTGATTTTTCATATGATTTAAATTTTCAGCTTTTTATAAGAGTTATAAATTAATTTTACACTTTCAGGCATAGATAATTCCCCTCCACGATTATCATATAAAGCCGCAAGATGCATAAGCATGGCTTGACGTATGGCAGGAGGTATATCCAGCACCTTATCTCCAAAACCAGCCTGATAGGTTATAACTGAAGGAGAGTGGTATGTATCACGAATATGTAATGTATTGTGATCTGGCTGCAGGGTGTAATCAGATTTTTTCAGCTCAATGAACGAATTATTATTAATTATTTTTACAGATTTAATTTCCTGTATAGGACCATATGGAAGGTTAACATATATACCAGTTTTAGGCAGCGTAACTTGTAAAATACCTGTAAATAATGATAGTTTGGTATAATTTATGGCTGTATCATATGTACATCTGATTAGATTCAGTATAAAATTGTCATCATAGTTATGTTCTATTCGTAAATATAATTTTGCTTCCTCTAAGGAAACAGGCAGAATATTTGGCGAAGATAAAAATTTTATATTAAATTTAAGATGAGAAAACATTTATTGCCTATTTTTTTAAGGTTTACTTATGAGTACTAAATTATTAATAATATTAATGCATTTATTAATAATTATTATGTCAAATCGAGCATATGGATATATAGAACCTTCTGAAATGATACGCACTTGGGATGATGTAAAACATTTATTAAGGCAACGTAATATTGATTATTTTACTATTAACTTAATAGAAATTGATAATTACTGCGCATCACAAATTAGATCTTCTGATTCTATAGCACTTAATATATGTCGTTATGAAACAGCGGTAAGTACTACCTTGTATAATAATGATAAAAAAATTTGTACCAACAATGCTGAAAAAGAATTCCCCTCTAGTTTAGTCAACAATACTAATATACCTCCCATGATGACGTCTATAGATGTAAAAGGTAATATAACTATTACTTATATTTCTGTGCCGATTTACGATAATAAAGCACTTGAAATCGATCGTAATAAATCCTTCCAAAAATGCATGCAACAATTAAAGTGGAAAAATCCTTATGACTGGAAAAATGGTCAAATTGAATAATAATTTATAATAACTTTAAGGCTGTAACTATCATCGAAATTAAACATGCCATCATCGTCCCAAGCCTTATAGTCATACGTAATTCTAGCTTTTGTATTTCTTGTTTTACGCTTTCAATTTCTTTCTGCATAACCTTTGTCATTTCATAAATATCCTCTTTAGTTATTACATTTGATATAATTTTTTGTTTTATATCATACACCACTTCAACAATTGCTTCCGCTTGTCGTTCCGAAATATCATTTTGCATTAGTTTTTTTATAAAACCATGGGTATTAAAATCATAAGCATTAGCTATCATATATAACTCTTTATTAGGGATGTATAACTTATTGGAATGAAAAGAAAAAATTGTAAAAGAGGCTATATATACATAATATATACTCCTCTTTTGTCATGAACGCAAAAGCGGTAATCTAATAATGTCCCAGACTCATGAAATACCCGTTTATATGGGTATGACCTCATCTAATGCTCACTATAGTGAAAACAGTTTAAGTTTTATAATCAAATTTTTTGGAAAGGCTTTTATACGTTTAGTCTATAAGATCCTGAAATTTTACGCTCACACTTATTAATATTTTCAAGAGAAGAACGCACAGCTTGCATACACATATCATAAATACTTTGATAACAATCACTTAAATGAGTGTTACTATCGACATAAGATTGTGCTTGTCTGTGAGCACAATCTGCACATGTTTGCTCGAATAAATATTCTCTATGAAGAATTTCTCGATCAACTTCAAGTTTTTTATTACTATTTTGCTGAGTAAATTCTGAATGCTTATTGTTCAAAGAAGCAGAATCTATATTATAAGATTTATCTGCAGGCAAAGCCTCATCACTAGCTAAATTAACTAATGATGCACTATAATTACTAAAGATACCTATATTATCTTTAAAATTACTAACCTTCATACCTACCTCTAATACACTTTATTACATTTTGTAACATTTCTTATAAATAATCAAGTACTTTTTTCATAATCAGGGAATAATTTTTGTAATATTTCTAGTTGGGTACGAGTTATACGCTTAGGTTGGTATAACAATTCACGGTTATTTAATAATATCTTAAGTTCTTTTATAGTCATATTCCAAAAGTGATTAGGAGCTATGCCTAGATCACCCACTGCTACCAGGAATAGCTTGATCCATAATTCTTTATGAGTTTCCATATAGTTCTTTTTTTACAATTTATATAAAATATTAAAGACTTTGTCATAATATAGCTTCTTTTTAATTTACTATAATATTGACACTTGAGTAGTTATAGGTTACAATAACCTTATGAAAATTAGGTTGGAATATGATAATAACTTTTAAACATAAAGGGTTAAAGAATTTTTTCTATAATGGTGATTCCACAAAAATACAACCTAATCATATAAAAAGATTGAGGTTATTATTAGCAAATTTAAATGCCTCAACATATATAGAAATATGAATCTGCCAGGAATAGCTTTACACAAATTACATGGTGATAAAGCCAATTTTTGGGCAGTTAGTATAAATGGTAATTGGCGCCTTATATTTCGTTTTGAAAATGGAGACGCTTATGATGTTGACTATTTAGATTATCATTAGAGAGGTTTAATATGTTTAATCCCCCACATCCTGGCGAAATATTAAAAGAGTTTTATTTAGAACCTTTAGATTTAACCATCACTAAATCTGCAGAATATCTTGGCATTACTAGAAAAACTTTATCCTCGTTAATTAATGGTAATTCTGGTATTAGTCCAGAAATGGCACTGCGCCTATCTAAGGCCTTTGCCAATTCTAATCCGGAATATTGGCTTAATCTGCAACAACAATATGATTTATGGAAAGCCAAACAACATATAGATACAACTAATATAAAAATACTTATTCCTTCATCTTCTATTGAAAAAAAATAATAATCTAGCGCAAACTTAAATTATATATTGCCCTAGTTAGTTCTCTTAATTGTTGGTTATGGTTTTTACCAAAACCATTATTAGCAGTAGAATTAACATTTAATACTACATTAATAGATTGTCGTTTTGAAGACATATAATTATTTGCAGTAACTATCCCGCTTGTATGGGGAGTAAATAACTCAGGCCCCTTTTCTCCTACTAAATAACTTTTTCCTACTGCAATATTGCCACCTATAGCTCTACCTTCATTCCAAAAATTACTTAATATCTTTTCTAGAAAACCAAAAATATTAGATTTGCTAAACGAGTTAGTACTAGAATTAATCACAGCATTACCTAATTGCTGACCAATATTTTCTGCTAAATTTTTTGCTAATTTATTTAATATATTCATTGCATCTGTAGTAAGTTTTAGTTCTGACTTAACAGGCATAAGTTTTTGTTTAATATTATCTAAGCTTGGAGAAAGATGATCTATTAATCCCTTTAAAGCCTTATATTCATCTGCTAAGGCACTATAGTTACTGGTGTCAAAAAGATCTTTTCCCTTGTCACTATGCTTATAACGTCTCATATACATAATCCTGCTTCTAAAAATTTACATATTATCTTAAATAAAGAAGCAATATCTTTTTGCTTAATCAGTTCTTCTAAATTTTCAGGCAAATTATTATTTTCCGCATGTTTTATACCTATTTTAATAATAGCTATCTGTTCTTGGATTAAGATTCCTTGTTCATCTAGCTTGCTTAACAATAAGATTAAACTTTTCCCTATTTCATTTTCTATTTCACATAAAGCTTGGAAAGTAGGACGTAAATTATATGTTTTCCCAGCGAGTTCTATATTAATTTCACCACGATATTGATTTGGCATTATGATACCCTAATTTTAGGTTGCAAGAATAGTACATGAACTTGTTTTAGAGAACAACTATAGTAAAAGAAGTTAAATATTTATTACTTGGAGTGATAAGCAAAACCTACAATTACTCTGCTAGTTTAAGAATTTTTATAGCTTCATAATTCACTACATCACCTCCAACACGTTTAGTAGTATAAAATTTTACAAAAGGCTTTTCTGTAAACGGATCACGCAATACCCTAACACCCATACGGTCTACAATTTTATAAGCTTTATTAAAATCTGCCAGCACTATAGATAAACTTCCTTTACTTGCCATTGGCATATCATTTGCTTCAGCAACTGGTAGTCCAAGGAGCGTTGAAGGCGTGCCAAGTGTCAAGCCTGGACTCCATAAATATTGTTTACTTACAGGATCTTTAAGTGTTCTAATAGTTTGTAACAAACTACGATGCATTAAAAAGGTAGCTTTAGATGCATATTGATCTTTTAATGCAAAGAATAAGAAAAATAATGACTCTACGGTAAAATCAGCATTTACACCAGAATTAATTTGCTCAATTTTGCCCCATTCCTTACCATGATCGTAGCTCAGAATTCCACGTGGCTTTCCTTCTCCATTACCACTTATAAAGCTTTGATTTTCTTTGGTAGAAAAAATATCTATTAATTTATTTATTAACCATTTTTCAATATTAATATTTGCATCATCTATTAGTTTTTGAGTTGCCTTAGGCTGCGCATATAATTCATGAACTGATATTCTTTTTTTATTTATTTTAGGAGTTTCGGTTTCTGATACAGGGCCTATTTCATTTGCCCATCCTGCCTCAGCCTGATTATAATCTTCTATTATATCTAAACTATCGGTAGAAATAGTCTCACTAGAAGCTAATTGTCTTATTGGTGATTTTTCAGTCAAAACTTGAATAATAGATTTTGATATAGATGGAGTTACTAAATACCCTCCATCTGCATCAGATGCAACAGACATAGATTTTCTTTGGATAGCTTGTAAAGCCTTATCACTACCAGTTCTGAGATAATTTATAAAAGCTGATTTATGTTCAGTATTACTAGAACTTATATTGTAATCTTGATTATTACAGAGTGATGGACGCATGGTAGCTATTTCCATAGTTGCTACACGTGCTTTACATTCATCAAGTGTATTATTAATTTTTCTCAATTGCTCTTCAGTAAGAGGATCCATAACTCCTTTTTTTTCTAATTCACTAAGTCTTCTATTATTCACTGACATAAATTCTTGCCAGGCTGATTTCATTTCTTCTACTGTATTTGCTATATTAGTTATAAGCATTTTTTTGCTCCTATGGTTAGTTATTAATAATCAAGAGGTAATTTTTAAAATATGGTGAAGAATTTTATAGATAGAATTATAGTTTTTT
The DNA here is from genome assembly GCA_000746585.2 of Rickettsiales bacterium Ac37b. Taxonomy (NCBI): domain Bacteria; kingdom Pseudomonadati; phylum Pseudomonadota; class Alphaproteobacteria; order Rickettsiales; species Rickettsiales bacterium Ac37b. The sequence continues at coordinate 89,172 of CP009217.2, forward strand.
TTCAGCTTCCTAAGTAGATAAGAATGATAAGCAAAACCTACTTTTTGTTAAGTTAGCAAAGAGTAATGTATATTCTAATTCACATAAAGAAACTATAGTGTTTAATATCTTAACTGATTCTTTTGCTAAGGTACTTAATCTATTTAACTCTGAATAAATTGAGTTATCACAATTAATTTCATAGTTTTTTAAATTAGTAATACCAGCATGTATATTAGCTGGAAAGGTTACCAGACTAATTTCCCATAAATTAATTTTTGTGAGTATTCTTGTTTTAGAACTCTTATCAAATTCATATTCTACAGGCGTATATCCTATACTAAGCCCATTGATAGCACCTGATTTTAATAAATCATATGCCTCACGTGCTTTTTGTATCTTTAACAAAAGTTTTGCTTCTATATATAAGCCATACTTATCTTCAGCAATCAAATTAAATATTCCTATAGGTTTATCTTGTTGATGCTGCCACAATAATTTTATCTGATTATTGTTGTAGTGGTTTTGAATGCTCTCTTTAAATGCTCCATAACATATACAATCATTTTGTTTATCTTGTACGCTAAATACACTCGCATATCCAGATATAATACCTTGATCATCAAAATTCTTAAGTGATAATGGAAAATTTCTATAGTTATTAATTTGCATTTTATGTGCGTCCTTTTATTAAAAGTGAGTATACTGCATCATTTTTGCAACAGTTTTTATAAATCACTTGAATAATTTTTTCTATCTTTTGTAACTTCTTGAATTTTTTGTTAATAATATATACACAATATATTGCTTATAGGTTTTTCGCCTGTGAGTATAACTCGTGCAGTTTTTTGCATAAGTTAGATTTTTATAATCACGAGGAATATGAAACACTGTTATCTTATCTTTACTTTTATTGTGTTGTTCTGCTCTGTTGCACATGCTACGGTGGTAGATCTTCCAGACGGAGCCGGCCAAATTGATATTACCAATAGGGTAGTAACAGTTTTGACAAAAAAAGCAATTCCTGATGGTGAATACATTGTGATTGTAAATGGTAAAAAAGTAGTTGTTGTCTTCTCCGGTGGTAGAGGTATGTTAAAATAATTTTAGTATGGAGTTCTAAAAATGAAAAAGTCTTTAGCTGTGGTTGCTCTTTCTGCTTTAATATCATTAGCTTCTAACGTTGTTTTTGCTGATGATACAACACCAGCTTGTTCAGAAATCAATGGCGTTGTTTCACTTAATGGTGCTACAGACGGTTCTTGTGTTGACACTAAAGGTGTTGTGCACACTTTTAAAGACAACAAAGAAGTTGAAGCTAGCAACTAATCAAAAAAATTCCGATCTTAATACCATTATTAAGATCGGTTTTTACTTACTATTAGTGAATTAATTTGAATTAAAACTACTAATAGTTTTATTTATTAACTATTTTGTATATAGTATAGACTTGTTACTATAGATTATTTTGCATCTTATATTTATTTATAACTGTAAAATTCTTTTTATGGAAGTATATTTTTAGTTAAATTGTATTATTTAATACTTCTTTATCGTTCCAGCAAAGTATTATTGGTAAATTAAGTTGTATTGGTAAAAAAGTAATTATTCTTTCTTTCCACGGATATAAGCAAGAGTGCTGTAATCAGGAGCATCTAAATCAAGCTGCATTAATTTAAAGCTAGATTCAACTAACCCTTGAGTTTGACGATAAGGAAGGTGATAAAATTCTCGTATCAGTAAGCAAGTTTCTATGGCAATAGGGCTATATATCATTTTACCTCCGGCAATCCTTGTACCATGATAAATCCATTTGCTCATAGCCTCTTTAGAAAGATAGAAATTTATTCTTGCTATATTTTTCAATTTCTGATTATACTGTGACCAGTTGCGTTCTTTTCGGTATTTGTAGATAAAATAAAAAAATAACGCAACTACACCTATTTTTTACAATTTTGTCCATTCTTTTTATCTAACTTTCTTTAACTCATTCTCTTTTTTCATACTACAGCTTAACCATGCAACAAAGCCCCCCCCCCCCCCTAGGGGAGAGATGAAATATATATTATAGTCTTTATATGCTTTTTAACCTATCCATTAAGAAAAGGTCTTGTAAAGCTTTGCTTTCCGAGGGTGAGGGTTTAATAAATCTAATTATTTAATATACCCCTCATCCGCTCAAAACTGAAGTTTTTCACGACTTCTCCAAATAGGGACAAGTGAAATATATAATGAGTGAAACTTACTTTTTGTTAGTTATTTATACATTAATGTGAAGGAGTTGATACTTTGAAAGGCGGCAAGAAATACATGGTTAAACAAGCTGCAATCAACATTATTATACCTAGAATAATGCCTACTATATCAAATGCATTTATAAAGGCGATATTAGCTTCTCTGATTAATTCCTCCGCAAGTGAAAATGGTAATTGGTGAGCAACAATTATTCCTTCACCAATTGAATCGCGAGCTATTGTTGCCATTTCCCTGGATACACCCTTAGGTATTATTATACTAGTACTATATATAAAAGATGTAATACTACCAATAACAGCTATACCTAGTACATTACCTAATTCATATGCAGTTTCTTGTAATGCCGCTGCTCCTCCTGCTCTCTCTGCAGGAGCTGTAGCCATAATCACTGATACAGTAGTAGAAAGACATAGGCTTACTCCTATACCAAGTAGTGCAAAATATATAGCATTTGAAAGTAAATCTTCATTGTTTAATATGCTTGGTAAAATAAGTGATATAGTAATAAATATAAGTCCACTAAATATTACTATACGTGCAGTAAACCTTACAAGTAAATATGGCATAATAAAAGCTGTAATTAAAGCAGAAACTGTTACAGGTGAAATATAAAGACCTGCATATAAAGGGCTAAGCCCTTTAATAAACTGTAACCATAAGGACATTAAATACATTATAGAACCTAATGCACAAGTAGTAAGCAAATAAACTATAATTCCTACACTAAAATTGTTAATTAAAAATAAACGTATATCTACCAATGGATCTTTACTTTTAAGCTGTCGTAAAGTAAATAGTGTCATTAATATAATACCAATTAAGAGCATTCCACCAGAAGCTAAATTCATAATTCCATATTTAGATGATACTTTAATACCCTGAACTAGGGCAGCCATCCCAAAAAACGATTCAAATACCCCTAGCCAGTCCCAAGGTTCATTACTAGGAGTAGACGATTCAGGAATTTGTATTATGCCAAACGCAATAATTGCAAATGCAATAGGAGCATTAACAAAAAATGCTGATTGCCAACTTAAAAACTCAACTAATATTCCTCCTAGCACAGGTCCTATAGCTGCCCCTACACTTGCCATTATTCCCCACACAGATATTGCAATCATACGTTCATGCGCATCAATAAAAATGTTACGCAATATAGATAAGGTAGAAGGCATAATCATTGCACCGCCGAGACCAAGTAAAGCACGGCATAATACTAATCCCCAAGGGTTATGAAACACATAGACTAACATTGAAGCAATAGCAAAAACTACAAGCCCCCAAAGTAATAATTTTTTACGACCAAATCTATCTCCCAAAGCCCCTGTTGTGATGAGTAATCCTGATAATACTAGCGCATAAGCATTTATAATCCATAATTGCTGTAAATTAGATGGCTCTAAATCAAGAATTATAGTAGGCATAACAGTATGCAAAATGGTTGCATCCATTGATACCAATAGTAAGCAAATGCTTAAAATAATTAAAATATGCCATCTAAATTTATGAGAGGGTAATTCAGTATTTTGTATTTTGGACGTCATTTCTATTACATTTTTATATTGCACCAATTAATATTGTTATTAATAATATAAGATTAACTTTAATAATATATTAATGATTTATATCTTCTCAATAAAAGATAATTTAGTAAATTTTAATTACTTCTGCATACATACTAGGTGTACAATTTCAAGGGTTGATGGAAGAAAAAAAGAGTATATAATTAAGAGCTAGGGATATAATTAATTTGGAGGAATTGTGGGACAAATATTACATGGCTGCGCCACGACTACGCACGCAATTAGAAAAGAATTACAGCGATCGCAAGCTACGATCAAAGAATTAAGTGAACAATATAATATTAACCCTAAAACTGTGATAAAATGGCGTCAAAGAAAAGAAGAAGGAGTAGAAGATCGCTCTAATGCTCCTAAAAAAGCAACTACTATTTTGAAGCCCGAAGATGAAGCTTTGATTATTGCTTTTCGTAAGTCTACGCAATTACCTTTGGATGATTGCTTTGATGCACTTATTAAAGAAATACCTTATTTAACTCGTTCAAATCTTTACCGATGCCTTAAACGGTACGGTTTATCTTGTTTACCCAAAGAAGATAATATCAAAGAGAAGAAGAAATTTAAGGCTTATGAAATAGGATTTATGCATCTTGATATCACAGAAGTAAGAATTGGTGAGGGAAAATTTTACATATTTGTGGCAATATGTAGAGTGAGTAAATTTGCTTATGTTGAGCTGCATAATAATAGCAATGGCGATACTACAGTTAATTTTCTTGATAACTTGGTAAGTAGCTGTCCCTTTAAGATACATACCATATTAACTGATAATGGTGTTCAATTTGCTTACAATGGTTTAGCCAGGTACAGAGCTCCTAAAGCAAGACATAGATTTGATCTAAAATGTAAAGATTACGGTATCAGGCATCGCACAACAAGGCCTTATAGTCCAAGTACCAATGGTCAAGTAGAAAGAATGAATAGGACTATAAAAGAAGCTACTACTAAGAAGTATCATTATACTAGTAGAGAAGAGTTAGATAGTCATCTACAAGCTTTTGTTATGGCTTATAATTATGCTAAAAGGCTTTCTTCTATTGCTAGAAAAACGCCTTTTGAAATGATCTTGACTTGTTACACACAAAATGCTAATAATTTTAGAATTAATCCTAACCATCAACTACTGAAACCGTACACCTAGGCTAAGAATAAAGCGAAGCCATATTAGTACTCCAAAATGGTAGAGATGTAATAGTAATGATGGCTATCGAAGATTATAAGAAATTGTCTAAACAAATGATTAAATCTTTTCAAGAATTTTGTGACACTGTTGGAAGTAAAGCTATTGCTAAAGGTATGACTGAAGAAGAGCTAGGAATATTACAATAATTACGCCTGCAGAGTTTTATGTGGGGATTCTAAATATAAAACATATAGAAGATATTAAGTGTAATGTTCCAGGCTCATGAGATACCCGTTTTCACGGATATGACATCATTTTTTGCTCATTACTTACATTTTTTGTCCAAGAGTATAATAAATAGTAGTAGAGCTTTGAGCTAACTGTGTCTCGAATCTAAATCAATTTACTATGTATATTGTTTAAGCTGCAGGAGCAACATCTATTGTATCGCTCTCACCCCTTAATATAATATCCTGATTAGAATAGCATTTATAATAAATACCCAAAGTAATAATCCCCCCTAAGGTGAGGACAGGTAAATAGCTAAATGATTGCACATAATCCTTATATTCTTGGTTTATTTTATAATATCTCCAATCATTCTCAGTCATATAATGGATAATACATGATTCATCATCCAAGGGCGGTACAGTTTCATAAGGATATAAGTAAATATTACCTTTACAGTCTGTTTTTACAGACTCAAACCATTTTTTACATTTTATCTGGTCTGGAAGTAGGTTTTCTAAATTATGTAAATTATGTTCTAATATATAAGTAAGTATAAAATCACATCCAGTATAAGTATCTATGGCGTCACATTGCATATTCATAATTTATTAATAGTATGTAATATATATTAAACATTAACGTTTAATATATATTATATATAATGTCAAATAAAATTTTGCTTAATATAGCAAAACTTACGTAGGTAGAAAATTTATCTTTACAACCTAGTATATCTATTATAGACAAATAGTATAGAGTTAGTTGTGTTTGCCTTAATTATAACATTGAGACATGGTAGGAAGTTGGACATTAAAAATCATATAGATCCTGCAATAAATGTAGAATATACGCATTTTGGATATCAACAGGTAAAAAGTAGTGCAAAACCTGAGATGGTAAACCATGTTTTTAATTCTGTGGCTAACAAATATGATTTAATGAATGATATTATGAGCTTTGGCCTCCATCGTCTTTGGAAACAAAGGATGCTACAACTTCTTCCCAATTATAATGCCTCTCTTTTGGATGTAGCGGGTGGAACTGCTGATATATCAATGTTATATTATAAATATGCTAAGCAAAATAACTGTTCTCCTAATATTACTATATGTGATATTAATTATAAAATGCTTGAATTTGGACGGGATAAATTAATTAATAATAGTATATTATCAGGTATAAATTTTGTATGCGGTAATGCAGAAAAATTACCTATAGATGATATGACTTTTGATTATTATACGATTGCCTTTGGTATTAGGAATACTGTAGACATTAGCTCTGTATTAAAGGAAGCATATAGGGTTTTAAAGCCTGGTGGAAAATTTGTTTGCTTAGAGTTTTCTGAAGTTAATAATCGTTTATTAAGCTCATTATATGACTATTATTCTTTCAATATCATACCTTTATATGGGAAAATCTTTGCCCAAAATCAGGAAGCATATCAATATTTAGTAGAAAGTATTAGAAATTTTCCTAACCAAAAAACCTTTGCATTGATGATAGAAAAAGTAGGTTTTAAGTTTGTTAATTATCATAATCTAAATCATGGTATTACTGCTTTACATTATGGTTATCGGATCTAAAAATGTTTACATGTATTAGCAACTATTTAAGACTAGCTCAAATTATCTTTATATTATTTAAAAATCTATATAGTTTTTTACCTTTTATTCCACGCTTCTTAAAAATCCAGTCTAAATATAGATTAGGGCAAAAATTATCCCAATCTTTTGAAGAGTTAGGTCCAATATTTATTAAATTTGGGCAATCTCTTTCAACACGGGCTGATATTGTAGGATCAGAGGTTACAGAAGATTTGGCTAATTTAAGAGATCGATTAACACCATTTGCGTTTGAAATCGCTAGCGATATCATTGAACAAGAATTCCATCAAAAAATTTTAGAACTGTATTTAGAATTTAATCCTATCCCTATTGCTTCTGCTTCAATTGCACAAGTGCATCAAGCAGTTAACTTGAGGGGAGAAAAAGTTGCAGTAAAAGTCCTACGGCCTGGAATAGAAAAGGCTTTCGCGCGTGATATAAGGCTATTCTATTATTTAGCAAGGATAGTTAACAAATTCCACCCACGTCTTAAAAGGCTTAAATTGCTAGAAGTCATTGATACTTTTGCAGCAACAGTCAAAATGGAAATGGATCTTCGTCTTGAAGCTGCAGCTGCAGATGAATTAAAACATAATCTGTTGAATGACTCTTCAGTTTATATTCCAACCATAGACTGGCAGCTTACTTCACGAAAGGTATTAACTTTAGAATGGATAGATGCAATTTCTATTGATAATAAAGAGGAGCTCATTCAGGAGGGACATAATTTAAAAGACCTGGCAGCTAAATTATCTATTTGTTTTTTTAATCAAGCATATCGTGATGGTTTTTTTCATGCAGACTTACATCATGGAAATATATTAGTTAATAATCAAGGGCAATTAGTTTTCATAGATTTTGGTATAATGGGTCGCCTAGACTATGATACTCGCGTTTATGTTGCAGAAATTCTTAAAGGTTTTCTAGAACGTGATTACTTACATGTAGCACATATTCATATCAAAGCTGGATATGTACCAAAACACCATTCAATTGCAACCTTTGCGCAAGCATGTAGATCAATAGGAGAGCCTATTATAGGATTACCAGCTAAGCAGATCTCGGTAGGTAAATTATTAGCACAGCTTTTTAAAATTACTGAAGATTTTGAAATGGAAACACAGCCTCAACTATTACTACTTCAAAAAACATTAATAATAGTAGAGGGTGTTGGTAGTAGTCTTGATCAGGAAGTAAATATGTGGCAGTTAGCTGAGCCATGGATAAAACAATGGGCTTCTAAAAATTTAGGATTTGATATGCGCTTTATACAAGCAGGAAAAAAGCTAATAAATTTTATTGACTATAAATTACCTGCATTACTTGATGCTAAATCACAAAATATATTTATAGAAAATAAAATCAATAACAGTGGCGCATACATTATCTCTATTATCACATCTATTATTATATCGTTATTAGTCATCTATTTTATAAAGTAAGAAATATGCGTATAGTCACATGGAATATTAATTCAGTCAGATTAAGATTAGAAAATCTATCTAAATTATCTTCAGAAATCTCCCCAGATATTATTTGTTTACAAGAAACCAAAGTACGAGATTCTGAATTTCCTTTTGAATATATTAGTAACTTAGGTTATCCATATATAGCAATTTGTGGTGAAAAATCTTACAATGGTGTCGCCATATTATCTCGTATCAAATTTGAAAATATCCAATTTTTAAAACTCGTACATCAAGATGCCTGTCGGCATATTTCCGTAGATTTGCCAGATAATACCACTTTACATAATTTCTATGTACCTGCAGGTGGAGATATTCCTGATTCTAATTTAAATCCACAATTTGCCTATAAATTATCTTTCTTGGATCATATGACCGAATTATTTAGCCATCCAATACAGGCGCAAAAAAAACTTATCCTGGTTGGCGATTTAAATGTAGCTCCTTTAGAACACGATGTGTGGTCCCATAAGCAATTACTTAAAGTAGTTAGTCACACACCTATTGAGGTAACAAAGCTTTCTAACCTACAAAAAACTCTAAACTGGTATGATGCTAATAGATTTTTTATACCCAAAGACCAAAAGCTATATAGTTGGTGGAGTTATCGTAACCGTGATTGGCGTAAATCCGATCGCGGAAGACGTTTAGACCATATCTGGTTTACTCCACAGCTTTTTGATAATTTAAAAAACGCTTATATTTTAAAAAATGCTCGCGACTGGATTTTACCTTCAGATCACGTACCTGTAATAGCTGAATTTAAAATATAATATATAATTACTTAGATTTTTAGATCATTGCCTATCTTTTATTGAATAATTCCAAAAAATGTTGGGGTAATAAAATTAATAATACTCTCAAAAGTATCAGCGTAAATCCATTTACAATCGTCAAAGTGATATTCTACATCATTATAAATAGATAATTTATTATCACTAAAACTATCTGCTAATGAGATGTTATGCGGTAGTAAAATTTCTTCGTTTTTTTGATTCATCATTATAAAATCTTGATTCGTGAGATGTGCATTATTTTTCTTTTCCTCATATAAAGAAGATATTGTATATTTATTACTATAAGTGGGAAACATAAGGTATATATCTGAAAAATTTAGGTTAATATTTTCCTCGTATAAATATGGTGCTTCTTGTTCTATATTATCTTGAACGATGTAGGAAGATGAGAGATACTCAAGATCATTGATGTTGCATATATCGTCGCTTATCGCTTTACTGCTATTTGTAGCTTGTAGTTCTAATCTTAATGAAGAAGTTAAAGAAATGTTTTTTTCAGAGTTAGTATAGTCTATATGTGGAGATGGTATTTGTTTTAAAATTTGTTCAGTTTCTAATGTATCAAGATGTACGGGTAGTAGTTGTATACTATCACGTATTGCTTTTGTTAAGGTTCCAATTCTTGCCATTTACCGTTCCTTTAACTGTTTAGTGGTTAATACTATTTTTATTGTATAGTAAATTGATTTGAACTTGAGGACACAGTTAGCTCAAAGCTTTCATACTATTTGTAGGTTTTGTTCTATCTTAGACCTACTACCAAATACAACTTAATTTACTATAGCGGTTAAATGTTATAGTTTAAATTAGTATTTAATAATAAAAATTATCTTCAACATATACCCTTAAATAATTTTATGCAACTAATTATATTACATTTTGTAATAAATAGTTAATATGGTGTGATGAAATGTATTATATCAGTGAGCCGACCTTTAATTTTCAGAATCCGTTTGATGGTGGGCCAAAGGGTGGGGGGAACCCTCCTCCAACAGGACCTTCAGGTGGTGGAGGGTGGACTCCGCCCTCAGGCTATGGAGGAGGATGGGGAAGTTTTTGGCAGGCAGCAAGTGATTATATGAAGTTTGGCACGGCAAAACCACTTAGTCCCTTCATGCAAACTATGATGGATTATAAGCCAGCATATAATCAGTTGTATAAATAGCAAATAATACAATCTATAGTTGTATAAGTTCTAAGTATTGCAATCAAATATTATATATGTTACAAAGCAATTAATATTATTAATTAAGCATAGACTTTTTGTAATAATTATATTATATAAGTTTAAAATCTGGATTTTTAGTTACAAATTAATATGAGTCTATAAATGAAAAAACTAAATAAAAAATTTATCATTTGTTTAATGATAATTTTAGGTGGGTACAGCTATTACTATTATCAAAGTGGAGTTTTATATTTAACGTTAAATGATGGGAAAACTAAAGTACAGATTCCAAGAGAAATTGTAAGAGATGAGGATTGTACTAAATATAAAATATGGTTTGAAAAACATTTTACTCCGATGATGGCAAGATCAAATCGGTGTCCATGGGCTAAAGTAAAAGGTGCAATTGCAGAATTTGTACTAAATGGAGTTAACTTCTACATTCCAAGAGAATATTTATGGCAAAATTCTAGAGAACCAGATGGAGAAGTGGAATCTATTAATTTAATGTTTAAATATCCAGAAATGACTTCTGCAACTGGAGGAGAAGCAAATAGAGATTATAATGTGAGGGTATCTCTTGAATCTACGTATCAACGAGTCAACTGTAGGGAAGAGAATATATGTGATCAAGTAGGTCAAGAGAAATACGAACATAATACTGGTATAGATTGGAATAATAAAAATAATAAACCAAATATCATAAAAAAATTATATGAATTACCAAAAGAAAATTTAACAGCTTATGAAATTAATAACAAGCATGATTTTTTAATTAAAGGGGATCCTTTAAGACCTGATTATTGGCTTGATTGTGATGGAGGAAAATATGGGCCAAATTTTCATCCACATTGCGAAACCTATACTAATTATAATAATAAGTTCTATTTAAACTATTTTTTTAGTCGCCATTTTTTATTAGAAAAACATGATGATGTTAAAGCAAAAATATTAGAAAAAATAAACCAATTTCAACAAACACCAAGTTTATAGGTATAAAAATGAAAGAGCAATTTAATATTAATAAAATTACAGAATACAAAGAAAAATTAGAGCCTTATTTTATAAAAGTTAGAGATGAAAAACCTTTATCTTCTCAAGAAGTGGCAGCTTCAACTAAAATTGTGAATGAATATTATAATTATTTAGCAAATAGCGGTATTGCTTACGGAGGTCTTGCCAGAGATGTTGTAAATAATCATGGTTCTTTTGCAGGGCTAGCGAATAATCATTTAGAACATAGGGCTCTTCAAGAAGGAAAATCTATTGAGCAAATAGCGAATATTAAAAATAACATAAGAGTTGCATTGGCATATAATGATGCAAATCTAAGATCTGATAATAAAGAATCAATTAATGGACTTATAGGATATAATAAAATCGCCAATTATCACTATGATGCATTTGAAAAGCAAGGTTTAAGCAAATATGCGTGGGGAGGAACATTTTTTGAAGAATTTGCAGGAAGCGGCTCATGGATGGATTTAGGAGGATATGATAAATCGATAGATGTAAAACAGATAGATTTATTTAAAGCGGTATTAAATAATCAGTATTCTAACGGGGTGAGCGCCCATGAATGTATAAAAACTCTTTATAATATACCTATTGACCATTTTGGTGATTCCATAGCTGCTTCAGTATATAGAACTGTCATATCATCCGAACGAGTCTATAACCTTCTCCAAAAAACACATAACGGCTATTATGCCCCTGATGGTCACCTGTATGATTATAAGGAATATAAGACGCAAGTATTAGATAAAATGTTCATGAAACCAGCAGGAAACGATCATAATAATTTGGGTAATACGAACCTAGAACATCTGATGGCGGCAGTTGGGCTGGATTGGAATATATTATTTGAGGCGCAGGATAGGCAGACTGTGGCGAATATGCAGAATTTGGAGATGCTGCGGAATGGTCCAAATAGTTGGTGGAAGGATAAAGAAGGGGGAAGTAAAGGGCCAAGCTTTAATTTTCAGAATCCGTTTGATGGTGGGCCAAAGGGTGGGGGGAACCCTCCTCCAACAGGACCTTCAGGTGGTGGAGGGTGGACTCCGCCCTCAGGCTATGGAGGAGGATGGGGAAGTTTTTGGCAGGCAGCAAGTGATTATATGAAGTTTAGCACGGCAAAACCACTTAGTCCCTTCATGCAAACTATGATGGATTATAAGCCAGCATATAATCAGTTGTATGAAACTAAGCCATCTTTTCTATCGGAACCTAGCAAGTTTCAAGCTCCAACTGTTGGTAGTTATATCAGTGAGCCAAGCTTTTTATACGGTAATAATGAATATAATAATGAGTTATCGCAAGCAAGAAGCAGTTTTAAAAATCAATTAAAGAGTTGTTTGGGTAATAGCTATTGCACCGATGATTTACGTACGATAATGAACCGGGCAGTGAGTGGTGTATCTGACATGTTAGCTAGATATGCTATTACATCTGAATTAAGGAGAGAAGCAGGGTGGGGAGGAGGAAACTATGAGGAAAACCCTGGGTGGCTTGTTAGAGCAGGAATGGAGCATCAGAAATATGCATTAGGAAAGTGGACGCATCAGTTACGTAAAGATTTAGGCTATGCAGCTTCACATGTCAGCCCGCTAGTATTTGATTTAGCAGGAGATGGAATCAAGTTATACCCCTACACCCAAGGTGTATATTTTGATATAGATAATGATGGTTTTGCTGAGAAAATAGGGTGGGCATCTACTGAAGATGGGCAATTAGGCAGGGACTTAAATAGAAATGGTAAAATAGATGATATCACGGAACTATTTGGAGATGATTTAATATCTGCGTATTATAAGCTTTCGCTGCTTGATAGCAATAATGATAAAGTGATAGATCAAAAAGACGAGAAGTTTAATGAACTCTTAATGTGGCAGGATAAGAATTTAAATGGCAGGAGTGAACCTGAAGAACTAAATACTTTAAAACAGTTTGGCATAAAATCAATTTCTTTAGAAACCAAACCAGATGATCGCATCATTGAGGGAAACACTATTACTGAGACCTCAAGTTTTACCTATGAAGATGGCAGAACTTTTGAAGTTGCGGATGTGCATTACCATAATGATGATATGGATTCCTGGTATAAGGGAAAAGCAATCAAAGCTTCAGAGAGGGAAGATAAATTCGGTGATGAAATAGAAAAATTTAGAACGGAAGTGGCTAAAGCTTTAAATGAAGAAGCGCATAAACGCGAAGGAAAAGCTTCAAGTGAAGATTGGATTGCTATAACTCTTAAAGTAAAGGTTGAAGAATTTGTAACAAATTATAAGAAGCGCTATGATAAAGTGATGGATGAACTAGGTATTGATATAAATCAAGGCTATAGAAATAAGCTAGTGAATCATAGGCAGGAACAAGAGGGTAAAATTAAGAGCGTGCTTAAGGCGCAAAATGTTAAATACGCAGCAGAATTTGATAAAATGGAAGAGGAAATAATTGCAGAAATTAATAATAAAATTAAAGCAGAACAAGAGGCAATAAGTTCAAAATATCAGCAGAGCTATAATGCGGAGTATGAGCAGTTACTTGCAAATATAAATGCACAGTTACAAGTGGCAAATCAGGCTTCAGGTAATCATTTGATGAATCATTTTCAAGCACAGACGCATCAATATAATCAGGGTATTATGCAGCAACAGTATAACGAAGCTATCAATAGAGCAAGAGATGATAATTATGCTCGTTTTGAAAAAGAGTTAGAGATAAAAACAGCAGAATTAAAGAATAAATATGTTGATCTGATTCAGCTTGAGCAAGATCAAGTTGGTAAAAAATATGGGGCAGAGCATAAAATAAAAGTTATGGCATTAAGGGAAAATCTGCAGCAATCGCATTCACGAGAGGCGGATGAGCTGTTATAGTCAATTAAGTTGAGAATAGCATAGAGAAGCCATAATCAATAGCATCGCTAAGGTTATTAAAATTAGTAATGATAGGTTTGATTTTAGCTTTTAAATGAGCCCAATATTTTTCAATTGGGTTGAGATCAGGAGAGTAAGGTGGTAAGAATAAAAGTTTACAGCCTATATCTTCTATTAAATTCCTAGTTCTAGCTGACTTATGGAACGTTGCATTATCAAGTATTACAACTTGACCAAATCTTAGTTCGGGCACCAAACACTGACTAACCCACTCGTTAAAAACTTCTGTATTACATGTGCCCTTGAAACACATTGGCGCAATAATTTTCTTCCCAACCTTACCTGCAATAAAGCTTTCTCAATCATGTTTTTTACCTGAGATATCACCATAAACTTTACTTCCTCTGAGACTGTATCCCCAAGAATAGTACAAATAGCTATCAATTCCACTCTCATCAATATAAACTATATCTTCCGCTTTATAGTTTGCGATAGCTGCCAAAAATAATTGCCGTTTTGCTTCATCCCGTTCACGATAGAGTGTGGTCTTTTTTTTCGTGTGATCCCCAAAGTCTTGAATGCCAAACAGATAGCAGCTGTAGACACATTAAAAACCTTTGCAAAATCAGATAATAGCCAATTGCTGTTTTTAGACACCTCGTTTAATAATTTGATTGGATCAAGCTTCTTCCATGGCTTAGCTGCTCGTGTGGCTGCTAAATTCCCGGATTTCGATCTCGATAACCATCTATAAATTGTTCTTTCACCTATGCCAAAAATTCTTGCAGCTTCTTCTCTGGTATAACCTTTATTAACATAGTGAATTACTTTTTTACGTAAATCTAAGGAATATGCCATTGCTTCTACTGTTTTGGGTTTATGAGCTTTTTAATATATCATATATCATGTCTTTATCAACTTAATTTACTATACCAGAAGCAACAAAGCTTTATGATGATATAGCTGGAGAACAAAGCTACCCTTGGAATAATACATATGCAGAGAAAATTCTTAATCAATCTAATCAGAAAAATTCAAGATGCATAATTGCTTAATTTATTACATAATTTCTTTTATTTAATCTCAAATATACAGGACAATAAAATGGTTAGAAAAAACTCAATAGCTAGTCTAGAACAATTTAGTAATATAAATTTTAATCTTTTTGAGGCGCTCCAACGATGTAATAACAAAAAACAAAAAAAAGATATTGTTCTCTACCTTATGAATGATAGTAAACGTATTTCAGAAGTGAACCCAAAAAATTCTCTAAATATTTTGCACCATATAGCATTAAACAGTCATCCCATCATAGAGAATTTATTAATAGAAATTGAAAATCTTTTTACTCTCGAAGATTTATCATTATACCAAAGCCAAAGTAATAGTGAGTATAATACCCCTTTAATGTTAGCTCTTTCTAAATTTCACTATTCTACTGCTATATCTTTAATTAGTTCACAACTTAGACTGTTAAAAAAATTTGAAAATCAAAGACCACCACTATCTTTTGATATAAAAATGACTGTAAATGCTCAAAATCATCTAGGAGAAACACCATTACACCGTGCAGTACATGCCTTTAATATAGTACACTCCTTGAATGCTGATAAAAATGTGGCTACTTTGCTAGATATTTTATTATGCTATGGGGCTAATCCAAATATTTTTGACAATAATGGCAATACTTCTGTACATAGTGTGGCGCTTGTAACAATTTTTGACCAGGAAACACAAAAATCAATAGTAAATAGTTCTCCTACTAATAATAAAAATGCTATTGCAGTTTTAAAAAAGCTTAAAATGCATGGAGCTGACCTAATGGCACGAAACAATGATAATAAAACTGTTTTTAATCTTCTACCTGACGCTACTGCTTTTGCAAATTATACTAGAAAACAATATGAATCAAGTTGGACAGCCATAGAAACTGAAAAAATGATTAAATATGATGATACAGTCAATAACTATAAACCGAATTTTCCCAAAGCTTATACTACACATCTTACTAAACATAATAATTTTACGCTAAAAACTAATATAAATAAACGTAATGGCGATTCACGTTGTATAATGATGTAAAAATCTTAATTTAACCCGAGCATCCGTAATAAAAGTCAATATAAAAAATACCAATAAAGTTAAGTATATTTCCAATGATTATTATTTTTAATCAAGGTGTGCATAAAAGCAAGCAGTTTACGCATAACAGCTACTAAAGCAACTTTAGGAGGTTTATGATTAACTATTAATCTGTCATAGAAGCTTTTTATTGTTTTATTACATCTTAAAGAAGCTACAGCAGCCATATATAATACTTTACGCAAGTTGCTTCTGCCCGAATAAATTCCTCTTTTACCATTATAACTCCCACTATCACGGGCAAATGGCGCTATGCCTACTAAAGAAGTAAGTTTTCTAAAATCAATTATTCCTATCTCAGGAAGTTCACAAACAACTTTGGTGGCAAGAATAATTCCAACTCCAGGAATGGAAGTTAATTTAATAATTTTATCTTTTATTACTGGATTTTGACTACATTCTGCAATGTTACTATTAACTGTGGTTAATTCATGAGTAAGATAATCAATATGTTTTTCTAGAGACTTACTTATTAACTCATTTGTTTCAGTTTCTAAGCGATTAATTTCTTGATTTTTAAAGTTAATTAATTGTTCTCTTCTTTTGAGCAAATTATGTAGTATATTCTGAGCTTCTGTGTTATGACAGGTTTTCGCTTCTAAAGAAAAGGTTGTAGCATAATCATAGATTAATTTACTATCTAGTTTATCCGTCTTAGCAAATAGTCCTTTAGCCCTGGCAAAAGCACGTACTTTATTAGGATGAACGGTAGTAAAATTTATTTGAAATTCTTTTAAGAAACTTCTCAAATGTACTTCATACCCTCCTGTCGGTTCAAATACTAAAATTAGGTCAGTAAGTTTAGTATAATGTTTATTAAGCTGAGTTATCAGCGCAGTAAAGCCTGAAAGGTTGTTATTTAGAATAAAAGATTTATCAATAGCTGGTAGATAAAGTTGCAAAGATTTTTTCCCTATATCAACTCCAATATAAGTTGCCATATTATACCTCATCTTTTATAATATTATTTACATATGCTACATGTTCATACAGAAGGTTGATACCTTACGACATCCGTTCGTAGTCATATTTATTAGGATGGGTCTAGGCTCAGGTTCGAAGTATAACTTCATCTATGTTTACAGTTTACCCATCCTACCAACTATATAATTGATCAGATTATACTTATTTTGGCAACTCTTATTGTATGATCTATGATTAGACTTCTTTATACCTAAATCATGCTTCAGGACAAGAAAGTTTAAGATATAGTTTGTTCAATTGGATTAGCAGATAGGAATGATAAGAGAAACCTACTTTTTGCTAGGTTAGCGAAGAGTAACGCATATACTAATTCAAATTAATAAACTATAGTCGATAATATAAGATATACTCTGTGTGGTACCAGATAGGCACGAAAAGCCAGGCCTACTCATTGCTAGGTAAGCAATGAGTAACGCATATTATAAGTCAAATCAAAAAACTATATAAGATATACTCTTTTTTGTCATTACCTTCTCCGTGAATGACAAGTGACACATAACGTTTTACTTAATAGCACTATCAATAATATTCTGAGATTCTATATTATTTACTACCTTATCATTTAAAAGAAAATGAGCATTCTTTAAATCATTACCTATTTCTTCTGCTCTACCCCCCAAAACCTTCATTAAAAATTGTTCTACTAAAGCATAGTAAGATAATCTATTACCCGGTTTTACAAATCCATGTCCTTCATCTTCATATAAAGCATAAATTACTGGTATATTTTTATCTCGCATTACTTTAACTATCTGATCAGATTCTTCTTTTTTAACTCTGGGATCATGTGCTCCCTGTGCTATAAATAATGGCTTTTTAATCTTAGAAGCAAAAGTTAGTGGTGATATCTGTTTTAGGTTCTCTATTTCTTTTTCACTATCCCAAGGCCCTATTCTTTTCTTAAAAGTGCTAATAATAGGTTTCCAGTAAGGTGGCACACTCTTAATTAAAGTAATAAGATTAGAAGGGCCCACAATATCAACCCCACAAGCAAATATATCTGGCGTCATAGTTAAGCCAACTAAGGTAGCATAACCCCCATAACTTCCTCCCATAATAGCAACTTTTTGTGGATCAGCTATTTTACTATCTATAGCCCAATTCACTGCATCTATTAGATCATTATGCATTTTACGTCCCCACTCCATATTTCCAGCATTAGTAAAATCTTTACCAAAACCAGTAGAGCCTCGAAAGTTTACACTGAGAACTGCATATCCACGATTTGCCAACCACTGATGGATAGTATTTAGTCCCCAACTATCCCTTGCCCATGGACCTCCATGAACTAATAATACTAAAGGTAATGGCTTAGTTGGACAAAACTTATTTTTCAACTCTATATCAGCAGGAAGTGTAATATAGCTAACTAAATCTAGACTATCCCTAGATTTAATAATAATAGGATGCATATTAGCAAGTTTATATTGCTCTAAATTTTTTCTATTACTAAATAAAAAATCAGCTTTTCTAGTATTTCTATCATATATGTAATATTGCACAGGAGTAGTATCATTAGAATAAGCAACAAGCCATTTTTGATCATCTAAGGTACGAGTATTAATATTTAATTCCCCAGTATTCAGGAGTTTTAAATACTCAATATCATTTTTAATTGAACTATCTAATATATTATAAATAGCTTTATCATAATTTACTTCTACAGCTTGTATTGTTTTTTTGGTGGGATGAGAGGTAAATACCGCAATATCAGCCCTTTTATCTTCAGCAATGATCTTATATTTGCGTGTTTTTAGATCTAATGACTTCAACACTGCTGTATTGCTTTCTCTACTATCTAATAAATAGATAACAAGACCTGTATTATCAAATCCTATAATTCTTGTATTCGATGAATCTTCTAGAGATACATGCATAAAAGAAAGCCATTGATTATCTTGAAATTCGTAATATTCATCGCTTCCATCTTCATTACTAAGTATGGCAAAACGTACATTTAAGTCATCATCCACTATAAATGAAGAAAATTTATTATTTTCCATTATAAGTTCTTTAGTATTATCTAAAAGATTTACCTTATAAATATCAAAGTACCTTTTATCCCGATTATTCATTCCAATTAATATTGCATTAGGTACCCTCTCACTTATTCCATATACTAAAGCCCTAACCCCTTCTTCAGGAGTAATAAGAGTAATCTCTCCTGATTTTAAACTAAGAGAATATATACGAAAATTTTCATCTCCTTTATTATCTTGCATGTAAATAATATGCTCTCCATCAAAAGTCCAATAATAACCTTGAACTCCTCTATTTCTATCATCTGTTACTGGTTTTACTTTGGATAAATTATTACTTGGTCCAACCCAAATATTCAATACTCCATCTTTGGGAGCTAAATAGCTTATATACTGACCATCTGGACTTAAAGTAACTAAAGTCTTATCTGGATTATCAAATAAAACTTTACGCGGAATAATAGGATTATTAGGACTATTAGTTGAAGCAAAGGATATATAAGGCATACAAACAATTATTAATATTAAAATATTAAAAATAACAGATATCATTTTTAATAACAACTCCATATATTGAAAAATAGTAAGGATAAAAAGGTATAATAGTAAAAATATTTGAATTTGAGTACAATATCACCTGTGGCTCACCTAGCAATTATTAGGCTTTGCCCCTAGATTTTTAGCTCAAAGATCAACTGTTTTTACTATAATCATAAAATATAAAAAGTCCATAATTTTTAGCAGTTAGAAATTTATGCAAAACTACTGTTATAAATATAATCTTTTGATTTACTTGTATCCCTTTTTCACATAGGATGCTTTATTGAATAAATAAGTAACTAATTAATTATATCTTGAGTTTTTGAATGCATAAATATGGATTATCAATGATATTTAACAAGCTATCGCGTAGATCTTTTTTTAAGAAAACCGTAGGCACTACATTTGGTATTCTTGGCACAATATGCCCAAATAGTTCAACAACACTCGCTTATGCAGGAACTCTAACCAAGGAAGAGCGAGATGCTATGACCCCAGAACAAATTATTGAGCGATTAAAGCAAGGGAATTTACGATTTCGTACCGGAAAATCACATAGTCACAGCTATTGGCTAGAACAAAAACGTGTTAGTCAGCAAGAACAATATCCCTCTACTATAATTCTAAGCTGTATTGATTCTAGGGCACCAGCTGAATTATTATTTGATACAGGCATTGCTGAAGTATTTAATACTAGAATTGCAGGTAATGTAGTGAATAATGATATTCTGGGTAGTTTAGAATTTGCCTGCGCAATTGCTGGCGTAAAGGTAATTCTTGTAATGGGACATAGTAAATGTGGGGCAATCAAAGGTGCTATTGATGGTGTTAAGTTAGGACATCTTACAGAATTGTTAGATAATATTAAGCCTGCAATTCAAAAAACAAACTATTCAGGAGAACGTACTGGAAATAATGAAGAGTTTGTTGATTGTGTGGCTAGAACTAATATAATACTTTCTATGGAAAATATAAAAAAGAGTAGTATAATTAGTAATCTTATCCAAGATAAAAAAGTGGTAATAGCAGGCGCTATATACAATCTTCATGAAGGCAAAGTTGAATTCCTAACATAACTTTATTATGATCTGTTATAAGATTATATAGCATTATATCTTCTCTTCTTATGTGATCATACAACTACCTAAGTAATTATAATTATAATCATTAACTATTCTTTGAAAATTGTAGAGTATAATTTATTACTGTAATAGTAAAAATGTGAGGAACCCTCTTATGTCGCTTGAAGATGAGTTATTTACAAAATTTAATGAAAATATATTTAAAATTGCTAATGATACAGATCAATTATTACAAAAACTCTTTCAACAAAACCTTCTTCAAAAGAATAAGACAGAGGAATTAGCGCTTATCAAAAGAGAAACTAAGGCTCAAGTCGCAAAAGAAATAACTAATTTATTGAATAAGGAAAATATCCATTTACAATTGTTTTATAATAGTAAAGAGTCAAAATTTAAACTAGCTATAGCTGATAATGATTATAAGAATTTGATAACAGAACTTATAAACAATAGTCAAACTTTTCCTCTAGATATATTAACTAACTTATCAAATAATAAATTGTTAAATAGTAGTATAAAACAAATAGATAATATAGAAAATGAATTAGAAAAGCAATTTGAATTAATGGAAAAACATATTAATCATGCTATAGACATATAT
This sequence comes from Rickettsiales bacterium Ac37b, assembly GCA_000746585.2. Lineage (NCBI taxonomy): Bacteria > Pseudomonadati > Pseudomonadota > Alphaproteobacteria > Rickettsiales > Rickettsiales bacterium Ac37b. The sequence goes on from CP009217.2 coordinate 110,585, forward strand.
AATAAAGATAAATTTCAAAAACATTTTGTAGAAACTATCAATATCTCAGCTGCAGTTCTTATGTCATTAATAGGAATTACTGCATTTACTATCTGTACAGCCGCACTTACAATTAGTATCTCAGCAGAAATAGTTACCACAGGAGGGGTAGTAGGAGTATTATTAAGTGTTATTGGTAGTAATTTGAATTTAGAAGCTATATTAAGCTTTCCCTCAGCAGAAAACATAAATAATATTTCTTCCCTCTCTGCAGTTGGATTAATAATTATGAGCGTTTTTGATATAAAACAGCAAGCTGTAAATGAGTATGCCCTAGAGAAATTCAATAAAGAATATACTCATTTTTTAAATAGCATGGAGTCTATAGCTCAAAATTTATTCAATACTAGTAATGATTTAATTAAAGAATATGGTTATTTATCTAATCTTATCCCTAATAATAAATACAACTCCCAAATAATAAGTTAAAAAGTTATACATCTATAATAGCAATTTAGGGTAATAGCTTCTTAGATACTACCTTAGAGCAAGTTTTAATAACACTTAGCGTGTATATATCATTTTGACCAAAGAATGTTTTCGCTGCATCATATGAATGCTTTTCAAACAAAATTTTTATAAAAAGAGAACTAAAATCCTTTCCAGTTATATTATACCCTTCATATAATTTTCTAGACCCCTTTAATATTGTACTAGAGATAGAGTATATTATAGTAAATTAAGTTGATAAAGACATGATATATGATATATTAAAAAGCTCATAAACCCAAAACAGTAGAAGCAATGGCATATTCCTTAGATTTACGTAAAAAAGTAATTCACTATGTTAATAAAGGTTATACCAGAGAAGAAGCTGCAAGAATTTTTGGCATAGGTGAAAGAACAATTTATAGATGGTTATCGAGATCGAAATCCGGGAATTTAGCAGCCACACGAGCAGCTAAGCCATGGAAGAAGCTTGATCCAATCAAATTATTAAACGAGGTGTCTAAAAACAGCAATTGGCTATTATCTGATTTTGCAAAGGTTTTTAATGTGTCTACAGCTGCTATCTGTTTGGCATTCAAGACTTTGGGGATCACACGAAAAAAAAGACCACACTCTATCGTGAACGGGATGAAGCAAAACGGCAATTATTTTTGGCAGCTATCGCAAACTATAAAGCGGAAGATATAGTTTATATTGATGAGAGTGGAATTGATAGCTATTTGTACTATTCTTGGGGATACAGTCTCAGAGGAAGTAAAGTTTATGGTGATATCTCAGGTAAAAAACATGATCGAGAAAGCTTTATTGCAGGTAAGGTTGGGAAGAAAATTATTGCGCCAATGTGTTTCAAGGGCACATGTAATACAGAAGTTTTTAACGAGTGGGTTAGTCAGTGTTTGGTGCCCGAACTAAGATTTGGTCAAGTTGTAATACTTGATAATGCAACGTTCCATAAGTCAGCTAGAACTAGGAATTTAATAGAAGATATAGGCTGTAAACTTTTATTCTTACCACCTTACTCTCCTGATCTCAACCCAATTGAAAAATATTGGGCTCATTTAAAAGCTAAAATCAAACCTATCATTACTAATTTTAATAACCTTAGCGATGCTATTGATTATGGCTTCTCTATGCTATTCTCAACTTAATTGACTATACTTTATAGTTGGGACCAGCCAATTCTTTTGTCATAATCTTATTAAGCATAGCCCCACCTTCGTATATAGCATCAAATACTACATTTTGTTCTTGTGGTTTGTACATACAAATATCTTGAGGCATATCTGAATTATAATAAAAATTCTTAACATCAGATTCAACTTTTAATACAAATTTTTGGGGGATAGTACTAAGCATTGCAGATGATACTTCTACTACATGTGCAACTATTATATTTTTTGCCAAAGGTGTGTTTGTGAACGTAGATTGCAATAGTTGCTTTATTCCTGTATGCATCAATAAACCTAAAAACACTGACTTACCACAGGATATCAAGTTTGATGCTATATCCGTAACAAAATCTTCGGTATTAAAAGTATCAAACTTATATTCTAGCATAGAGATAGCTGTATAAGTTAACACTCCTTGTACATAATATTTTGTGTTATGTACCAAACTTTGCTTTGACTGATAGCATAACGCTCCCATAACCACCACTACAGAAGAACATATAATTTTTTTATATGAAATAGTAAAATAATTTTCTGTTTCATTTATATCTGACGGTATGAATATGTACTGTTCATGAGGAAAACATTTATCATCCGGAGCACGAAAAAATGTTGTATTACTCCCTACAACCTGCTTAGTGGATTCGATCATAGAAATATATTGATCATTAACTATAAATGGTATTGAAGTTAACGCAAGAGATTCTAGTAAAGATTTATGGTACGAGATACTCAATGTATTTTTCATAATGTACTTATCAAAAGGGTCATCAATACGAGATGTTAGTATTAATATATGCATTAATTGTGTTGTTTCTTCATTTGCTAATAAATCCAAAAGCCTTGATTTTCCAGAAGATATCAAACCTGCTGATATGTCTATGGTAAAAGTTACATCATCCAAGTACTGATCATTCAATATAATAGTATTACCTGATGCTGCATTGGAAGCTGAAACATTACAAACACATTCATGATTGATAGTTGATGATGTGAATATGTATTGTTCATGAGAAAAACATTTATCAACTGGAACAAGAAGAGATGTTGTATTGCTCCCTATAACATCTTTAGTAGATTCGGTTATATAAATGCACTTATCGTTAACCACAAATGGTAATGGCACTAATGCAAAAGATTCTAGTGGATATTGGTTACCTGTGGTATTATAAGAAAAACTGTCATCGATAAAATTAGTTAACATACACAATACTATTAATCAATTTATTATAAACCCGTATTACCCTTATTCCTGTATTCTTGGACATGAGCCTTTAAAAAAGATATAACGTTCCACCTTTTGAGGATTAGAATAATATTCATTTTGATAACTTTATTATTTAATATATTCTCTACATAATAAATATTAAATAATATTTATATATATAAATGTCAATCAATATTATTTTATTAATAATTATTTTGTTAAATATTATTTTCTTAATATTTATTTTACTTATACATAAATATAGTAAAGTATAGTAAATTAAAGGTGAGGAATAAATATAAGGAGTAAGTTTATATATATTACAACTTAATTTACTACATATCTTTCTTAGTTATATAATAAAAATTATAAAATAGTATAATAGTTTAATAGTAAATTGAGTATAAAATATATGAGCCATTCTAAACGATATAGTTTTTTCAGCTTCCTTAGCAGATAAGAATGATAAGAAAAACCTACTTTTTGCTAGGTTAGTGAAGAATGACACATATGCTAATTCGAATCAAGAAACTATTGGTAGTACTATTTCTGTAGAAATACAGCTAGCATAAGAAACTTTAACGAACAATCTGTAATAATATAGGAAAGTAAATGGATATTTTTAATCAAATCTTTTCTCTATTTCAGATAGATAAATCAGTGATTTATAGTCATTTACGAAATATTTTTAAGCAAGAAGAATTAAATAAAGAATCAACTGTTACAAAATTTGCAATAATTCAAATTGAAAGAAATCATCATAAAGACAATATTAATTACTAGATTTATCTATTTCTTCCCATGCAGTGCGCATCATGATAATATCTTTTAGCAATTCTTCTACTAGATCTATATTATTATCTTTATAAATAGATAATATTTTGATTGAAAGAGAAGTGTAATAGTTATGCAAGACTTTAGCTATTTCTCCTCCTTTATCAAAATCAATGCTATTATGTAAAGCAGTAATAATAGAGGTGGTTTTCATCATCATATTATAATGTATTTCTAAATTAGAATTTTTTAAGGCATCTATAGATTGTTTTATAAACTTTTCCATACTATTATACAACATTACAACTTGCGTTGTTTTTTTGATATTACTATACTGAACAGTTTGATATTTATTTATTAGATGACTATTATGCATATTATCTCCAATTTATATAAATCTAAAAATTTATTATCTTGCTGCTAACCGTTTTGATGTTTCATCATTATCAAGGAATTTTAGTACTGAATTTACCTTTGCAATTGAGCCTTCTACCTTTGCAAAATTTTCTAAAAGTTCTATTTTACGGCGCTCTAATTTCTCCTGTAGCCTCTTTCTTTCTTCTTTATTAAAAATGTTATTTTTTTCTAGGTTTTGTATTTCCTCTTTAGCAAGGCTGTTATAACCAGCTTTTATAATAGGTTTGGTATGTGTTTGTAATTGATACATAATCCCCTGAGAATAATTGATATTTGTTTGATCAGGATTATGTCCACCATGATAATTTATAGCTAAGCCTGATAAATCGGTATGATCCATAGCACGTAAACTAAACCCAAATGCTGTATTTTCAGCTTCTAAGTTAACAATATTAGGATTATTAAAAAAAATCTTCCCCTGATCAAGTATAGTAAAAGAAGAACCTCTTTTAGGGCGTAATTGTAGCATATATAAATTATTATCTTGTATTACTTTTGCTGAAACAGGCGTGTCGGTAAGAGCATTGATGGAATCCGCTATCTCGCGTATATTCTTGCCAGCTGTAAGAGTAATATATATATTATTAATTTTAAATATTCCAGCTAGATATTTATCTGGTTCGGGAGTAGACGATACTATGCTTTCTGTATCACTTATAAAACCTTTACTATTTAGTATAGTTAAAACATGGGGTTTATTATTTTGATAGCTGGCTGTTACTGATCCGGGGGCTAATTTATATTTTACACTTGCCTTAGGGTTATTTAAAAAAATCTTATTTGGATCATCTACAGTAAATGAACGTAACCTATTTTTAGGTTGTAATTCTAGCCTATAAGACTTCCCCTCTTGTTTGACTACTGCTGAAACATTTGATACAAGATTATTAATAGAGTTTGCTATATCCCGTATACTATTGCCAGCACTAAGAGTAATATCTATATTATTAATTTTAAATGTTCCAGCTAGATATTTATCTGCTGTAGGGTTAGAGAATACTACGCTTTCCTTATCACTTGTAAAGTGTTTAGTAGTTAATTCAGAGATAGTATTAGTTTTAATCATATTGATATCTAATTTTGTTATTGAAGTATCTTTAGCAGCATCTCGTAGGGAAAATTTACTATTTGTACTACTATATTCCATTGTAAATAGTCTGCGTACATCTTCTATGTTTTCTTTTAGGGCGTTTCTAAGGATTTTTTCGTCTGTTAGATGAAGCCCACCATCTACTTTTATAGATATAGTAGGAGAATTCTTATGAGATTTTGGCAAAGAAGGGTCATAGTTCGAGTTGTTAATCTCTACATCTTGTGGATCTATAAGATATTTTATACCTAGAGAATCAAGAGAAGTGTATTTTGTTTCTCCTAACCATAAAAAATTAGTATTTACCAATGATTTTATATTGTTAATAATATTATTTAATATACGATCTCCTCCAAGAGGAGAAATATCACTATATTGAGAGGTCTCTTCATCTCTCTGATTCATTTCTTCATAAAATATTATTAGAGCATTAAAACAATGAATGAATTCTTTTACAGAATCTACAATAGCGTCTGTATCAGAGCTTATATTTACCTTAATTTCTGTATCTGTAAAAGTACTTTGATGTAAAGTAATTTTTAATCCTTCTACCAAATCTTCTATCACATTACTCGATCTAGAAATTTCATTGCCATCAAAATTAAAAGTTGTGTCTTGTGCTGCTATATTAGCCCACGTAATGTTAGAACTCTCAAAAAAAACATGATTATCATCCGTATAGATAAAAGCATTTTGAATTCCTTCATCTAGCGATGTAATACTTAATTGATAATCATCTTCTTTAAGTTTTAATATGGAAGCTTTGACTTTTGCATTTTGAGAATTATTTATTGCCTTGGCAATTGTTTCTAAAGAATCTCCTTCATTAATCGTAATATCAATGCCATTAATTTGGAAGGTGCCTGCTGTGAACTGTCCTGATATTGGCGTAGCGCTTACAACAGAGGATATTCTATCATGAAATCCTTTAGCTGAGCTTACTTCTTTTGTTGACAATTTTATATTACTTATAGAAAAATTGTTTATCTCAATATTTACGTTAGGCAATTGCTCAATAGATACATAATTATCAGCATTTATATTCGCATTTGCCGTTAAAGAAATTTTTTTATTTTGAAATATGGTAGAAGAGAGAGGATCATAAAAACTATTTAAAGATCTTTGAAAACCCTCTATTAAGTTTTCAAACCTATGGTAAGCATTTATTTTTTTAGCATTATTACTGATAGTATCATCTATTGCTTTTATAGGTTTTTCGTCATCCTTTAACATAGCCTCTATCATTTTTTGCGAGTCTAGATTACTTGCTACTCCACCTATAACCTGCCTTCCACCTATCTCAGAAAAACTACCAAAATTAACGCTCATATACTTACACTCCTACATGGATATATAGTAAATTAAGTTGTATTTGTGACGAGGACAGATAAAGCGAAGCCTACAAATAGTAGGAGAACTTTAAGCTAATTGCGTCCTCAAGTTCAAATCAATTTACTATAGTTAAGGCTATACCTCTAACTATTTATAATGCATTTATTATAAAACGTAATATATTAAAATTGGATTAATGTGGTGTTTGGGGTTAAAAACATAATTTGTAGGAGGAAGCAAGAGCACAGTAGTATATTTTTGTGCTCTAATTTGAATATCTTAATCTTCAATATCTAAGTTATCATCTTCAAATGATACATCTTCATCAAATGTCAGATCGTCTGCAGGCGCTACGTCAACATCAAATTCAACAAATTCTGTTTCTTCGATAGTATCCATAGCAAGCTCAGAATTTACAAATTCTCCATCTGTACTATCAGTTTTGCCAGTCTTTTGTAAGTTTTGAACAATAGATTCTTCTAGGTGTTGAATGTCTATAGTCCCTTCAGCTATCTCTCTAAGGGCTATTACTGGATATTTATCATTATCTTGTGGTACGGTCATACGTGCTCCAAGCGACACAGCTTTAGCTCTCTTTGCAGCTAATATACATAGTTTAAATCTATTATTGTCTACAACTTCCATGCAGTCTTCTACGGTTACTCTAGCCATTTAAACCCTTCCTTCAATAAACTTTTTTATAAAAGTAATAAATATCAATTATTAAACTATAGCAAATTAAGTTGTATTTGGGACTAGGCAGATAGAGCGAAGCCTACAAATTAGCTTTTTAATTTGCTATAGTAGGAGAGCAAAGAGTAACAACGTCCCAGATTCAAATCAATTTACTATAATACAGAGTTTATATATTATTCTTGATCAGTAGTCTATAGTTTAGTATATAAATTTCTAATTTTAAGTGTTATAGTAAATTAAGTTGATAAAGACATGATATATGATATATTAAAAAGCTCATAAACCCAAAACAGTAGAAGCAATGGCATATTCCTTAGATTTACGTAAAAAAGTAATTCACTATGTTAATAAAGGTTATACCAGAGAAGAAGCTGCAAGAATTTTTGGCATAGGTGAAAGAACAATTTATAGATGGTTATCGAGATCGAAATCCGGGAATTTAGCAGCCACACGAGCAGCTAAGCCATGGAAGAAGCTTGATCCAATCAAATTATTAAACGAGGTGTCTAAAAACAGCAATTGGCTATTATCTGATTTTGCAAAGGTTTTTAATGTGTCTACAGCTGCTATCTGTTTGGCATTCAAGACTTTGGGGATCACACGAAAAAAAAGACCACACTCTATCGTGAACGGGATGAAGCAAAACGGCAATTATTTTTGGCAGCTATCGCAAACTATAAAGCGGAAGATATAGTTTATATTGATGAGAGTGGAATTGATAGCTATTTGTACTATTCTTGGGGATACAGTCTCAGAGGAAGTAAAGTTTATGGTGATATCTCAGGTAAAAAACATGATCGAGAAAGCTTTATTGCAGGTAAGGTTGGGAAGAAAATTATTGCGCCAATGTGTTTCAAGGGCACATGTAATACAGAAGTTTTTAACGAGTGGGTTAGTCAGTGTTTGGTGCCCGAACTAAGATTTGGTCAAGTTGTAATACTTGATAATGCAACGTTCCATAAGTCAGCTAGAACTAGGAATTTAATAGAAGATATAGGCTGTAAACTTTTATTCTTACCACCTTACTCTCCTGATCTCAACCCAATTGAAAAATATTGGGCTCATTTAAAAGCTAAAATCAAACCTATCATTACTAATTTTAATAACCTTAGCGATGCTATTGATTATGGCTTCTCTATGCCATTCTCAACTTAATTGACTATAATTAACCTTAACTAGGTTAAATACCTGCATTCAATTGATTTCTCCTTAAGGGAGAAATAAAAAGGTAATTATAGTAAGTTTTATGATCTGAAGTAATAAGAGCTTATAATACTTGTAACTATATTATAACCATGATATATCGATAAATTAATAAAATATTTAAGGATGGCTGGAGAGAATGCATATATATAGAACTCATAATTGTGGACAATTAACTGTTAAAGATGTTGGCAAAACAGTCAAATTATCTGGATGGGTACATAGAAAGCGTGATCATGGGAATTTGCTTTTTATTGATCTCAGAGACCATTATGGTATAACTCAATGTGTTAGTTCAGCTGAAGAAATACTAAGCAAAATAGATCATATTTCATATGAAAGTGTGATAACTATTACAGGAGAAGTAATAGCGCGCAGTATTGATACAGTTAACCATAATTTAGTTACTGGGGAAATTGAAGTAGAAATTGAGGAGTGTAAATTAGAATCAAGTGCTGATTTACTACCATTACAGGTTAACAATGACCTTGATTTTCCAGAAGATACAAGACTTAAATATCGCTTTTTAGATTTAAGACGTGAAAAAATCCATAACAATATAGTTCTGAGATCAAAAGTCATAAGCTTTATTAGAAAACAGATGGAAGCTCAGGGGTTTATGGAGTTTCAAACACCTATTTTAACGGCAAGCAGTCCTGAGGGAGCAAGGGATTATCTAGTGCCTAGTAGGCTTCATCCAGGGAAATTCTATGCTTTACCTCAAGCTCCTCAACAATTTAAGCAATTATTAATGGTTGCTGGTTTTGATCGCTATTTTCAAATTTCTCCTTGCTTTAGGGACGAAGATGGGCGTGCTGATCGTTCTCCGGGTGAATTTTATCAGTTAGATATAGAAATGTCATTTGTTACACAAGAAGATGTGTTTAGTGCTATAGAACCAGTAATCTATGAAATATTTAAACAATTTTCCTCTAAAGATGTTACTTCATATCCATTTTCACGTATTTCTTATCGTGATGCAATGCTGAAATATGGCAGTGACAAACCTGATTTACGTAACCCATTAATTATTAGTGACGTTACAGAAATTTTTAAAGATGCAGATTTTACCATCTTTAGAGAAAACATTAAAAAAGGATTTATAGTAAGAGCTATACCTGCTCCAAAGGTTGCTCACTTACCACGAAGTTTTTTTGATGGGATGATTACTTTTGCACAGGAGCTTGGTGCACCAGGTCTTGGTTATATTATTTTTAGTGATGATGAAAATGCGAAAGGACCTATTGCCAAATTTTTAACCATAGAGCAATTAAATAAATTAAAGAAAATATCAGGATGCCAAGCTGGAGATGCAGTGTTTTTTGCATGTGATATAGAAAATAATGCGGCAAAGCTAGCTGGTAAAGTAAGGACAAAACTAGCAGAAGAATTGTCCCTAATTGAAGAAAATAGCTTTAAATTATGCTGGATTGTTGATTTTCCTTATTTTGAATGGAATGAAGAAAAAAATATGATAGATTTTAGCCATAATCCTTTCTCAATGCCCAATGGTGGTTTAGAAGCTTTAGAAAATGCTAAAACCAAAGAAGAATTATTAAATATTACAGCTTATCAATATGATATTGTATGTAATGGTATTGAACTTTCTAGTGGAGCTATCCGTAATCATAAGCCTGAATTGATGTATAAAGCATTTTCAATTGTTGGTTATAGTGAAGAAGAGGTAGATAATAGATTTGGAGGATTAATTAAAGCTTTCAAATATGGTGCTCCTCCGCATGGTGGATTAGCACCGGGTATAGACCGTATAGTAATGCTACTTGCAGATGAGCCTAATATTAGAGAAGTAATATGTTTTCCTATGAATCAGCAAGCACAAGATTTGCTTATGAATGCTCCAAGTCAAGTAAGTAGTCTTCAATTAAAAGAATTAAATCTAGAATTAAGTCCTTTAGCCAAAAAAATATTGAATTTAAAAAATAGTTAAGTTTTAAATTAATTCTTAATGTACTGTATGTATAATTTAATATATCAAACTATACATACAGGAGAAGTCATGGTTGCAACTTACGAATTATTAAAAATGAATTTATGCTTTGTAGATAACATACAAGAAGATAAATGTTTACATTATGGATGGGATCTATATAAATATTCCAATAATATTGATAATGCCAAGTATCGTAGTAGTTTTTACATTAACTATGAAGCACAGGAAATGGTTGTGGTATCATATAACCTTTTTAATTCTAGGCTTGATAATGGCAATTTAATGTCAGAAATGTTACGTAATCATGATATATTATTTGGTGATTTTACAGATAAATTTTACTCAAGAGAAGTGAATTCTATAAAAAATATCATTAAATCAATAGATGATTATGAAAAATATAGCTATTATTTTACGGGACATTTATATAGTGCCGTACTTGCAGATTTATATGCAGTTTATTTATCACGTATATTAAAACTTGGGGCAAAATCAATTACTTTTAATAATGCAGGATCTGGAGATTTATTAATAAAATTATATTATGAATTCACGCTTCCTTTATCAAATATAATAATTTATAATACTACTCCGAATGTTATCAATATTTTTAATATACAAGCTGGTGATGTGTATTTAGTAGATGGTAAAAAATTGAATAACCCTATTATATTGTATGATATATCTGATAGTCTATATCTTATGCAAAAATTATTTAACTCGAGTGGGGAATTTGTCCAGAAAGAAAAAGTTAATTTTTGGCCTATATTAAATGAAGATATAAAAGATGAAATTCAAAATATGCTTACTTATCCTCCTCCTAATATTCATGATAATTCATTTTCTTGGAATATAGAGTTAGATAGAGAAATTAATGGAAATTTTTATTATAATTATTTTTTATCTTATTTGTTTAATATAGATAATGATCGTATAAAACTTTATGATATAGCTATAACCTCTACTGGTTTAAACGATTTATTCTCATAATATGGTTTATAAATTAGGAATAATAATGGAAAAGCCTAAAAAAAATATTCACAAAAAATCTTTAGCTCTACAACGTAACCTTTTACGTAGAAAAGGTAAACTCCAAGCTGGATGTTACCAATTAGGCCAAGAAACTGAAGACTTATTTGATGAGACTAAACCTTAGTGAAGAATTTATAGTATTTTTTGTTATATTTGCCATTTATCTGATCATCTAAGATGAATAAAATTATTAACTAAATTCTTGCAAATAATTAATTTTTGTTATACATTATTTCCTTTATTTAATATTTTAAGGAGCTCTAATGATTAGTGTGAGTTATTTATTAAATTTCAGTTCATATTCTTATGCCAAAAATCCAGTTGTTAAGCTACCTGAGTGGCAAATATATAAAGATTCTAGCGATTATACATACAGCGAAAATGGTTATCGTGGACTTTCCTTTGTCAACCATAAAACGAAAGAGGTTGTAATAGCAAGTAGCGGTACTAGTACAGGCGAACATGGTATAATTGATATGGTTCATGATATTCGAAAAGATTATGAAATTTTATCTGGCAGGTTACCTACCTCTTTTTATAATGAGGAATTGCACTTTGCACGTATGGTAATTGAGTCTTTAAAAAATTATCAAGATTATAAATTTTCTTTTACTGGCCATTCTTATGGTGCAATCGTTGCTGAAGTGAGTCACTTTATTTTATCTAAAGAGTTAGGAATTAAATCTCAAGCAACTACTTTTGATAGTCCTGGCTCTGCTCCACTAATTAAAACTATTGACTCCACCGTACAATTTCCTTTAAAAGATATAACTATCTATAATGGCAATCCTAATATAATAAATACTTGTAATAAGCAAGCTGGTAAAACCTTTTTAACTATAGATAAAGAACATTATATACCGTTACCTAAAGTGCTAGATGTTTATGAGATAACTTCTAGTTTTATTGAATTTTTAAAATTAACTTCCGCACGACATAATTTACAGAAAATGATAGACACGGTAGATAGTAAAACAGGTAAGTTTTTATTTACAAAAGAAGTAAAGAAATGGCCCATCCTTGTAGAAACTATTAGAGAAGGATTAGACCATGCGATCAATAAATTATTAGAAACTAAAGATTTATCTATCAATATTAAAGATGAGTTTGTAGAGACTGTAGACTGTTTTTTTGACAAAAATATAAAAAATAGTAAATGCTTTGGAAAGACATTTGATATAGCAAAAAAAGGTTTAAAAATTTTAGAAAATATTCTTGATATATCAGAAACAAATAACTATATAGCTGACGGAGTTATTGAATCTATAAGTTATTTAGGGATATCAAAAACCTACAATGATCATGATGAATTATAGGTTTTATTCCCAAAAATTAAAGAAATGATGAACAGGACCATGTCCATGCCCTATCTCATACTTACTACCGTGATAGATTGCTTTGGTTATATATTTTTTTGCTTGTTGAACAGATAGTTTTAAATCTGAATTATGTGCAAAAAAAGCAGCTATTGCTGCCGACAAGCTACATCCTGTGCCATGAGTATTTTTAGTAGTTATGCGCTCTTCTTCTAACCACATACTTTCTGACTTACTTAATACTAATATATCTTTTGCTAATGCATCTTGTAATATATGACCACCCTTGAGTAAAACGCTATTCGTCAATTTTAATAAGTCAAATGCAGCTTTATACATATCATCATAAGAAGAGATTTTAATATTCAAAATCTCTTCTGCTTCAAAAATATTAGGTGTAATAATATTACTTATTGGAAAAATTAGTTCTTTTAAAGCAATAATAGCTTCTTTTGCTATTAATCTTTCCCCATTCTTGGAAACCATCACTGGATCACATATTATTTTTATTGGGCTATATGCTCTTAAGCTACTAGCTATTACCTCTATTATTTCAGTTCTTTCTAACATGCCTATTTTAATAACATCTACCCCAATATCTTCTATAATTGCAGTAATTTGCTCTGCTATAGAAGATAATGGTAATGAATAGCATTTTTGAACACCTTGTGTGTTTTGTATGGGTAAGGCAGTAAGGACTGTCATACCATAACATCCTAAAGCGGAAAAAGTTTTGAGATCTGCTTGTATACCTGCACCTCCTGAACCATCAAATCCAGCTATTGATAGAGCTCGAATATATTTTTTCATAATTAACCTTTGAAAATATTATTATAACGTATTTTTTATCTCCATAGATGTTATATTATGTAACTTATCTATAAAATTAGTTTTAAATGAGGCAGGACCAGCAGAAAAATCTGCAACTAGCTGACCAACTATACCAAACATTGATACAGCATTAACTGAAGCCCTAAAATAATTATTATTCACGGCAAGAAAAGCAGCAATAACACTAGATAACGCACACCCCATACCCGTAACCTTTGACATCCAAGAATGCCCATATTCAACCGTTATTACTTCTTCATTACAAATGATATAATCCCTTTGGCCTGTTATAACCACTATCGTATTAAAGGCACTTGATAAATGTTTTGCAGCATCAGCAACCTTATTTATATCATTTTCATTATTATCTACACCCTTAGTTATATTCTCACCACTTACTAATGATAATATTTCTGAAGCATTACCACGAACAACTGTTATCACTTGCATATCTAATAAGGCTAAAGCTGCTTGAGTACGATATTGAGTAAAACCTGCCCCTACAGGATCTAACACTACAGGTATTTTTTTATCTTTAGCTATAGTAGCGGTTTTTATCATGGCTTTAATCCATGAATCTTCTAAAGTACCAATATTTATATTAATACCTTGTACTGCTTTTACCACTTCTTCTATTTCCGAAGAAGCATGTGCCATAATAGGAGAAGCACCCAGAGTAAGTAAACTATTCGCCATAATATCCATAGTAACAAAATTAGTTATATTATGAATTAATGGAGATTTAGATCTAATTTTTTGTAAATCATCACATATATTATCTGCATCTATCATTGTCATATCTTCTCAAACTATTATCAATCTCTTTATACATTAATTTTGCAGCTAACTCAGGATTATCTTGATTCTGCACTGCTGAAATAACTGCAACTCCTTTGCTACCAGCTCCAATAATATCAGAGACATTATTCAGGTTAATTCCACCTATAGACATTACAGGATATTTAGAGATTTGAGTTAATTCCTTTAATCCTTGCAATCCCCATAATCCGTTATAGTCATTTTTGCTATTGCTATGAAATACAGGACTTGCAGCAACATAATTAATTGAAGTAAGTCTATTCGCAATCTCTGCTTGCTCTAAATTCTCAAGTGATAATCCTATAATTGCTTTATCTCCTAAAATTTTTCTTGCCTTATCTGGATGCATGTCACTTTGCCCTAAATGTACACCTTGTGCTTTAGTAATATGGCAGATATCCACTCTATCGTTAATAATTAAAGGTACATTAAATTCTTTTAATATATTAAGAAGAAGTTCTGCAAGATATATTGTATCTTTATCAGGTATATTATCTTTCTCTCGTAGTTGTACCATAGTTACTCCGCCTTTTGCAGCTTTTTCTACCACATCCATCAACCAACTAAACGATTTCTCTTGCCTATTAGTTACTAGACACAATTTCATTGATTGTCGTAAATTAGTAGATAAATGATCAGGGATTCCCCGCAAATTGCTATGCATTGCCACTCGACTAATTTGTTTTAATATGTGTGAGCTAAATTTCATGGCTACCTCTATTACATAAATTATATGCGCCCATAGAGATAATCATACGTTTAAGAATAATAATAAAACACTCTCCCTACGTAAGCACTATCTCAATCAGGTAATAAGGGTTTTTCTCAGCTAAATATATATTTTAGCACCCCCGGTGATTAATTATCATTTATATTTATATAAGAATAATGTCAACTAGATTATATAGTTTTTTAATTTAGCTTACTCTTTTAAGATACATGTTGATACAGTGCTACACCTCTTTTTTTTGTTAGGTTAGCGGAGAAGAACGCATATGCTAAGAAAGCTGAAAAAACTATAGCCAAGAATATAATATATTTTACTTTTACCTATGTGGAGAAGTCATAAAAAACCAGAGGTTCTACGCGTATGAGAGGTATATTAAATAATTAGATCTATTATCCTTATCCTCGGAAAGCAAAGCTTTCCAAGACCTCTCTCTAATGGAGGAGGTTAAAAAGCATATAAACGCTATCTAGTAATGTTCCAGACTAATGAGATACCCATTTCCACGGGTGTGACATCATTTCTTGCTCATTACTTACAATTTTTTGTACGAGAGTAGAAAAATACTAGGAAAGCTTTGAGTTAGCCGCGTCCCGGATTCAAATCAATTTACTATAGTAATACTTTGCTATGCTGCAACCATAAAGCGCCAAGCATCTTTATTTGCAAAAAGGTTATGCAAAATTTTATTGTTTATTCCGTGTCCAGCACGTAATCCTTTAAATTGCCCCTTTATGTAATAACCAGATAAATATAAATCACCTATTGAATCGAGCACCTTATGACGTACAAATTCGTCTTTATATCTTAAGCCTTCTTTATTTAATACCTTATCACCGTCTACAACTATTGCATTATCCAAAGAGCCACCAAGTGCTAACCCCATCTGACGCAACTTCTCTACATCATTTATAAAACCAAATGTTCTAGCACGACATAAATCCACCTTAAAAGAGAGCTGACTAGAGTTAAATTTATATTTTTGATTAGATATAATAGTGTTGGTAAAATCAATTTCCATACTAACTGAAAATTCATCGCTAGGCTCTACAGACATAGTAGAATTTCCATCCTGTACAGAAATCGTATCAATTATTTCAATAATTTTTTTGGATTGTAATTGCTCGTTTATACCGGCACATTCTATCATAAACATAAACGATTCAGAACTACCGTCCATAATTGGTACTTCTTCAGCATCTATTTCAATAATTAAATTATTAATACCTGCCCCCCAAATGGCAGCCATAAGATGTTCTATTGTGCAGACCTTAACTCCATACTCATTGGTAATTGTTGTTCCAAGCATAGTATGACTTACAAGTTCATATGAAGCTTTAATGATATTTTTTCCACTGATAATGTCAGTACGTTTAAATATAATCCCAGTATTGGCCTCTGCTGGAAGGAATTTTATAGAAACATTTTTACCACTATGTAACCCTATACCAAAACATCCTATAATATTCTTAATTGTACATTGTGGCCCATTTAATAGCACTTTTTAAACCTCTATATAACTTAAAAACAATAATCTCTATTATATTTATAGCCTAATTAGAGGTACTATAGCAAATCACAGTTTGTTACGCATTGTTACAAGTTATGATATTACAGGCAGATTTCTTAAATATTTTATATAGTGTAAACCAATTGGAAGTAGTATTAGATCTATAAAAATGCTTATTTACTTTATATTCTATAGCCATATTATCATCTGTAATTACCATTAGTTCTTTACGCTTAACTATATCATTTTTTATATCAATTAATTTTATATCTAATAGTTTATCTAAAGCTTTATTATATTCAGTAGCAAAAACTTTCTCCCTGATCATTTTTAAACTGTAAAAAATTCTCTATCTTTGTCTCTCTATCCAGAGAGAAAGGTGCATCACTTGCGGCTACAAAATTTTCTACTCTTACTACATGGTTAAATACTTGGGCAATAGTTTTAACTACATTATCAGAACTAGTAGTATTTAAATATACTACCCCTTCACTATTTAGGTGATTTTTCATGATATTAAAAAATTCCTTTGAAAGAAGATTGGTAGAATTGCTTCTCCAATAAAAGCTACCATTCATAACAATCATATCAAATTTCTGGAAATGAGTTTTTAACCATTGCCGGCCATCACTATAATGAATTTTTATTTTTTTATCATATAAAATGCTTGAGACTTCAGGATAACGACTTATCAGTTCTCGATATCCAGGGTTAATTTCAATTACATCTATAGCCTGTATCTTGTTATATAAGGAAAATACTTTAGTCCATGAACCACTGCTTAATCCTATAATTAACACTTTTTGAGGATTTGGGTGCAAAGCTGCAACCATATATGCTCTTAATATACCATTACTATTAGTTAATAAATTAATATTAAATTTACCATCATACACACCTCCCCCATATATTATATCACCCCTATTATCTCCAAGCACTGTAATAATGCCACTTTTGTTTTCTACCGTATATTTAAATGATTGGTTATTTAAGATAGGAACGTATTGTATATTTTCTAGAAAATTGGAAAATAATTTATTTTCTGGGATAATCAATAATATAATTATACCTAAATATAATAATATCTTACTTTTGTAATTATTATTAATAAAAGCTGTTATTGCTAGTACCAGCATAATAGAAATAAAAGTTAATATTATTATATTCTGTTTTAAAGTAAAATAGTCAAATAATACAAATCCAGTAATTAACGGTCCTAGCGTTGATCCTATAATATTCGCAGTATAAATTAGGGATACTCTAAAACCAGACTTAGTTTGTTCATAACCATTATTAGAAATATGGGTTAATATAGGAAAAATAGGAGCTATATAATAAGCACACACCCCTACCATCAAATAACCCACCACATAGCTTGATCCTAAAATAACTGAATTTAAATAATGCATAGCTATAAAAGCTGTATAAAATAATAAAGTTGATATAGATAATGAGTAAGCAATAAAATATAATAAATTTTTATTTTTATTATGGTAAAGATTTTCTGCTCTTAAAGCTCCTATTCCAATAGCTAATAAAAAAGCGGTCAAAATCAATCCAAAAGTTTCTGGTTCCCCGCCGGTACTAAAACTTAAGGCACGAAACCATATAATCTCTTGGCTTAATGAAATATAACCTATAAATAATGAAATTATAGCAGCTTTAGCAATTGAAATTTTGGTAGTATTATTTATTGCTTGAAATTCATCTAATCTAGATGTTTCTACATTAGGATCATTTAATTTATAAAAATAATATATAATTATTGCTGTAAGGAAATTTACTCCAACAGCTATATATATTATGCTTTTTTTATCGAATAATGTGAGTAACAGATTAGTAGTAATAAAAGCAGCAAAAGCTGCACCTATACTATTTAGAGCATATAGTTTTCCAACTGTTTTTCCTATATTTTTATAATGCTGATTTAAATACGTCACAAGTAGCGGTAAAGTTGCACCCATTAAAAGTGTAGGTATTATAAATATGCTATATGCCCTTAAAGTAATACTCAAAATTGTATCAGCTATTATGTTATTTGCTACAAATTGAATGAGGTCTACACTAATTATGCCATAAGCCCCAATTAAAATTTCAATAATTAAAAAAAATCTAATGCAATAGCGGCTATAATATTTACTTATTATACCTCCTATTATTGCCCCACTCCCTAAGCCTAACATGAAAATCGATACTATTACAGTTACAGCTTCGGTATTAGTACCAAAACTCATAAATAATTCTCGTTGCCATAAAATTTGATAAATGAGAGCAGAAAACCCAGAAAAAAAGAATAATAAGGGAATAAAATGTGCGGATCTTAAAAATTTCTTATAATCTTTATTATCCATAAGGAATATTATCAATAGAACTTGTAAAAGTGAAAATGCTATAATAAGTAATATAGTCAATTAAGTTGAGAATGGCATAGAGAAGCCATAATCAATAGCATCGCTAAGGTTATTAAAATTAGTAATGATAGGTTTGATTTTAGCTTTTAAATGAGCCCAATATTTTTCAATTGGGTTGAGATCAGGAGAGTAAGGTGGTAAGAATAAAAGTTTACAGCCTATATCTTCTATTAAATTCCTAGTTCTAGCTGACTTATGGAACGTTGCATTATCAAGTATTACAACTTGACCAAATCTTAGTTCGGGCACCAAACACTGACTAACCCACTCGTTAAAAACTTCTGTATTACATGTGCCCTTGAAACACATTGGCGCAATAATTTTCTTCCCAACCTTACCTGCAATAAAGCTTTCTCAATCATGTTTTTTACCTGAGATATCACCATAAACTTTACTTCCTCTGAGACTGTATCCCCAAGAATAGTACAAATAGCTATCAATTCCACTCTCATCAATATAAACTATATCTTCCGCTTTATAGTTTGCGATAGCTGCCAAAAATAATTGCCGTTTTGCTTCATCCCGTTCACGATAGAGTGTGGTCTTTTTTTTCGTGTGATCCCCAAAGTCTTGAATGCCAAACAGATAGCAGCTGTAGACACATTAAAAACCTTTGCAAAATCAGATAATAGCCAATTGCTGTTTTTAGACACCTCGTTTAATAATTTGATTGGATCAAGCTTCTTCCATGGCTTAGCTGCTCGTGTGGCTGCTAAATTCCCGGATTTCGATCTCGATAACCATCTATAAATTGTTCTTTCACCTATGCCAAAAATTCTTGCAGCTTCTTCTCTGGTATAACCTTTATTAACATAGTGAATTACTTTTTTACGTAAATCTAAGGAATATGCCATTGCTTCTACTGTTTTGGGTTTATGAGCTTTTTAATATATCATATATCATGTCTTTATCAACTTAATTTACTATAGTAGCAAAGTTGGATTGAAAATAAAATAAGCATCCTATAGTACTTAAAAATATTAGATAGGTATATACATCATAACGTTTAAATTTTTCTTTTATAATATTATTAATTGGTAATTGACCTAAATAGTAATGAATTCTATTACGAATTTGAATAAATAATATAGGTTGATATAAAGTCCAGATCAATAATATTATTATACAAGCTATGAATAATGGTAAAGAATCAGATAATAAAATAAATTTATTAATAGAAAGTAAAATAGATACACTACTACTAAAACCAAATATTATAGCTATATATTTTATTATAATGGTATTCATAAGATATCAAACTTTATGCGACACTATAGAAACTTAAGTTTCTATAGTTTATATTTATAAACATAATATAAATAAATATACTACAATAAATTAATACTACAAAACTTTAACCGTTTTTTAGCATAATTACTATAATATCATTACGCTGCTTTTACATTATTATCACGGTTTATAATCATTGCTTGAACTGCGTTTCTAGTAATTTCTTCGATCTCTAATATATCTTCTATAGTTGCCGGACTGGTTAAGGAGCTTAATTTACATAAAGATTCATTAATTAAAGGGACTATATCTATAAAATTAATCTGACCATTGATAAAAGCTTCTACTGCAACTTCATTGCTCACATTCATAATAACTGGTAATGAACCTTTAGCTTTTAATACTTCTTGAGCAATTTTTAATCCAGGAAATTTATTATAATTAACTCTTTCAAAAGTAAGTTTATTGATAGTATTAAAATCTATTTTTTGGGCTTGGGATTCTCCTCGACTAGGCCAATTTAAAGCATATGATATAGGTATACACATATCAGGTGTACTTAATTGCGCAAACATTGCCCCATCTATAAACTCAATCATACTATGTATTATAGATTCAGGATGTATAATTACATCAAGCTTATTTTCTTCTATATTAAATAGATAATGCGCTTCTATTAATTCTAATCCTTTATTAATTAAGGTAGCTGAATCAATAGTATTTTTCTTGCCCATTTGCCAAGTGGGATGATTTAAAGCATCTTCTTGAGTAATAGAAAGCATTTGCTCTTGAGTATATAACCTAAATGGACCTCCAGAAGCTGTTAATATAATTTTTTCAATATTAATATTATCTTGTCCTAAGAGCTGAAATATTGCACTATGCTCTGAATCAACTGGGATAATTTGCACTTGCTTTGCTCTTGCATAAGAGGTCATAATATCCCCAGCACATACCAAACATTCTTTATTAGCAAGGGCAATATTAGAACCTTTTTCAATAGCAGCCATAGTTGGCTTAAGTCCTGCAATTCCAACAATAGCTGATATTACTAAATCATTTTCCATGCACGCCGCTTCTAATAGGCCTGATATTCCCGCAGCAACCTTTATATTTGTACCTTCCAAAGCTAGCTTTAATTTATTGTATAAAGTCTCATCGGCAATTACAGCTAATTTTGCTTGTAATTGCAGAGCTTGTTTTACTAATAACTCCACATTTTGATTTGAAGTTAAGGCTTGTACTTCAAATTTTTCTAATTGACTATAAATTAATTTTACAGAATTTTTACCAATTGATCCTGTAGATCCTAAGATACTAATTTTTTTTACCACTGATCATTACCTTTTTAATATTATAGTTATTTAGTCAAAGATTATTTTTATTATATACTTTATTAAATCTATGTATAGCTTTAATGTTAAGCAATATAGTTTTTAAAGTAAGCGTTATAAAATCGTCTATAGTAGGTTTCGCTCATCATTCCTATTTGCTAAGGAAGCTGAAAAAATTATACTCTTTAACGGATAATTTAAAATGGACTATGGTATAAATTAAATTACTAATTTATTATATAATTTTTCTATATTAGTTAAAATCTTAATTGTAAAAATATATAGAATAGTTTATAATCAAAACCGTATGGGGGTATAGTATCAAAAATGTCTTGTAAAAAAGTTATAATTTTTTATGAAAAACACCACGAAAAGTACTCAGCTCAGGTTATTAATATATTAACTCCATTGCTAAAAAAGAGCGGAGTAAAAGTATATTGCTTTGAAGAACCAAGTGATAAAAGCAAACCAGATATATTAAATACATATTTACTAAATATAAAACTTTTAACTCAATGCGCAAACATTGAAAGTATTCTAGATGAATGTAAAATACTTATTCCAAGTAAGCTAAGTGATATATATAAAAACATACCATTAGAGCATATTTTAGAGTATATTAGAACATTTTCGAGAGCCCTTCTTGAATCATTCAAAGAGACAGTATTACTCTTTAAACAAACAGATGCATCTGACCTTCATTTTTGTACAATGGACATGCCTCAAATAAAGAGAAATGCTATGGAAAATGTTTCAACTACCATTGAGTCGTATAAAAAGCGTGATCATTACATGGCAACTAAAATTCTTGAGCAATGCAATAATAAGGGAGATGTATTAGCTTTAGTAGGAGCAACTCATTTTAGCATTGCTACTTTGCTAAGAAAAAAAGATATTGATGTTAAAGAATATTATGTAGCAGCAAGCCAGCCAAATCATTATACAGGAGCCAATATAGGTGATCTGTGTTTACATACTAGCAATCCTAGTAAATATAAGGAGTGTGACGAGTATCAAAATAAGGTATTAACGGTTGCCCTTTATGATGATCCCGGTTTAAATGCTACTGAGATTATTGGTAAAGATCTAGGGTTATTTGACAATTAGCTTCTGATTTTAACAAGAGTTGCCTGCTACAAATCCAGATGACCATGCCCATTGAAAATTATACCCTCCTAACCAACCAGTGACATCCACCACCTCTCCTACAAAATATAAATTAGAGACTTTCTTACATTCCATAGTTTTAGAAGATAATTCTTCGGTATCTATGCCTCCCTTTGTTACTTCTGCTTTATTATATCCTTCGCTACCGGTGACTACAATTTGAAAATTATGTAATAATTTAGCTATCTCAATTAATTTTTCTTTTTTTATTTCTGTAAGTTTTTGAGCAAATATTTCATTATTTTGTTTAAAAAATTCTATTAATCGGTTTGATAAATAAGGTTTTAAATAATTAGCTACAGTTTGTTTATTATTTTTATCGTGCAAAAATAAGTTATGTAAATTTATATCTGGTAATAAATCAATTAGCACTATTTTATCATTAAAATTTTCTAAGTAAGATGATATTTGTAATATGGCAGGACCACTCAAACCTTTATGAGTAAATAATATATTTTCAGCAAAATTTTTATCCAAATATTTTACAATAGACTTATTTGAAATACCGCTTAATTTACTTAATAATATTTTATCCTCTGGTTTTAAAGTTAAAGGCACTAAAGCAGGTTTTGTAGGAATAATATGCAGATCAAATTTCTTCGCTAGTTCATAACCAAAATTAGAAGCACCCATTTGAGGTATAGATAACCCTCCTGTTGCAATAATTAATTTCCTACAATTAAATTCTCCCATGTTACTAGCAATACTAAAATAATCATTTTTTGTGACTTGATTAATGATGGTATTAAGCTTAATTTCTACTTGATACCGCCTACACTCCTCAAGCAACATTTCTATAATTTGTCTAG
Source organism: Rickettsiales bacterium Ac37b (assembly GCA_000746585.2). Lineage (NCBI taxonomy): Bacteria > Pseudomonadati > Pseudomonadota > Alphaproteobacteria > Rickettsiales > Rickettsiales bacterium Ac37b. The sequence goes on from CP009217.2 coordinate 134,099, forward strand.
ACGAGTTTTTACAAAATAATTGCCCTAAAGTTTTTTCAAAATATTCTATGTTATAAGATTCAACTAATTTAATAAAATGATGTTGAGTAAAACTTGCTAAAGCAGATTTAGCAAAATGAATATTTTCGCTAAGATAATTATTGCTAGAAGTATTTATGTTAGTAAAATTACATCGTCCTCCTCCAGAGATACGAATTTTTTCTCCTATCTTATTAGTATGTTCAATTAACAAAACCGTTTTACTTCTTTTTCCGGCTGCTATTGCAGCCATGAGTCCTGCAGCCCCCGCTCCTACTATGATTACTTCATAAAATTTTTGCTGTTTCATAAGATCTTTTCTAAAACTTTTAGGACTAGATTACTGAAATTTGAATTATACGATAAAGTTTTATACTGTTTATAAGCATTTATAAAGAGTTTTTCTAGAAAGATTATATTCTCCCGAAATTCTAGTTTTCATAATATCAAGTACTATTTTATATTTAATTTTGCAGAGCTATAAATTATTATTTTCTTTACTAAATTGTAAAATAATGATAATTATATAATTAATCAATTAAATTCATAATAACTTATACACATAAAAAAGTTTATTATAACGGTAACCGATCAAATTGGATTATTATCTTTTATTAGGAGAAAATAATAATGAATATATTTAGTAAAGTTCCATCATATAGTAATTCTGCAATAGCTATATCAGCTCCTATAGCTTTTATAGGATTAACTGCTCTTACATCTTATTGGACATATGAGCAATATACCAACGAAAAACAAAACCATAATTATAATGTAGTAGAGCAATTCTTTGATTCATTAAACTACTTGACAATGCCTGTTGCTGCCACAGTATCAGCCAGCCTAACTCTGGTAGGATGTGTAAAAAGTTATGAATATTTTACTGAAACACATACTGATTAAGTATAAGCTATAGTAAAAACAGTTTAAGTTTGATACAAAGAAGGAGGAGCAAAACCTGCTAATCGTCCTACTCTCAGACAAAAAATGTAAGTAATGAATAAGAAATAATATCATGTCCGGGGAAAAAATATTAAAAAGGTGTAGTATTCTTTCATAATGCTAAACTAACAGATAGATGCTTTTTCACCTCCTCCATTAGGGATAGTTTTGGAAAGCTTTGCTTTCCGAGGATGAGGGTGAATAGATAACAAGGTTAGATGTAGTGTCTCTAAGACTCCTTCTACCGAAATTTAAAATCGTAGAATCGACGATCTCGAAGATAATACCAAAGTATACGTTCTTCAGAAGTTGTATTTTTGCGTAAAAATTTCTGAAAATTTTTCATTATAAATAATTTTATCAATTAAAAGTTATGTTATTATATAAACCCTCACCCATATAAATGCAAGCATTTACACGACCTCTCCCTTAAGGGAGAGGTGAGGAAAACTAAAAAATATTTAAGTTAGAATTATTAATTATAAAAGGCACATACTTATTTCACCTCTCCTTCGGGAGAGGTCGAGGAAAGCTTTGCTTTCCGAGGGTGAGGGTTTAATAAATCTAATTATTTAATATTTCCCTCATCCGCTCAAAACTAAAGTTTTTCGCGACTTCTCCCATAGGGAGAAGTAAAATACACATTATAAGCCTCTCTTACAATTTTTTGTTTGAGAGTAGTACTCATTAAAAAAACTACGCTCCTTTATTTAAATTATCTTGTATAGAAATTTGATTGTTTTTGACTAGATTCAACCCTATCAACAAAATTCCTTGTTTCTAGTGCAGAGCTTATAATAGATTGCCATCTGCTTGATCGTGTTTGAGGTTCTTCCTTTATGCAATATACATAATTATTATTCTCTTTCTTGAAGTCATCTGTTGTTTTAGCTAAAAGATCATAAGCAGTATATCCGTCTTTATTTTGTATTGCGACATCCACATTGTATTTTTTAAGTAAGTCTAATATTTGAGTAGCGCTCCTTCTACTTACTACTATTCTTACGATTTCATATTCTTCAGTTTGTTTATTATAGTCACTTAGATTAAAAATAGCATGCGCAGGTGTATTTCCATTAGAATCGCGAGCATTCGGATTGGCGCCTTTTTCTAATATAGTTTTCAATAAGCATTTAGCCATATCCTGAGAAAAACCAGTTCTTGCTAGTTCATGTAAAGGGGTATAATTAAAATTATTTCCTATATTAATAGTTTTTTTTATGTGTTTTCTACTTTTATTTTCTGAGTATCCAAATTTTTTTAACATACGTTCTTGCGAACTCAATAACTCACTAGCAATAGCATAATTACTATTAGATAAGGCAAGTAAAAAAGGAGTCTCACCATTTTGATTACGATCAGAATATAAATTGAGATCAGATTTAGTTAGATATTTTTCAATTTTTGCTATTATACCAAGGGCTATAGAATTGTGATTAGAAGCAATTTGATGAAATACGTTCAAAAATTTTTCTGTAGTTTTAGTTGAGATTAATTGGGGACTAGATGTTATATATGTCTCAATTTTCTCTAAGTCTGCTTCATCTCTTAATATATACTAGACCATTTAAGAAATCATTACTTGTTTCTTCAGAATATTCTATTTTATTTTTATCTTTATTTTTTCTCACTATACATACTCCCTAATACTTTATAATATTATCTTTCTATTAAAAAATATTATTTTTTCTATTAAATGTAAATATAGAAATCCCTTTGAATAATAATGATTATATCAAAAATAAAGAGCAGACTATTTTATCTATAGCGAATGATTTAATGGTTGCAATGTTCATCATGTACATGATGATGATGTGGGTGCTTTTTAAATTTTTCCATTTTCTTTAATAAAAAAGAACGTTTTAGAGGAGTTAGATAATCTAAAAAAACTTTGCCACTAAGATAATCTATTTCATGCTGTAATACACTAGATAAGAAACCTTCAGCCTTTAATTCTTGAGCATTATTATCATAATCAATATAATTAACAGTAATATGACGTGGCCTTGTAATAGGAGCTGAAATACCTGGAAAAGATAACGATGCTTCTTCAAATTCTTGCTTCTCTTCAGATGTTATATGTACTACTGGATTTACCATAATAAGAGGATTTTTTTGCCCATTTTGCATTAGATCTACCACTACACATTGATGAATTGCGCCAACCATATTAGCTCCAAGCCCAACAGCATGGTTAAAATACATAGTTTCAAGCATATCGTCTAAAAATCTTTGTATTTCCTTATTTACGTTAGCTATTAAGTTAGCTTTAGTTTTAAAAATATTATTTGGGGCAATAACAATAGGTAAAATTGACATATATAAATCCTTTTAATCATTATACAGGATTGTTAACAAAATATTTTTAGCAATATTTTATTAACATTACCATAGTTTTTTAATTTAAATTAGAGATTATCATTCATCACTACAGCGCAATATCAGTACGGTAAAATCCTTCTGACCAAGTGATTTTGTGCACAGCATCATAAGCTCGCTCTCTTGCTTCTGTAAGAGAATTACCAATTGCTGTAATAGCAAGCACTCTCCCCCCATTTGCTACAATATTGTGCTTATAATCTTTTTTAGTTCCTGCATGAAAGACAGCTATATTTGGCAATTTAGATACCTCTGATAAACCACTAATTATAGTGTCTTTTTGATATTCTCCTGGATAGCCATCCGCTGCCATAATAACACATACAGCATGATGATTATAATGTTCTACTTTAATACTACTTAAATCACCACTATTGCTAGCCAACAATAGCTCTAATAAATCAGTTTTTAAACATAATAAAATAGATTCAGTTTCAGGATCACCAAAGCGTACATTATATTCAAGCAATTTAGGTCCTTCATTTGTAAGCATTAATCCAGCAAATAATATACCTTTAAATGGCCTGCCTTCTACCTTCATAGCATGCATGGTTGGGTTGATAATTTGATCCATAATTTGTGTTTTTAACAAATCATTTAATAACCTTGAAGGAGAAAAACTGCCCATACCACCAGTATTTAAGCCTTTGTTATTATCAAATGCCCGTTTATAATCTTCTGCTGCACCTAAAAATATTGCATCAGTACCATCGCAAATAACAAAAAAGCTTATTTCTTTTCCTTCTAAAAATTCTTCAATTACAACATGATTTCCTGCTTCTCCAAATTTTCCTGCAAACATATCATCTATGGCAGAAGTAGCTTCGTTCTTATTTTCGGCTATTATAACTCCTTTTCCTGCAGCAAGGCCATCTGCTTTAATTACAATAGGAAATTTTATAGAATCTAAATATGTTTTGGCATCATTATGATTATCAAAACATCCATATTCTGCAGTGGGAATATTATATTTCTTACATAAATTTTTAGTAAAACTCTTTGAAGCTTCTAAGATTGCAGCATTCTTTGATGGTCCAAATGCTTTAATACCATAATTTTCTAAATAATCTATTAAGCCATCGACTAAAGGAGCTTCTGGGCCTACTATCACTAAATCAATTTGTTTTTCTAAGCAAAACCCAGCTATATCACGATGATTATTATAATCGATAGGAGCAATTTGAGCTATTTCTGCAATACCTGCATTGCCAGGCGCTGCATATATTTTTGTTGTAATAGAAGATTTTAATAAAGCAAAACAAATGGCATGTTCACGTCCGCCAGATCCTATGACTAATAATTTCATACTACCATTTCCTTATAATAATAGTAAAAACATTTAAATTTTGTTTTTACTATAGTATTTAAGCATACTTAAAAAAATTTGAATATTATTTACAGTTGATATACTTACTTATATACTTTGTTAACAGTTCCATAATGAAAACAAAGTTCAAATGTTTTCACTATAGTTGCGAATATAAGATATTGTTTATAGATTAAGCAAGAAAAAAATAAGGTGATATATATTTATGTTACATCATAATCAGCCCATTTATAGTGTAAGTGAAATTTCAGCTAGGATTAAACGTACTATTGATGATGGATTTTCTTATATAAGAGTGCGCGGCGAGATTTCTGGCCTCAAACTTTCTCCATCTGGCCATATTTATTTTTCATTAAAAGATGATAAAGCGGTCCTTGCTTCTGTATGCTGGAAAAATGTTTATAATAATTTGAGCGTACTACCTGAAGACGGATTAGAAGTTATCTGTATAGGAGCAATTACAACCTATCCAGGCCAGTCAAAATATCAGCTAGTAGTCACTCAAATTGAAGTAGCTGGTACTGGTGCTTTAATGGCCCTATTTTTAAAACGTAAAGAACAACTCGAAAAAGAAGGCCTATTTGATACCAATAAAAAAAAGGTACTTCCTAAATATCCCGAAATTATCGGAGTAGTCACTTCACCAACCGGAGCGGTCATTAAAGATATTTTACATAGATTACAGGAAAGATTTCCTATAAGGGTAATATTATGGCCAGTACTAGTACAAGGAGTGCAGGCCGCCGAACAAATTGCTGGTGCTATTAATGGTTTTAATAATTTTACAGATAATAGACCTGATGTATTAATAGTAGCACGAGGCGGTGGATCTATAGAAGATTTATGGGCTTTTAATGAAGAAATAGTGGTACGAGCTGCATCTTCATCGCAAATTCCATTAATTTCAGCTGTAGGTCATGAAACAGATGTAACTTTAATTGACTATGCAAGCTCCTTAAGAGCTCCAACGCCTACTGCTGCAGCTGAAATTGCAGTACCTGTGAAAGCAGAACTGTTACTTACTTTAGATGAAAAAGCAAGATATTTATATTATACCATTATACGTTTTATTAGCCATGAACGAAAATCTTTAGAAATACTTGCAAAATCTATACCTAATTACGCATGGATTCTGACTAATATGTATCAAACTTTGGACGATTTGTCGACCAAACTTATAGCATCCTTACCAAGAATTATGGAAATAAAAAATATGTCTTTAAATAATTCTATCTCACGACTACGTAATCCCAAAGATATAATTATTAATGCATATAATAATTTATTGTTTAAATCGGATATGTTAAAGCAATGTATAGTAACTACTATGCAAAATAAACAACATAAATTAAATATGCTAGTATCAGTATTTAAGCCTAAATTGATTCAAGGAGAAATAGAGCAAAAAAAATTACTGTTTTTAAGTATAGCAACTCAACTTATTGGCTATAATCATAAAAATATCTTAAAGCGTGGATTTGCAATAATTAGAAACGAAGAAGGTAATATTATTAAATCTGTTAGAGATTTAGAAAAAGAAAAATCTATCTCTATAGAACTAGAGGATGGTAAATATCAGATATCAAAATAATATTATTTCCCATTTAAATGACCAAGTTCTTATACCTTCTAGAATTAGATCTCTGTCATATACTATAGCAAATTAAGTTGTATTTGGGACTAGAAGAGACGAGTTAAATTGTACAAATAGTACATAAGACGAGGAACAAAAACGTCCTCAAGTTAAAATCAATTTACTATAATGTATGATAAATTAAGCCTTAGCTATTAATATTAATGTAGAAATCGTAAAAACTTAACTATATAATTGTTAATAACTTTTGTTCTATTTATTAATTTCCTATTTATTATGCATAAATCAATAAATAAAAATATTGCACAGTTTATATAAATGTATCAAAATACATTGTAAAAATTATATAAAATAAAAGGGAATAAATATGCATAAAACATTACCATCAGAACTTTTAGAAAAATTAGTATGTCCTTTAACAAAAACTCCTTTAATATATAATCCTGAAAGGCATGAATTAGTTAGTCTTGCAGCAAGAATGGCATACCCTATCAAAGCTGGTATCGCAATCATGCTTAGGGAGCAAGCACGCAAATTAGAAGATCATGAATTTAAAGAATAGTTTATTAAATATCTAAACGAATATTTTTTACTTTCATATTTCAATTTTAAATATCCATTGTATAATTATTTAGGGTATTTAAAATAGGGCTAGAAACAAGGACAAAATTGCAAGAGATTATAGTTTCTCCAATTGGATTAGCAGATAAGCATGATGAGCGAAACCTACTTTTTGTTAGATTAGCGGAGAAGAACGCATATGCTAATTCAAATCAAGAAACTATATATAATATACTCTTTTTTGTTATGAACGCGAAAGAGGTAATCTAGTAATGTTTCAGACTCATGAGATACCTGCTTTCGTAGGTATGACATCATTTCTTGCTCATTACTTACATTTTTTGTCCGAGAGTAGGATTAATTGCTAGGTGAACATTGAGCGACGCCGTACTCAAATTCAAATGCTTTTACTATAATACGTAAATAATGAAGCAATACTTAAATTGCTTAAGCTATAAAAATTATTATCAAGGATAAAGTATTATATAATATTGTGATAGAAATAGATAATCTTAACTCATCTATAAATATACTCAAATATCATGCTATCAATGCGCCAGAAACATCTGGAATATATAAGATGATAGATAAACATGGTGCATTATTATATATAGGGAAAGCAAAAAACCTACAGAAAAGGCTAAGCAGCTATACTAAAATAGCCAATTTAAATAATAGATTACAAACTATGGTATCCCAAATTAATACCATAGAAACCGTACAAACCTCTTCAGAAGAAGAGGCATTGTTGCTCGAAGCTGACTTAATTAAGAATCTAAAACCACGTTATAATATTCTCTTGCGTGATGACAAAACTTATCCTTACATTTTGATTCGTACCGATCATCCTTTTAGTCCCATTATAAAATATAGAGGTGAAAAGACAGTTAAAGGTAGGTATTTTGGACCTTTTGCTTCAGTTCAAGATGTAAAAAACACTATTGCTACTATACAAAAACTCTTTTTACTTAGAACCTGTTCAGATAATTATTTTGCAACGCGCCTCCGTCCTTGCTTACTTTACCAAACTAAAAGATGTTCAGCACCTTGCGTAGGTAAAATATCAGAGGAAGATTATCTTGCTTCAGTTCACGAAGTATATGATTTTCTCTCAGGTAAAGCAGAAAAACTACAGCAAAAGCTGCAGCAATTAATGCAGAAAGCAAGCAACAATATGCACTACGAACTCGCTGCCCTCTATAGAGATCGTTTAAATTCACTTAAAACAATAGTAGCTAAAAATAGTAATTTTAAATCAATAAAAGAAGATACAGATATTATCGCTATTTATCAAAAACTAGATGAAATATGCGTTTCAGTATTTTTCTTGAGAAATGGTCATAACTACGGTAATAAAAATTATTTTCTTAAAAACAACCTACTCCAACCTCTAGGTGAAATATTAGGCTCTTTTATAGAACAGTTTTATCAACTCCATACTCCTCCAAAAGAAATTATTGTCAACGAAGCACTTCTAGATAGAGCTTTATTGCAAAATGCTTTAACTACCATAGCTAAAAATAAAGTTAAAATTATTGATCGTCTTAAAAAAGATCAACTTAATGCCAAAATTTTTGCAGAATATAACGCTCAAGAAGCTTTAACTCAAAGACTTAGAGCCTTCACAACGCAGCATCAATTTGCAACTGAAATACAAAAATTATTTAAATTACCTACTATACCAAAACGTATAGAGGTATATGATAACAGCCATATCATGGGAAGTTTTGCTGTAGGAGTTATGGTAGTAATTAAAGATTTTGGCTTTGATAAAAGTGCTTATCGAAAATTTAATATAAAATCTACAACAGATAGCGATGATTATATGATGTTAAAAGAAGTACTTACCCGCAGGCTGATGAATCTCAAAAAGAAATTTCCACAATACACTGCATCAGAATGGCCAGATTTTCTGTTAATTGATGGAGGAGCCGGACATTTAAAAATTGTAATGCAAGTACTTAGAGACCTAAACTTATCTCATCATTTAAATGTAGCATGTATTGCTAAAGGAATTGACCGCAATGCAGGAAAAGAACAATTTTTTACTCCAAGTAAACCACCTTTTACCTTGGATAAAAATACTGAAGTAATGAAATATTTACAAATCATCAGGGATGAAGCACATAGATTTGCAATAACTACCCATCGAGCTAAAAGGAGTAAAGCTTTAACCCATTCCTCTTTAGATAACATACCTGATATAGGAAAAGTGAGGAAACAAATATTACTTAGCCATTTTGGTTCTATAAAAGCAATAACAGAAGCAAGTTTTAGAGATTTAGCAGAAGTAAAATTTATTGGTAAAAAGATAGCTAAAGTTATTCACACCTATTTACATGAAGGCAAATAAATAATAAAGTATAAAAAAAACTTTATAATTTACTTGTAATATGTATGGTAAATATGCCTTTAAGACCTTTATGGAAACGCGTACCCAATATTCTAACTGCCTCCCGTATCATAATTATACCCATTATTGTACTAAGTTTTTACTTAAACAATGGAGCGTTGGCACACCGTATATCAGCAACGCTGTTTTTATTTGCCTGTATAACAGATTTCTTTGATGGCTATTTAGCGCGTGCTTGGTCAATACAATCTGCTCTTGGAAGATTTCTTGATCCCATAGCTGATAAATTAATAGTAGGATCTGTAATATTAATGCTGGTACATTTTGATCGCGCGGATATAATGCCTGCACTTGCTATTATTTGCCGCGAAATACTGGTATCAGGATTAAGAGAATTTTTAGCAGAATTACGCGTTAGTATGCCAGTAAGTGAATTATCTAAATTTAAAACTACTTTACAAATGACAGCTATTTTCTTATTGTTACTTGGAAATGAAGGAAGCTCACTAGAATATGTTGACTTAGCTGGCAAAATTACTTTATGGCTTGCAGCCGCTTTGACTATTTTTACAGGCTATGCTTATTTAAAAGCTAGCCTTCATTATATATCTCAAAATGAAGAATAAACAATATGGATAAAATTTTTATTAAGGGTGGTAAACCTTTAAAAGGCACAATTGCAATCTCTGGATCTAAAAATGCTGCATTGCCTATTATGGCTGCATCTTTACTTACAGCTGATACTTTAATTCTCTCTAATATTCCCTTACTTGCAGATATAACTACTATGTCTCATCTTCTAACTAACCATGGGGTCTCCTTAACGGTAGATGGGATTGCTTCTTTTACTTATCAAAATGGTAGAGTATTACAACTTAATGCTGCAAATGTTAATAATTATACAGCTCCCTATGATATAGTACGTAAAATGAGAGCTTCCGTATGGGTACTTGGTCCTTTACTTGCACGTTTTGGGCAAGCTTGCGTATCTTTACCTGGAGGATGTGCTATAGGAAATCGTCCTATAGATCTACACATATCTGCTCTAGAAAAACTAGGGGCATCTATTGAATTAAAAGATGGTTATATAATAGCACATACCAAATCTAAACTAAAAGGTGCTAATATTCGCTTTGATAAGGTATCAGTTGGTGCCACAGCTAATATAATGATGGCAGCAACTTTAGCAGAAGGATATACTACTATTACAAATGTTGCAAAAGAACCTGAGATATGCGATTTAGCTGTATGTTTAAAAGCAATGGGAGCTCAAGTAGAAGGGGTTGGAACAGACACTATTACCATTGAAGGGGTAAAGCAATTACACGGCACCCATCATACAGTTATTCCTGATCGTATTGAAGCTGGTACTTATGCAATTGCTGCAGCTATCACTGGTGGAGAAATTAATTTAACTAATATTAATCAGGAATTAATTGATAATATAATACAAAAATTGGAACATGCAGGTGTAAGTACCGCCATAACTGATACCGGTATGTTAGTAAAAAGATCTGAAGATCATATATACTCTACTGATATTCATACTCAGCCCTATCCAGGTTTTCCAACCGACATGCAAGCGCAATTTATGGCGTTAATGTCTATTGCTCGTGGATCTTCTCTTATTTCTGAAAATATATTTGAAAACCGCTTTATGCATGCCTCAGAATTAATGAGAATGGGTGCTGATATCACTGTAAATGGCAGTGTTGCTATGGTAAAAGGAATAAATCAGCTTAAAGGCGCACCAGTTATGGCAACAGATCTACGTGCTTCGGTATCTTTAGTACTCGCTGCACTTGCAGCAAAAGGTAACACTCAAATCAGTCGTGTTTATCATATAGATAGGGGTTATGAAAGAATAGAAGAAAAATTAGTAGCTTGTGGAGCTGATATAGAACGAATTAAATAAATATCTAACTATAAAACATAAAAATATGAGTACCATTTTACCTTTTTTATTCAAAAATACACCTATACGTGGCAGGATATGCCGTGTTAATAGCGTTGTTGATCAGATAATAAAACAACACAATTATCCTCCATTAATTTCACATTTACTTGCAGAAGCAACCATAATAACCGTCATACTGGCTAGTATAAATAATAAATCTGAACAAAATACTACTACATTACAAATAAAGTCAGATGGTCCTATTAGTTTACTCACAGTGGATTGTTTTAATCAAAATAAAATTAGAGGTTATGTTGGGTATGATCCTCATTCCTACAAAAAACTTATAGAAAATGAAACAAACCCTAGATTGTCGGAGTTATTCACCAATGGATATCTTGCAATTACATTAAATCATAACTTACCAAATAGATATCAAGGAATTGTAGATTTACAATTAGAAACTATTACCGCATGTATAGAAAATTATTTTTTACAATCAGAACAGATAGATACCTCTTTGGTAGTATCTACTGGGCAAAACTACCTAAAAACAGGTATGCAGTGGTGCGGTGGCGGTATCATAATACAAAAATTGCCTTCTGAACAAAATCAAATATTCGCATTAGACAATTTATGGGAAGAAATCAAAATACTGACCGAGACTGTTAAAATTGACGAACTCATAGATCCTATTCTACCTAAAGAAGATTTACTTTATAGATTATATAATCAACATGAAGTATTACTATTTCCAGAACAAAATTTTATATTTGAATGTCGTTGCTCACGAGAAAAAGCACAAAGTATTTTTAACACTATACCGTATGAAGAATTAGATTCCTTTAAAATAGATGATTACATAGAAATTAAGTGTGAATTTTGTGGTAAAAAAGAAATCTTTTATGATCATGAACACTCAGGAACAAATAATTAAATTACATATTATCTTGATATGTTAAAAAAATTTTAATATTATACTTTAGACTAATTTTAATAGTATATATATGAATCAACACAAATCTTTAAGTATAAATCAAAAAAATTATACCATCATCCTTTTAGGATTTTCACAAGGTATTCTATTATATTTATTACATATTTTATTACAAAACCATATCTTCCATGATAATAACATTCATATTTGGCTTCCTATATATTTAACTACCTTATTATTACCTCTTACATTTCAATTAGTTTTTACAAATTTTGGTTCAAAAATCTTTTGGTGCTTTATTCTTAGCTCAGCTATTATTATAACATTAACTGGTATTTATACGGGTAATATTACTTTAGAAAAATTTTCAAGCTTAACATGTATTTTCTCTCTAACTATTACTATAGCTTGGTTTATTTCCTTACCTTTTTTACAAGCATATTTAAGTAATTCAAATAAATCTTCTCTATATAAAAACTTATATTATTATTCATGGAAAAATTTTATTTTACTATTAGAAGCCTCTATATTTGTATTATTGGTATGGATATTATTGATTTTATGTGCAGCGCTATTTAATATAATAGATATTAATTTCTTTACCAAACTTGTATCTAAAAAATGGTTTAAATATGTTGTAAGTAGTACTACATTTTCTATCGCCGTCTGTATATTACACAGCGATGAAACTATGATAGTTTTTTTGCGAAAACAAATTTTAACTTTACTAAAATGGTTATTACCTATTAACGCAGTAATATTAGTCCTTTTTATATTATTTTTACCGTTTACAGGCTTACAACCTTTATGGAATACTCATTCTGCTACTACTTTAATATTATCTCTTATTATATGGACGATTATACTATTAAACGCTGCTTATCAAGATGGTGAAAATGATGCGCCTTTTGGTAAAACTATCCTAGCTTTAATCAAGATAGCTATTTTTACCTTACCTATATATTCAGCTATATGTATTTATGCTCTATATCTTAGAGTTGAGCAATATGGTTGGTCTAGTGATAGAATATGGGGAGGTATATTAATTTTTATTATTACTATCGAATCGTTAGGATATACATATTCTTGCATTTTTAATAACGCGAAATGGCTTGATAAATTAGGTAAAGTTAATATTTTTGTATCTATTCTTACAATAATTATTCTTATTTTAACTAACACTCCTTTTTTAAGTCCTACAAAAATTGCTGCTAATTCTCAAATTACAAGACTCTTAGAGAATAATATATCATATGAACTTTTTGATTATTATTACTTTAAATATGATTTAGGTAAAATTGGAATAAATAAATTAAAAGAATTAGAGGTGTTAGAAGATTCTAAACATAAGGAAGCGGGTGCTATAAGGAAAAAAGCAGAAATGGTGCTGCGCGATCAATCCCCTTACTGGAAGCATAGTAATCAACCCTCAGTTACCTTAGAAGACTTAGAAAAAAAATTAAAGCTATTTCCAAGCGGCGCACTAGACAATAATTTTCTGTTATTTTTACAGAATAGTACATATATAAATAACTGTAACGATTCCTCAAGTTGCGTGGTAATTTCATTAGATTTAGATCATGATAATCTAAACGAATATGTATTAATTAGCCAATATTCTGGGAATATTTTTAAAAAAAATCAGAAGGAAGAATGGCAACATATAGGTTCTGCTCAGATGACCTACCCTATGTCATTGGCATGGGATGAGCTTATAGCTTCTTTAGAAAAGCACGAATTTAAACCTGTAGCCAAAAAATTTGATGATATTCTGATTGGTAAATTCTTATTCCGTGTTAATGAAAAATAAGAATATTTACTATAGAAATTAAGTTGTATTTGGGACTAGGCAGATAGATCAAAGCCTATAAATAGTAGGAGAGCTTTGAGCTAACCGCATCCCGAATCAAATCTATATAGTAAATTAATTTGGATTAGAATAGACATGAAGAGCGAGTGGCAACACACATATTTAAAAAAAACTATAAAGTAACGCTCTATCGGCCTCATCACTCGTACAATTTTAATGGTAAATAGTATCATTCTTAATGGCTAAGCTCTGTAGCCTGGTTATTAGGATCAACTTTTTTGACACATACCATAACGAGTATACTAATAAAAAATAAACCTGCGATAGAAAAAAAGACTTGATTAATACTCATAACAAATGATTCTAATAAGGCTAAACTATAAAGCTGCTTTAATGCTGCTAAGTCAGGATTAAAATAATTAAAACTATTAAATTTTTGCTTCAATAATGAAAGTGTATATTGCGCTTCATAACTAGTTTCTGTTACTTGCGAACGTAATGTCAGAAAATTTTTCTTTTGCCAATTTTGTAACAATGTATTATTTAACGCTAGGCCAATAGCCCCTCCTAGATTGCGCATTAAATTATATAAACCGCTTGCATTTTTTACTTCACTCTTAGCAAGAGTACCTAGGGAGATAGTGGTAATAGGTAAAAAACAAAACATTAATGAGAAGCCTCTAATTGCCTGAGGCCAAAAAAGATCCATAAAGCCTGACTCAGAAGTAATATTAGTATTAATCATACATACTGTACCAAATAACACTAGTCCCATTATTAACATTAACCTTAAATCCATTTTTTTTGACAACATGCCTGCAACTGGAGCAGATAACAACTGAAATATACCTGTAATCATTAAATATTGGCCAATTTGTAAGCTATTAAGATTATGTACTGTAGCTAAATAAATAGGTATAAGAAATATAACACTATATAAACCCCATCCAATCACAAAACTAAATATACAACCAGCACAAAAATTACTATTTTTAAAAGGTTTAAAACTAATAACAGAATTTGGCGTAGTCAATATTCTATAAATTAATAGAATAAAAGTTATAATTGTTATTACAGTAAAAACAATAATGAGTTTATTATCAAACCACTCTTTGCGGGGTCCTTCTTCCAAAATAAATTGCAAACTTGCAAGACTTATAGCTATTAATACAATTCCAAGCACATCCATTTGTTTTAATAAAGAAATATTAGGAGAATCAACATTTACTAAGAACCAGGTAGAAATACACACCATAATTCCAGGTATAATATTTAACAAAAATAGATAGTGCCAGGATATATATTCCGTTAAATACCCACCTATAACAGGCCCAGAAATAGGAGCCACAGTCACTACAACTCCTACTATCACTGAAATCATCGGCTGTTGTTTAGGAGGAAATAAAATATATATAGTAGAGAAAACTGTTGGTATCATACTTCCACCAAATAACCCTTGAAAAGCACGAAATATCACCATTGATTCCAAATTCCAGCTTAATGCACATGCCACACTCATAATTGTGAAACCTAAGCATGAAACAAAAAATACTATTCTTGTTGAAAAAATATGGGTGAGCCAACCCGAGATAGGTATAATAATAACTTCAGCAATGAGATATGAAGTTTGAATCCAACTAATTTCATCTTGAGTTGCAGATAAACCAGCTTGTATTTCTGATAAAGAACTAGCTACAATTTGGATATCCAACACTGCCATAAACATCCCAACTATTAAACCAATGAATCCTATCCATTCGTTTACAGTTAATACACGATATGATGAACTACTTGACATATTAATTACTTTAAATATACAGAAATAACACTAGACATTCCTGGCTTTAACTTGGATAAATCCTGATTTTCGTCAAACATTATTTTTATAGGTATACGTTGAACTATTTTAGTAAAATTTCCTGTAGCATTCTCTGGAGGAAAAATACTAAATTCAGCACCGGTAGCAGGAAACATACTTTCTACCCTACCTTTAAATTTCTTACCTTGCAAACTGTCAATTTTAATGATGACTTTTTGTCCATTTTTTATACGCTCTATCTGAGTTTCTTTAAAGTTAGCTTCCACCCATACCTTGCCACTATGTACTAAATAAGCTAATGCTATACCAGGCTGGGCCAATTGACCTATCTGCAGGGCATTTTTAGTAATAACACCTGAATTTTGAGCCTTAATCTCCGTATTTTCTAAGTCAATTTTACTTAAAGATAATTCTGCTTCAGAGTATTTTTTCTTAGCTTGTAAACTTAAATATTCTGCTTCAAGTATTTCTAATTGTTCCTTCACAGCAAGAAAATTAGCATTTGCACTATTATATTCTGCTTGAGAGTTTTTCTGACTTTCAATATTACGATCATAAGATTGATGTGAAATAGCTCCCTCTTTAATTAAATTTTTTGCACGTGCGTAATCTTTATTAGCCCTTTCTAACACAGATGAAGCATAATCTAATTTACCCTTTGCTTCGTTAATACGTTCTTCTTGAATTTTAAACTGTTTTTCAAGTTTTTGTATAGAATATGCTGCTAATTCAAGATTAGATTCAGCTTGTTTTACCTTCTCTTGATAATCACAATCATCAATACGGGCAATAACATCACCTTTTTGTATCACTTGGTTATCTTGTATAAACAAATCTTTTATATAACCAGTTACTTTTGGCTTAACAATGGTAATATCTGATTTTAAATAAGCATCATCTGTTGATTCATAATGTTGACCTATGAAGAACCAATATAACAAAAATATTATTAATACAGATAAAGCTACTATTATAGTTATATTTTTGATATTTTGCTTAACCATATAGGTTAAATTTTTATCTAAGCTCATCTTGAAATATACC
Source organism: Rickettsiales bacterium Ac37b (assembly GCA_000746585.2). Classification (NCBI taxonomy): domain Bacteria; kingdom Pseudomonadati; phylum Pseudomonadota; class Alphaproteobacteria; order Rickettsiales; species Rickettsiales bacterium Ac37b. The sequence continues at coordinate 150,780 of CP009217.2, forward strand.
AATTGTTACTTTTTAATATATAACTATGGTTTGATTTAGATATTTGTCAAGATATACAAGCATTTTACTTATCATTTATATAAAAATCGATAACTAATTATTGCTTTTACTAAAATACCTCTTGCAGAAATTGTAATTTCTTTGTACAAAATATAATGGTAATTATTTTTTTGGTATATAGTATGTTTTCCCAATTATTAGGTTTATTTTCATGTGATATGGCAATTGATTTAGGTACAGCTAATACTCTTGTATATGTCAAAAGCCGTGATATAGTATTAAATGAGCCATCTGTAGTAGCATTACTAACTGAGAATGGTAGAGTGAGGCCTTATGCCTTTGGTCATGAAGCAAAAATGATGTTAGGGCGTACTCCCGCAGAAATTGATGCTAAACGCCCTTTAAAAGATGGTGTTATTGCTGATTTTAGAGGTGCCGAAGAAATGATTAAGCATTTTATACGCACTGTACATAATAGAAGAGGATTTACTGGACCATTAATTATTGTATGTGTACCGTATGGTTCTACACCTGTAGAAAGAAGAGCTATCCAAGAAGCTGCAGAAAGTGCTGGAGCTAGAGAAGTGTTTTTAATAGAAGAACCAATGGCTGCAGCTATAGGAGCTGATTTACCAGTGACTGAACCTACAGGTTCAATGATTGTTGATATAGGTGGGGGCACAACTGAAGTAGCTGTTTTATCACTAGGTGGTATAGTACATGCTCACTCTGTTAGAGTTGGCGGTGATAAAATGGATGAAGCTATCATTTCTTATATACGCAGAACGCATAATTTATTAATAGGTGAATCTACAGCAGAAAAAATTAAGAAACAAGTAGGTAGTGCTTGTATGCCTGAAGACAACAAAGGTAGACTTATGGAAATTAAAGGTAGAGATTTAATCCGTGGTGTACCTAAGGAAACTGTAATTAGTGAAGCACAAATTGCTGAAAGTCTACAAGAACCTGTAAGTCAAATCGTTGAAACTATGAAGATTACTTTAGAACGTACACCTCCTGAATTAGCTTCTGATATAGTAGATAAAGGTATTGTCATGACCGGAGGAGGATCTTTATTAAGTGGATTAGATGTAGTACTACGTGAAGCTACTAAACTTCCTGTTTTCGTTGCAGAAGATGCTTTGTCATGTGTAGCACGTGGCAGCGGTAAGGTATTAGAGAATTTTAAAAAATTCCAGCATGTTTTGTTTAAACAAGACTAGTTGCTTCATTATTAATGAATGAATATAATAGATCGTAACAAAAATTTTTGGTTTTTTCGTTTAACTGCTTTAATTAAAAGCTTTTACCATAGCGTAATACTAGCTTTGTGTATATTAATAGTTGTAATATTTATTATTTTAGATATTAAAAAACATCATACTTTATTAACATTCAAAACTACGGTATTAGATTTTATTTCTCCACCCATCCAAATTATATATGAAGAATTATACAGCTTAAAAACTGCTATGAAATCATTAAAAGAGCTTCCTAATTTAAAACATGAAAATATTAGATTAAAACAAGAGAATTATTTATTGAAACAACAATATAATATAGCCCTACAATTAAAAATTGAAAATCAACAATTACATAAATTACTAAATTTTGTCCATAATTTAGATTATACTTATACAACTACCAGAGTTATTAATAACTTTAATACACCTTATATTAAATCTATTTTGATTACTGCAGGAAAAGATTGTGGTATATACAAAGGACAAATTGTGATTAATAATGACGGATTAGTTGGAAGAGTACAAGATGTAGCCCATAAAACATCTCGGGTGCTCTTAATTACTGATCTTCATTCTCGTGTACCAGTTATAACCATAAACTCTAGGGAACGTGGAATTGCTAAAGGTACAAATACTGACCATTTATCCCTACTATATACCACAGACAATAGTAATATTTCAGTTGGAGAAATTGTTGTCACTTCAGATGATGGAGAATTTTTTCCTCCTGGAATATTAGTAGGTATAATTTCTGAAGTGAAAGGTGGCCGTATTACTATTACACCCGCCGTACAGCTAAATATTCTAGACACAGCACTTATTATTGGATACCCAAAATCAGAATTTAAATTAGGTAATAATTAATTTTATAGCTTAAGCACTTTATATAGTTTTTATTTAATAATTTTAAACAATATTTAAAGAATAAGTTTTATTTTAGTAATATTATAGTAAATTAAATTGTATTGGGGACGAAGAACGATAAGCAAAACCTAGAAATAATAGGAGCGCGAAGAGTAACAATATTCCTAATTCAAATCAATTTACTATATAGGATTATAACACAATAAAACTTTATATGATCAGAAGTAAAAAATTCATAATTACTATACTCAGCATTATTTATATAAGCTTTAGTATATTTTTTTATTTACTTTATGAATTTGTACATTCACAAAAATTTGCCAATCAACAAAATGTCAATGTTGCTGTAGATAAAGTATTAGCGCCTGTATTTACACCTGAAGGTATCGAAGACATTGCATTAGTCCTTATGGTTAAAGATGAAATTGATATAATTATGGAAAATTTGGTATGGCATTTCTGTATAGGGTTTAGAAAATTCATAATAATTGATAATCAATCTTCAGACGGAACTAGAGAACATATCAATAAGTTTGCTCGTTTAACTAAAGATATAGCAACTGTATTGATTATCGATGATCCAATAGTTGAACATATACAAACTCGTATTATTACAGGAGCTTACTATTATATAACTCAGCTGTGGCCATCTGTTAAATGGGTTTTTCCTATTGATGCTGATGAATTCTGGGTACCGCAGTCTAAGTTAAGTCAGATTTTAAGCCAAATTCCAGATAAATATGATGCTCTGACTGTTTTAAGAACACGGTATTTTGCAAATAAAAATTATTATAACTATCCAGACACAATACCTTTCTATGAAAAAATACCATTTCGTACCAAAAATTTAACTCTTTTAGAAACAGAGTACTCACACATTAACTATAAAATTGCTTTAAGAACAGGTAGAAATAATTTAATAATCACTCAAGGTAATCATGCTCTAGATACTAAAATACCTCATAAGTTTAAAGATAGTTTTAATTATATAGGTGGAAATACGAAAGGCCTTCACATGGTTGAATACACAATGCGTTCAGTTGAGCAAACTAATAAGAAATTTCAGAATGGTATGAATGCTTTGATAAGCGCAAGCAAAAAAAATCTACCAGAAACAAGAGGAATGGAATCCTCTCACTGGTATCAGTATAAAAAATATATTAATCAATATGGTAAATTAGCTGCAAAGGCAAAGTTTGAAAAAAATTTTATTACTGCAGAAGATAGTATATATGATCCCCTTCCCATTCAAGAAGCTTTTGTATTGTTTAAAAAAATTCTGAATAATTACCAAGCTTGTGTGAAGTTTTAATAGAAACTACTACACTCAATTATAAATCTTTTTCTAAGTATAGTATTTTGACTAAAGGAACAAAGAGTGAAGGAATAATTGTATTATGCGACGCAAAAACTTCTTGTTGCCTAAAATCATGGCTTTCTTTCTAACTTTTTTAGTTAACTTGACGATGCCGTACCAATTAATGGCAACTCACTTAAGTCATTATGATAATTAAAAATATAGTTGTACTGAGCATTAATTGGTTCTACAATAATCTCTAATGTCTTAGAAAACGCATTGACGATATCATTTAAAATTGGCTGTATCTCCTTATCATATATAAAATATGAATTTACAGTGGCAATTAAAGAGATCCCAACATTTATCAAAATATTTTTGCGTAATTCAGTGGTAGGTACAAAAAAAGTATGAAATAGTGGCTCACTTCCTTCAAGAAGCGCAGCAAACAGAGTATAGGTACTATAATTAAGCTCAGCATCTATCATTAATTCATAACCTATATTATTATAACACCCAAATAATTTCTGCTATACCTATAGTATCTCTTATATTAATAATCATATATTTAATTATTCCCCCTAGGGCTACACTAGGGTATCTGATTAATTGAATATACTCATTTTCAGATTCTCTTGTTAAATCTCCCATAATATATCCCATAACAGATCCCATAAAAAGTGATATACTACTTTTTACATCTATACCTACGACAATTTTACTTGGTAATATATCAAATAATAGCGCCTTATATGCACTATCTATAAAAATTTTATAATAATCTATATTAGGCATAAACGCCAAAGACAAAATAGTAATGTTATTTTCTGAATCCTCTACAGCAAAAATTAACGATTTAGTTATGGCTTTATATTGGAATGTACCAATTAATGGCAACTCATTTAAATCATCATGATGATTTAAAGTAGAGTTGTACTGTGCATAAATTGGTTCTGTAATAGTTTCTACTCTCTTAGAAAATACAATGTATTGGCATATATTGTAACCAAAGGATGCTATATTCAAGCCTAAAGTACTAATGCCAGTTACGGAATAAGATGTAGCAGATGCACCATGCGACACTGCACTTCCAAGGTTTAAAATTTTTTCTTTAATCTCATTCAAAGAATCCGGTGAGAAATCTTTTAAATCTACAAAACATATAATACCTTCACTAGCATTTTTGAATACTTGTTCAAGATAAGAGGAATCATCATGATCAACCACATATTCACGTTGTACATACACAGTTGCTAGATAATCCTTGAAATCTTCTTTGAACTCTTTTTGTATTTTTAGGTACCATCTATCGTGGTAACAATCTATTGGAGATAATTCTTGATAACTATTGTATAAAGGAATATTATCTGATAATATTTGACCTAAAGTAATACATGCTTTAATAAATAAACGATCTTGACCATTTTTTAATAAAGTTATATACTCATCATATGTATCACTTATAACTTGCTTATATTCTTGCATAGGTTTAACTTTATAATCCTGATCTAAATGGAGTCCAAGGCCTAAATAGTGCCAACTATTAGGGAATTTGTTTGTGATACTCATTCTATATCTTTGAACATCTACAACAAATATCTTCCTTACTTTACCCATTAGTGATAAGAGCTGATAAACATTCTCTACTCTATTATTTCTTTTATGAGAACTATGATCTGTGGGAGTACGCATTATAATATAATCTTTTATCTTATTGGTTATAGTAAAAACAGTTGAAGTTTGATACAAGGAATGAGGCGCAAAGCCTACTGATTGCTAGGTGAGCAACGAATGACGCCGTATGCAAATTCAAATGTTTTTACTATATTATAATTCTTGGTTCAAGATAACTATATTACAAAAGTTAATTTATGTAAAATCTTTAATACATTTGGTTGACTAAACTATAATATTTTCATCTTTCTTAGCAGATAGACGTGAAGAGCCCTTTTTTATAGGCTTTTGACTGTAATTTGAGTAATAAGGTACTATAGTAAATTAAGTTGTATTTGGAACTAGGAGCGATAAGTAAAGCATACAAATAGTAAGAGAGCTTTGATGCGACAACGTCCCGGATTCAAATCAATTTATTACAAGAATAATTTTTATAATTTTTCAAAAGATTATGGGTAATATCTCCCATAACTCCTCCATTAATCACCTTCTCATCAATCTTAACCACAGGTATAATACCAAGAGTAGTACTAGTTAAAAAGGCCTCCTTAGCATTTAAAGCTTCAGCAATAGAAAATGGACGTTCTTCAAATTTTATATTTAATTTATTAGCAATTTTTAAAACTATTTGTCTAGTAATACCAGACAAAATATTACGATTACTAGGATGGGAAACAATTATACCTTCATGGGTTACTATATAACTATTTGAACTACTTCCTTCAGTAATATATCCTTCTTCGTTATATAACCATGATTCAAATGCCTGATTATTCATTGCATATTGTTTTGATAATATATTAGCAAGTAGAGAGATGGACTTCACATCACATCTTTTCCACCTTAAATCTTCTTGAGTTACAATATTTACACCTTTGATAGTTAATAAATTTATTGATTCCTGAGATCTTGCACTATATATAACCATTACAAGAGATGGAATTAAATCAGGAGAAAAACTGTGAATACGTCTTGCAACCCCTCGCGTAATTTGCATATATAATATGCCATCTTTAATTTTATTACGCCTAATTAATTCAGAAATTATAACAGATAAGGAAATATTACTAATAGAGAAAGGTATTTTTAATACATCCAAAGAATGTTTAAGTCGTAAGAAATGTAAATCCTTGTATAAAAGCTTACGATTATCTATCTTAATAACTTCATACACACCATCGGCAAATTGATATCCCCTATCCTCTATATGCACACTCGCAGCACTGTGATTTAAATATCTACCATTTACATAACTAACCTTTGGCATATAACAAGCTACCTTTATGCTTGTTCGTGCTGTTTATTCCAACTAGACATCATAACCTTTTCATCTTCAAAATTATTATTAGCACTGGTAGTGCTAATATTTAAAGATTTTAATTTTCGATGCAAAGCAGAACGCTCCATACCAACAAATGAAGACGTCCTGGATATATTACCATTAAATCTACTCATTTGAGCTAATAAATATTGACGTTCAAATACCTCTCTTGCCTCTCTAAGTGGCATAGACATAACATCCGCACTAGCATCTGGCCGTATAATTTTTACACCACCAGACAAAATTTCAGGAGGCAATAACTCAACTCTAATAGGCTCCTTTAATTGTGTTTCTTGTGACATAATTAATAGCCATTCCAAAACGTTATGCAACTGTCTAATATTACCAGGCCAATTATATGCTTGCATTGCTGCGATTGTATCTTCTCCTAATTTTCTTGGAATCAGTCCTGAAGTTTTTTCTAAATTTTTAATAAAAAATTCACATAATAAAGGTATATCGTCCTTTCTTTCAGCTAGTGAAGGTATTTTTACTGGTATAACATTCAAACGATAAAATAAATCTTGTCTGAATTTACCAATCTTAATCTCTTCCTGTAAATCTTTACTAGTAGAAGCAATCACACGTACATCAAGTTTAAGAGGTTTGGCGTTACCAGGTCTCTCTATGACACTATCTTGTAAAAATCTTAAAATTTTGTTTTGCGCAGGTAAAGGTAAATCACTCACCTCATCTATAAATAACGTACCATGGTTAGCAAGTTCTAAAATACCTACCTTCCTAGGCGCATCATATAAATTATTCTTATGTTCTTCACCAAACAATTCTAAATGAATTTTATCGGAAGACATACCAGCAGAATTTAAAGTAAGAAAAGGCTCATTTGACCTTTTAGATTTTTTATGAATAATACGCGCAACAAGTTCTTTACCACTCCCAGCCGGACCAGTAATCAAGATACGTCCTGCTGTTGGAGCAACTTTTTCAATAGTGTTTTTTAAATTATTCATTGCACTTGATGTGCCTATTAATTCTGTTTTATCTCTTACCTTTAGTTTAAGTTCAGAATTTTCTTTTAATAACTTAGAAGTTTCGCATGCTCTTTGTACTACTACATGTAGTTTATCTTCTGTAAACGGCTTTACTATATAGTCATATGCACCCATCTTAATAGATGTAATTGCTGTTTCTATAGTACCATGACCACTAATCATAATAACCGGTAAATAAGGATATTTGTGCTTTATAATCTCTAAAATACCTAAGCCGTCTAATTCGCTACCTTGTAACCATATATCTAATATAATTGCTGAAGGTACTTTTTCATTAATACTATGAAAAGCCTCAAGACTATTAGCAGCTACACGAGTACTATATCCTTCATCCTTTAAGCCATCACAAATTAATTCTCTAATGTCAGCTTCATCATCTACAACGAGTATATCATACGGCATAATTTATCTCACCTAGTTAAATCTTAAAACTATATAATATAACAGTTTATAATATAGTTTAAATAAAAAAACAAAAACATCCACAGAATAATTGTATAAAACCCTTATTATTCACAATTTATAAATATATTATTACAAAACAGATAACAAACTTAGATTAAATTTACTATTTAAAGACAGAATTATTTCTTTGTGTACTCTTTCAATAGTTTGATTACCATTAATTACGATATATCTATCAGGATTCATTTCAACAATTTTAGAAAACCCATCCAAAACACGCTTATGAAATGCTTCACCCATATTTTCATATCTGGCCGGTCTGGTTTTTCTTTTAATACTACCAGCAATTCTTTTCATCGCATCGTGAGGTGAGACATTAATCATTATTGTAATATCCGGATAAAAATTCCCAAGTACTAATTCGTGCATCTTTATTATAATATCTTGACCTAGCTGATGACCATAACCTTGATAAGCTATTGTTGAATCAAGAAATCTATCACAAATTACTGTTTTTCTTTGCTTTAAAGAAGGCTTGATTACTAACTCTACATGCTCAACCCTAGCAGCCATATGTAATAAAAGCTCTGTATTCGGCTGCCATTTATCCGTAGGACCCACAGTCAATAATTCTCTAATAACTTCTGCGCTTTTTGTACCACCTGGCTCTCTAGTGTGCAAAACCTCACTATTATTTTTTTCTAACGCTTTGTACAATAAATTACTCTGCGTACTCTTACCAGCACCTTCTCCGCCTTCAAAAGTAATAAATAAAGGTATATTATTAAATGAATGCATCATTTATTTGATATTCTATTATAACGGCATATAATTTCCGCATATTCAATCACATGTTCTGCTATTTCTTGCTCTATTGCTTGTTTAGTAACACCACTTTCCAAATTAAGCATGGTATCTAGCGCATATAATTTAAAGAAATATCTATGTTCACGATCAGGAGGACACGGACCTCCATAGTCATTTCTACCCCAACTGTTTTTACCTACTTTTGTCCCTTCCGGCAATTGCTTAATATTAGATTCTAGCTTAGTCACCATCGCAGGTATATTAAATAGAATCCAGTGATCCCACGTGCCCCTAGGAGCATCAGGATCATCCATAATTAACGCCAAAGATTTGGTAGAAGCAGGCACATTCTCCCACTCTAATTCTGGAGAAATATCTTGACCATCACAAGTAAAATTAGAAGATATTAATCCTCCATTATTAAAACCTTTTGATTTTATTATTAAAGCCATTATAGTCTCCCTCTAATATGATTACTGGGCTTCTTTGTCCCTAATAATACTCTAATCAAAAAACTTATGTCAAAGATAAAAACCTAATTTATATTATATTTTGCTATATAGCGATTAGAAATGCTGCAACATTTCTACCCTCAGTAAGCAATATATTATAAGTACGACACGCTGCCCCAGTTGTCATCATATCAATAGTAATCGGCAAAAAATTATTTTTAATTTGAGCAACTAAATCCTGTTCTAATGTATATGGCACATTTCCACATCCAATTAATAATATTATATTATCTCCTGTTAATTGGTTTAAACTTCCAAGATGCTCTAAACTTAAATTAGCTATATTATCTATATGTGCATAACTTTCAAGTTTATCTGGCATAATTAAAATACTACCATCTATCCTGATATTATTAACTGAAAACCCTTTGTTCCCATATGAAGTTATAATTTTTTTATCTGGTGATACTAAAGGCGTTATATCCATATCACAACATTATTTCTTTAGGCTTTCTAACATTAAACCATATTATTACCATCATCTTAGTTAAAGTAATAGCAGAAAACATTGAAGCAAGGATTCCTATTGTTAAAGTAACACCAAAACCTTTAACTAAGCCAGATCCAAAAATATAAAGCAAAATTCCAACAATAATAGTAGTTAAATTAGAATCTAATATAGTATTAAAGGCATGCTTAAACCCTCTATCAATTGCAGCTGGAACTATTTTACTATTTTTAAATTCTTCCCTTATTCTCTCAAAAATTAAAACATTTGCATCTACTGCCATGCCCATGGTTAAAATTATACCTGCTATACCAGGCATAGTTAAGGTAGCTTGCAATAATGATAATGCCGCCATAATTAATATAATATTAATCACTAAAGCCACACTTGCAAATATCCCGAGTACATTATAAACCATAACCATAAATATGATGATTAACACTATACCAACTATAGCTGCTTTTTTGCCAGCTTCTATAGAATCATTACCAAGATTGGGACCAACCGTACGTTCTTCTATAATTTCCAAAGGTGCTGGTAGTGCACCAGCCCTAAGTAATAAAGCCAAATCATTTGCTGCTGAAATAGTAAAATTACCAGATATAATAGAACTACCTCCTAAAATAGGCTCACGTATGGAAGCCACGCTAATAATTTTATTATCAAGCACAATAGCAAGTAAGCGACCAACATTTTGTTTCGTTAATTCACCAAATTGCCTTTCTCCTAGGTTATTTAACGTGAATTGTACTGCAGGCTGTGACTTATCTGTGATAGTAGCTCTTGCATCATTAAGCATGTTTCCACTAAGAGATATTTTCTTTTTTAAAACATAATACGGAATATCAGTATCTTTCTGATCAAAAGGTAAGAGCATAGAATCTAAAGGAACTTGGCCTTTCGAAGCTGCTTCAATCGTAGTATTTTCATCTACTAAGTGAAATGTTAATTTAGCTGTTTTACCTAAAACTTGCTTTAAATGCTCAGGACTATCTAATCCAGGAACTTGTAATAATATATTATCCAAGCCTTGACGCTGTATTGATGGTTCAGTAGTACCAGTTTCATCCACTCTTCTTCTAATAATCTCTATGGATTGTTCAACAACTTTATTTTCCATATTTTTTAAATATTCTTCTGTATACGTAACTTCACATATACCATCTGTTATTTTAATATCTAGATCACTACCAACCTTCTTAATGGTAGATTTTATTTCTTTTGAATCATCTTGATTACGTAACTTAAAAAGAATTTTATTATGCTTAATACTCAGATTTTGATAACCAATATTTTTAGCCCGTAACTTTGTTCTTAAAGTATCCTGTAATATTTCTAATTGTTCATATATATAAGCCTGTATATCCACTTTTAGTAATAACTGTGAGCCACCTCTTAAATCTAACCCTAAATTTACTGTTTTATGTGGTAACCAACTAGGTATTTTATCATGAGGAAGAAAACTAGGTAGCGCTATTACAAAGGCACATATACAAACTAATACAACTATAATCATTTTCCATCTTGCAAAATGCAGCATATTTTCCCATCATCAATCTATTAAATTGTATAAAATCTCTTTAAACTTTTATGGTTACACTTACCAACAGTGGTGAAATAGTACCTTCTTTTGTCATTCCACGTATGCTAGAATCTAATTACCATGATTTAACTAAATACCAGCTTAGGAAGGTATGACAAATAATAAATAAAAGAGTGGTTATACCATCATACCTCTACTTCTCATTTCTTTTGAACCATATAACCAGCTCCAAAAAAAATAACATAATCTATAGTGATATACAAAATTTTCTATAACTTCAATAGATTTTGCTAACATTTACCATATAAATATAATTTCATAGTAAAATTATAGTAAATTAAGTTGTATTTGGGAATAGGTTCAGATAAAACAAAGACTATAAATATATTTCTACTGATTGAAAAATTTATTATATTCTTTGATAGCAAAACGATCAGTCATCCCTGCAATAAAGTTAGATATAGTATCCGCAACTTGCAATTTATTATTAAAATCACACTTATTTTGCCACTCTAAAGGTAAGCAATCTGGGTTATTAAAAAAAATCTCAAAAAGCCCACTTACCACCTTTTTCGCCTTATAGGACATAATATTTATCTCAGGGTGTCTATAAACATTTTTAAATAAAAATTCTTTAAGAGTAAGGTGACAATGTTTAATCTCATCAGAAAATTCTACAATATATTGAGGCGCATTATAGACATCTTGAATATCTCGGATATGGAATAATTTTATATTGCTATTAGTGTGTTTAATTAAGTCCATAATTATTACATTCGTAAATCTCCGTATCGATTCATATACAATACGTCTTTTCTCAGTGATATGGAGATTTTTTGCTACCTCACTAAATATATTTCCTACAATAGGTAACTGATAAAAATCTTCAATATCACAAAACCCAGCTCTAATACCATCTTCTATATCATGACTCGTGTAAGCAATATCATCAGCCAGCGAAGCAACCTGTGCTTCAAGAGAAGAGAATTTATCCAAAGATAAATCATGCTTTCTGGAATATTGAATAATTAAATTATTTTGATCGAAGTTTTTAATAGGACCATTATGTTTGGCAATTCCTTCTAATACTTCCCATGTTAAATTTAAACCATCAAACTCAGCATAACAACGTTCTAGTTCCGTCAATATCTTAAAAGTATGAATATTATGATTAAATCCTCCAAATAAAGACATAGCTTGATTTAAAGCTTCTTCCCCAGCATGACCAAAAGGTGGATGTCCCAAATCATGCGCAAGTGCTATAACTTCTGTTAAATCCTCACAAAGTCCAAGTATTCTACTTATATTACGAGCTATGTGGGATACTTCTAAAGTATGAGTAAGTCTAGTACGATAATGATCTCCTTCTAAATTAACAAATACCTGCGTTTTATATTCTAATCTACGAAATGCAGTTGTATTAACTAATCTGCCTCGATCATATTGAAAGTTATTTAAAAATTCAGGAGGGTTTTCTAAGTATAATCTTCCTTTACTAAATTCCGAATTAGATGCAAAAGATTTGAGTAACACTTTTAACCCTATTGTATTAATTGGCATATAAAAAATTTAAGTTACTATACCATATATACTAAAAAAAGTACATAATTATACAAGTTTTGTCGAATAAATTAATTTAAACATATATATTACCTTGTACGATCTGGTAGTTTTCTTTCTTTATTATGGTATTTTTTAGCTAGAGTGAGCTGCGCATATGTATTTTTACCCTCATAAATCTTATCAGTTTTAGTATCTTTAAGAGTTATATTATTATTACAATGGTTTACATTATGTGGATCACCCTTTCCTCTACCATACAAAATAGCATGTTGTATTTCTTGCCTTCCATCTTCAGTAGTCAATTTGCTATATATGTAATGCCTTAATAATTCTAAATCACTATTGTAGCCCAATACTTTATGCGTTCTATATTTTAATTCTTCTTGCATATCATAATCTTCTTCAATTTCTTTATATAAATTATAATAATAGTCTATAGTCAATTAAGTTGAGAATGGCATAGAGAAGCCATAATCAATAGCATCGCTAAGGTTATTAAAATTAGTAATGATAGGTTTGATTTTAGCTTTTAAATGAGCCCAATATTTTTCAATTGGGTTGAGATCAGGAGAGTAAGGTGGTAAGAATAAAAGTTTACAGCCTATATCTTCTATTAAATTCCTAGTTCTAGCTGACTTATGGAACGTTGCATTATCAAGTATTACAACTTGACCAAATCTTAGTTCGGGCACCAAACACTGACTAACCCACTCGTTAAAAACTTCTGTATTACATGTGCCCTTGAAACACATTGGCGCAATAATTTTCTTCCCAACCTTACCTGCAATAAAGCTTTCTCAATCATGTTTTTTACCTGAGATATCACCATAAACTTTACTTCCTCTGAGACTGTATCCCCAAGAATAGTACAAATAGCTATCAATTCCACTCTCATCAATATAAACTATATCTTCCGCTTTATAGTTTGCGATAGCTGCCAAAAATAATTGCCGTTTTGCTTCATCCCGTTCACGATAGAGTGTGGTCTTTTTTTTCGTGTGATCCCCAAAGTCTTGAATGCCAAACAGATAGCAGCTGTAGACACATTAAAAACCTTTGCAAAATCAGATAATAGCCAATTGCTGTTTTTAGACACCTCGTTTAATAATTTGATTGGATCAAGCTTCTTCCATGGCTTAGCTGCTCGTGTGGCTGCTAAATTCCCGGATTTCGATCTCGATAACCATCTATAAATTGTTCTTTCACCTATGCCAAAAATTCTTGCAGCTTCTTCTCTGGTATAACCTTTATTAACATAGTGAATTACTTTTTTACGTAAATCTAAGGAATATGCCATTGCTTCTACTGTTTTGGGTTTATGAGCTTTTTAATATATCATATATCATGTCTTTATCAACTTAATTTACTATAAAAATGTTCATGTTATGAAAAATACTAAAGTTCTATTAAAGAAGTGGTTAGGTTTTTTGATAATGAATTATGTAATCATTTATGGCATATACTTATTTGAGAAAAACAAGATAAATAATTTTTTAGATGATCAAGATAGAAAGGTTCTAGATATCACATTAGAAAAAATAGAATTTTCTTACAATATCTTAGAAACTCTAAGTAAAATAATTATTAAAAGAAAGATTAGGAGTAAAACTTATATTTCTGAAGCTATTAAAGAATTATATAATACTGGCTATGATATGGGAACATATAAAGGCGTTAGATCTTCAGGTATCTATTGCTTTGCAAATGATAAACTTATAGGAAAAAATGGATATATAAATAATGATAGACTTTATAAATTATTAAAGGGCATAAATTATGCAGATGCTACCTCCTTTAAAGTTGTTCCTATGATTAATTATAGTAATCAAGGTTTAATAATAAGTATGCCTTGTCAAGGTAAGAAAAATAAAGCATCTATAAACCTTATATTAACTAATTCTGCTATCAATGAAGTTTTAGATAAGCTCTTAGATGTTAATATAGAGTATGCATTATTTGATTCAATGCAAAATATGCTTTTAATGTCCAAAGGATTTAAGAAATCTTTTATAAATTTTAATGATTTTACCCTATTAGATTTATTACGTAATCAGAATAAAATTTACACCAAAGTATTGATGCAAAAAATTACTAATGAGGATTATTTTTTTATTGTAGGAATACCTAGCGATATAGTAGTAAAAAAACTTTTAAAGCACATATTATGTGCAGCCATTGCTTTAAACTTAGGTATATTTATTTTATGGAAAATTATTCAATTAGCTTATTTAAAAATTAAAGATAAAATACATAAGAATTTTGAGAGTGAATTAAAGAGTTTAAAAAGTGTATTGCATCAACTACAAATGCAACATTTAGCAGTGAATGATGATAATCAAACTATGAAAGATAGTATAAAAACTATTGCTATTTCTAATAATAGCCAGTCAGTGCTTAGTTAAGCAAATGATATTAAATGCTAATTTAAAACTTCATAATGTAAATAATATAGTAAATATTTTTGCTAAATCTATCAAAGGAGAATTAAGTCTTACTTTAACAGCTCAAAAGCAGATAATTTTACTTCAAGAAATAGAAAATATAACAAATAATCTTTTTTTTAGCGAAATATATTATCATAAAGATGAAATTAATATAGAAACTATTATGGATAGTGTATCAAAAATATATTCAAAATTTGTATTTGAAAATAACATAGAATTAAAAATTAAATATGAAGGTGATTTAAGTGGAATTTTTATAGAGATGCTATCACTAAAATATTTATTTATAACATTGATAGCCTATTCTTTAAGAGGGCTTGGAAAAAAAGGAAAAATTGATCTAACTTTATCTAAGTTTATATATAACAACTTAGAGTGCTTAAAAATTATTTTAGAGGATAACGGTTTTGGACTAGACTTAAATAATGAACTTATTGTAGAAAGCTCTAATATTGATGAAAAAACATTAGGTATTTTATCAGTATTTTTACCAAAAATTGAGTTCTTTAAACATATAATTTTTAAAGTAAAAGGCCAATTAGATTATGTTAGTAAATTGAATAAAGGCACATCCTTTACACTATTTATACCCGTACAAATGCCAGAAGAAAATAAAAATGATCAGTCAAAAATAAATAAATGTTACGATAATGTTACGTATTTATATAGTTAAATATGGTATTATATCATATATATTATTAGCTTCAACGCTTGGTAATGCATCTAATAAACATTTTCCTAAAATATGGAATATACAGAATTACAATAGATATTTTGCAGGAAGAGAAGAAATTATTAACAAAATTCATCTTACATTTGAAGATAAAACAGATACTGTGTCTCTTATAGGAGTAGGAGGAATAGGAAAAACACAAATTGCTAAAAAATTTGCTGAGCTATATAGAGAAAATTATGATATTATATGGTGGTTTGATGCTGCAAAGAATTTAGAAGATCAATATAAAAATTTATCTGAGAGTTGGAACGAGCATATTATAGTTGATTCTCAATCTATACATTATATAGATACAAAAAATCTTGCAAAACAAGATATAATCAATAAAATAAAAAATAATTTAAGAACAACAAATTTAAATTATTTAATCGTCTTTGATAATGTTATTAATAAAGAGGATATAATACCTTATATACCTGAACATCATAATAGTAAGCGAGCAAATGTAATTATTACATCAAGAAAAATTAATATGATTGGGGAAATAATAAAAGTGCCTACTTTTAAAAGAAAAGAATCAATTGTTTTAATTGAAAAATTGATTAATGATATATCAAAAAATGAATCTGAAAAATTAGCAGAAGTACTATATGATTATCCTTTAGCCATATCACAAGCAGCCTCGTATATAAAGTTTCATCTTAGTGTTACTCCAAAAACTTATATTGAATTATTAAAAAAAGATTACAAAACTATATGGAAAGGGGAAGAAAAAATGAAAGAATCTTCAGAAAAATTTTTAGACATTACTGATAGTCATTCAGAATCTCTTATGCAAACAATTAATCTAACCATTACAAAAATAAAAGAACAATCCGAAGATACGTATAAGTTATTAATAATATGTTCATTACTTAATAATAATAGTATACCTCAAGAATTATTGCTTAAACTAAATGCAGAAAATAACAATACACGCAGTGAACTAGAAAGTCATGAAGCACTTTCTTTAATAGAGCAATATTTATTAATTGAAAAAAACCAAGTGAATTCTAGCATATTAACATATAACATTCATGAAATTATCCAGAAGCTAATATTAGATCAACTTGATGAAACCACGTTAAATAAATATTTAAACTTACTAGTTAAGGAGTTTAATATATTTTTGCCTCATCAAATAGACCTTTTAGTACCGTTTCTAGAACAAAACTCTTACTTGCTACCACATGTTATAAAGATTGTTGAATTATGTAAACAAAATAATATTTATAATAATGAAGTCTTAGCTCTAAATTTAAGGATATTACAATATTATTTACCTGGAGAAAGAAATTTTATTAAAGGAAATGAATATATAAATAATATAGAAGATATTAAAAAACATCTATTATTTATAGATCCTTTATTAAAAGTAAGATCAATCGTCATGAAAGCAGCTTTATTAGATTGGCAGGATGGAAATTTTAAAGAAGCAGAAACTATACTAAAAGAAGCAGTAAAAATAATTTCTAGTATAGAGAAAGCATATGAGGAAAAATTAATGGTGTATAATAGAATTGCACAAACTTATCAATTTTTAGGTGACATAGAAGAATCAATTAAATATTCTGATTTAGGTAAAAAAGTTATAGATAGCGCACTTAGTGATGGTGAATATTTAGGGAATCAAGATGCCTTTTATATTTCACGCTCTAGAATTAAAATGGATCAGGGCAAATTAGATGAAGCGTTAGAAAATATTAAAATTGCTTATTCAAAACTCTCAGATCATTATCCATTTGTAGGAGCTTTATTTCCAATATCTGCCATGGAAACAGATATATTATTACGTAAAAAAAATTATAAAGAATCTTATAATAAATCTACTGAAATGCTGGAAAAAGTTACTCAATATATATTAGATTCTAATCATATATATTTTGGTAGAATAAAAGGCATGTTAGGATATTCATTATATGGATTGAATCGGCTGGTAGAAGCACAAAAAGCAGTTGAAGAAAGTATTGAAATTTTTAAAAATGGTGATTACATAAATACTAGATATAATGCCGTTTCATACATGTTATTTGGTATGATATTAATGCAAGAAAAGAAATACCAAGAAGCTCAGAAATATTTCCTGCAATCAGAAGAAATTTTTGAAAAAATATTTGTAAAAAAGACAATCGATGACATAAGTAGATTGTATAGTATGATCGTGGAAAGCTCTTTAAGATTAAATGATGATGGATTAGCACGGTATTATGCTACAAAACATCAAGAACATTTTGGTTATTCACACCCACGTACGTTTGAAATACGCGATCATTTGTTTAATCTCACTTCAGGAATAGCTAAATAATAATATATGAGACCATTAACAAAGTAAGTTAAATTCTAAAATGTGTACAGTGTTGTTTTAAGTAAAAGCATGTTTAAGGATAAATTTCAAAAAACACCTTTAGGCTGGATAGAATTATATAGTTTTTTCAGCTTCCTTAGCAGATAGGAATGATGAGCAAAACCTACTTTTTGCTAGATTAGCGGAGAAGAACGCATATACTAATTCATCGCAAGTATACTAACATGTAATCAACTATGTTTTGATTATCTTTTAAATTCTTGTAAATTTTGCTTAGTAATATTGCCCTGTAGATAACGATCTAAATATTTTTTTTCTGATCTATCTTGGTAATGATCAATATTTATTCTATTATGAGATAAAGCATCATTTAACGATTTTACATCTGAGTTAGAAATATTACTAGCAAATGAAACAATATGCTCACATATATGAAGAGGAAGATTAGTAGCATCTCTTAAACTTGTTATTGCATTTTTTGCCACTTGATTTAACTTACTACTTATATACTGGCATGCTGTATTTACTGGTTCAATTATACTTGAAAAATCTGTAATATTTTTGTTACTTAAATATTCAATTATAGGGTAAGCAATATTTTTATAATCCTCATGGCTGACTTTTCCTATTAAGTATTTTTTTACGCTATTTTCATATTCTTCTTGTACTACACCATATATATCTAGTGAGGGAATAATTTTTATTAATTTAAGAAGATGTTGTTTTGTTTCGTCTAATAATTCACCCTCACCTAAACTAGCAAAATTACAATATTTAGATACTTCTATACTACCTGCAAATAAAGCCTTTGTATAATAGCCATCATTCATTGCTTTCCACTCTCCTCTAGCTCCCCTTAGAGAAAACACAGCTTTACTTAATTCTATAATATAGTCTTTCATAATTTTTCCTTTTTACTCTATATTAAAAATAAAATTAACTATTAATAATTCATAATATTTAATTAAATCTTTATCAATTCTTAAAGTTTTTATTAACTATTTATATCCAATGTTATTAATTCTATGGTTCTTAGCACCTAATTTTTCCTTTCTTATCCACAGTTATAGTTAATTATTTATTAAATATAATCTGTTTTAATTGTATTATTAGTATTTACTACGTATATAGAATGTGGAGGATAAATATGGCACAAATAAACTTATTTGATCCAACAACCAAAATACGTGATAAAGAAGTATTTTGTGATGGTAAACATTATCAAATTTACAAAAAAGATTACACCCCTCAATTGATTCATCAGGTAGATTTGTTTAATGATCAGTACATTCACGAGTTAAGCCCTAATAAGTCTTTTGATAAGATTAACTCTGTTCAAGACTTAATTTTACTACTAGAAAATATGCATAATATCGCAGGAAAACCATTGAGAGAGATCACGAACATCACAATTAAATATGGTACAGAATTGAGGTTACACGGTAACCAATCTTGTCCTGAAGGATTCTTACTAATTAGTATGGAATCAGAAGGCATTAATAATAGTTGTGTCACAATATGCTTTTCGGGAAAATTAACTAGTGATACTCCACTAATATTTTAATAAAAATATTAGACTATAATAATTAATATAAATTGCGCAAAAAGCCTTGGTAAGGCTGCACGTATTATTAGTAAATTAAGTTATATTTGGAACTAGGTTCAGATAAAGCAAAACCTACAAATGGTAGGAAAACTTTGAGCTATAGCAAAGGCAATTTAAAATATTTAAATTGCCACAGCTATAACCGCGTCACGAATTCAAGTCAATTTACTCTAGGGCTGAATTTGCTAATAATATACTTATACTTACTTTATATACTTTAATTTTATAAAAATCAGTACTATAAAAGGTAAAGGGTTTTTTTTAATTAAAGCATTATTTGTATAAAATTAAATATGATGATAATTGTAATTAAGGTAGGTACACAAAGCATATTATCTAAAGAAGGTATGCCACTTATAGATATAATGCAATCTATTGTGAATCAAATAGTGGATATACAACAGCAGGGACATAAAGTTATTTTCATAAGCTCTGGAGCTGTTAGCTTTGGTCGTAATATAGCACGCAACTATCTAAATAAAGAATATAATTCATCTATCGGAGAAAAACAGTTATTAGCATCTTTAGGTCAACATGAATTAATACATCTTTATTCCAAAATGTTGATAAAACATAAATTTTTAGCATCACAAATTTTACTAACAAAGCAAGATTTTTATACCAGACAGCATTATTTAAATATATCTAGATTGATACGAGAAACCTTAAAACATAATTATATTATTCCCATAATCAATGAAAATGATAGTGTAGCAATTGAAGAATTAATGTTTACAGACAATGATGAATTAGCTGGATTAATTGCAACACAGATAAATGCCGATAAGCTTATTATATTAAGTAATATAGAAGGAGTTTATAGTGGTAATCCAGATTTACCCGAATCTACATTATTACACACAATAAATCTTAATCAAAATTGGCCAAATGTTTCCAGTAGCAAAAGCTTACATGGCAGAGGTGGAATGATCAGTAAACTAAGTAATGCAAAGAAAATGTCAAAACTTGGTATTATGACTCATATAGCTTCTATAAATCAACCCAATATATTAAATAGAATAATCAATGGAGAATCGGTTGGCACCACTATTGTTCCGTATCATAAAAAATCAAACATAAAAAAATGGATTGCATATAGTTCTCCGACAGGTAAAATATTTATAAACGATCCCTTATATGAAATTTTAAAAGAAGATAAGCGTATTATCAGCATTTTACCTGTAGGTATCCTTTCTTATAATGGTAAATTTGAAAAAGGAGATATCATAGAAATTTTAAATATTAATCAGGATATCATAGGGCTTGGTATAGCAAGATATGATTCTAATAAATTAGATAGTTTTTTAGGACAAAAAAATAAGCCGGCTTTAATCCATTATGATTATCTTTACATTTTCTAAGAGTAAACTATGAATATTACAAATGAACTTACTAAAGTAAAACAAGCAAGTAGTGCTCTTTTTTTATTAAATGATGAGCAAATCAATAATGTTTTAAACGAATTAGCTTTAGTATTATTAAATAATGCTGTAAAAATCATTGCTGAAAATAAGAAAGATTTGGCAAGTATGGATAAAGGTAATCCTATGTATGATCGCCTCTTTCTTGACGAAAATAGAATACGCAATATTGCAGATAGTATTAAAAAAGTTGCATTGTTACCTACTCCCATAAAACATATATTGCAAAAAAAAATAATGCAAAATGGCCTTACGATCAATAAGATTTCTGTTCCGCTTGGAGTAATAGCTGTTATTTACGAATCAAGACCTAACGTAACTATGGATGTATTTAGTCTATGTTTTAAAAGTTGCAATGGCTGTATACTCAAAGGCGGTAAAGAAGCTTATTATAGTAATGTCATATTAGTATCAATAATTAAAGAAGTTTTAGTCAAAAATCACATTAATCCTAATATCATTGCACTCTTTTCTTTGAATAGAAAAGAAACAAAAAATTTAATTATGGCAAATGGCCTGATAGATGCTTGCATACCTAGGGGTAGTAAAAATTTAATTGATTTTGTAAGAGAAAATGCAACTATACCTATTATTGAAACTGGTGCTGGAGTGGTACATTTATACTTTGATTTACATGGAGATATTACCAAAGGAAAAAATATCATCAATAATTCTAAAACTAGAAGAGTAAGTGTGTGTAATGCTTTAGATTGCTTACTAATACATAAAGACCGTTTATATGATTTATATACCATTATAGAACCTTTACAATCTCATAATGTTGAACTCTTTGTTGATAAACAAGCATATCAGATACTCAAAGATAACTATCCTGCTAATTTGCTTTCCTATAATGAGCAAGAAATTTATGGACAAGAATTTTTATCATATAAAATGTCTATTAAAACTGTTACCTCTTTAGATGAGGCAATACAACATGTTACAAATTATACCTCAGGACATAGTGAAGCAATTATTACTGAAGATAATACAGCCTCAGAATGTTTTATACAATCTATTGATGCTGCCGTAGTATATATTAATGCCTCAACTGCTTTTACAGACGGAGAACAATTTGGAATGGGGGCAGAAATTGGTATTAGCACACAAAAATTGCATGCTCGTGGCCCTATGGGGCTAGATTCATTGACCAGCTACAAATGGATTGTGTATGGCTCGGGTCAAATTAGAGAGTAAAAACAAGGTACTCCTCACAGAAAAATTTATTTTTTATAAAATATGACATCATTTCTTGCTCATTACTTACAATTTTTTGTCCGAAAGTAGGATTATTTGTTTGTCATTACCGCAAATCATTACTTTTTTCTTTCCCCAGATACTTGTGCGCGAATGATATTCCTAAGCAAAGTTATAATTATTATTTTGTTCCCAGGTACCGTTTTGAGTTTGTTGCCAGTAAATAATATTATGTCCTTGTTTTTGATATTCAGCTATACGTAGCTTTGCATTTTCCAATTCTTCTTCATCATTACCATTAAATATATCTATACATCTTGTAAAACTTGATAAAAATTTTGGTTTTATACCATAGGTAGTAATTAGTATTTCAGCATTATTTGGATTTTCTTCTTCAGAGGTTAGATAAATAGGTTGCTTATTAATGAACCCCTCTTTTTTAGTACCATGTGGAAGAAAAACTTTAGTACTATAGGTCCAAAGTAAATCATTTAAAATATTCATCTGCTCCTCTGTGGGAGAAAGCAATATAGCTTTTTTTCTAGTAGCGACTACCTTCTCAAGTAACCTTGGTAAAGCGCGTTCAAGCTGTAAAACTGTCAAATGATAAAAACTAATTTCAGTCATAATTTTAATAATGTATTTTTATTCATAATAGGCTTTCACAAATTTATTTAATAACCTCACCCCAAAGGCAGTTGCACCTTTTGGTGTTAAAGGTAAATCCTTCTTAGTCCATGCAACACCTGCTATATCAAGATGTGCCCAAGGTACATCGTTAACAAAACGCTGTAAAAATTGTGCTGCGGTAATGCTACCTGCTCCTCTTCCATTACTGATATTTTGCATATCAGCTATTGCTGACTCAATCTGTTTATCATATGCAGGATCTAAAGGTAATCTCCATAATTTTTCTCCAACTTTTTCAGCAATGTCTAATAATTTTTTTGATAAATCATCATTATTAGAAAATAAGCCTGCATATATTTCTCCTAAGGTCACCACAATTGCACCTGTTAAGGTAGCTAGATTAATCATAAATTTAGGCTTGAATCTATCTTGGCAATACCATAAAGCATCGGCTAAAACTAACCTACCTTCAGCATCAGTATTTAAGACTTCTACAGTTTGACCAGACATAGTTTTTACTACATCACTTGGGCGCTGAGCATTACCATCAGGCATATTTTCAACTAATCCTATGATACCAACAACATTAACTTTTGCTTTACGAGCAGCTAGCGTCCTAATCAACCCAACTACAGTAGCAGAACCAGCCATATCATATTTCATATCTTCCATACCAGCAGATGGTTTTATAGATATACCTCCGCTATCAAAAGTAACACCTTTCCCTATAAAAGCTATTGGAGGATCATTATCATTTGCTCCTTTCCACTCTATTATTACTAATTTAGGCTCTCTAATACTACCTTGAGCCACCCCAAGTAAAGCGCCAAAGCCTAGTTTTTCCATTTCTTTATACCCAAGAACTTCAACTTTTACTCCCAGTTTTGTTAATTCTTGACAACGATCTGCATAGCTTTCAGGGTATAAAACATTTGGCGGCTCAGAAACTAAATCACGAGTAAAATGTACTCCCACAGCAACATGCCTACAACTACTGAAGTTCTCTTCTACATCTTGTGCATTTTTGACGATTAAAGTGATAGACTTTAATGATAATAATTGTTCATCTACTTTTTGAGTTTTATATTTTATGAATTGATAATGGCGTAAATAAATACCCTCACCAACTGCCATACTATTTTCTTGAGAAGATATAAAATTTTGGTCTAATATGAGTGTAGCATTTTGGATCTTTTTAGCATTCAATATTGCTGTAATTTCACCACCAAAATTCATGAAATCTAAATGTGTTAGATCTGTTTTTTTTCCTATTCCTATCAGAAAAAATGTTTTAATTATATTTTTTTCTGCATGAGTAATAATTAACTGATCACCTTTTTTCCCTTTAAAACTGGAGTCATTTGCTAATATATTACCTATTATATTATTATATTTTTGGCTTTGTGCCTGTACATTTTCTAATAATTCTAATTCTTCTGAAATAGGTATAATAATATTATTATCATGATCATTTATGGTTTCAGCAAATTTAATTTCCACACACACCTCAATATTTATAATTTAGTTTGATTACGTTTATTCCATGATTTTAAAATAATATATACAATGATTATAATAGCTATAAGCAAAATCATCGCCAGTTTTATAACCATTAAATATTTTTTAATAGTATCTTGGTTGCTACCAATAAAATATCCTACACTAAGTAAAACCACAACCCAAATAGAACTGCCAAGAAATGTATATGTCAGAAAAGGCTTAATAGGCATTTGCGCTAAACCTGCTGGAAAAGAAATATAATGTTTTACTCCAGGTAAAAATCTCCCTGTAAAAGTAGAGATATTTCCATGGCGTGCAAAAAAACTTTCAATTTTTTTTAATTTTTGCTCATTCATGAAAAAATATTTACCATATTTTATTATCAAATTTCTCCCATAATGTAAGGCT
The DNA here is from genome assembly GCA_000746585.2 of Rickettsiales bacterium Ac37b. Taxonomy (NCBI): domain Bacteria; kingdom Pseudomonadati; phylum Pseudomonadota; class Alphaproteobacteria; order Rickettsiales; species Rickettsiales bacterium Ac37b. Next base: position 175,697 of record CP009217.2, read on the forward strand.
ATCCAATAGCTAAGCCAAGAACCTCCTACAGTTCCAGCAATACTGTATATAAGTACTAAATATAGATTCATCTCACCCGTACTAATGAGATAACCTGCTGGCACTAATGTAATTTCTGCAGGTAGTGGGATAAAGGTACTTTCTATAAAGGTCATAATAAATATGCCTATATAACCAAATTTATGTACAAAATCTGTAATCCAACCTAAAAACTCTAACATTAACTAAACCTATCTTTACCTTGTATAATATTTTCTTTATATTTTAAGTTTATTATAGCAAATTCAATATAACGTAATTTCTCTATTAATATGTTGTATATCAAAATTTCATAAAATGCTAATACTTTAAATTAATCAATCTTGTTAAATGAGGAATTTTGTACTGCAACAAACACTTTTTCATACAATTTATCTTTATACAAACAATTATTTTCCGAACATAACTGATAATATAAGGTAACATCTAATCGTTCAATATTATTTAAATTAGAAGGATTATTAAAAGATATATTAGCAGATATATGAAAATGTTTTTTATATAATTTTACTTTATCTGTCACGTTTGGATAAGTAATGTCATGTAAAGTTAAGTTTGATGATCCAGAAATATTAAATGTGGTTGGATAAAAATTAGAGTTATCATGTGCATAAATATAATAGTTATTATCTATTTCAAAATAAAAATATATCGTAATAGTCTTCATTGTATATATTAATATAGGCACGTCTATATTTACAAGTTTAACATGTTTAAATGCTTTTTCTAGCATTAATTTGTAATAAACACCTGATAAAAAATATGGGAATCTCATAGGTTGTAAAATGATTTCTTGGGTAAAACTATTAATTAATTTATTAGCCTGTTCAAGCCATATTTTATTATTAGTAAGTTCACATATTTGAACTAAATTATCTAACATAATAGAGTTTGCTGAAGGAATAGTAACATCATGGGCTTCTCTAACTAATATTAGGTGCATATAATCATTCTTTTTATTAGTATAAACATAACTACCATCAGATTCTAAGAAGATAGTATTACACTTATTTAATAGATCTAAAGATTTTTGAAGCCAATACTTCTCAGCAGTAAGGCGATAAAGAGCTAATAGTGCCTGGATAGCATAAGCATAATCTTCAGAAAATGCTTCAATTGAATCATTACCTACTATGTGCATTAATTCGTTTTTTTTATTTATACAATTTTCTACCAGGAAATTTGCTGCTTTCTTGGCAATTTTTGTATATAAGCTATTATTTAAAATTAATCCTGCATTTGCATAAGTGGTGGTCATCATCGAATGCCAAGAAGTAATTATTTTAGTATCAATATTAGGATGATTTCGTTGCGCTCTAATTAAACGTAGCTTTTCTAATATAGGTTTTATTTTGATATAATTAACTTCGATATCATAATTATTACAAAATAATACTCCTTGCTTACTAATATTGCTAATGTTACTAATATTATTATCTGAATTTTCTTGGATAATTTCTAGTTCAAAATAGGAAAAAAATTCCTTATATTCTGCATCTGATAATGCAGATTTAATTTGTGCTTTATCCCAAGTATAATATTTACCTGGCACATGATTTGTTTCTGCATCAATTGATGAATAGAAACCTCCATTTTCATTTTGTAAAGATGTCTGTACAAATTTTAAATTAGAATCTAGGATATTTTTATAATATTGATTTTTAGTAATACTGTACGCATTTAAGTAGCAATTGCTTAATAAAGATTGGTTATATAACATTTTCTCAAAATGAGGAATACGCCAAGCAGCACCAATAGTATAGCGATGAAATCCACCATCTACATGATCATACATAGCACTTTTTGCTATTTTATTAAGGGTATGAAAAGCCATAAAAAATGCTTGTGGATTTTCAGATGATGATAGAAGAAAATGGGTATAGCTTTCATTGGGGAATTTTGGTGCACCAAAAAAACCACCATGCTGAATATCAAAATATATTCCCAGCTGATCTGAAAGCTTTTCAACAATTTGTTCATCTAAAATAATATCATTTGCAGCAATAGATGATATTTTATCAAGTTGAACATGCATTAAATTAGTAATATTACTAGCATTATTTATTAAATCATCATGCCTTAACCTCCACCATTCTTCTAATTTAAGCAATAATGTTTGAAAATTTAACTTATTATGTGCTCTAATCAGGGTACCTATTGCAAAAAATGGTTTTAGATCATGAGTCAAAAATATATTATTTGGCCAACCACTTTCTCCGGTTAAAATTTGTCTAGCACTCATGTATATTTTATCTAGATCTGGGTGTTCTTCCTTATCAACTTTAATGTTGATAAAATGCTTATTTAAGGTATCACCTATCTCTTGGGATGACAATATTTCACGTCCCATTACATTACACCAATAGCAACTGTAATATCCTATACTTACAAAAATAGGTTTATTTTCAGCCTTGGCTCTTACAAAAGCTTCCTCACACCAATCATACCAATCAATAGGATCATGGGCATGTTGTAATAAATAAAGGCTTTTTGAGTTAATCAGCCGATTGGTATACTTCCATGTTCCATCGCTATTTCTTAAAAAATCGTTATCCATTACTTTCTTCTAAATAATAAAGTTAATAATAGTTAATAATTATACTAACATTATAATATTAACAAATGGATAAAAATTATAAAGAAAAACATTAGGAAAATTAAGAAGAGAAGAAACTATTTCATCCACATTATAATAAATTAGTAACTTGACAATATCGCTGGTAACCGTTTCTGGGTATATAGGACGTGTTGTATAATTCCAAACAGCTCTTTTAGTCATTCCAGTAATAGGGATAATCTATATATCTAACTAACCTGGTACTACTTTCTTCTATAATTTTCGTGTAAAAGCTTCTAAAGATAAGCCTTTTACAAAATTAGGTGCTAAGAACCATAATAATTAATATAACGTACTATTTTTCTCTTGAATTTTATATATTACAGGTGTAATCCTTAATCACTGTCAAAATTTAATATATAGGGGCCGTAGCTCAGCAGGATAGAGCATCAGATTCCTAATCTGAGGGTCGTGCGTTCGAATCGCGCCGGTCCCACCAGTTTTTCTCTAGTTTTTTAACTAAAACATAATGCAGGTTTATTTATTTAGGTCGCAAATAGGTCGCATTAAGGATAATATTTAGTAATATAATATAAGAAAAAAAATGAAACTGGGTTTAATATTCGGAGTATTATTAGATGGATATTTCACTTTTAATTTTATAAATTTCATACATTCTTTTACAAGCTTCTACTAAAGCTTTTGACATTGAAGGTTCAGAGGCAGAATGACTAGCATCTGAAACTATAGTTAATTCTGATCCTGCCCAAGATTTGTACAATTCATAAGCTGATTTAGGTTTACAGATAGTATCATAACGACCATGAATTATAATACAAGGCAAGTGAGAAATTTTCTGAATATTATCTAATAATTTATTTTCTTTTAGAAAAAAATTATTTATAGAATAATGAGCAAACGTCCTGGCACAGCCTAAAACCAATTTATCTTCTTTTAATATATTATCAATTCTTTCTTTCGAATGAATAAGATAAGCAGCTGTAAAATCATATTTTATAAACGATTTAGCTGCAGCCATATGTATTTCAGGATGTGGATCCATAAGTTGTTGATAGTTCCAGCAATTAAGTTAGTTTGCTCTTCTTTAGGCAAAAAATTTTTAAATTCTTCCCAAGTCTCAGGAAATATATCTTGCATTCCATACCAGACATTATTAATTTCTGATTGCCTGCCTAAAAATATCCCTCGTAAAATAAACCCTAAGCACTTTTCTAGATAAGTTTCGCCATAGGCTATAGATAGAGCACTTCCCCATGATCCACCGAAAATAAACCATTTCTCAATTTTTAATAAATTACGCAATTTTTCAATGTCTTCTATAGAATCTTGTGGAGTGTTATCACGCATTTCCCCAAAAGGGCTAGAGGCTCCTGAACCTCTTTGATCAAAAAGAATAATACGATAATGTTTAGGATCAAAATAACGTGCGTCATGATTATCGCAACCTGCTCCTGGCCCACCATGAATAAATAAGACTGGGGTATCACGTGGATTACCATATTCTGCATAAAATAAATTATGTAATTCTGAAATTTGGAAGCAACCCTGATTGTAAGGATTTTTTTCAGGGAATAAAATTTCATCTAAAGTTTGATTGCATTTATAAACTGTTTCTGAAATCCGTAGGGAAGAGGAATTGCTTTTATGATACATAATAAATTTTCTTGAAAAAAATTACACATTTAATTTATAATTAATATATTATACACATAGGATAACTATTTTGAAAAGTAGACAATATAAAAATTATTAAGCTAATACTTAATTAAAAGGATTATATATAAATGAGGAGCGAAAGCTTTGATTCCTGTAGCTACTATTTCAAGGAGCCAAGATGAATTAAAGTATAAACCGAAAGAGAAGAAAAAATATTTATTACAAACGAAATGAAATTATAGCCCATATTAAGAAACATAAAGAGTTTAGGGAAGGCTTAAAGGGATTGGAAGGTAGCAAATGTCTATCATAGAAGATCATTAATAGAATAGTTAATGTTTAGATTGAAACGTATTTTTGGATTTTATTGGCAACAAAAAAGTAATAGGGGTAGAATGAATGAAATAATTACAAAAGTTAATATACTGAATAAAATGATGTCATTTGGCAGAGCAGTTTATAACATCGCATAACCGCAAGAAAATAAGAAAATTTTATAGATTAGCATGGTTGAGAATTTTATACATCCACGCAACAATGCCTTACCGCGAAAACAGTAATCTAGTAAAGTGCGAAGCTAATAAGATACGTTTTCACGGGTATGACCAAAAAAAACTTCTTTTACATATTAGAAGCTTAAAACTATAGTTATGCTCCTCTGCTATTGCTACTGCTAACTCTAATACCATCCACAAAACTTCTAGGTTTATTTGGTGGAGTTTGCTCCCTACCTAGTTGTTCATAGATCTCTGCGATTCTACTATTTTGAAGAGTTGGCTTAGGATCAGCGCAGAATACATCTATTACTTTTCCTTCTTTGATTCTTAAAATGTCGTATGCTTTTTTTTCATTACCTTTTTCATCTAGTCTTGCAACAAACATCATTCCTGAGAAAGCACTATTTTCATCTTGAGGAATGCTAATTTGAGAGACCTGATTTTTTGAGTGCTTAAAATCAAGTACCATACCTAATTCCTTATTGGCATTTTGTATTCTACATCTCTCAATATTGCCATTCTCTTCTAACTTTACCAGATTATTAAATATTGTAGAGTGATAGTCCTTTATGACTTGATCATGGAAGTCAGAGGTACGAGAGTTGAGAGATTCTCCTGCTTTTAATGGTTGCCTTAACAAATAAAACAGATTATTTATTGCTTCTTCACTTAAAGCAACAAAAGTTTGCTGGGCTGGTTGTGAAGGTGCTTTTCCTTTATTTTTCTTTTGAGGTGAGGTAGATGGCTCTTCATCAGCGGTATCATATTTTCTAGAAGAAGAGGAACTGCTAGATGAACTAGAAGTTTGAGCAGGTGTTGGTCTAGGATTTTCTTTATAGAATTATGGTTGATTCTACTTCATATAAAAATTCTACCTCATCATCAAAGGTTATGTGGTATAAGTGAAACCCTACCTTATCTATAAATGATGCTATGATAGCTTCATTTTCAGAAACTATTTCAGGGAAAACCTTCGTTTGTTTTGAGTGATTCTGTAAAAACTCCATAACGCCTAGATATATACTCTTTTCTCTCTCATTAATAAGCTTAGTTGCGTCTGCCTCAGAAAAAGAATTGTTATTTTGCATGGAAGTTTTATAAATATTAAAGTCCTTAAGTTTACTATTCAACTCACGCTGTAAAATGTTATATGCTTCCCTATCCATAGTGCAATATGTAGCATTTTTTCCTTTAATCTCATCTAATGATTTCATTTTATCCCTATTTTTTACCTTTTGTGTCATATAAAATTATTAATTTCTATTAATTATATAACATTTGCTATATTTTTTCAATTATATTTTTTTAAATAATCTTAATACATTAAAATAAATTAAAATATAGAAAATAGATACAAAAAAACCCTCTTCAAAATTAAGAGGGTTTTTTGTAAGTAGTAATTGTTTTATAAGAGATTAATCTCTTCTATTACCAAAGAATTGGAGTAATTGAATAAAGATATTAATAAAATCCATGTATAAGGCAAGTGCACCCATTACTGCTACTTTTGTAGAAACTTCATTATTAATACCAAATTGGTAATACATAGATTTTATTCTTTGAGTATCATAAGCTGTTAACCCAACAAATATTAATATACTAAGGATAGAAACTGCAAATTGTAAACCAGTGCTCTTTAAAAATATATTAATTAGTGAAGCTATTAAGATACCTATTAATCCCATAATTAAAAAAGAACCAAATTGGGTTAAATCTTTTTTAGTGGAATACCCATAGATACTCATAGCACCAAATACACCAGCTGTAATAAAAAATACTCGTGCTATAGATTCACCAGTATATACCATAAATATTGAAGATAGTGATAAACCTATTAGAGCAGCATAAGTCCAGAATAATGTTTGTACAGTTTGAACAGACATTCTGGTAATGCCAAAATTAAAGGCAAATACTAATACTAAAGGTGCAAAAGTCACCAACCATCCTAAGCCAGAAATTCCAACTATATGTCCAGCTTGCATTACATATAGCATATTCATGATGGTTTCTGAGGAAGCAGCAAACATCGATATAGCACCAGTTAAAACTAAAGCACCAGCCATATAGTTATATACTTGTAGCATGAAAGCTCTTAAGCCTTCATCATACTGGGCAGCTTTAGCATGAGCGCCAGAAACATTATATTTTGTGAAATCTTTCATAATTTTTACCTTTTAAATAGTACCTCAAACACTTATCTAATTAGTATTATAATGTCTATTTTAAGAAAATCAAGAGACTGTATAAATTAAATAGGCTTTACGGCAAAACTTAACCATTTTAATACTATTTGATCGCTAATTAGAGGTGAAATTTTGTCCCATATCTGTTGATGATACCTATTTATCCAGTTTACCTCACTAGAAGTTAACAAGTCAAGTTTTATTAATTTTTTATCTAAAGGTACAAATGTAATGGTTTCAAAACATAAGAAGTTTGGTAGGGATTCACAATTTTTAGTTAAGATAAGATTTTCTATTCTAATACCATATTGATTTTCGAGATAAATCCCAGGCTCATTAGATAAGATCATCCCTGGTAATAAGGCTACGTTAGTTGCTTTAGTGCTAATGCTTTGTGGCCCTTCATGTACGCCAAGAAAACTGCCTACCCCATGTCCTGTACCGTGTGCATAATCGAGTCCTTCTTGCCATAATGGTGAGCGTGCTAATATGTCAAGCTGATATCCACAAGTCTTTTTAGGAAAAATTGCTTTAGCTAGTGCAATATGGCCTTTTAATACTAATGTAAAATGGGTTTGTTCCATTAAAGAAGGGGTACCTATGGCAATAGTGCGTGTTATATCGGTAGTTCCACACTTATATTGCCCACCTGAATCGATAAGCAATAATCCATTAGCAGTAATTTTCCTATTACTCTTGATAGAAGGTTGATAATGAATAATAGCTCCATGTTCTGCAAAAGCTGCAATTGTAGCAAAGCTTGGATATATAAAATCAGGTTGCTGTTTCCTAAATTCGAGTAGTTTAGCCGAAATATCCAGTTCTGTCAGATTAAGATCCAAGGATTGTTCTAACCATGAGAAAAAATAACATAGAGCAACTGCATCTTGAAATTGACTTTCATATGCGCCTTTTATTTCAGTATCATTTTTGCATGCTTTAGGGAGTTTACATGGATCTTCTTTGTTTAATATATTGATTTTATAATGCTCTAATTTATTAATTAACCAATAGGAAGCAGATTTTATATCTATTTGTACTGTTTTTTCAGAGAGTTTAGATAATTTATCTTCAAAATTTTCTGAATTATGTAATTTTATATTTGGCGGAAAGGATGTTTTTGAGTCTCGATTGTTAATAAATAAGTCAATAGAGTTATTACTGTAAAGAATAGCTCGTGCTAAGACTAAAGGTGTGTATGGAACGTCTGTACCTCGTATATTTAATAACCAACATAATGAATCAGGGGCTGTAATAATTACCGCCTCTGTTTGATGTTTTTGTAATTCTTGAGTTATTGAATCAACCTTAAGTTCAGAATTAATACCACTATATTTTATCTCATGTATTAAAATAGAGGAATTAGGTTTATGAGGGCGATCATGCCAAAGTTCATCAATAAGGTTAGTAGTGCAAGGAACAAGTTTAATATTTTGCGATTTTACTATCGATTGTAAATTAGTAATTTGATTATACGTATGTAACCAAGGATCAAATCCTATCTTGGTTCCGAGTGTGCTATTATTTAATATCCACTTCCCAATATTATATTCCAACAAATTCTGGATTTCATAATAACTTCCTAGCTCATTTTTGGCTTGTAGTGTATATCTACCATCGGTAAAGAAAGCAGATTTTGTTCTGAGTATTATTGCTACACCGTTTGAGCCAGAGAAATCAGTAAGCCACTTTAATCGCTTTGCATAATCTGGTATGTATTCACCTAAAAATTCATCTTGTGATGGGATGATAAATCCATCTAAATTAGCTTCTATAAGTTTTTGGTGTAATAAAAGAATTTTTTTAGGAATAATGTGATTATGATTGTGCATAATAATATTTACAATTTATTTATTTTATTTCTTAAACGTCTTTTTATTTGGGTATTATCACTATTCTGTAAAGCGCGTTCCCATTCGTATTTTGCTTGTCGGTTATAAGATAATTTATAATAAGCGTCTCCAAGATGTTCTCCAACTGTGGGATCATTTGGCAGAAGCTCTATAGCATTTTCTAAAAGGTTAAGAGCTTTTTCATAATGTCCTTGTAGGTAAAGTGCCCATCCCATACTATCTAAGACTTGAGGATTTTGAGGATCATTTTCATAAGCAATTTTAATCATTTCTGTTGCTTTATCAATATTTTTACCATGCTCTAGCCAAGTATATGCTAGGTCATTCATAACTGTATATTGCTCCGGATTAAGCTTTAGAGCTTTTAGAAAGTCTTTTTCAGCTTTTATATTATTTTTTAATAAACTATAATTAGTGCCACGTATATAAAATAACACCCATTCTTTTTTTTGTATGTTAGGTATACTAGCTATTATGTTGCTGTAAATATTATTTGCTTTAATATATTCTCCTTGCGAACTATAGCTATTTGCAAGCAGCATTAAAGGTTCTATATATGTAGGGTTAATCTGGTATAAAGCACGTAGCATATATCGTGATGTTTTTATATCACCTATTATATGCAGAATTTTAGCTATTTCTAATTGTGCATAATAGTAAAATTCTGAATTAGCGGGTATTAGCTTATAATATTTCAGTGCTGCATTATAATTATCCATATCTAATAATATGGAAGCAATTAGTAAGTGGGCTGGTTTATAATTGGGATTAAGATAGAGCGCAAGTTCACTACATATTAATGCTTTAATATAAAATACTTCTTTATTCAGTAAGCTACTTATTAAGGTAAATGTAAAAACTATTCCATCTATGGCATTATTAATGGGCCGCGTGTGAAAAGCATCCACTGATGAAACATTATCCAAGGAATTTTGAAAGATAGGATTATTAGGGTTAACAGCAAGTAGTGCACTATATAAAGCTTTAGCCTTATGAAAATTGTTCGCTCGAGCATAGAAATTTGCCACAAGGTTAATTATATCGTATGATAATGATAATTGAGTTAATTGGCTATATTTCTGCTTTGCTATGTCGTTTAATCCTTCTAAATCGGCCATCATAGCTTCTTGCAATATAATCATTTCATCATTTGGTTGTGGGCTTCTATGCAAACTAGCTATTGCTTTTTGATAATCTCCTTCACCAAGATGGCACCAGCTGATTAATATTAGTAATAGCATTTCATCTATTTTGTATAAATTGTTAGTGCTGAGCGCTTGTTCAAGCTTTTGCCTAGCTTTCTCAAAGTTACCAGCATGTAAGTCTTCAAACGATAAAATAATATTAGCGAGGTAACCAGAATTAGTATTGTTTGAAAATTGCTTTATTAGTAATATAGCATTTTGAGTATTTCCTTCTAGGATATTGGTAATATAGCTGTATTCAAGTAAAGTATTTTTTAAAGCATTATTATCTGAGCTCTGAGATTTTTGTAAACTATCTTGAAAAAACTTAGCGGCTATTGCTGTTTGAGTAGTTTTGGATGCATAATATCCTGCAAGATAGTCGCCATATACACTATGTATAGTTGTTATAGTTGTTTTTTTATCCATATTTAAATATTTATTAAAGAAATCTTTGATAAATATATGATATAATAAATTGCATAGTAAAAATATTAATATAAATAAAATTAATTTGAGTAGCTTATTTGTCATAAGATATAAAATATAATAAAATGTTTATGTATCGTATCATCATTAACTATAGATAACAAATAGTAAATTTATTGTGAAGCTAAATAATGTCTAATTTATATCATATATTGCATGCGATGCCAGCTTTAGATCGTGAGGAGATGCCACCTCAGCTGGAGGAGGTAGCAAAATCATTAGTGCTATCTGGTAGATTACGCATAGATGCTAACGATAAAATTAATTTTGCCCGTCTATATTTACCATACGATGGTGTTAGTATGATGTTTAGTTTAAGAGAACTAACGGATATAAAACTGCTTGGTCATACCAAAAAAATTATTACAATGGTGTTACAAAAAAGGCATAAAAATCAAGGTTTAATGGATAAAGTACAACAGGAGGTTCTGAAGTTAAGAAATGAAATTAAGAAATATCAGCCTGTAAGTGAAAAATTAGAAATGTCTTTAGCCAGGCTAGTAGTTCAATCTGTGCATCCAGTAGTAATGCTAATGCTATTATGGGAAAGAGTAGAAATATTTATATCATATTCATATACTATAGGTGATGTCTTAGATGTGGTTTCTTGGCAGTATGCTGGTGATAATAGTGGTATGCAAAGCACAGATGGTAGAATGGCAACCATTTATATATCGGCTGGGGGAAATCCTTTTGCTGAAACTACTGAAGATGCAGTTTATGGTGATGGTTTTCCTGCTATGGCTAGGATGATGATTATAGGAGCCCAAGAAATGGGCCATTATTCTGATATAATGCGAGATGCTCATGGCAGGCAAATTTCTAGATATTCGGCCAATTTAAATGCAACTAAAGCAAAAGAAAATGTGCGTATTGGCAGATTAAACGATATTAAGAATCTTCAATTGATCAGAAGCATGTTGATAAAATTTAACGTATTACGTTTAGCTGAGCATGAACGTCATTTAAAGTTTTTCAGAAAAAATAAGAGAAGAGGTATAACAGTATTATTTACGATAAGCAAAATTTGCTTTTGGCGCGGATGTATGATGCGTAAATCTCGTTCTAAAAAGTTTTTAGGATTTGTTTTATTTTGGAAAAAAGAAAAATATCTTGCAAGTAGGATTATTGCCATGCTTGACGATATGGAATTTAATTTAACACCTAAAGCAGATGCTTATTCACGTGCAAATAAAGTAGAGGAGGAGGCTATAGCTTGTGTAGAAGCCTTAGCACGAGTGCCTCAGCAAGTAGTAAAATGGGGAGCAAACCTCACAAAAATTATATGGCCTAATTTATATTCGATTTATTATAAAGAAGTTATACCAGGGTGTATGGTTGCATATAAAAATATGACGGGTAAAGATTATAATCTTAAATTAACTACTCCAGGCTTTCATCCTTTATATAGGTTAAAACGCTTATTTAGAAAAAAAATTAAAAAATATTCAAGCTGGAATTATTAATTATAAAAGGCACATACTTATTTCACTTCTCCCCTAGGGGAGAAGTCGTGAAAAACTTCAGTTTTGAGCGGATGAGGGGTATATATATTAAATAATTAAGATATACTCTTTTTTGTCATTAACGCAAAAGCGGTAATCTAGTAATGTTCCAGATTCATGAGATACCCGTTTTCACGGATATGACATCATTCTTGCTCGTTATAGTAAAAGAAGTTAAATTTAGGTCCTTCTATCCAATATTTCTGCAAGTTCATATATTATATTCTGTCTTTGGTAGGGCTTTTTGATGTAGGTGACAATGCCAAGTGTGAATGCTCTTTCAATTTCGGCATTATCTGAAGAGCCAGTCTGGAGGATCACTGGAATTTTAGCGAGCTCTGGATCCTGCTTGATTTCAGCAAGTACATTTAAGCCATAAATATCGGGCATCATTAAATCGAGTAAAATTAAATCTATTTCCTTAGAATGTTCTTTTAAATACTCAAGGCCAGCATAACCGCCCTCTGCTTTATGGAGATTATAGCCACTTCCAAAAAGCAGTAATTCCATACTCATTAAGCAGGCATCTTCATCATCTATAATCAAAATATTAGCTGATTTAGTAGTTTGCATAACAGGTTTAGTTGGTATTTTGACATTATTTTCGGCAATAATATGATGGCCATCCATCTGTTTGGCCTGTGATACTGGGATAATAAAGTTAAAAGTAGTGCCCGAGCCTTCATTATTTTCTGCCCAAATTTCACCATGATGCGCGTCGATAATTTCTTTACAGATAGCAAGGCCAAGACCGGTTCCTCCTGCTTTAGTTTTGGTCTTACTGCTTTGGACAAATACCTCAAAGATAGTATATAATTCATTTTCAGGAATGCCAATTCCTTCATCTTTAATGGCAAAATGATAGGCTTCAGATTTATTTTGATCATCATAGGTAATTTCAGAAAGCTTTAGCGAAACAGTGATGGTAGAATTATTTGGGCTGAATTTGATGCTATTAACAAATAAATTACGAAGCACCTGCCCAATTCTTTCTTTGTCCGCTAGGATAAAGGCATCTTTTAAAGGAGTGAAATTAATTTGCAGCTGCTTACCATTGATATATAGGGTTTGAGCTTCGTCAATCATCTCAAGTATGATGAGATTTAAGTCTATTTTCTTTAAATCCATAAGCATCTTACCTGCTTCGAATTTGGAAAGATCAAGGAGATGGCTAAGTAATGAAGAAAGACGAGTGGCATTGCTTGCAATTCGAATTGCTAACTCATATTTTCGCTCATCATTAAACTCTTGCCAGTGTTCAACGAGTGAGGTTGAAATCACAGTGAAACCTTGCATCGGCGTTCTAATCTCATGACTCATGTTATTTAAGAACTCTGTCTTGGCGGTTAGTGCTTGCTGCAGTTCTGCAGTACGCTCTTCAACTTTTTGTTCTAGAGATTCATTAATATTTTTTACTTGATTATGAGCCTCTGCTAGTTGCATATGTAGCAAGTTTTCTCTTTTAAAAGCATCTTTAACCATTTCTAAAGCTTCTGCCAAATTAGCAATCTCATGGCTTCCTTGTTTTGGTATATCAATATTAAAGTTACCTTCAGAAAGAGATCTAGTATGTGTTGATAATAGGGTTATAGGGGTAATTATTTGTCTACGAAAAATATATAATATAACTAAAAATAGTACCCCTAAAGAAAGTGTTTTAATAAATTGAGGAATAATTAATTTATTGAATTCTTGCTGCATATCTTCACTATCTTCTCCTACTAATATCAAGTAATTATAGGGATAGAATTTTTTATAATATCTATAGATGACACTTCCATATTTGACTTCACAGCCCAACTCTCCAAAATCATGAATTAAAGGTTTGCATTTCTGAAATTCTTGAATTAAATCATGAACCACCACTTGGTTAAAAGAGCTAGTAATGAGCTGTAAATTTGAAGTTAAAATAACAAATTTACTCTCCTTAAATGCCAAAGACCGTTTAATTTTATTCTTCAATTTTTCAATGTTAAAACCAACAGCAATAATACCTAAAAACTTTTTATTTCTATCAGTTATACCATAACCTCCTGGTAAAATATGCTCTCCACTCACAATGCCAATATCCGGATTAGCTATATGTAATTGCCACGGGTGAATTCGGGCTTCTTTTATCCAAGGCCGCCTAATATAACTAACTGAAAGCGGTTTAGGAATTACGCCAGCAGTGCTTGCGATAGCATAGTTTTCAGAATTTACAAATTCAAATAAAGTCCAAGGGAGGATATCTTCTTTTATTTTGTCAGTGTCGATAGTAGTAAGTAAAACTGATACTACTGATTTTGCATCAGTCTTTTCTCCGGCAGCAATTCTAATTCCAATTAGCCTAACAAAATTAGCAGTATATGTAAAAGTTTCTTCTAAAGATTCATTTATCTTAGTAGCTTCTATAGAATATTTACGATTTCTAGCCTTTTCTAAATCATTATAAGTTGCCCACATAAACCATATTAAGGTAATACCTATTACTATTACAATAACAATAGCAAAGAAAAGATATTCTCTTGGTAAAGATAACCTTCTATATATTTTCAACTCATAAACTCTATTATAAACATAATATTACTAATATTATAACATAGGTAAAAATGAATTCAAATAATTTAAACTATTAATATTTTTTAAACTATTATATAACTAAAATCTCATATCATAAGGGATAAATTTATGATTTAAACCTGATGTTTGATCTTCAAGTTCTAATAATTCGGGTAATTGAGAATATTCTAATAAATTCTCCCAGGGGCTATTGTTTTTATTCTGTATTATAGCATCAATAAGGTAATAAACTATTTCCCTTACTATTTCATGTGCTAATCTTTTTGGGAAAAGAACATTATTTTTTCCTTCGTCATTCTTAGTAATTTTGTAGAAAGCACGGTGACAAGCCTCCAGTCGAGAAGTTAATGCTCCTCCTAGGGTAAGTGGTTGTCCGGGAACAAAAAATACTCCTTTGCCATGCAAGTAATTTACTATATTCAATCCTTCTCTACCCAGAGGTAAAGCTATATTATGAGCAGCTATAAATAAAGTACCCGATGGAATCAGATCATAATTTGAATTTTCTATTTCTCTCCCTATAGTAGTTGCAATTATAATACCTTTTTGATTAAGTGCTTCATCCGTATATTTACCTTCTACTGAAGATATAACTTCCCAAGTTGCTGGTATAACTTGATATCCTCCACCAACTAATTCTATTATTTGATCATTTATTTTAACTTCTAAAATATCATTAGTAAGGGTAATAACTTTAAACGTATCTTGATCCTGAATACTATAAGTTTTAATTTTAAGTTGTTCTAAATCAGAAGCTGTATTAATTCTAAATATTTTTTCTAATTTATATTGAAGGTCTGCTACTCTAACATTCAAAAGATTAATTTCTTTAAAATGCTGTAGGATAACTGCACCTAGAGCACCTGCAGAACCTATAAAAGTGACTTTTGTTTCTGGATCTAAATTAGAAAGTCCATTATCTATACATGCTTCTAATCCTGCTAAAATTCCTGTAACTGTATAAGCCACTTTACCACTACATCCTCCTGCCTTAGCATTAATACATAAGACTTGAGGGGTAAATTTATTAAGTAAATCAGCTATTTGAGCAAATCTTCCAAAATCTGGCGTAAGATTTATATTTCCTTTGATAAGCGCTACTTTTTGTAAAATATTTCCTTCAAGATCAATTTGGTCATATGTTTCTAAACCATTTAAAAATTTACCTATTTCTTTAAATATTTTTTCACTGATCTCATTAAATTGTGGATTATTTATATCTTTTAATATAGATTCTATTTGTTCACTATGAGGTAAAATAATACATCTAGCACCTTTAATGTTTAATTCTAGATATTCCTCAGGAACTTTATAACCTATTTCAATGTCATTTTGTAATTCATTATGAGCTTTTAATTCTCTTAGTACTTTAAATGTTAAAGGATCAATTAATTTGTTTAAACAACCTTCTCTTATAGCTCTGTTAATAATAGTATGTTTTATATGACTTTCAGCTAAAGCCAGAAAATTGACAGATTTGATTGCCCTTTTTGAACTTTCTATTTTATTGCCCAAATATTTTCCTAGCCTCGTTCCTCCATAAGCAAAATCTTTTCTAAGTGAAAAAGGTAAATGCTCTGAAGAAATATAATCATTATCACTATCCAAAAAAGATAAGTTTTGTATAAGTTGTGATCCTGCCCAACACGCAATATAAACACTTGCTATACCATTGACTTCAATTCTATAGGTAAGCATTTTTTCAGAAAAATAGCCATCGTGGTTTAACATATTTATTACTATATTTTATTAAATTACTTTATAAATATTTACTAATATATCAGTGAATAAAAATCAATAGAAATTTAATACTATAATATACTGCAATATTTTTATAATAAAAAATATAAGCTTTTGCTGAACAATATATAGAAAAGTAATTTTCTATAATATTTGAAATACCGAATGAAAAGCTACGCATTCAAAAAGTTAACTTTTTTCCAACACACTTTCAATTTCAGCCATTATATCCTGTTTTTGGTAGGGTTTTTTGATATAGGTGAAAATGCCAAGTTCAAAAGCTCTCTCGATTTCTGCATTATCTGAAGAGCCAGTCTGGAGTATTACTGGAATTTTAGCGAGCTCCGGATCTTTTTTGATTTCAGCAAGTACATTTAAGCCATAAATATCTGGCATCATTAAATCGAGTAAAATTATATCTATTTCCTTAAAATGTTCTTTCAAATATTCTAGACCAGCGTATCCTCCAGCGGCTTTATATAAATTATAGTTACTGCCAAAGAGCAATAATTCCATACTCATTAAACAAGTATCTTCATCATCTATCATTAAAATGTTAGCAGTTTGAGTAGCAGGTTTAGCGGATATTTCTGCATCATTTTCCACAATGATTTTATATTCCTCCATTGGTTTAGCTTGCGATACTGGAATAATAAAGTGAAAAGCCGCTCCCTTATCCACATTATCTTCTTTAAGATAAAATTGTGCATCTTCCTCTTGTATTATTAAAAAATCTAGAGCTTGATCATATGATGTATTATCAATTACTATACCATCATGCAAATGATTTTTCCCATAAATTATATAATAATCTGACCCTTCTTGTCCTTCAATATATGTATTATTCTTTATTAAGAATGTATCACTGATATTGGAACCATAATAAAAATTAAGAGATTTATCTATATTTTGTGTATTTATGGTAATTAATGTATTTAAATAATAATGTTTACTCTCTACCAAAGAATTTAATTTATTTCTTATAAAGTTAAGTGATGATATAATATTATTATCTTGTGCCAACAATTCGCCCTTAATATACCATTGTTGTTTATCAATGTGCCCAGGGATAGACGGAGATAGGGTAATATTTTCCATCTTTAACTGATAATTTTGAGTACCATTTGTTAAATAATTATGGAAAAGAATTTTATGCTTATAAAATTTTTCATTTAATACTATTTCCATATAATTACTTTTAGCAAAATATTTTATATCACTATTTGGCAAAATATTGAAAATAGATGCATTAAAATATACCGTTCCTTGCATATCTATAGTCAATTAAGTTGAGAATGGCATAGAGAAGCCATAATCAATAGCATCGCTAAGGTTATTAAAATTAGTAATGATAGGTTTGATTTTAGCTTTTAAATGAGCCCAATATTTTTCAATTGGGTTGAGATCAGGAGAGTAAGGTGGTAAGAATAAAAGTTTACAGCCTATATCTTCTATTAAATTCCTAGTTCTAGCTGACTTATGGAACGTTGCATTATCAAGTATTACAACTTGACCAAATCTTAGTTCGGGCACCAAACACTGACTAACCCACTCGTTAAAAACTTCTGTATTACATGTGCCCTTGAAACACATTGGCGCAATAATTTTCTTCCCAACCTTACCTGCAATAAAGCTTTCTCAATCATGTTTTTTACCTGAGATATCACCATAAACTTTACTTCCTCTGAGACTGTATCCCCAAGAATAGTACAAATAGCTATCAATTCCACTCTCATCAATATAAACTATATCTTCCGCTTTATAGTTTGCGATAGCTGCCAAAAATAATTGCCGTTTTGCTTCATCCCGTTCACGATAGAGTGTGGTCTTTTTTTTCGTGTGATCCCCAAAGTCTTGAATGCCAAACAGATAGCAGCTGTAGACACATTAAAAACCTTTGCAAAATCAGATAATAGCCAATTGCTGTTTTTAGACACCTCGTTTAATAATTTGATTGGATCAAGCTTCTTCCATGGCTTAGCTGCTCGTGTGGCTGCTAAATTCCCGGATTTCGATCTCGATAACCATCTATAAATTGTTCTTTCACCTATGCCAAAAATTCTTGCAGCTTCTTCTCTGGTATAACCTTTATTAACATAGTGAATTACTTTTTTACGTAAATCTAAGGAATATGCCATTGCTTCTACTGTTTTGGGTTTATGAGCTTTTTAATATATCATATATCATGTCTTTATCAACTTAATTTACTATATTGTATCATATGGGATCTTTGCTTACCTTGATTCATAATGGTATATAAATTTGCTTTACCTGATTTAATAATATTTTCTATGGTAGCCACCGAATGCTCGGATGCTTGACGATTATTATACACAAGTGTAGCTGCTTCAACAGTATCTTGAGTTACTGTATTACTGACTTCCTCGCTAGTCATATAATGCGCTATTTTACTCATTACATCCTTTCCTAGAAATATACCATGACAAGTAGCAGCAGGCATTAAAGCCAGTAAACCACTAAAAGTCTCATGCATACTCTTGTTTCCTTTTTGGTATTTTGCAGCTAGTCTTTTAAGTTCCTTATATAAATCATCAGAAATTTCTTCCTTAATTTCATTAGTTAATTTGGCTCCAGTTGCAACTAGTATCTTCATTTTATCACCAGCGTAACGGTAACTCTTAGAAGCATAATATAAAGGAGTTTCGCCATTCTTGTCTAGAATGTCTATCTCAGCTCCATTCTCTAATAGCAATTTCATTGCTGCTTCTTCTGTATGCGCTATAGCATAATGCAAAGGTGAGCGCCTACTATGTATAAATTCTACATAATTACCTCTATTTATCACTCTCTTCTTAGTTTTGATATAGAATTTCTTAATCTCAGCATATAAAGAGTTGGTGATATTATTAACTTCAGCATCAATATTAGCACCTTTGTCTATAAGAAGTTTCATTACTTCTCTCTCATTTTTCTCAACAGCAATACATAAAGGTGTTTTACCGTAAGGATCCCTGGCGTTTATATTTGCCCCCTTATTAATTAATAATTCTGCAATTTCTAGATAACCATGTTCAGTTGCAATGTGTAAAGCTGTCCTACCCAGTTTATCTCTAACCTCTATCTGATTATTTATCCCTAGTTTCTTCTTAATTTTCATGTAAAAATTCTTTAGAGCAATAGGTAAAAAATTTATCATACTATTCTCTTCAACACCTATATTATTCTCTCTTGTAAGGAGCAATTCTACCCTTGCTCTATCCTTAGCTGCAACTGCATAATGCAAAGGAGTCATTCCCCATTTCTTTAAAAGTTTTAAATTAACATTTTGCTCTATATCGAGCGAATTATTTTTCATGATTTTCCTTTTACACTTAATTAAAAATTAATATCTTTATTAGATTTTTTACAATTATATTAATATTTTATGAAAATTATAACATAAAAATGTTTACTATTTATTAATTTTCTAATTTTTTATATAGTAAATTAAGTTGTATTTGAGACGAGGAGCGATAAAGCAAAGCCTCAAAATAGTAGTAGAGCTTTGCGCTAACTGAGTTCGCAAGTTCAAGTCAATTTACTATAGGCTTCACTTCTTGCTCTTTGCATCTAATTACGGTATGGTTTTACTATGAGATTGTGAGCAAAATCAATGAAATTGATACGACTTTTAGTAAGAAAGAAAAATGATTTAATAAATTATAAAAATGGTATTAAGTATTTATAAATGTAAATGAACTTTAATATTTGTTATTTTTGATACAGAAAATAAGCTTAGTTACAATATGTTACATATATTTTATGTTGAAAATAATATTTTAAGAGCATCATGTTAACAGGAGAGAGTACCTTTAGCAAAGCTAGATTGAAGCAAAAAATTATATGTAAAGTAGAGAAATAAAGAATAATCATAGAATTATCTTAAAAGTTTATTGATTATGATGTAATATAATTAAGAATTATATATCTTATGATATAAATAATAGAATTGAGCCTAATTATGATATATACATTGCAACAGGATAATAAAAAATCATGGTACAAAGCTTAGAGAGTATTTATATGATATTGAAGAAATAGTTGAAATTGGGCCAGGATCAGATCATACAATAATTCATAAAACTATTCCTTTATTAAATTATGCGAAGTCGTTGAAACGTTATTATGCTGTAGATCATTCAAAACTTTATTTAGATAATGCATGTACTTTTCTAAAAAAAAATACATCTAATGTAGATATAATAGGTATTGAAGCTGATTTAATGTCACTGGCTAATTTAAAATCCTTACACCAGGATGATTGTAGGAAATGTATATTATTTCTAGGAGGAACAATAGGGAATTTTTCTTTTACATTACAAGTACAGGCCTTAAGACAGATTTTTCAATTAATGAATATTGAAGATAAATTTATTCTAGTAGTTGATACTAATCAAGATGAAAAAACTTTACTAAAATCATATGATAATGTCTATTTATACGAATTAGTAAAAGGAGTCTTAAAATATTTTACCCAAATTAATCCTGAGTTTGAAAACTATATTGATTTTTTTAAGGTATGTTGTGTATGGAATAAAAATTTAAACTTAATAGATATATATTTTCAAGCTACTCAAGATATGAGCTTTGAAATGACAAATTATGGTAAAATTTTTATAAGTAAAGGGCAAGAATGTAGGGGGATTGTATCAAGAAAAACACCTTTGAAGATTATTAAGGAATTATTATCGAAGATAGGGTTTAATATATTAGATATATTAAATGATAATAGTAATCTACAGTTAATAATATGTCAAAAACCTCAAAAATAATTTTTGGTAATATTAATTTAATTACACTTTCTCAAAGTATTGTTAAAAAATATGGGGCGTCTTATCATACATTTGCGCTTTTTGGTGTCATTAATTATCCTTTAACTTATTTATATGAAGCATATTTTATTAAAAATACTGAAGGATTAATACTAAGATTAGTTTCAACACTCTTATGCTTCATTTTATTGTTAAATAAGTATTGGCCCAAGAAACTCAAAGCTTTTTTGCCTTTATATTGGTATATGGTTATTATATTTACAGTTCCTTTCTTAACCACCTATCTATTATTAAAAGATAATTTTTCCCTAGGGTGGTTAATTAATTTTAATATTGGTGTAATGATTGTGATATTATTGTTAGATTCTCTTACCTTTGTAGTGATAGAAGCTATAGGAATTATTTTGGGTTTTGTGTTTTTTTATAGTTTGGGAAATAAAATAGATAGCTGGCCCACTGATTATAATACAGCATTATTTTTATACATGTTTATATGTACAGTAATACTTGGTACTATATTTTCTAAAAATAAGGAAATTTTTAATCATTTTAAAGAAAAAACTTTAAGTGAACTAAACAAGCGGCTAGAAGCTAAGGTTGAACATAGAACTATAGAATTAGAAAAAGCCTTAGCAGTGAAGACTGAATTTCTCAATAATATGAGTCATGAGATACGTACGCCAATACAAGGGTTAACTACTATTTCTGAGGCTTTGGTAAAATATTGGCAAAAATTTGATGAGAAAAAGAAATTTGAATTGGCCAGACAAATATTTAAAAACTCTAAGAGACTAACTTCGTTGGTAGGAAGTTTACTTGATCTTGCTAAAATTAATGCTGGCAAAATATTACTTGATTTACAAAAATTAGAAATATAGTAAATTAAGTTGATAAAGACATGATATATGATATATTAAAAAGCTCATAAACCCAAAACAGTAGAAGCAATGGCATATTCCTTAGATTTACGTAAAAAAGTAATTCACTATGTTAATAAAGGTTATACCAGAGAAGAAGCTGCAAGAATTTTTGGCATAGGTGAAAGAACAATTTATAGATGGTTATCGAGATCGAAATCCGGGAATTTAGCAGCCACACGAGCAGCTAAGCCATGGAAGAAGCTTGATCCAATCAAATTATTAAACGAGGTGTCTAAAAACAGCAATTGGCTATTATCTGATTTTGCAAAGGTTTTTAATGTGTCTACAGCTGCTATCTGTTTGGCATTCAAGACTTTGGGGATCACACGAAAAAAAAGACCACACTCTATCGTGAACGGGATGAAGCAAAACGGCAATTATTTTTGGCAGCTATCGCAAACTATAAAGCGGAAGATATAGTTTATATTGATGAGAGTGGAATTGATAGCTATTTGTACTATTCTTGGGGATACAGTCTCAGAGGAAGTAAAGTTTATGGTGATATCTCAGGTAAAAAACATGATTGAGAAAGCTTTATTGCAGGTAAGGTTGGGAAGAAAATTATTGCGCCAATGTGTTTCAAGGGCACATGTAATACAGAAGTTTTTAACGAGTGGGTTAGTCAGTGTTTGGTGCCCGAACTAAGATTTGGTCAAGTTGTAATACTTGATAATGCAACGTTCCATAAGTCAGCTAGAACTAGGAATTTAATAGAAGATATAGGCTGTAAACTTTTATTCTTACCACCTTACTCTCCTGATCTCAACCCAATTGAAAAATATTGGGCTCATTTAAAAGCTAAAATCAAACCTATCATTACTAATTTTAATAACCTTAGCGATGCTATTGATTATGGCTTCTCTATGCCATTCTCAACTTAATTGACTATAATTTGAATATTTGGCCATGAATTTTAAATTCAAAAAATATTTTGGCAATATCATGATATTCAGGGATCCAATGAAAGTCCCACGCTTGATCTGTAGATGAGCTGAAAGAATTGGTGGGATGTAAATGGAATATAGCATTATTTTTATAATAGAAGCCTATAATATTTACTAATTCATAATTTATTTTTTCCAAATTCTCTGTTTGTTTTAATGTAGGTTGCTTACTTATAATAATTTTAGCATTTATAGGTGAGTATAATTTTAAAGGTTCAGAAAATGTTAATTTAAAATAATAATTTCCTATATTAGCTGATAAGTTTTCAATAGGGGATAAATAATTATTATATGTAGAGTTGGTATTTAATTGTGTATATACATATTCTTCGCGTGCAGTAGAAATGATTTTCATGGTAATCCATAAATGATATAATTCATTTGTTTTAGGTATAAATGAAAAATATAGTTGGTCTTGGGATTTTAATGGGACGGGGTATAAATGATGATAATCGGTAAAGCTACTATTAATTACATATGCGTGTAATTTGGGACCATGTATTGGTTCAATAGAATCCATTGATATGGGTAGATTGTTAGTGCTTTGTAAAAGTTTAAAAGTGATTTCCTTATTTTTGAAGCTCGATATTTTATCATTAGTTGATAACTGAACTTTAAGCAAATTAGAATGATATAAAAGATTTGGTTGATGTAATTCTTTTAATGATTGGACTGTAAGTTCTTCGTTTAAGCTTTTATCGTTAGCATAAGCTATGAAGCTAGCTATATTTAACAAAATAATTGCAGGTAAAAGTAAAATATTAATCATAATGTAACCTATATAAAATAATTATGTATTTTGGTTTTGGCAATTTGTATATAATTATTATTTAAATTGCTAAAGCCTTAATATATTTTCGTGCTCAATTTCATGTATACATTTAGATAAAGCTTGTTCTTCACGTTTAATATTCTCTATATTGGTGCCAGTTAGTAAGATTTCTGCTCCCTCATAATTTAAAAAGTCAACGGGCTTTACTGGTATAAACTTATAATCTTTAAATATATTTTGTAATTTATTAGGATAAAGGGCCTTTTGATTTGCAGAAAGTCCTTGTTTGCTTGGTGAATAACTATTAGGGTTTTTGACATGTATAATAAAATCACCGTATTGCATAATACCAAATTTTTTTATATCTTTTCTCTCAGAAGAGCTTGTAAGTGTATAAAATAAATGGGTATGATTGTGATGATCAGATATGATGTAGGATCCTTCTGAAATTAATTTTGCTGCGGGCAAGGTACGCTTTCCTTTTGTATGTGTAAAATAAGTTTTTTCTTCAAAATCTTCCATAAAAGCTTCTAAGCTAGATTCAATTTTGTTAACAAAAGCAAAATGATGCTCTTTATTATTAGGTAATTTTTTTTTACCAACCACTAATACTATCAATTGCTTTTCTGTTTCTGGTTTTAAAACTATGAAAAAATGTTGTATATCGTCCCCACTACTCTTGGGGTGTGTTTCAACTTTAGGGCGATAAATAAAATAAATAATACCTTTTTGTAAAATTGAATATTGATACATACCCTACTCCTTATAATAAATAGTTGAATTTTTAAGTTATAAAGTTTTTGTTTTAGAGTTTGTATAATTAAGAATTAAGTTAATAGAATTTTTTAGTTGGCCCCCTACACATTAGCTATCGCATATTGATAAAGCATATATTATTATAATTCATCTATATGTGTAAGGAGTCAAGTATAATATTAATTAAATATAAAGTTTTTGCGTATTTTAAACTAAAATGTAAATAATTGAGTTAATAACTATTATAATATTTCTAAAAATACATGTGTTCTGTATATAAAATCAAGCTGATTATACTATACTCAGATAAAAAAGTTCACTATGGGACTGTTAACAAAATATTGCTAATAAAGACTTTATTATATGTAGAAAGTGAACATAAATTAAAAAACTATATACCATTAAAGCTAAATATATAATATACATTGCATATACGTTGTGATTATATATAATGAAGAGCACTTATAGCTAATTAACTTATTTTTGCCTCGTAATATGTTAACTATTTTGTATTACATAATATGAATAAGGCTAGCTATAGAAGTATATATTAATATTGTAGAATTAACAGTGTGATTAACTTACTATCTTTATATAAAACTACTAATTTAGAAAGCAATATTAGACCGGTACTAAATAAAATATCTAAGAATGGCGATGTAGTATTTGCTATTGCTATTTTTGGCATATTATTTGTTTTATTATTTCCAGTAATACCATCTATTTTAGATATATTGCTAGCTTTTTCGATTGCTATATCG
The DNA here is from genome assembly GCA_000746585.2 of Rickettsiales bacterium Ac37b. Taxonomy (NCBI): domain Bacteria; kingdom Pseudomonadati; phylum Pseudomonadota; class Alphaproteobacteria; order Rickettsiales; species Rickettsiales bacterium Ac37b. The sequence continues at coordinate 200,908 of CP009217.2, forward strand.
GTATTAGTACTTTTAACAAGTATGTTTATCCACAGACCTCTTGAATTTAGTGTTTTTCCTACAATACTGCTTGTTACTGCGCTAATTAGGCTATCACTTAACATTGCTTCCACTAGGTTAATACTTTCAAATGGTAATAATGGTAAAGCTGCTGCAGGGCATGTTATAGAAGCTTTTGGTAATTTTGTTATGGAAGGTAATGTAATAATAGGTGTCATTGTTTTTATAATACTAACTATTATTAATTTTGTGGTGATTACTAAAGGATCGGGGCGTATTGCAGAAGTAGCTGCACGTTTTAGTTTGGACGCTATGCCTGGTAAGCAAATGGCTATAGATGCAGATTTAGCAGCTGGATTAATAAATGAGTCAACAGCTAAAACACGCCGTAAGGAACTTGAAGATGAAAGTACCTTTTTTGGGGCTATGGACGGTGCCAATAAATTTGTTCGTGGTGATGCTATTGCTGGATTACTTATTACCTTTATTAATTTTATTGCTGGCATTGTTATTGGTATTGTACAAAATAATATGTCTTTTCAACAAGCTTTAGATACCTATACAACTTTGACTATTGGTGATGGCTTAGTTGCACAAATTCCTGCTTTAATAATTTCTCTTTCTGCGGGTCTATTGGTATCAAAATCTGGTAATGTAGGTTCTACTGAAAAAATTATATATACGCAGCTTGCTAAAATTAGACCACTTGCATTATGTAGCGTTTTAACGTTTTTTATGGCTATAATGCCTGGGTTGCCTTATGCTCCTTTTTTACTAATTTCAATTTTAAGTGGTACTACGGCATGGATGTTAAAAGAAATAAAGAAAGAAGCTAAAACTGTTGCAGAGAAAAGTTCTAATAAGGATTCTGCAGGAGTAGAGAGCAATGATAATGATCAAACCGCTACTCAAGATGAGCCTATTTCTGCAATGTTACAATTGGATATCGTAAGTATAGAACTCGGATATGCTTTATTGCCACTTACTTCCTATAAAAATAATCGTCTTACTGACCAAATAAAAGCGTTGCGCAAGCAAATGGCTAAAGATTTAGGTTTTGTTATACCATCTGTACGTATACAGGATAATTTACAGTTAGATAACAATCGTTACAGTATCAAAATCAAAGAGATTGAATGTGCAGGTGGTGAAATTAAGCCTAATATGCTTCTAATTATGGATCCTAAGGGAGAAGAAATTTCAATAGATGGTGAAAATACACGTGAACCAGCATTTGGTTTGCCTGCAAAATGGATAGATGAGTCAAAACAAGAGGAAGCTATCTTTAAAGGATATACTGTTGTAGATCCACCTACGGTTATTACAACTCATTTTACAGAAATTATAAAGGAAAATATAACTGAGCTGCTATCATTTAGCGAAACACAAAAATTAATTGATAGTATAGCTGATTCTCATAAAAAGCTTATTAGTGATACAGTACCTGTACAAATTAGTGTAAGTAGTTTACAAAGAGTGTTACAGTCTCTACTCTCAGAAATGGTCTCTATTAGAGATTTACCTACAATTTTAGAGGCTATAGCAGAAATAGCTAAAGTTGCTAATAATAATATAATTCAAATTACTGAGCATGTACGTACTCGTCTTGCTAGGCAATTAAGTTATGCTCATACTAATAATGAGGGATATATACCAGCTATTACCCTTTCTCCAATGTGGGAACAAGCTTTTATGGAGAGTTTGGTAAGTAATGCAAATTCAGAAAAGCAATTGGCAATGGCTCCGAGTAGATTACAAGAATTTGTTAGTACTGTACGGAAAACATATGAAGAACAAATTATTAAAGGTTCTATACCTATACTACTTGTAAGTAGTCCTATACGTCCTTATGTAAGGTCGGTAGTTGAAAGAATTAAGCCGTCTGTAGTAGTATTATCTCAGAGTGAAATATATCCTAAAACCAATATTAACGTTTTAGCACAAGTATAAAATTCATACTGTAATTATTAAATTTCTTTGACTATATATTTGTTATGAAGTACATCTAAAGTTTTTTGATTTGAATTATGAATTGTTTATTGTGGCCCCAGGAAATATTATAGATGAAGTAAAAATATATGAAAAAGTGTATTACTATTTTACGTTCTATTGTTTTTGATACTTATTGGGTATTGTGGACTTTATTTGTTGCAATTATAGGTCTACCTTTATTAATGTATAAGCCTATTATTGTAGCTCGTATAAATCGTTTATGGGCGATTGGTTCTTTATTTGGTTTAAGGCTAATATATAATTTAAATTTTGAGGTACGTGGATTAGAATACTTACCTAAAAATCAACCTTATATTATTGCTTCAAAGCATCAATCTACATATGAAGTTATTATTTTTCATGCTATCATAAAAGAATATCCTGTGTATGTACTAAAAAGAGAATTGACTAGGATACCTTTGTATGGGTTATACTTATTACGTACTGGTATGATTGTAATCAACCGCTTACGTCGTATGGAAGCTCTTAAGCAGCTTATGGCGCAGGCAAAACAAAGATTATCTGAAAATCGTCCTATTATTATTTTTCCTGAAGGTACCAGGACAAGTGTAGGTACAATAACTAATTATCATTCTGGCATAAGCTTGTTATATGAAAAAAATAATGTGGTTGTGGTTCCAGCAGCTCTCAATACAGGGGTTTTTTGGCCTAAAAATAGTTTTTTAAAAAAATCTGGTACCTGTGTAATTGAATTTTTACCTCCGATTCTGCCAGGTCTAAGTAAGGAAGAATTTATACATATTTTGAAGGAAAGAATTGAAGCTAAATCTAAGGAATTGCTTAATATTTAATGCACATATCGAAAAATATATTACTATAAACTATAATAATTTGTTAAAAAACTTTCTATGATAAGCTTTTTAATTTATTATGGTATAAATAATTTTAAATAATAATAAGTTTAGCATGTATGTATAATTATACTACTAGGTCGTTAAAAATTACTGTTTCTCCTCAGTATCAGGATGAGTTATCTTCACCCTTAGATAACTACTATGTGTGGTCTTATAATATTTTTATTGAAAACTATGGAATAGAGACAGTACAATTATTAAGTAGGTATTGGCGTATTATTGACTCAGATGGTAATATTCAGGAAGTTTCTGGGGATGGAGTAATTGGACAACAACCTTTGATTCATCCTAATGAATATTTTGAATATACAAGCCATGCTACGCTCAAAACTTCTTCAGGTATCATGCTAGGTTGTTATAATATGATTATTCCTAGTACTCAAGAATCTTTTGAGGTTATCATACCTGCCTTTTCTTTAGATAACCCATATGAAAAAATGAGCATAAATTAACTAAGAATTTAATAAATCTTCACATATAGTAAATTGATTTGAATCTGGGACGCGGTTAACTCAAAGCTCTCCTACTATATTTGTAGGCTTCGCTTATCGCTCCTAGTCGCAAATACAACTTAATTTGCTATATATAAAATTTTAATATATAGGAGGTAACGTGCAATTACCTAGATTTATAAAATATTCGGTGATATTTTTTGCTTGCATTATAATTATACTACTAATAATACCATTTTTTATTCCCTTAGATTCTTATAAGCAACTTGCTGTTAATAAGGTTAAAGAGGCTACAGGTAGAGAATTACAGATTAATGGGCCTATTGCACTTTCATTATTGCCCGTTCCAACTATTAAAATCAAAGATGTATCTCTTGCATCAATCGCTGGCGCAGAAAACGACTCTTTGCTCAAAGTAAGCAAAATATCTGCATCTGTTTCAATATTATCCTTATTAAAAGGTAATTTAGATATTTCCTCAATTATTATTAACGATCCAATCCTTAATCTAGAGCGCACAAAAAATGGCGCATCCTCCTGGGAATTTATTAAAACGGAAGCTAATGCTAATAGCAATGTACCTAGTACGCAGTCTAATGAAGGTAGTACTTCCACCAATTTATCTATTGGTTTAATCGAGATTGCTAACGGTCAGTTAAACTATCTTGACTCTACTAGCGCAAATAATGCTCCAATAACAATTTATATTGATAATTTAGCGATTAAAAATTTACATGGACCAGATAATATACGTGCAGAATTACATTCTACTGGTAAAAACTATAGTATATCTGGCAATATACACGAAAAAGAAGGTATTATCGCTATCAAAATGAATTTAGAGGCTTTTAAAGAAAAAGCTACTATTATAGGAGATTTAAAACGTGATAATATGAATTTTATAGGCCAATTTAATTTACAGGGTAATGCTAAGAATTTAGAAGATATTTTACCTAATATTAAAATTATAGGTGCTAGAGATTACACGATTACCAGTAATATTAATGCAAGTCAAAAATTACTTTCCTTGAATGAGATTAGCTTAAAATCAGGTAATATAGTGGCAAATGGTGGTGGTAGCTTTTCTACAGAAAATGGTAAGATTAATCTACAAGTTGAGTTAAATCCAGGTAATATAAACCTAACCCTCACTTCTGGTACTCCTACCTCTAATAATGTGATTAGTGAAAAATTATCTGTGAAGGCTAATGCACTAAAACCTCTACTTGATGAACTTGCTATCGATATTAAAGAGGTTCCAGCTTCCTTATTAAATAAAGCATTTATTTTAATTACAGATTTAGGATACTCAGAGCAAAATTTATCCTTGAATAATATTAGCCTAAACATTGATAAAGCCAATTTAAAAGGTGATTTAGGAATAAAAGATTGGAACAAAAATATGTCGGCTAACTATAATTTACAAATTGATAACCCCGAAATTTTTGCTAATCTTTTTGCAGTTAATTTACCAATTAATCTGGGCGGTGTATCAATAAAAGGATCTTCTACCAAAGAACAGGACTTTATTAATACAAATACTACCTTACTACTTGCTGGATCTTCAAGTAATATACAAGGAAATGTAGGTTTTAAAAAATCTATTATTCCTAATTTAACTATTGAAAGTATAGGTAATAGCTTAGGTAATCTTATTGCTCAATTGACGAAATCATCATCTAATAGTGACTTAGGAAAATATTCGTTATTAGCAAAAATTGATGGAGATGTAGCTCACTCAATAAAAATTGATATCAATAAGTTTGATGTTAATTTAAAAAATAGCCCAATGAATTTGAAGGGCATTGTAAATATAGATTTAGCAAATAATAAACCAAAAATCTCATCAGATATCCAGATTGGTTCTATAAATCTTAGTAATACTTCTAGTTCTGCACCAAGATCTACCTACACTCAAAGCGCTGCAAGCTCTAGTAGTAGCAGTATATCACCATGGTCTAATGAGAAAATAGATTTAGCATCTTTGAAAAAATTTGATGCTGATATAAATTTAAATATTAAACAAATCATAAAAGATAATTTAATATTTGATACCATACAAACTACCCTCTCGTTATCAAATGGTAATCTAGGTATTAAATCTTTACGTGGTAAATTATTTGGCGGGTCTCTAGAAGGAAATGGGCAAATTTCGGCTGATGGACCTGCTAATTTAAAGGTTAATCTACAGCAAGCTAGTTTAAAAAATATTACAGGTCAAAAAGGTACGTTTAAAATTCTTAATGGGATAGTTAATTTAACAGCAGACCTTAAAACTACTGGACATACCCAAAGGCAGTATGTGAATAACTTGAGTGGAAATGTTAATTTAACTGCAAACTCAGGCACAATTTCTGGTTTTGATTTACAAAAAATTCTGAATCTTATCCAAAGTATCAAAAACCCTACTGAAATATTACAAATTTTTGACAAGTCATTTTCAGGTGGAGATACTCAGTTTAATGACCTAACCATATCAGCTGAGATAAAGAACGGTATTGCTCACATCAGTAGCAGTAAGTTAAATGCAGGTAGAATAGAAGCAGCAACATCTGGAAATGTTAATCTGCCAAGCTATACATGTGATATAAACAGTATAATCAATTTAGATAGTAAAAAATCTTATCCTCCTTTTACTGTACATTTTTATGGTAATTTAAATAATGTTCAACATAAAGTGATGTTAAAAGATCTACAACAATATTTAATAAATAATGTCTTAAAAGGCATTATAAAAGGCCAAAATCCTTTAGATATAATTAAAAACCTTGGTAAAAATCAAGAATCAGAACCAGAAGAAGGGGGAAACCAGAGTAATCCTGTTGATGATTTAATAGGAAAGGGCATTAAAGGGTTAATGAAAAAAATACATTAGTGCTCTTTTTAAACAATGTTTGTTTTATTGTAAAAAATGTATAACATTGTTTTTTATAACTTGTGTTTTGTAACAATAAGCTATATAGTAAATTAAGTTATATTTAGAACTAGGCTAAGAATAAAGCGCAGTCTACAAATAGTAGGAGGGCTTTGAGCTAACTGCGTCCTCAAGTTCAAATCAATTTACTATATTATATAAAAAATATGGACAATAGATATTCAACTCCGCAAATTTATTTACATTGGATAGGATTTCTTCTGATTGTTCTAGCTTATAGTTAGTATAGAACTAAGAGTGTTTTTTGAAAAAGGTCTTCCATTCCGAACTTATATGGTAATATCTCATTTTAGTTTTGGCTTTTTAGTATGTATCTTCATGATAGTAAGGCTTTTTCTCTTCATTAAAAATCCTGTTCCTGAAATCATACCAGCTCCTCCAAAATTACAACTATATCTTGGAAGAACTGTACATATATTGCTCTATATGCTCTTTATTGCTTTACCAACCATTGCATTAATTGCAAAATATATAAAAGGAATGGAGTGGTATATTTTGGGTATCTCCATGCCCATTACAAAAATCCCTAATCAAGATTTATCTAAATTACTGATTGGATGGCATAAAACCATTTCAGTATTAGGATATTGGCTTGTTGGCACTCATGCACTTGCTGCGCTAATTCACCATTATATCTTCAAGGATAACACTTTAGTTAGAATGTTATTCTTAAAAAAGCATAAAATTTAATTTTATTTGAAACTATATTGCATTTCGTGATTTTACATCTGTCATTTTATCCTCTCTTTATTTGTTTATTTTATCTTTTATATTTAAACTTAAAGTATCAATAATCGTCTAAATATTTTTGCCAGTTTCTTAGGTTGTGTGAAGTTTTCTAAAGTAGAAATAGGTTGAAGGGGTTGAAAATAAATAGATGAGTTGTAGTGTGATGTTAGGTTCTGTGAAGGTTTCTCAACAACTGTTTTCTTAGCACTTTTTGGCTGCAAAAAAAGCTTTTATTGCTTGAAATATATTAATATTCCTTCGAATAAAAGCTATTTTTTCGCTCAAAAATTTGCTAAAAACCATATTTTTTAGAAAACTTCACAGAACCTAGGAAAAACTCAAACAAACTACCGAGATGAAGTATTATCTAAAAACCAGTGATTGGAAACAAATTTATTATCAATGAATCAAAAGAAAAGATATAAGGTCAAATAATCAAAGGAAACTAAGAAAATTTATAGAGGCCATATGGTATATGGCTAGAAGTGGCTGCCAATGGAGATTATTACCGAAGTATTATGGATCATGGCGTGCTGTACATTTAAGATTCAAGTCATAGTCAAAGCAAAGGATTTGGGAAGATTTATTCAAATCTTTTCAAAAATGTCCTGATTTAGAAGTTGTGATGATAGATTCAACGATAGTAAAATCGCATGCTTATAGTGCTGGTCTAAGTAAAGATAGTAGAGAAAAAGAAGCTTTGGGAAGAAATAAAGGTGGTTTTACCACCAAAATACATACCTTAGTTGATGGGCTTGGAAATCCTCTAAAATTTATTGTAACGCCTGGCCAAAAGAATGATATTACCCAAGCAGAAGCCTTAACCTCTGATATAAAAAAGAGAATAGTGGTTGCTAATGCTAAAATCAAAGCATTTTATCTAGATGATTTTGCTTAAATTTTTTTCTATAACATAGTTGATTCAAATCAAGAAACTATAGCATCTCTTACAATTTTTTGTCTGAGAGTAGTACAATTCATAGGTTTTACTCCTCATTCCTTATATCAAACTTGAACTGTTTTTACTATATATTAGTTTTTGGTAACCATAATTAAAAATTCCTTATTTCCTTCCATACCAGTAATAGGGCTTTCTATAACTTCTTGTACACACCATCCATTTTGTTCATTAAACCAAGATTTAATACGATTAATAACAATTTGATGTAAATGAGCATCACGTACAATTCCTCCTTTACCAACTTCATCTTTAGCTACTTCAAACTGCGGTTTAATTAATGCAACTAATGTAGCTTGTTCCTTTGTTAATTTCATTGCGGCGTAAATTACTGTTGTTAATCCAATAAAACTTGCATCACATACTATTAAGTCCACTAGCTCAGGAATATGAGATGAAGTTAAATAACGCGCGTTTGTTCTTTCTAATAAATGTATTTTAGAATTATTTCTTAGCCGCCAATCAATTTCTCCATAAGCAACATCCACAGCATATACTTTATTTGCTCCATATTCTAATAATACTTGGGTAAATCCCCCTGTAGAACAACCAATATCTATAGCTATCATATTTTTGATCTCAAGATTAAAAATTTTTAATGCATGATCCAATTTGATTGCAGCACGTGAAACCCACTTATGATTTTTTGGCAGTTTTAACGTCAAATTAATGTCATCATAATATATACCACCAATTTTATTTAAGCATTTACCTTCATCTGTATAAACATATCCAGCCATTACTAATGCTAAAGCTGACTTCTCATCTTGAGCTAACCCTCTATTAATTAATATGTCAGATAATTTTTTTTTCATAACGTTTTTAAGCCTTTAGATTTTATCTAGAAATTATCCTATATATTTATATATAACTTTCTATCAATTTATTAATTTTTTCAAAGTAACTCTAAAAATTAATAAAATTCAAATCTATATTATGTTTACCATGTAATATCAATACATAAATATATAGATGGACTATTTTACTTTTATACAATTTATATATATAATAAAGGAATCCATTAGGATTGTTAAAAAATAAATAAGGTAGTTAACATGTCTACTCCAGATGATAACTTTACAAAGTTATCCAATAACCCTATAGAAGATTTATCTGGTATCGCTAAAGAGTCTGAAGATAAAACAGAGAATCTTAACCTATTATCCCAAGATGAAGCTATAAAACTCATACAGAATATGATAAATTCTGAGGATGAAAATAAAATATTGGCAAATTATCACTTCCATAATTTAGATTTAACCTCTATAGATCTAAGTACAAACTATATTATGTTTGACCAATGTTCGTTTAATGGCACAAAAGTTAATAGAAAAAGTTTTGAATATTTAATAAATTTAGCTCGCAGTGGAAAGGTTAACATTGAAGGTATTAACGTATCAAACACTGACTTATCAAAAAAGCATGTTGATAGGATAAATTTAGGGTTATCTGCTTATGTTCCTGTAAAAGCTAGTGGTACTAATTTGACTAATGCCAATTTTTCTAGATCTCAGCTAGAAGGTATGGAATTTAATAATTGTATCTTAGTAAATAGTAATTTTAGTGGAAGTAACGTAAAAAACGCCAGTTTTCATGAAGCAAACGTTGACATGGCAAATTTCAAAGGCAGTAATATTACCCCAGAACAAATAAGCGAAACAGAAAATTTTACAACAATCCGCCTAGATAATGCAGATTATATAAAATTTGCATTAATCATTTTAAAACAAAAGGCTGAAAAACTAAAAAAGAGTTTAGTGGTACAAAAAATAATGCATAAACTTAAATTTACGATTGCAAACGTTTTTTCAGACCATGATATGGATAATCAACTTGGTAAACAAGCTAGAAAAATTTTAGAGGAAAGAAAAGAAAAATCTTTATCTAATTCCCCTAAGAAACGTTAAGTTGTGTTTATACACGGACTTAGGGATATAGTAAGTTAAGTTGTATTTGAGACTAAGGCAGATAGAGCGAAGCCTAGAGATAGTAGGAGAACTTTGAGTTAACCGCGTCCGCAAGTTCAAATCAATTTACTATATAATAATATTTTAACCATCAATAGGTTATATTTTGAATCATAATAAAAATATTATTTTACGTCTTAAGGATTTTTATTCTGGCGATACAGGACAAAAAAACTATAACTGTATTAGTAATGCAATTTCTACTTTCTGGCATAATATTAAAAACGAAAAAATTTTAGGTATAGGATATACTGCAATTTATCTTAAAAATTTTCTTAACAATGATATTATTTCAGCCAGTCCCTTTTATCCTGATACATATTCTAATACTTTAAAAGAATATATAATTGATCCTAATGCTAATTTTATAGACTGTGCTATCGAAGAAGATGTTCTACCTTTGGCTAATAATTCTATTAATAGAATTATACTTGTACATTATTTGGAATATTCCACCAATATTCATCTTCTTATGAAAGAAGTATGGCGAATTCTTTCTCCAGGTGGAAAATTACTTATTATAGTACCTAACAAATTTAGCATATTATCATATGTAGAAAAAGATTTCTTTAAAACTTGTAAATCATTTAGTATAGGACAATTATATAATTTACTATACGACCATATGTTTGTCCCTACCCATACTAGTTCAGCCCTATTTGGTGTACCTAATTTTTACTCCACATTATTACCATTTCATTCTATAATTGAAAATACAGGACAAAAATCTTTACTACCGTTTGGAGGATTATTATTAATGGAATCTACTAAACTGATGTATATATCTAAACGAAACCTTGCAAATAATTCAAAAAAATTTATATTCAACACACACAGTTTGGGTACTCAAAATAATCGTAATAATATTACTTAACCAAGCTTTTTGCAACGAGTATAAACACATATAGTAAAAGATAGTTGAATATTGATTACTTAGCTCAAATAGAGCGAAGATACAAACCTACAGTTAGCTCTACTCTCAGACAAAAAATTGTAAGAGAAGCTATAATATAAGATATATCTTTTATGTCATTACCGAAAAAGCGCTAACTAGTAGTGTTTCAGGCTCATGAGATACCCGTTTTCACGGGTATGACATCATTTCTTGCTCATTATTTCACTTTTTTGTCCGAGAGTAGGACTAATTGCTAGGTAAACATTGATCGACGCCATATGCAAATTCAAATGTTTTTACTATAAACTATAAGGCAAGTTAGGTACATATAAGTCAGATTAATATTGGATAAATATTGTTATAATGTTATAGTAACAAGTTACTATAGTAAATTGATTTGAATCCAGGACGCGGTTAACTCAAAGCTCTCCTACTATTTGTAGGGTTCGCTTATCGCTCCTCGTCCCAAATACAACTTAATTTACTATAGCTTAATTTATTAATTATATAATAATAGAAATTTTATGGTTTTTGTATGGATAAAATAGAAGCATATAGTTATTTATTTACTGATAGCCTTATGGGAGGATTGCTTATTACCATGCATAATAGCTTTGTTTTCTATGTTATGAAGGTGTTTGGAAATTATTCAGATAAATTAATGCTATTATTTGCAGTATTGGGTAGTATAGTAGCTATAAGTTTAAATTGGGTATTTGGATATGTATTAAGATATTGTGAGCAGACGGAATATGTAATTAGCCGTGGTGAGCTTTATGAAAAAATTAAAAAATACTTTAATATAGCTTCTTACTTATTGTTGTGTATTAGTTTTGTACCAGTAGGTGGTGCTATTATTACTACTTTGTGTGGGTTATTGAGGATATCTTTTATACGTACTGTTATACTAGGTGGCGCAAGCTATTTTGGTTATTATTATTTTCAATTAACATAAAATAATTTTCTTTTATTTTAAAAAAAATTACAAATGTTATGCAGAAAATTTTCTTCTGCATAACAATAAAATATAGTGTGTTAAAATTCTATATGTTGATTTGAACTTTCACCAGTCATAGGTACTGAAGGAGTGATATTCTGCTCCGTTACATGAAGAGTATGCTCTTCAACTTGTGCGGTCTCTGGCGTAATCTCTACAGGAGCTGGTGTTTCAGCTGTAGTAGCTTCTACAGGAGCTTGTATTTCAACTGGAGTAGGTTCTGGCATAGGAGGTGCAGTTATCTCAATTTTAGCAGTTGGCATAGGAGGCGGAGTAATTTTTATTTCAACATGGCCGGTAAATTGCATAGGATCTTGAGGAGTTATTGTATCACTTTGTTCAGCTTCTGGTGCTGTATCTATAACAGACAGTGTCTCAGTGCTAGTAGGCTCTGGTGAAGGATTTTCAGTAGTATCTTTATTATTTTCTTCGATTGCTGTTAGGAAAGTCTTTACCACCATAAGAGTAGATTCTTCCAGTGGCTGGGATTTTAGCTCTAAAATTTTGTTTTTAACATCGCTAAAAACATCTTCAATTTTTTCTATATCATTTTCTAATGAAGCAATTTCATTTGGTTGAGCTTTATCCAAAATATTATTGATAAAGTCTGCGAATATTGTTTTTATACTTATTGCAGAAAGCATTATAGACTGAAAATTCTCTTCAGCATGTGGTATTACATGGGTTGCAAAAATAGGTAAAATATTAGTTATAATATTTTCAAGTAATTTTATTGATTCTAGTGATGTCATAGTTAAGGATATTGAATTAAACTTATTTAATTCATGGGAGCTAAAATCATTTAAATCTTTAAATATATTATAATCTATATTTTCAGATTTTGTCATGGAATTTGTCAAAGTATTTAAATTACCCAAAACCATTTTTAGATGAAGAATCTTATTTATTGCTTGTATAGTCTTGCTTTTTAAAACATTATTTTTTTCTGCTGAAATATTTGCTTCTGTGTTGTTAAAATTGTCATTATTGGCTGTAGAATCAGTCATAAAGGACTCCTTTTTATTATAAAAACATACATTGATAAATAATAAATTAATATTAATATTAATATTTATATTTTATTAATTATGTACACAAAATATTAAAGTTTAGAGATTTATTATAGCATAAAAGGCTTATCTTTTACAGACGTTTTCAATTTTCACTATAATTTGAAAAAGAAAAATAAGCGTTGTGGGAAAAAAGATATATATCATTAATATGTTATTTATATGTCATATAAATTCAATTTAATAGAATTTAAGTCTTGACCAATCTCTTAGTAAAATGTAAATACGCAATCTTTATAAAATATCGTCCCATAATAAAAGTGGTAATAAATAGTAAGGTGTATAAGTGCAATTAATATTCAATGATCAATCTAAGAAAGAAGCTTCTATAGAGGAAGAGATTATTAATCATCTAAGGCTAATACGTAGTGAAAACATTGGTCCAAAAAGTTTTATATCTTTAGTAGAATTATATGGTAGTGTTAAAAATGCAATTTTAGCAATCCCAGAATTATCAAAACGAGGGGGAAAAACTACTCCAATTAAGATCTGTAGCATTTCTAAAGCTGAAGAAGAATTAGAAAATGTTAGGAAAATTGGAGGACAAATTATATGTTATAAAAATACATCATATCCTAGTCAATTACTTACTATAGATGATTTTCCACCTGTGTTAACCATACTCGGAGATATTAATCTTTTTAATAATAAAATAATAGCTGTAGTTGGCTCACGTAATGCTTCTGCTAATGGACGTAATTTTGCCTATACTCTTGCCAAGGATTTAGCTGAACAAAAGATTATTACTGTATCTGGTTTAGCAAGAGGAATTGATACAGCAGCTCATAATGGTGCTTTAGAAAACTATACTACAATAGCTGTTATTGCAGGAGGAATAGATAATATTTATCCCCCGGAAAATAAAGAATTATATTCTCAAATAGCACAAAAAGGAGCAATTGTAGCAGAGTTACCATATGGCTCTGTACCACGCGGACAAAACTTTCCACAACGTAATAGAATTATTTCTGGTTTGTCGCATGGGGTGGTTGTGGTGGAAGCAAGTTTTGGGTCTGGCTCTCTAATTACTGCTAGAATGGCTCTTGAACAAAATCGTGAAGTGTTTGCTGTCCCAGGTTTTCCCTTAGACCCACGCTGTAAAGGTACCAATCATTTAATAAAACAAGGAGCAAAGCTAGTAGAATCTGCAAAAGATATTATAGAGGAAATAAATTTTACAGATCATATTAATGTGAGCTATATAAGAGAATCAAATCCTGCATCTTTTCATGCAGCATGTTACAATATTGATGAAAATGAACTACTTAAAGCGCGTATAGAAGTCAAAAGCTTGCTAAATGCTAGCCCAATAGATATAAATGATATAGTAAAGATGTTAAATTTTGCGCCCCAAACTATACTTACAGTTATTCTAGAATTAGCAGGTAAAGTAGAGCGCATTAAAGGTAACAAAATTTCTTTAAAGTTTTAATAATTTATTTACTATATTTGTTCAACATGCTAAAAGACGTATCAATAATTATAGTATTAGACATAATAAATAGATGATTAACTAAGTATTTATTGTTAATTAAGTATTATTTAACAAATTTAATTTGTTATATATAGTCAGTATATATTGAAAAAGGAAGAAAATAGATGAAATTGGTAATAGTAGAATCCCCTGCTAAGGCTAAAACTATTAATAAATATTTAGGTAAAGATTATCAAGTGGTAGCTTCTTATGGTCATATTCGGGATTTACCTTCAAAGAATGGTTCTGTGATACCAGAAGAAAATTTTACTATGATTTATGAAGTTAATGATAAATCTAGAAAACATATAAAGCCTATAATAGATGCTTCTAAGAAAGCAGAACAAATTTTTTTAGCAACAGATCCTGATCGTGAAGGAGAATCTATATCATGGCATATCGTTGAAGCTTTAAAAGATCTCAAAGCTATTAAAAAAAATATTCCAGTAAAAAGAGTAGTATTTAATGAGATTACTAAAAAAGCAGTATTAGAGGCAATGCAACATCCGCGTGATATCGATATGGATTTGGTTAATGCTCAACAAGCTAGAAGGGCCCTGGATTACCTTGTTGGATTTACGTTATCTCCAGTATTATGGAGAAAATTACCGGGTAGTCGTTCAGCAGGGAGAGTGCAATCCGTAGCACTTCGATTAATTTGTGATCGCGAAGTAGAAATAGAAACTTTTATTACCAGAGAATATTGGGATATAAAAGTTAATTTATTAAACAAACAAGATGAGCTCTTTACGTCAACACTTACTCATTTGAATGGAGAAAAGCTAGATAAATTTGCACTCTCAAGTGAGAAGGAGGCACAAAAAATAGTACAATTCTTACAGAAGAAATTATATCATGTTGATAATATTGAAGAAAAGCAAGTTAAGAGAAATCCTCTTCCTCCATTTATTACATCATCTTTGCAACAAGAGGCATCAAGAAAGCTAGGGTTTAGCCCTGATTACACGATGCGTCTTGCTCAAAAGCTTTACGAAGGAGTAAGTATTGAAGGAGAAACTGTTGGACTCATTACCTATATGAGAACAGATGGGGTACAGCTTGCTCAAGAAGCAACGAATAGTATTAGACAGTTGATTAATAAGAGTTTTGGGAAAGAGTATCTTCCTTCATCACCTCGTATTTATAAGAGCAAAGTAAAAAATGCTCAAGAAGCACATGAAGCCATTAGGCCGACCAATGTTAATTTAGATCCGCTGCAAGCTAAAAAATATTTAGATAAAAATTCGTTTGAACTTTATGAACTGATTTGGAAACGTACAGTAGCTTGTCAGATGGAAAGTGCTATTTTAAATGTGTTATCTGTAATTATTAAAACTGATGACAATGAGACAATTTTAAAAGCTACAGGATCTACGTTAAAATTTGATGGATTTTATCGTCTATATCGTGAAATATTGGATAGTGATTCGAATAATAATGAAGAAGAGGAAAATAAAATATTACCTAAATTAGATATAGGTGATAAATTAAAATTATCGGAAGTATTACCGAGGCAACATTTTACTGAACCTCCACCGCGCTTTAGTGAAGCAAGTTTGATAAAAAAATTAGAAGAATTGGGTATAGGTCGTCCTTCCACTTATGCTCCTACAATTTCCTTGTTACAAGATCGTAATTATATACACTTAGATAAAAAGAGATTTATACCTGATGAACGAGGAAGACTAGTTACTACATTTTTAATAAGTTTCTTTCAGAGATATGTGGAGTATGATTTTACTGCTAAATTAGAAAATGAACTAGATCATATATCAGCAGGTGACTTAGAGTGGAAATTATTTTTGAAAAATTTCTGGTATGACTTTGAAGCGAATGTTACAGAAGTAAAGCAATATGACATTGGGCAAATATTAGAGAAAATTTCTATTTTGTTAGAACCGTATTTATTTCCAAATAGTGATAAGAATAAAGAATGTCCTTCATGTACAAATGGTACTCTTGCTTTAAAACTAGGTAAATTTGGAGCATTTATTGCCTGTTCAAATTATCCTGAGTGTAAATATACTCGAAAAATAGGTGATAGTGATGAACAGGATACGCCTATAGTTGCTGATATTAATAAATTAGGAATAGATGAAGATACCGGTTTAGATATAACTTTACGTCAAGGGCCATATGGGTATTATATACAACTAGGGGAAGCTGACGAGGAAAATAAAAAACCTAAACGTATTTCTTTACCTAAGTCTATTGATCCGCAAGAATTGAGTTTAGAACAGGCAAAAGCCTTATTAAATTTGCCAAGAGAAGTGGGAATACATCCAGAAACTGGACAGGTTGTTAAAGCTGGTATAGGTAGATTTGGACCTTATCTTTTTTATAATAAATCGTATACTAGCATACCTGCTAGTGATGATATATTAACAATAGGTATTAATCGAGCAGTATCTTTAATTGCAGAAAAAGGTTCAAAAAAGATTGAACCTGTAAAAGTTTTAGGAATGCATCCTGTACTAAATCAAGAGTTAGCAGTATATGAGGGAAGATATGGGTTATATATAAAATTAGGTAAAGTGAACATATCATTACCTAAAAATATAAATTTGGATGAATTAACTTTGCAAGAAACAGTTGATATCGTGGATACATATCAAGAAAAACATCCTGAAAAGAAAATATCTTCTAAAAAAACTACTACTACCAAAAAGAAAAAAGCTAAGTCATAATAAAATTTATGTTACTAGGGTTCTTAGCACCTAATTTTGGATCAGTTCATGTTTAAGTAAGTATGTGTGCATAATAGCCAAGAATATAATATATTTAACTTCTCCCTATTTGAAGAAGTCGTGAAAAACTTCAGTTTTTAAGCGGATGAGGGGGTATATTAAATAATTAGATCTATTAAACCCTCACCCTTGGAAAGCAAAGCTTTCCAAGACCTCTCCCTAGATGTACAATTTCAAGGGTTGATGGAAGAAAAAAAGAGTATATAATAAGAGCTAGGGATATAATTAATTTGGAGGAATTGTGGGACAAATATTACATGGCTGCGCCACGACTACGCACGCAATTAGAAAAGAATTACAGCGATCGCAAGCTACGATCAAAGAATTAAGTGAACAATATAATATTAACCCTAAAACTGTGATAAAATGGCGTCAAAGAAAAGAAGAAGGAGTAGAAGATCGCTCTAATGCTCCTAAAAAAGCAACTACTATTTTGAAGCCCGAAGATGAAGCTTTGATTATTGCTTTTCGTAAGTCTACGCAATTACCTTTGGATGATTGCTTTGATGCACTTATTAAAGAAATACCTTATTTAACTCGTTCAAATCTTTACCGATGCCTTAAACGGTACGGTTTATCTTGTTTACCCAAAGAAGATAATATCAAAGAGAAGAAGAAATTTAAGGCTTATGAAATAGGATTTATGCATCTTGATATCACAGAAGTAAGAATTGGTGAGGGAAAATTTTACATATTTGTGGCAATATGTAGAGTGAGTAAATTTGCTTATGTTGAGCTGCATAATAATAGCAATGGCGATACTACAGTTAATTTTCTTGATAACTTGGTAAGTAGCTGTCCCTTTAAGATACATACCATATTAACTGATAATGGTGTTCAATTTGCTTACAATGGTTTAGCCAGGTACAGAGCTCCTAAAGCAAGACATAGATTTGATCTAAAATGTAAAGATTACGGTATCAGGCATCGCACAACAAGGCCTTATAGTCCAAGTACCAATGGTCAAGTAGAAAGAATGAATAGGACTATAAAAGAAGCTACTACTAAGAAGTATCATTATACTAGTAGAGAAGAGTTAGATAGTCATCTACAAGCTTTTGTTATGGCTTATAATTATGCTAAAAGGCTTTCTTCTATTGCTAGAAAAACGCCTTTTGAAATGATCTTGACTTGTTACACACAAAATGCTAATAATTTTAGAATTAATCCTAACCATCAACTACTGAAACCGTACACCTAGGATTTCTAATAATGTTTTCCAGAATAATAGTAGCAAAAGTGTCCCCTACTTTTTTGTTTATTATTGATAATACGAGTACTTACTCAATTTTTTAATGCTCGGGGATGAAACTTATTATAAAGTGTCATAAGACGCTCTGAATCAACACTGGTATAACGCTGCGTTGTCGAAAGGCTGCTGTGCCCAAGTAGTTCTTGAATTGATTTTAGGTCTGCACCTTTAGCCAAAAGATGAGAAGCAAAACTATGCCTGAAACTATGAGGTGTCATATTTTCTGGTAAATTCATTTGATTCCTAACTTGCCTTATATATCTTTGAAATACTCCAGGATTTAAAGTTTTTCCCTGTAATCCTCTAAAAATTTTATCTTCCTCCTCAATTTGATAGGGACAAAATTTTAAATACTCCTCTATGGATTCTTTTACAATACTGAGCATTGGTATAATTCTTTCACGCTCACGTTTTCCTTTAATAATCAAATTATCGTTATATAATTGTTTTTTAGTAACAGATAAAGCCTCTGCAATGCGCAGTCCGCACCCATAAATTAATATTAACAATGCTAAATCTCGCTTAATAATCCAGGTACCATCATCCTCTCCCACAAAATTTAAAATATTTTTCATTTGATCTTGAGTCAATGCTCTTGGTAAGGGAGCAGACCTTTTAGGAGTACGCATATTAAACATAATTTCATTGTCTAATAACTTGTTCTTATATAAATACTTAAAAAAACTACGTATTGAAGCCAAATTTCTGGCTAATGAGCTAGTTGAATGATTGTCTTTTCTACGCATAGCTAAAAATGACCTTACATCTGATACAGTAATAGCTTGTAAATTTTCTATCGTGATAACACTATTAAAATGTGTATTCAAAAAAACTAAAAAACACACAAGATCATTACTATAAGCTTTTAAGGTATGACGAGAATATACTCTTTCATCACGTAAATAGTTACACCATTTTAAGTATAAATCTTGGACTTCACTTTCCATAGAATATTGATCCATCTGCTATATACCTTTGATAAATGAAAACTAGCAAAATAACTTTTTAGTTCAAGCGAAGAGTCGAAACTTACCAAGTTAATAATTTGCTAGTATTTTTCATAATACTATATTTTACATCTCTAAAGCTAACTACTTATAGTGATATATACCACACCATACTAAAAATCTGGTAAAACAACTATATATTCTTTTATTATTTTTTTCCAAAATTATCTTTAATTCATATAGAATAAAATTTATGTTAAATTATTAGCTAAATATATCTCCATAATATATTTTTATTTTCACTATTAATTAACCCTTGGTTAATAACATATATTATATATCAATAGTTTAGGAGAAAACTAATTCATGGGAATCAAATTATACAAAGAACTAACTCCTGTTATTTCTCATTATTTACTTGGAATTACAGAACTGAAGTTATATGATCCTGAAATCATTAGATTATACTCTAATGAATCCCCTCTTGGTCCAAGTGTTCAAGCTATAGAAGCATATACAAAAAGTAGCGCTCAAATACATCTATATCCTGATAATCTCTCTTCTACACTACGCAATGCCATAGCAAAAGCTCATGGCTTAGTAGCAGAATATGTAATATGCGGAGCCGGAATTACCGAATTATTAGAATTAATAGTAAAATGTTTTGCCGGTCCTGGAGATGAGGTATTGTATAGTCAATATGGTTTTTTATTATATCCAATTGTAGCATTAAAAGTTGGTGCTATACCCATTACAGCTCCTGAAATAAATCTTAAAACAGATGTTAACTCTATCTTGTCTTACACTACTCAAAATACCAAAATAGTCATAATTGCTAATCCTAATAATCCAACAGGCAGTTATTTAACCACTGAAGAAATGCTCTATTTGCGTAAAAATCTACCCGAGAATGTTTTACTAATAATAGATAATGCCTATAGTGAATATGTTGAAAAAGAGGATTTTAGTGATGCTATTGAATTAGTAAAACAAAATCCTACTAACACTATAATGTTACGTAGTTTTTCAAAAATTTATGGATTAGCAGGACTACGTTTAGGATGGGCCTATTGCGATAATTCTATTATAGAAACTCTAAATACCATGAAAAATCCTTATAGTATTTCTAACAGCGCTGCTGAATCTGGGATTGCCGCCCTCAAAGATTTAGCGCATATAGAAGCAAGTTTTAACCATAACGCCACTTATTTATCATGGATCACAGAACAATTACAATCCATTGGTTTAAAGGTACATCCTAGCGTAGCTAATTTTGTCTTAGTTGAATTTCCACTTGATCCTAAAAAAAATGCAGAACAAGCAGATAATTATCTAAAAAGTAATGGTATTATGGTAAGAAGCCTTGAAAGATATGCCTTAAATCACTGCATACGCTTAAGTATTGGTAAAAAAGAAGAATTAGAAAAAGTAGCACAAGTACTTAAAGAATTTATGAGTTTTTAAATAATAATATATAAATATAGGTAAATAGCTTAGTAGTGTCTAAATAACTACTTGCAAATGTAAAATACAGTGATATTTTTACTAAATATCCTCTCATATTTGCAATATATTAGTTTATTTAGTAGATTTATTATATAATTGTAAGAGTATAGTATGATCGGTTTTATAAAGAAATTACTAAAACAAAATTTGGATCCACTTAAATCAGAACAAATGCAAGCATTTTCAGTAGAAGCAGATTATGAAAAGGATTTTCCAAACTATTATAAAGAACATTTGGAACCCTACTTTAAGGAATATTTTTCCCAAAAATTTAAAACTTTATAATAGACTGTTATATAATGCTTTAAATATAGCAGTAATATCGTTTATTATTACTTTAATAATTATATTTACTCCATTGCGTAATTACTACAATATAATAGCTTCGTGGTTTGACCACACCATGGCTTCTTATACTATTTGGTGGTATGGATTACCAAAATGGATACAAATAATTTTTCCTTCTAAATTAGTAATTTGGTCCTTTCCTCATCCTTTAACGTTAGAATTATTAATATTATTTTTTATCAGTCTTTATTTATTTGTATCTTTGCTTAGAACCAGAGTTTCTATTAAAGAAAAAATTCTCCTACCTATTTATGAATATATGGGAGATTTTTTTTACAGTACTCAAAACTCTATACAAAATGAAATATTCTATAATGCTCTGATACTTCCATCTCATGATCAAATTTCATTTTCAAATGGTAGTATTATTGCTAATTATCCTGATGCTAGAATAGAAATTGTAGAAACCTCTCTTTTAATACAAGACCCTGATTCAAGATTTAAACCTAGTACTCCAACATTTATAGGTTTACTCATTGCAGTTAACTTTCCTAAAGGAATTTCTATAAAAGGGCACCATCTATTTACGAGCAGTGTACCTAACTGGCTAACTCAATTGCTTGCAAAAGAACAAAAACTTTCTAAATATGGTTATAGTGGAACCTCAGAATTATACTCTAGCGATATAGAAGAAATTAAAAAAATTGACCCTAACGGCTTACTAAATACCATAGATGAAATAGCTAAAATTGTTGCAAGCAATAACAGAAATAAAAAAGCTTTTTATTTAGATGATAAAATTGTATCATTCCTAAAAAGAAAAAAATCTATCTCTTTACTAGAAAATATAGATAAATTAATACAATGTGCTATTTATGAACAAAAATTATTTATAATGATACCATCAAATAAAGAATTGTTATTAACACAATCAATTTTTGATCATGATTCAAATAAATATAACCAAGATATACATATTATTTTAGCGACGTTATATTTAACTTTCTTATTTATAAAACATATTAATGCAGAACCAAACTATGAATAGATTTATATTAATTTTTACTTATATTATATCGTCTTATATATTCTATATACCAGTATCTTTAGCAGCAAATCAAACTAATGGTATTACCTTTACTCAAAATAATGACATTCTAAAAAGAGCAGCATTATATCTAAATTCTTTAACTACGCTTGTTGCTGATTTTCATCAGGTATCACCAAATGGAGAAATTTCAAATGGTAAATTTTTTCTATCTCGACCAGGTAAATTAAGAATTCAGTATAATCCTCCTGTACCTATTGTAATGACCATTAATGGCTCTTTAATATCTTATTATGATTATGAGTTAGATCAATTAAGTCATAGTACTGCTCATGATAATCTAGCTAGTTTTTTAACCCGTAAAAATATTTCATTTTTCTCTTCAGATATTAAAGTCAAAATGGTAGATAAATCGAAAGGGCTTATACGTATTAAACTCACGAAAGCTAATAAATCTAAGGATGGAGAACTAACTCTTATTTTTAATGACTATCCTTTTACATTAAAAAAATTAGACATTACTGATGCTGAAGGCAATACTACCTCCGTGTCACTATCTAACACTAACTTTGGCACTAAAATTGATAGTAAATTGTTTGTACTAACTAAAAAAGCAAAATACTAGGGTGCTAAGAACCCTAGTAATTATTTACATACTCTGTCTAAATTTTTCTTTTGATGTTTCCCGTGAAGCAATTATAGATTGTATTTTATTATGACCATTTTTATTATAAGGTAATTCATTATCTATATATAGCTTAGGTCTTTCATCAGAAATATTTTTCTTTAATTGCTCATACTTCTCATTTATTTCTTGTAGTTCTTCGTGTAAATAATCTAACGCATCTATGGCATACATACATTGCTGTTTTATAATATTATATATCAATTTAAAATCTTTATTTTCCTGGTCTATTATTTCTAAAATATTATTTACCTTCGCAGATAAAATCTGAAACTTATTAAAATCATCTTCAAGTAATATAGTATTTTTAATAGTTTGAAAAAGTAGTTTTCTAGTATGATCATCAACCAGTAATAAAGATAATATAGTAAATTAAGTTGATAAAGACATGATATATGATATATTAAAAAGCTCATAAACCCAAAACAGTAGAAGCAATGGCATATTCCTTAGATTTACGTAAAAAAGTAATTCACTATGTTAATAAAGGTTATACCAGAGAAGAAGCTGCAAGAATTTTTGGCATAGGTGAAAGAACAATTTATAGATGGTTATCGAGATCGAAATCCGGGAATTTAGCAGCCACACGAGCAGCTAAGCCATGGAAGAAGCTTGATCCAATCAAATTATTAAACGAGGTGTCTAAAAACAGCAATTGGCTATTATCTGATTTTGCAAAGGTTTTTAATGTGTCTACAGCTGCTATCTGTTTGGCATTCAAGACTTTGGGGATCACACGAAAAAAAAGACCACACTCTATCGTGAACGGGATGAAGCAAAACGGCAATTATTTTTGGCAGCTATCGCAAACTATAAAGCGGAAGATATAGTTTATATTGATGAGAGTGGAATTGATAGCTATTTGTACTATTCTTGGGGATACAGTCTCAGAGGAAGTAAAGTTTATGGTGATATCTCAGGTAAAAAACATGATTGAGAAAGCTTTATTGCAGGTAAGGTTGGGAAGAAAATTATTGCGCCAATGTGTTTCAAGGGCACATGTAATACAGAAGTTTTTAACGAGTGGGTTAGTCAGTGTTTGGTGCCCGAACTAAGATTTGGTCAAGTTGTAATACTTGATAATGCAACGTTCCATAAGTCAGCTAGAACTAGGAATTTAATAGAAGATATAGGCTGTAAACTTTTATTCTTACCACCTTACTCTCCTGATCTCAACCCAATTGAAAAATATTGGGCTCATTTAAAAGCTAAAATCAAACCTATCATTACTAATTTTAATAACCTTAGCGATGCTATTGATTATGGCTTCTCTATGCCATTCTCAACTTAATTGACTATAGTTTAGAAGCTGTAAAATATCTGGCAGATAAAGGCGCTACTCTAGATAGTTTAGATAGATATGAAATGGAGCCTTTATATTATGCTATTGCCCTGAAAAGAAAGGATTTAATAAAGGTGTTAATTACAAAAGGGGCAGAATTTACGGAAGAAATTAAAAAATATGTGTCTGATAATATGGGTAAAGATTTCTGTAAAGAACTTGAAGGTTTAACAACCAAAGATAAAAAAAGTACAGAAAGTGATTATAATACATTTAGTAAATTACTAGCCTTTATGCCAGCCTTTGATAAGTTGCAAGATATAATTTTAGAAAAAACTCTTAATAGAAGGTCATCTGCTATATTTTTAGAAAAAATTATTTCCAAGGTAGTAAATTATATAACTAGTGAGGAAGTAAGCGCAAGCACTAGTCATGACCTCAGCCAAGCAGCATTACTTATATATAATAATCGTCAAATAGCTCCTCATTCTTCAACTGCCATACAAAAAATTCTGAAAGAGGGTGTAAAAGCAAATTTACCTACAATCATGAGTTATGATACTCAAATGACGCATCTTGAAAAATATATAAAAGAATCAAGTGTAAGAGAAATGAGTAGATAATTCATTAAAGGGATAATTATGCAAAATAGTGAAGTATACGTAACTCAAAGTGATTCTTTCAGGCAAGCAGTAAGAAATAATAATATAGAAGAGGTAAAAGAATTTATAAATAAAGGTGCGAGTGTCAATGAAGGAATAGGGAATGGGATGCCAGTTTTACATATAGCATCCTATTTGGGACACCTACCAATGATAGAATTACTATTAGATAATAGTGCTAGTATCGATGCTAAATGTCAAGATGGGAAAACTGCTGTACACTGGGCTATTCAAGCTGTTAGAAGAGATAAGAGAACAAATAATATAGAAGTAATAAAATTGCTGTTAAATAAAGGTGCAAGTATAGATATTAGAGATGATAGCGGTAGAACGCCTTTTCATTATTGTATTCTGTATAAAAATATAGAAGGGATGAGGCTTTTATTTAAAAAAGAATTTGACCTAACTGTTGCAGGTGAAAATGGAATGGTTCCCTTACATTATGCTATTCGCTCTAACAACAAAAAAGCAGTACAGTTTTTATTGAGTGAAGGTGCTAACATACATGCCATAGATAAAGATGGTAAGACAGCTTTGCATTATGCTGCTTGGAATGGTGATGTAAAAAATATTGAACTGTTAATAGATAATGGAGCTAATGTAAATGCTATAGATAAAGAAGGCAAGACAGCTTTGCATTATTCTACTTCGAGAGGTGATATAGAAAATGTTGAATTATTATTAGATAAAGGCGCTAAAATAGATGCTAGAGATATTAATGATACGCCTTTACATATAGCAATTAGAGAAAACCATAGGGAAGGTTTAAGATTATTAATAGATAAAGAGGTGAATTTAAATGCTAGAGCTAAGTATATAAATTTATCTTTAAAATTTGCTTTTCAATATTATTCACACAACCGAAAGGAGATAATAAATATGTTAGTTGCAAAGGGAGAAGAATTAATTACTAAAGTTAAGCAAAAAGTTTCTGAAGATTTATATAAAGAGCTTCAAGAAGTGGATCTAGAATATACAACAGGAAAAGAAGCATATAATGTCTTTAATAGTTTACTAGCCTTTATTCCCGCTAATACTTGGAGAAATACACTTTGGAGAAAGAATGTTATTGATAAAATAGCAAATTATATGACAAGTGAAGAAATAAGCCAAAGTGTAAGTAAAGATCTTGCTGAGGCAATATTAGCTGTATACGATAATCGTCAAGCATCTAATAAGGCTGTATGTACTATAAAAGATATCATTCAACCAGGGGCTAAAGCAAATTTACGCACTATCCTAACTAAGGGTGCCCACATGACGTATCTTCAAAAATATATCGAAGAATCAGATATGAGAGAAATTAATAGATAGTTAACTAAAAGGAAAATTATGCCTCATCCTTCAATACGTATATATAAAGAAGCATCTTTAGATATAGCTGCTAAAAAAGCTGGTATAAAAAAAATAAAATTATTTCTAAGTAGAGGTGGTGATGTAAATGCTAAAGCCAAAGATGGCAAGACACTTTTACATTATGCTCTTATTAATAATCAGATAGGTGCAGTAAAATTCTTGGTAAGTAAAGGGGCTGATATAAATGCCCAAGATAAAAACGGAAGAGTGCCTTTACATTATGCTGCTATAAATCAAAATGTAAAAGCTATGGAATTCCTGTTAGATCACGGTGCTAATGTAAATGCCATAAATATAGATAAAGAGACAATTTTACATATTGTAGCTGGAAATAATGATCCAGAAGCCATGAAATTACTGGTAAGTAAAGGGGCTGATGTAAACATTATAAATATATATAAAGAATCTCCATTGCATATTGCTGTTAGTAAAAATAATATAAAAGCAGTAGAATTATTATTAAATAGTAATGCTAATGCAAATGTTTTAAATAAAGATCAAAAAACTCCTCTACATATTGCTGCTAAGAAGAATTTTATAAAGCTAATAAAATTATTGCTAAATAAAGATGCCCATGTGAATTGTATAGATAGCTATGGCAGAACGCCTTTATATATCGCGGCTTCATATAAAAAAGAAAATATCATGAAAATATTAGTTCAAAATGGCGCAGAATTAACTCCTGAAATTAAGCAAATGATTTTTGAAGGTATGAGCAAGGATTTTAGTAAAGAACTTGAAGAATCAGCTATAGAATATAAAAAAGACCAAGCTTTTAAAAGTGCTTATGATGCTTTTAATAAATTACTGATATTAGTACCAGCTGCTATTACTAAGCAGGGCTATTTTTTAGGAATGAACGTTCTAGGTAAAATAGCAGATTATCTTACTAGTCCTTACGTTAGTGAAAGTGCTAGCCAAGATATTGCTAATACAGCCCAAAATATATATAGGGTTCGTCAAGCCTCTGATAATCATTCCACAACAATTCAAGCTATTCTTCAAAAAGAAAATTTAAGCACAATTTTAGGTAAAGAAAAGCAGAAAACCTATTTAGAGCAGTACTTGCAAGAATCAAGAACTTTAAAAGTGAATAGATAGGTGCAACTTATGTATTATCATATTTTCTATAAAAAATTAATAATTATACTTATATAAATAAAATTATGCTCTCTAATTCAATATTTCCATATAAAAATGAACCACTATTACATAAAGCTGCAAAGGATAATAAAATAGAAGAGATAAAAAAGATAATCGATAATGGGGTTAATATAAATGTTTTAGATGATGAATCTAAGACAGTTTTACATCTTGCTGCTATTAAAGGTTATATAGAGTTGATGGAATTGTTATTAAAGAAAGGTATTAATTTAAACTTGGTAGATTACTACGGAAGAACTGCTTTACATTATGCTGCTTTAAATAACAAGATAAATGTAATAGAAATTTTGTTAGATAATGGTGTTGACGTAAATATTAAGGATAATAATAAAAAGACCTCTTTACATCTTGCTGCTGAGAAAGGTTTTATAAAAGCTGCAGAACTATTGTTAAATAACAATAGTAATGTAAATGCTCTGGAAGAATATCGCAGAACTTCTTTACATCTTGCCGAAAATAAGGAGATGGTAGAATTACTAGTAACTAGGAATGGTAATGTAAATGCTGTAGATATATATAACTACACACCTTTACATTTTGCTGTTATTAGAAATAAAGTAGGAGCAATACCCTCGCTACTAACTAAAGGTGCTGATGTAAATGCTCTAAATAAATATGGAGAAACGCCTTTGGATATTTCTGTTTCTTACAAAAGAAATAATATAATGAAGATATTAGTAGGAAATGGAGCAAAATTGACTCATAAGATTAAAGAAGATGTTTCTGAGGACATGTATAAAAAACTTGAAACGTTAGCTAGCCACTATCAAAAAGCCAAAAAAAGTGTTTATGACACCTTTAATAATTTACTAGCCTATATTCCAGCTATTAATTGGCAAGATAAATTTCTTAGAAAGAACATGCTGTACAAAATAGCAAATTATGTGACAAGTAAGGAAGTAAGCAAGAGTGCTAGTGAGGGTATAGCTGATGCAGTATTACTTTTATATGATAATCGTCAAGAGGCTAACAATACTGTAGGTATAATCAAAGATATTATTAAAGAAGGTTCTAAAACAAATTTACATACTATCCTGAATCAAGAAAAGCAAAGAAATCATATATTACGGTAAATTTAAAAATTAGCTAAGGATTTGAGCAATTGTTAATATAAATCAATTTCATAGTTGGGTAGTAGCCATTTAAGGTAACTTCCTTCTAAAAGGCAATTAGTAGGCTTTACTTCTCATTCCTTGTATCAAACTTAAACTGTTTTTACATATATTTCCACACAATCTAAAGTGCTCGATGTTCATCTTTTTTAGGAGTTATAGAATGACTAGATGGATCAGAAATTTTTGAAGGAGAAAGTTTTTTTGCTTCATCTATTAATTCTTTAGAAATGTCTTGTGATGATTGCTGTTGCTTTGCTTTATCAAGATTTTTATTTGAATCCATAGAATGTCTATTTATAGGGTGGATTTTTGGAGCATGGTCATATTTTCTATCTGTATAATGATCTAATGACTCGTCTGGTTGAGCCCCTTTTACGTTAACGTTTATAATATCTTTGAAATAATTTACTATACTTTTAAATATGCCAGGTTTTGGTTCTAACTGATAATTTTTATCTATATCACTGTAGGTTTTTTCGTATATAGCATCCATAGCTTTTTGATTACCTTCTTGTGCAGCTTGATTAAATTCCTTACTATTAACCAAGACTTCCCTAGTATCACGTTCTACATATTGCTGTTTTAATAAACTCTGTAATTCATATTTATTTTTATATAGAGGTATTTCCTTTGAATCTTGGTCTATATCATCACGTATTTTACCTTTTAATTTTTCATATGCCAATCTATCTGGTAGTGTTGTACTATTACCAAAAACAAAATAAACAGTTGAAGTAATAATACCAAATACGTTGCCCGTAAGAGCACTAATTCCTACATAAGTGCCAGCCTCTCCTAAATTATCTCTTACTGTCTTAGCAGCAACTCGGAGTGGTTTAGGAACGGCATTTTGCATTCTTGTGAATAAGCTAGGTTTTGGTTTTTCTGCTGCATTTTTAGCATCAAGCGTTTCTTGAATTTTAGCATCTTTTTCTTGGAAAAATTTTTCTACATTATAGTTACTTTTTGTAATCTTTTTTAATTGTTCATTAGTATCTATATACTCTTCTGTTAATGCAACTTCATCTTTAAGATTATTAATTTTACGTAGCCTACCAGTTTCTATAGCTACGCTTACTCCAACTGCAGCTGTTGCAACACCTAACATAATTGCAGCTGGTATAGTACCAACTCCACTAGCGAATAATAACCCTGCACTTGCAATCAAAAATGCCCTACATGCAGTTTTTCCTCCTAAAATACTTATTGTATAGTCAATTCCTCTTGCTATACCTCCTATAACTTTAGCAGTTTTAGGATAATTTTCATTCATATATTCCTTGGCTGAGCTATAACGTGTTCGCACCCATCCTACAACCGCCTTTGCCCCATTACCGATAGAGTTTTTTATTCGAGAAAATACGCCAACTTTTTCCTGCTTAGTAGCAGCATCTGAGGATTTATTACTCTCTGCATTACTTAAATTTGAAGATATGCTAGATCTACCGCTAAGAGACTCCTTACTTAGAGAATCATCACTTTCCGTTCCACTCTCAATTCCACTATCTACTGACTCTTGATCTGAAACATTATTGTTAATATCACCTTCTTCATTACGTCTTCTTCTTGGTTTTTTCTTTTTTTCAGGATCTACTATCGTTTTCCCAACATCCATACCAGTCTTAGAGATTTCAAATTTTTTCTGTATTGAGCGTATTATATTGATAATATCAGTTATCTCTTTCATTATATACCATACTGGTTATACATTAACAAAGAATTGGCATTTATACTTAATATATTATTATATTATTAATATATATTTAAAATTATATTTATATTGAGAACTATAATAATCTTAGTTACACTACAGAAATTACACTTTACTTCTAAAATTTATAATTAATTAAGGGTTACGTATGCCAGGAAATAAAATAATCAGTGTTGCTATTATACTATTTATTATATACGCTATTGCAAATGATAAAAACGCTCAATCAAAAATTAATAGCTTATTTAATTCTTCTAAGCATACAGAAACAAATACACCACATGCTACTCCTGATAACGTCTCAACCATTGATAACCCTACTTTTTCTAATATCACCATTACTCCTCCAGCAAACAATGATTCTGTTATTACACGCTTCTTGGCAAACACGCTAAATAATGTAGTTAGTACTAAAGAAGGGCAAGAAGCTATAAAAAAAATTATTACTACTGTACCAAATGCACCTATTATACCAAGAGAATTCCAAGAATTTAGCATAGTTGACGATAAAATAGGTAAGGGACATAATATAGAATGCGGACAAAAACTCGCCATTAATTACCAAATTTTATCTGCAGAGAATAAAATCTTAGCTAGTAATTTAGATCAAACGCATCCCTCTGAAATTATAGTTGGAAATAATGATATAGTGAAAGCTATGGATTTTGTAGCTTTAGGTATGAAGGAGGGAGGTAGTAGAAAAGCTATATTGTCTCCATATTTCATTGAAAATGATATTAAATTCAAAGAGAAAGCGCAAAATTATAATGGCTTCTCAACCCTTATAATTAATGTAATAGAATCTTCAACATTACCCTCTTCTAAAGGAAAACTACGTATTTTTACGGAAAGATTAGAAGAAGGTGAACCAGCAAAATGTGGAGATAACGTAAATATTCATTATAAAATATTACGCCTTGACGGAACTGAGATTTTTAATTCAGCAAAAGCGTACCCTAAAGCTATTAATGTAAAAGTAGGCAGCGATCAAGTACCATTTGCTATCAATAAGATTATTGAATATATGACCATAAATTCAGAAAAAGTGGCGATTGTTCCACCAGAATTTTTAAACAACATATTTTCAAAAAAAACTGATAATTTTTTCCTACCTGATTTAAGTTTACCTACTAACGAAATGGTGATATTAGAAGTTACCAGAGTTTAACATATAAGAGATATAAGTGAGTATAAATATCAGTACTACTCACTTAGGGAATATTTTATTCTACCTACTTATTTCTGAAGCTTTTGATCTCTGGACATATTGCTCAACATGAGTTTTTTGAGGAGCTTTACTCATGATAGCGTGTATATTTGCTTTACCTGATTTAATAATATTTTCTATAGTAGCCACCGAATTCTCGGATGCTTGACGGTTAGCATATAAAAATATCGCTGTTTCAGCAATATCATGTCTTGCACTCTTACTTACTTCCTCTATAGTAATATAATTAGCTATCTTAGTAATAACGTATGTTCCTACAGACTGCCCCTCTGAATTAATTGCAACTGGTATAAAAGCAAGTAAACTATTAAAAGTATTACAAGCGCTTTTAAAAGCTTCTTTTTCTCTATATTTTAGAGCTAATTTTAAGCTCTTTATACAAATCTTCAGAAATTCCTTGCTTAATTTTAGTAGTTAATTCTGCTCCATTTGCGAGCAAAATTTTAATACTATCATACTTTTTGTGTATAGAAGCATAATATAAAGGTGTATTTTCTGAGGTATCTAAAGCATTTACATTCGCACTTTTATTGATAAGAAATTTGATACTTTCTATACTGCCATTTTCAACAGCTATACATAAAGGAGTTTTTTCATATATATCCTTAGTATCTACATACTCCCCGTTATTGATTAGCCATTCGATACCGTCTATCTTGTTATTTGCAGCAGCATCATGTAAAGGCGTCTTTCCACGAGTATCTCTAACCCCCATTGTAGCACCATTATCTAATAGTAATTGCATATTGTCTACATTACCTGTTTGAGCAATGTGATGTAAAGGCGTCTTTCCATATATATTTTTACTATTTACATTTGCGCCTTTATTTAATGATGATTCTATTTTCTTTCTAGAATTCTTTATAATAGCATTAAATAATTTATCTTTATTTATTGAGGAATCTTGCTGCATAATGTTCCTTTTCACAACTAATTTAAAACTGAGATTTTATATAAACTGTAACATTCAAATATTTATTAATTTTCTAATTTTTTATAAATATATTATATAGTAAAAGAAGTTGAAAATTGACTACTTGAAGCGATAAGCGAAGCCTACAAATGGTAGGAAAGCTTTGAGCTAACTGCGTAGGCAAATTCAAATACTTTTACTATAGTTAATTAGGAGAGTATTTCAGTTATAGTCAATTAAGTTGAGAATGGCATAGAGAAGCCATAATCAATAGCATCGCTAAGGTTATTAAAATTAGTAATGATAGGTTTGATTTTAGCTTTTAAATGAGCCCAATATTTTTCAATTGGGTTGAGATCAGGAGAGTAAGGTGGTAAGAATAAAAGTTTACAGCCTATATCTTCTATTAAATTCCTAGTTCTAGCTGACTTATGGAACGTTGCATTATCAAGTATTACAACTTGACCAAATCTTAGTTCGGGCACCAAACACTGACTAACCCACTCGTTAAAAACTTCTGTATTACATGTGCCCTTGAAACACATTGGCGCAATAATTTTCTTCCCAACCTTACCTGCAATAAAGCTTTCTCGATCATGTTTTTTACCTGAGATATCACCATAAACTTTACTTCCTCTGAGACTGTATCCCCAAGAATAGTACAAATAGCTATCAATTCCACTCTCATCAATATAAACTATATCTTCCGCTTTATAGTTTGCGATAGCTGCCAAAAATAATTGCCGTTTTGCTTCATCCCGTTCACGATAGAGTGTGGTCTTTTTTTTCGTGTGATCCCCAAAGTCTTGAATGCCAAACAGATAGCAGCTGTAGACACATTAAAAACCTTTGCAAAATCAGATAATAGCCAATTGCTGTTTTTAGACACCTCGTTTAATAATTTGATTGGATCAAGCTTCTTCCATGGCTTAGCTGCTCGTGTGGCTGCTAAATTCCCGGATTTCGATCTCGATAACCATCTATAAATTGTTCTTTCACCTATGCCAAAAATTCTTGCAGCTTCTTCTCTGGTATAACCTTTATTAACATAGTGAATTACTTTTTTACGTAAATCTAAGGAATATGCCATTGCTTCTACTGTTTTGGGTTTATGAGCTTTTTAATATATCATATATCATGTCTTTATCAACTTAATTTACTATACCATTTACAGTATCAATAAAATAAATTAGCATAAAATTTGCAATTTTTTTGTAACAAAACTATTATTATAGTGGTTTTGTTACAACTATATTTTTTTATATAACATTTACCTACTCTATATCTATAGTTTTATATCTATTATTTCCCTTAAGTTTTACTCAGATTTCTAAAATTTTTCATATATACTAATTTAATACTAATTATATTTTAATATTTATCACAGATTATTGATACATCTGATTATAATAGAGATATATAAAGGGTATAATAATTATGGCACTCAAATTAACAGAATTTATTAAAACCGAGTTTTTTTCTGGAATTCTACTTATTATTAGTCTGTTTCTAGCAATAATTATTAGTAATACGCCTTTATATCAGTATTATACCTACATGGTAAAATTACCTATTTCATTTGGCATAGGTAATTTAAAAACAGAAGTAACCCTCATAGAACTGGTAAATGATGGCTTAATGGCATTATTTTTTCTTTTAATAGGGCTGGAAATCAAATATCACATTATAGAAGGAGAATATAAAGAAAAGCATAAATTATTTTTGCCTACTATGGCAGCTATAGGAGGAGTGGTAATTCCAGCACTATTTTGTTCCTTAGTTTAATTATAATGAACCTACTGCAAAGGGTTGGGCTATTGCTATAGCCACAGATACAGCTTTTGTTTTATGTATTTTATCATTTTTTGGTAGAAAAATTTCTGTAGAACTCAGAATATTTGTGGTAGGATTGTCATTAATAGACGATATTATAGCAGTCTTAATTCTAGCAATATTTTATAGTAAATCTATTAATTTGATAGCATTGGCATTGGCTATTGTTTTCACATTATTACTAGGAGTTTTAAATTATTTTAAAGTAAAATCATATGGTTATTACCTATTAATAGGAGTATTTTTATGGGGCGCCATCATAGAAGCTGGTATTCATGGTACCCTTGCAGGTATTATTGTAGCACTACTAGTACCTGTAGCAATTGAAGATATTTCAATTTCCCCTCTTAAACAATTAGAACAGGTTTTACATCCTATCGTAAATTATCTAATCTTACCTATCTTTGCCTTTATCAATTCTGAAATACCTTTAAAAGATATTGCGGTTAAAGATCTATATTCTAATTTGAGCTTAGGAATAATATTAGGCCTATTTTTAGGAAAACAATTAGGTATATTTATTTTTTCATACATACCAGTAAAACTTAAATTATGTAACCTACCTACAAATACTTCATGGTCTAAGTATTATGCAATAGGCGCTTTAGCTGGTATAGGCTTCACTTTAAGTCTATTTATTGGCGGATTATCATTTAGTAGTCCAGACACGATAAGTACCTTAAGAATATCTATTATTATTGGTTCAGCTCTTTCCGCATTTATGGGTATTATAATATTGAAATATATATAACCACTTCTATGGGACTACAAAATCTTATCTACAGTTTTTTCAGTTTACTTAGCAAATATAGTAAATTGATTTGCATTGGGACGCGGTTATAGCTGTAGCAATTTAAATATTACTTTGTGGTTCGTTGCCTACAATAGTATTTCTACACTTTCTGCCTCACGCCTCGTATTATTTTAAATTGTCTTTGCTATAGCTCAAAGCTCTCCTACTATTTTTGTAGGCTTAGCTCTATCTGCCCTTGTCCCAAATACAACTTCTTTTACATAATTATTTACACTGTAATTTTCCTGCTGCTAAAGCAGTTTTTATTATGCTATTTGCATAATTATGGTTAATTTTATTGTCAGAATTTATAGCATGAGCATATACATTTTCAGCAACTTTTTTAAAAGTACCATAATTATATTCTATATCATATTCATTAAATAACTTAAATACTAATTCATATGCTAATAAATTCAATTTATGATCATATTTTAAGCTTGTTACAGGTACATCTATAATTTCTGGTAATACTTCAGTAATATCAGGAATACTAGAAAATATAGCATGATTATTAGAATCTAAAAATATAGGAGTATCATCCATAAATGAATAATATCCTTTTATATATTTTTGATCATTTATATCTGGTATATAGCGTAATTTTAAATACCTAAAGCATCCAGGCTTAAATTGCCATGGATATTCAAAAACTACTTCTTGACCCGAAAGTACTTGGTTAACATAGGGTTTACATACCATATAACTCTGATCTCCTATTAAATCTTTTAGCTTTTTGCCAATAATATCTAAAGGAGAAGCATTAAATATTTCACCATATTTCTCATTTACAAATAAAAATTTTTCTTCCCTATTTACATATGATATAAATGTTGCTTGCTTACTGAGAACCTCTAAATAATGTAATTCACTAGGTGTAAGAAGATGATCCATTTTATATGGTAATTCTCCCATACCAGATTGAACCCACTCTGTGCTACATACTATACCAATTGACCTAAATGCTTGTACCAAATTTTGTATACTAGAATTGTTAGGTACAGATTTCCCAGATTCCCAGCTAAATAAACTATTATGCGATATATGAAGCTCAGAATTAATCTTGGCTCTACTTAATTTAGAAAGTAATCTTATATATTTTATTCTATCTGCAATATTAGAAAAACTATTGTACATTTGTTTGAATAAAGAAGTAAAGATTCTACTTATATATATTAAGTATTAAAATGTCAATGAATTTTTGCAATATAAATTTAGTATAAATTTTTTTACTATACTAGGTTTTTAAAATAGAATACGAATCTTATTTACAAAATTAAAGTTTTTTAGTAGATATGGTATTAAAATTAATAAGAAGTTAGTGTAAAATTCAGGAGGTAATATGAATAAGCATAATAAATCTAGTCAGGAGAGCTTTTTCGTCAGGTATAAATCGCTTATTAATACTATCGTAGAAAATAAATTTCAAGATTTTAAAAATATACTCGGGGACGATGATTTAGAAATGGGTATAACGGAGTGTTTAATATGTGCTTATTTAGCTAGTGCGTTAGAAAGACCAGAAATTCTTGCATTACTTGCAATGAAAATGAAATTTTTATTTTTATATGAAGAAACCTATTCTTTATCATTTTTTCATACATTTTGTAAAATGTTATGTAGTGAATCACCTGACCTATTAAATGAAAATATAAAATCTAAAAACACTATTGAGAATTTAATACTAAATAATACTAAGAAACTAATAAAAAGTAAAAAATATAGTAATTTAATTCAATTAGTGAATGAGAGACCAATTATTGCCAATGCCTATATCAACTATTAATGGAACATTTAATGTAATAATATTTTCCATAGTATATTTTATGATATCTGATATATTGTTTAGCTCGTCTTCAGGGACTTCGAATATTAATTCATCATGAACTTGTAAAGTCATAATAGTTCGGAGTTTTTTTAACAATAGTATATTATGTAGTTTAATCATAGATTTTTTGATTATATCTGCTGCTGTACCTTGTAAAGGAGCATTTATTGCAGCTCTTTCTGCAAATGATCTAATATTAGCATTTTTATCATTTATATTCGTTATATAACATTTTCTGCCGAATAAAGTTTGTACGTATCCATTTTTACGTACAAACTCTTTGGTATCATGTATATATAGTTCAATACCAGGATACTCTTTAAAATACAATTCAATATATTTGTTTGCTTCAGATGTTGAAATATCAAGCCTTTTAGCTAACCCAAAACCTGTAATACCATAGATAATACCAAAATTAATGGCTTTGGCTTTTCTACGTAAGTTAGAATCAACCTCTCTAAGAGGAACTTGGAAAATTTGACTAGCAGTTGTAGCATGTATATCTTTATTTTCATAAAAAGCTTGTTTAAGACTTGGAATATTTGCAACATGAGCTAATAGACGAAGCTCTATTTGAGAATAATCAGCTGAAAGTAACTTGAATCCTGGGCGTGCAACAAAACTTTCACGTATTTTATGTCCCTCTTCACTGCGAATAGGAATATTCTGTAAGTTTGGACTACTAGAGCTTAATCTTCCTGTAGATGTGAGTGCCATAGAGTAGTGTGTATGTACTCGTCCTGTAATTGAGTTAATTTGTTTTGGTAGAGCATCAGTATAGGTATTTTGTAATTTTGACAATTGTCTCCATTGCAATACTAACCCCGCTATATTATGGCCTTGTTCATGCAAATCTTCTAAAACACTCATGTCAGTTTTATAGTGGATGGCCTTATTGGATTTTTTTCCTTTGTTAAGAGCAAGTTTATCAAATAATATTTCAGATAATTGTTTAGGAGATGCTATATTAAAACTTGTACCTGCTTCTTTATAAATTTGCTCCTCCAATAACCCTAATTTATATGAAAATTCTTTAGATAATGAGCGTAATTTCAAGCCATCTATAGTAACTCCTGCTTTTTCCATATAGGCTAAGGTGTAAATAAGGGGTTTTTCAATGGTTTGATATAAAGTGATTAAATGATCTTCATTGAGGCGTAGCTTTAATAATTTATATAATTTTACAATTAATTCAGCATTTAAACAATTTGGATCTTCTTGCTGATACAATTCTGCAATAGCTGGTAAAGTATGATTACATAAACCATTATTTACCACATAAGATAATAACATAACGTCTTCTATAGGAGATATATCTAAATGATTATCATTGCATCCCAATTCCATATAACATTTCAGTAGAAAGCTTTTAATATCATAACCAATCTTTAATATATGTGGATTATGAAATAGATCATGTAGTAAAGCTAAACACTCTATTAGAGTAAAAGTTGTAGAGTTAAGGGAAGTATTATGATCTAAAAAGCTAGTTTGTATATCTTTCTTTTCAGATGTAATATTTATATAATATACTCTATTTACAAGATAGAACTCTAATTTCTCTATAAGGTTAGTTTTAGTATTAAAGTATGGGTATAGACCTATATATCCATGATTATAGGCAAGATTTATTAACTCTTTAATTTTATTACTTTCAGTAATATGGATTATATTTGTAATGGGTTCACTGTGTTCTGAATGTTTTTTCAAATTAAATATTTGCTCAGCTCTGGTAATAAGTGATTTAAAACCATAATTTTCTAAGAAGATAAAAAATTTATCATAATTAATATTAGTGACTTTTAATTCTTCTAAAGCAATATTAAGATTAACATCATTTTTTAATTTTAATAAAGCTTTAGACAAAAATGCTAATTCTTTCCCTTCTGTAAGGAGGTTTTTCCTACGTTCTGGAGTGATATGTTCGATGTTATTAAATAACTGTTCGAGATTATCATATTGATTGATAAGTTCAGATGCTGTTTTAGGACCTATACCCTTCACTCCGGGAATATTATCGGAGCTATCTCCAATTAAAGAAAAAAAATCTAGTAGTTTATTTGGCATTACGCCATATTTTTCTTTGACAGTTTCAGCATTAATAGGCTTTGATTTAATTGGATCAAGCATTTCTATATTATGGCCTATTAACTGCATTAAATCTTTATCAGATGATACAATTATAACCTTTTCTTGACTATTTTGTGCCATATGAGCAAAAGTTGCAATAATATCATCAGCCTCATATCCAGGTTTTTCAATAGTGGGTAGATTTAGGGTTGATGTAACTTCACGAATTAATTGAAACTGATGTTTTAGATCTTCAGGCGCTGGCGGACGATTAGCTTTATATTCTGGATATATATCATTTCTAAAACTTTTTACTCCCGAATCAAAAATAACAGCAACATAATGTTCAGGATGATCTGCAAGTAATTTTAGCATCATGGATGTAAATCCATACACTGCCCCTACTGCAAGTCCATTTGGACGTGTTAAAGGAGGAAGTGCATGGTAAGCTCGAAAAATAAAGTTATATCCATCAACAAGTATTATATGTTTATTTGATGACATTAACTACCTGAAATACTCTTTTCTATCCATTCTAATAAAGCTCCATCTGGTAAAGAGCCAATTTTTGTTGCACTTAATTTGCCATTTTTAAATATCATTAAAGTTGGAATACTTCTAATTCCAAGTTTACTTGGGTTATCAGTATTTTCCTCTACGTCCATTTTTACAATTTTTATTTTGCCTTTCAATTTTGTGGCCATTACTTCTAAAGTTGGAGCAAGCTGCAAGCATGGCTGACACCAAGGCGCCCAAAAATCAACTAGTACTGGTAAGTCTGATTTTAATACTTCTACATCAAAATCTTGATCACTAATTTCTGCTACCATATTCTCTCCCTAATTAAAATATATAGTGAAAACAGTTTATCATTAATACGAAGAGCGATAAGCGAAGCCTACAATTGGTAGGAGAACGAAGAGCGACAACGTAGCAAGTCAAATGTTTTTACTATAGCATACAAATATACAATTAATATTAATGTTATACAAGATAAAGAAACAACATAGTTATCAAAATTTGTAGTATATTATTTTTTATTAAAACTAACACATAAAGATTCCTTATTAATAGAAAAAGACTTAGAAATATTACAATTAAAAGCACAATTAGAGTTTGCTGAAAAATTAATTAGCGAAAATATAAATCCTAATCTCACCTCTCGCTCATTAAATACTAATAATTTACAAACACAAAATAGTACCGAAAACATTCATACTACTACTCATTCTTCAGTTTCTTATTTACCTAGAGAAATAAATAATAACAACTCTAATCAAATATTATCTAATGTTAAAAATGAACCAACCCTTTCTAATAATCAGAATAGCAATGAGTCTAATGAACCTTTACAATTTATGGCTACTTTAGCTACTATTAAGCCTGAAACTATTCATTTAACATTTCAAGAACGAGAAAATAGAAAAAGAAGTGGAAATTCACCTGAAATA
Source organism: Rickettsiales bacterium Ac37b (assembly GCA_000746585.2). Lineage (NCBI taxonomy): Bacteria > Pseudomonadati > Pseudomonadota > Alphaproteobacteria > Rickettsiales > Rickettsiales bacterium Ac37b. The sequence continues at coordinate 241,131 of CP009217.2, forward strand.
GGTAGGAATAAAAATTCACATAGTATCTAAATTACTAATAAAATTTATAATTCCTGCATAGGGGAGAATTAAATCTATTGGGTGGTTAATAAAGTATTTGGTTAATAAATTATTTTTAGATAAGATTTTGAAAATAATTTTAGAGTATAAGCAAATTTTTATATATCTCTTTTTTTCCACCATTCATCAGTATAAAACTCTGAGGGAATTTTATCAGCATCATCAAATATTGGATCCTTAATATTATATTCTTCATTTAACACTTGTACCCATTTGAGCTCCAGAGATTTGGGCAATTTCGTACCACACCATGGACAATAAAATAACTGCTGCACTGTACCTGAATCATCATCAGCTAATTTAAGTCCATAATACCTAAGATGAATATCATAAGTAATTTCCTTATTTTCTTTGACATAATATTCCATATTTCCACAACAGAAACTCATATATCTATCCTATATCGCCTTTAAATTTATTTTTATTCCAAAATTCTTTCCAATCGATATCTTTACCCACCGGCCCTTTATGTTTATTTTCTATATAATTACCATATTTATCTGTATCTTTATACCATCTTAACTTTAGCTGTTTCTTCAAATACTTTCCACTCCGATCCACCGTGTTTGGCTCTATCTTTACTCCACCAAATTCTGTTACCATCCTCACTTTCTGCTTTAGGATCTCTATAAAACTTTCCAAATCTATCATGATTCATAGTCTTATCATAATTATTTATTTCCCACTCATCCCAATCTTCTTTCATTAATATATTCATATCCATATCGTTATGGATATCAAAACCAGGCAATGGTATATTTAATTTTACTTCTTGGAAGTCTTGATCAATATTTTGATAGGGCTCACTCAAGGTAGCAAATATTTGAGGTGCAAGATCTTGATAGGGTGGAGTACTAAAAATTTTCATTTTCTGATTATCAGGTATGGGTGTGCTTAAAATAGTACCTACCCCATTCCCTGCACTCAATATTTTATGATACATTGTAATAGCCGTACTCAAAAGTAATGTATTACATACAGGATTATTTAAGCAAGAAAATGCCACTGCAACAGCTGGAGTTACAGGACCAAATGCATTAGCTTTCTGTATTATATTTTCTTGGATAGTAGATAATAAGTTTTGTTTTTCTGGTTGTATAAGATTTAATAAATCAACCATAATTTCTTTTCTGCGTTCGGGGCCACTTTTAATTAATTCATAAGTAAATTTATGTAATTCTTGTTTAATTTCTTCTTTGTCAATACCAGATATTTTTAACTCATCAACCGCGCGATCAATCTCTAAATATTCAGTTGAATAAATTTTTGAAAATATATATTTTTCTGTATTAATATTTTTCTTATTTTGTTTCTTTTGCCCCAAAACTTTATCTTCCCTTTTCTCAGGCGCTGGTTCTTTATATGTGCTATAGGATAATTTCCCATCTACATAATGACTAGATACGGTGGAATCCGATTTTACCTCTGAAGCTGTTATCCAATCATATAGCGATTTTAATCTATCCATTATGATATTATTACCTAAAAAACTTAAGTATTTTTTACCCTTACTCTTGGCCATATATTCAGCATTTGTATCAATACCAGAAGAGATTAAGTCTTCTTTCTTTTCTTGATTAAAATCAACACCAATTGAGGTAAGAGGGAATAAATGATTTGGATTAATGGTAAAACTAAAACTATTATCTAAAGATTCTTGGATTACTTCGATATTGTCATCTCTTACCTTACCTTCTAAATGTAAATTATCTTTTCCAAAGATTTCTGCGCCATTTAATTGGATTGCGTCAGCAATTACATTTACATTAGTACCACTTATGCCAGCTATAAACTTTACCAATTCAGTAGATTGGAATTTATGGCCTTGTGATACAGAAATACTTGGCAATATCTTTCCTGCCCAATTAATATATACTCCTAATAATAAATTAGATCTTTCTGATATGGAGATACTTCTATCTTTCATACTTTCTATTAGCAATTTTTTAGCTACCTGTATTTTTACTTTCTCGCCCTTAATATATGCACTCTTTAGAGATAAATCTCCATCAACTTCAATAAACACTTTTGGTGCATTAATAAGCGAAGGAATTGTATATTCTAAATAACTGGAAGAAGTAGCTTGTGAATGACCAAATGCCACAGTCATGCCATTAAAGTTTAAACTTACCACTGGCCCTGTTGATATAAGCTCCATTTTTTGCTCTGTATTTCCTACTGCAGCTTGTATTAATACATCACCATGTATGTAGATTTCAGCTTCATTTGCTGCTGATATTTCTGTACCAATAAAGTGACTTTTTTCTCCTGCTTCTATATGAATCTTGTTACTCTTAATCGTATTTAATAAATGATGCATCTCCTGGATATTGCCTGAAGCCTTTATAGTTCCAAAATTAAAATTTATACTCGGAAGCATTGAAAGCATAGTTTGTATATAGGCTGTCGCTGGATTTATTTCTGAAGCCCTAACCTTTTTATACACATTATATATTGTAAGTACATCACTAGTGAAAGAAAGAGGCCCCGCTAAATCATACACACCCTTAGTATGACCTAATGATTTTATTGAGTTTTGCAATATTAATGGGTCAACTTTTATACGATTAAAATTATAATCAAAATTAATCTTAGATTGAATTTTCTCTCTATCTAATTTAGGAGCAAATAATCCACTACTTTTAGTGTGTAGAAATACTTTATTTATATAATTAAATGTTTCTACCTTAATTCCTTTATCAGCATATAAATATACACCTAATTTACCAAAAATATTAGCACCATACATATTAATTTGTTCTGCATATTCAGATATATAGCCTTGATCGGAATAGATTATAGTAGGTTTAGTATTTATAATATTCCACTTCACCTCATATTTTGAATTACCTAATAATCCTTTTTTCTTTCTTTCAGTAAGATAATTTTCAGCAGTAATATATGCACTATCATGCACAATATGCGGTGAATCTATAGTTATATTGCCTTGTGCAAGTAACATTACACCTTTTAATCTACATTCCGTACCACATTCTAGCTTTAATTTTTGCCCTGCAACAAGTTTTGTTTGTTCTACAATTAAATTATAAATTATTTCCTTATAATTTTTTGTCCAAATATATCTTTCTATATATGCATGCTGCAAAGATTCAATTTCTACTTTATTACCTGCACGTAAATAAATATTGTTATTTACCTCAAAAATACCAGCTAATTTGAGATTTTCTTCGGCATTATAATAAATATCTGCCCCAGTTGTTACTCCTCCTAAATAGGATTCTTTTCCTATTAATAACGGATATTGTATTATATTTTTCCCTATTAGACGTATTTCACCCCCAGCCAGAATATTTGCACCTGCAGCAATAATGGTTCCATGTTCTGAATAAGCATCAAATCCTTGAGCTGCATAAACATTTGCAGGGCGTGACGGAGTATATAATAAGATTAAGGTACCAAAACCGAGTTCCTTCGAAAGTGCATATTCTTTTTCATGTGCTGCTTCATGTAATATGTCACTCCTTGCATATTCGTATATTTTACCTTTATAAGCTATCACATCGGATCCTATATGGTAAATCCTATTGTCAGCATAAATTTGTATATTACCATTCTCTGCTTCTATGCTCGCAGGAAAAATTTCATATCCTTCATTTCCTTGAGCATTTTTCTGATTATGATTTTTACTTAATATTTCTTTAGATTGTAAGGTAATATTATTATCCACATGAAAAACTCCTCCTTCTATATTATGTATAAAATCTTCTGCAATTATTACTAAATTTCTAGCATAAATTTTTCCTAAATCGTTAGGAATTTCAAAGGGAAAAGTCCCAATAATATCATTTCTTCTTTTCTTAAAATGATTAGGTAATATTAATTTATAATGACCTTCTAAATATTCAAAAGCCTGGTGAATATCTAATACTTTGAATATTACATTCCATGGTTTATGGTTATAAAAACTATGAGTAACTATATAAATATTTTGATCAACTTCTAACACACCTTGGTTTAATACTGTGCCCTTTGCGTCGATTGATAAGTTACCATGTATTTTTAATATTCCAATATTTTTAAAATCTTGGTCTACCGTAACTGTTAAGCTCTTGAGCTCTAAATTTTTTGTCTGAATCCACTCCTTACCTTGGAAATTAATACCTTGCAGAGCATTCCATATATTATCATCTTGGTTTAAAGAGAGTTTACGCATTCCTTGCGGTGCATTATCTAAAATATGCCATATACCCCCTACCTGAATATTACCATAATAGCCATTATAGTAATATTCTGTATGCATTTCCCAATCAGAGATAATAGCTAGTTTGGCATGATTATAATATTCTTTACTTTCCGTATATAATAAATATGCTGTTACATCACGAGTATGAATTATGCCCTCAGTAATTAACGTAACTTTACCAGTTTTAGCTTCTATTGTTTCAGATCTTACACAGCAAGTATCTCCATCTATTTTTTGATCTTCAGTAAGAAAATCCCCACTCTTAATTAAATTTAGTGCTGTAATATATACATTTCCATTAGTTGATTTAATATAATTTTTATTAATTAAGCGATCATTAGATATTAATCTCAGAAATTTATCAGCTATAATCGATCCAGCATTATATATAGCCCCTTCAGCCTTAATATCACAATCTACACAATGAATATGATGATCAAAAAGATTGTCAAATTCCTTAACTTTTACTGTAATTTTCTTAGCCTCCAGAAGATTGCCATAATTTATAAACTTTCCTTCAGGGCTATTAATCTTTAACTCATTAGAAACTAATAGATTGGCTCCCTCAAATCTAAAATCTCCTCCAAGCTGATATAAATCACCTATAACATTTTCATGACTCTCACTAAAGTAAATTAAGCCACTCGTTAAATTAGCTATTAGATATTTAATATTAACTACTGAAGTAGTTTCAAATCCTAAAACATTTGAAGTAACACTAAAAAATTCCGTATTTATTTTACCTGCAATTGATATAAACTCAGCGCTAATATTACTAGCACTATATGATTTAGATAAAGTACTTGATATACTTTCTTTTCTAATTTGGTTCCATTTTTCTTCAAAAGATATTAATTCATAATCTTTAACTCCTGTAAAATCAACAGTTTTAGAGAAAAGATTTACTACACTCCATTGTTTGGCTTGAATTAACATACCTTCTAAAGCAGTTAAATTTTGGCTATTTACATGAATTCCATATAAATAAATATTATTTTGCTTTGAGGTAATAGAATTAACTTCTACGTCGCCTGATAAACTTTCAATTTTGATTTGATAATTAGTAACGATATTTCCAGGAGACGTTAGATTACCTTCTTTTAAAGATAAGTAAATAGAAGACATCTTATCAGTTGTTAAGCTAGTAATATTACCTGTATTATTTAAGTGAGTTACAGCTTTTATTATGCCATAATCTGTTCTAATTACCCCTTCATTAATGATCTGCTCTGCTTCTATATTGCATGATTGACATTCCAATATACCATTTGCCATTTGCTGAAATAGTTTCTTGGTTATAATACATATATGTTCTGCCTTTAAGAACCAATATTGAAAAACATTTACAGCCAAAATGTTCAGATTATTAATTTCCATATTAATAGAATGAAAATATAAATTGCTTGTTGTAATATCAAGATAAGGCCCAAACAAAAAGCCGTATATATCTAGATGTTCTGCAATAATTTTGATAGGCCCATATTTAGAAGTTATATTATTTTGTTTACCCAGATGAATAGCTTTTGCAACCAAACTTACACTTATTAACCCTTCAATGTCACCATTAAAATTAAGTTTATTATCAAACTCTATATAAATAATAGGTACAGAATTTACTCTATCAATCATTAGGGGACTTAGGTAGTGATATTTATTTGCAAAGTCTGAATTTAAGAGCCATTTAAATTTATTATTTAAACAAAAATTCTTAGCATAGCATGTATATTTTTTCTTATTATATTGTTTTTTATAATCAGTATTTTCTGGAGAGAATAACAAATCTTGAGGTTCATAATAAATTTTAGAATAAGGCGCAAATTCTCCTTCTGCACCACGTATTCTAATTGCACCAGGAAAGACCATTTCTCCTAAATAATTAATATAGCTTTTTCCATTAATTACCGAATTATTAGTAAAAACAACCTTTGTTCCAGCTATATCAATAATATTGCTTTTAATTATACCACCTATATATAAATTACTATAATCATTAACGTATATATCATAAGTTTCTACATTACCGAGTAACGTAAATTTATTATATAAACTTTGAGTTTCAGTGTTATTGTATAAGATATTATAATCATTACACAACGAATTAAATTTTAAAACTCTAGCTTTATTACTTCCATGAAGAGTGGAGTGACATGCGTTAATTTCAACATCTAACCCCAAAAAATCTGCTTCGGTAATATCTATACCAAAAGGCGCTACTAAACTCAGTTTAGCATAGTGATCTATGGTAATTACTCCAGTAATTTTAACATAATTTAAAAAATAAATTATCAATTGATCAGCCAAGACTTGATTATATAAATTACTATTAGTGAGAGTATTCATTCTGTATTCAATAGATGAAACTCTTGTCTCATTAGTAAAATATTCCTGTTCAAAAAGAATTTCATTACGAATAAATATCGTATAATTTAAACCTCTAACATCGTATTCTTCACATTCCCATCCTATCGGTACATATTCATTACATGACCAATAATACCCAAAATCATTACTGATATCATATAACGAATTATTATATAAAATTTTTAACATTGTATTTTCTTATAAGATAAATAATTATATTCTACTAATTAATTTGGAAAATAATTAACATATGCTCTAAAAAATACAACCTATTTTTCAAATTATCTGATAATATACAACTAATATTATACATATATTATAGTATGTATTTTATAGTAAATTAAGAAAGCCCTCCCATAGGGAGAAGTGAAATATATATTATATATCTTAAATATTTTTTTCTGAAAGTATAACAATTAGTAGGAGAGCTTTGAGCTAACTGCGTCCGCAAGTTCAAATCAAAAAACTATATATAACCTTTAGCTTTATTTACCCTATAATTCTGAATGCTGAAAAAATGTATTAGTTTGACCAATTATAAATTCATACATATTCTCTAATATATTTTGATCAAGCGAAGGAGAATTATCCATCCATCCCATAAAATTCCCAGTTGCCGTATAAGTTGCCTTAGAAGCAAGAGCTATATGATTGTAATAGGAAAGCGTATCATTAGATAATAAGCCTCTTTCAACAGCCTTAGGGATAAGATAATTATAGTGATAATCTTTAATCATACTATAAAAACTATGAGCCATAGGACCATTTTGAATTAAGTTCTGGTAATATCTAACCACATATTCAGCTTCATAATGTTCTACATCATATAGATAAGCTATACTAAATGTAGTATCCATAACCATATCAAATTGAAAGATAGTTTTAACAAATTGGCTAAAACCCCCTTCTTTAATAGTGCACATAAAAAGTTCTAGCGCATTTTCATTTTGGCACTTAAAGAAAAAATTCTCTTCCATAGCCTTTCTATAAACAGCTCTTTCTTCGATACCACTAAAAGGATTAGGATAATTATCCCAAATCTTATGAACAGCACGATGCGACATTTCATGAACGATAGCAGCAAAAAATACGGTATTTAGCTTATCAAAAGCACGTAGGTAGACATCTCTGCCAAATGTATAAAAGGCTACAGCACCTTTAGCTGCATCTTCCGCATAAAATCCTATTTTAATCCCATAAGAAGGAGTATTTAAGTATGATTTGGTTGCTATATCCAATATCTGCTTAACCTCCTTAGGAGCACTATAATAAAAATCAATAATTTCTTCCTTTAGTTTACTACAATCGGAAAAGCTATTCTCACATTTCATAATGCTGTATAAATCCTCTGCATTTTGCCTTTTAAAAGAAACTGCTCTAAAATTTTCATACTCATTTTGAGAAAAGCTATCCTTAAAACTGTTAATTAATTCTCCAGCTAAACCAGCTGAATTCTCATTTATATTGTGGCTTAAAACATCTTTAACAAGAGATTTAACTTCCAATTCATTGATATTATGGGTGTGTAAAACTTTTATTATATCTTTAACCTCTACACCATTATTAGTTAATTTTATTATAATTCTTGCATCTAAAAAATGTAATTTAATAGTGTTCGTATTGAATATTGCATTGGACATATGTCTGTCCTTGAAATGGTCTAATATATATACGATATTATCACTATCATGTAATATTACATCTTTAAATTTTTTGACCAAAATATTAGAGTCATAAAGTATCTTGCTACTAGTAGATGAGTAATATTTATTAAGAATGTAAACAAAATTTTTACAAAACTCTTCTCTATGACTAAAATAGTCAAAATTATAATAATTATAGTATAAATTTTCTAATCTACTAATCATATTTAAAAATTCTATATGTGAAGAATAATCTACCTTTTCTACCTTATAAATTGATCTTCCAAAATAATCTGTTGTTTCTTTATGTATATAAGCTTGTGATAATATATTAGATTGTAAATCTTCAGCTGTAACTATTTTATCATTTACTAATGCATCACATATTTCTTGATTTAAAGATATAATTAGTGAATCTACATTATCTAGGTCAAAAGGTATATGCTCAGGCATATTAGGATGTATGTACTCTACTATATTACCTTGATATAAACCCCAAGCACCATTATATGCTTGGAGGAAATTAAGGTTATTAGAATTTATTTTAGATATTGCTGGCATTTCCCCCACGGAAAACCTTATCTCTCCCATTCGGCAGGTCATTTTAAATACATTTATTATATCTAAAGCTTCTCGCCAATTTTCTTCCAAATTCTTCAAATCTGACACTAAAATACTATTAAAATCTGAGCCAACTGCTGCTACAGGTAATTTAGCTATGCCATTTAAGCTTTGGCATACTAATTCCATAAAATCCTTAATTATTAGCAGACTTGATGTACCTTCAGAAACGCCTCTAGTTTTAGCTATGGCATTCATCCACTGCCCAGGATTATCACATTTTGCAGCAATATGAGGTAATAAGATGGCTACAGAATTACTACTTACACTCATTATCATAACCTTTATATTAAAATAGTTAATTTTTATTAATTATTATATCAATTTTATTTAATTATTCAATAATTTTTGAATTTATTTTATCTACCTGACGCAAGCAAAAATTAATTAATAATTTTAGAATTAATCCTAACCATCAACTACTGAAACCGTACACCTAGAGTATATCTTAATTATCGCCCTTACAATTTTTTGTCTGTTAGGATGACTATTTGTAGGCTTTATTACTCAATCCTTATATAAACTTTCAACTGCTTTTACATAACTCTTCATATCTTGAAATAGCCTCAATTTTATTAACTATAATTTATTATATTACAAGCCATTTTTAATTAAAAAATTAATTTAAAACTAAGCAAATTATTAATTTAAAAATGTTTTACTCAAAAAGTTATTGACTTATTAATAATAAATGTGATTAAGTAAGCGTTAGTTAACGTTTAAGTTTAAAAACACTTAGAAGTATTAACTATATTGAGTATTAAAATTTATATTATGAATTGAGTGAGTTTATGAATTTAGAAGAATATCAAAATGGTCATATTTTACATCTATCAGACCTTTCCCTTACCAATGAAGATGTGGTTTCAATAACAGAATATATAAAAACCATCCTGAAATAACCTCTTTAATGCTAGAGGAAAACGATATTAGTGGAGATTCAATAAAAAGACTACTAGACACTGAGAGTATACAAAATATTAAGGAATTAAAATTTTTGCACTATGAAGCTAATGCTATAGATCATTTTGCTAGCGGTATATATTTGTCAGATTATTTAACAAACCTTGAAGTTTTAAATATTAATAATAGGGGACGCCCTATTAATATGCTTTCCATTACAGCTATAACTGATGCGAGGTTAGAAAATCTTAAGACACTAAATCTTAGTAAGTGCTATTTATCTCCTGACCTATTCATAACATTCTTTGTAAATCTAAAATTTTCTTCATTAACTAGTTTGAAATTAGCTAAGAGCGGAGCAATAAAGGGAAATCTGCAGCTACTAGCTAATAATGAATATATAAAAAATCTTAAACTTCTAGATATTTCTCACACCGATCTTATAAATGAAGATATAGATGCTCTTTGTACATCTCCAAATTTTAAACATGTAGAAGTTTTAAATTTAGAGTCTAATATGATTAAAAAGGAGGGTGTAGAAAGTTTAGCTAATTCTGAATATTTAAAACAACTAAAAGGTTTAAACTTATCCACTAATAAGATTGGAAAGGAGGGTGTAGAAAGTTTAGCTAATTCTAGATATTTAAAACAGTTAAAAGTTTTAGATTTATCCTATAATGAGCTTGATAATGAAGACATATCTATTATTGCTGGTTCTTCAAACTTTCAACATTTACAAAGTTTGAACTTATCATTTAATGAAATGGATGATCAAGCTATAAAAAGTTTAAGTGATTCTCAATACTTAAAACATCTAACCCATTTAGATTTATCAGAAAATGATATTACATCGCATAGTATAGAGATTTTAGCTAATTCTGAAAATATTAAAAATCTTAAAGTCCTAGATCTATCAAATACCAGCATTAGATCTCAAGCTATAGAAACTTTATCTCAATCTCCAAATTTTAAGCATTTACACACTCTAACCTTAGGATTGACTTCAGTAAAGACAGCTATAGCAAGTTTAGCTGACTCTCCTTATATTAATAACCTAAAAATACTTCGCTTATGTCATGCTGATATCAAGACAGATGATATAAAAGAATTAATACGCTTATCAAATAAAGTATCTTTCCAGGATCTAACTATAGAATATACCTCTCTAGCAGTTGCAGATGTGGTATTATTAGCTCAAGATTTACCTGAAGATGTAAAATTAAATTTAAGAGGAGAAGGTGGCTTATCTATATTTTATGATGAGTTATTAAAATTAAAAAAATTTAATTCAGCATCAGGCCAAGTACCTGAAACAGAGTGGCAACAAGCTGTAACCGAAATGGTTTTAAAAATTGCTCCTCATGATAATGACGGTAAAATTATTCAATATATACTGAGCAATCAAGATAGCTACCCTTTGTTAATTAATGCTAGAGATAGTGATAACCATTCTTTAAGCTATTATTATAATAATAATGGAGAAATGTTACTAATATTATTTAGAAATGGTTTGATTCCAGATCCAGTTCAAGATGATACCATGCAGCGTATTGTAGAAGATGCTCAATCTGTGCATGATAGTGAAATTACAAATAAAACTAACTTTTTTGTTAAGAAATTAGTTCAGTTAGCCAATTTAAATACAGAGGAATTGAAAGCAAAAGCACAGATCTGCCAAAGTCAGATAAATCAGTTATTTGTTCAGAGCATGGAGCTTAAAGTTAAATTGCTTGATCTAACGGCTCAAGAGAAACGCAGCGTGATGGAAACTATTTTGAGAAATGGTGAAGCGGTTCCCGAAGATAGTTATTTTGTACAAAAGATTATTAATAAAGCTTTCCACACATTGAAAAATCAATATTTAACACCAGCTTATGAGATTTCTAAGTTACAATATGATTATACAGCAGGGCAAGAAAAATATATAACATTACCTGAAACTATAGGGGTCGTCCACACTCTGATAGACAAATCAGGTCCTGATAAAATAACAATGCATGTTTTGTTGAGACGTGTGCTCAAATTATTGAAAGCTCGTCAGAGATTCAATCTTCATTTTTAAATGAATATGCAGATTATCAAAAAGCACAACTTAATCAAGGTAGATTAGCGAATACAATTACCGAAGATAATAGCAAACCATTATCTGAACAAATACTGTTTAAGCTTACAGAAGATATAGATATTGTAACAGATCATAATAAAATAGAATCACTACAAGATTTAGCTATGGCTAATATTGATATAGATAACCCTCAAAATATTAACTTACATGAACAAGCTGTACTTGCAAAGGTTGGAAATTTTATAATAGAAGAGTTGCTGCAGTTTTTACCTAACTATGAGGCTGTAATTCCTTTGTTAGATGAATATAGGATAATTGTCCATAATATTGCTAACGCACCTGATGCAGTAAAAGTTGCTAATTTTTCTGAAATAGAAATTTTAAATCAAGTTTTAAAACGCTTAAATATAGATATATTAAATGAATCACAAAAACATCTATTATTTGTACAGGCTGTAAAGACTAATAATTTGGAGGCTGTTAATTTATTACTAAAGCATAATACTAATGTTAATATTCTCACTAAAGATGGTATAGCTGTTTTAAATATAGCAATAAAAAATGAATATAAGGAAATTATTGATATATTAGTTGATCACCCGTCTGCAAATATTAATATTATAGATACAAACAATAAAAGCCCTTTATTGTATGCAATTAATAATAATGTTTCAAATGAAATCATTATTAAATTATTATCTCATCCTAAAATCAATATCGATATTACAGACAAAAAAGGTAATGCCCCGTTACATCTAGTAACTAAAAAGAATAATGTTGATCTTATCAAATTATTGGTTGAGAAGGATGCTGATGTAAATATACAGAATTCTGATGGTAATACTCCTCTACATATAGCAGCTAAAAATAATAATATAAAGATCTTTAAACTATTATCACCAAAAGGATATATTGCTCTAGCAAGCAAAAATAAAGATGGATTTATGCTATTAGAATTAGCTAAAAATTCACCAGTGAAAAAGGCTATGGCTGAGGAAATTGAGCAAGTAAAGCAGCAAGTTCAAGATAATTTAGATGAGGCTTTAACAGATATTTTAGATACTCCGCGTTGTAAGCGTGATCTAGGTGATCAGGGGCATAATATAGTCAAAAGAGGAGCTCCCTCATGTAATAATATAGATTATAAAGTAACACATGATGGTAATATGCTATCACAAGACTATTTAAATATGGCATTATTATATAACCATAATAAATATGGTAATATTAATAAATCTCTGAAATATATTAAGAATTTTAATAGTTTACTGAATGAAAAAGCAATAAATATTGGGTATGAGGAAAAACATAAATTAAAAGTCCATCATAGGAAGGCTATAAAAGCTAACGAGAAATATCATGATCAGATATTAGTTAAATATACATCGTCTGAATTCCCTACAGATAATGCCTTTTTATATACTAATAAAAAAACCTCAATCTTAGTCATAAAGGATAAAAGTGGTTATACATTATATGGATATCATATAAACTATAGTCATAAATTTTCTTTACGAGACGATATCTCATTTCAAAAACTGAATAAAGCAGTAGCAAAAATTTTTACTGCTCTATCAAATAGTCCTGAATATGAAATATATGTAGCCTCACCTACTTTACCAAAAACTAAAACTATCCGAGCATTAGAGTTACACCCTAATGCTATAGCTTCTGATTATACTCTCCTATCTAAAGGCAAGATTCCTGGAAGAAAAAAAGTCTCTTCTACGGGGGAATTAACATTATCTAATCGTGCTTTAACGGATAAAGATATAGAACAATTCGTCAAAATTCCAGAATTACAGCATGTAAAAAAGTTGGATCTAAGCCATAATAATATAGGTGATGAAGGTTTAAAATATATCTTAAATACAAAGAATTTACCTAATTTGAAAGAGCTAAAAATTAGTGATAATTTTTTACATTTAACCCATACAGAAAAATATAATCTTCAAAGTATAGATAAAATTGATTTACAATATAATAATATTCCTACAAAAGCCATTAGTACTATTAATAAAAAATATCCTGGTACAGATTTAGTTTTAGATAATTATTATCCAGGAGCTAGCCAAGATAGTAAAAATTATAATGGGCATAACAAATATATAGAAAATGTCTATATACGGGGCATGGAAGCTCATATGGATACTACCAATATTAGAGCTCCATTAAAGAATAAAATTCTAAGTGCAGCTGGAAAGCTACATATGATGTATGGTTTGTATGGCATTAAGGTTAGTTGTACGCAAGGTGAGGCTAAAGATTGTGTATATAATTTAGCTAGTTTTGGTTATCAGTTTTTATCTGGTCCTATAGAAAATATGTCCATTAAAATGACTACGTATCTGGTAAATAATGGAATGAGTAAAGTTCCTAAATTGGGAAGTATTAAAGGTATTAATATAGAATTTATAGCAAAGGTAAGTGCTGGAAAATATGCTATTAAATTTGCAAAAGCTGCTGGAGGAGTGGCCGTAGGCTTATTTGATATTATTGATTTAGCAAAAGCTTCAGTAAAGTTACATCAATGTAATACTACTCATCAATGTACTGATAAAGAAATTAGAGATGCTATAGCAGAAATTAGTTTTGCATCTGTATCATTAGTCTCAGGAGTATTAGTGGCAGCGTATGGTACAGGTCCAATTGGAATAATAGTAGGTACTGCCTTATTTGTGGGATATAGCGTATATAATGGAGTGAGTAATATTATAGAATATGAAGAAAAATACGATACTACTCATAGCGAAAACTGGAGTATTTTTTGGCGCACTGTAACGATGAATGAAATGTCCGCGGATGTACAAGAGCTAGCTTATCGTACTGAGTACGTCAATTCTTTAACAAAAGCGGCTATAACAAACCTAGAGAGTATGCCTGAAAATGTTGTAGGTTATGCTTATGGACTTGGTGAATTAAAAACATCTTATACTCCATATACAGCACCATGTGGTTCGCCACCAGTCAATGTTGTATGCACTAAATATAAAACTGAGATAGAGTTTCATTCTGGTTATTCTAAAATTGATATGAATAATAATTATACAAATTATAAATTATCACGTGTTTTGCCTAAAGCAAATAAGGATATATCTTTTATATGCTTACCTAAGAAAACAGATGCTGAATATGAAGTGGTAGATAGAGAGGGGCACTCTAATTACTATTGTGAAAATAGTGCTGTGGTGGTTAATCAGACTAGAATTAATCAAAAATCTTCAAACCCTACTATAGTATATGATCCAACTTATATGGAGTATAGTGAGATAATAGGTAGCAATATATATGATAATACATATTACTTATATCAAAATAGTGAATCAATATATGGTAGTGCTAATACTAGAAATGAATTTATTTTTAATAATATTGACTTTCAAGGAAAAATTTTACTAAACAGCAATTCAACGAATGTTATCAATACTGCAAATTTAAAAAATCAAATTATTCTTCTGGAATTCGAAGAATTAAAAGAAAAAGGCCAAAAAGTAAAAATTGGCTTTCACAATAACCATCCTATTAGTGTAGAAAGTAGTCATAAAACTCGTTCTATTGCTTACCAAGGTAGTAACAAAAATTCAGATATTGTGCAGTGTAAGGCATCTGATGAAGTGATAAAAAATCCATCACAAAATAGCTTCTTTATTAGTACAGGAGGGGGAATTAATAATTCTAAACCTGATAAATTGTTTAATTGTACTAATGCTATCATAAGTCCTCATACTATCGCTTCGGGTCTTAAAGAGGATAATTATAACTTTTATATCAAAACCACAGATTATAATATTGATGATAATTCTATTTCTTCAATTGGTGCTCGCGGTAATGTAACAATTACATTCATTGATAACGTTTTATTAAAAGACTGTAAACAGATATTATATTATCCAAATAATGATACTTTATCTATTGAAATGCCGCTAGGAAATACAGGAAAGGTACATACGATTAATATAGCTAGCTATTTAAATGCTAAGGTAAATAACGTAATACTCTTCGACAAATATGGTAGTAATATTGTACCTACAATACCAAAAGATACTAATGTTGTAAGTGAATTTGGAATATATATACAATTTTCTGCAAGGAATTTGACTAATTTTCAGAATTATTATAAGAAATTTTCTGAAGCTAAGCCTGAGTATAATGTTTATACTATCCTACAAGGAAATTTTTCAGAAGTAATGCAAGGGGCATTTTTTGGTGCAAGTAGCGTAGATATTATTATGTTAGATAATAATATAATTTACGGTCAAGGTAATAATGGCTCCGATATATATCAAATTGATCATTTAAACAACCAAGTCGACGTAGATATTAATAACTTTGCAGAAGATTTGGCTTTTGATGTTTTGTATTTACCACCTCATAATAATTCATATATATATCAGTCTGCCGATCATTTAAGAATAATTTTATATTTTGAAAATGAGAAAAAATCTATCACTGTTGAAAATTATTATAAATCTAAAGAATACCAACATCTAATATTTTTAGATGAAGAGTATAATAGTTTGATTCCATTTAATTATGGTGGTTATATAAAGTTGGTACCTTTTTATCATGCCAATAATATTATAGTTTCTCCAAGCACTACCACAGCTGTTATTAATGCTCATAGAGATGATATTTTTATATATCGATATAATAACGATTCTATATTAGAAGTTAATAATTCAAATATAGTAATACTCTTAAAAGATTTACATAATGAAACTCCTAAATGGGAAGATATTAAATTATACACCTATAGGGATGGCATTATTGATAATTACAATCCTATTACTGTAGTTCAATTGCAGAACAGTAGCCGGTCTCCAGAAAAGGATATAGTAATTAAAAACAAGCTCAATGTACATTATGTGAGTTTTAGGGAAAATATAGAATTAAATCCTAATTTACACTTATTAAAGAACAAAATGGTACCTGCAGGAGAAAAAAAGGAAAAAATAGAAATAGTAGTATTTAATGATATTTATCCAAAAGATATTGATATTATACGTAGCAATAAAAATATAAAATTAATTCATCAGAAGTCTGGCTATAGTTGTATAATACACAATCCCTATAAAAATACCGTAAATAATGACATTAATATATTCGAATTTAGATTTTCACAATTAGAGAAATCTATATTAGTGTATAATAGTATAAAATCTTCTTATAATTTAGCAGAAAAATTTACTATTGTTCAAGCAATATATAAATCTTATCAAGAGATTAGTAAATTAGGTAAGAGCCAAGATTGTTATGATGAACATACCCTAAAATGCGTACTTGCCTATAAGAAAGTTGAGCAACCAGAATATTATCATAATGTAAGTCATGCATTAGGCTTTAATAGTATAACAGACTATATGGACTATGTAAAAGAATGTAATTTTCAGTCTGATAAATTAAATGTACTTAAAAATTGTATAAATCAACCACTGCTAGATCAATATAAATTGATATTAGAAAATACGTTAAAATTGAACTCTTATACTGAAGCTGAGATCGATCAATTTATTCAAGTAATTAATACTGACTTAATTTCTAGCTCGGCATCTCAGGAGATTATTGAAACTATCAATAAATTACTCGATATAGAAAATTTAATCCAAATAACTCAAGAACATAAATTAGATCTAACAACAAGCGAAACTAGTGATATGGAGCTTGGAGGAACAGTTAGAAATATATCGTATGATTTTGAAATCTAGAAAAATTATCTTAAAACATTAATTCGGAGAAATATATGTGCAATTCTATAGAAACTAAATTGGTAAGAAATATTGGAAGTAAAAGTAGGTTATATATTACTAGCAATGTGAATGATAAATTTATACATGAATTATCAAGATTTTTAAAATGTACAGAGGTTAGAGATTTACATTTTCATAATGCTAAACTTACTAATCAACAAGCGGAAGAAGTATATTCAGGGTTACCAGGAAGTCAAGTTCAGTTACTAGACTTATCATATAATGATATTGGATTAAGTTTAGGTAAGTTAGCCAGTATACTATCAGATACGCAGATAAATTCGATAAATCTTGCTTCTACTAATATGGTGGATCAAGATTTAACAGAAGAATTTTTATTAAGTATTAAAGAGCAGAAAATTAAATTTTTAGATTTATCATATAATCATATTGGTAATGAAAAGCTAAAGAAAATTGCACAAATCTTAGCTAATAGCAGTATTAGCTCCTTGGATTTTAAAGGAAATGATGCTATCACGTCTGACGGTGCTATTCATGCGATGGATATAGTAGAGAATTTACAGAAAAAATTTTTTATGTCAGAAGTATCAGAAGAAGCACTTGAAAATATTAGATCTACAAAGAGCGCTTTTCAAGAAGCTTTACTGGATAATTATTATTCTCACTACCTTAATAGTACAGATATTTCTGAGTTTGTTGAGAATAAAGAGTTAGAAAATATCAGAGATAAGAATATATATTTGGAAAGTAGTGAAGATGAAGACTTATATTCAGAAAGTAGCGGAGATGGAACTGACTATCTAGAAAATACTCAATATGAGAACTCATCTTCATCTTATATAGAGTATAAGTTACCTATTATGGTCTTGAGTGTTGTTACTGCTATGTGGGGTGTAGATATTTTATGAATTATAGTAAAGACAATTTAAATATTATTTTGTTGTTTATTGTTCACGTAGCATTTCTCATACTACCGGACAAAAAAGTTTAAGATAATCTATGATATAAGATATACTATACTCTTTTTTGTGATGACCGTGAAAGTGGTAATATAGTAATGCTCCAGAGTCATGAGATACCCGCTTTCGCGGGTATGACATCATTTCTTAGGCATTATTTCACTTTTTTGTCCTGTAGGAATTATATAGTAGGAGAGCTTTGAGTTAACCGTGTCCCGGATTCAAATCAATTTACTATAATTGTACCCTTCGTTTCTTGTTCCTCTTCCTATTATAAATTAATTCACTATGAGTTAATGACGGATAAGAGTAGTATTCGTTGGGCGAATTCTTTCAGTTTGAAGACGAGTTTGCCATGTCTTAGGTGGTAAAGGGGGAGTTTGGGCATCATAGTGTATTTCAGCTTGAATACGATCTTGTGACGTAGTATAGTAAATTAAGTTGATAAAGACATGATATATGATATATTAAAAAGCTCATAAACCCAAAACAGTAGAAGCAATGGCATATTCCTTAGATTTACGTAAAAAAGTAATTCACTATGTTAATAAAGGTTATACCAGAGAAGAAGCTGCAAGAATTTTTGGCATAGGTGAAAGAACAATTTATAGATGGTTATCGAGATCGAAATCCGGGAATTTAGCAGCCACACGAGCAGCTAAGCCATGGAAGAAGCTTGATCCAATCAAATTATTAAACGAGGTGTCTAAAAACAGCAATTGGCTATTATCTGATTTTGCAAAGGTTTTTAATGTGTCTACAGCTGCTATCTGTTTGGCATTCAAGACTTTGGGGATCACACGAAAAAAAAGACCACACTCTATCGTGAACGGGATGAAGCAAAACGGCAATTATTTTTGGCAGCTATCGCAAACTATAAAGCGGAAGATATAGTTTATATTGATGAGAGTGGAATTGATAGCTATTTGTACTATTCTTGGGGATACAGTCTCAGAGGAAGTAAAGTTTATGGTGATATCTCAGGTAAAAAACATGATCGAGAAAGCTTTATTGCAGGTAAGGTTGGGAAGAAAATTATTGCGCCAATGTGTTTCAAGGGCACATGTAATACAGAAGTTTTTAACGAGTGGGTTAGTCAGTGTTTGGTGCCCGAACTAAGATTTGGTCAAGTTGTAATACTTGATAATGCAACGTTCCATAAGTCAGCTAGAACTAGGAATTTAATAGAAGATATAGGCTGTAAACTTTTATTCTTACCACCTTACTCTCCTGATCTCAACCCAATTGAAAAATATTGGGCTCATTTAAAAGCTAAAATCAAACCTATCATTACTAATTTTAATAACCTTAGCGATGCTATTGATTATGGCTTCTCTATGCCATTCTCAACTTAATTGACTATAGTACTCAGGAAGATGCATATGTCGTCATTCGTCACTCTCCTAGCAATTAGTAGGCGTAGGCTCCTCATTCCGAGTGTCATCTTCATTTAAAACTACTATAGTAGGAGAGGTTTGAGCTAAGCAAAGGCAATTTAAAATAATACGAGGCGTGAAGCGCGAAGCGTAGAAATACTATTGTAGGCAACGAACAACAAAGTAATATTTAAATTGCCACAGCTATAACCACGTACCTAATTCAAATCCATTTACTATAGATATGAAGAGCTACTCTGGTACAAGCAAAACATGCTGTTTTTCACTATAATATTATTTAAGTAATTTCCTAATTACATAATGTAATATTCCATCATTAGTAAAATACTCAACTTCTTCTATAGTATCTAGGCGACAAGTTAAATTAATAATTTTATGCTCCCCAGTTTTATAAGTAATGTGACAAGTTACATCCATTAATGGTGTTATTTTACCTTCCATTCCTAAGATATCAAAAGTTTCATGTCCTGTAAGATTTAAGTCATGCCTATTCATATTATCTTTAAATACTAACGGTAAAATACCCATCCCTACTAAATTCGAGCGATGGATACGTTCGAAACTTTCTGCAATAATAGCCTTAATTCCAAGTAATGATGGACCTTTTGCAGCCCAATCGCGGGAGGAACCTGTACCATATTCTTTACCAGCAATCACTATCGTTGGAACTTTATCTTCTTTATATTTCATTGAAGCATGAAATATGGTCATAATCTCATTACTTGGTATATAGTTCGTAAATCCACCTTCTGTACCAGGAGCTAACTCATTTTTTATACGAATATTAGCAAAAGTACCACGCATCATCACTTCATGATTTCCGCGTCTTGAGCCATAAGAATTAAAATCACGAGGTTCAATACCATGTTCTTGTAAATATGCTGCTGCTGGAGACTTCAGAGCAATATTTCCAGCTGGAGAGATATGATCTGTAGTAATACTGTCCCCAAACAGGGCTAATAGTTTTGCTCCTTTTATATCTCCTATATGTTTAGCATTATTTTCTAAATTCTCAAAATAAGGAGGGTTGTTAATATAAGTACTATTATAATTCCAGTTATATACTACTGATTTTTTAACATCCATATTGCGCCATATTTCATCACCAGAAAATACGTCAGCATATTTTTCAATAAACATCTCTGGCTTTACTGTACTTGAAACATAGTCATTAATATCCTTAAGGCTAGGCCAAATATCATTTAAATACACTTCTTTGCCATCCTTATCTTTCCCTAGAGGATCAGTAGCTATATTAATATTTACTGAACCAGCAAGCGCATAAGCTACAACAAGTGGAGGAGAGGCTAAATAGTTTGCCTTTACTTGAGGATGAATACGTCCTTCAAAATTTCTATTACCAGACAATATTGAAGCGACAGCTAAATCATTAGTAGTAATAGTATCCGCAATTTCTTGATTTAAGGGACCAGAATTACCAATACATGTAGTGCAACCATAACCTACTAAGTTAAAACCTAATTCATCCAAATATTTTTGTAAGCCACTAACCTCTAAATATTCACTTACCACTTTTGAACCAGGAGCAAGTGATGTTTTAACCCAAGGTTTACAATTCATCCCTCTTTCTAAAGCTGCTTTGGCAACTAAGCCAGCTGCTATCATTACACTAGGATTTGAAGTATTAGTACAGCTAGTAATAGCAGCTATCACCACACTTCCATTATTTAATTCATAATCTTTACCTTCCACTTTAAATTTTTTCTCGGTATTTTGATTATTTTTTACAAAGCTTGGTAAGACTTCTTGAAAATTTTTCGATACTTCAGATAACAACAATTTATCTTGAGGACGTTTCGGACCAGCTAAACTTGGCTTTACATTGCCAAGATCCAGCTCTAACACATCGGTAAATATTGGCTCACTCCCTGAATCTCTCCATAATCCTTGAGCTTTCGCATAGCTACGCACTAAATCTATGGTATCCTGATTTCTACCAGTTAATTTTAAATATTTGATTGTTTCCTCGTCAATAGGGAAAAAACCACAAGTAGCTCCATATTCAGGCGCCATATTACCAATCGTTGCACGATCTGCGACCGGTAAATTATCAAGTCCACTACCATAAAATTCTACAAATTTTCCAACTACCCCTTTCTTTCTTAGCATCTGAGTAATTGTGAGCACCAAATCAGTGGCAGTTACCCCTTCCTGCAATCTACCAGTTAGCTTAACTCCTATTACCTCTGGAATAATCATAGAAACAGCTTGCCCAAGCATTGCAGCTTCAGCTTCAATCCCTCCAACACCCCATCCAAGTACTGCTACCCCATTTACCATAGTGGTATGACTATCTGTACCTACCAAACTATCTGGGTAAGCAAAAACTTTACCATTAATTTCATCTGTCCATACTACTTTTGCTAAATATTCAAGATTTACCTGATGACAAATACCAGTTCCCGGAGGCACTACTCTAAAATTATTAAATGCTTCCTGGCCCCATCTTAAAAATTCATATCGTTCTTGGTTGCGCTCTACTTCCATTGAAACATTTTGTTTAAAGGAATTAATAGTTGCATAGTAATCCACCTGTACCGAGTGATCTATAACTAAATCTACGGGAATTAATGGATTTATTTTTAGTGGATCACCTTTTAATTTTTGCATAGCATCACGCATAGCAGCTAAATCTACAATAGCAGGCACTCCAGTAAAATCCTGCATTAATACTCTGGAAGGATAATAAGCAATTTCTTGATCAGATGTACGCTTATCTAACCATGCTATTAAGGCTTTAATACTGCTCAATGTTACAATACGTCCATCTTCTTTACGTAACAAATTTTCAAATAATATTTTCAAAGAAAATGGCATTTTAGTTATATCACGATTTAAAGCTTGTGCGGCAGTATTCAGGTTAAAATATTCATAACTCTTTTGCCCAACTTGTAAACTAGCCCTACTTTTTAAGCTATTGATTGACTCTTGTTTCATTTATAACATCATCCTATTCTAAAAAATATTTTATCTATAAATTTAACCACAATAACATTTAGTTTATATAACTTTATTTAATAACAAGTTAATTCAAAATTCCTCTTACGCTTTCATCCAAAGAAGCACTCATATCAAACTCTCTTACCATAATAGTTAAATAATTCTATAATCAACTTCTTGATTAATTGCAAGCAATTGCTCACAAGGTAGAGAGGTATAGCACTTTAATTTGAATGAGGAAGTGTATTACTAAATAATCATCCGTAATAATAGTTTATGATTTAATATAGTTAAATATTATTAATAATAGTTACATCCTATCTTGACTTATATAAAGTTATTAATTATTATGAAATATATTTTCAGATAAGAGTGAATATGCCAAGAAGAAAAAATAAAGGTAAACAAAGGGCAGATGAGGTTATTAGAAGACAAGAGCCTAAAATACATTCTGATACTAAAACGTTGATTAAAGATCTACCTAGCATTATTAAAGAAGGTATTAAAAAACCAGGCAATATACTTAATTTAAGTATTATAGGATTTGCTGCAGTATGTAATGCTATACTTGCTCATACTAGTTTAACAGTAAGCTTTATATTAGCTGGCATAAGTTGCCTACAACCTGCTGTTACTGATTTTAGTTACAATTATAAATTAATAAAAAATGAGTTGTTAAAAAATAAGGATCTAAAAACTTTTCAGGATAAAGCTCTAGAAATTACAAAATTTATTTGGCCTGGAATTGTGGCTGTAGTGGTTGGAGCATTATTTTTTGGTCTGCATATCCGTTTATATAACCAGGGAGCCGAAATTATGAGTTCAGTACTCCTTGCAGTTGGCACTTTTGTAGCAGGTAGCGCGCAGATGTTAGTAAAACCTATGATTAAAAGAGAAGTGGCGAGAAAAAATCCCCCTGCTCCAATGGTAGGAGAAAGAGAAATCTTAATTTCTCCTGCAATACAAGCTGCTGAGGAATTAGAGCAAGAGATTACTAGTAATGCTGTAAGTGACCAATTAAAACAATTTAATGACTTATTTACCACACAGAATGATAACCTCAAAACAAAAACTTCTATTCTAATACAAAACGTTAATGCACAACAAAAAGAAATTGTTTGCCTTAGACAAGAAAATAATAACTTGCAGGTAAATAATAAAACTCTTACTGAACAGCTAGATAAAACCGAAGAAACTACAAAACAACTCTCACAAATAAATGAACAATTAACTGAAGAACTTGAAGAAAAGCAAAATAAAATAGAAGAATTGCAAGGAGAACTTAGGCAATTAAAGGGCCAACCTATTCAAGAAGAAATAGCTGTGAGTAATAGTAAATCAAAAAGTAATAATGCCAATCTTAATAACGAAATATCAGTAATTACACGTTAAAAAATAATTAATAAAAAAATAGGTGAATAAAATGAAACAAAAAATGATAGATATTAGTTCTATTAAGGTAGCTGCGCCAGATTTTTTAAATTCTATAAGTAAATTAATAGAACAATATCCAGAAATTGATATAGTAAATTTTAAAGATATCACTGATAAAAATCAAAGTTTTCTTCACAAATTATCATATACTATTATACCTAGTTATGTTGCCTATTTTTTAGAAAAAGGAGCTAATATTTATATACTCGATGATGATAAATTAAATTCCTTACATTGTGCTGCTGAGTGCGCTGCCATATCTATTAGGGATGATAAACGTAAATCTAATGTATCACACTCTTATCAAATAGCTAGATCATTACTACACTATGAAGCCGAGCAAAGAGCATATTTCCCAGAAAAATATAAAGATATATCTTGGCTTAAAGATCAGTTTGATTATAGAGGACGCACTCCTTTAATTCGTGCAGAACGCTTTGATAAAAGTCCTACAAAAGAAGTAGTACAAGAACTAAAAAAAGCACTTAAAGAGCAGGAAGTTTATTATCAAGAATGTTTAGAAGCAAAGGCAAAAGGTATAGTTCTTACTCCATATCATAAAAAGTTTTTGCCAGAAATAATAAAATCAACATCCATAGCTGAAGAAAAGCAGGAAAAAACTTGGAAAGACAAAACTTGGAGTGAAAAAATACTAGAAGGGCAAAACTCTAGCTTAAGACATAGGTCCAAATCAGATGAACCTTTGCAAACTAAACAAGAAGCAGCGATGAAATCAATTTCTAGATCTTCCGATGCATTAACCAAGCCCGAAACAGAACCTTTACTTGGACATAAAATAAATCAAGAACCAGATTTCGTAACAAAAATAATGGGATGGTTTGTAGGTAATACTACCTCTGATAAGGTTAAAGGACTGTAAGAAATTACACTGCCGCAAAATAGTTATAATGAATTAATTTGAATTATGATAGCAGTTATGAACGAATAGGACAACATTACATAAGCGAAGCACTACTTACCTATAATTTAAATTAAACTATAGCAAAGGCAATAAATATAAAATTGTCATAATCCTATTTATACGCTAAGATTAAAGCGTTTTTAAACAATCATAAGGTTTATAATGGTAAGGGATGCTGATAATTTTGATAACCATCATATTATTCAATTAATAGATAATAATGAACCAAACAAGGGGGAGATTCTTAACAATTTACTATCCAATAATATAAACACTAATATAAAAGATCATAATAATTCTACTATTTTGCACCATTTAATAATACAATTAATTTTTAGCCCCACTATAGAAGAAAAAAATGAAATATATGAACTAATTCACCTTTTATTACAACATAATAAAATTTTACAAAAAGATAAAGATATTAGAGGCATGCTTCCTATAGCAATGGCTGTAGAATTAAATGATACTCAATTAACTAAAATATTGCTTGATCATGGTTCTAATCCTAACACGCTGTTTCCAAAAAGCCACCATAGTGCAGAAAACCATTCTTTATTAGATGAAGCAGTTTTTCATAGAAATATGAAAATTATTATGATGTTATTAGAACATCCTGATATTAAAACTTCCCCTTCCACCAGTCACAGCAATTAAATTATATCAATTACAATCCTTTTTTCCATCTTCAGTCTGTTTGGAAAAGTTGGACATCGATGTAGAAGAAAGTAAAATAAATCTATTAGAAAAAGCAATAAAACTTAATAATTTAAATTTACTTTCTATATTAAATCCCAATTCTTTTATAGTGGATAGTAATCCTCAAGAATTCTCAAAAGAATGGCAATTCCTAAAAGCGTATAATTCTTTTACCTTAGAAAATGCCATTCATTATAATCAAATTAGTGGATTTCTTTTTAAATTTCTTGGTAACCAAACTATTAGAATAATCCATCAGTTTATACAAAACCATAAAAATGCTGGTTTTATTTTTATCAACGCTATCCAAACCTATAACATACCTCGTGCATTAGAATTAATAAACCAAAATACCTGGCTTAACGTAACAACTCATCATGAAAGTGGTAAAATAATATGGCATGGTATAAATAGTGCTCTCTCCCACAGTTGTTTCCATAACCACAAGGAATTAGTAATAGCTCTCATTAATAATGGAGCAAGTGTTAATCCTCCTCAGCACGATAGTTATCATCATCCATTATTTGCTGCTATTGAAGGAAATGCTTTAGAAATTGTAGAGATTTTAATAAAAGCAGGGAGTAATGTTAACCATGAAGAGAACAACTCCTCACCCTTATTACTTGCAATAAAACTTGGATATTTCCCCATAGTCCAATTATTAATTCAAGCAGGAGCAAAGGTTAATTATAGAAATTTTCTTACTTCACCACTTATAGAAGTAGTAAAAAAAAATAATATACTTATGGTGAGGATGTTAATTGAGGCAGGAGCCGAGGTTAATCTGCCTAATTATTATAGTACTTCTGCTTTATTAGAGGCAATAAAACACAATAATAGCTTTATAATAGATATATTAATAAAAGCGGGGAGTAATGTTAATCAATTGAGGCATAATACCTCACCTTTACTTGAAGCTATCAAGCAAAATAACATCACTATAGTATCTTTACTGCTAAAGGAAGGTGTCTTTATTCAGGCTATATTTAATACCTCTCCACTCCTCACTGCAATAGCTGAGCATAATTTAATTATTATATCTCTCTTGATTCAGCATGGAGCAGATGTTAATGAAGTAGTAAATAACAAATTACCCCTAATTGAAGCCATTAAAATAAAAAATGCTCCTATAATAAATTTATTATTAGAGTCAGGGGCAGAAATTAATAAGATAATAAACAATAATTCGCCCTTACTTGAAGCTATAAGATTTAATCATAAGGCTATTGTAGATTTACTTATTCAACATGGAGCAAAGGTAAATTTAAAATATCCAAATGGTATCACACCTTTAGCACTTGCAATTAAAGGCCAAAATATTGAAATAGTTAAAACCCTACTATATGCAAATGCAGATTTATTTCATAATTTCTTACAAAATATACCAGAACTAGGTCTTATTGGCTCCATAAATCCTCACACTATATTTTCTATACCAACGAATCATGAAACAACTGAATTTCTAAGGTATATCTTTCATTATATGCACCCATTACAACAAAAGATAGATATAAAAACTATTTCAATTATAAAAGATATAAATATGTGTATTCAGCATTCTGCAATTATAAAAAAGCATAATTTATGCGAAACTTTTATGATAGAGGAACAAACAGCTATAAAATTACTAGAAGTAATAGAGGCAAAAATAATATCTCATAAAAACAATAATCCTTTTCCTATAATATCTTTTATTGAAAAAATTTTCTTGCCATCAAAAAATAATTTATATAACCATACTCACGATTTAGCTTTACTTAAGGAAATAAGGCTTATTATTAATGAATTTTCTGATTTTCAAAAAATAGCCTTAAAAGACTTACAAAATACTTCAGAACAAAATCTGACACATTTAACCCATGTCGAAAGGCTAAAACAAAATTCTTCAGCAGAAATGCAACGAAGTATATAGTGATTATTATACTACCAAACGAAAAAGTGTAAGTGTTAGTAAATTGATTTGAACTTGCGGACGCAGTTAGCTCAAAGCTCTACTACTAATTGTCCTACTCTCGAACAAAAAATGTAAGTAATGAGCAAGAGAAACTATGTTCTATCCGTGAAAATGGGTATCTATAGCTGCAGCAATTTAAATATTACTTTGTTGTTCATTGCCTACAATAGCATTTCTATGCTTTCTGCCTCACGCCTCGTATTATTTTAAATTGCCTTTGCTATAATGACGTTCTTGAGTTACTTTAAAAATTTTCCTTTTCTCTTGCTCTCTTTTAATAAAGCTGAGGGGAGGTTCCTTCCTTTTTAGAGATCAGCTTTGCGGTAAAAAGAATTTATTAATTTGGGGCTGATTAAGTAAAATTCTCTCGAGAATTTTTTGGTCCTGATATTTAGTATCATTATTTTTTAAATTTTCTACATAGCTTTCTAAAATTTTACTGTATGTTATAGGATCATTACTGTTGTGCTGATATTCTGAAGCGTGTGAATAAGATAGAACTCTAAAGAATTTTTCCGGATATAATTTATGTAATATAGCGATTAAATGTATATCTACAGCCTCTTGGATATTTTGATTTATGTTTTGGTCTCTAGCAATGCTAATACTTTTTCTCTAATAGCTTCAGGAATATTATTTGGGTTAAGTAAATGTATAGGAAGCCCTTGTTGCTTTATTAAACATGCTAATCTAGGTAAAGCTTGATTACAGTTTCATTTGCATAATTTTCCTTCAAATCTGGTATACGGTTATATAATACATCAATGAGCAAACCTGCTTGTAAGATCTCTAAAATCTTGTGATTATTATTAATGTGAGCAAAATTTATAGAGTTTTGATCAATTATAGCTCCATGCTTTATTAAAGCGGCAACAAATTCTGCCTTTCCCCTCTCAACAGCCAAAAATGAATCGTAAGTAGGAATAACCTATCTAAAGTAAGGTTTATTTATGTATTACAATAATATATATAATATCAGATATTTATATTTAACAATATAAATTAAAATACTAAATCTGAACTAAGTAATCCGTACATATAGAAATCTTTCTTTTGACCGTGTAATATCCCATATTGGCGCAAGTCTCCCTCTCGCTGAAATCCAAGTTTAGTAAGAACTTTAATTGAGGCAATATTATCATGGGCTACGGTGGCCTGGACACGATTAATATTTAAACTGGTAAATGCAAAATCACACACTGCCTGCACAACTCGTGTCATAATTCCCTGCCCCCACTCTTTACGACATAGATCATAACTAACTTCAGCACGAGCATGAGTATAATTTATAGAATTAAAGCCACATGTACCAATTAAAGTGTTATTCTTTTTTTTTGCTATAGCCCAATATATACTACGTTTATGTCTAAAGAGATCCTTCCAATAATTTAATTCTACTTCTGCTTCTCTAAGTGAGCGTGGTAATTCATCATCTGATAAATATTTATTCACTAAACTATCAGATATATATTCCAAAAAATGACGACTATCTTGGGAAACTACAATATCACGTAGTATTATATCTCCTAAATCCATTATAGGAAAATTTTTAAACACTTTATTATCAAACATATTAAGACTTATTATGTTTATATGCAAATTCTGTAATTATAGGTACTATATATTTACGAAAACGTCTACCACTAAACACCCCATAATGTCCTACATCTTTTTGCAAATAATAATATTTCATATTATCAGGTAAATTTTTGCATAATTCCAGAGCTGCTTGGGTCTGCCCTATACCAGCAATATCGTCTAGCTCTCCCTCAATACCAAGCAAAGCTGTTTTAGTAATAGCTGCAGGTTCTACTTTTCTTTCTCTAGACATCATTTTCCCAAGTGCTAAATCTTTATCTTGGAATACTACTTGAATTGTCTGTAAATAAAATTCTGCTGTCATATCCATTACAGCAAAATACTCGTTATAAAACTTTCTATGAGCTTCAGCAGCCACTTCATCTCCATTCACTATAGACTCAAAAAACTCCGAGTGCGCTGTCATATGACGTTTAACATTCATTGATAGAAAACTGAGTAATTGAAAAAATCCTGGATATACTGGTCTCATATAACCTGGATAATTAATTGGTACCCTAGTAACTAATCTAGATTCAAACCAATCAATATTTTTATATACGGCAATATCGTTAACTTGGGTAGGGTTTCTTCTGGTATCTATAGGACCACCCATAAGTATCATACTAGCAGGAACAAAGGGACTATTTAATTCTGACATAATAGAGGTAGCAGCAAGTACAGGTACCGCAGGTTGACATACCCCAAGCACATGTATAGAGGGGGATAAAAACTCAAAAAATTCAATTAAATAGTCAATATAATCATCTAGGTCAAAGGTTCCTTCCCAAAGTGGTATATTTTTAGCATCAACCCAGTCAGTAATATATATATCAAAGAAAGGTAATAAACCTTCCACTGTACCACGTAGTAAAGTAGCATGATGGCCAGACATAGGTGCTACTATCAAGAGTTTTGGTTGTTTGATATTAGTATTCTTGGTAAAATGTAATAAATTACAAAATTTCTTTTTGAATACTACCGACTGCTTTACTGCCACATCCCTACCGTCAATTGTAGTTAAGTTAATACCAAATTCTGGCTTAGGATATAACATAGTTAGCCTATCAGCCAATTCATATGAAGCTGCATAAAATCTTCCTATTTTATTGTCATATATAAAAGGATTTTGGCTCCACCTTTCACCTAGCTCCAACGCTTCTCTAAATGGGATTAAAGATAATCTACAAGCTTCAATATAATTATAAGCCATTGCATTCTCAAGAGGATAGATTAAAGGCGTCATCATAATTAACCTTCTTTAATATATGTTGATAATATTAATCATTATATATTTAAAAAATAAATTATAAGTTAAAAATATATCTTTAAATAGGTATAAGGGTTAATCTAGTTATAATAGAGTAATTTAACTTATTTGAAAAGTAGTAGATAGGAATATCTCAATTACACAGAGAGTCTTTGATATACTAGTACCCTAAAGACTCTCTATATTAATCTTAATTAATAATTAAACCACTGGTCCAATATTACCTTTGTGTTGTGATCATTGAATACTAATTCTCCTGCCAAAGAGTGTGGATATTCTGAACATTCATATAGTCTATTAGATATTTGCTCTAATAGCCTTTCAGGATAATCAATTTCTCCTATTCTATACTTACTATGTAGCATAGCAATATTAACAAAATTATCTAATAATACTTTTTGATGATTGATAGCAGTTATATTTAGATAGTATGCATGCTCAGGGTGACATTGGGTAGCATATCTTAACCCACTCGAGCATATTACATAGCAATATTGTGTTCTGATACTGCTCCAAGCTCTATATCATCACCTAATTTATTATAAACGGCAGCATAAAAATGCGCTGTATCTCCTTTAAAGGTAATAGAAGGGAATTCATATACTTTCATAGTTTCATTCTGCTGAATTTTGGTCATAGCCATAAAATGCGATATAGTAGCAGGAAGATAGTTGATCGTATGGGTACCTCCACTATACCCTTTCACAGGACGCAAAGTACCATTATGGTAATATTAAGTTTTGAGCACCAGCACAAATACCCATAATCGGTATCTTAAACTCTAAAGTTTTCTCTAGAACTTTTTGATATATTTGTTCAGTATCCAAAGATTGTTCCCAGTGTTGCTTGGTAAATTCTTTTTTGTCCTTAGGATAGCTATCACCTGCGCCTGGATTAATCCAACCATCAAACTGTCTTATAAATTCCTCTCCTCCTTTATCTATCATTTCTAAAGTTACTATATAAAACTTTACTTCTGGATATTTTTTACTTACTAACCGCGACCAAGCTTCCACACCTGTAGACCAAAAACCATTACCATGACTAATGGCGATATAGGTACTTTCTGGGTTTTTGGAGGGAGAAAATATATCTGCATTTTCTTTAAAGAATGCATAAAGAGAGCTCTTAGATTTTTCTATAATTCTCTTGGATAAATCACCATCTAGTGCTAAAAAACTATCTACTATAGCTTCACCATTATCATTTATAATGGTATCAATATTTTCTATATGTTGAAAAATGGCTTCGCTTAATTCCTTTAATAATTGGTTGGGAACATGATCTAAGTTTAACATACTCATTATATGCAGAGGCGTAATAGAATTCTTATTTGGTAACTCTAGACTAAAACCTGCTTTTATCATTTCTATAGCGATGCCCAATTTATTACTTAATAAGGCTAAAGAGAGAAATGAAAAGCCGTAATTATTATTTAATGTAGAATGGTCTTGGTAATATTTCAAAGGTAAAGTACTTTTGTTTTTATCTAATACAGTAAGCTCTATTTCAGATAATAAATTATATTCACATTATTTTGTACATTAACAAAATCCTTAGATAATTTATATACATCTATAACGCTATTTATACGGACAATAGATGCACCTAATGACCGCATAGTTTCATATATTTGATTTTCAGAAAATTGATGATCTGGAAAATATTTTATAAAATTAGAGAAAAAATCTATATTAAAATTTTCACCTAAGGCGCCAAGATAATTTTCGATACTAATAGTAAAATTATTTTGGGATCTTGCTTTTAAAGCTTGCTCAATAATTTTAAAATCCCCATTTTGTAACAATCGTTCAATAATACTAATTCCCTCTTCTTTATCAAAAGGTAACGACAAATCAATGCCCTCATTTAGGATATCTTCTATAAGTTTTTTTCTTATATTGCTTAATTTTTCATTTTGAACATGTTGGCCTTCTACTAGCTCATAAGTTATAGGCAGCTGAAGTACAACACGTAATAAATTTTCTGGTAATAATGGATTAGTTAGATGTTTCAGTAACAAATCTTTGTGATATTGTAATATATAAGCATCATAAAGGTATAATGAGTTATTAAAGATCAAATTGTTAATATCATAATTTTTATCAAGCACTTCTTCTATCAATTCTCGTTGAATCTCTAAATTATTTTTATAGCTGCTTATACAGGCCAACATTACACTTTGTAATAAATCAGTAGAACTCCCGCTTTGAGTATGCTTGCTCAAATTCTCTTTTATTTCCTGTAAAATCTGAATTTTATCATCAGCCTTTACTTCTATACTCATAATTTTTCCTAAATATTTATTAAAAATATTAATAATTATTAATAATTAATTGTAATTCTTAATATATTCTTATAAGTCAATAAAGACTTTCTACGATAAAAAAATTTAAATTATTAATAGTCTGGTTAGAATATAGAAATTCATCAGAGTAAAATATTCACTTAAACTTAACTAATTAACTATATTATTATATATAATTATTAGGAAATAAACTAAGAGGTTACTATGGCCACTACCAATAACTTTGATACAAAAGCACTACAACAATTAGAAGCAAGAATTGAAAAGCTTACAAGTACCATTAAAAATGACTTGTATCAATGAAACAAAAAAATTTGAGCAGATTAATACTAAATTAAGTGCAACATTCGAGAAAATATTAGGTAAAGAGCATTATTCTAATAATGATCGTGAAGTAAATAACTTATTAGCACAAATGCAAGATGAAGTGAAACTAGATAAAAAAAGTGCCGAATTAAATGCAGCCCGGGATAAAGAACTTGCTGACAGAATAGAAAAACTTAAAGAAAATAGCCCAATCAGGCAAAACTCTGGGATAGCAAATAAAAAAACATCTTCAGATAAGGAACTCTTTGATAGAATAGAAAGACTTAAAGAAAATAACCCAATCAGGGAAAACTCTGGGATGTCAAATAAAAAAACATCTTCAGATAAGGAACTCTTTGATAGAATAGAAAAGCTTAAAGATAATAATCCCGTAAAACAAAAATCGTCTAAAAGTTTTTCATTTAATGATATTAAATCGCTAACTTCAACAAATCTTAATGCACAAGCTAGCATAGCTAGTGAATTTGCTTATCGTTCTAATAATACCAAAGAAGTGCAATCTTTAAATAATTTATCTAATACCCTGAAAGAAATGGGAAGTATTATTGATGATATACCTACGGTACCAAAAGAATATGAAAACACAGTATCAAACATTATTTCTAAAGGTTTAAAAACAATTTATGAAGGCATCAAAACAGTGATATCACCTGCTGTAAATGCTATTAAGGAATTAGGTAATAATTTAATCAATGCTATCAAGTCTACTCTAACAGAATCACCAGAAAAACAGTTACAAGCAAATAAGGAAAATCTAAAAGGATTATATAAAACATATGTAGATTTAAAAGATGTGGACAATAAAGTAAAAGATAAATTTCTGAAAAATCATTATGAACAAATTGATAAATTGCAAAATCCAAAAGAATTATTACTAGAAACTGCTAAAGTCACCAAAGCTATAATGCGTGCTGGAGGAGAAAAAATTAATAATATAAAACAACAACGTGAAACTAGTTTAAAAAGAGATAGATCTCCAAATAATAGCTTGGGTAATATATCTCCGCCTAATACCCCAAATATTAAAGTTAATAGTCCATCTAAAGATCATTCAAAATAGTGCTTTAGTTTAGAAAGAAGATTTATAATTCTGTAGAAGAATTACAGATTGACTTAGGTTGTATGAAGTTTTCTCTAACGAAGCCATATTAATATTCCTACAAAATTAAGAAAACTCAAGAATATATTTGCAGATTTATCAAATCTGGAACATATTCCACGAAAATGTTTGATTTTACCAAAAAAGGTTCTGTCAAAAAGATTGTGTAAGTTGAAAAACTCAGGAGATATGATATTAATTAATCAACTTATATGGAGTAAAATTATGACTAAAAAAATGCCCCTAAAGCCAGAGACTCTTGCCGATATTATGCAACATTATTCTTCACCTGAACAATTTGCTGACTTCTTTGCAGGACTTAAAAAAGCTGTAATAGAAAATGCTCTATCAGCAGAACTTGACCAGCATCTTGGCTACCATAAAGGTGCTAAATCACCTGCTGATAATAGCCGTAATGGTTCAAGCCAAAAGACTATTATTACTGATACAGGTAAAATAGACCTTATTACTCCCAGAGACCGTGATAGTTCATTTGAGCCTCAAATTATTAAGAAAGGACAGACCAGATTACAGGGCTTTGATGATAAAATTATTGCTATGTACGCAAGAGGAATGTCTATTGCCGGATATACAGGCTCATCTTCTCGAGATCTATGGCACAGAAGTATCTCCTGAGCTCGTTTCTTCTGTTACTGATAGAGTTATCGAAGAGGTAATTTTATAGCAAAATAGACCTTTAGATGCTGTCTATCCTATCATGTACCTTGATTGTTTAGTGATAAAAGTTAAAGAAAATAACCAAATTAGCAATAAATCCTTATTTCTAGCTATCGGGGTTAATATGGATGGCATCAAAGAAGTCCTTGGCATGTGGATAGCTAAAAATGAAGGGGCTAAGTTTTGGCTATCGGTTATAACTGATCTTAAAAATCGTGGTGTCGAGCAAATACATATAGCCTGTATTGATGGTCTAAAGGGCTTTGGTGAGGCTATTAACAGTGTTTTCCAAATACTATCGTCCAGCTTTGCATTGTGCATATGATCAGAAATAGCTTGAATTATGTGCCCTGGCAAGACCGCAAAAAGGTAGCGGCCGATTTAAAGCCAATTTATACTGCTTATCAGCTTTTATCACAGCTTTAAAATTGTTTAAACTTTTCTACAAAAATTCCTGTCCTGTATTTTGGCCTATTTCCTCAACCACTCCTTTTATTTCCTGTATAGTTTTTGCCAAACACCTTAAAATTATAAAAGATGCAAATAGGGATATTCTGATTTTTATGGATAGTGATCCATTTCCTGATTTGTATAATTTATATAAAAAATTTGGTAATTTTTTAGAAAATAATAAGGAATTAAATAAAAGTATTAATTATTTATATGATTTAGCCGCTGTTAATTTAGACGATATACCTGATGAAATAAAAAATAATCCTCTTGAAAAAGGAATGTTCCAAAGATCAGTATTAGAAGATCTAAAATCTAATATTCAAATTATTACAGCTGAAATACCGAGTTCCAAAAGAAAAAAATTAGCAGATAATGAGGGATTAATTGAAAAACCTTCCGATATGTCAGCTAAGGATATAGAAATAAATGAAAATTTTTTAAAAGAAAATTTAAAATTTACGGTAGAATGGTTTACTAAACATCCAGCAGTACTAAATGAATTTAGTAAAGACTTTAAGAGAAATATTGCAAGTAAAACTATTTATTAATATAAAAAACTAAATTTGAATACAGTGGAAAATTACATAATCAACATCTATATCGCATTTCAGAATAACTTCATACACCTTACCCTTATTTATTTTATCACAGAATAATTGAGAATTTAAAAATAAACATTAAAAAAAGGAATGGAATATGAAAGAAAAACAGAGCTTTTTCCTGTTATACTATAGTAAATTAAGTTGTATTCGGGGCTAGGAACGATAAGCGAAGCCTACAAATAGTAGGAGAGCTTTGAGTTAACCGCGTCCGCAAGTTCAAATCAATTTACTATTTTTGCTAAGGAAGCTGCAAAAACTATAGTGAAGCGTGACGATAAAATAAACACATTCTATCAAATGTTCTTTTATATCTTCTATATTATCTTAGAATCTTAGATTATTTATTGATCAATCTTTGCATTATCTATAAGTGTAGAAATTTTTTGAGCATTGTTAAATGAATCATCAAATTTAAAAATTAATTCAGGTGAGTACTTTAATTTTACTTTACTAGTCAGCATTTTACGCAAAACAGGTGTTAATTTAGTTAAAGACTGAATTACTAATTCATGATTTACTTTATAGGAAAATAATGGCACAATATATACAATTGCTACTCGTAAATCTGAATTTACCCTTACCTCTGATACAGTAACTGATACATCTACTAATGCTAAATCTAAGAGCTTACCTTTATTCAAAATTTCTGCCAAAGTACGTTTTATTAATTCAGCCACTTTAAACTGTCTATTACTCGGTAAATTTGATCCATTCATAATATAAAAACATTAAAATTTATCACTACAAAACCCAATTATACTAAAAAGTCTGCTGCTCTTCAATAACTTCAAAAGCTTCTATTATATCTTTTTCTTGAATATCATCATAGTTCTCAAGTACTATCCCACATTCAAATCCTTCTCTAACTTCACGCGCATCTTCCTTAAATCTACGTAATCCTTTAATCTTACCCGTATGTATTACTACATTATCACGTAATAGCCTAATTTTACAGTTTCTTCTTACAATACCATTTGTTACAAAACATCCAGCAATTTTATTAAATTTACCAACGTTAAAGACTTGCCTTATTTCAACTGTGCCAAGGATTTGTTCACGTATAATAGGTGATAACATACCTCCAATAATAGACTTCATTTCATCAATTAAGTCATAAATGACTGAATAATATCTTAATTCAATTCTTTCCTGGTCTGCTAGTAACCTAGCTGGACTATTTGCTCTTACATTAAAACCCAGAATTATAGCATTACTTGCTTTAGCAAGTACTATATCCGATTCTGTAATACCCCCAGCTGCCGAATGTAATATTTTAACTATAATCTCATTATTAGACATTTTTAGTAAATTATTTACTATTGCTTCTACAGACCCTTGTACATCTGCTCTTACAATAACAGATAACTCTTTTGTTTGAGATAATGATTCGTGATTGGAAAATAATTCTTCTAAGCTCAACTTATGTACGCGAGCAGTCCGTATCTCTCTAACACGTTTACTTCTGTAATCACTAATTTCTCTAGCTTGTTTTTCTGTAGGAACAACTGAAAAAAGATCACCTGCCTCTGGCGCTTCATTGAGGCCAATAATTTCAACAGGCATAGAAGGTATAGCATCTTTAACTTGTATACCCTTATCATTATGCATTGCTCTTACCTTACCAAAACTTACACCAGCAACTATAATATCCCCTATTTTTAAAGTACCTTTTTGTACCAATAAAGTTGTTACAACTCCTCTACCCTTGTCTACTTTAGCTTCAATTACAGTCCCAACTGCCATCCTATTAGGATTGGCCTTTAAATCTAAAAAATCTGCTTGCAATAAAATTGCTTCTTCTAATTTATCAATATTCTTTTTTGTCTTAGCTGATACCTCTACAATTATGATATCTCCACCTAATTCTTCTGGTACTAATTCATAATTTAATAATTCATTACGTATATTCTGAGAATTAACACCTGGTAAGTCAATTTTATTAACTGCAACAATAATAGGTAATTTAGCTGCTTTAGCATGATTAATAGCTTCTGCTGTTTGCGCCATAATACCATCATTAGCAGCCACTACCAATACTACTATATCTGTTACTTTTGCCCCTCGTGCACGCATAGCTGTAAACGCTTCATGTCCAGGAGTATCTAAAAAGGTTATGGATTTACCATTCATCAATTCAACCCTATATGCGCCTATATGCTGCGTTATACCTCCTGCTTCCCCAGCTACCACGTCTGTTGAACGTAATGCATCGAGTAAAGTAGTTTTACCATGATCAACATGTCCCATTACAGTAACCACTGGCGGCCGTAATACCATCAGCTCTTCAGGATCCTGCTCACCAAATAGTATATTTTCTACATCTGATTCCGTTACTCTTTTTACTTTATGCCCTAATTCATGAATAATTAATTCAGCCGTATCAGCATCTATAACCTGATTAATAGTTGCCATAACACCAAGCTTCATAAGCTGTTTTAACACTTCTGAAGCCTTTTCAGCCATACGATTCGCTAATTCCTGTATACTAATTACTTCTGGTAATATAACTTCTCTAGCAATTTTTTCTGTTTCTTTGTTTCTAAGGTCAAATCTTTTAGCTTTTTCTCTTGCTCTTTTAATAGATGCAATACTTCTAGATCTTACTGGTTCTTCATCTTCTGGAATATCATTATTAGCTATAGATACTTTACCATATACACGCCTATCTTCAGTCCATTTTCTAGTAACCTCAGATTTAATAACCTTTTTTGTAGATACAGAATGTTTAGAGGCTTTTTTACTAGAATCATAATCATCTTCATCTTCTTCCTCTCGAACTACAGCTTTAGTAATAGAGGGTTTTACAGCATCAGTAGAAGGTTGATCTTGAACTACTTTATTTGGTATATCTATGATAGGAATACCTATTGGATCTTTTACCTCTTCATTGGATAATTCTATAGAATGGTTTTTTGTTTCAGTAACTTCAGGTTCTTTCCCCAATTCCTCGCTAGGATTATCAAGCAAGGAAGGCTTTTCACTAACTTTTAATAAAGATTTAAAAACATATTTCTTATCAGCATGCTCAAGTGCACGTATTCTTGCAGATTTTTCATGATCCGTAAGAGAAGAAATATTATCATCTTCCTGTTGTAGTACATCATTTTTTATAACAGAAGAAGGAACTTCAACTACCCCATCATTACTACGTTCTTTAACACTACGGTTTTTCTTAACTTCAACTGTAACAGTTTTTGAACGGCCATGAGCAATATTCTGTTTTATTTGAGCACCATCACCCTTTGACAATTGTAACTTACCTGCAGTACTAATAGTCAGCTTTGATGTTTTATTCTTATCTTTATTGTGTGTATCTTCCATATTACTCTACAAAAATGCTATAAATTTACCTTATGCCTAGCTTGCATTATTATCTCATCTATTTCCTCTGCACTTAAATCATCTGTTCCAACTATTTCTTTAAATTCTTGACGAGATAAATCCGCTATATCCTGTACATTTTTTATACCCTGTTTAGCTAAAACTAACAATAACTTTATTGGTATATTTAACAACTTCTCTAATTTTATATCAGCGCCTAAACTTTTAACCTCTTCTATTACACTATTATTTTGCTGCTCAAGATAATTTTGAGCTCTATTTTTCAATTCTGTAGCGAGTACAGCATCAAAACCTTCTATATTTTGTAATTCCTCAAGTTCAGTATAAGCAATTTCTTCTATATTATAAAATCCTTCTGCTACAAGTAGCTGCGCTAATACTTCTTCTACATTTAACGCTTTCATAAATAATATTGATGCTGTATTAAATTCTTCAGAACGACGTTTTGATTCTTCATCCTCAGTTAATACATCTATACCCCAGCCCGTTAATTGCGAGGCTAACTTAACATTTTGTCCTCTTCTTCCAATAGCAAGGCTTAGTTGATCACTGGAAACAACTACCTCAATTCGCCTTTTATTTTCATCTATTACAACTTTACTAATTTCTGCTGGCGCAAGCGCATTTACTACAAATGTAGCAGGTTTAGCACTCCATTGTATAATATCAATTTTTTCATTTTGTAATTCGCTAATTACTGCTTGTACCCTCGCCCCTCTTACACCTACACATGATCCAACCGCATCTATAGTAGAGTCCGCAGAATAAACTGCAACCTTGGCACGAGACCCAGGCTCTCTTGCAACAGCCTTAATTTCTATTATATTATCATACACTTCCGGTACTTCTTGCGCAAAAAGTTTAGCAAGGAATTCATTACAAGTACGAGAAAGAATTATTTGAGGGCCTTTATTTTCCCTAGTCACACTTAAAATATATGCCCTTATACGATCTCCCTGACGGAAAGTTTCATGTGGCAACATACTTTCTCGCTTTAAAATAGCCTCAGCTCTTCCTAAATCAATGGTTACGTTCCCATATTCAACTCTTTTTACAACTCCGTTAATAATCTCACCCATTCTATCTTTGAAATCTTGATATTCACGCTCTCTTTCAGCATCTCGTACCTTCTGTACAATGACCTGTTTGGCAGTTTGGGCCGCAACCCTACCCAAATCAATTGGAGGTAATAAATCAAGTATTTCGCCTCCTACTTCCGCAGCACTATCTAATTCTTTAGCATCTTTATATGAAATTTCTTTTGCATAATCTTCTACATCTTTGACTATGGAAAGCTTTCTATATAATTTGATTTCACCTGTCTTACGATCAATTTCTGCTTGTATGTTGTGCTCATGACCATATTTTTTCCTACCAGCCACTTGTATAGACTGCTCCATAGCTTCAAATACTGATTCACGAGATATGCCTTTTTCTCTTGCTACCGCATCAATTATTTGTAATATTTCATTACCACCTATAGATAACACACTCATTGCAATTTTTTCCTCATTTATTACTGCACTATATTTATATTTTGTATCTTTTTTAATAATTTATCATTTAATACCAGCTTTGCTGCTATAATAAATGAAAAATCCACTTCAAACTCCTTATTATTCGATATGATCGTTATAACATTACCTTCTACATCTTTAATATTACCCTTACACTGTTTCATGTCATAAACTTTAGTAGAAAATGATAATTTTATGTCAAATCCTTGATATTTTTTAAAATCATCGATGTTCATTAATGGTCGATCAATACCCGGTGAACTTACCTCTAAATTATAATTCTCTATAATGATATCTTCCACATCAAGCAATGCCGAAAGCATATGACTTGCTTTTTCACAATCACTTACGGTAATCTCTTCATTATCTAAACGTTCTATCATCATTTGTAAAATTTTACTAGATTTTTTATTATTAGGACTAGGGCCTAATAATTTAACCCTAACCAATTTATACCCTAATCTTTTTAAAGATTCTTTAGTTAGTTCTTCAATTTTATATTCAAGTGGTGTTATATTATTAATTGTCATTATTAACTTAATAAAATCCATTAAAAAAGGCGGGAAAACCCACCTCCAAAAAGCATATACGAACTATTATCGGTGGATTATATAGTATAATTGAATGATTGCAAGCTGTTTTTATCTATATATATATAAAATTTTAAGTTAATATTTTTATAACATATATAAGTTGGTAAATCACGTTAAGTATGGATATATTTAAAGAGTTAAAGCTAAACATTAAAGAGATAATATCTCGTTTAGCAAAGAAACAGCATATTACTATAAATAATGAATTATTTAACAATCTAGTAATTAAATTATCACCAAAACAACAACATGGTGAAATATACACCAACGCAACACTTATTCTTGCTAAAATATTGAGTTATCCAATAAATGAAATTGGGCAATTATTAATTAATGAGCTCATACATATGCATTATATTGAGAAAGCTACTATGTCAAGCCCAGGATTTATTAACATAATTATCAAAAAATCTATCTGGGCACAAACACTTGATCATATCATTTCTAAAAAAATCCAGTTCGGAAATGCACATATTAACAAAAACACTATTCTGAAATGTACCACAACCTTTTCTACATATCCTCCATATATATCTCTTAGAGGAGTTGTGTTTATGAATGCTTTAGCTTCAATCTTAATTGAATGCGGATACAAAACTACAAAGCAATATTATATAACTTATACTAAAACATATATCCTAGCACTAATACATGCAGTTAAATACTACATATCCCTATTGGTAATAAATCAACCTATTACAAAAAATACACACAACATATTTTTGATAAAAATAGGGCAACAAATTATTGATGATTCTGGGGGTGATGTTTCCCCTCTTTCGGAGATAGATTTATTTCTTTATATCAAACACTATATTTTAAATAATATCCACAATAACGTTCTAGAACAATTGTACTCTCTAAATATACACTGTCCTATAAAATTATGCGAAATAGCAGAACCTTATACCAAGTCACATTCAGGTGATATACCAAATTTAGATAACATTCTAAAATATGTAAATAAAAAACATCATCATATACCTGATACTATTACTATTACGTGCAAAAATAATACTAATTGCTTACATACCCTATATGTCTCTAATCAAATTGTTTCCAATAACACAGAAAACAACATACATATTCCTCCCGATGATATGATTTTGATATTTCTAAGTCAGAAATATAACATGCCTTTATACATTAATTTTAATCAAATATTTGATAAATCTAGAAACAATGTAATATTTTATATAAAATATACATACAACTTGGTATGTTACATACTACATCATACTAAAAATTCCACTCCTCACTCCCATATCAACCTAAGTAAACTAGATATTTGTTATAGTCACTATTCCAAAGAAGAGATATGCCTAATACACTTACTATCTTTATGGCCACAATTACTAGAAGAAGTATCTATTTCCTATGATGTCCACAGAATAGTGCTTTATTTACAAAAACTCTCTATATATTTTTACAATATCCAATATAAAGATAATAATAAAAATTTGCCTTTTATTTACAATAATGATATCAATTTAACGGTTACTAAATTAGCCTTAATTAGAGCACTAAAAGTAATTATCGAGTCAGGCCTAAGTATAATAGGAATAAATGTAGTAGCAACCATATAAAAACTGTTAATTTTTAAAACATAAAATCAAATTGGGGAAATTATGCAACATCTAGATTCTGATAGTGAAAAAACATTAGATGAAAATTTAGATTTGGAAAATGTAGAAGAAAAAACTTCTTTATGGCGAATGTATTCTTCCACTTTATTACGCTTATTAGTAATTGCATTAATATTTGCTGCGTTAGCCTGGTATATGCTTGATAATATTTATAGCGGTAATGATAATGCTGACATACC
Source organism: Rickettsiales bacterium Ac37b (assembly GCA_000746585.2). NCBI lineage: Bacteria > Pseudomonadati > Pseudomonadota > Alphaproteobacteria > Rickettsiales > Rickettsiales bacterium Ac37b. The sequence continues at coordinate 284,614 of CP009217.2, forward strand.
TGTTATAAAGTCTGATTTTTCTCCTATAAAAATTAAGCCTGAGGATCCCGGAGGAATGGTGGTACCCAATATGGACAAAGATGTATATAACAATCTAGTCGAAGGTAATAATGAAAAAGCGCCAGAGCATGTTTTACCTATGCCAGAAGAACCTTTGAATCGTGATAACATTCTAGACAAGAAAGACCCTATGGCTCCAGAAGAAGTAAAATCTGAAGATAGTAAATCAACAGAAGAACCTATAAATCAAGATGGAGTTATTAAAGAAAATACTCCTAATATAACAAATAATACTTCCTCAGAAACAACTAATAGCAACTCTTCTCATACTTCTAATACCTCTAGTACTGCTACCACTAATACTGAAAATCCACTTCCACAGGAAAAGATAAGTAACCAAGACTTACAACAACCTCAAGAAAATAAGCATGTTGAAACTGATCACAGAAATATAGAATCAGCACAAACTACTGATATATCTCATAACGATGTATCTAATAATGTAGCTGAGCCTGATATCAAACCAATACCTGCCAATCAAAAAAATAACTTAATTCACAAAAATACACGTAAGATTGTAAATAATACTGGTTACAAAATTCAACTTGCTGCTTTTAGATCACAAAAAGAAGTAGAAATTGAGTGGAAAAAAATTAAAACACGTTATGAAAATATTCTAGGCAAAAATACCCATTCTGTAGAAAAAAAGGATTTAGGTGCAAAAGGAGTTTTTTATAGGTTGCAAGTTGGTCCATTAAGCAGTGAAGCAGAAGCACGTATGTTATGTCAAAAATTAAGTTCTTACAAACAAAATTGTTTTGTAGTTAAAAAATAGCTGATATTGTGATACCCGCACGTGCGGGTATTCTTTTTCTAATATTTTAAATAGCAGTTAGGATTGGTATTAGATATCGTTTCTCATCTAGGTTAAAGATTTTTGCTAATATTACCTAAAATATCTCTATAGATACTTTTCTAAATTCTTGTCACTTATATATCTTGATAGAAAGATTTTTTTAATTTTTAAAAAATTTTTTTCTTTTTAACTATAATTAGCGTTGAAAGTTAAGGAAATATTATTTATAAATAAAGTCCCTTATAAAAAATCAACATATATATATCAAAAATATTAACTTAATAACGCTTTATTAACATATTCAAAATATACTCTATAATGTAGTGTAGTAAATTAAGTTATATTTGGGACTAGGAGAGATAAACGAAGCCTACAAATTAATAGCTTTAAACAAGGTATATTCTATGAGACAGTTAACCGCTGTACAATATTATTTAAGAGCTAGAAATTTACATAAAATTGGTCAATATCAAGCAGCTCTTTATGACTATAATAAAGCAATTTCCTTAGAGCCTGAAAATCCAAAATATTACTCAAATAGAGCACATACTTATTCTAAATTATCACAATATAGCGAAGCAATTCAAGATTACAACCTTGCTATAAAATTAGACACTGATAATATCGAATACTATTATTACAGAGGACAGGCATATTATATACTAGCACAATATCAAGCTGCTTTAGAAGATATCAGCATAGTCATAGAAACATATCCAAGCAATAAATCTTATTTTATCAGAGGGAATTCATATTTATACTTGGGTAAACACCAAGAAGCTTTAAAGGATTACGATCAAGCTATAAAGCTTTTGCCATATGATGCAGAATGTTATGAGCACAGAGGATTTATTTATAGGCTTTTTAATCAGCACCAAGAAGCAATAAATAATTATACTAAAGCAATAGAGCTTGAACCTAGAGCTGCCAATTACTATGCAATAAGAGGTAGTATTTATAATGAGATGCAACAATATCAAGAAGCTTTAAGAGATTACAATAAAGCCATAAAGTTAGATCCACATGAAATATCATACTATAAAAGCAGAGGACAAATTTATTATATTTTGCAAAAGCATCAAGCAGCTATTGATGATTTTACTACGTTTTTAAATATGATTCCCGCAGCAAAAATATATAATTTTTAGAAGCCAAGAAGAGCTTCATTACTAAGAATCATAGCTCTAAAAGCTCCTATTCTGCACAAATATATTACCTCGATCAAGGAAAGAACTCAAATAAACCTAAAGATAATATTTTTTTGATGTCTTTATGTTATAAATATAGAGGGCAAAACTATTATCTATTAACTGAATATCAAAAGGCTATAGATGATTATACTAAATCAATCGAATTAAGCCCGGACTATGCATCATATTATTATCATAGAGGAGAAGCGCATTTGAAATTAGGTAAATACGAAGAAGCTATTATCGATTGTACTAAAGCAATCGCATTAGAAAAAAATAACTTCAAAAATATTATAAGCTATAAAATCAGAAGCCACGCCTATTACGCCCTAAAACAATACCAAGCGGCTATCTCTGATTATGCTGAAGTAATAAATTTTTCTAATAGCATTATAACGTGGACCAAAGAATTGCCAAAGCACTATAAAAAGAAAGGTGGTATATATAATAAGTTAGAACAATATATAGAGACTTTGAATGACATGAAAAAAGCGTAATATTTAAAACCTTCTACATTATTATGAAAAACTTTATGGCTTTCTTTTACACCAACGTGTAAACAAACATCTAATGCCTTTTTGGATATATCCACTCCGAGTATAGACATTTCTTGCATAATGCCCTTTCAAATACTATTATTTACTCACTTTTAAATTAAGATTCACCTTGTTAATTCAGAGATTACCTTAAGATATCCTATGATACTGTTCTATCTTTTAACTTAAAATAATATATATCTAGGCTTAATAATGTGTTAAATTAAAACGATAAAATTTTATCGTTAGAATTTTTACTACTACATACCTAACTACAAAATCGTTAATGATTTTACAATTCTGTATAAAATTTCTTTACTATAAGTGCCTCCAAAATTATGATTATCTATTAAGTTTTTTACTAATTGCTGGAGAAATAATTATGTTAGACATAAATAATGACGTTATATATAAAGATCTTGTAATTCAGTTAAATAAAAATTTACTTGCATCACTCGAGCAAGAAGCTGAACATCAAGAATTTGATCTTTTTGATGCCTACTATGCCGCTCTCAATGATATGGCTGCAGACCTTTTACAAGCAAAGGAAAAAGGTATTGATTTAAAGGTTGATTACGGTGAAGGAGCTTTAATTGATTTATATTTTAAGAGCTTATTTTCAGCTAGTGAAAAAGAATTTTATAAGAATGATCTTTTAAATATACACGAAAAAGATCTTATAAACTACCAAACTTTAGAAAGAGAATATATAGAATACCTCGCGGAAGAAATTAGAAAATATACTAATATAAATGGGCAAAAAACTTTCCCAAGTAGCGTTTCTTTACTTAAAGGATTACAGTTTTTTGAACAAGAAGTTGCCCTAAAGACCGATCTTCATTTTTATAACATACGGCTATTTTCTCTAGAATTACATTTTCTTGCAGAAAAGTCATTTTATTCTACTGCCAAAAGAACTAAAATATCAGCCAATGCTGAAGATAATATTAAAAATAATGATCTAATAAAAAAATGGGACTTAAAACCCGCAACTCAAATATCGGTCGATGCCCAAGGTAATATTCAGTATAACGATTTAAGAGAAAAAGTGGATTTAAAGTCATCAACATCTTCATCAGTCTTTATAGAAGAGATAATAGCAAGCCGAACTAATGAAAGCAGTAAAACCACACAAGTAATAAAACAAAAAGAAGCTCAAGCACGCTGCTCTCCTTGCAGTGTTTTATAATAATAGGATAGTAGTAAAAATGATAAACATAAGTTTTAATATCTTGGAGTCGTAACCACATATATAGTAAAAGAAGTTGAATATTGATTACTTCATTCAGATAGAGCAAAGAATTAACTAAGTACGCAAATTCAAACACTTTTACTATAATGGAAATGACTAACCGCCCCTATCATTCCTTTACACTATCTTACGTTTGAATAATAACAAAAACAGTATCTATAATAAAATTTAAAAAATTCTATTATTTTGGGGTAAAATATGTTAATATATACTAAGTGTTAAGTATACTTAATAATATCAAAAGAGTTTAAGACGGATATTTTTTAAATTAACCAATAAAGTTTATTATTCAATTTGCAAAAACTCATAAAAGATATATAATAAATTAATAATTGGTTAATAAAATACTATTATATTTTAATAATGTGAAATGTATTTGTAAAAGGAAAGATTAGTTATGGATAATAATAACCCTGATACCCATAATGACAAAAACGAAAAATTAACATCTGCCACAGACGAAAAAATCAAACCTGATGAATCAAAAAAGCTTGAAGAACAAAAAATTCAGCAAGAAGATCTAAAAAAGTCTGCTGAGAAAAAGCAGAAAAAAGAAGATAAATCAAAAAATCCTGAGCAACAAAAACTAGATCAATTAAAAGAACAAAAAGCTGCAAAAGAAAAAGAAGCAGAATTAGAGAAAGATAAAAAACTTGAAGATATTAAGAATTTAATATCAGATGCACGCAGAGCAATGGCCAATGGTAATTTCGATTCAGCATATAGTTTGCTTAACTCAGCGCAAGATCTTATTGCTTCCACCCCTATGCTCAAAGGTACTTCCGTCGAAAATAGCATTCAAACTATCAAAAGCGAAATGGTTGAAATGAGATCTGGATATGGCCAAAGAGAACAGACTGAAAAATTTGCTGAACAAGCCGCTAAAGAACAAGAAGAGGCAGCTAAATTATTACAAAATAGAATTGATTTAACTTGTGAAGTCATTGAAAAAGCTGATAAACATCTTTATAAAAATGAAGAGCATAAGTTACAAATTAATAAGATTAGAGAAAAGCATAAGCGTGGTGAAAAACTTGAAGCACACGAAGAAAAAGAATATCATGAAGTGCTTCATAAAAAATTCGAAGAAAACCCGGAGTTACATAAGGCTGCCCATGAACACGCTAAACAAACAGTTAAACAATTAGAAGAACATAAATCTCAATATGGCTTGAATGAAGATCAAACGTATAAATTAACTAATCTTAAAGCAGAGATTGACACCCATATATTTGATGAAATGGCATATAATGAGATAAAAAGCAAGAACAAAACTGTAAATAAAGAACAATCTCCAGATAAAATTAACGATAAAACTGACACTACAAAACTAAGTGAAGATAAATCTGTTAAGAACTTTATAGAAAGCTTGAGTAGTGGATACGAAAAAAATAGTGAAGGCCAATCTATAGGTAACTTGTCACCACCTAATTTACCAAATAATAAACCATCACCATCAATTGAAAAATCATAATAAGCGTTAAAAAATTTATAAAATTTGTATAAAATATATTTACTATTTATAATAGTCACGTTATGATCGGCCCTTAGATTTTTTACTAATTAAATTAGCGAGGTAATTATGCTAAATGCGCCTAACAAAGTTCTCTATGATAATCTTGTAGAATTACTAAATCAAAGCATAGCTCCGCAAATTAAAGCATTTGCAGAAAAAAATAACCAATCTTTTATTGATCTATATGCAAAGACAATAGATTCCTGGTCTGAAAAAGTTTTGAATGCAAAACAAAAAGGAATTGATTTAAAAACTAATTATGGCAAAGGTGCGTTAATTGACTTATATTTTTTTAAAGTATTAGTTGGTAGCACACCAGAACATCATTCACTTTATGAAGAAAAAATAAGTGCATTAGGTAGTGCGCAGTATAAAATACTCAAATCAGAGTATATAGAATACTTAGCAACCCATCCATCTAAAAGCCATTCTTATAGCAATGGAATAGCTCTTTTTCAAAAAGAAGTTCAAGATTATAAGAGTAAAGCTCATAACACACCTTCAAATCTTACATCATCTTCTGATATTGCACAAAGCACCTGGAACGTTAACGCCCCAAGTACTAGTAAAGCTTCACAAGTGACGCAAAGCAGAAGATCTCAAGAAGACAGCCTTACATATTCTTCTTCACATCAGAGCAAACATCCACCAAAAAGCAGCCATACTGATCGCGCTAAACAAGGTAAATCCAAAGGTAAAAGTTGTTCCATTATGTAACAACTTTTCATTTTTTACTTACGCCTTAAGAACAAACTTAAGGCGTAACCCCTTTATACATGTGATCAATTTAACGCTTTAGAAAATCTACTAAAATTTCCTTAGCTATAACCTTAGCTCTCTTTCCTGCAACTTCATCCATTTGTTTGCGATCATAAATATTTAACGCAATGACATAAGTTTGCTTATCTTTCTCTACCCAACCAATAAACCATCCATATTGCATATTACTTATTTTATCCCGACCGCTACCAGTTTTACCATAAAGCTTCCAGCCATTTTCTAATTCTTCTATGAACATAATTTCTTTAGTACTTTGCATCGCTTGCTTTGATACTGGAAGCTTTCCATTTATTAGCTTTTTTAAAAATTCTACTTGCTCATATGCAGAAATCTTAAGAGATGAACTTAACCAGCTTTCGGTTAAACCATCGTTTTTACCATCATTTCCACTCACATCCTCATTTCCGTAAGCAAACTTCTCTACATAATCTTGAAACTTTTTTGCCCCTAATTTTTTAGTCAGTAACTGTGAGTACCATACCACAGAATTTGCCATCCAACTTCTAGGATTATGGTCTTTTCTCCATATATCTAGCCTTGCATTATATTCTGGATTAAATTTCCACTCTGGATGATCAGCATCTTTTAAAATCCCACTATCATACCCCATTAAGCTTAATGGCACTTTAAAGGTTGAACAAGGCGAAATGCGTTTTGTACATTCGGTGCTATTAAAATTCTCTACAATCTTATTTTGATTTAAATCATAAATCACTACGCAAGGATCCATATCCATAAAAATTTGATTATAATCCACCACAGCGTGAGCTATATTCACAAAAGCTAAACACCCTAATATAAAAACAATTTTAAACATATTCATATTATATCCTATAAATTAATTACTACTTTTTCATTTTCTACAGAAATCTTACCTTCAGAATATAAACGCACTACTTGCTTATAACATTTATGCTCCTCTATTAAAATCCGCTTAGTTAAACTATTAATATCATCATTTTGCAATACTTCAACCGGAGATTGCATAATTATAGGTCCAACATCCATTTGACCCCGTACAAAATGCACCGTACATCCCGTAATCTTTACTCCTGCTTCTAAAGCCTGGGCTTGAGCATTCAATCCCTTAAATGAGGGTAATAAAGAAGGATGTATATTAATTAATTTATTATACCATTTATCAACAAAGCTACTGCTTAATATACGCATAAATCCAGCTAAACATACTAATTGCACTTTATGCTCAATTAATAGCTTATCTACTTCATCATCAAAATCTTCTCTGGATGCATAATCATGATTATTAACATATATAATATTCGGAATATTCGCTGTTTTTGCCCGTTCTATGCCATAAGCATCCTGCTTATTTGATATCACACTTACTATTTCAGCTGGAAAATCAGGCTTATTACATGCATCAATTAAACTCTGCAAGTTGGTCCCATTACCAGAAATTAATACTGCTATACGTAATTTACTCATGGTTAGTTTATTATAACTAGTGGATCATTTATATCATCCTTGGTAGAAATTTTACCAATTTCATATATTTGATAGCCATCTTCACTAATCAATGATAAAGTATCTCTTACATCTTCTGTACTCACTATCATTATCATCCCTATTCCACAATTAAACGTCCTAAATAATTCATAATCATCTATATTAGCTAATTTTTGTATCCATTTAAACAATTCTGGGATATTTAAAGCTTTCTTATCAATGAGAGCTTTTAAATTTTTGTTCATTACCCGGGGTAAATTTTCTATAATACCTCCTCCTGTAATATGGGCTAGAGCTTTTATATATCCTTTATTTATAGCCTTCATGCATGTTTTTGTATAAATTACTGTCGGTTCAAGCAATATTTCCGCTAAAGTAATATTACTAAATGAAGGCTTATCTGAATATTTAATATTATGTTGCGCCATAATTTTCCGTATTAAAGAAAAGCCATTTGAATGAACACCACTCGCTGCAATCCCTAATATTATATCGCCTTCATTAATTTTATCTTTTTTAGGTAATAACTGATCACGCTCTACCACCCCTACTGCAAAACCTGCTAAATCATAGTCCTCACCATTATACATCCCTGGCATCTCTGCAGTCTCCCCACCAAGCAATGCGCAGTTCGCTAATTTACAACCATCTACAATTCCCTTTACCACTTGTTCTGCAACACTTACATCAAGCTTACCAGTGGCAAAATAATCGAGAAAAAACAATGGTTCTGCACCTTGTACTATTAAATCATTAACACACATTGCTACTAAATCAATACCTATCTTATCATGAATTCCAGTTTCAATAGCAATTTTTAGTTTAGTACCTACTCCATCAGTAGTTGAGACCAATATAGGATCTTGGTATGATAATTGTTTTAAATCAAATAACCCACCAAAACCTCCTATTTCAGAGTATACCCCTGCTCTTTTAGTAGATTTTGCCATAACTTTGATTATGTTTACAAGATCATTTCCTTTAGTAATACTTACCCCCGCTTGCTCATAAGTTATACGACTAGATTTTTCCATACTTGTCATCCTTTCTAACTTCAGATATAATTCTGTTTTATATAAATACATTTTTCATTATAAAAATGCGAATATTTTTTTTTATTATTATACTAATTGTTCATATAACCTCTCATATCACTGTATACGCAAATGAGAAAACTTTAATTATACCCATCTTTATTAGGGATAAACAATATATACTCTGGGAACCAAATAATCACTGGAAATCTGCTCTAAGTAAGTATCTATCCTCAGAATATAAACAGAATCTTATTATTCCTATAGGTGATTTAGATGATATTTCTCTTGTTAATTATGACATAATTAACAACCCAAGTCTTTCTAATTTACAAAATATATTAGAGAAATATAATGCACAGACAATATTAATCGCTTCTTCTCATTATTTTATTGATATTAAAACAAATTTACCAGCTTTAGAATTAACTCTTAAATATTTAAGCCCTTCAGAAGAAGAGAGCAAAGTAATATTAATCAATGATTATCGCAATAATTCTTTACAATTTTTATTAAAGCAAGCAGTAACAGAAGTGATAAATAATATTAATACTACCGCTGATAATATAGAAATAGACCAAAATCGTAAAACAACTAATATAATATTCAATCTATCCATACGAAATATAGAGAATTGGATAGAAATCAGGAAAAAACTTAACCGTATTAAGAAAATCCACAGCCTAATAGTCAAGGAAATCTCTACACAGAATGCAATTATTAGTATAGACTATATTGGTGAAACAGAAGAATTATTTACAGAATTAAAATCTTATGGTTTTATGCTAGATAAACAACACAATATTATTACAATATCGTTATGACATATAAGCCATCTATAATTTATCAATATATATTTTGGGTCCTATTCTCTGCGCTTGTAGTGATATTCCTTTACGCAACTAAAAATACTCTATTTCCATTTATTATAGCAATGGTTTTTGCATACTTGCTTGATCCATTAGTAGCAAAATTGGAATCGAAATCATTATCACGTAGTAGCTCATCTGGTATAATAGTTGCAATGTTTTTCATAATTATTATTGTTGTAGGCATAATAATTATGCCTTTAATTTATGATCAGTTCATAAGCTTTATACATAAAATTCCTGAATATCATATTTCTATGCAAAAAAAAGTTATACCGCTATATTCAGAACTAATGGAAAAAATTGATCCAAACCTTGTAGAAAAAATAGATGGACTTGCACAAAATTTTTCTGAAAAATTATTTCAATATTTAACTCGTTTTCTAAATAGTATTTGGCAATCTGGTTTAGCTTTAATAAATTTTCTCTTTTTAATTTTTATTACCCCAATTATAACTTTTTATTTGCTTAGAGATTGGCCTAAAATGTTATATACTATTGAACAACTATTACCTAATAGCACTAAAGGTATAATAAAAGAGCAAACCCAAGAAATAGATTTTATTTTATCTGGATATATCCGTGGACAAATGAATGTATGTTTAATGATGGCTGTGTTTTACTCCACATCCTTATCATTTCTTGGCCTCGATTTTGGACTGGTTATAGGGGCAGCAAGTGGCTTATTAACTTTGATACCTTTTATTGGACCTATTATAGGTTTTATAGCTTCCTTATCTCTTGCTTTATTCCAATCTATGGATAGTACACATATATTAATTCTATGCATTATTTTTATCATAGGACCAGCACTGGAAGGTAATTTTATAACGCCAAAATTAGTCGGAGAAAGAGTAAAGCTACATCCAGCATGGATTATATTTGCAGTATTGGTGAGCACTAATCTGGCTGGATTTACTGGAATGTTAGTTGCTGTTCCAACCGCCGCTATTATTGGGGTATTAACACGTTTTTTCATTCAACAATATTTATCTAGTAATTTTTCGAAATGAATAAACAAATCTACTTTGAGCTCAAACCTAATCAAGAATATACCGATACAGATTTCATAATATCTTCAGCTAATGAAGAAGCTGTAAACAAATTAACTAGCTGGCCTAATAAAACCGATATTAATCAAATTCATGGCATTATACTATATGGCCCAGAACACTCTGGAAAAACACATTTATGTCACATATGGCAAAATAAAACTAGGGCCATTTTTATTAACTCTTTATATAATTTACACCAAATAATTCAATCTAATTGCTATATTGTTGAAGATATAGACGAATTAATACCACAGCATGAAGAAAATTTTCTACACTTATTAAACACTTTAATAGAACATAAGTATTATTTTATTTTTACTAGTAAATTTCCTCCTTCTTCAATAATGATAAATTTACCTGACCTTGCCTCCCGTATTCGTGCTATGCATAACATTGAAATAAAACACCCAGATGAACCTCTTTTAAAAGCCCTAATGATAAAATATTTTTCAGAACGGCAATTAAAAATTGATTTAAATGTTATAGATTATTTATTAGTACGTATTGAACGTTCATGTGGTGCAGTACGTAATATAGTTGAACTTATTGACAAGCATTCTTTAGCTGAAAAACGCAACGTAACTATCAAATTTGCACATTATATATTAAATAATATGATATAATTTTTATAATTTATAATTTTATACGTTGATATTTATCAAATATTCTAGTAAGTTACCCTGCTTATTAGATATTATAAAATAAGGCGTAAACTTATGAACATTATTCAGCGTTTTGAACAGCAGCAAATTAGTGAAAACTCTCGTTCTCTGTCTGATTTTCGCCCTGGTGATACCTTAAAGGTTAATGTAAAAATTCGTGAAGGAGCCGTAGAGCGTATACAAGCGTTTGAAGGCGTATGCATTGCTTCCAAAAACAGAGGCATCAGCTCTTCTTTTACAGTGCGCAAAATTAGTTATGGCGAAGGAGTAGAACGTACATTTCCTCTACATGCTCCTTGCATTGATAGTATAGTCGTGATAAGGAAAGGCATCGTAAGAAGAGCCAAATTATATTACATGAGAGCCCTTAAAGGTAAAGCTGCTAGAATCAAAGAAAAACTTTATTAGTTAAAATTCTCCATTTTTAATAAAATGGAGAATTTTGTTTTGGTTAATTATATTTTCTTTAGAATATTTGAGATTATATTATATACTTAAATAAAATGGTTATAATACACAAAAAATTGTAAGATAGACTATAAAAGTATAATATCTTTTTTACTTTTCTATATAAAGTCATAGACTCTTGTTGCATATATAGTAAAAGCATTTGAATTTGCGTACTCAGTTAGCTTTTCTCTCTCATACTAATTGTAGGCTCTCTCTATCTGAGCCTAGTAATCAATATTCCATTAAATCAGGATCAAATTCTTGCTTATGTTTAAGCATGCTAAAGAAGGGATAATTAAAGTACTTGATCAACGCACAAGGGTGAGGAGCCGAAACCTACTTTTTGCTAATGAGCATTGATCTACGTTGTTTGATTGCCAAGTACTTTTACTATAGTAAATTGATTTGAATCCGGAACGTGGTTAACTCAAAGCTCTCCTACTATCTAGGCTTCACTCTTTTGACGTCCCAAATACAATTTAATTTACTATATTAAGCATGGGCTGCCCCAAAATTAAGTTGTTGAAATCTGATTAATAGCATTTATTCAAGAAGATTAAGATATATATCAAATAATTAAATTTACTACTAATCAAGAAATATACCTATAAAAAATATTTTTATAATCTGATTAGCTTATATTTTTTAATAATTCCCCTTTACATATTCATAAAGGGGAAATATATTTTTTTAACAGCTATAATCTTCTACTTTTTATGAGTAGAAGACTTTTTATTGCTTTTTGATCCTCCTTTAGAACCAAGTATAGCAGCAGCCTTTTTCTTTTCTTCGGGAGAAGAACTTTTACTGCGTAAAATACGTGCGTAATTTGAAAATTCTGGATCAATCTTTTCTTTTATAGCTGTCATCTATTCCTCCTAGATTAAGTGAATTAAAAAAGCTCCAAATTTAAATGGTATAAAACTTTAGCTTCAGTTATTAGGCTATAAATAAGGATCTAAAATATCTGTATGAAAATATCTTAATAGTATAAAAAATCTATAAAATCTATGTTTATAAAACAAGTTTTACCTAGTGATAATTAATAAAATAATATAAAATTATAACATATAATTTCTTTATTAATAAATATGTTATTTTAGGTAAATAAATTTATTATAATATGGTAATATAGATTTGTTATTTTCTGGTATTGAAATCTATTATATTCTAGATTTTGTCCACCTCATTTATTAAATATACTGTTTTCAAATACTTCTGAGTGAAAATTATAGTTTAATTTGCAGCTAACAAAATCAAAACGTATTTATAGTAAATTAAGTTGTATTTGGGATTAGGAGTGATAAGCAAAGCCTACAAATTAGTAGAAGAGCTTTGAGCTAACTACGTACGCAGGTTCAAGTCAATTTACTATATTCTAATTTTAAATGCACACCACTTAACATACTAGCAAAAAATTGTAAGCAAAGCATAAATCAACATATATAACATAGTAACCAAACTAACTCACCATAGATATATTACGTATTTTATAAATTGTTTACTATATCGAATTAATTACCTGATTACGGGAGTTATTTTATCATAAATTAATACAAATCTTTTTAAGTAACTTTGTCTAAAAAAGGCCATAGTTACTGAATTTCTGAAGAAATTTTCTTCTGCTTTGCATATTCCTCTGTTAACACAGTTGCTTTCTCAGGGGTCATTTGCGCTAATATCGGAGCTGCTTTTGCTTCTTTCATTCTATCTATCACTTCTAACAAAATTGGCATTTCTAAATCTTCTAGAATTTTTGCAGCATCTTTAGGCTTCATATTTTCATAAATTTTTACTAAGCTGCTAATTTTAGTATCTTCTTTTTTATTATACAATGCTAACAATTGCTCAATTTCACTTTTTAATTTTTTTAATTCTTCTATTTTATTATTAACTTTAAGCTCGGCTGCAGTAAGTACTGCTTCTTTAGTGGACATACTTTGACTCCACTCCTCAAGTTGTTTCCTACGCTTTCCTAAATTCTGTAATAACTCTATTTCTGCATTAGTAAAATTTATAGTATTATTTGGGTGTATTACATCTTCTTTGGGAGCAACAACACTATTTTCATTACCTTTTTCCTTAGCTTCTTCTGGATTATTAATGGCAGCGGTATCATTTTGTGCTGTAGCTATATTCATCATAGAAACATTTTTAAATACACTAAACCATGAAAAATCTAATAAATCATTCTCATTGGTAGCTATATTAAATACTTTTGTACTTAACATAACAATTAATGATAATATAATAATAGGAAAAAAACGTATTTTCATATATAATTAAACTTCTGCTTTTTCTTTCTTGTAATAATATTTTACATTAGATATACGAGATAATAAAGACTCAATAGTAGCTTTTCTAGTTTGCTCCTGTACCACAATTTCTTCACCTTTTTTATTAATGTTAGGTTCTACAATAGTTCTGCTACGGAGTGTATTAGAAGCTAATAAACTGTTTTTTTCCATATCACGAGCTAAGGTAATCATACCTTCTAGTTTATCTGCAAGTATCCCAGCTCTATCTATCATAAAAGATAAATCATCTGACAATACTTTTCCAGTATCCACTTTACTAGATAAATTTATACTAAGCTCTTTTAATACCTCTATATTAGTCTCTGCTCTAATTACAGTATAATCAAGGCTTTTAATCAACTCTGCTAATTCAACTTTTGTAGCATTAAATTCTTTGATTTTTTTATTTAAGCGTAAGGAATATATTATACTGATAAATAACATTAGTACTATAAAAATATCTAACAACATTATTCTTGATCCTCATTAATTTTTTTATTTAAATTACTATTAATATTGACAGCAACTTTATTATTGATTTTACCTATTTTCCCTGAAAGCATTTGCACCCCAGAACATTGTAATATTATATCATCTTCAGGAACGTCATCCATAATTATAGTATTGCCAACTTTTAGTTGCATGATCTCCTTTAATAATGCAGATTTAGGTTTGAGTACCGCATCTAAAGAAATTAAAATATTATGCACCTCTGTATATAAATGCTCTTCCCACTCGAGATCCTTACCAAATTTTTCTCCTAAAAATACCTGCAACAACAGCTCCTTAATTGGTTCAAAAGTAGCATACGGAAATAATATTTCTACTTTTCCACCTCTCTCTTCCATTTCTATACGTAATTGCAACAAAATAGCAGAATCATTAGGTCTAGCTATAGTTGTAAATCTCGGATTGGTTTCTATACGATCAAATTGAAAATTTGATGGTGTAATAGGATGAAATGATGAACTTAAATCTACCAATACTAAATCAGACAGCTGCCTTACAATTGCCTGCTCTATAGTAGTATACGATCTGCCTTCCACATAGTTTGGTGTAATACTTTTTCTACCACCAAGTAATATTTCTACTAGAGAATATATCATATTAGAATCAGCCGTTAATAAACCAAAATTTTCCCATTCCACTGCTTTAAACACAGTAATAAGCGCAGGTACTGGTACAGAATTAATATAATTACCAAAACGTAATGAGGATATAGAACTAATATCTACATCTACTGTCTCTGCAGTAAAATTTCTTAAAGTCGTTGATAAAAGACGCACAAACCTATCAAACACTATTTCAAGCATTGGAAAACGCTCATAGGATTGTAAAGCCTTATCCAACATAGCCCGAATACCTTTATTTTCAGCACTATCTTTTTGATTTATAGTTAAACCAAATAAATCATCAATCTCTTCTTGATTTAAATTATGAGTATTAACATCCCTATAATTTTGGGATTTAATATCAGAATTATCTTCCTCTATATTACTATCAACCATACATCTATTGTACCAATATATCTCTAAATAACACGTCAACTATTTTATTAGGTAACATAATTTCATTTAATCTAAGTAATAATTCATCTTTTATTCTATATAATCCAGCTGAACCATTTAAATCCTGAGGCCTTAATTCTCGAAGATATGACTGGATTAAATCTTTAATAATTGGCAGAGAATTATCCAATTTTACTACTGTTTCTTTATTGTTTAATTGTAAGGTAATACCTATTTTAAGAAACCTAGATTGAGCATCTGATGTATTAAGATTGACAATAATATCATCCAATTTATAAAAAATATTTTCATTTACTTCTTTTTGTGCAACAGGAGTAGGTTCAACGCTATTTTCTTTACTTTTATACCAGAAAAAACCACCTATACTGCTTATTATTAATACCGCAATACTAATAAAAATTGTTATCTTCTTCTTATTTTTAGGTTGAGAAATTACAGCATCGTTTTTACTATCGACTTCTGGTGAATTTTCTACAGGTTTGTCACTAGCTTCCTTCATACTATTTCTCTTCAATTCTATATTTGATTCCATAACTAGGAAAAAATTTCCTAATTTTTATATTACTTATATTATAATATTTTATATTCGCTTAGTATATAAAAAAATTATTTTCTAGCTCATCAACTATTATTCCAAAATTAATATAATAATACTATGATAAACTCTAAAACTATTATTCAGAACAATATTTAGTTTTACTTGTTTAGCATGATTTAATTAATAATAAATTAACTAGAATATATATTTTATAGATTAAAAATATGTATACAATGTCATATAGTAAATTAACTTGTATTTGGGACTAAGAGCGATAAGCAAAGCTTACAATAGTAGGAGAACTTTGATACTACAACGTCCGCAAGTTCAAACCAACTTATTATAGTGATATAAAAAGCTTGTTTTTACAATATCTCACAATTAAAATATTATACAAAATAAACATATCTTTAAATTTTATGCAGTAAATTTGAACCTTGGCACATTATTTGCTTACTGATTTTAGTATGACACTAAATTATAATGAATATAGTAGGGATCATTGTACAATGTTTAATGCAAGTTATGTAAGTTTAGCTAATGTGGTATCTTTGTTTAATACTCTTACAGTTGAGTCCAATAATATTGCAAACCTAACTACGTCTGGATACAAAGAAGTAAAAGTAATTCACGAAGAATTTGATATCAATAAAAGTAATAGGGAACAAAAATTAAGCTATGGTATAGATAAAGCAACTGTTATAGATCATAAAGACGGAGCGCTGGAAATTACCAATCGACAATTAGATTTAGCACTAAATGGAGAAGGATACTTTGTTGTTATGACTCCACTTGGAGAAAGATATAGACGCTCAGGAAAATTTCAATTAAATGAAGAAAGTACTTTAGTTGATGAAAATTTTTATCCAGTAGTTGGAGATGATAGACAACCCATCACTTTCCAGCCAGAAGATCTTTCTGATATACACATTGATAATGGCGGAATGATATACGCTGCTGGACAAGAATTACAAGCCTTAGCCGTAGTGACATTTGATGATTTAAATACTTTAGAATTAATTGGTAATGGATTATATAATTCTAATACTCCTCCCTTAATTTCAGAAAATTTTAATCTTATACAAGGTGCTCTTGAAAAATCTAACGTAAGTCCAATCCATGGACTAACTACATTGGTAAATACACAACGTGGAACTGAATTAAGCGTAGGATTCATGAATGATATACATAATCTCAGCTTACATACTATAAAAACCATGGTTAATATATCAAAATAGGAGAGAATTTTATGATGTTAGTTTTAAATATAGCAGCAAATGGTATGGAAGCTAGGTCTAAAGAAACTGCTATTATTGCTAATAACGTTGCTAATATTAGTACCGATGGGTATAAAAGTGAACAGTCTAATTTTTCTGATTTATTATATATCAAAGAACAACGACCAGGTGTTCAGTTTAATGAAGAAGGGAATATTATACCTACTGGTATACAAATTGGACTTGGGACAAAATTAACAGGCACCTATAGATTATTAACTCAGGGTGCACCAAAGCAAACTAATTCTCAATTTGATCTTTCTATTAATGGTAATGGCTATTTTAGAGTAGAAATGCCAGATGGAACTTTTTCATATACACGTAATGGCTCTTTTAAACTCAATGCAGATGCACAATTAGTTACCAATCAGGGTTTAACTGTTTCACCAGGTATTATTATTCCTCAAAATCATTTAGGAGTTAATATAAATGAAAGCGGTCAAGTATTTGTTACATTAGCAGGTAATGAAGCCCCTCAATTAGTAGGGCAATTGGATATAGCAAATTTCCCTAATCCAGGCGGTTTAGAAGCTCAAGGTGATAATTTATTTATTGTTACTGAATCATCAGGAGATGAAATTCTAGGTACTGCTGGCTTAGATGGTATGGGAACTTTTAGACAAGGATGGCTTGAATCTTCTAATGTCAACCCTATCACCGAATTAGTGAAACTAGTAACCGCTCAACGTGCTTTCGAATTTAGCTCAAAGTGTTTTAAAGCTGGAGACGAAATGACTCAAACTATGACTACTTTAAAAACTTAACATTAGACTCTGCACACTTAATTGTGATAAATACGTTTTTATTTCTTTTGGCTTCAAATAATACAGGAAGGAAGCCGTTATACGCATCGTAGGACAATACCCTAATTAGATTATAGTTTATAAACTTTCAGCTATACTATACCTAGTAGAACTCAATTTATAGTCAATTAAGTTGAGAATGGCATAGAGAAGCCATAATCAATAGCATCGCTAAGGTTATTAAAATTAGTAATGATAGGTTTGATTTTAGCTTTTAAATGAGCCCAATATTTTTCAATTGGGTTGAGATCAGGAGAGTAAGGTGGTAAGAATAAAAGTTTACAGCCTATATCTTCTATTAAATTCCTAGTTCTAGCTGACTTATGGAACGTTGCATTATCAAGTATTACAACTTGACCAAATCTTAGTTCGGGCACCAAACACTGACTAACCCACTCGTTAAAAACTTCTGTATTACATGTGCCCTTGAAACACATTGGCGCAATAATTTTCTTCCCAACCTTACCTGCAATAAAGCTTTCTCAATCATGTTTTTTACCTGAGATATCACCATAAACTTTACTTCCTCTGAGACTGTATCCCCAAGAATAGTACAAATAGCTATCAATTCCACTCTCATCAATATAAACTATATCTTCCGCTTTATAGTTTGCGATAGCTGCCAAAAATAATTGCCGTTTTGCTTCATCCCGTTCACGATAGAGTGTGGTCTTTTTTTTCGTGTGATCCCCAAAGTCTTGAATGCCAAACAGATAGCAGCTGTAGACACATTAAAAACCTTTGCAAAATCAGATAATAGCCAATTGCTGTTTTTAGACACCTCGTTTAATAATTTGATTGGATCAAGCTTCTTCCATGGCTTAGCTGCTCGTGTGGCTGCTAAATTCCCGGATTTCGATCTCGATAACCATCTATAAATTGTTCTTTCACCTATGCCAAAAATTCTTGCAGCTTCTTCTCTGGTATAACCTTTATTAACATAGTGAATTACTTTTTTACGTAAATCTAAGGAATATGCCATTGCTTCTACTGTTTTGGGTTTATGAGCTTTTTAATATATCATATATCATGTCTTTATCAACTTAATTTACTATACTATGTCTGATAAGATGTTTTTTTAATACATTATTTATATATTATCGGTATAATTTTTTAAATTATAAATATATTATATTAATAAATATGAAAATTGACAAAAACTATAAACTCACTCCTATATTACCTAATAATATAAATAAAACACCTACAAAAAATATAACCAATTTTTTTACTGATTACCTAGTAGAAACACAATTATCAAATTTGGTACAAAAAGCAAATATAATTGATCATAATAATATAGACAGTACAAGTTACCTTAATTTAGAACAAGAAGATAAAAAAAAATGTAACCAATTATTAGATATGTTAAGAACTATGCAAATTAGTATATTACAAGGCAATATTAACTCTCAAGATTTATCAGAGCTAAAACATTTATTATATTTGACAAATAATTTTACAACATGCACAACCCTCAAAGATATATTAGAAGAGATAGAGTTACGAGCAGCAGTAGAACTTGCAAAATTAAAACAATTATAACTAAATCATGTGTTCACATTAACTTCTACTGAAACTTCAGAACAATTTTTCAAACGATCCTTCTTTATAGATTCATAATATACAAGAATCAATGTTGAAGGTATAATAATAGCAGCACCAATTACATGATACATATTTGGGATATCACTAAAAAATATGTACCCTAATACAGCAGTAAAAAATAGTTCTAAATAACGGAATGGAGAAAGTGCCGAGGCTTCTGACATCGAAAAAGCTTTTAATAAAGCAAAAAGAATTAAATTAGCACCACACCCTAATACAAAACATAAAATTAAATCCTGTGATGTAGGTTTATTCCATACTATATAAGCTGGTACAGATACTATCAAAACTGCTACTAATGAAGAATAAAACATCATATTCAGCATAGTTTCTTTAGTAACAAATTTTTTATTTAATATATCCAGAGAAGCAAATAATATTGAAGCAACTAACAATAACAATGCTGCAGAATCCATACTAACTTGAGCTGGTATAATTAATACTAATATTCCACAAAATCCTACTAAAGTTACTAAACCACGTTGCCACCCTATATATTCATTTAAAAACAACCTTGCTAATATAATAAAAAATAGAGGTATAGTAAAACTAATAATTGTTGCAAGAATAATAGGCACAGAATTTAAGCTTTGAATCCAAAGTATAATTGCTATACATAAAATAGTACCACGTAATACATGTAATAATAAATAATCTGTCTTAAATTTTTCTTTATAGCAAAACATTACAGGTAATAACGTTACCATGCTAAAAAAGAATCTTAGAAACGTTATTTGCATATGATGCAAATTGCCACCTAATAACTTTGCTAACAGATCATTACCTGCACTAATAAGAATACTAGCTACAAACCACAAAACAGCTTGTATATATTGAAAATTAACATTGTCATTCATTAGAATATCTCCTATTTATGACCATACATACACAAATACAAACAAAAATAGCCATACTACATCTACAAAATGCCAATACCATGCAGCAAATTCAAAACCTAAATGACCATTACCTAGAGCAAAATCTCCTCTTTTAGCTCTAAATAAACATACTGCTAAAAAAATAGTACCGATAATAACATGTGCTCCATGAAATCCTGTCGCCATATAAAAATTAGATGGAAATACTCCGTCAGTAAATTTAAAAGGTGCATGATAGTATTCGAAGGCCTGTATAAATGAAAAAGTAATCCCAAGTAATACGGTGATAAGCAAACCTTTTATAACATCTTGTTGGTTATTTTCAAGTAAGGCATAATGGGCCCAAGTAACTGTTGTAGCAGATAAAAGCAAAATCAATGTATTCATTAAAGGAAGATTCCATGCATCAATTTTAGCAATCTCATGAGGAGGCCAAGCAGCATTTTTAATCGACCATACCCCATCTAAAATAGATACAGGAAATAATTCAGCTTTAAAATAAGAAGCAAAAAATGCTATAAAAAACATCACTTCTGACAAAATAAATAATGCCATACCAATTCTTAGGCCTTTTCTAACTATCTCAGTATGGGCTTTATCTAATATACCTTCTTTTACTACATCTCTCCACCAGACAAACATGGTAAAAAATACCATAATTCCTCCCATAGGTAAGAATATATGACCTATCTTATAATTATGCATAAATAATACACCACCACAAGCGAGCACAAATAAAGATAAAGAAGCCATAATAGGCCATGGACTTGGATCCACTAGATGAAAATCGTGATGTTTTTCTTTAATTGTTTCATTATTTTTCATACATTATTTGCTCTTTACAATTTAACTTTTACTAACAAAACAGGCAATAATTAGCTATGTTTATAAAAAACGTATTTGAACCTATCATACATAACTTTATTATACAATAATTTCATTTAATTATAATAAAAATACTCTAATAATTAGTTTTTTTTACCAATACTTATAAAATATTCCTTACTATTTAAATATATTAATATATTTAATCTTTTTTACTATATTAATTATTTTAACCTATCAAAATCCTATCTGAGTACGTAACATCAAAACTTGTGGCCTATTAGGTGTTACAGAATAACGATTGGTTTTTATAAATGCATAATTTGCCATTATTTTAATATAGTAATTAGGATACCAATTTAAACCTAAAGTAATATTATTCATAGCCCCGCCATAAATATTTGCCTTTTTATCATTCAAATTCAAATAATTGTACCGTAAAGCTATTTCCCAAGCTCCTTTAGTTCCATCTTTAATATTAAAAGGTTCAGAAGGTATAACACCGCCAAATATACCTTTCTGCACGCTATATTCACGCTTCTCTCCAGTTAAAACCCAGGCTAATTGTAGATATCCTCCAGAAAAATTAACGCTTTTCCTTCTATATCTATTAATCATATTGGTTACATACTCTGTTTCTAATACAAAAGGTCCTTTTGCTGTAGCAAACTCTACACCATATGATTGAATATTATCCACATTATTAATTATGCCTGTATTCAATACGTACGGAGATATTTCACTTTCGCCACGCGATTTATACTCTGCCTTTCCAAATTTTTTGTAAGCATGCTGATAATTAGCATTAATACCCATATGAATTACATCATTGCCATTATGAATAGGACTATATGTCATTCTTGTACTACCAGAATAATAATTTCTGTATACACGAGACTTTTCTTCATTTGTATAATTGCCAAATCCACCAAGAGTGACTAGCCAATCTTCACCATTTAGCACTGCCATTACTCCTGTTTTATTATTAGGAGTAATAGTATGAACAGCAGCTTTTTCTAGAAAGAAAGTATTACTATTATACGTAGAATTATCTAAACCAAATACCTCACACATTTTACCTACAGATAAAGTAAAATTTTTAGAAAAACTATATGAAATCAGTGCATATGTAGGATTTGCATCAGATTTTGCTAAATTAGCCTGCAAAAAATATGACCAATCTTCATATAATTTTCCTCTCATACTAATTCGAGCATTTCTTACAATTGCTCCCTCTTTTAAATAAGATTTTTCATGCGTAAATAAAGCTAAATCATTCTGCAATAACGCATTAACAGCTATACTAGTTTTCTTATCTTCAGACTCTATTTTTGGAAAAGGATTGATTTGTATAGTTGTATCACTATTTTTACCAACTCTAGATATATGATTATCTAATATTTGATCGTTTGGCTTATGGTTGTTATAAACTTTAGTTTTAATATCACTCGCAGTTTCTTTATCAGCAAGTAATTTTTCTAGCTTTTGTACCTTCTGTTCAAGCAAATCTATCCTTTTAAGCAGTTCCTTATCACTTGCATAGGCACTACTATATAAAAAACACATTGCTACAATAAATAATTTATAATATTTCACTTTATATATTTAACACCTTTAATATATTTTCCAACTCTTCTGACTTCATAGGTATTAATCCATATCGCACTAAATAACCATCTTTACCAATGGTTTTATTATCAAGAAGTGTTTTAATAAATAACTTCATACTAACCAAAGTATTTAAATGAGATTTTTTAATATAGATATAAAGGGGACGAGCAATAGGATATTTACCAATAGCAATATTATATGAACTCGGAATTACGCCATTAATGGTAGATGCATGTATAATGCTTGAATTATGTTCCAAAAAATTATAACCAAATATTCCTAAAGCCAGAGGATTATAATATAATTTTTGTATCATTAAATTATCATTTTCGCCAACTTCTATAAATTTACCATCTTCTCTAAATAATTGGCATTCTTGTGCTCTTCTTGTTTTATCAGGAAAAAATTTTTTAAACTCAGGATCCTCTATACATATTTTTTGTACTATTAACTCAACAAAAATATTTCTAGTACCAGATGTTACAGAAGGTCCATATATTTCAATGTTATAATTAGGTAGTAAAGGATCAATTTCATGCCATGAATTATAAAAATTTTCTACTAATTGACCATTGTGAGGAACTTTTTTAGCCAGAGCTAAAAATATCTGACGCGCTTTAAAGTTATATTGAGGAGCTTTTACAGAATTTGCTAGTATAATACCATCATATCCTAATAAAATCTCCTGGATATCATTTATATTATGCTCTTTGCATAACATAGATTCCTGTTCTGTAATACGACGAGAAGCAGCAACAATGCTAGGATATTTATAATCATTTCCTAAACAAAATAATTTAAATCCTCCCCCCGTACCGGTAGCCTCAACTATAGGAGTTTTTAAACCCGTTTCCTTACCAAATTTTTCTACTACAATTGTTAAAAAAGGATAGAGCGTATGAGATCCTACAATACGTATACGTTCTTCAGTTTTCGCTAAATTTATAAAAGATAATATTAATATAAAAGTAAGGATAAAAATTCTAACAATTCTCATATTTTTATCCTTTGTTAAATTAAAAATCAGATAAATCAATTTTATCTATCCCATCCATATATTTTATTAATGCATGAGGTATATTAATAGACCCATCTTGATTCTGATAATTCTCTAAAATAGCTGCCATTGTACGTCCAATAGGTAAACCTGAAGCATTTAAAGTATGGACAAATGAGTTACCATTTTCAGCCTTATAACGAGCTTTCAATCTGCGTGCCTGGAAATCTCCACAATTAGAACAGCTAGAGATTTCACGATATTTACCTTGCCCTGGTAACCATACTTCTAAATCAAAAGTTTTCTTTGAAGTAAATCCTGTATCTCCAGCACATAATAACATAATCCTATATGGCAGTTCTAACCTATGTAACACTGTTTCAGCCATATTTACCAGCAGTTGATGTTCTTGATCAGATTGTTCTGGATGAACAATACTTACCAATTCTACCTTACTAAATTGATGTAATCTAATCATGCCTTTAGTATCACGCCCACTACTACCGGCTTCTGATCTAAAACATGGTGTATATGCACAAACACGTATAGGTAATTCCTCTGCTTTCAAGATAGTATCATAGACTAGATTTACAAGTGAAACTTCTCCAGTAGGAATTAATCTATAACCATTTGTTGTAACAAAGGACTCATCACTAAATTTTGGTAACTGACCCGCACCAAACATTGCATAGTCATGCACTAAATATGGGGGTGATATTTCAAGAAAATGAAATTCTCTAGTATGAATATCAAGCATAAAATTTGCTATAGCTCTTTCCAATCTTGCAAGTTTAGACTTTAAGGTAACAAATCTACTTCCTGAAATTTTTGCAGTTTGACTAAAGTCCATCATACCCAAAGTTTCACCTAACTCAAAATGCTGTTTAGGCTTAAAGTCAAATTCTCTAATCTGACCAACTTTTTTTACTTCTACATTATCCTCTTCATTCTTACCGTCAGGTACGTCATCATCTAATAAATTAGGAATCGTAGCTAGCAACTCCTCTAACTTATCGCCTTGATGCTTTTTCTCTTCTAACTCTTGCAATTTTTCATTAATATGCGTTGCATCCTCTAAAGCCTGTTTATATTCAGGAGAATTTTTATTTTTAAATGTACTAATTAACTTAGCTTTTTCTTTCCTAGCATGTTGTAGCATTTGGGTGATGGTAATAGTATGCCTGCGCTCATTATCTAATTCAAGTACTGTCTCTGATAATGCAGGTAATTTACGCTTCATCAATAATTGATCAAATTTTTCTGAATTATCTTTAATCCATTTTGCATCATGCATTATATTTCCCTCAATTTTTTACCCATTTACAAGCCAATATAGATATCTCATATAATATCAGCATAGGAATTGCAAGAGCAAATTGGCTAATCACATCAGGAGGTGTAATTACTGCGGCAATTGCAAATACCAAAACAATAGCAAGCTTACGTTTCTTAGATAACACTACAGAATCTAATAAACCTACTTTGGTTAATAAAGTTAATATTATAGGTAATTGAAACGCTATACCAAAAGCTATAATTAAGTGCATTACAAGAGCTAAATATTCACTTATACGCGCTTCAAATTGTATAGGCAATAAAAAACTATGAGAAGTCTCAAAACTAAGAAAAAATTTCCATGCTACTGGTAAAATTAAGTAATAAACCAATACCGCACCCAATATAAATAATATAGGAGAAGCTATTAAATAAGGTATTAAAACTTTCTTTTCGTTATAATAAAGGCCAGGGGCAAGAAATATATATAGCTGCATCGCGATAAAAGGGAAAGATATACAAAAACCTGCAAAAATTGCAAGTTTTAAATACGTAAAAAATGCTTCCGTTAAGCCTGTATAAATAATTTTTCGATTATCTCCCTCTAAAACATTAGCTAAAGGCATTAAGAGGTAGTTATAAATATCACCTGCAAAATGGTAACATATCATTACACATAAACTAAATACAGTTAATGAATATACCACACGCTTCTTTAACTCAGCTATATGTACAGACAAAGAAACTTTTTGATTTTCACTAATAAAATTAGACATCTCAATTAAATAATTATTCAATGTATAGTAGTATTATCATCTTTGATTTTATTATATTGCGCTTCACAATACATGCTAGAAAGTTGCTTTAAATATAATTCTTTGGCACCTAAAATATTATTATCCTTTTGTACCTTCATATCAGACGTAGATACACAATCCTCACTGATTTCCATTAGCGTAGAATGTATTTCATTCTTTATGGTAGCAATTTTACGCATACACGATGCGATACCTTTGATTACCTCTGCGTATTCTTTTGGATCTGTTAGTAACCAACCTAAAGCAATTACAACTAATAACTCTGACCATGCAATATCAAGCATTTTATACCTACTTATCTAATTTAGACCACACCCTACGTTTTGCTATATAAAATATTATTGTAAAAATAGATAAATATAATAACACTTTTATACCAATCCTCTTACGATACTCCATTTCAGGTTCTGCTGTCCATTGTAGAAAATTTACCACATCTCGTGCCATCTGGTCAACTGATGCATCCGTACCATCTTCATAAGTTAAAATACCCTCTTGTAAGGGTGGAGGCATTGCAATAAAATGGGCTGCAAAATAAGGGTTATAATACTTACCAGTAGGTACTTCTTCTCCTGCTGGAGCTTCAGTATAGCCTGTTAATAAAGAATATAAATAATCAGGCCCTCTTTCACGTGCTTTTATTAGTAATGATTGATCTGGAGGAATAGAACCCCCATTAGCTGCCCTTGCAGCTTGCTCATTGGCAAAAGGTTTCACAAAACGATCCGAAGGTAAGGCTTTACGTGTTGTAGGATTACCTTGATCATCTACAGTAGACACTTCAAACTCACTAGCTATTTCTTTCACTTCAGCAGCAGAAAAGCCCACTTCTTCTAAATTACGATATGATAAATATTGTAAAGAATGGCAAGTATGACAAATAGTTTTATATACTTGAAACCCACGCTGAATTGATGCTTTATCAAAACTTCCTAACATCCCAGTAAACGGCCATTTTAAATGTTTAGGCGATAGAACTTGATCAGAAGCTTCGCTATTTAATGAAACCACAGACAACAACATTGTACAAACTATTAGTATTTTTTTCATACTCTAAACTCAAAACCAATTTTATCTATAACTAATACTTTCAGGCAATTTTAAAGGCTTTTCATACTTACCAACCAAAGGTAATATACAGAAAAAATGTATAAAATAATATAAGGTAGCAACGCGGCCTAATATAGTATATACACCTTCTGGTGGATTACTGCCTACATACCCCAGTAATAAACAATCAACTACAAAAACCCAAAAAAAACATTTGAATATTGGACGAAACTTACCACTCCTTACTTTTGATGTATCAAGCCACGGTAAAGCAAATAATACCAATATCGCTCCAAACATTGCTATTACCCCACCAAGTTTACTAGGAATAGCACGTAAAATGGCATAAAAAGGTAGAAAATACCACTCCGGGACAATATGTGGAGGAGTAACCAGAGGATTAGCTTCTATATAATTATCAGGATGACCAAAATAATTTGGAGCATAAAATAACATATAAGCAAAAATCAAAAAGAAAGCTCCAAAACCTACAAAATCTTTAATCGTATAATATGGATGAAAAGGAATAGTATCTTTTTCACTCTTGATATCAATACCAGTAGGATTATTAGAACCATGCAAATGTAATGCTATTAAATGTACCATTACCAATGCAACTATTATAAATGGTAACAAATAGTGTAAGGCAAAAAATCTATTTAATGTAGGTCCACCAACAGCAAAACCTCCCCATAACCACCTCACAATACTTTCTCCAAGCAATGGTATAGCTGAAAATAAATTAGTAATTACAGTTGCACCCCAAAAACTCATTTGTCCCCACGGTAGTACATACCCCATAAATGCCGTTGCCATCATGGCAATAAAAATAATTATACCAATAAACCATAACAATTCACGAGGAGACTTATATGAGCCATAATACATACCTCTAAATATATGAATATAGACCGCTATAAAAAACATAGAGGCCCCAACAGCATGCATATAACGAATTAACCATCCATAATTGACATTACGCATAATATTTTCTACACTTGCAAATGCCTGTTCAGAATCAGGAACATAATGCATAGCCAAAAATATACCTGTCATTATCTGTAAAACTAAAGCTATCCCTGCTATAGAGCCAAAGCTCCATAGATAACTTAGATTTCTAGGAGTTCTATATTCTCCAAGATGTTTTAAAAATGAAAAGATTGGTAATCTATAATCAATCCAGTCTATTATTTTATCCAAAGTAGTTTGCTGTTTTTCTGTATTCAATTGCATAACTGATAAACTCACACATTAACCTATTTTTATTTTTGTATCACTTAAAAAAGTATATTCCGGAACAGGTAAATTTTTAGGTGCCGGACCCTTTCTAACCCTACCAGACGTATCATATTGAGAACCATGACATGGGCATAACCAGCCATTATAAATACCCTCATATCCCAAAGGTACACACCCTAAATGCGTACAAATGCCAATTACTACTAGCCATTCTGGATGTTCACTTTTCACTCTATCCTGATCTAATTCAGGATCAAGTAATTGATCTAATACCACTTCTCTAGCATCTTGTATCTCTTTTTCTGTTCTATGCCTTATAAAAACAGGCATACCACGCCACATTAGCGTTACTTCTTGACCTGCCACTATAGGAGATAAATCAACTTCTATAGAACCCAAAGCTAATACATCTGCTGATGGATTCATTGAATCAACAAATGGCCACAAAACAGATGCACTTCCTACAGCTGCCATAGCAGTAGCTGTAAGGACTATAAAATCACGCCTATTTACTGGATTTTGTGTGTTGCTACTTAATTCAGGTTTGGTTTCTTTATTTAACAATATACTATCATCCATTATTACATTCCTATTATCTCTTAACAATATAACTTAATATTAGCTTCAGCTGAGATGTCAATAGTTTTCTAACCTAATATATAATTTATTTACTAGAACCACGTTTTACTTGATTATTATATCATATATTTATTATTTTATATGTGATCATAATATAATTTAAAATATAATGCTAGGCTATTTACTATTTTTAGATTTTTTTATCGCATGTAGTATATCATTCTTGTTATATGGCTTCCTTAGAAAATCACTTGCACCGTATTCAAAGGCTTTTGTAACTTCACTATCATCAAATGTACCACTTTGTACAATCACAGGGATATGACGCATAATAGGATTAGTTTTAATTTTGTATAGCACATCAAGCCCGTACATATCTACCATCATAAGGTCTAAGAAAATTATATCAATAATTTCAGCATGCTCAGATAAATAATCGAAGCCCAGTTTCCCTCCTGCACTCGTTATTACATTATAATTACTGTTATACATCATCACTTCCATACTCATCAAACAGGTTTCATCATCAATAATTAATATATTACCCTTATCGTGAATATCTAAAATTCTTTGATTTCCCTTATGTAAAATATCAGTAAAATATACTGGGATCTCATCTTTCATAAGTGGTATAACAAAAGTAACTTTAATTCCTTTCGTAATATTGTTTTCTGCCCAAATTTGTCCTTTATGAGCTTTAATAATCTCATTACATATTGCAAGACCAAGTCCTATACCACCCGCTCCTGTTTTTGTCTTTGTACTTTGTGTAAATGCCTCAAATACCTTTTCCAGCTCATTCTCGGGTATCCCTACGCCTTCATCACTTATACTTATCATTAGACCATTATTTACGTTACCTATTTTTTGCTTCCATTCTTTTATAGTTAAAATAATTTTACCTTTCATAGTAAATTTTATGGCATTTACTAACAGATTTCGTATAACTTGCATAATACGTTCTCTATCGCAACTAATGACCCACTCTTTTATATCATTATTTACAATTTCTATTTGTCTTCCATCTTTTATATATAGTTCTTTACATTCTTCTATCATTTCATTCATTATTATAATCATATCATTCTTAGTAATAATAAGTGTCATTGTATTCGAAGAAAATTTGGATAAATCTAGTATATTGCTTACTAGTGAGTAAAGTCTACGAGCATTTTTTACAATCTTAGTAGCTAACTTTAATTTTTCGTGCTCTGTATATTCATTCCAATAGTTAATCAGTCATTCGGATAAGGTAGTGACACCCTGAATGGGAGTTCTTACTTCATGACTTAGATTATTTAAAAACTCATTTTTTATTTGTAAAGCTTCCTCTAATTCAATGGTCCTTTTCGATAAATTTTTATTAATACGCGATATTTCATTATTGATAAATTCTGAACGTTGATTAGAGCGTAACAATTGCTCTCTTAGCGTTTGTATATTATATAACTGTGTAGCTAACGCATTTAATTCTTTATACTTATAATCTTTTATATCTATACGCTCTTGGTTTGCTATAGAAGAAGCAGTTCTAGACAATTGCGCCATTGGTTTCATTATTTTATATTGCAATATAAAAAATAATATTATGGAAAATGTTGCTAAAATGAGCAATACAGATATATGGGTAAGAAATTTATTATATATTTCACGAAAAATTATATATTTATTTTCGCCTATAATAATGTAATAATTGTATTGGTCAGATTTTTTGTAATAAGTAAAGTCTAAATCTTCTTTATATAAAACTGGTTTCTTAAGCTGTCCTGGTTCATTTAGCCTTATTACCCTATTTTGAATCTGAGATAGAGCATATTTTTTCTCCTCTTCATCTTTAAATATATTAGAACCAAACATATAATGAAAATGTTCATCTAAAACAAAAAATATTATCTTATCCTTTAGAGATAAATTAATTTTATACATTAATTTTTGTACTGACAAAGCAACTAATATAAACCCTCCTAATTTACCATTTTCATATGAAATTCCTATAGAGGTAGGCAAAACTAATTGCTTACTTAAAAAGCCAATACATGGCTTATCAAATATAAAATTCCAAGGATTTGCTTCAGCTTTATTTAAATAAGAACAATTCAATAATCTATGAGGAGCAGATAACTTACCATACAAAGAATTAACTATGACTTTTCTATCAGGAGATATCCAATCAAACAATGCCCAAGAATAATTATTATCTATGTTTTTATAAGCAATATAACTATTTTTTAAAATATTAGTGATTAAATTACTATCCTCACTTCCATATTTTATTATTTTTTCTCCTAAAAAATTCATATAATGGTAAGTTTCTGTTAAAGCTTCTGAGAAAATATTTTCTATAATTTCTGCTTCATTATTATTAATGTATAATCTAGATTTTTTATGAGAATAATATAATGAACAGCCAATAAACAATGAAGAAATCAATACAAATATTGCCACTATTATAGAAAATATAATACATTCATTATACAAAGAAACTGTCTTTTGTCTTAATTTACTCATACTATTATTGATAATATATTATCATTAGTAATAATCGTAGCAACGCTTAATTAATATTTTATGAAATTTATAATGGAATATTTTTAATATGATAAAATTTTTACTAGACTTCTTAAAAATTAATTAGTAGAAACTGTTTCGTTATATGTCTCGTATAAACCATTATTACAAATATATAGATTGTGTTGACACTAGAAGAATTTGCAAATACGAAAATTGATAAATTAAAACTAATTAGTAATTATCGTACTCTAGATACTATAAAAAGATTTGCTAGCCACTATGTAGAATATAATAATCAAAAATTATTATCTTTCTCGTGTAATGATTATTTAGGATTATCTTATAACCGCGCAGTAAAACAAAAAAGCCTTGAAATATGTGCACAATATCTAAGCGGAGCCTCTGCTTCAAGATTTATCAGTGGCAATTCTCCCCTTTATACTATTTTAGAAGAAAAATTGGCAAATTATCATGGTACTGAATCATGCACAATTTTTGGGAGCGGCTATTTAACTAATATAGGAATTATACCAGCTATAATGAATAAACAAGATTTAATCATCGCTGATAGATTTATTCATTCATGCATTTTAGATGGAATTAAATTATCTGGAGCAAAATTTTTACGTTTTGAGCATAATAATATCAACCATTGCTCTATCTTATTAGAAAAATACAGAAAACTATATCATAATTGTCTCATTATTACAGAAGATATCTTCAGCATGGATGGAGATATAGCTCCTTTATCATCTTTGGTTGAAATAGCAAAATATTATAATAGTTGGCTATTAAGTGACGGAGCACATTTAATTACTAAATCTACTCACAAAATTGATCTACGCGTAGGAACATTATCGAAAGCCTTGGGAGGATATGGCGGATATGTATGCGGTTCAAAATCTATTATCAATTATATAAATAATACAGCACGTAGTTTAATATTTTCCACTGCATTGCCACCTATCATACTTGCAGAGGCTATAGCAGCTATTAATTTTATTAATGAAAATCCTAATATACTATCAGTTCCACTAATTAAAGCTCAATATTTTACTAATTTAATGAAAATGAAATCAGCAACCAGTCAAATAGTGCCTGTTATTATAGGAGAATCTAGTGATACTTTAAACGCAGCTCATCAATTAATGAGTGATGGATTTTTAGTAAAAGCTGTAAGACCTCCTACAGTGCCTTCTAATACCGCAAGATTACGCTTTACTTTTTCATCTGAACATCAAAATGATGACATTCAGAGATTAGCCAATTCTGTACTTAAAATAATAGAATCCTAACTACATTTAATGCCTTTTATATAAAATGTAAATGTTTTTTATATTATCTTGACGTGGATAATATAATAGTATATTGATTTTTTATTAATTTGCTAAGTTAAGTTTTATATACGATGATAATTAGCTATATTTTTAGTGATTTTTTTCTTAGAGCATTACTAAGTGGTATTGGGATAGTAATAACTTCTGCACCTCTTGGTTGTGTTATGCTATGGAAGCGTATGGCGTATTTTAGTGATTCTTTATCACATGCTGCATTGCTTGGTGTTGCGCTTGGAATATTATTAAATATTACACCTTTTTGGTCTGCCTTATTGATAGCTATAATATTTGCAATATTATTAGTAACCCTGAATACACAACTTGGAAACGATACTCTATTAAATATACTAGCCTTTGGGTCTCTTGCTATTGCCATAATTATTACATCTTCTTTTATTAATACAAGGTTGGATTTAGAATCATATTTATTTGGTGACATATTTACTATTACTAACCAAGATATGCTCTATATATTTGTGTTATTGGCTATAATCACCATTTGGTTCTTAATCAGATGGCGTGCTATTTTATATATAATCATTTGTAAAGATTTGGCTTCTGTCCAAGGAGTTTATGTAAAACGTATAGAAATTGAACTTACTCTAGCTTTTGCTTTATTTATAGCCGTTTCTTTTCAAATAATAGGTATTTTATTAATAACTGCTATATTAATAATTCCTACAGCAACAGCTAGATATTTAAGTTCTACACCCGAGCAAATGGTTATTATATCATCTATAATTGGTATAATTTCTTTAATTTTAGGTCTATTCTGCTCTTTTATATTTGATACTCCAGGTAGCGCTTCTATTGTAGTAGTTGCACTATCTTTTTTTATCTTAGTGAATGTTGGTAATTTTACTCGGACTCGTATATGCAAAATATTTTCATAAAACTATTATTGTTTTTTTTGGTACTTATTCAATTTAATATAAATACTGTACAAGCAAGAGATCTAGCCGTCATGATATATATTGAAAATGAGGAAGCTGGTAATAATATTTATCAGCAAAATTTAAAAGAGTTAGGGCTAATACGTAAATTAGAAGATAATAGCCAGTTTAATTATGAATACCATGTTACTATTGGATACATTAAAAATGTACAAAATGAAGATATAAATGATTTAAAAAAATATTTGGACGAAAATTTACGTACCAAATTAGAGAGCACAGTTTTTGAATTTGGTGCAGCAAGTTTATTAGGCTGCAAACACTCATATATAGTAGCTTTACCCAAAAATGCACAATTATTCTTAGAATATAACCAAACATTAATATCGCTAGTAGCAAAATATAAGGATGGTAAATATAGTCTTGATAAGCGTACTCTACCTGGTTCGTATATACCACATTTATCATTAAATGGTAAATTATATAAAAATATTAATATAAATGATTTATATAACGTATTATTAGCAATAAACCAAAAAATGCATAACACACAAATAAAGCTTACTAAACTAGAAATACGGTAATATTGTTTTATGCTTATATATATAAAGCCAATATATACATAATAATGAAGGTATTGATAACAAAGATGATATAATAAAGAAATTATACCAACCTAAATTCACCGCTACAAACCCGGATGTAGAAGCCAGAATAGACCTACTAAATCCAGAAATAGATATTAAAATAGCATAATGAGTGCCAACAAATTCTTTATTACATAAATTGCTCATATAATTTATTAACATTATATTACATATACCTGAACACAGACTCTCAACACATAATATACCTACTAAAATATTCATATTATGACCTGATTTTATTAAGAATATAAACAATAAATTTGTTAAAGCAGCAAAAATTTCTGTATAAAATAAATGCTTAGCTGTCATTTTTTGACGTACTATGTATCCACCAATAAATGTACCACATATACTAGCAATCAATCTAACAACACTATTAACGCTAGCTATTTCTCCTTTAGAAAACCCAGTTTCCATTAAAAAAGGTAAAAGCATAGTATCAAGATATGCGTCACTTACTTTATAAAATGCTATAATGACAAAAACAAATATAAACATAGGCTGTTTAAATATTGCCTTAAAAGGCATACAAAACTCTTGTTTTAAATTATTGTTACCTTTTTGAATATTAGCATCCTTAGAGAAAAATATTACTACCATACATGGTATAATAAACATGGATATAATAATAAACGTATATTTCCATAATAAGATAGAAGATAAATATAATCCAAAAGCTCCAGAAATTAATAACCCTATTCTAAATCCAATCACGGTATAAGAACTACCTAAGTTTAACGCATTTTTTTCAAATAATTCTATCCTGTAAGCCTCCATACTTATATCATACGTAGCTGCTGTAAAAGCTATCATAAAGATTACAATAATCGTTAATAAAAATTTATCAGTAATATCTATAAAAGATAAAGCTATCACTAAACACATAAAAATTGCCTGTGTGCATAATAACCAACCTTTTCTATGTCCAAAATTTTTGGGAAATAATCTAATAGGTATTCTATCAACAATTGGTGCCCATAAATATCTTATATAATAAGGCACAAGCCTAAGCGATAATATCCCTATCACTACTAAATTTATTTTAGCATCATTAAAATACGCTGTAATTAATGTATCTATCAAAGCATAGTTTAAACCGCTGTTGATTCCAAGAGTTAAAGCAGTAATAAATTTATTTCGCACAATATTTTCCGTTTATTGTTAATGCTCTTGTTATAGTAAATATAAATTGAAAATAATACAAGGAGCGAGACGTGATGAGAGAAAAACAACACCGTAGCTTCAGATGTTTTGATTAGAGTACATGAGCTCTAAAGCGACGCTATACCTATTCCAACTTTATTTATTATAAAACATAATCATAATTTTTAACCCCTAATATTATGATAATAATATTTTAAAATACAATACTATATAGGATAAAATGTATTTTTTTCATAATATACCTTGATTTTTTATAAAAAAATTTATATATATAGTAATAAATATTAATATATAAATTGATAAAGATCAAAAGTATGATAACAGTCATAATAGACCAAATCGTTAAATTATTTGAAAAAGGTAAGGCTAAGACCTCTAAAGCCTATGATGATGAACAATCATTAAAAGAAGATAAAAAACTACCTAAAACTCCTGTTATAATTGCAAATAAATCGGCATTACTTAACAATTTATCGGTTAATTCTTCTTCTCAAGATAACACCCCAGGAATAACCCAAAGCGTTACTACAGGCGTAACTTTTTGGGTAAAATCTGACAATCATATAAAAACTAATAATAAGGCAAAATTTACTACTATCTTAAGAAAAGGAACTTTATTAAAAATAGGAGCACGAGGGAGAGGACGTAGCCCATAATAATTTACCTTATATTCAAAGAAATAGGGCTTAATACTAACTATACATAAATTATCTCACTTATATAATCCTATAACCGGCAATAAATCGTTATTATTTAATAATTGATCTATTAATTCTCCTTCTCAAAATAAAATTGGTATAATAGAAATAACCAAAAGCGTCATTACAATAGTAACTTTTGGAAATCATATAAAAAACTATGATCCTGTTAACAAAATATTTCTAGATAAGATTTTGGAAATAATTTTAGGGTATATAAGTGAATTTTCGCAGCTAATATTAGTAACATTCGCAAAAAAAATTACCAAAATATAGGTTATGTGAAGTTTTCTAAAAGAGAGATGGAGATTAAAGTGGTTGAAAATAAAGAGAAAAGCTTGAGAGTTAAGTATTGTGAAATAATTATCTCTTCGAAGAAAAATTGTAAAGAGCTAAATCATATGACCAACACATTTACAAAGAACGTCATCTGATTTAATGTTTTTTTGGTAAAATCAAACATTTTCGTAGGATATTCTCAAGATTTAATAAATCTGCAAATATATTCTTGAAACTATACACCTAGGGCAGATAGAGCGAAGCCTATAAATAGTCATACTACCAGACAAAAAATGTAAATAATGAGCAAGAAAGGATGCAGTAATAAAAAAAAGGAATCCCCTTTAGTCATACCCGCGAAAACGGGCATCTAGTGAATTTGCCCATATTATTAGATTACCGCCTACGCGGTAATGACAAAAGACGCCTTACAAACTAAAGTTTTCTTAACCTTTATCGGAATAGTTTCATTCACATCTTTACCTATTTTAACTACAATAGCAAAAGCTATAAATATTCATTTAATATAATTTTCTAATCTTTTGCTGCTTTTGATATGACTTCCTTCCATACCAAATCCTCCAATCTTGCACATCTTAAAACTTCTTTCTACTTTTTTGTCCGGTAGTATGACAATTAGTAGGAGAGCAAAGAGTTACCTAAGCATACAAATTCAATGCTTTTACTATAATATTACTACTAGAAATTTAAAAATAGGAGCCCAACGGACAGTTAAGGAATAGAAAATAATGAACAACACTGTATGATCACATAGAAAGATTTCAAAAGCAAGAGAGAACCAGAAAATAATATGATGGTATAAATTTATACCATCATATTAATTAAATAAGACTAGAATCTAACTTCAGTACCAATTATGTAAGACTCACCTCTATTCTTCTTAGTAATTTTACCACCTCTCTTAGGTTTGTACTCGAAGAATGCAGCTTCTACATAAGGCATTAAACCTGGAGCTAGTTGATAATCAGCACCTACTACAACGTTATTGAATTTATTTTTCATCCATTCGCTGTTCATATAGGTTGCACTAACACCAATTGGTCCTTGAGCATAAGCTAAACCTGCTGTCCAATACTTTAAATCTTTATATTTTGTAGTATCACTAGCTGGCACAACATTTGCAAACTTTTTATTAGTTGAACCATAAGAACCAGCAACACTAAATCCTGCATAATCTAAAGCAGCACCAGCCTGCCATGCTCTTAAATTACGATGTTTAGTTGTTTCTGAAGCACTGTGAGTACCTTTACCAAGTTCACCTAACAAACTAGCACTAAATCCAACTTGATCAAACTGATTGGTATAGTTGAAACCACCACTAACTAAATTCTTAATAGCTCTAGGCGAACGTGGTATTACACCTTGCGTACCGCTACGAGTATTATATGCAGTGTTTTCTCCAACTCCACCATTATAAGATCTACCTATAACGCCTGTATCAGGAGTATAACTTATACCAAACTGCACGCCATTATATCTTTGGGTATAGTAAGAAATCTTTCTTGCTTTTTCAGAAGTCCATTTAGAATCATATCTATATGCACTTAAGAAATCCGGAGAACTCATATATTCAGTATCTAACTGATCTACAGCCCCTGTGACACCATCTGGATAATACGCAGCAGTATTAACATAGTTATCCCAATCACCATCAATACCCCCAGTAGCACGAGCTATACTTGAAGCGTCAACTTTCATTGCTTGTGTAGCTGAAGAATTAGTACCTAATTCTACTCTACCTAAACCTGTTTCAACGAATACATATGTATGTTCCATTTTAGCATCTTTATTTCCGCTATAATTAACAACATTAGTATTTAATTGTATTACACCACCATATTTAAAGCCCATATCAGCTCTTGCAGTCGCTGATAAATAAGCCTTTGCATGGCCCATAAAAGCAACATTTCTATTATTTTCTGATAAATTTACTTTATAACCTTTTTTCTGGTTACGAAAACCAGCTTGAAAATCAACTATCCCACCTGCACTTACAGTAAGCCCATTGGCTGGGGTTGTAGGTACTTCAGCGAACGCACTAGTTGCTACTATCGCTACTAATGCAGTGGTACTAATCAAAAATTTTTTCATAATACGCCAACCTTCCAAATTAAACTATTGCCAAAATCAAAAGACATATAAACCCATATGACTTCTTATGTCTTTTCATTATTAAAAGATAAGATTGACTTATGCAAGTTAGATAGATAATATTTGTTTACCTATTATTAAGTTTTCCGTTTTTTGTTGTAAAAATACCATTACATTGTTTTCTATAACCATTTATTTTGCCTATGATTGAACGCTCTATAATCAGTAAATTTCAACTTATACAAGATGAAATATCTTTTCTAAATTCAAAGGCAATCATTATTGCTGTTACCAAAAACCAACCAATAAATTTTATAGAACCTTTATTAGAAGTAGGGCATAGAACGTTTGCCGAAAATAGGATCCAAGAAGCAAAACGTAAATGGATTTCTCTTAAAAAGTTATACAATAATATTGAATTACACATGATAGGACGTTTACAAACCAATAAGGTAAAAGAAGCTGTAAAAATTTTTGATGTTATAGAAACAGTAGATAGTTTTAAATTAGCCAAATCTCTTAAACATGAAATGGAATTACAAAATAAATTTTTAAAATGCTATATACAAATTAATACCGGGGAGGAAAGCCAAAAATCTGGTATTATGCCTTATGACGCTACCGATTTTATACATAGCTGTAAATATGAATTAAGATTAAAAGTAGAAGGTTTAATGTGTATTCCTCCTGTAAATGATGATCCATATCCTCATTTTACTTTATTGCAGTACATTGCTAGTAAACATAATATCTCAGTACTTAGTATGGGCATGAGTGATTCTTATAAAATAGCTTTAAAATCTGGTGCTTCTCATATACGTATTGGGTCTGCTATTTTTGGTAGCAGACCCGTGGTTTAAGAATTTATTACATTTATATTACTTCTAATAATCTTGATTCTACGTAATATTGAAGCTCATCTTTTAATTTCAATTTTTGTTTTTTTAATTTTCCTATAATAATATCATCAATATGGTTAATATATGCCGTGTGTAGTTCGTTTTCTATCTTTGCATGTTTTGAAGAAATTTGATTGACATGTTCCAGTAATGACATCTTACCCTCCTATTTCACAATATTTAGCAAGCGTTCTACTTTATAACCTATTAAGTATATCATATTATACAGCAACATAAAATAGATAATTTATATTTTAATATTTTTTACAATTTTTATGTAATACCTAAAAATATTATTTTGGTTTTACCATATATACGCTGGCTTATATGATTATACCCCAATGGTATATTGATATCTTCCTTACTAAAAGCATCTATAACAATAATTGTATCATTTTTTAACCAATTTTGCTGCTGTAATTTATATAATACAGACTCAATTACAT
The DNA here is from genome assembly GCA_000746585.2 of Rickettsiales bacterium Ac37b. NCBI lineage: Bacteria > Pseudomonadati > Pseudomonadota > Alphaproteobacteria > Rickettsiales > Rickettsiales bacterium Ac37b. The sequence goes on from CP009217.2 coordinate 324,591, forward strand.
TGCTATTATAAGGAGGATCAATAAACACAATATCAACAGCATGATTAGCTTTAGGCAAAAAACTCGCATCTGTCCGAATAATAGAAATATTATTTGATTCTGAAAGTTTTTCCGCATTCAATGCTACATAATTTAAATTTTCTTGATTATTATCAACCATTATAGCATGCTCTGCGCCTCGTGATAAAGACTCAAAAGACAATGCACCACTACCACAAAATAACTCTAGTATTTTAGCTCTATGCAAAATAGAAATACCTTCTTTAAGAAACTGACCACTATTTAATATATTAAATATACCTTCACGAGTTTTTGACGTAGTAGGTCTAACATTTGTTCTTGTAGGCAACATAATATTACGCCCTTTATGTTTTCCAGCTATAATTCTCATATTATTTTCTCATTATTAATAGAATTTTAAAGTCTTTTATTGAAAAAGTTTTAAGAACCCTTGATAAATAGTTTTACATCTATTTCTTTTATTTCTCCAGGTTTTAAGCCCGCTATTTGAAATGGACCATAAGAAATGCGTATCAAACGATTCACTTTAAGCCCAAAATGTTGCATTATATTTCTAATCTCGCGTGTTTTTCCTTCATATAAATCCATCACTAGCCAAGAATTCTTTCCTCCTATTTTATCTACTTCTACTGTAATAGGCCTATAATCAATACCCTTAACTGTAATTCCTTGTTTTAATTTCGCGAACTCATTGAGATTTAAATCACCAAATACTCTTACTCTATATCTTCTAAGATATCCATTTGATGGGTGCTCAAGACGACTCGCTAATGCCCCATTATTTGTCAGTAACAGTAATCCTTCACTATTCAAATCTAACCTACCAACTGATATCACCCTTGGCATATCTTTAGTCAACGTAGAAAAAACTGTTTTTCTATTTTCTGGATCATGATGAGTAGTAATTAGCCCAACAGGCTTATAATAAATCCATAATCTAGCTTCTTCCTGAAGTTTTAATGGCTTATTATCAACCCAAATAGAATGATAATTTTTTGTTTTGGTACCTAATTCTTTTATAATCTGTCCATCTAATTTAACTCTTGATTCTAAAATCAATTGCTCTGCAGCTCTACGTGAACATAAACCAGATTTAGCTATTAGTTTTGAGATTCTTTCTTCTTGCATATTGTAACGCTGCATCTATAAAGGCTTTAAATATTTTAGTATCATACTCATTAATTTCATATTCTGGATGCCACTGTACACCTAAACAAAAACAGTTATATGAATATTCTATAGCTTCTATAATCCCATCCAAAGCTGTAGCATTAATTATTACACCCCTACCCAAATCTTTTACTGCTTGATGATGAGTACTGTTGACCGACATTTCTAATACACCAGTAATACGGTGTAATAAACTATTAGGCTCTATATTAATCATATGCCATGGATGATTTTTAGGAACAGTCTGTTCATGATTAATAGCATCAACTATCTCTGGTATATGCTTAATAAGCGTACCATCTAATATAACATTAATTAATTGTTCACCACCACAAATTCCTAAAATAGGTATATTATTTTTTAAGGCTAACTTTGTAATTTCCATTTCAAAATCTGTACGATTTTTATTTATTTTTGATTTCTCTAATACACCCTTTTCCTCATAATATTCCGGAGAAATATCAAAATTTCCTCCAGTGATCATTAATCCATCCATCATTCCTATATATTCTTCTAACAAACCCATTTCATAAGGCAACAATAAAGGTACACCCCCATTATTACTAATAGCAGTACAATAGTTTTGACGCACTTCATACCAAGGAAATTCCGAATACCAACCTTGCTCTTCAGAATCTATAGTAATACCTATAACTGGTTTAGTAATAATAATATTATCATCTTTTGTTCTATTTTTATTTTTACGCCAAAGGTTTATCATAATTATCTCTAAAATAATAGAGGGTTATAAGAGAAATGATAGCAAATAAAATAATATAAAATGCTAACGCATCATTCATATTTGTATATCTTATTAGCCAAGCTGCAACCATAGGAGTCGTACCACCAAATATAGCAGCACTTAAATTATAAGAAAGAGCAATACCTGTAAATCTTACACTAGTAGGAAACAATTCTACTAATAATGCAGGTACAGGCGCTATATAAAATGATAATATAATACCAAACATCACTTGACCCATTAAGGGTAACACAAAGCCATTCTGACATAATAACCAGAAAATAGGATACGTCAAGAACATAAACGCTAAAGAATTTACTACTAAAACAGGCTTACGACCTATTTTATCTGATAAATTTGATGCAAATGGTAAGAATAACATATGAACTAATATGCTTACTACATTCATTAGTAATGCCTCTTTAATAGAATGTCCTAAAATCTGAGACATATAGTTATTCATAAAAATCATTAAGGTATAAAATGGTACTGTTACAGTAAGGTAAATACCTATTGCTATTAATAATTCTGGTAAATAATTTGATAACACTTCCCGCACTGGTGATTTTGATAGAAAACCATTTGCCTTTGCTTCGTTATATTTAGGACTTTCATGTATATTGCCTCTAATATAAATAGCAATTAATCCCCAAATTGCACTAACTAGAAAAGGCACACGCCATCCCCAACTATTAAAATCATGTGGAGATAATATATGCGATATAAAAGTTGCAACTATTAATCCAAATAAAATACCCGCACTCATACTAAATACAGAAGCACTACCAATTAATCCTCTACGACCATCCGGAGCATGCTCAACAATAAACGCTATACATCCACTAAAACCACCTCCTAATGATAAACCTTGCAATAATCTAATTATTGTTAATAAAATTGGCGCAACTATACCTATCTGTTCATAAGTAGGAAGCAATCCTATACAAGTAGTAGGGACTGCCATTAATACAATTGAAGTTACCAGGGAAACTTTACGACCAAATTTATCACCTATATAACCAAATACTATCCCTCCTAAAGGTCGCATAACAAAACCTGCAGCAAATACTCCAAAAGTTAAAACTAAAGATATAAATTTATCATCTGACGGGAAATAAAGTTGACTAATAATACCAGCAAAATGTGCATAAAGAGCAAAATCATACCACTCCAAAGCATTACCTATCATACCAGAAATAACTATTTTTTTCATATATACCTCAAGTAAATTATTACTCTATGCGTACAGTGATATTTGAGATTCAGTATTCATAAAAACTATATACTTACTCATAAATAAAAACTATAAATAGCTTATATAAATGATAGCTATAAACAAATATAACGGTCAACAGATAATTTAATACGCTTTAATTAAGATATATAATTTTATATAAGAAGTGTCAATTATAGCTTGATTAACACAAACAGCATAAACATCAAGTTGTAGGAAAGCTTAACTAGATCCGCTTAATTAATCTAAATCAAGCATGTTTATAAAAATTGTTCACCTATTAAGTTTATTCTAATTCACAAACAATAGGAACATGGTCAGAAGCTTTATCCACCGCTCTCATATCTTTCCTAATATAAATTGCTTTCAATAAGTCAGCAGCCTGCGGTGAGAGCAATATATGATCTATACGCATACCGCTGTTATGTTGCCAACTACCAGCACGATAATCCCACCAGGTAAATTCTTGCCTATCAGGATATAGCATCCTAAAGGCATCATTCATACCAGCATAGATAATTTTTCTAAAACGTACTTTTTCTTCAATATGAAAACATACTGTATTATTTAAAACCTCTCTATCATATACATCTATATCTTCAGGAGCCACATTAAAATCACCCATGACAACCAATATTTCTTCAAATTTTAAAAGCTGTTGTACACGTTCATATAGCTGATCAAGAAAATTAAGCTTATATATAAATTTTTCAGATTCAAGAGGCGCGCCATTTGGCACATAACATGATATAACTCTTAACACACGATCAGAGCTTACATTTACTATAACTTCTATATATCTAGCTTGAACATCATCTGTACCATCGTGCATTTTTATCGATATATCCTCTAAAGGAAATTTAGAAAGAATTGCAACTCCATTATAGCTTTTTTGTCCATGTAAAGCAAAATTATATCCTAAAGATTCTATTTCTAATGTAGGAAACTGTTCATTAATACATTTTGTTTCTTGCAAACACACTATATCAGGAGATTCTTGTTCTAAAAAAGAAAGCAATAGGGGCAATCTAGTTCTAACAGAATTAATATTCCAATTAGCTATTTTTATCATCTACTTTATTATTCCATGGCGATATAGAAGTTGGACGTTTTTTAATTGTATCAAAAATAGTTAAAGCTTGTGCAACCATTGAGCCAGTATCATAAGCACTAGCTGGCACTATTATAGTATTAGTTTCTTTAGCAATTTCTCTAAAAGCATCTGTATATTGCTCAGCAAGTTTCATTGCAACAGCAGCATCACCTCCCTCTTTCGAAATACCTTCAGCAATTTTCTCTATACCTTTACTAGTTGCTTCAGCTACAAGTAATACCGCTTCTGCCTGACCTTTTGCACGATTTACTTGATCTGTATAAGCCGCTTCAGAACGTAATACTATCTCTTGTTTATAGGCTTCAGCTAAATTAATCTGCGATTGTTTTTTACCCTCAGATTCTAATATTTCTGCACGTTTCTGACGTTCTGCAGCTACCTGTAATTCCATAGCTTTTAACACAGTAGTAGGAGGAGTAATATCTTTAATTTCATACCTCATACACTGAATACCCCAGCTACCTGCAGCCTCATTTATAACATTTACAATATTAGCATTAATAGTATCACGCTCTTCAAATGTTTTATCTAAAGTAATCTTACCTATTTCCGAACGCATACTAGTTTGTGCAAGCTGTAACACAGCATAATATGGATCATTTACCCCATAAGAAGCCGCTACAGGATCTATAATACGTACATATAAAACACCATCTATACGTAATGTTACATTGTCATTTGTAATAGCTGTTTGTTCCATCACATCTATAGCCTGTTCTTTTAAAGAATGCTTATAAGCTACTGTTTCAATGAAGGGAATCAATATATTTAATCCAGGTTCCATTTTTCGATCAAATTTACCTAATTTTTCTAATATCCAGATTTGTTGCTGAGGAATAATTTTAATTCCTTTAAATACTATAAGTGCTAATATGACCATTATTACTAGAAATAAACCAGAAATATCAACCATCTACTTTTCTCCTCTTTTACATTACGTAGCTATATCAACTAATAAAACATTACCTTTGAGATCTTTTATAATCACTTCCTGATTTACACTAATAAATGAAACTCCTGAAGCATCTATAATTAAAGCATTCATAACAGTACCAGACCATTTAACTACTCCAGTTTTACCTTTAACTAAATCATTCTTATATACGACAGCACGTTCTCCTACTATATTATGATAATTAGGTTTAGAATGTCGTAATTGTAACAAAGGCTTCCATAATACAGCAGCCCACACTACCGTCCATGCAAAAAACCAACCAAACTGAATAATATAGCTATTATCAAAAATGAGACTAGATAATATCATTATACCAACCATTATGGCAGCTAAGCCTGCACATAATATACCAATACCAGGCGTAGTTAAAACTTCCAGTATTATCAATATAATACCAAACACCATCCAAGCATAGCTTATATTATTGAGTATAAAATTATTTATAATATCCATAATTATATATTATTAACATTATTATTTAAGATTTAATTAAATTAAAAAAATATTGATTATTTTGTTTCCTCGGGTAAAGGCACAGGATTATCACTTAAACTACGTAAATATGTAACTACGTCTGCTACATCTTGAGGCTTTTTAAATCCTGCAAATGTCATTTTAGTTCCAGGAATAAATTTCTGAGGAGACTGCAAAAAGCTAAATAATTCATCATAAGTCCAACTTCCACCCTTGGCCTTCATAGCTGCGCTATATTCATAATCTTCTCTTAATTTATTTGCACCTACTACTCCCCATAAATCTGGACCTATTTTAGGCCCTTTACCTTTTTCAAAATTATGACACATTAAACATGCTTTTGATAATTTTTGACCACGATCCACATCTCCCTTTGCAAGTAAAGCTGGTATATCTATTACTACCTCTTCTTTAGCAGGCTGATTTTCTTCCGCAGACTGAGTAACTTCAACTGTATACCCTCTTTTTTCACTTACATGTGGTCTATAAATTATATCAGCAATGTTGCCAACAACCATTGCTATTAAGCCTGCTAAAAGTATTGATGCAGCTATTTTATTTAGTTCAAAACCTGACATATTTACCCTACAAATTAATCTTTTTGTATAAAACTTATATATTCCCTAGTAAAACATATATACCATTACATTTTTAGTAGTACAATAGCCAAATTAATAATAATAATATTTTGAATTTTAAAAATTTTTATTTAATCCTTGTGTAATTTGAGTATTCTGATTATTGTTGGACTTAATTTTGTTTAAAATCTTTATTAACAGCTAATTTAAATTGCATTTTTAATGCAAAATTTAAGTTTGGAGAGATAGATATGAAACTTTGGCAACAAGTTACTTTGGGGTTAATTTTAGGAGTAGTCTTTGGTGTTTTAGTAAAAGATAAAAATGTATTCCACTACATAAAGCCAATAGGAGACATTTTTATTAACATGATTAAAATGATTATTGTACCATTAATATTTTTATCTCTGGTCTCTGGTATCACCAGTATGAGTGATCCATCATCAATAGGTAGAATTGGCTTTAAAGCTGTAGTATCATATCTACTTACCACTACCTTTGCTATTATCATAGGACTTACAACTGCTTTATTACTAAAGCCAGGACAAGGAGTTGTTCTGCGTTTTGATCATCTAGACTCAATCAATATAGCTCCCCCTGCACAATTCGATTTAACTAAATTTTTAGTGGATATAGTACCTACTAATGCTGTAGCAACACTTGCAGGTAATAATATGCTACAAGTAGTATTTTTTGCAATATTTACTGGTCTTACCTTAAATGCTATGGGTAGCGATGGAAGAAAAATGATCAACTTTTTTAATCTGTTTGCAAAATTAATATTTAAAATGATTAATATAGTTATGTCATTTTCTCCTTATGGTGCTTTTGCCTTAACAGCATGGGTTGTTGGAACGCAAGGATTAGAAGTATTAAATAGTTTATTTAAATTAATTATATCAGTTATACTTGGCATGTCATTACAGTATCTAATTTTTGGCGTGCTAATCTTAGTCTTTGCCCGTATATCTCCTATACCCTTTTATAGAAAAAGTCTTGAATATCAAACTATTGCTTTTTCCACGAGTAGCAGTAAAGCTACATTACCTACTACAATGCGAGTCTGCACAGAACAACTTGGTATTTCAAAAAGCAACACTTCATTTGTATTGCCTATTGGTGCATCTATGAATATGGATGGTATGGCAATATATCTTGGTATGTGCGCTATATTCTTTGCACAAGCTACAGGAACTACTTTACAACCTAATGATTATATGATGATTATTTTAACTGCTACCCTTGGATCAATAGGTGCTGCTGGGATACCTGGAGGTTCAATGGTTATGTTACCTATGGTCCTATCTTCGGTACATTTACCTATAGAAGGAGTAGCATTAATAGCTGGCATAGATAGAATTTTAGATATGATACGTACTACTATCAATCTCACTGGAGACGCTACTATTACTCTCATTATTGATAAAAGTGAAGGTACTTTAGACGAAAAAGTTTACTTTTCAGAATAATAATTTTAATGTAATATATTGACTAGATGATTTTGATGGATTAGTGGGCTTGATAATGAATGTAAAAAAATTTATAATTGTAATATTTTTTCTTGTAACTATATCTACTATGCTGGTTATAGATTCCGATTTTTCATGGCAAGCTAGTCAAGCCGTTGAGAAATTTGTTATTATAGGTACAGGTAAAGTCACAGGTGTTTACTATCCCACGGGTAGCGCTATATGTCGTATGGTTAACAGATATCGTCGCACAAATTCTATACGATGTTCTATTGATCCTTCAAACGGATCCTTGGATAATATTCAATCATTAAAAAATAAAACTTTTGATTTAGGTATTATACAATCTGATATACAATATAACGCATATAATGGTATCGATAATTTTGCAAATGATGGGCCCGATAAATCTCTAAGAAGTATTTTTTCCTTACATAACGATGATTTTACTGTGGTGGTACGCAGTGATTCTGGTATTAAAACTATAGAAGATTTAAAAGGTAAAAAAATTAATATCTCTTCTAAAGGCTCTGGTAGTAGAGAAATGCTACAAACCATTATGGATCTTTATGGATTAACTTCGGAAAATTTTATATTTTCTGAACTCACATCTTCAGAAGAGTCCTTTGCATTATGTAATAATAAAATTGACGCCATTATTGCTAGTGTAGGTCACCCTAATGCTGCAATACAAGAAGTTTCGGCACTATGTGACATTACTATCATACCAATAACAGGTAATAATATAGAAAAATTACTTAAAGATTACTCCTATTATACAAAATCTACAATACCAGGAGGACTTTATGCCGGCAATCCAAACAATATACCTACTTTTAGTGTAAAAGTTAGTATAATTACCAGAGAAGATGTAAATGACAACGTAATCTATCAAGTTGTAAAATCATTATTTGATCATTTTGATGTATTTAGAAATTTACATCCTGTTTTACATAATTTAGTACCAAAAGATATGATACAAAATAATATCATACCTATACATAAAGGTGCAGAGCGCTATTATAAAGAAAAAGGCTTATTATAATCATAATATATTAATAATTTTAGCATTTGGAGATTCACATGTATAAAACAATTATATTTCCTATTGATGTTAACTCAAAACATGCCTGGGATAAGAGTTTTGCCGCAGTAATTGAACTTGTGAGAGCTTCTAATGCTAAACTATATTTAATGACTGTAATACCTAATTATGGTATGAATTTAGTACATCAATATTTTCCTAAGGGCTGGCTAGAGGAAATGATTAAAAAGGTTAATGTAGAATTAAATAATATAGCTACTAAACATTTGCCTGATGATATAAAAATAGACTATATAGTTGAACGTGGTCCTATTTATCAGTGTATTGTAGATAAAGCAGCTGAATTAGATGCTGATTTAATTGTTATGGCAGCCCATCGTCCTGAACTGAAAGATTATTTACTTGGTCCAAACGCAGCTAAAGTAGTACGTCATGCTAAAACATCTGTTTTAATCGTAAGAAGCTAACTTAAAATATCAATAGAGGCTATTTTGGCAAAATTACAAGAAACTTTACAAGATATTTCTTCATCGTTAGAAATAAAGATGCGTCAATTATTACCTGAACCAGATAATAGTAAAGAGAGCATATTATTAGAAGCTATTCTTTTTTCAGTCTTATCTCCTGGAAAAAGATTAAGGCCATTTTTGACTATTGCAGCTGCCAATCTTTTTGGAGTATGCAAAGATTCAGCCTTACAAACAGCAGCTGCAATTGAATTTATTCATAATTATTCTCTGATTCATGATGATTTACCAGCTATGGATAATGACCTTGTGAGGCGTGGACAACCAACTTGTCATGTAAAATTTGGAGAAGCAACTGCTATACTTGCTGGTGATTCCTTATTAACACTCGCATTTGGTATACTCGCTTCTCCTACTACCCATACTGACAGTAACGTACGATGTGAGCTGATTGCAGCCATCGCCAAAGCTTCTGGACCTAGTGGTATGACAGGAGGGCAAATGCTTGATATTTTATCTAATACAACTGAGCTTTCTTTAGCAGAAATTATAAGGCTACAACGTATGAAAACTGGGGAATTATTTGCTGTTTCATGCGAAGCAGGTGCTATACTTGGAAAATCTTCTAAAAACCTTAGATTAGCCCTCAAGGGATATGCGCATGCTTTAGGTTTAGCTTTTCAAATTACTGATGATTTAATGGATTTAACCCCTGACAAAATTGAATCAACTGAACCTACAAAATTACCTATAAATACTCAAAAAGTTAATTATATCCTCTCTATAGGCCCAGATACCGCTTTTGAACAAGTAAAATATTTAGTGAATCAAGCAATTTCTCATTTAAATGTATTTGAGAAAAAAGCCGATATACTTAGAGAATTTGCAAATTTTATTTTAGAAAGAAAATATTAATTTATAATCACCTATATAGCAAATTAACTTGTTATTTAGGCTAGAAGAGACGAGTTAAATTAATATATAGCTGCAGCAATTTAAAATGGTACTAGAAACGAGGAGTAAAATATACAAAAAACAATACATTAACTAGCAATCGACAAAGTAATATTTAAATTGCCTAAGCTAGATTTGATCCATATCAATATTCTTACTCATACATGCAGCTTTCACAGTATTATTCAGAAGATATGCTATTGTCATTGGTCCAACTCCACCAGGTACAGGGGTAAGCGCATACACAGTGTCTTTAATATCTTCAAATTTTACGTCCCCTATTAACATAGATTTACCACCTCGTATCACACGATTTATACCTACATCTATCACAATTGCACCTGGCTTTATCCAGTTACTAGTTACAAGCTCAGGCACACCTACAGCTGCTATTACTATATCAGCAGTTTTAACTTCGTTTTCTATATTCACTGTTTTAGAATGTACCATACTAACAGTACAATTTTCTTGTAATAATAAGTGTAACATAGGTTTACCTACTATATTAGATCTACCAATAACTACAGCTTTCAACCCCGATAAATTAGGACGTACACTTTTTATCAATTGTAAACAACCTAGAGGAGTGCATGGAACAAAACCTGGTAAATTGTTTACTAACCTTCCTATATTCACACTAGAAAATCCATCTACATCCTTATTTGGGTCTATAGTATTAATTATAATATCACTATCAATATGTTTAGGCAAAGGTAATTGTACTAATATACCATGAACTTTTGGATCATTATTTAAAAATTCTAATTTACTTACTAACTGTTTTTGTACTATATTTTCTGGTAATTGAACTTCAAATGAGTTTATACCAATTTCTTTGCATTTTTTAACTTTATTCCTTACATATACTTCACTAGCTGGATTATTTCCCACCAGTAAGACGGCAAGCCCAGGTACAATCCCATGTTTATTTTTCAATATTAATAATTTCTTGGCAATTTCATCACAAACAGAAGCGGCAATTGCTTTGCCATCAATAATATTATTCATACTGGCAATCCTTTAGTTGTCGAATATTCAAAATGTAAAGCCTCATTAGGATGTACTCTCGTATATATTGCATGAGCTGCACTGGCTGCTTCTGAAAAACCAGTTAAAATCAGCTTTAATTTACCAGGATAAGACACTATATCTCCTATAGCAAAAATACCTTTTACATTAGTTTCAAATGTTTGTGGATTTATCTGTATATGCTGATGATCAAGATTTAATCCCCAAGTTGCTATAGGACCTAATTCCATTGCAAGTCCAAAGAAAGCTAATAAATAATTAGCAGATAAAGTTTTATAATTATCATTTAAATCTTTTACTATAACATTAGTTAAAACACCTTTTTGACCTTCCAAGCCTGACAGTTGATAAGGTATTACCAACTCTATTAACTTTTGCTCTACTAATTTATTCAATCTATCTAAACTTTCTGGTGCACAACGGAATTTAGGCCTACGATGTAACAAATAAATATTTCTTGCAATACCGGCCAGATTTAACGCCCAATCAATTGCTGAATCCCCTCCTCCAGCTATAACTATATCTTTATCACGAAAATTTTCTTTTTTATCTACCATATAAAATACACTTTTATTCTCGTATTCTTCTAAATGGTCAAGAGGAGGACGATTAGGACCAAAAGCTCCACACCCGGCCGCTATTATTATTGAATTGGTATATATTTTTTTATCTTTTGAGGTTATTACGCAAAAACCTTGTCCAATTTGTTCAATCTTTTCTACACGTTCTCCTAAATGATACACAGGATCAAACGGCTCTGCTTGTTTAATTAAGTTATCTATTAAGTCTGAAGCCTGAATTATTGGATAGCCAGGAATATCATATATAGGCTTTTCAGGATATAAAGCTTTACACTGTCCCCCTATAAACTCTAAAGTATCGATTACATGACACTTCATTTTTAACATACCAGCTTCAAATATTGCAAACAATCCAACTGGACCAGCTCCAATAATTACTATATCGGTTTCAATTTTATTCATTTGTTCAAAAAATTTTACATATTCAAATAAGCAACTATAATAAATAAAATAAATAATAAAAATCAATAGATAATATATAATTACTCTTTAATTTTCTAATATACAAACATCATACATAGTATATTATAAATATTTTGTATGATATAAATTAGGATTAACAATATTTCGTATATAAATTAAATTCTTTATTGATAATGAAATGGATCATAACTTATGTATCATTCTGGTTTTAGTAAAAATAATAGACATTTTTTGAAAAAATTATTGTTATTACCATGGTCCATGATTTTGATTATTATATTTACAACTATAATAGGTATTACCCTCATGTATACCGCCGCTAACGGCAGTTGGTACCCATGGGCCAATAAACAAATTATCCATTTACTTACCTCATTGCCAATTATGATTATTATAGCTATTACAGACGTACGGCTATGGTTTAAAATGTCTTACGTTATTTACATATTAGTATTATCATTTCTTGCTATAATAGAGTTTTCAGGCCATACAGCTATGGGTGCTACTCGCTGGATTAATCTTGGTGTAATTAAAATTCAACCCTCTGAAATTATGAAAATCTCCTTAATCTTAGCTTTGGCAAAGTATTTTCATAATATCTCACAGCTATCTACTAACAGAATAATTTATTTAATACCCCCAATAATTATGATTTTTATTCCCTTTTGCCTGATTTTAAGACAACCTGATCTCGGTACAGCGCTTATCTTATTAGCTTTAGGTACATTAATCTTTTTTGCAACGGGTGTGAGTATACGAAAATTTATTGTAATAATTATAGCTGCTTTAATTATTTTACCATTTTCTTGGAATTTACTACATGATTATCAAAAAAAACGTGTATTAACTTTTTTAAATCCAGAGAGCGATCCTTTAGGAGCTGGATATAATATTATACAATCTAAAATTGCTATAGGTTCAGGAGGTATTTTTGGTAAAGGACTTTTAAAAGGCACACAAAACCAACTTAAATTTTTACCAGAACATCACACCGATTTTATTTTTACCACTTTTGCAGAAGAATTTGGGTTTGTAGGAGGTATAATAATACTAGCATTATATGCTCTGTTAATAATATTTGGTATCTTTACAGCAAATAATATACGCAATCATTATAGTAGACTAATTGCCATAGGCATTACTTCTCTTTTTTTCTTGCATATATTTATTAATATGGCTATGGTTATGGGGTTATTACCTGTAGTAGGAGTGCCATTACCTTTATTATCATACGGGGGAACTATTATGATGACTATATTTATAGGGTTTGGCTTTTTGTTTAATAGCTATGTGCATTATAATAGCCATATTAATACTAACCATAAATTTTTATAAAATCTTTAGGGCGATTAGCTCAGTTGGTAGAGCGGCTGACTCTTAATCAGTAGGTCGAGGGTTCGAACCCCCCATCGCCCACCAGGATTTCTCTAGTGTTGGTGAGAATTTTTTTTATACTTAAATATTTAGTGCTACCTTCGTGCTACTTTTAAAACAAATAATATAAAGTTTTTAAGATATAATTTTAGTAAAAAAAATAATTTATATTATTGTTAGTTTTATTAGAATTGCTTTACTTAGAGCCTAACAAAAAGGGAAAATTTTAATTAAATTATATAAAGAATATGATAACACTAACATTGAAATTGAAAATAATGGGTACTATGTAGATTTTTCTCCTAACCCCTCTAATCAAACATTATAAATGGTATTCAAAGAATTTCTTTAGCAATTAATGTTACAATTAATACAAGTATTGAATCGTATAAATCTAACACTACGTGTCTCATTTTAAATAATGAAAAAGAAGCTGAAATTGCTCCAACTATAGAAAAATATACAAATAATGTTATTAAATTCATTCCAAAAAAGATTTAATTAAGATTAAAGTGTTACTAATAAATAATTATTTAATTGAAATATCTATAAAATTATTACATAACCAGTAATATAGTCCTTTGATCAAAACATTATAATTATTTAGAAACTATGCCATCAGTGCTAAAAGAAAAAATAGAATCTTTAATAGATTTAGAGATAAAAAACTTACCAGATGAATTTTTAAATGAAATAGCTAGAAATATTATTAACAGCCAACAAGAATTAACTAAAGAAAATATCAGCCATCTTATATTGGATATTTTATGTTCTATATTCAGAAAGCCATGGGGTGATTTAGTAGATTATATAAATTCACATGAGAATTTAATTGACTTTGCTAACAATTTTGTTCTGAAGTTATTTTCAGAAAATAACAACCACGCTTTATTAGCCGAATTGTTAGTGTGTTTATTAGAAAATAATAACATCCTTTTTCATAAAAAAGCTGATTATACTCTATATCAAAAATTGGCTGAAGCAGTACATAAATTAATTGATAATAAAAGTGTTTCAGTTGATAAAGTGATTCGAGCAAGATACTATTCTGATAGTGTATATGCTGATTATATGTTTCTTAACGATGAATCTAAAAAATCTTTTGAAATTGAATTACAAAAAAATCTCTTATTTTTGGAAACGGAAGACTCATTAATTAATGAAAGATTTTTAGCTTATATTAATATATCCCAATTTTATTTATTTCAGGGCACCCATGAAGTAACTTTATCTTACCTAAATAAAGCTAAAAATATTGAAGAAAAAATTTGCATTCCGAATTACAGAGCTTTATTTTGGTACCATTATTCATGGATATATGTAGAAAAAGGTGATTATAAAACAGCTAAAGAAAATATTAATAGCTTTTTTTCTATTATTTCTGAATCTAAGGTGAGCAGCGCTATATATTTACATTGTTTAAATATTAATGCATCTATTGAATTTCGTTTAGGCAATATTCAAGCAGCGTTTGATTGTGCTAATAAATGCTACGAGAGAGGAGTCAAATTTTATCAAACAGAAGCGAAAGATGTAATAGCAGAAAATCTGGTTACTATGGCTAGGTGTTATAAAATCAATAAAGATTATGATTTAGCCGAGCAAACAATTAAAAAGGCAATTGCTGACCTAGAAATAATATTCGGTTCTCAGAGTCTTGATCCCAGCCAAGCTGCAGCACATATTATTTTAGGTGATATTTTTATGGAAACCTCTAAATATGCTGAAGCTAAAGCAGAATACAGCTTTTCTGAAGAGTTTTATAAAAAATTCTATAAGGAAAATTTCTATAAAATGTATGAAGTTAGCATTGTTCTCGCTAATTTAGCTATTCTTCACTATAGAAGTGGTGATAGAAAATTAGCGGAGATTTACTTAAAAAAACTTACAGATCACTTTGCTATTGATAATGAAAATGTTTTAAGAGCTCAAAATATTTTAAAAAATTCTTGAGAGAGAATATTTTATTATTCAACTATATTTTGTTCTATAAATTCTTTTAGATCAGAAAGCCTATATCTAACATTTTTACCTATCTTTACATAAGGTAAATTATATCTTTTAGTACATTTCCAAATAGCAAGAGTGCTCACTTTACAGCCTAAATATTCTGCAGCTTGGGTGCGGGTAAGAAGAATTTCTGATGGATTCTTAGTATAATTAAATTGCATTTATAACTCCTTAATTAAATAATTATTATTTTTTTATTATATTTGAGCTTTTCTTCGGGGATAGCTCTATTTTTTTAGTAGTAGAACTGCACTTACAGCTTTCAAGATACTCTATAATTTCTGATAATTTATAACGCACTAAACCACCTATTTTATAGAAGTTACAACCTATACCTTTAATTCTATTAGAACGTGCTGTCGAAATTTTTTGACCAGTTATTTCACAAAACTCTTTCTCATTTAAAAAGATTAAATGAGGCGGCTTGTGTATATTGAGGTTTTCATTTTTAGGTATATTTAGTTCATTATTTTCTTGGATAGTTGTTAGCATAAAATACTCCATAATTTATATTACATAAAATCTCTTCTAATGTTTTTATTATAAATCTTTAACATTGATAGAGAAATATCATTACTATATATGTGAATATCATATTCATATTTATTCTACAAGCGTAAAATGTAATATATTTTAATTTTTATTTATTCTTGTATTAATTTATGTTATCTATTATTAAATTAGTAAATAATTAATTTAATAATATATACAAATTATGATGTTTTTTTCTCATTTTAAAGATAAGAATTTTTATCAGCTATTAAGAATAATTTATATTTATGCCGTATTGGAAGCCATTATTATGGTAGCATTTTTATATGCTAAGCATAGTGAGTTCGGTGGGTCGCTGATGAATTCTATTGTCCAATTCTTGATAATATTAGGAATTTCTAATATTTTCTTTTTAAGCATTTTTTTCTTTTTTAAGCACCAGCTAAAATATTATCTCAATAATTATTCTATTAAATACATAGAAAAGCTTGAAAGGGACAATAAGATGTTAATCGAAAAGAATAACCTTCTTACAGGATCTTATCATCACTATAAAAATTTAGTAAAAATAGAAGAGATAAGTAGCTTTCGAAAAGAAAAACTGATTTCAGATATTTGTAGTAAAATAACTACTTCTTTAGCAGAAATAAAAGAATTTATCAGGATCTTTATACAATTAAAAACTGGAGAAATTAAGATTTCTATTAGCCGTGATAAGCAATTAGATATTTTTATCGAGATCAATAACAAGCTAGCCTATTTATCAGAATTTTGCGTAGCCTATCAAGAAGAAGATATAGAAATTTTAGATATAGTTTATAATATAAGAGAAATATATGAAATTTATAAAAAAGATATTGTTCAGAGTAGATTAAATGTTATTCCTACGATATCAACTAACATAAAAAATATTAAATTTAATAAATTATTATTACAACAAATACTTGCTAGTCTTTTAAACCATGCAGTGAGTCATGCAAGACCGGCAGGAACGATTAACATAGATATTACTACCAGAAAAAAAGATCAACAAGATACTTTAGTAATTTTAATTAAAGATAATGGGTTTTACCTTTCAGAAGAATTTACGCGTGATTTTAAGAGTAATTTCTTAAATATCTCTCCTTTAGAGCTAGATTTAAATACTATCAAAAATATTCTAGAAACACATAATGGTACTTTAGATTTATTACATGGCAGTGAAAATAGAGAAATTTATTTAACTTTGCCGTGTGAAACTTTTATTGATGTAAGTAAAACCAGGGCTGTTGAACATGAAAATGTCATATTATTTAGAAAGCCTTTGAGATGCTAGAAATTTTTATTGATAAGCCATTTGCAAAAATCTCTATCTATAAGGTTAGAATTCTTACTTATAGAATATTTGTATACTTCATTAATTAAAGAAGTTATTTGGTTTAAATGCAAATTTTTACTTTTTACTAATTCGGATATAACTTTTACTGCTTCAAGATATAATTGCTCTTGCCAAATATATGTTTCTTTATCTGATGTTTCTGGGGTTAATTTATTTAGCCCAGCATTGGCGTATGATATCTGTACTAAATCATTAAGAGTACAATCTAAGGCTGCAGCTATAGCACTTAAGATTTCAACACTAGGATTTTTAGAGAAACCTTTTAATATATTTCTAACAGCACTTTTATTTAATCCAGCTTTCTTTTCAAGGGCATTGGTGGAGAGGCTTTTAGCTTCCATTCTTTCTTTTATTTGTTGTTGTAAGTAAGAGGACATAAATTTCCCTTGCATGAATTTTTTAATCATGATATCCACATATATGTGGATAAATATTATGATTTTATATAGTAAAGTTTCATATATATTCTACAGATATCATAACAAATAACAAAAGTAAATAAAAATTATGAATGATTTTCTTAAGAATATTAATTATGCCTATTTTTTTGAAGAACCCTTTACTCGAAGAGAAGCATGGAGCTGGCTAGTAGAAAATGCTATTCATGGCGAGTTATCATATTCTATTCGCAGTATGGCAAGCATATGGAAGTGGCATAGATCAAAAGTCGAGAGATTTTTAACATCTCTGAAAAACGAGTCATTAATCAAGACAGAAGTAAAGTCAGGCCAGTTGTTAATTATGATAGGTAATTGTAAGCAATTTAAGCCTGATGCTTCGCAAATAGAGATAGTAGAAGAGACTAAGAGCGAGACAGTTCCAAGTCAGAAACAAGACAATCTAACAAGCATAAATCAGCTTCAAGACGGAAGTAGTGATACTGAAACCCAATATCTTCAAGGCTTAGCAGAAAATCTTGAGACAGATTCGAGTCAATTTCAAGACGAAAATTGTGAAAAAGAAGAAAAGAAAAAAAGAAGCAAAAAAAGAAAAGAAGAAAATAATATTTCAAAAGAAAAAAATACCCCTTATAGGGGTATTAAAAAAGAAAAGTTTTTAAGCAGTTTTTCAAGGAAATCCTTACCTTTTGATCTAGTAGAAATTGCTGATGTAGAACATTGGGGAGAGAAAACACTACCAATTGATGTTGATCTTGCTTGGGAGCTAGGGAAATTCAAAGATTACTGGTTATCAACTCGTAAAAAGCCTCCAAAGGATGGGATAGCTGCTTTTAGAAACTGGTTACGTAAATCTGTAGAACTTAAAACTCAAGGAAAAACAAATGAAAACAATTACTACACTGAAAGAAAGGAACACTCAGGGATCGATAATTTCTTTCTCGGAGCAGCTGAGCTCGCTGCTAAGCTTGAAAGACATTGATTGGAGTGGCATACTTGGCAATCATAGCAAAAATATGGTTCCTAAAATAGCTAGAACTTCGTTTTTATACCAAGAGCTAGTGGTAGCGGAAAGAATTTTAGCTGAGCATTTGAAATCAGCAACTCATCGCCAGATATTAGCTTTGCTTTCTAAGCTGAGATTACATTATCCGCTTACAAATTTAGCAAGCAATCAGGTGCAAATATTACTAAACGACTATTTGGAAGATCTAGGCATATATCCGTTTGATATCTTGTCTGCTATCTGCCTGCAGTATCGTCAAAACTCTCTAAATAGTTTCTTTCCTAAGATTGCTGAGTTACTGGCGCCTATTCGTGAAAAATGGGTAGCTAGAAAGTGGCAATTAGTCCAAATCAAAATCTTGTTAGCTAAAGCTGAAAAGGAACAAGATCTAGATTTTGATGATAATAGATTGCTCATTAAAACCATACAAAAGGAAGTTGAAGCAATGATTAAAGAATTACAAGCAAATCAGTAAAAAAGCAGAAAGTAGAAATTAAAAAATAAAAGGAAAGAATGATGAAAAAAACTAAAGTTAAATATAGCAAACCACCAGTTGCCGCTAGATATTCAGATTATGGCACCAAAGAATTACAAGAGAAAGGTGAAGTAGAATATATCGATATCGAAGGTGGATATAAGCAAGCAAGAGTTACTAATCAAACTCCTGTGGAAAGATTATATAAAAGATCTCAAATTGAAGCTTATCAGTTTCATGCAGTACAAATTCTGCAAAGAGATTACTTTAAAGCAAATACAGTAGTATCAGTCAAAGCAAAAGTTGTTATTGATCCGATCACCCAAAAATCGAATTATCAGCCTTCAATGCTTGGTTATTGCTTTTTAGATTCAAGAGAGAGATATGAACAAGCAATGGCTAAGGTTAGAAAATTTGAGGAGCAAGAAAGGAGTTTAGGTAATAATGCTCCTTATAGTGCTATAGTGCAATATATGGTACTTGACGATGGTTATTTAAAGGATTTAAAGCAAGTTAATCCTGATTATGTAAATATTGGTGTATATGAGTTAAAGAAAGCTTTGGATGTTTTAGCCAAATATTATAATATTTTTCCAAAATAGAAATAATTGTTATTGACAACGATAAAATCCCAAAGTAAGGTGTTTAGATAAAGTTGATAAATCTATCTAAACACTTCCTAAATATTCAAATTTAATATTCAAAAATTTATATTGATTGCAAATTTATTCAAGTTTTTTTGATTTTCTATTTTGTAAGATAACGATATCTAAAAATGAATTTCCGATTTAATCAATGTTCTGCTATCTACTGGTTCAATCCTATGTTCATTTGCTCTATGGCAAACATGATAAATGCTGCTTGCGCTTTACATTTTGCAGGCAGCAGAAATAATAAAATGGACAGGAGATTAAGTACTCAGGGTATAGTACGCTCCGAAGGCAAGATAAAGAAGATCTCCTCTAGTGCAGTTTTTTAGTGTATATGTCGCAGATTTACTTAGTTTATAGAGGAGAATTTTTATTTAATGATCATAGCTAGTTCTACTAAAGTGAATTTAACAGGAGAAACTCTTAAGGCTATTCAAGAAGAAGCTAGCAAAGCTTCTGTTCCTATGTCCAAGATTTTAAAAAGTTATGCTATGGAATATATTAAACTAAAAAATGAATCGGAACTTATTAAGGAAGGAAAATTACCTGAAGGTTCGATAATTCATACGCATTTAGCTAATATGGAAAGTAGAATTGCTAAAGTTTTGGTCAATAATTTAGAAGTTATAGAAGAGATTAAAACTGAAATCCAAATGCTAAGTGTTATCATTGATCATTATCTTCAGCTTTATCTAAATCATACTCCTTCTGTTCCAGCAGCAATGCAACTAGAGCGAATTAAAAGCTCCGAGGAACGTTATGAAAGATTTATCACAAGGGTAGTAAAGACGATAAGTGATAACAAAGCTAATATTGCCCGTAATATCAAAGCACGTATTTTGCAAGATTTAGAAACTGAAAGGAATGAATAACATCTTTTTTCAAGAAGAACTAATTGCTAGGCTTCAAGACAAGCTAAAACGTGAACTTGGGCCTGAGATTATGGATGCTCTTTATAGTAATGATATCATTGAGATTATGTTAAACCCTGATGGTAAAGTTTGGTATGATTATTTAGAGCAAGGTATGATTGATAGCGGTATAGTTATTAGTAAACACCAGGCAGAGAATTTACTTGGCACAATAGCCGCAATGAAAGGTACAGTAATTAACTATAACTCTCCTATTTTAGAAACAACCTTACCTTTTGATGGCAGTAGATTTACGGGGATTATTTCACCAATAAGTGTCAGTCCTAGCTTTACTATACGTAAAAGGCCTAAGATAGTTTTTACTTTAACAAATTATATAGAAAATGGAATTATTACTTCAAGCCAAGCTCAGAGTATAAAAGAAGCTATCAAACAAAAAGAGAATATTTTAGTAGTTGGAGGAACTGGTTCAGGTAAAACTACTTTAGTTAATACATTGCTATATGAGATGTCTATAATTACTCCTCAGGATAGAATAATAATTATTGAAGATACGGTAGAATTAAAATGTTCATCTCTAAATAGCCTGGAGCTTAGAACGATAGAAGATATTGATATTACTAAAGTCCTACGTACTACTCTTAGACTTAGACCTTGTAGGATCATCATAGGAGAAATCAGAGGTAGTGAAGCAAATTCTTTAATCAAAGCATGGAATACCGGACACCCTGGAGGTATTTCTACCATCCATGCAAATTCTGCTTATTCCGGCTTAATCAGGCTAGAGCAATTAATCAAGGAAGCTGGAATTAAACCTATCCCGGAAATTATAGCTGAAACTATCAAGATGGTTATTTTTATAGAACGTATTAATATGTTTCCTTGGAGAAAAGTAAGGGAGATTGTAAAAGTCAAAGCTTATAAGCATAACCAGTATAGGCTAGAAATTATCTAATATTAAACTTATTTAATTCCAAATTCATATCAATCACCTGAAAAGGAGAAAATTAATGTATAAGAGAATTTCATTCTTAATTCTAACATTTTTGTTTAGCTTAAGTAATAGAGTTTATGCCTATACTGGAGGAGCAGGTCTTCCTTGGGAAGCACCACTTAAAACCCTGCAAGAGAGTTTAACTGGTCCTGTTGCTATGACAGTTGCAATTATGGCTATGTGTGTATCTGGCATAGCTTTAGTCTGGGGTGAAGAAATAAGTGGTTTTACTAGAAGAATACTGATGTTAGTGCTTGCTATTTCGGTACTTGTATCTAGCGCTAGTATTATTACTACCTTGTTTAGTGTGAGTGGAGCACTAATCTGATCCCATTTCCTGTTTCTATTCCCACGTTGTCGCACTTTAGGATTCGAATTCGGTCACGTACTAAGGTACGCTCCTCATTCTCACCACTTGTTCTCCTAGTGGTTAATTAAAAACAGCAGATGGGATTACAATGAACACTCGCGATGCTTTGCGCAAAATAATTATTCATAAATCTCTAACTCGAACTCAAATGCTACTTGGGGGAGAAAGAAGTTTGGTACTCATGAGTGCTTTAAGTTCATTCATAATTGGTCTTATAATTTCTCTTGGCATGAGTTTTATGATGGGAGTTATCATCGGAGCTATGCTTTGGTTAATAGAAATTTTCTTGTTAAGAAACATGGCAAGGAGTGATCCTTTAATTAGTAAGGTTTATCTTCGCTCCTGTAAATATAAGAGTTATTATCCTGCTAAAGGTAGATATGATGCGATCATTAATATTCGTTTTAATTAAGTTCATCAATAAAGCTTTTACTAACAATCAAGCTTTTATTAAATTTAATTGGTAATTAAGGTTATATATGTATCTCAAAGAATGGAGAGATAAGGCTATTGGCCTTGCTGATCTCTTAAATTATGCTGTTTATATTGATGATGGAATCATTCAAGGCAAAGATGGATCTTTGATAGCTAGTTGGTATTTTTATGGTTCTGATATGGAATCAAGTTCAACTGGAGAGCTAGAAAGCTTATCTGCAAGGTTAAACTTAGCTTTAATGAGGCTTGAGCAAGGATTTATGATGCAAATTGACTGTATTCGGCAATCTGCCCCTAATTATCCTGATTTAGCTAAGGCTTATTTTCAAGACGCAACTAGCTTATTAATTGATTATGAAAGAGAACAACAATATAAGTCTGAAAATAACAATTTTGAGTCTTTATATGCACTAACTATAACTTATACGCAAGCCTTTAAAGCCAAGGAGAAAATAGGAGATTTTCTTTATGAAGTTGATGGTAATCAAGCAGAGGAGAAAGAAGGAGATAAAACTCTTATTTGGTTTAAGAAGATAATTAGGGAATTAGAGTTATCTTTAGCTTATGTTTTTAATAACTCTCTTACCAGGATGAAAAATAATTCTGCTAATCATCAGGATGGTGGTAATCAATTACTTGAGTTTTTAAATTATTGTGTAACTGGTAGATTCCATAAACTAAATTTACCGATTAGCGGTATGTATTTAGACTCTTTAATAGGTAACCAAGATTTTACTGGCGGAAATTATCCCCAAATTGGTAATACGCATCTTAGAATAGTTTCTATAGAAGGGCTGCCTATGGAATCTTATCCTTCAGTATTAAGTAGCTTAAATTATATTGCAACTCCCTTTAGGTGGAATAGTAGATTTATCTTTTTTGATAATGAGGAAGCTAAATCTCTTATTAATACTACTCGAAAAAGATGGAAGCAAAAAATCAGAAGCTTTAAAGATCAAATCCTAAATACAACTAGTTCTGCTATTGACTATGATGCTGTAGCTATGGCAGATGATGCAGAAAATGCCATGAGTGAATTAGCAAGTAATATGGTGAAGTTTGGTGATTATACGAGCAGTATTATTTTAATGAATGAAAATCTAGAATTGCTAGAATCAGCTGTAGAGCTAGTAGCCAAAACAATACGTAACTTAGGCTTTGCAGCTCGTATTGAGACTGTAAATAGTGTTGAAAGCTATTTGGGTTCCCTGCCAGGTCATGGCTATCAAAATATTCGAAAATCCATGATTCATACTATCAATTTAGCTGATTTATTGCCTTTAACTTCAGTATGGCCAGGACTTGCTTATCATCCCTGTCCTTTTTATCCAAAAAACTCTCCGCCCTTATTTTATAGTACAACTACTGGTAATTCGCCTTTTAGAGTATCACTTCACGTTGGTGATGTTGGACATACCCTGATACTCGGTCCAACAGGAGCTGGTAAATCTACTTTACTCTCCTTTATGATGGCTCAGCATTTTAGATATCAGGATGCCAAGGTATTTTGCTTTGATAAAGGTTATAGTGCTTATATTATTGCTAAAGCTTCTGGCGGAGAAGTATTTGACATTCTAGGTGAAAATTCTGCTCTTACCTTTTGTCCTTTAGCAAATATTGATCAGATGAGTGAAAGATTTTGGGCAAAAGACTGGATAGAAACTTTACTTATTATGCAAGACATTACTATTACTCCTAATATTCGCCAAAAAATTCATGAGGCTATAGAATTACTAAGTACCAGCCCTAGTAAAACAATGAGTGACTTTATTAATACGGTGCAAGCTATAGAAATTAGAGAAGCATTATTACCCTATAGTTTGGCTGGAAGTATGGGCATGTTACTTGATGCAGATATTGATGGTTTAAATAATAAAAATAAATTCCAAAAAAGCTTTCACAAGAGATTTCAAGTGTTTGAGATGGAACATTTAATGAATTTAGGAGCAAAAAGTGTAGTTCCAGTTTTAACTTATTTGTTTCACAAGATAGAAAAAAATTTAGATGGCGCTCCAACTTTACTTATTCTGGATGAAGCATGGTTATTTATCTCTCATCCAATGTTTAGAGATAAAATCAGAGAGTGGCTCAAAGTGATGAGAAAGAATAATGTTGCAGTTATATTTGCAACGCAGTCAATATCTGATATTGCAAATAGTCCAATTAGAGAAGTTATTTATGAATCATGTCAAACTAAAATATTACTCCCAAATATGGAAGCAAATAATGAGTTTATTAAAGAGGAATATAGGAAAATTGGCTTAAATGATAGACAGATTGAGTTGATCAAATATTCAATACCTAAGAAGCATTATTACTATCTATCACCTTATGGTAGACGCTTATTTGAATTAAAACTTGGCCCCTTAGTTAAAGCTTTTATTGCAACAAACAGCAAAGAAGAAATCAAAATATCCAAATTACTACAGGAAAAATACCAAAAAGATTGGCAAATCGAGTGGCTAAAATATAAAAACTTACAGAATGGGCAAAAATTTGGACGCGGTTAAAATAGCTACGCTAGTTTTAGTAATGAGCATTATCGTTTTTCAAAGCGATTCTTGCTGCGTCGGCTAAAAATGATGACCTACTTTTACCAAGGGTTTGAGCTTTATGATCGATGGCATGAAGAAGATCTTGATCAATTGTGGCATTGAAACGAACAACTTTAGATTTTAAAGGTGCAGAGACTAAAATTGCTACACTATCTTTATTTTCAGAAAATGACATAATTTTTTCTAAAGAGCTAGGCTCAGGTAATATTTCACCATTTTCTAGCATTAATTCGAGATGGACTTTTAGTGCTTCATGTGCTAATTCTCTAGCTTTATCTAAAGTGCTAGCAGCAGTTATGCAACCTGGTAAATCAGGAAAATCAACTCCATAATCGGATTTTGGTTCTTTTCTTATTAACGCTATATAATTAATCATATTATTTACCTTTTTTAAGCTTAGCTTGCTTTAAAACGCTATTTAATGTACCAGAAGGTAGGTCTTTTTTAGGATGAGGTATGGTTACAATGCCGCTTTTCGTAGGGTGTTTAAATTGCATGTGGCTTCCTACAGTTCTGACATGTATCCAGCCATCCTCTTTTATTATTTTTATTAATTCTCTACTTTCCATTTTTTATTATACTTATTTTATACACACTCTGCAACTTTAATATATATTTTATACCATAAATGTTCAAGATATTATTTATGATAATAATCATTTTTCCGATACTTGTTATTGCAGGAGGAGATGATGAAACAACTATTAACAATAACTACTATCAAAATGTTGGTGGAGCTACTGAAGATAGTTTGATTAATAAGTTACAGCAAATGTCGAGTAGTACGCAAGGTAGAATGCAAGGTATACAAGTAGGTCATATGATTGCAATTGAACATGTTCAGCAACTTCGAAAACTAAGGCAGCTACAAATGAGCCATATGCAGGCTCAGAATAATTACCTAGCTAGAATAGAACAAGAAAATAACTCTAAAAAAGCGGCAGCAGATCTTTTCTTTACTGTGCCAGAGTCTACTCAAAATAAGAAATATAGAGGGTTTAAAGGTGGCAGTAAATAATAACAATATTTCATTTAAATTTCCACGTTGTCGTATTTCGGGATTCGAATTCGGTCATGTACTAATGTATTCTCCTCATTCTCACTACTTATACTCCTAGTGGATAATTTTAAATGAAAAATGTTATCATATCTAAAGTTTGGTTCCTAACAATCATAATCATTGCATTATTGCTGAATAATAGCAGTTATGCAGCAGAAATTGAGAGTGGTATCTTAGATAATATTCTGGATAACTATCAACAAGCAAGTATTAATTGGTTTGCTCCTTTATTTAATTTAGGCCAGAAACTCTTTGCTTTACTTGCTGCTATTGAAATAGCTTGGTGTTCTATTATTTGGGTACTGGAGAGGGATGAGTTTACTTCTTTCACTAGTAGTTTAATTAAGAAAATAATGAGTATAGGATTTTTCTATGCCTTGCTTTTAAATGCAAATAGCTGGATTCCAGCAATAGTTGATAGCTTTATTGAGGCAGGACAGCTTGCAGGAGGAGTTAGCGATTTAAGCCCATCAGCCGTACTTGATACAGGACTTAAAACCAGTTTAGTAATGCTTAGTAAATTACATTTTAGCGGCTTAATGGATACTATAGCCACAGGAGGTACAGCCTTAGTTGCAAGTATTATCATTATCTTTTCTTTTGCGGTAATTGCTTCGCAGTTACTCATTGCCATTATTGAATCTTATATCGTAATTAGCGGCGGAATAATCTTTCTTGGCTTTGGAGGGTCTAGATGGACTACTGATTTTACAAGTAAATATATCTCCTATGCTTTTGCTATTGGAGTTAAGCTTTTTATTCTTTATTTGCTGATAGGTATAGGGCAAAACCAAGTAGTAAACTGGCCAGAGAATTTAGAGCCTATTAACGTAAATAGTGTTTTATCTATTATGGGATCTAGCCTGGTTTATATGTTTTTAGTATGGCAGATTCCATCTATGGCAGCAAGTATGTTATCTGGAGCACCTAATATGACAGCTGGTTCTGCTGCTTCAACGATAGCGAGTTCTGCTAATATGATGGTAAGTAGCGCAGCTAAGAGTGGTGCTTTTGGAGTTGGAGCAGCTAAAAGTGGTATAGGCTTGAGTAAAGCAGCAAGTTCTGCCTGGCAAGTAGCAGGTTTAGAAAGGCTTGCTAAAGCAACTAACAGTGGGAATGGTATAGCTGATCATTTAGGACAAGTTGGGAGTGCAGTAAAGCATTTTACTTCTTCGAGTTTAGAAGATAGTAAAGGAGGCTTTGATTACGATTTAGGCAAAACTAAAGGGGGACGTATGAGCTCTATTCTCGGTAATAGAATGCAAAATGCAGAAGAAAATATCGCAGCAAATAGTATTAATAATAATGTAAAACATCTGCCGCCAAGTCTAGAGCAAGCTTTAAAGAATATAGCTAGCAATGCTAATCGAAACTCTACTCCTCATGATAATGCTCATACTATGCCACCTCATATTAAGTTAAACC
This sequence comes from Rickettsiales bacterium Ac37b, assembly GCA_000746585.2. Taxonomy (NCBI): domain Bacteria; kingdom Pseudomonadati; phylum Pseudomonadota; class Alphaproteobacteria; order Rickettsiales; species Rickettsiales bacterium Ac37b. The sequence goes on from CP009217.2 coordinate 352,341, forward strand.
ATACTGAAAGTTAAGAAGAGTAGAAGAATAGAAGAGTAGAAGAATAAGAAGAATAAAAAAGATAAGAAGGAGAAGAAATAATATGAATACAGATAATACAGATAATCACGAACCAAATCCTTATGTGGAAGCTAGAAGAGAATGGGTAGAGCGATATGGAGATTATATAGTGCAAGCTAAAAACTGGCGGATTAGCACTTTAGTTGTTAGTAGTATTGCTGTAATTCTTGCTATATCAATTACTAAAAACAAAATCATACCTTATATCGTCCAAGTCGATAAGCTTGGTAAAATAGAGGCAGTAGAACAGGCTTTAGCATATAAAACTCCAGATCATAAGATCATTAAATCAGAACTAGCTAGTTTTATTGAAAAAGCAAGATCAATCTCAGCTGATAATATTGTCCAAAAGAAAGCTTTAGAGAAAATATATGCTTATTTGCCTAAAGGAAAAAGTGCTAGCCTGTTTGTTCAGGAATATATCAATCATCATAATCCTTTTGAGCTTGCTAGAAATGTGACTCAAGCAGTAGAAATAAGTTCAATATTACAAGTAAGTGATAAGAGCTGGCAAATTGAATGGCAAGAATTAACAAGAGATTTACATGGTAATCTCATAAGTAGTAGTAAATGGAAAGCAGCTTTATCGATAGAATTTAGTGCACCTAACCAGGAAGAAGATATCTTAATGAATCCACTTGGATTATTTATCACCGAGCTTAGCTGGACTAAACAACTATAAAAATAGTCATACATACCCATAAATTTTAAATATATATCCCCTAAAGGAGTTTTGACCATGAAGTTACCTAATGTCATTGTTTTGCCTTTTTTATGCTTCTTACTTACTACTTCTCTAAGTTTTGCTGAAACAACTAAAAAAGTGGTGCCAGACATTGAACCAAGTAACATAAGTAATATAAGCAACATAAATGGTAATTCTGAAATTATAGCGACTAAAGCTTGGCAAAGATCAGGAGTGGCAAAGCCGATTAAAACAAATAATGGGATAATTAAATATCCTTATGGTGAATCATCTCCTACTATCACCTGCTCACCACTTCATATCTGTGATATAGAACTTGAAGCAGGAGAAAAGATTTTAAATGTTGCCATAGGTGATCAAGTGCACTGGATATTATCGCCTGCAAATTCTGGTGCAGGATCTGATATTACTCCTCATGTCATCATTAAACCAACGGATGAGAATATTAGCACTAATATGGTAGTAACTACTGATAAACGTACCTATTACCTCTATTTAAGGTCGCAGAAAACAGGTTATATTACCAGGCTTAGCTTTTACTATCCTCATGATTTAGTGCAAAGCTGGGAGCTTCATAATAAACTTAAAGAAGAAGATGAACAAAATAGAATAGCAGAGTTTCCAGCCCTTACCGTAGCTGAACTTGATTTTAATTATGAGATTAAAGGAAGTAATAAAAGTCATATCAGGCCAATTAGAGTATTTAATGATGGTAAGCATGTTTATCTTCAAATGAGTCCTAAATTAGGAGCGAATGAAGCACCAATCTTAATGGTGATAGGAAAAAATGGAGAATCACAACTAGTCAATTACCGCATGAAAAGTGGTTATTACGTAGTTGATCGATTATTTGATAGAGCACAGCTTATACTTGGCACAGGTAAAGGCAAAGAAGTGGTAACTATTCAAGTAAAAAAATCTTGCTTCTTTAACTGTAATTAAGAGCAGTTTTATGACTATAAAATCACCTTATAAGTTAGAAAAATTAGAAATTAAAGGTAAGCCAGCAGGAATAGTTAGAATTAGTAAGAATGTTAAAATAGCTCTTATATTAGCATTTACTTTAATCATTGCTATCTTTGCTTATGGTATTACTAAAGTTCACCAGAAGCATGAAGCTGTGGTAAGTAAAGCGGAGCATACCAAATTAGAAGCAGCAAGTGAAATTGCCAAAGTTTTTAATAAGGATATTCCGAATAACATTTATATGCCTTCTGTAAGGACAGAGGAAGTACAAAGTCAATATAATAATTTGCTAGATAAGGTTTCTAAATCTGTAGTAAATAATGCTCATAGTGATGTTAAAGTAGAAGCTACAAGAGAAAAAGAATTACTTACAAAACTAAAGGAAAAAAAACAAGAAAAACAACTTGAGGATGAATTAAAAGCAAGAAGCGCAGCTACCAGTTATGAGCAATTTTCTATGCATAGTAGAGTAAATGATAAGCTGCCAACTCAGATACCATTTAATTCCAATATATCTAATACAGAAACTAATAATACTCAAAAAATAGAAGATCAAAATGCTAAAGATGATCCAGGTCAACAGTTTCGTAAAGAAAGATTTTTAAAAGAAGCAGCAAATAGTAATGAGGATCATTACTTAAATGCTGTACAAAAAGAGCCACTATCTCATTATGAAGTCAAGGCAGGTAATATCATTCCCGCTATCATGATTGGCGGCATCAATTCTGATTTACCAGGTCAAATTATTGCGCAAGTAAGGGAGAATGTTTATGACACAGCTAGAGGAGAGTTTTTACTGATTCCTCAAGGCACTAAACTGATTGGATTTTATGATAGCCAAATTGCTTATGGTCAAGAAAGAGTTTTGATTGCCTGGCATAGATTAATCTTTCCAGGTGGCTCAAGTATGGATTTAAAAGCAATGCCAGGAAGTGACCTTGCAGGCTATGCTGGCTTTAAAGACCAAATAGATAATCATTACTTTAGAACTTTTGGCAGTAGCATCTTAATGAGTTTAATTGGAGCAGGAGCAATGATGACTCAGCCCGAGGTTACTACTTCTAACAATACCAGTATGACACCAGGACAGATAATGGCCTCAACTCTTGGAGCTAGTCTAAGTGCTACTGCTAATAACATGCTGCAGAAAAACTTAAATATCCAACCAACACTGGAAATAAGGCCAGGCTATAAATTTAATGTCATGGTCACTAAAGATATGGTTTTCCCGGGAAGTTATTAGAAATAGCAGAAGAAGAGAAAAGAGAGGAAGGAGAAAAATTAGAGTAAATAGAAGAAGAAAAAAGTAAAAAAGCCAAAATAAAAAAATAAAGAAAAAGAAAAAAAGAAAAAGTAAGATAGGAGTAAAGATGATGTATGATGATGAAGAAAACGATGATAATGAAATAGAAGCAGTTTCTCCTAAAATTAAGCTTAATGATATTGAAGTAGCTTATCAAGGATTAAAAAAGATTTCTGATTTATTACCTAACTTTTCTGAAAATGCGCAAAATAAAGGCAAAAGAAATTTTTATCAAGGAAATAGCAAAGGCCTCTCTTCGCCGCTTAGTCTTACTCCTCGGATGCAGAACTCAACAGTAATTGTAAAATATACTAGTAATCATACACAAGGTCTCTGGAAAGCCCATGGAAGTTATTTGCAAAGAGAAAATGCTCAAGCAAAAGGAGAAAAAGGAACTGGCTTTAATCAAGATAGTTTAGCAGTAAATGTCGGTCAAACTCTTGATAATTGGCAGAAAGCAGAAGATCCAAGGCTTTGGAAAATAATAATTAGCCCAGAACTAGGTGATAAGCTAGATTTAAAGGAGCATACTAGGTGTACAATTTCAAGGGTTGATGGAAGAAAAAAAGAGTATATAAGTAAGAGCTAGGGATATAATTAATTTGGAGGAATTGTGGGACAAATATTACATGGCTGCGCCACGACTACGCACGCAATTAGAAAAGAATTACAGCGATCGCAAGCTACGATCAAAGAATTAAGTGAACAATATAATATTAACCCTAAAACTGTGATAAAATGGCGTCAAAGAAAAGAAGAAGGAGTAGAAGATCGCTCTAATGCTCCTAAAAAAGCAACTACTATTTTGAAGCCCGAAGATGAAGCTTTGATTATTGCTTTTCGTAAGTCTACGCAATTACCTTTGGATGATTGCTTTGATGCACTTATTAAAGAAATACCTTATTTAACTCGTTCAAATCTTTACCGATGCCTTAAACGGTACGGTTTATCTTGTTTACCCAAAGAAGATAATATCAAAGAGAAGAAGAAATTTAAGGCTTATGAAATAGGATTTATGCATCTTGATATCACAGAAGTAAGAATTGGTGAGGGAAAATTTTACATATTTGTGGCAATATGTAGAGTGAGTAAATTTGCTTATGTTGAGCTGCATAATAATAGCAATGGCGATACTACAGTTAATTTTCTTGATAACTTGGTAAGTAGCTGTCCCTTTAAGATACATACCATATTAACTGATAATGGTGTTCAATTTGCTTACAATGGTTTAGCCAGGTACAGAGCTCCTAAAGCAAGACATAGATTTGATCTAAAATGTAAAGATTACGGTATCAGGCATCGCACAACAAGGCCTTATAGTCCAAGTACCAATGGTCAAGTAGAAAGAATGAATAGGACTATAAAAGAAGCTACTACTAAGAAGTATCATTATACTAGTAGAGAAGAGTTAGATAGTCATCTACAAGCTTTTGTTATGGCTTATAATTATGCTAAAAGGCTTTCTTCTATTGCTAGAAAAACGCCTTTTGAAATGATCTTGACTTGTTACACACAAAATGCTAATAATTTTAGAATTAATCCTAACCATCAACTACTGAAACCGTACACCTAGGCCATGTGCACCTAAATAAAAAAAAAGCTGTATAAGATGGTTGAAAAATAAAGGATAGGTGGTAATATCTCCGTTGTCAAAACAGGAGAATTACCATGCGCAATTATTACATAAAAAAATCAGATTGGAAAGCAATTTATCAAACTTTAAAAACTATCAAAGGCATCAGAATAAAAAATCAATTTGTAACCAGAAAATTTGTAGAATCAGTATATTTTATTATGCGTACAGGTGCTCAATGGAGAGAACTTCCAGGTTATTACGGCAAATGGCGTAGTATTCATAAGAGGTATGAATCATGGTGTACCAAAGATCTGTGGAGCAATATTTTAAGCCATTTTACCAGAGATTATGATGGAGAAAATATAATGATTGATTCTACTATTATACGAGCACATCCTTGTTCTGCTGGTTATAAAAAAGATTCAGCAGAAGCAGAGTGTTTGGGCAGGAGCAAAGGTGGTTTTACCACTAAAATTCATGCAGTAGTCGATGGATTAGGACAAGCTCTAAGATTCAGATTAACTGGGGGACAGAGGAATGATATCACTCAAGCATCTGAGTTGATAGCTGGATTTAAAGGCAGTAATATTATAGCAGATAAGGCCTATGATAGTAATAGATTACTGGAACAGATTGAAAACCAGGAATGTGAAGCTATTATTCTACCAAGACGTAATCGTAAGATTTTACGAGATTTTGACAAAGATTTATACAAAGAAAGACATTTAATAGAATGTTTTTTTGGCAAAATAAAGCATTTTAGAAGAATTTTTGCAAGATTTGATAAGAAAGCTACTTCTTTTATGGGATTCTTGGCTTTTGCTTCCTTGATTATATGGATGAGATAAATATTAAGTGCACACAACCTAGATGTACACCTAGAGTCTTAAAATGGCAAAATAATTTGTCTCACTTCTATTGAAATATTACAATTAATGGCAAGCAGCTGCAAGTTAATTTCACTCCTTTAAAAGACGCCTTTATCGTGGTAGATAAAGAAAGAATAGGTCAAGTCCTTCGCAACTTATTCGTCAATAGCATCAAATTCAGCCCAAATAATTCTACCATCACTTTTATACTGCTGTATAAACACTTCTTCAGACATTTTATACCCTAAACATTTTCTTGTGCAGAGCTTAATTTTATTAGCCAATAAATCAAGATCTTGTTGAGTTATGTGGTCGATAATAGTAGCGCTTGGCAAATATCTTCTTAGCCGCCCATTCATATTTTCGTTGATACCTTTCTGCCAAGACGAATGTGTTTCACAATAATAGGCTTGGCAATGCATTTTACTTTCTAAATATTTATAATCAGCAAATTCACTACCCTGATTAAAAGTTATTATTTTACACATTTTTTGAGGCAATTTATAAAATTTATCACTTATCCTTTTCATGATTCCTCTAGAATGCTTGCTATTATTTTTTATGAGAAGAACTACCCTAAATTTACATTCAATCAATGTTGTTACAACTTTCTTTTTGTTACCAGTAAATTGGATCCTATATCCTTACCAATGACCAAAACGTATTCTACTATGGTAAATTCTAATTAGAATTTACCATAACCTTCTATTATTTTTAAGTCGCAAATAGGTCATATGATATATAGTAAATTAAGTTGATAAAGACATGATATATGATATATTAAAAAGCTCATAAACCCAAAACAGTAGAAGCAATGGCATATTCCTTAGATTTACGTAAAAAAGTAATTCACTATGTTAATAAAGGTTATACCAGAGAAGAAGCTGCAAGAATTTTTGGCATAGGTGAAAGAACAATTTATAGATGGTTATCGAGATCGAAATCCGGGAATTTAGCAGCCACACGAGCAGCTAAGCCATGGAAGAAGCTTGATCCAATCAAATTATTAAACGAGGTGTCTAAAAACAGCAATTGGCTATTATCTGATTTTGCAAAGGTTTTTAATGTGTCTACAGCTGCTATCTGTTTGGCATTCAAGACTTTGGGGATCACACGAAAAAAAAGACCACACTCTATCGTGAACGGGATGAAGCAAAACGGCAATTATTTTTGGCAGCTATCGCAAACTATAAAGCGGAAGATATAGTTTATATTGATGAGAGTGGAATTGATAGCTATTTGTACTATTCTTGGGGATACAGTCTCAGAGGAAGTAAAGTTTATGGTGATATCTCAGGTAAAAAACATGATCGAGAAAGCTTTATTGCAGGTAAGGTTGGGAAGAAAATTATTGCGCCAATGTGTTTCAAGGGCACATGTAATACAGAAGTTTTTAACGAGTGGGTTAGTCAGTGTTTGGTGCCCGAACTAAGATTTGGTCAAGTTGTAATACTTGATAATGCAACGTTCCATAAGTCAGCTAGAACTAGGAATTTAATAGAAGATATAGGCTGTAAACTTTTATTCTTACCACCTTACTCTCCTGATCTCAACCCAATTGAAAAATATTGGGCTCATTTAAAAGCTAAAATCAAACCTATCATTACTAATTTTAATAACCTTAGCGATGCTATTGATTATGGCTTCTCTATGCCATTCTCAACTTAATTGACTATAATTGTCGCCACCAATTTAGGTGGTAGAGGCACGGACCTAAAACTGAGCAAAGAAGTGCTTGAGCATGGTGGTTTACATGTTATTTTATCGTATTTACCATCAAGTATACGTATTGAAGATCAGGCTTTTGGGCGCGTAGCACGTAAGGGTGAGGCAGGTTCGGCGCAAGTTATAGCTAATCTTGAAACAGGTGATGATATAGCTGTACTACGGAATAAACGTGATTCACAAGAGCTGATAGCTATGGATATTGCGATGCATTGCAAGGTTCCAGAAATGCTAATGGAAGATGAATTATTTGATAAATATTTGGATTTAATCAGAAAATTAACTTCGCCCACTGGTAAAGAAATAGTTGTTGGTTACATGCAGCCCAAGAAATTAAATCTTGCGGATGATCAAATTGGCATTTATCTCAAAGATGATCATATTTATTTAAAATACATAAAAAATAGTTTTCAAGCAGAACCTTTATAGTCAATTAAGTTGAGAATGGCATAGAGAAGCCATAATCAATAGCATCGCTAAGGTTATTAAAATTAGTAATGATAGGTTTGATTTTAGCTTTTAAATGAGCCCAATATTTTTCAATTGGGTTGAGATCAGGAGAGTAAGGTGGTAAGAATAAAAGTTTACAGCCTATATCTTCTATTAAATTCCTAGTTCTAGCTGACTTATGGAACGTTGCATTATCAAGTATTACAACTTGACCAAATCTTAGTTCGGGCACCAAACACTGACTAACCCACTCGTTAAAAACTTCTGTATTACATGTGCCCTTGAAACACATTGGCGCAATAATTTTCTTCCCAACCTTACCTGCAATAAAGCTTTCTCAATCATGTTTTTTACCTGAGATATCACCATAAACTTTACTTCCTCTGAGACTGTATCCCCAAGAATAGTACAAATAGCTATCAATTCCACTCTCATCAATATAAACTATATCTTCCGCTTTATAGTTTGCGATAGCTGCCAAAAATAATTGCCGTTTTGCTTCATCCCGTTCACGATAGAGTGTGGTCTTTTTTTTCGTGTGATCCCCAAAGTCTTGAATGCCAAACAGATAGCAGCTGTAGACACATTAAAAACCTTTGCAAAATCAGATAATAGCCAATTGCTGTTTTTAGACACCTCGTTTAATAATTTGATTGGATCAAGCTTCTTCCATGGCTTAGCTGCTCGTGTGGCTGCTAAATTCCCGGATTTCGATCTCGATAACCATCTATAAATTGTTCTTTCACCTATGCCAAAAATTCTTGCAGCTTCTTCTCTGGTATAACCTTTATTAACATAGTGAATTACTTTTTTACGTAAATCTAAGGAATATGCCATTGCTTCTACTGTTTTGGGTTTATGAGCTTTTTAATATATCATATATCATGTCTTTATCAACTTAATTTACTATAGGTTTGAAATCAGGGTAAATCAATTTTGCTAATATTGAGCTAGGAAAAGTACGTAATGCTATATTATAGTTTTTTATAGTTAAAATATAATCTCTACGTGCTATTGCTATACGATTTTCTGTTCCCTCTAATTGTGATTGTAGTGATAAAAAATTTTGATTTGATTTTAAATCTGGATAATTTTCAGTGATGTTCATTAATTTTGATAATCCAAAACTTAATTGGGCTTGAGCTTCTTCAAACTTTTTTAATTTTATAGGATCATTCAGCAATTCTGGGGTGAAAGAAATTTGCATGGCTTTAGCTCTTGCATTAGTAACCTCAGTAAAAACTTCTTCTTCATGAACTGCGTACCCTTTAACCACTGATAATAAATTGGGAATTAAATCATTACGTCTTTTCAATTCATTATCTATTTGAGATATGGCTGCATTAACGTTTTCATCAAGAGTAGGTAATTTATTTACTATACTGACTGTCCAAAAAAGCCCAACAACAGCGACTGCAATTATTATATAATTAACTTTCATAATTTATTTTACTTGATATATTTTCAGTAAAATTAATCGTACTAAATATAAATTAAAAATTTATTAATTAATTTATTTATATAATATTAGCATTAAAATCCAAGCTTTTTACTATACATAAGCTAACAGAGTGACGACGTCCCTATTACAAATTCAAAAGCTATAGATACCCGTTTTCACGGGTATGACCAAGGTATATTCCTTTTTTTTATTATTGCATCATTTCTTGCTCATTACTTTACTTTTTTGTCCGGTAGTATAAGCAATTAGTAGGCTTGCTTCTCATACACTTAGTATCAAACTTAAACTGTTTTTACTATAGCTACGGCAATTTAAATATTACTTTGTTGTTCGTTGATCACGTAGCATTTCTACGTCACGCCTCACGATTCGTATTATTTTTAAATTGTCTTTGCTATAGTCGATTATAAAAACAATATATTTTAAATAGGTGAGATAAAATACTAAAAACATGTGGAATTAATATCCACATGTTTTTAAATAGATTAAGTTTTAGCTGTCTTTTTTATCTTCAGTTGCTGCTTTATTTAATGCAGCACCTAATATATCGCCTAAGCTGGCTCCGCTATCTGTTGAACCATATTCAGCTATTGCTCTTTTTTGTTCCTCGATTTCTAATGATTTTATAGATAAATTTACTTTACAGTTTGTTTTATCTACCGATACAACTTTTGCATCAACCCTATCACCTACTGCAAAACGGTCAACGCGTTGCTCAACTTTTTCACTTGCAAGATCAGACTTTTTAATAAAGCTTGTAACTCCATCGTTAAATGTTACATCTATACCATCATCGTGAATATTAGTTACGGTACAAGTTATAATATCACCTTTTTGTATATCTTTAAGGTTATCTGCAAATTGATTTGCTGTTAATTGTTTAATACCTAAACTAATACGTTCTTTATCAGGATCTACTGCAAGTACTACAGCTGATACTTTATCACCTTTTTGGTATTTGTTTAGTTCATCAGCATTGTCTTCATCCCATGATAAATCTGATATATAAACTAAACCATCGATGTCGTTGTCAAATCCTATAAATAAACCAAAGTCTACAATATTTTTTACTTCACCCTCAACTATTGAATTTACAGGATGATTGTTTGCGAAATCAGCCCACGGATTATTGCTACACTGCTTAATACCAAGACTAATTCTATGTTTATTGATATCTACATCTAAAACAATAAATTCTATTTCCTGCCCTACACTATATATCTTTCTAGGGTTAACATTATTTTTAGACCAGCTCATTTCAGATATATGTACTAAACCTTCAATACCAGTTTCTAATTCTACAAACACACCATAATCAGTAATATTGGTAATTTTACCTGAAGATTTTGTGCCTTTTGGATATTTTGATTCTATATTTTGCCAAGGGTTACCTTCTAACTGCTTCATGCCTAATGAAATACGTTTAGTATCATGATTATATTTTATAACTTGAACTTTTACAACTTGTCCATGAGTTAAAACTTCTGAAGGATGGCTAATACGATTCCATGAAATATCAGTAATATGTAATAAACCATCTACACTACCTAAATCAATGAATGCACCATAATCAGTAATATTTTTGACTACACCTTCTAATACTTGTCCTTCATTAATATTAGATAAAAGTTCATTACGAGCTTCTAATCTAGATTCTTCAAGAATAGCTCTACGTGATACAACTATATTACCTTGTTTTCTGTCTACTTTTAATACTTGAAAAGACTGTAAAACTCCCATCATATGAGAAATATCTTTAATTGGCCTAATGTCTACCTGGCTTCCTGGCAAGAAAGCTAGTACGCCGCTAATATCAACAGTAAAGCCTCCTTTGACTTTACCAGAAATAGTACCTTCTACTCTTGCTGATTTATCTAAAGCTTTTTCTAGGTCAGCCCATGCTTTTTCTCTAATAGCTTTTTCTCTACTGATAATGGTTTTACCACTACGATTTTCTAATTTTTCTAAAAATACTTCTACTACATCACCTACCTTAATATCATCTTCTTCACCTGCTAAAGTAAATTCTTTTATAGGTATATGACCTTCTGCTTTTAAGCCTATATCTATAGTAACTAAATCATTTTCAATAGATATAATTTCTCCTTTTACTACTGTGCCTTCTTTTTTTTCATTTTTTAAAGAAGCGCTAAAAAGTTCTTCAAAACTTTCTTTAGTTGAGTATCCTGCAATTGCTTGCTCTAGGTTAACATTACCTATAACGTTGCGGTGGTGATTTGCCATAAAAAACTTCCCTAGTATTAAATATCAAATGGTATAGTACCATTTATTCTTAAGGTTAAACAAAATATCTAATAATATTGTAAATATTATTAGATGATTAAATATTTGTATATTTAACAGTTTGTGGTATAAAAGACAATATATATTTTAAGGAATTCTCAATAGATAAATTACTGTTATCTATAATAATGGCGTCTGGTGCTGGTATTAGGGGAGAAATAGCCCTATTCTTATCGCGTTCATCACGGTCTTGCATATTTTTTATTATATCACTATATAAAAGATTAGGTTCATTTTTATGTAACTCTTGATATCTACGCCTAGCACGTACTTCTAAGTTAGCTGTAATGAAAAATTTTATATTGGCATTAGGACACACAACCGTGCCAATATCTCTGCCTTCTAGGACAACTCCAGGATAATTATTCGCAGCAAACTCTTGCTGAAATTTTGTAAGTATTTCTCGTACTTCTGGAATAGTAGCAATTCTCGAAGCAACTTTAGCAATTTTTTCATTGTTTAAAGAATAATCAAGTAAATCATAAAGTTTTATAGGAGTATGAGCAATTTTTATTATACTGCTTATATCATTTAACTCTGTCTTGGAATTAATTAAAAGCTTGCCAATCAGGCGGTAAATATTACCAGTAGGCAAAAAATGGAAGTTTAGTTCTTGGGCTAAAAGCTTAGCCAAAGTACCTTTACCTGATGCCGCTAAGCCATCTATAGCAATAATGAAAGGTTTATTCATAAAATAATATTTATACAAAGCAAAAAATATAGGTAACTTATATTGGGGTTAATTGTCAATAATTATATTAGTTAGGTAATTTTAGCTATTTATAGTTTTGTAATTTATGTACTAAATTTTTTATCACTTGCTCTATTTGAACCTATCTTTAATTCAAATTAATTCCCTATATATAATATTATGATAAAATTTTAGTAGTAATATCTTGAAATATTTTCTCCCTATACCTATATCTATTATAAGAAAGGATGCTTTTAGGTTCTTTCTAGATTTATTTTCCTAGTAAAATAGGATAAGTTATTAACTAATATTGCTTAAGAGGGTATTATGCGTAATTTTGATCTTTCACCATTATTTCGTTCATCCATAGGTTTTGATCGTTTACATAATCTTTTAGAAACAAGTTTAAAGGAAGATACCAGTAACGGTTATCCTCCTTATAATATAGGTAAAATTGATGATAATAAATATTTTATTACTATGGCTCTTGCTGGATTTAAGCCAGAAGACGTTAATGTTACAGTACAGAAAAACCTGCTTACAGTCTCAGGTAATGTAAGTAGTGACAATCAGGAAGATACCACCTATTTATATAAAGGTATTGCAACTAGGGCATTTGAAAGAAAATTTAGTCTAGTAGATTATATGCGAGTTGAAAATGCTAATATGGTTGATGGATTATTAACCATCGAACTAATACGTGAAATTCCTGAAGAAGTTAAACCTAGGCAGATATCTATTAATAAAGGGGTTACACCAAAAATTGGTAAAAAATAATAATATAGAGTTTATTACTCTAAGGAAGCTTAGCTCTTTAATGGCAAGCTTCCTATTGTCATATAGCGTTAATATGGTATATAGTCTATATATTCATCGCTAGATTCTCCTACACAACTTACATTTTCCTCTTTTTCTTGAAATGAGCTATAATCTTCAAGATATATCTTCCATTTGTTAGAATGAGCATATATTATATTTTTTATCAGCATATCTTCGGTCAAGGTATTTCCAGGTTTATTTTTAAAAAGGTGCAGAATATTTTTACATATTGAGTTTTGTAAAGAAAATTTTTCTAAATAACATTCTACATGTGGATTGTTTTTTGGATGAGTGAGATGATAATAGTGAAATGCTTTTAATATTAAATCAATCTTTATTAAACAATTATTAAAATCTAAAAAAGTAGGTAAAGGGGCTAAATGTTGCATAATTTTATAAATATTTTTTTAATATAATGGAGGTATTTTAGATTATTATATAAAGATTGCAAACGTTATTATGTGCTTAATTAAGAAAAAATAATAAATTTAATTATTTATATAATTGGAGTCATATGAATAACTTATTAAACTAGCTTTAGATGGTAATTATATGTCTTTTTTAAATTCTTTAAATTATAAAGTCCTGTTTAAGGAAAAAGCCTATATTAACGGTGAATGGGTTTCTGCAATGAGTAATGAGACTGTCCCTGTGATTAATCCTGCAAGTGGTGAAATTATAGGTATAGTACCGAGTATGGATAATAATGATGTATTAATTGCTATTAATGCGGCACATGAAGCATTTAGGGAGTGGAAAAAATATACTGCTAAAGAAAGAGCAAAAATTTTACGTAAATGGTATGAATTAGTGATTATACATAAAGATGATTTATCTAAGATAATGACTGCTGAACAGGGGAAGCCTCTAGAGGAAGCTATTCAGGAAATAGAATATGCAGCAAATTTTATAGAATGGTTTGCTGAGGAAGCTAAAAGAACTTATGGAGATACTATTCCAGCTCCAAATAGTAAGCAAAGAATTATGGTAACTACAGAGCCAATAGGGGTAGTAGCTGCTATTACGCCTTGGAATTTCCCATCTAGTATGGTTACTAGAAAGGTAGCTCCAGCACTCGCTGCGGGCTGTACAATAATTTTGAAACCTTCTGAGGAAACCCCTTTTTCTGCACTTGCGCTTGCTGTGCTTGCAGAAGAAGCTGGTATACCAAAAGGGGTAATTAATATTGTTACAGGTCATCCTCAGTCTATAGGAGCAGAATTAACTACTAATCCTAAAATTCGTAAATTAAGCTTTACTGGTTCTACAGAAATAGGTAGGTTATTGATTAGTCAATGTGCCTCTACAATTAAACGTATGTCAATGGAGCTAGGTGGTAACGCGCCCTGTATTGTATTTGATGATGCTGATCTTAAATTAGCAGCTCAAGGCATTATTGCTTCAAAATATAGAGCTAATGGTCAAACTTGTATCTGTATTAATCGTGTGTTTGTGCATGCTAAAATATATGATAAGTTACTGGCCTTATTAGTTGAGCATGTAAAGAGCTTAAAAGTAGGGAATGGCTTTGAGAAAGGTGTAAAATTGGGTCCGCTTATTTCAGCCCAGGCTGTATCAAAAGTAGAAAGGCTTTTAGGCGATGCTATAAATAAAGGTGGTAAGGTGGTATTAGGTGGTAATCGTATTCGGGGGCATGGCTACTTTTTTGAGCCTACTATAGTTGTGAATGCTAGTGATGAGATGGAATGTTTTGTTGAAGAAATTTTTGGCCCTATCACAGTGTTATATAGTTTTAATTCTGAAGAAGAAGTAGTGAAAAGAGCTAATAATACTATTTATGGTTTAGCAGCTTATGTTTATACTAATGATATTTCTCGTATGTATCGTATTACTGAAAATTTAGAATATGGCATGGTGGGTATTAATAATACTTCCATTTCTAACGAAGTGGCTCCTTTTGGAGGAATTAAGCAATCAGGATTTGGCCGTGAAGGATCATATATGGGAATCAAAGAATTTCAAAACATAAAATATATTTGTGTAGGCAATATCTAGAATATGTAATAGATATGGATAATATATATTGAATGATTTAATAAATATGTGTAAAGAGATAAATATTAGGTATATAAGTGTATTGCTGTTGTTAATATTATTATAACATGTTTGGATAATATATGATTTCTAAGTTAGAGCTGTTGATAGCATTTCGTTATTTAAGAGCAAGAAAAAAAACTATGATGATTTCTGTTATTACATGGTTTTCATTTTTAGGTGTGATGCTTGGAGTTGCGGCATTAATAGTGGTAATGTCAGTAATGAATGGATTCCATACAGAAATTAGTAATAAAATGACAGGTTTTAACGGTGATATCAATATATATAAACGTAAAGGGTTTATTGGGAATTTTGAATCATTGATTAATCAAATTGCAAAAGATGATGAAGTAATTTTAGTAACTCCACTAATTGAAGCACAAGTTATGGCCGCAAGTGGAGGATTTGCAGCAGGAGCGTATGTCAAAGGAATTAAGATAGATGATTTAAAAAATAAGGCAATAGTTGCGAATAATATTATTGCTGGAAATATAGAATATTTAGATAGTAATAGTGTAATCTTAGGTAATGAACTCGCGGCATCTTTACATATAGGTGTGGGTGATTTAGTGACTATTATTTCGCCTCAAGCAACAAATACTATCATAGGGATGATACCTAGAAGTAAAGTTTATAAAGTAGCAGCTTTATTTAAAACCGATATGTATCTTTACGATAATTCTAATCTTTTTATGTCTCTGGAGCAGGCACAACTTCTTTTCCGCATGCCTAGTATGGTTAATACTATAGAGGTAATGATTGCCGACCCTAATCAGGCTTTAGAAATGTCTGATAAAGTATCTACAATTTTGGGTTCGGAATATAGTGTAAGTAATTGGCAAGTTATTAATGCTAGCTTTTTCCAGGTATTAAAAACTGAAAGAGTAGTGATGTTTTTAATTTTAGCTCTAATCATTCTTGTTGCTGCTTTTAATATTATTTCTAGTTTGATAATGTTAGTTAAGGAGAAAAATAAAGCTATTGCAATATTACGTACTATGGGTATGAGTCGTTCTGGTATATTGCGTATATTTTTAATATGTGGTTCTACCATTGGGATTGCTGGAACAATTGCTGGAACAATTTTGGGATTAAGTTTTGCACTGAATATTAATACGATTAAAGCCTTATTGGAAAAGCTAACTGGTACTACAATTTTTGATCCAGTAATATATTATTTATCCTCTTTGCCATGTGATGTACAAAACGGTGATATTATTAAAGTAATATTGCTAGCATTATTATTATCATTTTTGGCAACTATTTATCCTGCTTGGAGAGCAGCAAAAACTAATCCTGCTGAAAGCTTACGTTATGAATGATGTTTACATATTAAATAATATTTATAAATCCTTTACTCAAGGTAATCATACTTTAGAAATTTTAAAAGGTATAAACCTAACTATAATGCAGGGTGAAATTGTTGCTTTAGTTGGTCCATCTGGTTCTGGCAAATCGACTTTACTACAAATTGCAGGTCTTTTAGATATGCCAAATAAAGGTGATATTATAATCAATGGCAAGCGTTTAATATTAACTAATGATTATGAGCGTACCTTAATGAGAAGAAGTTTGATAGGTTTTGTGTATCAGGCTCATCATTTATTACATGAATTTTCTGCAATAGAAAATGTGATGATTCCTCAGCTAATACAAAATAAAAGAAAGAAGGAAGCTGAAGAATATGCAATGCATTTATTATGTTCTGTAGGGTTAAAGCATAGATGTAAACATTATCCAAATGAGTTATCTGGTGGTGAACAACAAAGAGTAGCAATTGCAAGAGCGTTATCCAATAATCCATCTGTATTTCTTGCAGATGAACCTACTGGTAATCTTGATCCTGATACTTCTGAGCAGGTAAGTAACACTTTAATTCAGTTTCTAAAAACACATAAAGTTGTTTCATTAATTGTAACTCACAATATGGCTCTTGCGTCAAAAGCAGATAGAATAGTAAAACTTACCAACGGGATATTAATTTGATTTAAACAATAAGGTTTCGTATTTCTGGAATTCCTTCTATCTACGAAAGTAATGTGCTATCTGGCTCACTATAGTTTTTTCAGCTTCCTTAACAGATATAGTAAATTGATTTGAATTCGGGAAGCGGTTATAGCTGTGGCAATTTAAATATTACTTTGTTGTTCGTTGCCTATAATAGCATTTCTACGCTTCGCGCCTCATCCCTTGTATCGAACTTAAACTGTTTTTACTATACAACAATTTACTCTACTCATACTCTTGGAGTATCATTTCAAATGAAAAATAATATAATTTTAATATTATTTTACCGAATCTATTTTTATTAATAAACTTTTTACTTAATTATTGTACAAACTAAATGAAGAGGTTGGTTAAAAGTAGAGCTGTATTTTATTACAGCTTTACGCTTATATAATAAAAAATTTGGACTTGCGACATTGTTTCTCTTTGCTTGCGCTGGCTTAATTGAGGGTAAATGCTATATGAAAGGTATAATTTTAGCTGGAGGTAGTGGGACAAGATTATCACCTCTTACTCAATCTGTTAGTAAGCAGATTTTACCAATTTATGATAAACCTATGATTTACTATCCTTTATCGTCGTTAATGTTAGCTAATATTAGGGATATACTTATTATAAGTACGCCTAGTGATTTGCCATTATTAAAGAATCTCTTAGGAAATGGACAAAAATTAGGAATAAATTTATCATATTTACCACAGGAAAAGCCGGAAGGTATTGCGCAAAGTTTTATTATAGGTGAAGAATTTATAGGAAATGAGCCAGTATGTCTAATACTTGGAGACAATATTTTTTATGGGCATGAGTTATATAATAAGCTGAGTAAAGCTACATCTTTAGTCAAAGGAGGGTGTGTTTTTGCTTATTATGTTAATGATCCTGAGCGTTATGGGGTAGTAGAATTAGATAGTAGCTATAAACCTGTATCAATAATAGAAAAACCTATGAATCCAATTTCGTCTTGGGCAGTTACAGGTATATATTTTTATGATTCTCAGGTAGTAGAAATTGCAAAATCATTGCAGGCTTCCGCGCGAGGAGAATTAGAAATTACTGATGTTAACAATATTTATTTAGCAAAAGGTAATTTGAAAGTGGAGTTTCTAGGAAGAGGTATTGCTTGGCTTGATACAGGGACATTTGATTCTTTATTACAGGCATCAAACTTTATTCAAACTCTCCAAGTAAGACAAGGTTTAAAAATAGCGTGTATTGAAGAAATAGCATATAATAAAGGTTATATAAATCAAGAGCAGTTATTAGAACTGGCTAATCGTTATGGCAAAAACGATTATGGAAACTATCTTAGATCTATCATTTATCAAAAAGAAATCTTTAATCATAGTTTTGTAGCTAATTATGGTTTAGAGAGAAAGAGAATCAAGTCAGCAAATGGAATATAATGTTTATTAGAATAAAGTTATCAAATATTACTTATTCCAAATAATTTCTTACATATTTTCAACAATTATATAAAGTTCTATAGCTAGATCTCTAATATTATTTTATATATATTACTCTAATTAAATTTTATACATTAATATTAACAATTTTGTAATATTAATAAAACTATAAAATATTATCTTGTATTAAGGAATAATTTAATATATTAATAAAAGTTAATAACATTAACAAAATAATATTTAAGGAAGAAAAATGGCAAGAACAGGAAAATTAAAACAAGCAATACGTGAAAATATACAAATTATACCACAATCTCATACAGTTATAAAAACTACAACAACTGGAAATGTAGATTCCCCAATCATAAAACAATTACTAGAAGGGTTTCCAGATATTCATTTATCACATGAAAAGAAAGCTATCGAAACTTTTGTAGTAATAGAAACGCCAACTGTACCTGATTATAACCTATCATCAGAAAATACCCCTAATAATGGTAATAATTCTGTTACAGATGAAAATACTATTAATATAGTTGGTGCTGATGCAAATAGTGGATGGATGGCATTTATACATAAATGGAGTTTATAATAATTTCTCATTAATGGTTACAACAAGCTTCTAATATTATGTATAGAGGAAGTTTGTTGATACCAGTTAGTTATATTAATTTCTCCATTGTTGCGCTTCAGAAACTTGGCCTTTGCCACATACTACAGTATGTTCATCAATTATATTTTAAATTGCCTTAATAGTTCTTATGGTATTAATGTGGTGAGGGACATAGTAATATATTACAAATTATAATATTTCAGTTGCATAAAAAGGTCCAAGGCTATATGTTAAAAAAAATTAAATAAAAATATCTTGCTGTAAAATCTTATATTTTAGTTTTACTTCTATAAAAACGGTAAGGTTTGAAATTATTTTTTATTATACATTCAAGCTTAAAGGTACTTATCCATGAAAAGATCTACACAACTAACAATATCAGCTTTGCTAACCCTTTTACCTAATTTAGTATTAGCAACTCAAGATTATTATGTTTTACCTCAAATAGGTATTTCTATGCAAACTAACAAAGTGAAATTTGAGCTGTTAGACAGGGTAATATATGAGCCTGAAATTACTAAAGAACGTTTTAAAAATACCGCTAACTATGGTGCGATTTTTGGTAAAAAACTATACGATAATATTTTCATTGAACTAGAGGTAGCGGCTGCATCAAATCATAAATTTAATAACACTGCAACAATAAATCTAGGTGAAGGTTTTCTACCGCTATCAGGTACCTATAAAACTAAATTGGAAACACAGAGTGTTTTTATTAATGCTAGTTATCAATTTAGAGATTATATTCCAGAAATTGTTCCATATGTTCTAGCTGGAGTAGGGTATTCTCAAAATAAAATTAAAGCTACAAAATTATCTTCAACAGAGAGGGTTATTATTCGTGGTCAGAAAACCTCTAATTTTGCTTGGCAAGTTGGTACTGGAATATTGGTTCCAGTTACAGATAATATAGATATAAATCTTAGCTATAAATTTAGAAGTTTAGGCAAGATTAAAACGGGCAAAAAGTATGATGTAATTGCAGTTGGTCCTGTAGAATCACCTGTGTCTTTAATAAGAGGTAATTTATATACTTCTAATATATTAGTGGGTATATCATTTAAGTTTTAGAAAGTTTTAATAGAAGCAATATTTATCAACCATAATTAGCTGCAGGCACCATAAGATATATTGAAAATTATTAATAAAAGTGTATAAAACTTTGAATATATATTTAAAAATAGGTGGTAATTATATTGGTAAATACATTAGAGAATAAATGTATACATTATGGGCAATGCGGTGGATGCAGTTTACAACATTTGGATGATCATGCATATTTAGAGTATAAATATAATATATTTAAGAATGCAATAGAGCAGGCTGGCTTTGCGGATTTCAAAATATCAAATCCTATTATTGTAGGTCCTTCTGCAAGACGTAGAGCACAAATTAAAGCTATTAAATCTAAAAATGGAGTTAAATTAGGCTATTATCAAAATAAGAGCCATAATATTGTAGATATTAAAGAATGCCCTATATTGCATGATGATATTGTCAAGATTATAGGTGGTCTAAAACTATTATTAATAGAATTTGACACAGGGAGTTATGAATTTGCAATTACTCTTGTAGATAATGGGTTAGATATATTAATCAAAGCTACTAATTTTTCTAATTTAAAGATACAGGAAGAACTAGTCCAATTTGCCTATAAATATGATATATCTAGAATATCATGGCAAAATAATCATAATATATCTCCAATTATTATTAGAAAAACTCCTCAAATTAAAATTGCTAATACATATGTTATGGTAGCTCCGGATAGTTTTTTGCAAGCAACAGTACAAAGCGAGAAATTAATTCAAGAATTTATTGTTGCACATAGTAAAAATTATGTAAATATTATCGATTTATATGCTGGATGTGGAACATATAGTTTTGTTATGATTGAATATGCTAAGGTACATGCTGTAGAAGGTAATAACAGTAGTATAGATGCTATAAAAGCTGCTTCTAGAGGTAAAGAAAATAGAATTACTACCGAGCTTAGGGATTTATATATATATCCTTTACTTGTGAATGAACTCAATAAATATCAATTATCTGTTATCAACCCTCCTCGAAATGGAGCAGAACCACAAGTGCATGAGATTGGCAAAAGTAATATAAATAGAGTTATTATGGTATCTTGCAATCCTAAAACTTTAAGTCGTGATCTTAAAATACTTAAAAATGCAGGCTTCACTTTGACTAATTCTTTAGCAATTGATCAATTTTATTGGAGTAATCACTTAGAAATTGTAGCTGTATTATCACGAGATTAATTATGATGTTTTATAATAAATTTATTCTGTATGATAAGAGCACTTCTCCGCAAGTAGTAAGACAGCGTTATCAGGAATATCAATGTAATTACCACAATTATTTATAGAATCATGGTCATAATTTAAAAATTGTTTACCATAATAGTGTTCATTATTAATAGTCACTTGACGCTGTAATATCTCAGTTAGGTTATCTGATATTGAAGGAGTTACATTAATTTTATTTACAATCCCATATCCTAAGGGATCTTTAAAAATACTTGAATCGTGTCCTGGCCTTATACACATACGTCCTAAGCCATCACAGCTTGGTGATAGATCAAGTATAAGGTCATCATTTAGATAAGCATATCCGATATTTTGAAGTTTCGATTTAAAATTTTGATTATTTATTTCTATAACGTCTAAATAATTAGAAGTTATGTAAGTAAATCCTTCTTTTTTTAGTTCTGCTTTAGTAGAAAAAATTTTAATTTCTTTAGTATCAGGATGAAAGCCATTATAACTTGTTATAGCTTTTTTAACAAAAAATACTGTCATTTTTATTCTTCCTTTGTTAATAGTCCTTATTATAAATATTAATAAAAGTGAATTAACTTACTTTGAAAGTAGATGTAATAGTCAATTAATTCACTTTATCATTAATTATTCTGCAGGGTGAAAATTGCTAGTACCCGCAAATGTAACCTCATCTGGAAGTTCGATGTAACCTCCGCAATATTTTACTGGTTCATCATTACCACTAAGAAAAGGTTTATCATTTAAAAATTCTGGTCCTTCGTAGAATTTATTATCAATTTTAACTATCAGTTTATATATTCCTTTCAAATGTGTTAGGATAGAAGCAGCATAATTGTTTAAATTGAAAGGTAAAGCAGCTTCTAAAGTAGTTTTAAAAAATGGTGATGATTTTTCTTTGGGTCTTAAGCAGGTATATCCTGCCCCATCGGAAGTTGGGGATATATCATATATCACATTATCACCAAGGTATGTAAATCCAGTATTTATTAGTTTAGCTTCAAATATTTTCCCATTTATTTCTATTGCATTTATATCATTATGATTTAAATAAAAAAGCTTTTGATCGTAGATCTCTTGTTTTGTATTAAAGGTTTTGATTTCTCCTGTAGCAGGATTAATACCATTATAACTTATAGCTTTTTTTTGAGTAAAAAATATTGCCATTATTTATATCCTTCCAGTTGATATATTAAAATGTTAAATATAACATCTAGTAAATAATATTAAAATAATCATGAAAGTGTTAAAGCGTATAATTTAAAAAGGTAATTTAAAGTGTGACGAAAAAACATAAGGGAGTATATATGTGAATCGTGTAGATGTTTTATTGATTAAGGAATTGAAAAACTGCTTGCCTTATGAATACACCGTTTTTAACTTGCTCAAGTATTAAGCTATTCTCAACATTGTCAGCTATGTTACTTTCAATTTCTACACCACGATTAATTGGTCCAGGATGCATTACCATAGCTCCTTTCTTAGCATAGGATAATTTTTCGCTATTTAGTCCATAAAATTTAAAAAATTCACTAGATGAAGGAATAAAAGAATGATGCATACGCTCTTGTTGTATACGTAACATCATTACTACGTCGCAGCCTTTCATACCTTCTTTCATATTAGTATATGTACTAACATTTTGCATATTGATTGATGGTAATAAAGTGGATGGGGCAATAAGATTGACATGGGCACCTAATTTAGTGAATAAAATTAAGTTAGATCTGGCAACTCTACTATGTAAAATGTCTCCACATATTGCAATTCTTAAATCTGAAAAATTACCCAGTTTTTGGTTGATAGTAAAAGCGTCGAGCAAAGCTTGTGTTGGGTGTTCGTGGCTTCCATCACCAGCATTAATTACTGAACAAGACATATATTGCGCTAGTAATTTTACGGAGCTACTTTCGTTATGTCTAATAATACAAAAATTTGGTTCCATTGCATTTAAAGTTAACATAGTATCTTTAAGAGTTTCACCTTTATTAATGGAAGAATGTGCGATTTGTATATTTACTACATGTGCACCTAAGCGTTTTGCAGCAATTTCAAAGGAAGTTAAAGTACGGGTAGAATTTTCAAAAAATACATTTAAGACGACTTTGCCTTGGAATAGATTAGAGAAGTGGGCATGCATATTACGTGCAAATTCTGTTGCAAAATTGAAGATAGTCTTAACATCCTGACTTGATAAATCTTCTATACTAAGTAAATTACGTTTTCTTTCATTACTAGACATAAATAAATACCTACAAGTTATATTATCTCAATTTAAAAATACTTGATTTTTTCTAAATTAACAGCACTTAATGATAAATTCTACTTGAAATTTAGTGTTAGCACATATATAAATGCTTTTAGAATGTTATCTACTCAAGTTCGGGGCATAGCGCAGTCTGGTAGCGCATCTGGTTTGGGACCAGAGGGTCGGGAGTTCAAATCTCTCTGCCCCGACCATAAAAATCAATAGTTTTAGACAAAATCATAAAAACCAAAATTATCTTGGTGCCGCGTTAGTGCCGCAAATTGCAATAATGACCGCTATTCATTTTTACTTAAACTTTGGCCTTTTTAATTAATTTGTAATTATAAAATTTCATTTTGACCATTAAATAAAATATCAAATTTTGTATAATATATATATGAACTGTTTTATAGACAGTTGAGTAAAAAGAAAAGTTCCACATAATAATATTAATCCCAATACTTACTAATAGCCATGTTGAAATAAATTTAAAATCATTAATAGCTGATGCTGGCCTAATTATTTCTACATTGTGATGTAAGGAATTTAACATTTTTTTATGAAACCACCAAAAAATAAATATTATCCCAACTCCATTATCCTATTAACTTATCAAAAAGTTACTTTCATTTAATTCTGCTGCATCAATACCTATCAAAGTGACAGACCAAGTACCTAAATTAATTACAGCATAACTTTGGGATTACTTGTAATAGAAGACTTAATTTCTAAGAACGTCAAAGAAGCGTTAGAAGTAATTTTTATTTTATCTTCATAAATATCAAAATCACCTATAGTATCATTGCCATTCTCCATGTCTAATTGATAATTAAAGATATCAGCTCCTTGTCCTCCTAGTAAATAATCATTTCCTTCTTTACCTTCTAAGAAATCATCACCATTTTCTCCTCTTAATCTATTATTACCAGAATCACCTATTAAAATATCGTTGAATCTACTGCCGCGAATTGCCTCACCAAAACGGCTAGTAAACTCATCAACCGCATGATCTGCTTTATCATAGCCCATCCCCATAGTTGCAGCAGCCACCGCGCCCATCGCAAGAATAGTTGTGCCTGGCTTATTTCCGATATCTTGCAGTGCCTGCGATGCCACCATCATACTGAACTTACTCTCCAGAATCTAACTCAAACCCAGGAAGTTTTAGGTCTTTGTTATCCTTGGAGATGGTTTTGTTAACATTGTTTTCCTCTTGAATTATAGGATTGTCAGTAACAAACTTACCAGCTATCTTGGCGTGTTTTTCTAACTCATCTATTACCCAAGTAACCCACTCCTTATGTTCTTCAATAGTCGGATAAGAAAAATTACATGTATCTGCTATCCATTTTGATGGAAATTCTTCTAATGCTAGAATTTCCCTTCCTTGCTTGATGGTTTCCATTATATATTTAGCTTCAAAGGTTTCGATATATCTCTTAATTGTACCAAGATCAAGTTGCGTTCCAAATTCTTTTGGCGACAAATTTTCAGGTTTTTCAAGATCAAGATAAGTGTCTTCTAGGAAATATCCTAAAAGACATGAAATCCAATCATATTTGTTTGAAAAAAATCTATGTTGATCAATATCCATAGTTCACTCCACTGGAAAAGAAGTTATAATTTTAGGACCATCTTGAGTTTTAAGTATTCGAACAACAGCTTTATTTCTAGGGGTTAACCTAGTTTCTCCTGGTTTTAAACCTTCTCCTATATTTTCTGTAAAACTTCCTATAAATTCCTGACTTTTGCCCACAGCAGCATTCTTTATCCAATCTACAAATGCCTTTTCATTCTGTTCTAGAATTCCCTTTACTACCTTATTAGCTGTTTCATAATCTGGGTAGGTGGTAGATCCAGTTAAATCTTTTCCTGTTTTTTGCTTATGCTCAGCAAATCTTCCACTCAAATAATCTATATCCCTACCAATGTGTTTATATT
This sequence comes from Rickettsiales bacterium Ac37b, assembly GCA_000746585.2. NCBI lineage: Bacteria > Pseudomonadati > Pseudomonadota > Alphaproteobacteria > Rickettsiales > Rickettsiales bacterium Ac37b. Next base: position 377,830 of record CP009217.2, read on the forward strand.
CAGTATGCCCTTTATGTGCCTGACCTTCGTGATTCTTGATATCAAAGTCAGTAAAATCTATTTTCCCATTATTATCTATTTTGATTTTATATAAAATAGACATATCCACATCAGAATCAGGGATTTCAAAGCCTTGGTCTACTGACTGTTTGCTGGTTGGGATTGGCGTGTGCAAAATTTTAATGCCTTCTGCTTCAGGCATTGGTGTGGACAGGATTTTGCCTTCCTCTTGATGTATTGGCGTGCTCAGTATGCTTCCCTCATTCTTATGCTCGGGGGTATAAATAATATTGCCCTTATTCACTTCGGTGAGTATGGCATGGTACACAGTAATTGCCGTACCAACTAAGAGCGCGCTACATACTGGGTTTGATAAGCAGTAACTAACTGCTAAAACTGCTGGCGTTGCCGGACCAAAAGCATGAGATGTTTGGATTATGCTATCACTAATTTTAGCAAATAGACTCTTTTCAGTAGGGTTTGCTTGATTATATAAATCTGTCATAATCTCTTTACGGCGCTCAGGGCTTGCATTTCTTAACTGATCCACAAATTTATGCAGTTCCTTTTTCATCGCATCTTTATCAAGGCCCGAAGCTTTGATTTCATCAACTGCGCGGTCAATTGCTGCATGATCCGCATTATAAGCACTTGCTCCTGCTTTGGAAGCTATATAGTTACTATCTTGAGCTCCAGCTGGAAACTTATTCTGCCCTTGTGTATGATGATTATCATTTGCTTGCTTTGATGGATTATATTTAGCGCCATTTGGCAGTTTAATTTTATCACCAGCAAAGATAGTATTAGGATCAGTGATTTTGGGATTCAGTTTCATCAGTTCTGCAACTGTCGTACCATGTTTTTTAGCAATTTGAGATAAGGTATCACCCTGTTTTACTTCATAGGAAGTTGGTTTATTATTGTCGTTAGCTCCTCCACCATTATTATCGCCAGTTGCAATAAACTCGCTGGTATCTTTTGCTTTTTCAATTAAGATAGTTTGCGCTTTATGTTCAACTTCTTTGATTTTAGGGCCGAAGAGTTTTTGCGCAGTTGCATCTAAAAACTCCATAAAGCCCATGCCAAGTAAATTGCCCCCAAAATTTGCCAGTGGGCCAACTACATCCGCTTTATAGACACCCTTTACTTGCGTAAATACGAAGCTAATGAGATTTTCCGTAAAGCCTGGAAGTTTAGCATCAAACCCTTCCTTAGTGATCCTCTCTAAAGGAAAGGTTTGGCTTGCCATATGATGAATTGCCTCACCAAAACGGCTAGTAAACTCATCAACCGCATGATCTGCTTTATCATAGCCCATCCCCATAGTTGCAGCAGCCACCGCGCCCATCGCAAGAATAGTTGTGCCTGGCTTAAAGGTGCTGATCATGGTTCTTGCAGTTGAAGCAACAAGCTGCGCACCCGTTCCATGGTTTTTGCGAGCTATGTCTGATAGGATATCTTGCGCAGCAGAGAGTAGTTCACGCACCTTAGCAGGACCAGCAGAGAAGATAATGCGCAGATCTTCTTCGTGATCATGAACTAAATGTTCAATCCCAGCGCGTACCTCACCCTCAATCGCCCCATCATTACTATCGAGAGCCTTATTACCTATATCTTGCAGTGCTTGACTTGCCACCATCATACTCACTTGTAACCCAAATTGCTTGAGGAGATGAGTAGCCATCGCCCCTTCTTTTACGGCATCTATCACCACCTTAAAATAGCTATTACCAATATAAGCAATACTACTGCCAATCAAGTTAATTGCCAAATTCATTGAGAAAGATTTAAGGTAATCACTAAGACTTATTGGCACCCCGTGGATTATTGACAACCCCGAGTTGAGAAGATCACCGATCCCAGAACCTATCAGCCCGTAACTAAATGGTATAAGAAATGGTCCACCAACCCCCATCAGCACTACCCCTAAGCAAACCTGCCCAATTCCCATGACTACAGCAAGGATCGTCCCCGACCAGCTACTCTCTTCTTTGAGTTCAACTAGCCCAAGCTCATAAACAATTACCCCTTGTTGATTAAGTGTATCTAGCACATCACGATAATCCGCCAAATCAAAACTCCTTGCTGCTTCATTTAGCATCAAGAGGTTCTGATCATTTAGCTGAGTTAGGTTATAGTGATTACCCGCAATCTCCGTGAGATTTTTGCTTTTATCAAAGAGCTCATCAAGCACCAGAATACGAGTGACTCTTGGCATTTGATTTGGCTCTGCTTCTTCTACTAGCTTAGTGTTATTCTTATAAAGCTCTGCTACCCTATCTAGAATGTTAAGTTTCACTAGCTGCTGCTTGCCTAGTTCAGAGTGAAGTGGCGCTACATTCGTTGTTGCCATAAAATTGAGTAACATCTCATTTTCCGGTATTTCCCGGGTAAGAAGAAGATTTACTGCAGCATTTTCAGTATCTATAAATTGATTCTTAACTCTTTGCCCTTCTTTTGCATCTTCAACATCAGTTATCTCTCTTCCTTCATCAATTAATTGCAGGAAAGCTTTACCGCTTAAAGCCGGCCAGGCTTTGCCCGGGTCCATCGCAATGGCACGATCAAGCATGGCAACACCAGCAGTGAGTGGTTTATATTCATAAATAGCTGTCTTATTCTTGTTATCACCTTGATAATCATAAATAGCTTGCTGATTATAGGCTTTGCGAATTAAATAAGCTGGATTAGTAAACAAATCTAGACCGCTTTTATATGCTTTGCTTATTTCTTTGGCAAATTTGCTAAATGCATTTTTCAGCATCAAATTGGTTTCAATTAGATCCTGCCCTAACTGATACATTAGTTCAGTGATAGGATAAATGTCATGTGCGTTATATTTTCTTTGAGTAAGACTTGCACACTGGCTGTGACTGATAATTACCTCTTGCAGATGACGAAGTAACTTCGCCCAGTTCTCTTGAATCTGTAAACTCTCAAATTCCTTCGTATAGACCCCTATATCATTTAGCCATAAGTTATAAATAAAACGAAGTTTAGTATCAACTAGCTGCTTTAGGCTCAAGTGCTCTGGTTTATAATCTTGATTTTGACTTAATATGTTTTCTAACAATCCTATTTCTTCAAGGCTACTTGCACCTAAATTTTTGGCTGATAACGAAATTTCTTGCTCTTCTGGCTCTTCTTGCTCTATATTTCCGTTATTTGTATTAGTCTGCTTATTATGCTTATTATTTTGATTATTATTTTTATTATGGTAGCCTGGTGCCTTTTTCCATATCTCTTTAGCTTGATAAGACGGAGGAGGTGAGGTTTTTATTAAATTTTCATATTGATCCTTCACTCGCTCGGTTGTGTGATGACCATTTTTCACCAGATTATTCATTGCCAGAAGCGCATTTAGTAGCTCTTGATCATTTTTGCTTAATTTAGTTGGACTGTTATTCGTTAAACTCTTGGCTGATTTTAAAACTGATACGATATGCTGATATGCTCGCTCATCTATTGATTTTAATTCCTCTGTGATATCTATAGTAAATTAAGTTGATAAAGACATGATATATGATATATTAAAAAGCTCATAAACCCAAAACAGTAGAAGCAATGGCATATTCCTTAGATTTACGTAAAAAAGTAATTCACTATGTTAATAAAGGTTATACCAGAGAAGAAGCTGCAAGAATTTTTGGCATAGGTGAAAGAACAATTTATAGATGGTTATCGAGATCGAAATCCGGGAATTTAGCAGCCACACGAGCAGCTAAGACATGGAAGAAGCTTGATCCAATCAAATTATTAAACGAGGTGTCTAAAAACAGCAATTGGCTATTATCTGATTTTGCAAAGGTTTTTAATGTGTCTACAGCTGCTATCTGTTTGGCATTCAAGACTTTGGGGATCACACGAAAAAAAAGACCACACTCTATCGTGAACGGGATGAAGCAAAACGGCAATTATTTTTGGCAGCTATCGCAAACTATAAAGCGGAAGATATAGTTTATATTGATGAGAGTGGAATTGATAGCTATTTGTACTATTCTTGGGGATACAGTCTCAGAGGAAGTAAAGTTTATGGTGATATCTCAGGTAAAAAACATGATCGAGAAAGCTTTATTGCAGGTAAGGTTGGGAAGAAAATTATTGCGCCAATGTGTTTCAAGGGCACATGTAATACAGAAGTTTTTAACGAGTGGGTTAGTCAGTGTTTGGTGCCCGAACTAAGATTTGGTCAAGTTGTAATACTTGATAATGCAACGTTCCATAAGTCAGCTAGAACTAGGAATTTAATAGAAGATATAGGCTGTAAACTTTTATTCTTACCACCTTACTCTCCTGATCTCAACCCAATTGAAAAATATTGGGCTCATTTAAAAGCTAAAATCAAACCTATCATTACTAATTTTAATAACCTTAGCGATGCTATTGATTATGGCTTCTCTATGCCATTCTCAACTTAATTGACTATACATAAAAAATAATGATTGGAAACAAATTTATTACCAATTGAGCAAAAGAAAAGACATAAGAAGCAAAAATCAAAAAAAGCTAAGAAAATTTATAGAGGCCATATCGTATATGGCTAGAACAAATTGATAGAAAGCTTAAAAACAAATGATTGCGAAGTGGTTATTCCTTCTAGGAAGAATCGTAAAGTAATACGTCCTCATGATAGGCATATTTATAAGGAGCGCCATCTGATTGAATGTTTGTTTGGTAAAATTAAGCATTTTCGTAGAATATTCTCAAGATTTGATAAATCTGCAAATATATTCTTAAATTTCCTTAATTTTGTAGACATTCTTATATGGCTTCGTTAAAGAAAACTTCACACAACCTAGGAGAACGACGAATGACGACATATGCATCTTCATTTGACACTACTATATTTATAGGCTTCGCTCTATCTGCCCTTGTCCCAAATACAACTAATTTACTATATTTCTGAAAAATTATCTGGTTATTTTTAATTTATTTAATAAAGCCTCTATTGATAATTCTTCTACAGACATAGTTTTACGATTCTTCAACTCAGCCTTACCATATTTAGCACCCTTAGGACCTATAATTATCTGCCACGGAATTCCTATAAGATCATGTGTTGCAAACTTACTTCCTGCTGTTTGCTCACTATCATCATATATTACTTCCACATTATTCTTTAGTAATGTCTGATAAACTGATTCAGCAAGTTTTGTACACTCAGCATCCTTAGTCCTTAAATTAATTAATGATATATAAAATGGTGCAATTTGTTCAGGCCAAATAATACCAATATCATCATAATTTGCTTCAATTATAGCGCCTACAAGCCTTGAAACACCTATACCATATGAACCCATCTCAACTGGCACTTGTTCACCTTTACTATTAATTACGTAGGCGTTCATAGCTTTAGAATATTTATTACCAAAATAAAATACATGACCAACTTCTATTCCTCGTTTGCTACTTAATTTGGAATCAGGAATAGGACAATTACTAGGATCATGCTTTTCATCAGCTGCTGCATATAAATTATGCATTCTATCTATATCTAGAGTATTATCTTTAACTAACGTATCAAATTCAGAGTCATAAAATATTGCACTCTCTCCAGTATCCGCAATAATATGAAATTCATGACTCAAATTGCCACCAATAGCCCCACTATCTGCGCTAACAGCTATAGCGTTTAACCCCAAAGCCTTAAAAATCTTAAAATAAGTTTTATAAAATAAATTATATGTTTCTTTCGCCATCACAAAATCTAAATCAAAAGAATAAGCATCCTTCATCAAAAATTCCCGACCACGCATTACTCCAAAACGTGGCCTAATTTCATCCCTAAATTTCCACTGTATTTGGTATAAATTCTTTGGCAAATCTCGATAAGATTTAACATTATGACGAAAAATATCAGTTACCACTTCCTCATGCGTAGGCCCAAATAAAATATTCCTTTCATGCCTATCTTTCATACAAAGCATTTCTTTACCGTAGTCATTATACCTACCAGATTCCTGCCATAATTCTGCTGGCTGTATACTTGGCATTAAAATTTCTAATGAACCCATTTTATTCATTTCTGACCTAATAATATTACTAATTTTAGATAACACATTCATACCAAGCGGCAACCAATTATATATACCGGAGGTTAATTGCCTAATCATACCAGCACGTAACATTAACCTATGTGAAATTATTGAAGCTTCTTGAGGATTTTCCTTAATAATAGGTAAAAAATAATTAGAAAGACGCATATGTAAATACCATAAATAATAAAATAGACTAAAATATTTTAGGTTCTATGAAATTGATTTGTATCTATCATATAATTCCTAAAACTTTTTTATAATTGAAAATCATTAGATAATCAAGTTGTATGAAAATTTGTTCAACACTTACGAACCATTACCAACATTTTATCCATCTGCAAAAGTTGTATATCCTATTGTTTGGTCTGTAATAAGTGGTACATTATCTTTAAAATCAAGAGGTTTCCATTTAGGATTTACAATTAACTCAAATAAATACTTTTCATCTCGAGCAGCACAAATCCACCTAGAAGATTGACAAGCATTTGCCCTTTCATTCACCATACCTATTTGATCCATTATTTTTTCAAGAAATATATATGATATTTTTCGAATTTTACCTAATAAACTATATGAACTTACTTTTGTTTTCATACTTATAAGTCCATCTACCTCACAATATATATTTGGTTTTTGAAAATTATTTAAGTTATATGACTGTATAAATCCATATAAACCAGCTTCTTTTAGGTTTTTAGATATCATATTTATAAAGGTTTCATTTCTACCAGAAATATGTAGGCATAATATTCCATTATTCGTTAATTTTGAAATATATAGCCTTATCGCCTCATAAGTCATAAGATTTTGGGGAGTATCTGCACCTATATAAGCATCACAAATAATCATATCATAACTATGATCATTTACATTTACTAGCGTTTCACGTGCATCTCCTAAAACAATTTTTATATCTGCTTTACTATCACGTAAATAACTAAAATAATCATAAGCTATCTCCTTCATAACCTGATCTATTTCGTAAAAAGTAACATTTTGTCCTTCGTGACCATAAGCAGCTGCCGTACCTGTCCCAAGGCCAATTACAGCTATATTTTTCAACTTATCCTGTAAAGTTCTAAAAACTTGCCCTATGGGGCCTTCTTTGCAAAAATAAGAAGTGGGCTCAAATTTTTTTTCATCATCTAATGATTGTAAACCCTGCAACACAAGATTACTAAATAAAAGTCTAGTGTTATTACGATTATTATCTAATATTTTAAGATGAGCATACTTAGTTTTAATACTATAAATTGTAGGTGTTTTAATAAAAAATAACACTGAAATAGCAGAAATGAAAGCTACAGCTTCTACTTCTAAAGATACATTAGCTTGATTATGTGGCATAAATAGCCCAATTATAAGGAGACAGCCTACAATTATACTTTGTTTATATAGATGATTTCTAAATGATAAAATTAGCCATATGGTGTATATAATATATGTTATGTGCACCAAAAAATGATAGGAATTTAATATATTAGTAGTACAACTAATTTTTAATAATAATAATATTATACAGAAAATAAAAAGTTTTATACTATCTAGCTTACTTATATTTTTTTCGCCATTATACCAAGCTAGGGTAAGAAGATACACTATCACAGCTACCATAGGTAAAATAATAGTAGAAGCCCTAGAATAAATAATACTTAAGCTAAAAATAATTCCAAGTAACATTCCACTTATAACATTTAAATAAAATAACTGGCTTTTAATATTATCTTTAACAATTAATAGTTCATGTATACACACTATACTCATTACCAAAAATGCAATTATCCATAATATATAAACAGAATACCCAAACTCCTCCCCTGTAGAAAAAATAATTAGAGTTGGTAGCAATATATAAACCAAACTATCTATTAAAATCCTTATGTTAAAAACTTTATAGGTTATAATCATAAAGAGCAAAGATAAGCTATACAAAGCTACAGGCAATAAAATATGTAGTAAATTAACTTTACCAAAAAAATTAGATGTTCCCAAAACCAAACATACGGAAAGAAACGATAACAATGATATATAAATATTATCACGATTATAAATAAATTTTATATCTTCTCCCATATTAACACTCTTTTTTTATTGAATTGATAGCAATTAATCTCATTAGAAAAGTAATTAGAACGTAAATAATACATAAATTTAAATAATAAAATTCTAATCCAAATTAAAACTATAGTAAAAACATTTGAAATTTTATACTAAGTGCATAAAGAGCAAAGCCTACTCATTGCTGAATGAGCTAAAGTTGTGCTGTATATCAAATTCAAATGTTTTTACTCTATATAATCGAAAAGAAGTATATACCATATTTCCATAATGCTAAAACTTAAAATCTTAAGCTGCTTAGAAAAATACCTATATTTACATATTATGTAGCTAGGTATACTCACTTATTATGCCCTAAAATACCTCTGTCACCATTCAATAAAGTTGACTTTGTCCAAGAACTTATAGTAAATTGATTTGAATCCGGGACACAGTTAGCTCAAAGCTTTCCTACTATTGGTAAGATTCGTTCTATCTGCCCTCATCCCAAATACAACTAATTTACTATAGTATAAAAATTGTATTATGAAACACCTAAAAACCACTAATATGAAAAGATATTTATTTAAAGTTTTCTTGATAATTTTATGTTTGTTTTTAACCAACTGCACCTCATCATCTTCAAAATTTCTATATAGCAAAAAGCCAGCTTTTTATTCTTATATAATAGGTAATATTAATAATAACTATATTAACGCTGAACAATTTGCAGATGTATATATCACCCCTGCAAGTTGTCAAAAAACTATTACTGCTTTGCTTGCACTTAAAACTTTAGGACCAGATTTCCGCTATGAAACTAAATTATATATTAGTTCGTCATCTAAAAAACAAAATATAAAAAATATAGTCATTTCTTTTGCAGGAGATCCTAATCTAACTTCAGATAATTTATTAACCTTACTAGAACCTATAAGAAATCAGCAAATTGATGGTAAAATTATATTAGATGCATCCTTATTCAAAGTTCCATCTCACTCTCTTAATATAATGTTAGACGATATAGGAACCAATTATGCTCAACCAATTTCATCTATAAATTTAGATAAAAATTTAATCAAAGTAACAATAATGGCTACAGAGCTTGGTAAGAGAGCATATTTTATCAACGATTCAGAATATTTAATTAATTCTACCATCATGACTACTAATGAGCCTTCTTCAGTTAATTTAACTTGGCAGGATAATAATATTATTTACGCAACTGGGCAGATTAATATCAAAGATACTTCTTTGGAGTTAGAAATTTCCCCTCAAGAATTAGATTATTATTTAATCAATAAATTTAAAAAACTTATGAAAATTTTAAATATTAAAGGAAAGATTGAAATTATGCGTGATTATAAAAATTTAATTCCTAATCACGTCATATATAATAAATTTTATTCAAAAAAATTAAAAGAATTTTTACCTCCTGCCTTGAAAATATCTGATAATTTAGTATTTGATAGTCTATATTTAAAAATTATTCATGCAGATAACCCAACTTCTATAATTCATTGGAATGATGGCGACAAAATTGTTAAACAATTGGTAAAGCAATATTTTAATGTTGATCTTAACGAAAGTTTAATAGTTGATGGGTCTGGATTATCGCGCTATAATAGAATTAATCCCAGAAATTTCTTTGAAATCTTAAAGCAAGGTTATTATGATAAGGAATTTATAGCTTCTTTGGCTGCTCCTGGTGAAAAAAATAGTACTTTAGTAGATAGAATTGAACTAGCTCCAGATATAAGAGCGAAAACTGGAAGTATGTCTGGTATAAGCTGTTTATGTGGTTATAAGATAAATCATAAACAACCAAAAATATTTATAATTGTGGCTCATAATTTTGCTCCCCCATCGAAAGAAATATCAAAAATAATTGACCAGTTTATCAGCAATTTTTGATAAATTTTCCTCAGGTTTTGTACATCTACTATATAGCTTTTTCAGCTTGCTTAGCAGATATAGTAAATTGATTTGCTTCGGGAGATGGGTTAACTCAAAGCTCTCCTCCTATAGTAGTGTCAAATGGAGATGACACTCGGAATGAGGAGCCTACGCCTACTAATTGCTCGGAGAGCGACGAATGACGACATATGCATCTTCATTTGACACTACTATTTTTGTAGGCTTCTCTCTATCGCTCCTCGTCCCAAATACAACTTAATTTACTATACTATAATTCTCTTTTTCACCTATCCTTATTCAAAATTTCTTAGGTAAGAGTTTTATAATCACTGATACCCACCAAATGCTCAGCAAACATTTTAGGATCAAAGGGCTGTAAATCTAATATCCCTTCACCCACACCAATAGCATGTATGGGCAGAGAATATTTTTTGGCAATATTCACAACCACTCCAGCTTTAGCTGTACCATCTAATTTAGTAATTATAAGACCAGAAACTTTTACTTGATTTTGAAACACTTCAACTTGTCTATCAGCATTCTGACCAGTAGTAGCGTCTAAAACTAACACAATATTATGAGGTGCTGCTGCAGATAATTTTTTTATCACTCTAATCATTTTGGCTAATTCCTCCATTAAATTAGCTTTATTATGTAACCTACCAGCAGTATCAATAAGCACTATATCTATCTTCTCTGCTAGTGCCTGCTCAACAGCCTGATAAGCTACACTTGCCGGATCAGAATTTTCTTGCCCATATACAATTTTACAAGCAACTTTCTCTGCCCACACTTTTAATTGTGATACTGCTGCAGCTCTAAAAGTATCACATGCAGCAACTAATACTTTCTTACCTAACTTTTGATAATAAGCAGAAAGTTTACCAATGGTAGTAGTTTTACCATTACCATTTACACCACAAACTAACATAATTTGAGGAATATGCTGTTCATTCAAGCTAATAGGCACTGCATAGTCCTTTAACATATTTTCAATAATACTAGCTAATTCTTGTTTGATTTCCTCACCTGTTACTTCTTTATCAAAGTATTTTCTAGATAATTCTTTAATAATAAAAGCACTAGTAGTTACTCCTAAGTCTGCTTCAATTAATAATTCCTCTAATTCTTCCAAACTCACCCTATCAAGTTTCTTTTTAGTAAATATATTACTAATCCCTTGTGATATTTTGTTTGAACTTTTACTTAACCCTAACTTTAATCTGTTAAACCATGAAAAATTTTGTTCTTTTTCTGTCATGCTACCACTTCTGCTATTAATTTATCATTTGTATAAGCTATTATATGGCTATTGATCACATTTCCTGGTATTACCTCTTCAGTAAATTCTACTACAGAAAAATTCTCTGTACGCCCTAAATGTTCCTTTTCAGCAATAACCTTAACAAAACTATTTAATTGTTTCTTTAAAAAAGAACTCAATTCTTTTGCGCCTGCATCACGCAATTTTGCAGCTCTCTCCTTACGTACTGGTAAATCAACCTGGGGCATACGGGCAGCCGGTGTTCCATCGCGTTCAGAATAAGGAAATACATGCAAATACTGTAATCCTGCCTCACTAATAAAATTTAGAGTATTTGTAAACATTTCCTCAGTTTCGGTAGGAAAACCAGCAATAAGATCTGCTCCAAAAGCTACATTTGGCCTCCTAGCACGCACATTCTTACAAAAAGAGATAAGGTCCGCACGTCTATGTCTTCTTTTCATGCGCTTTAATATCATATCATCGCCAGCCTGAGCACTAATATGAATATGAGGCATTAACCTTTCTTCCCCTGTAATTAGCTCAAATAACTCCTGATCAATTTCTGCCACATCAATTGAAGATAACCTCAATCTAGATAATTCTGGGACTAAATTCAATACTCTACGTATCATTTGTGCTAAACTTGGTGATCCTGGTAAATCTTTTCCATAATCTGTTAAATCTACACCTGTAAATACTATTTCCTGATATCCAGCCTCTATTAAAAGCTTTACCTGGCTAGTTATCACACCAATTGGTACACTTCTACTATTGCCACGAGCATAAGGTATTATGCAAAAAGTGCAACGATGATTACAACCATTTTGAATTTGAATAAAAGCTCTTGCTTTGCCCTCAAAACTCTGCACCATATGTGAAGCTGTCTCAGTAAGAGACATAATATCATTTACTATAATTTTTGGAGTTATTTCCTGATCTGTTCTATAATGTTCTCCTATAAATTTCTGCTCATTACCTATAACCCTATATACTTCAGGCATAGAAGCAAAATCTTCAGGATGCAATTGCGCGGCACAACCTGTTACAATAATTTTTTTATTGGTATGTTTTCGTGATAATTTACGAATAGTCTGCTTGACTTGGCGCTCCGCCTCTTTAGTAACAGCACAACTATTTATGACTATTACATCTTCTGCGTTAGCTATATTCAATTGCTGTTTAATAACTTCACTTTCATATATATTGAGTCTACAACCAAATGTAATCACTTCATTCATGTTTATACCTTTAAATACTTCATCATCCCAGACCACCTACTCGTCAATTAACTTTAATTTGAAAATAGGAACTAGAAACATTAATGCACAAATATATTATGATATATTCTTAATGGGTTCTTTTATCATAAATAATTTGGAATTACAATTTATTAGGCTCAATGCACCTAATTTAGTAAAAGGCTTTTTTTTAAAGCCTTTGAGCGAAAATTATAATTTAATTTGCAACAATAGTGGTCCTTATTATAAGAATTATTATAAGAATTATTATAAATTAATTTGGCCAGTGAAACTAATAATTGCTTCACCTGTCATCATTATACTTCCATTATCCCTAAACCACTCTATAGATAGTGTTCCCCCTTTAGAATGTACCTCTACGCTTGTATTATGTAATATATATCCTCTTTTAATAGCTGAAACAGTAGCAGCACAAGCAGCAGTCCCGCAAGATAAAGTTTCCCCTGCTCCACGTTCCCATGTACGTATTTTTATAGAAAACTTTCCATATACTATATCATGATCAATATTAATAACACTGATATTCACTTCTTCAGCAAAAATTTGGAGGGCATTAACTTGAGTAACCAAACTTTCTAAATTAATATCATTATCATAAAAGCATATCAAATGTATATTACCTACGTTAATTGCAGCAGCATCTATACTCATATCATCTATTTTAATCTGCAACGATAATGGATTTATATCCCATAATAATTTAAGATCTGAAACCGAAAACTTCGGTACTCCCATATCTATAGTTACTAATCCGTTAGCGTGTATGTTTGCCATCAATATATTTGTAGCAGTTTCTATAGTAATCTTGTTCTTGTGAATGGTATTAGCCAATAAACTAGCCACACACCGACTAGCGTTCCCACATGCCCCTGCTTCAGTACCATCGGCATTATAAATTCTCATAAAACAATCTGCATCTTCAGATTTTTCGATCAATATTAATTGGTCACAACCTACCCCATAACGACGATCAGTAATCTTCTTTATTACATCTATTGGTAGTACCGCGTCTTGTAATGACTTTGTATCAATCACCACAAAATCATTACCACAACCATGCATTTTAATAAAATTTATAATGGACATAGAATAATTTTAGCTATATCTTCTTGAAAAGATTATCAATAATAAACGTTTACATTATATGCTAATAATAGTTTACATATAATTTAATTGCAACTAATAACTAGTTTATAAACCCATGCTTAATACTAAAACTTCTCTTGTAACAAAAGTTAATAATGATAATACAACACTAGATGTTATATATCGTTCTATACCATATAATACTCTTGCGGAACAAACGCTATTAGGTGCTATATTAATCAACAATGAACTTATACTTAGGGTCAATGATTTTTTAAATTCTGAACATTTTTATGAACCTATTCATCAAAAAATTTATAATGCTATTAATACTTTCATTGAACGCGGTATCATTGCAACACCTGTCACATTAAAAAATTATTTTGATAAAGATGAGACTTTAAAAGAATTAGGTGGAGCTGATTATTTGGCACAAATTACAGGTCTTGCAGCTACAATTATTGATATTTTTGATTATGGACGTATGATCTATGACTTATCTGTAAGACGTAAATTAATTAATGTAGGACAAGATATAGTTAACCACGCGTATGATAACGAAATTGAGCTTACAGCTTCTGCACAAATTGAACGTGCAGAACAAGAGTTATTCTCTTTAGCAAATGATAATCATTCTGGAGCTTCTGGGTTTAGATCTTTAAAAGTTTCAATATTAGATGCAATTAATAAAGCAGAAATTGCTTTTAAGCATAAAGAAAGAGTTACAGGGGTTTCTACAGGATTTATAGATTTAGATAAAATTTTAGGTGGGTTACAAAATTCTGATTTACTTATATTAGCTGGTCGTCCTTCTATGGGTAAAACTGCGTTAGCAGTAAACTTAGCTTTCAACGCTTGTAAATATTTATATAATAGCTATACTAATAAAGTTACTAAAGATCCTATTATAGAAGAATCTGCACCTTCTGTTGGCTTCTTTTCACTTGAAATGTCATCCGAACAATTAGCTGCTCGTATGTTAACTATGACTACTGGCATTAACTCTTCTAGTTTACGATCAGGGCAGATCTCTGAACAAGACTTTACCAGCCTAATTACCGCAAGCAAAGAATTACACCAATTACCATTTTTTATTGATGATACACCAGCTATCACAATTTCAGCACTAAGAACCAGAGCACGCAGATTAAAGCGTAAACACAATCTTTCCGTATTATTTGTGGATTATCTACAATTAATACGGGGTGTTAGTAAAAATAGTGAAACAAATCGTGTACTTGAAATTTCTGAAATTACTCAAGGATTAAAAGCAATCGCTAAAGAATTAAATATTCCTATTATAGCCTTATCACAATTATCACGTGCTGTAGAACAACGCGAAGATAAACGTCCTTTGCTTTCTGATTTGCGTGAATCTGGTTCAATTGAACAAGATGCTGACATAGTAATGTTTATATATAGGGAAGAGTATTACGTTGGAAGACGGGAACCTAAAATTGGTACAGAAGAGCATAACAAATGGCAAGATGAAATGGATCAAATAGCAAATTTGACAGAAATTATTATAGCCAAGCAACGTAACGGTCCTATAGGTAATGTTAAATTACACTTTAAATCTAATACTACAAAATTTGACAATCATGCTGAAGCGATGTAATTTTTATGACTTCGTATGCTGATGCCATATTAAATGTAGACTTAAATTCTATTGTCTATAATTACCTATTTCTTAAAAAAAAATTAAATACGGTAGAGTGCGGAGCTGTAGTAAAAGCAAATGCTTACGGCATTGGCGCAAACCATGTTGCAAGTACCCTTGCTAAATATGGCTGTAAGCATTTTTTTGTTGCAAATTTAGAAGAAGCAATTTCTTTAAGAGCAATTTTAACAAAGCAATATAATATTTATGTATTACATGGTGTTTTTCCAAACCAAGAGCAAGAATTCATACATTATAATCTGACACCCATTCTAAATGATATATATCAAATAAAAATCTGGAATTGTTTTGCCTCCACAAAAAAGATTCAACTTCCTGCTATACTTTACATTGATACCGGACTTTCACGCCTTGGATTAACTACATATGATGCTCTAGATCTATTCTATAATCAAACCTTGGTGGCAAATTTAAATATATTATATCTCATGAGCCATTTATCTGCTGCTGATAACCCTACTCATCCTTTAAATGCAGAACAATTAAAAAAAATGTCCATTATACAAAAATATATGCCCAATACGCATATTACTTTTGTAAACTCTTCTGGTATTTTTTTAGGCACCAATTATCATTTCCACCTAGCACGTCCTGGCATGGCATTATATGGATTAAATCCTACACCTCAGTCAAAAAATCCTATGCATAATGTAATTTATCTATCTTCTAAAATTATACAAGTACGTAATAATATCAAACAATCTCCAGTAGGATATGGTGGTAGTTATTATGCTGAAAGAAACTCGGTAATAGCAACTGTAGCGATTGGTTATGCTGATGGTTATTTCAGATCACTTAGTAATAATAGTATATGCTATATTAACGGGTACAAAGCACCCGTGATAGGACGTGTATCTATGGATTTAATTACGCTAGATGTTACAAATGTACCAGCTCATTTTATATATCCGGGGCAATCTGTGGAAATTATAGGCGACAATATAACAGTGGATCAACTAGCAAAATATGCTAACACCTTAGGTTATGAAATCCTTACAAATCTAGGGCATAGATTTAAATTAGTATATAATATTGATATACAGCTTAACGATATATAATTTTCTGAACCACTTAGCAGATAAACTTAAAGAGAGATGATACAAGATAACTAAGTACGCAAATTCAAATGCTTTTACTATAGTAAATTAAGTTGTATTTGGGACTAGGAACGATAGAGCAAAGATACAAGCCTACAAATATAGCAGTCTCAAATGAAGATGCATATGTCGTCATTGGTCGCTCTCCTAGCAATTAGTAGGCGTAGGCTCCTCATTCCGAGTGTCATCTCCATTTGAAACTACTATAGTAGGAGAGTTTTGAGCTATAGCAAAGGCAATTTAAAAGAATACAAGGCATGAGGCGTACAGCGTAGAAATACTATTATAGGCAACACACAACAAATAATATTTAAATTGCAACAGCTATAACCGCATTCGCAAGTTCAAATCCATTTACTATATATGATAATTCAAATTAAAATACCTCATAATAAAATTTTCTAAACTATATTATTGAAATAAATAGTAAATATAACTAGTATCCATAATTAAGAAAATTTAAAATTGGATCTATTATGCATAAACCTACAACGATAGTAATAGTTATTAGCATTATTTTAATTATATTATCTGTTAGTATTTTAATGATATATTCCAGTACACGCGACAAACCAAATCCAAGTGTTAATAATATAGGAGGTTCTTTTACTCTAACAGATCATAATGGAAAAGTTTTTAATAGTTTTGCTATTAAAAAGAAATTTAAACTTATCTATTTTGGTTTCATCCGCTGTCCAGATGTATGTCCTACTGCACTTAGCACTTTAGTTCAGCTAATCAACGCTCTAGGTGATGAGTCTATAAATTTACAACCCATCTTTATTACCATAGATCCAGAAAGGGATAATGTGGAGAGTATAAAAACATATATAGAATATTTTGGCGAACCTCTTATAGGGTTAACTGGTACCCCAGCACAAATTAAACAGGTAGCTTCTCAATATAAGGTATATTATTCTAAAGCTGATTTAAAGAGCAAGCATTATATGATGAATCATTCTTCATTCTTTTATCTTACAGACAAAAAAGATCGTTATATTGCCCATTTTCCTTATAATTCTGATATAGATGAGATGGCTAAACAAATTAAAAGTTATTTTTAATACTTATTATAAACAAATATAAAAATCACTATAGCTATATATAAAAATCTTTATAAATTACGAGATTACAAAAAACGCTTTTTATAGATTAAAAATGTAGTAATATCTTATTCCATTTCCCATTTAAATTCCACGTTGTCATATTTAGGGAATTCGGCTTCTATTGCATACGAAAGTAATGCTATCCGCCTCGCCACTTGTACTCCTAGTGGATAATTTAAATGAGAAATGGTATTATATAAACATAGATTTCATAATTTTTAGGATACACAAAATGTCTATAAATGTTACAGAACCATACTTACCACCATTAGAAAAATATTTAGAATATTTAAAAACTATATGGTCAAATAAAACTTTGACTAATACAGGCCCTTTAGTACAATCTTTGGAAGCAAAACTAGCAACTTTTTTTAATACCAATAGGGTATTATTTACATCTAATGGCACAGTTGCATTACAATTAGCTATTAAAGCTCTAAATCTTACAGGTGAAATTATTACTACCCCTTTTTCTTATGCAGCTACAACTTCTGCTATTATATGGGAAGGATGTACAGCCGTATTTGCTGATATCAAACCAGATACTTTAACAATTAACCCATATGAAGTAGAAAAGAAAATTACTAAAAATACTCAAGCAATATTAGCTACGCATGTATATGGTATACCTTGTGATACAGAATTGCTAGAAAATATTGCAAACAAATATAATTTAAAAATTATTTACGATGCGGCACATGCTTTTGCAGTACAATATAAAGGACAATCTTTAGTCAAATTTGGTGATATATCTATCATGAGTTTTCACGCCACAAAACTATTTCATACTATAGAAGGAGGAGCAACTATTAGTAGCGATACAACACTTATGGACCGTATGGTAAGAATGCACAATTTTGGACAAAAAGCTAAAGACGAATTTTACGAAGTAGGTATTAATGCTAAAAACTCTGAATTTCATGCAGCCATGGGATTATGTAACTTAGAAAACATAGAAGCAATTATCAAAAAGCGTTATATCATAGCTAAACAATATGATGATATATTACTGGAAAATAATATTTTAAAAAAACCTACCATTCCAGAATATACTGAATATAATTTTGCTTATTATCCAATAATTTTTCCTTCACAAGAAATATTACTAAGAGTAATGAATGAGCTCAAACAAGAAAATATTTATCCTAGACGCTATTTTTATCCAAGTTTAACAAAATTAAACTATACTCATGGACATGCTAAAGTTGCAGAAGATATTTCGCAAAGAATATTGTGCCTACCTATGTATGATAGTTTATCCCCTCAAACCATTAGGAAAATTGCAAATCTTATTTTAAAAACAATCTAATTTTTATTAATATATTGTTTTTTAACAATATATAAACATAAATAAAAATATATCTATATTTAATCGTAATATTATTAAGAATTACATTGATCAATTATTAATAATTATGTAATATCTTTACATATAATATGAGGAATATAACAATATGAATCTACATAATCAAAAGGCAGACCATATTAATGTAACACAGGAAGAAACTAATGCACACATTATAGCAGTTTTAAAAAAAGCATTTCATTTAATAGCACAACCCACAAATAACGATCATACTTATAATCAGTTATTAAATTCTCTTATGATCGAGCTTGGTAAAACCGCTACTACCCCTCCTAACACAGGATTTAATATCCAACTTTTTCTCAACGCTAAAGAGGCATTAAAATCTATCGAGGAAAGTTTAAAATCTTTACTTAAACAAAAATCTAAAAATAGCCCCCCTAAGCATAAACAATCTAAAAGTTTTGTAGAAACGCTAACAGAACAAAGAAAACTACAAAAAAATTCTAGATCTCTTTAATTTTTATTTTTATATAATATTGTAAATCGAATGCTTTTTCTATTAATAAGTTAAAAACCAATATATTATAGTTATTAACTTGAGAATAATACAAGGAGCAAAGGTGATATATACAAAAAAGTATATGCGCTTTGAAAATAAACCGTACGTATTAGAACTTAATTAACCCGCTAACAAATTGCCAAATAAATAATTGTTTCTGAAAACAAGTTAATTATATGCCCTAAAAGTCTGTTATCAAATAACAAACTCATAGTAAAAGTGATAAAAAAGCTTATTTACCTAATTCTTTGGGACATTAGTAAGCAGAACTGCGACAAAGTATCAATTTTTGACATTATTTGTTTAATAAAATTTAAGATATTAATCTATATTTAATACATACAAGGTAACATTTTATGTACAGCAATATAAGTTTCGGATGAAAACCCATGCATGTTAATGATCATTGATATATAGAGGCTCAATTGAAAGAAGATGATTCTTCAATAAAAAGAAAATCTGAACTAGATTATGATAATCAGTCAACCAGCAAAAAACCTAGGGCTGAAAATCAAGGATTACAAGATGGATCTAATGTTCAAATTCTAGATAAAAATGAGACACGTGATTCTACAAATTTGTCATCACCACTTCGTAAACTTGATTCATTAGCGCGTCTGGTTGCTGGTAATGCCAAATGTGCTGCTATTTTGTTTGATGGCGAGAGACTACTAGTTTCTACTAATAAGCTACATGCTACGACTGGACTAGATCTTAATGAGAATCCTGGTAGAAATTTGATTCTGCAAGTCATGGATTACTTTGCAAATATCTCGGTGAATCAAGGTAGAGATTTAGGAGAACAAGAGAGTTTATTAAAATCGATAACAACATTATATATTAAGGGTTCTTTAGAAAAAGGTTATAGAGAAGAGTTTGATGATTATACTGAGCAATGGGTAAGTAAATTTCTAGCTAAGAATGGAGATCAATCTAAAGAGTTGGTTGATCTAACACCAGAAGAGCTAAAAGAAATAGGAGCGGAGCATGTTTCTGGTGCCTATAAGGGAGAAGCAGCGCAATGGATAAAAAGGCTATACAAAGACTTAATTAAAGTTGAAACATATGTCTTAGCAGAGCCTAAAGATTCTCAGTTAAGAAAAGCATTTAATCATAGTAATTATCATCTTGATTACGTAGGACGCATGATGCTGAGCCAAAGAAAAAGTATGATCCTGATAGAAAGCCCGCTAAAGGTAAAACATTATTGAAAACTTACAACATAGAAACCATCAGAAATATAGATTTAGATAAAACATCTGGTAAAGATTATGGTTATGAGTTAATTCATATAAATGGAGAAGCGGAAAAAAGTAATCTACATGCAGAAATGCAAGTTATTCAGAGAGTGTTGGATAAAATTGAACAAAATGATGGTAAGCTAAACGGAACCAATAAAAATATACAATATATTGGTTTATCAAAGCTATGTTGCCCTGATTGCAGTGCTGCTATAAAAGCAGTAAATCAGGTATTATCAGAAAAATATGGTAAAGCAGTAGCTCAATTTGTAGAAGAAAATGATTCTGATCAAGAACACACTAAAGATGAAAAAAGCAAGACCATAGAATTTGCTTCAAGAGGCAATCATGATATAGAAAGTACGTGGGTAAGACCTCCCTTTCTTAAAAATAAATATTTAGAAATGTATAATCAATATAAGGCAGAATTTAAAGCACGTATTAGGCATCAAGGTATTACAGAAACTAATATGTATCCTAAAGATTCTGCTAGTGAGGATGATAAAGGGAAGAAGAAAGAATTAACAAATAAGAATATTGCTGCAAATTTCTTCTTACATGATTGCTTAAATCAGTTATATAGCTTACTTATGAAAGAAGAAATAACTGAAATACAAATACTAGAAGTATTGGATAAAGCAAAAAAGGATAAGGACAATTCGGTAAAAGTTAGTATACCAACTTTTGAAGATAAGAATATAGGTAAAGATATAAGCTCTCTTAATTTACCTAAAGATAAATCAGCTGCGCTTGGCTATGGCACAGATAATGCCTTTAATCAATATCAAAACTTTGAATATTGTTATGAGAATGAAGATATCAATAAAATTATAGAGAATTTTAAAGCAAATTATGCTGAAAATATCTATTTTGCCGAAGTGCTGGGGGATTTAAAGAATGATCAAAATCCTGCCCATATTTTAGAGCAGTATGCAAAGAACCCTCAAAAGCCTTTAATCGGTATTTATAACATTAACGAAAGCCAGCACTGGGTTACGTATGCGATGATACCTAGTGAAGATAATAAATTTAAAATGTTTTATAAAGATTCTTTAGGTTGGAATATAGATAAAGAGCTTGAGAATAAGGTTATGGAAATCTTTGCAGATAAGATAACTATTGAGAGAATTGAACCAAATATAAAGCAGCAAAATGATGTAGAACAAGCATCTACTAGTAAACAGGTAAGCTGCGGAATTTTTGCGCTTGAAAATATGCAAGTAATGGCGCATGCTATATCAGAAAATCCAGCTAATATGGAAGAAGCATTGAGTGATGCTAAATATTTTGCTCCTGATCAGAGTATGTATAAGCAAGAGATAAGTAATAAAAGGAAAGAATATGCTAAATTATATGTAAGCGGACTTAAGTTATCGATAGAAAATAGCAATGATATACCTATTTTTCAAAGAAATGCTGAAATTGTAACTGAAATAACCACCAAAAATATTCAAAAAATCCAAGATTTCCAAGCATCTCTGATGAATAAAACTGATATTATGGTTGAGCTTTCTAATGATGATGAAATGAAGCTTGGAGCTTATTATTATAGAATTACCGGATTAGAGATAATAAAACTCCTGCAAAATGTTTATGCGGCAAAAGAAGGAGAGGATTATATTATTGATGGGAATGCAGTGAAAATTGCGGGTAAAATAATAGAAGAGCAATCAGAGAATATTGCAATCTTACCTGAAGCAAAATCAGTGAAACAGGCACTGATAAGTGCCTTGAATAAAGATCAGACTATTTATGATTCACAGTTTGCTGCTGAAATAGAAAAGAGCTTTAGCTTAGTATTACCCACTAAGGGGCTCGTGATGGATACATTTAAAGCAGTTATAGAGGGAAAAGATAACACATTACAAGATAAAGGATTAGTTGGATTCCAAGAGAGATTAGAAAACCTACAAAATATGTACAATAGACGAGATATGAAGGAAGGCAAGGATGGGGCATTAAAAGAGTTTATTAAAACTAATGAAGATTATTTAAAATCCATAAAAGTAGTGTCCAGTAATATTTATGATTTATGTGTTAAAGAAAGAGAAGGAAAGAAATTAATTTTAAGAGATCAAGCTATAGAATTATGTAAAGAATTGTTTATCAGAGAAGAGATGGTGCCTAAGCAAATATTAACAGCTTCTAAAGATACCGAATATGCAGCAGGAGAAATAACAGACGCTGAAACAAGCTATTCTTCTAGTGACTCTCCTAATAGTTCTCCAGAAGATAGTAGTAATTTAAAACATACAAATATTAAAGAAAAATTAGCAAAAAATGGTATAGTAGTAGAAGATATAGATACTTCAGAGTTACCTCCAAATAGAGAAAAATATACCAAAATGCTACAAGAAAAAATTAATAAAAACGACCGAGAACGTTAACAATATTTAATTATTTATCTTGCAATAAATATTACTTTTTATTAAGCTTTTTATTAAATGACAATATAAAAGAGAGAATCAGTATGAAAGAAAGTATAAATGTAGAAAATAAAAAGCGAGTGCATTTTGCAAAGGATACTGAACAAAAGGAATGGCAAGCAAGTAAAAGGCAGAAAAAAGAGGCAGCTCCAAACTTAGATCAAGTTATGTTAGAATTTGAAGCAATGATTAAGGCTGGGCAGTATGATAAAGTTATAGCAAGATGTAAAAAAATGGTAGCGCCTATTATAGCCTCTTATAAAGATGAAGAATTAGAAGAAGATAGAGACACGTTAGAAAAAAGAGAAATATCTAAAATATTGTCTTATAATTGTGAATTATTAAGGACTTTAAATGTTAGAACAGATATTCAAGGTATGAAATTTCTAATTGATCATTTAACACCACATGATCTTAAAGTGAATCTTCAGTATAGGAATTATATAGTTTTTAAATTATTTATTGATTCAAATCGTATTAATGAGGGTAGTGAGCAATTAAACAGAGAATCATTTAAAGAAGGAGTAGAGCTATTATTTGAGAAATCCTATAAAGTCAAAGGAGCCTGTAAGCATTATCTAGCCTATATCAATGATACTAATAATACTACTGACCAAATGAGAGAGGATATTGATGGGGTGTTAGAGCAATTAGGTCAAAGGGAAATAATAATTATTAATTGGGAAAAAATTATAGCAAATCAAACAGAAAACTTTGAAAAAAATAGATATTATAATTTATTATCACAACTAAATAGATTGTATAATGCGTCAGAGAAAATACAAGATCTAACTAAAAAGTATGGAGATAATGATACAAGCGTATTAGAAGAAAAGCTAGCTCTATCTTCTGCATTATACTCAGGTGCAAAGGGGAAATTGTTTAAAAAGCTATGTGAAAAATTGGATATTAAAGGACTTAGTTATATTGTTAATTATTTGGACGAGAAACATTTAAGAGAAAATATTTCCAATATCGATTATGAAGCTTTTAGATTATTTACAAGTTCCTGTAGTCAGAAAAATTACAGGCGTAATGACTTTCGCGAAGGATTAAAGATATTTTTAAAGCTTGAAAATGCTAGTGAAGAAATAGTAGAAATTTATAAGCAAAAAATAAAAGATATTAACAGCACTCATACCGGGGAGATGACAGAAGACTTAAATTTGGTTGTAAGAACGCTGCAGAACAAAAGTCCACGACCAAGTAGCTTTGTAGAGAGATATAATCAAGAACAAGTAAGTAAACAGGCAAGCACTATGAGTTTAGGTAAGTAGAATTGTACTCATAATGTGCGGTATTTGGATCTGTAAAAGTAGCGTCTAGTAATATTTATGATTTATGTGTTAAAGAAAGAGAAGGAAAGAAATTAATTTTAAGAGATCAAGCTATAGAATTATGTAAAGCATTGTTTATAGGCGAAGAGATGGTGCCTAAGCAAATATTAACAGCTTCTAAAGATACCGAATATGCAGCAGGAGAAATAACAGACGCTGAAACAAGCTATTCTTCTAGTGACTCTCCTAATAGTTCTCCAGAAGATAGTAGTAATTTAAAACATACAAATATTAAAGAAAAATTAGCAAAAAATGGTATAGTAGTAGAAGATATAGATACTTCAGAGTTACCTCCAAATAGAGAAAAATATACCAAAATGCTACAAGAAAAAATTAATAAAAACGACCGAGAACGTTAACAATATTTAATTATTTATCTTGCAATAAATATTACTTTTTATTAAGCTTTTTATTAAATGGCAATATAAAAGAGAGAATCAGTATGAAAGAAAGTATAAATGTAGAAAATAAAAAGCGAGTGCATTTTGCAAAGGATACTGAACAAAAGGAATGGCAAGCAAGTAAAAGACAGAAAAAAGAGGCAGCTCCAAACTTAGATCAAGTTATGTTAGAATTTGAAGCAATGATTAAGGCTGGAGAATATGCTAAAGTGTACTAGTTCAAACATGATGTGACAGTTACCCATAATGAGGAAGTATTTTACTGTCAGTTTAAATTGAGATTGTCAACTTTTTGCTTCCAGATTTGTTTACCTTAAATAGAAAGTATGCATAGGTGTTCTACCACAACACATTTTTCCTTGATGGGTACGTTCATTATTATAATATTGTATCCAATTATCAAGATCTTTTTGTAATTCTTCCAGAGATTGATATATTTTTTTATGAAAAGCTACTTGATAAAACTCTTGTAATATAGTTTTATGGAAATGCTCACATATGCCATTGGTCTTAGGTGAATGTGCTTTAGTTTTAGTATGATCTATATCATTAATAGCTAAATATAGCTGATAATCATGATGAATCTGGTCTACCACAATATTCAGTCCCTCTATCTGTCAAAATACGTAATATATTCATATTATGCTCTTCAAATACAGGCAATACTTTATCATTTAGTAAATCAGCAGATGTTATAGGGGTTTTAGTCGTATAAAGCTTAGCAGCAGCTATTTTAGAATAAGTATCCACAAAAGTTTGTTGATAAATACGTCCCACGCCCTTTAGATTACCTACATAAAATGTGTCTTGTGAACCCAAATATCCAGGATGAGCAGTTTCAATTTCACCAATTGCCATATCTTCATCTCTCTTTTCTCCTTTCACCTTAAGAACCTTAGTAAAACTATCCCTAACGACCTCTTTACCTTCTGCTTTTAGTAGGTCGTTAAAATCTGTTTTTTCTTTAGCTGGCATTACTATCTGCACTTGATAACCTTCCTCTTTAAGATGAATTTGCACTTTCTCTAAGGTTTTAAATGTTTTTGAATCATCTCCGTCATTATATGCTGCTATTATAATCTGGATGTTTTCTTTGTTATTTGTATTTAGATTGTCCTTTAGATAATCGCTAATTGACTTCATATTACTTATACCAAGTGAAGCATATATATATTTGCGTTTATACCTGCTTCCTTTATACTTAAAGCCGTTTCTATCCCTTCTGCAACTATATATGTATTACTTTCATTATTTGATTTACTGATCTCTACTAACGATCCTTTTAATGTACCATAACTTCTCTTCTTTACTTTTATATCAGCTTTATTTCCTATTTCTTTATCAAGATATATTATCTGAACAGCCCTAATATTATTCTTACTATCTTTACTTACTGCAAGTAATGCTGGTAAATAACCTTTACTTTCAGATTCATATGCTACTTCCATATACCTTATACTAGTATTCTTACTTAAATTATCTTCTATTCCCCTAGGTGTACAATTTCAAGGGTTGATGGAAGAAAAAAAGAGTATATAAGTAAGAGCTAGGGATATAATTAATTTGGAGGAATTGTGGGACAAATATTACATGGCTGCGCCACGACTACGCACGCAATTAGAAAAGAATTACAGCGATCGCAAGCTACGATCAAAGAATTAAGTGAACAATATAATATTAACCCTAAAACTGTGATAAAATGGCGTCAAAGAAAAGAAGAAGGAGTAGAAGATCGCTCTAATGCTCCTAAAAAAGCAACTACTATTTTGAAGCCCGAAGATGAAGCTTTGATTATTGCTTTTCGTAAGTCTACGCAATTACCTTTGGATGATTGCTTTGATGCACTTATTAAAGAAATACCTTATTTAACTCGTTCAAATCTTTACCGATGCCTTAAACGGTACGGTTTATCTTGTTTACCCAAAGAAGATAATATCAAAGAGAAGAAGAAATTTAAGGCTTATGAAATAGGATTTATGCATCTTGATATCACAGAAGTAAGAATTGGTGAGGGAAAATTTTACATATTTGTGGCAATATGTAGAGTGAGTAAATTTGCTTATGTTGAGCTGCATAATAATAGCAATGGCGATACTACAGTTAATTTTCTTGATAACTTGGTAAGTAGCTGTCCCTTTAAGATACATACCATATTAACTGATAATGGTGTTCAATTTGCTTACAATGGTTTAGCCAGGTACAGAGCTCCTAAAGCAAGACATAGATTTGATCTAAAATGTAAAGATTACGGTATCAGGCATCGCACAACAAGGCCTTATAGTCCAAGTACCAATGGTCAAGTAGAAAGAATGAATAGGACTATAAAAGAAGCTACTACTAAGAAGTATCATTATACTAGTAGAGAAGAGTTAGATAGTCATCTACAAGCTTTTGTTATGGCTTATAATTATGCTAAAAGGCTTTCTTCTATTGCTAGAAAAACGCCTTTTGAAATGATCTTGACTTGTTACACACAAAATGCTAATAATTTTAGAATTAATCCTAACCATCAACTACTGAAACCGTACACCTAGGTTGTGTGAAGTTTTCTTTAACGAATCCATATAAGAATGCCTACAAAATTAAGGAAATTTAAGAATATATTTGCAGATTTATCAAATCTTGAGAATATTCTACGAAAATGCTTAATTTTACCAAACAAACATTCAATCAGATGGCGCTCCTTATAAATATGCCTATCATGAGGACGTATTACTTTACGATTCTTCCTAGAAAGAATAATCATTTCGCAATCATTTGTTTTTAAGCTTTCTATCAATTTGTTTGCATCATAACCTTTATCTGCAATTAACACAGTGTTTTCTAACTCAGAAGTTAAGGCTTCTCCTTGCGTGATATCATTCCTTTGACCAGGAGTTAAAATAAATTTTAGAGGATTTCCCAGTCCATCAACTAATGTATGTATTTTGCTAGTACCCCCCCTTACTTCTTCCTAAAACCTCTTTTTCTCCACTGTCTTTACTTAAACCTGCGCTACAAGCATGGGCTTTCACTATAGTTGAATCTATCATCCTAACTTCTAAATCAGGATATTTTTGGAAATATTTAAATAAATCTTCAAAAATCCCTTTCTTTGACCAAGATTGAAAACGTAAATGTATAGCCCACCATGAGCCATAATATTTGGGCAATAGACGCCACTGGCAGCCAATTCTAGCCATATACCATATGGCCTCTATAAATTTTCTTAGCTTTTTTTGATTTTTGCTTCTTATGTCTTTTCTTTTGCTTAATTGATAATAAATTTGTTTCCACTCACTGGTTTTTATGTAATACTTCATATCGGTAGTTTATTTTAAGTTTTGATGACTACAAACTACCACCAATCTCAGCATTTTCAATTACTTTATTCAATTTATACTCTAGAAAACTTTACACAACCTAGATTTAATACAAGCAATATCCAGATTATCTTTTTGCTTATAATTATAATATTCAAATGAATTATAAAGTCTAAAATCATTGGTAGTAGATATAATTTTTATTGAAGGCTCAAAAAGATCAGTATTCTGTTATATTTTAAAAGAATTTAAGAAAAATTACTGTTAGAAATTATTAATATTGTAATTTAAATATTGACTTTAATATTTAATTAATATAATTATTTCTTAATAAAAATTAATTATTAAGTAGCTATAATGGAAAATCAATTAACAATTTATCATGATACAGGGCATGCTTTTATAAAATTAGAATGTTCTGATTGTTCCAATTCCAAACCTGCAAGTTTCTATGTTGGCTTATACCCAGCTGATGAAAATCCTACGGATGATATATCTTATGATGATGAAAAAAATTCCGGCTTCTTTAGATATGTTGAACCTTTTATGCCTTTTATACCTTTTACTCAAAGTTCAATTGGTAGTTCTCTTTATTCTTCTGGGCATCCTTACAGCAGTTATGCTAAAACTGGAAAAAGCTTAGCTGAATTTTCTATATTTGGATATTTATTCATTAAAGATTCCCATAGTATAAAGAATTATGATAGGTATGAAATAATAAACGAATTAAGAGATCCTTTTTCTAACAATCCTCTTTATTTTAGTTCAACTTTTGGGGGGTATAGCTTTGAAGAGCTAATGGATATGGAAAGTAAAATCTTCAATATCAGTAAAGAGCAAGCAAGTAAAATATTCAGTAGGGTAGCGCATTTAACTAATACTTGTGACAAAGATTATGCATATAAACTATTGGGCAATAATTGTGTAGATTTTGTACAAGAAATGTATAATCTTGCAGGCTTAGAAGGTGATCATTTTGATCAAATGTATCCATCTCAATATTCTCCAACTATGCTGGGATTATACCACATCCTATGCAAAAGTTATGATTTTTTTTCTGACTTACTAAATTAGATTTATAAACATAAAATTGGACTAATTATTAAGTTTATTTATGTAAATTTTCAAAATTCTCTAGTGATAAATAATTATTACAGAATTAAATCTGTACTCTCTTAACCATATTGGGGTCAAGTATTATTTTAAATACTGATGATGAGTCTCACGAGAAATCTTATATTCACTTGCGATCCCCAAGATTTTGGAATACCCTAATTTACCTTTTCCTTAATCTCTTGGCTTGTGAATCTTACAATATTTTCTTTCTACTCTTAAAGTTATCGCTTTTAATTTACACTATTTTTTCAAGAGAAATATATCGATAAAACGTTGCTCTAGAAATTTTTAAGATGCTACAAATATCATTAATGCTCATTTTGTGATCTTGATGCATTTTTTTAGCAGTTAAAACTTTTGGATTTGTAGCTAATGTTTTCTTTCTTCCTCCCAATCTTCCTCTAGCTCTTGCTGCACTAAGCCCTGCTATTGTCCTTTCTTGTATTAGCCTTCTTTCAAATTGGCTAAGTGAAGAAAAGATATTAAAAACAAATTCACCTGAAGCAGTAGTCGTATCTATAGGGCCATCACATAGAGATTTAAATGATACTCCTCTTTTTTGAAAATCATTTATAAGAGAAACAATATGGATCATAGATCTACCTAAACGATCTAATCTCCAAACCACAAGGACGTCCCCTGCTTTTAATTCTTCTAGACATTTATTGAGTCCAGGTCTTTCAGCTTTTGAACCTGATACCTGGTCAGTAAAGATATTTTTTATATTACAGCCAAAATTTACTAAAGCATCAATTTGCATTTTTAGATCTTGATCATTTTTACTTACTCTAGCATAGCCAATTTTTCTGTTCATAGTAATTGTTTCTTATTTTTATGCATTATAATGAGTAAATCATACTATGATTAATGAGATGATAATATAATACATAAATCACTATTATTTTCAAGATATAACTTTTAGTCTTAAAAAACGGTCGTTTGATGAGACAAATTTTCTGATTATTTTTTTGCAGGATTAACATTTCTTTTAATATACACAAAACATATTTACACTGTCTTACAAATATAATATAATCCTATAATAGGATTTGATTAAAAAGGTTTTATATGCACGCTCATTACGATTTCACCATTAAACAAGTTGGTATGAATGGCCAAGTATCGCTTGGTAAAGAATATGCCGGAAAGCAAATTCAAATATCTAAATTGGAAGACGGCACTCTTATTATTAAGCCTGGTAAATTTATACCAGACAGTGAAATGTGGTTGTATAACCAAACTAACATACAGGCGCTAAATGAAGCTATAGATTGGGCTGAGAATCATCCAAGACATGATAATTATGATGAAATTGTAAGTAAAATAGAAAATGACTAAAATTCTGTTAGATATGAATTACCCAAAATTTCAAGAACAATTGTTTAGTTTAGAAAAAGTAGAACAAAGGGCATTGTTAAATACTTTAAAGAAAATCAAACTCTTACGTTGGGAAACATTATATTCTGACAAAGGAATCAGGTGGGAGTTAATTACTTCAAAACAAACTTCTAAAGGTAATAATCTTTACTCTTTTAGGTTTTCTCAGAAATATCGTGGCACCGCTTATCGTGATGGTGATTACATGGTATTGCTTGGTTTATTTCCTGACCATGATGGGGCTTATATAAATTAACCTGACTGCCCTATTTATAATCGTCAAATTAAGAAGCTTATTAAAGAATAGTACTATCTCAAATATTAACAGTGATCTTAATTACACGTTAGAATGTTATATTTTCTTCCTTTACATTAAAGTAAGTTAAATTTCCTTAAAAAGGTATCCTATTCTGACATCTTTTATATAATCCCTTTGCTGTCCAAATAGGGTATACCCTATCCTGATATCTATTTGGTTAATTAATCTCAGTATTTCAATATTGTATTATTTATATAATTAAAATTTATAATTCACTTTTTACTTGATATATATCATTTATTATATTAGTATCTTAAATACATAATTCATTTATTATAAGGTTGTTATATGGAATGTCATCATATAAAAGTTTACACTGGTGGTAAAATATCTATACCTTTGGATTTTAGAAATAAAATGCACATACAAGATGGTGATGAATTACTTGTAACATTTGATCATGACAAAATAGTTATTTCTACTTATGACATTCTCTTGGATAAAGCACAAAATTTAGTTAGAAAAAACATTAAACAAAGACACCTCACTCAAGAATTACAAGATTTAAGGACAAAGGAATCAGATGAACTTAAGTAACTCTATAGTGTTAGATAGCTCTGCATTACTTGCTTTCTTAGCAGAGGAAGTAGGTCATGAAAAAGTAAGACCTATAATGAAACATGCTATAATGTCTTCAATAAATTTCTCAGAATGTTATTATATACTACGTAAATCAATCAATGTAGATGAAGTAACAGAAATTCTTTCTGTTATCAAAAATGTCATCTCAGTAGATCAAGAACTAGCAGAGCAAGCTGGCAAATTATTTTTTAATACACGTAATCTAGGTTTATCTCTAGCAGACTGCATATGCTTATCTTTAGCAAATCAGAATAACATCCCTGTATATACTGCAGACAAACAATGGCTAAAACTTGAAGCTATGTTAAATTTAAATATAGTTTGTATAAGATAACGATTATTGAGGGTTATTAATTATGAAAGGAAAAAAAGTTTTATTGTTAAATGATACAACTAATTGGTATCATTTTGGTTGTACAGCTACTTCCTTTGGTTTAAAAGAAGGCATAACAACTTTAGGTTATGATTTAACTTCTTATCCAGTAACAGAAACTTATAAATTTTCATCTTTTCCGACCAATGCTACAGCATTTAAAGATATAAGTAATTTTGAAATCTTTAGACAAAATAATCCTGAAATTATATCCCTTATTGAAAAAAATAATATTATAGTATTTAACGGAGAAGGCACTTTACATGGAGTAAGATCTGCTCCTCTTAGTTTGTTATATATAGCATATGCTAGCAAAATATTCCTCAATAAACATGTTGAGATTATTAATCATTCAATGTACCCTCAAGATAACTTACTATTATATAATCCAGAAATTTCTGGATTATATAAGCTAGTTTACGATACGATTGATTTTTCAAGCATAAGAGAACCTATAAGTTATGCTCTAGCTAAAAAAATGAATATAAATGCAGTTGAGAGCTTTGATTGTATGCCCTTATATATAAAATCATTACAAACCTCATGGCAATAAAGATAGTAATACTCTGCTTATAGCAGGTTCTGCAGCTTGGTTACATTTAAATATTTTATCTAATGAAGCAGAAAATATTGAAGAATTTGAAAAGGGTTTATCCGAATTTATCAGCTATTTAAATAAAATGGCTGAACATGGTTATAAGATACAATTTTTATATGGAGCTCAAGAGTATCCAGCTAAGGATGATAGAGAATTTATGAGCTTTATTGAAAAAAGACTAAGTACTAAATGGGAAATTGTAGAAGCAAAGTCTTTAGACGAATGGTTAAACGTTATCGAGCAAGCTACTATGCTTGTGTCAGGGAGGTTTCATCATTCTATTGCTGCAGCTTGTTTAAAAACCCCTTTTATTGCTCTAAACAGTAATACTCCTAAAATTGAAGGAATGCTAAAAGCTTTAGGAGTAAATAAAATGTTTAGCTATAATGATGATAATTTATGTAATGAATTATTGAGGTTCACTGAAAATATTGATACTACTCTTCATAATATTACTCCTCTCGAAATACTGGCAAATAAAGCGATGAATAATTTTGTTGCTCTAAAAAAAATAGCTGATCAAGAATATAATTGTACTAATAATAATCAGCATGATCAAAATTGGCAGGATTTTATAAAACAACAATGCATAGGAGAATCTAGCAATAATATCTCTTTGTAGCTTATCTATAATTAGAGAATTGGATAAATACAAAATTTTAGTGATTAGTTATTCCATGCCATATTATGGAGGCTATTTCTTTTATTTTAACATCAAATAAAATAGGTTCCTTACAACTCGTTAGCGGATTGATACAATGAAGATGATACTTGTCATTAGCAATAACTAATTTTCTCAATAACTGTCTATTATCAGTAAGGGTTACAATACAATACTTATTATCTAATTCTTTATAATTTTCTTGATAAATATAACCTATAACTATATCTCCTATATTATAAATGGGAAGCATTTCGTCTCCACTAACCTTAAAAACTATACAATCCGCATAGTTTTCTTCAAAATAATTTATATCATTAGCAAAATTTTTATAGTTTCCTTTATGATGAATTTTATTAGATTGGTCTGTGATATGTGGAATAGGTCCATTTCCATATAAAATCCATTCCTCTCTAACAATTACTCCTTCTTTTTTATAAATATCAAGGCATCTAATTACCCCTTTCTCGGAAATAGGTAAAGCTCCTGTTTCCCACTTATTAAGAGTAACTTCTGGTAAACCATATTTTTCCGCGATAACTTTTCTAGATAAGCCCGTTAATGATCTAATAAACCTTAATCTATCGTAAGACTTGTTCATTCGTGAAGTAATTTGATCATCTGACATATGGGGTATTATATATTTTTATAATTAATCTTATAATTTAAATACACTGTTTTTAAAAAAATATCTACCTTTCAATTCAATACTTAAAATATAAGAAAATGATAAATAAATATAATGAATAATTATTAAATATAAAAATTTTAATTTTAATAATAATATGATGAATAACCAACAATATGAAGAAATGTCTTTAAGTGAGCTATTGCGTAAATTAAGGAGCATTAGTGAATTTTCAGCAGATGAACTGGTAATGATAAAAAAAGCTACAGTAGAAAAGTTAAAAGTAGCAAGCATAAATTGATATGTAAGTGGATATAATCATGGCAAGTATATGGATTAGCAAAGGATAAACAAGGAATATAGAAATAACGTTATATACGTTTGATTGCTAATTGATAATAAAGGAAAACAAGATGTTTGTACCTAAAAATAAATATCATCATGAGTGCGCCAAAGAAGTAAAAATTAATAAAAATGAATTTCCAATTTGGATAGAGCAACAAGATTCTAAAATAAACGGATTTATTAAGTTACTTGATCATACCCTAGTAAGGTGTGATCAGATTAATAATGATGTTAGAATCTCTATATTAGAATTAACAGAAAATTATGGTGTTTTAAAGCGTAACTTTTTTAGGGTTGCAGCTTTATATAATCATAAAGTTACCGAAAGGCAGTATAAGTATATCTCATTATTACTCACTAAGCTCAATGCAGAACTGGAGAACATGGTATCTAAAAACAGTGAATTTTTAAAAGAGCAATTATTGCTAATAGAATTAAAAATTAGCACTGACAGGAAGAATTTAATGAAGGTAAATAGTGATGAATGAACAAAAATTTGTAAGTTACTCATTAATTGAGTTGGTAAAACTTCTATCTTATATAAGTGCCACAAATCAAAAGGAAAAAATATAGTATGGTCTATTGTGCAGCAGAAATTAGAAAAAACAAGTTTACAGAAACATAATTAAAATAATTATTAATCAAATAAGAGTAAAAAATGAACAAAAAAATCAAATTGATTGATATAACGCTCCGGGATGGCGGGCATAAGACTGGTTTTTACTTTGATAATAAAACTATTAGTACAGTGCTTTCATCCTTAAATAACTCTGGTATTGACTATGCAGAAGTGGGTTATAGGAGTAATGCTAGTGAGGATAAAGGGGATAAAAATCAGAAAGGCTTAGCTGGTGTGTGTAGTAAGCCATATTTAGCTTATTGTAAGTCCCTTTTATCTAACTGTAAACTTACCGTCATGATTAATCCTCAGCATATCTATAATAATGACCTGGAAGAAATGTCAGAAAGCGGAGTTGATGCTATCAATATATATTTTGATTATGAATATCCATTCTTTACTCTTAAAATGATTGAAAAGCTACGCACTTATAATTTCGAATTGTTTATTACCTTACCTAAGATTTCTAGGATCGATAGAGAAAAATTAAATGAGCATATTAGAAATATCAGTAAAGCTGGCATTACTAATATCTTGCTTGAAGATACGAATGGTAGCTTAATACCAAGTAAAATTACTGAGCTTTTTAGTTCATTAGCTTTTAAAGATAATCTTGCTCTTGGCTTACATGCTCGAGATCATTTAGGTTTAGCACATGCAAATAGTATTGCAGCAATAGACGCAGGAAGTAGCTTTTTAAGTTCATCATTATATGGTTTAGGTAAATATAATGGCAATTTAAGAACCGAAGCAATTTGCAGTTTTCTGCAGCTAAGAGGTAGTAATTGCTATGATTTATGTGAATTATATGTAGCAGCTGAATACATCAAAGACCATATTTCTCTATTTATGGATAAATCAATGATCAAAAATATGATCAATGCCTCATTTGATTTATCTTCTGATGATGAAATAGATCTTAATCTTATCGAAAAAGTTAAAGATTTTTTTAAGAGAGGCCAAAACTTTGAACCAAATAGTCATAAGCCCAATCATAAAAATAAACTCCATTAAAACTAAAGTAAAACAACTAAATAAAGGAAAATTAAAATGACTTATTCATATTAGGGAACGGGAGCTGTATATGACCGCAAGCCGCTATCCTTTGCATGTGCATTTAGTAGGTAATAGAAGTTAAGCTTCGTTAAAGAATCATTATTATATTAATAATTTTAAGCTTGCATTGTAATAAATAAATGGATATATTGTTGCTCTTTTTATTAAAGGTTTGTTAATGATATTAGTAATACGTATTAATTAAGTTTTTAGCGTAATTAATAGATATGGTTAAGTAAATAGGACTTTAATATGCTGGATTTGGAATGGATTTATAGTGCAGAAAAAGGTAGTAGCTATGATGCTAGCTCATTTGTACTATTTGAAGAATGCAGGTCAGAAGATAGAGCAGTAATTTCTGAGATTCATCATGCTATAGAAAATCTTGAACATGGCTTAGCTGCATTTTCCTTTTATGATCTTCATTTCAATAATTATGAGCATGAAATTTTATCTAACTTAAAGCTGGCTAGCACTAATTTTCTGACTTTATATTCTGAAAATAACTTGATAAGTAATTTACTTACCTTCTTAGATTCAGTGATTGATCAAGATTCTCATATAGTTAATATGGTAAGTAATCTAGAACTAGCAGGAATAATTGCTAGAATTACTTTCAATATCATTGATGGCTCTGGTTACGAAGATGCTACTATTTCCTTAATTGCTTATCATAATGGGCTTGGTGAATATTTTCCCAGCTGGCATATTGATAAAACTTTTGCGGAAGAAATAGGTTCTGATTTTGGCTGCGCTTCCAGTCAAAATGTTTTTATTATTACTCTTAAAGGAGCTTCTACCCTATATCACGAAATGAATAAAACTGTGCAAGAGGAATTTAATTTACTTGCAAATAGCTCAACCCATTCTTATGGCTATGATGAAAATTTAGAATATATGCAAGGTCAGGGCATAGATAGGTTATTTAAGATAGCAACAAGTGAAAGTGCTGAATTTGGGGAAGGTTCAGTGCATTTAGCTGGTAAACTAAAAGGTACTATCCATAGCACGTCACCTGGGCTTGAGAGATGGGTAGTGATAGTTAAGCCTTATGATCACGAATTAATTCAACGGTTTTAATAAATTAAACAAGGGGGGGATGTTAATTATGGTAGATTTTGTTCAAGTAAATTTGGCTGATAC
The DNA here is from genome assembly GCA_000746585.2 of Rickettsiales bacterium Ac37b. Classification (NCBI taxonomy): domain Bacteria; kingdom Pseudomonadati; phylum Pseudomonadota; class Alphaproteobacteria; order Rickettsiales; species Rickettsiales bacterium Ac37b. The sequence continues at coordinate 414,710 of CP009217.2, forward strand.
AAGACAAGGACCTGAAGGCTGTGGCTTTTCACCTTATATCAAAGTTTTTTGTCTAAAAGAAAAACAGAAAGAATATTTACATGCTATTAACGAGCAAATCCAACTCACTGAACAAGCATTGATATCTGATGATGATCGTAAATCATTATTAGAAAACTTAAGAACACAAAAAGAAAAGTTGGAACAATCTTTAAAATTAAGTGAAAAATTTGCTGATGATCATAAAGCTGAATCTAAAGCAAGGGATGCTGGTGTGCAGACATTAATAGCAAATACCGATACAGCTATTATCCAAACAAATAAAGATAGAAATACTGCTGTTGAGAATGAAGCAAAACTGATAGAGAATTTATTAAATGATGAAGACTTATGGAGTACTGAAGGGATGGGATTTACTTATTCTGAATACGCTAGTTCTAGCAATACTGAAAATACTATGTCAAGTATTTCTGGAAACGAAGTCAAGCTAAGTGGAGAAGAGAAGATAAGTCACAATTATCACAATCAATACCATAATTAATATTTAAGAGCTTATTGGGAGGAGAATAAAATGTCTTATATTGTACAAAATATGCAAGTTAACATTCCTATGGGCATAAAGGAATAAAAAATGTCTATAAATTTACTTGGCTTATTTTTTGACCCAGAATATTATTATACTACTTCTTGCTTAAATCAGGAATGTGAGGTATCTACAGCACTGCAACATTATATAGAGAATGCCGCATCAAAATGTACTCCTCCTAACGAATATTTTGTTAATAATAATGTTTTATTATATCAACAAAATCAGCCAGATCAATGTATTATAGATTATTGGGTACATAAACCATTTTCAGAAAATATTGAAAATTATAATCACATTATAAAATCTTTTATTAAACATATAGTAAAAAATAATACACAATTAAATACGTTTAAAGAACATATACATAATTTTCTTGAAAAATCTCCTTCTGACTTAGAAGTTTTACTTGGAAAAGCTAATATTGATATATTACTTAGAGATGAATTCGCTCAAAAGCTTTCTCATGAATTGAAAGAATCTTCAATTCTTTATTTTGAAGAAATATTTAAAAATAAATTAGACAAATATAGAAAATTAGATGATAAAATCCTAACTATCCTCCTAAATTATGCAGAAAAGTTTGCAGATAATGATAGCCATGCTAAGTTTTTGGCTAAAGCGGCTTGCGATAATGCTGATTTTAGTGATAAGTTAATAGGTACCATTAAAGCTAAGAACAGTTTAGTAAGTGAATCAGCTATTAAAAGAAATAATTATTTATTAGAAGGATTATTAGAGAGTGTGGGTGAGTATTTAGGGTTAAAGACAGCTTCTCATCCATCTAAAATAACTTTGCTAGAAAGGACGGTTGAGTCACTTACAGGTAAAGGCTATGATTTACCTTTAAATTTCATAGCTAAAATCACAGATTACTATAACCACTATGTTACAGAATTTAATGATTTAGTGACAAAGCCACAAGTTTTAGATAATAAAGCAAAAATTGATGCGCATCTTAAACTATTAGATCAATATAATAATGAATCTTCACCTTTAATCCAGCTTATCTATAGTGTAGTTAGAGATAGCAAACATTTACCAACCAAATTGCTGGAGAAAGCAATTAGCTCTTCCCTAGATCTTGTCAAAATTTCTGATGCAGCAGAAGTTGCAAAAGGCGCCATAGCAATATTTGAGCATCTATTTACTTATAAGGTTCTGCTACCTAAAGATATACTTACTTATTTTAGCAAGATGCTAGGATCAGAAGATATTCATCTTCAAAGATTAGCTCTGAAATTATATAAGCATTTAAGCACTTCTTATCAAGTTAATGATATAGATAGTGTGCTTAAAGCAGATGGTAACATCAATAACAAGCTTGATATTCTAGATATTATAGTAAATCTTGGTCAAGATTATATTTTTACTCCAGCACAACAAGAGAAAATAATAAAGTTAGAAGAAGCAAAAGAACAATATGAAGATAGCCGAGGTTATAGAGTTTTAAATGAAATTTTCGAGGAAATAAAAAGTAAGGATCCAGCTGCTTGGGAGAATAAAATAGAGCAGGAAGATGAAAAAGAAGAACGTCAGTTAGAGCTAAGGCGTAAAGAAAGCAGGCTCGCGCAGCATTTACATCGAGTGCTAAAATTAGCTGATTGGCCCATGGAATTCTTATGTGAACTAGCCAAGGCGCAAAATAAGGATACGATACATATCTTTGAGCAGGTGCTTGTTAAGATCTCCAACTATCAATTATCTTTAAGGTTAATCAATCGAGCAGGAGAAAATATAGCCGAAATTATTCAAAATCAGGAGGCAAATAGCTGGATAGAGAGTATTAATCAGCTTTATAGAGAAAATAATGTTACTATAGAAAAAACTGAAGAAGAGCTGATTAAATCTATTAAAATTGACGATCAAAGCTGCCTGGAGTTAAATGCTGAAAATTGTGAATTACTAACGAATTTAAATAAAGAGCAAATAGAGTATTTAAAGACAAATTTAGAGAATATAACGCGTTTTGAGCAGCAATATGGCTTTAAGTTATATTATGACAATGTACCTAATTCAGACAATCAGGAGATAAGATTATTTATTCAAGATAATAAGTTATATATCCAAGCAGTAGGTATAGGAAAAATAGCACTTAGAGGTGCTGGTGGAGAAGATGGTGGTATTTCTTTATCTCTTTATAACAAGCTTAAAGATGAGCTAGAAAGTAAGTTACAAGAAGGAGAGTTGAGGCTAACCAATGCTGAAGAAAGAGCATTGATGGGCTTTCTAACTAGCCATGGTTATAGCGGACCGAAGAAGCTTAGCACCTGGAATGATGAAGAGTTTGAGATTTGGAAAAAAGAGCATGTTAATAAAATTAGCTTGAAAAATCTAGGTGAGATTTTAGCTATACTAAAAGAAGCCGTATATCGTACTTCTGCTGATCATTATTATCCGCGCAAGGCACAAATTTTATCGGTTTTAATGATGTATCAAGCATCAAGTGGTAGGATTGTGCAAGTTAGTACTGGAGAGGGTAAATCTACAATTCTAGCTATGTTAGCAAGCCTTAAAGTGCTGGATGGCAAGAGAGTGGACATTCTCACTAGCACCTCAAATCTTGCAGAACGTGACTGCGGTGATCAGATAAGTTTTTATAAGCTACTTGGCATAAGTAGTGGTCACAATATCAGGCGTGAGCAAGGATTAGATCCATTAAAGGAATGTTATAATTACGATGTAGTTTATGGTGATATGTTAAATTACGTTGGAGATAGTTTATCGGATTTGAGCTTTAATGTGAAGAATGGCAGAGGCAATGATGTAATCATCATTGATGAAGCGGACCATATGTTTGTTGATAACAGCAACATGAAGGTACAGAAATCAGGGCCAATACCTGGCTTTGAGTCATTTGGTCAGATATTGATTTACATGTGGGGTATCCAAAATATTATTATCAAGTCACTCGGTTATGAGGCGTATAAGGCCTATTTAGAAGATGAAAAGGCCCTAGTTTTAGATGAGAAAACTTATAGTGAACTGGTAAAATTTATAAAAAAAGTACCTGAAGAGTTGGTGGAGCAGGTTAAGGAGCTAACTCTTGGTGTAGCTTATAATGAAATACTGAAGCAAATTGCTTTACCAAAACATGTCGAGAAGTTTATTGCTGAGCATTTACCTAGATGGGTTAACGCCACTATTAATACGCGTAGTCACATTGAGAACACTACCTATGTAGTACGGAATGTCCATTATTATAACAGTACCTCTAATTACCATATTATAGCTCCTGTTGATCAAAGCACAGGAATTGTACAATATAATATGAACTGGAGCGATGGTGTTACCCAGTTTTTACAGATTCTGCATGCTATAAAACTGACCCCTGAATCACTAACTAGTGTTTTCCAGTCATATGTAAGTTATTTATTGAAGTATAAAGGTCATATTTATGGAGCAACAGGTACAGCCGGGACAGACAGTCATCATCTCTTTATCAATCATGTATATGGTGTTGATGTGGCAGTAATGCCAAATTTTATGCCTAAAAAGCTAACGATGTTTCCGGAGATGGTCAGTTATGATGATCAGGCAGGATGGTTAAGTAATATAGAATATTCAGTTCATCATAATACAGAAGTGGAAAAGCGGCCGGTATTAATTGTAGCCCGTAACATTGAGGAAATGCAGCTAATTGCAAGCTCATTACGCGAGGAAGGTTACACCAGAGTTTTAGAATATGGTGATTACACGGATGAAGCTAATATTAAGAAAAAACTAGAGACAGGAGATATATAGTAAATTAAGTTGATAAAGACATGATATATGATATATTAAAAAGCTCATAAACCCAAAACAGTAGAAGCAATGGCATATTCCTTAGATTTACGTAAAAAAGTAATTCACTATGTTAATAAAGGTTATACCAGAGAAGAAGCTGCAAGAATTTTTGGCATAGGTGAAAGAACAATTTATAGATGGTTATCGAGATCGAAATCCGGGAATTTAGCAGCCACACGAGCAGCTAAGACATGGAAGAAGCTTGATCCAATCAAATTATTAAACGAGGTGTCTAAAAACAGCAATTGGCTATTATCTGATTTTGCAAAGGTTTTTAATGTGTCTACAGCTGCTATCTGTTTGGCATTCAAGACTTTGGGGATCACACGAAAAAAAAGACCACACTCTATCGTGAACGGGATGAAGCAAAACGGCAATTATTTTTGGCAGCTATCGCAAACTATAAAGCGGAAGATATAGTTTATATTGATGAGAGTGGAATTGATAGCTATTTGTACTATTCTTGGGGATACAGTCTCAGAGGAAGTAAAGTTTATGGTGATATCTCAGGTAAAAAACATGATTGAGAAAGCTTTATTGCAGGTAAGGTTGGGAAGAAAATTATTGCGCCAATGTGTTTCAAGGGCACATGTAATACAGAAGTTTTTAACGAGTGGGTTAGTCAGTGTTTGGTGCCCGAACTAAGATTTGGTCAAGTTGTAATACTTGATAATGCAACGTTCCATAAGTCAGCTAGAACTAGGAATTTAATAGAAGATATAGGCTGTAAACTTTTATTCTTACCACCTTACTCTCCTGATCTCAACCCAATTGAAAAATATTGGGCTCATTTAAAAGCTAAAATCAAACCTATCATTACTAATTTTAATAACCTTAGCGATGCTATTGATTATGGCTTCTCTATGCCATTCTCAACTTAATTGACTATATAATCTGTATCAAATTCTGAGGCAAAGCTGAATTTTGGATTTAAACACATAACACTTTAACTCGCAATCTATAATTTTCAAAATTCTTAAATCCATAAGCACGTCTTTGAATAAGTTTCATTTTTCTATGAAAGCCTTCGGTAATACCATTATTTCTGCTAAATCTCCACATTCGCCCTATTTCATCTTTCCACTCACTTAAAGTCTTACCTAGAGTTTGTAATAAGGCAAAACCACTATTTTTTAACTCTTTAATAGCTTCTAACAATATCGGCATCAGATCATACTTAATAGTTGCTTACTCTGCTTCTTTACAAGGAGGTAGGTGAGCAGCAACGTCCTGAATTCAAATGCTTTTACTATACTTAACAATTTACTTTGATAATAATAAATTATCTATTTTTTCAGGAAATTTTTCTTTCAAGATTTTATCTACAAAACACACTTCAGGTTTAGGTTCGTTATCGTTGGATATTGTTTGCATAGCTTTCACTACACATCTTCTATCATATTCTAGGAGATCACTTTTTGTATCATCAAGTGCACATAACATACTATTCATCGCTGGCTCAGCAAGTAACATCATAATTGTTTTACTACTAAGTATAAAATTATAAATTTTTGAAGCAAATTTTTGCATATTAAGTATTGTGCTAATTGCTATCTGGGGAAATTCAATAGGCACCTTACTAAGCTTTTGAATAAACTCTATACTATTTTCCAAAATCTTACTTGAATAATAGTACGAAAAATTATCCTCTTTTATAGTTTTCCATTTTTCAGGCACTAAGCTAAGTAGAAATTGCATAATAGGTTTAGACGTAATATTTCTATGAAATATTTCATCATTATTTGAACAAATCATTTCTTTTTGCTTTTTTGAATCAGGTATTGATTTCACCAATAATTCTAAGACTTTTATATGCCCCTTAAATGCTGCCCCTCTAAAGGTATCATCTACTTTACAATGCATCATTGCTTCACGTTGGAAAACGGGTGTGCGGTTTAGCAAAAATTCTAGTACCGCTATATGAGCATTTTCTGCTGCAAATCTAAAAGCTTTACCAACAGCATAAATCATTGCTTCAGGGAGAAGAGCAGGCGCAAGCTCCAATAAAAATTCTAGTACCGCTATATGACCATGATATGCGGCTGCCCTAAAAGCTTCATAATTTTTAGCACTAACCATTTCTCTAATGTCATAGCTATCCAAATCTTTCGTTATTTTCTTTATAATCTCCAAATATCCTTTAGCGGCTAACGTCCTAAAGATATAATTATCGCCACTTTGTAATATCCTTCTATGCTGACATATATACATTTCTAAGTTAAGTAAGGCCTCTAAAACATTCTCCTTCTCCTTATCTAAGGCTTTTATAAATATATCTTTATATTCATCATCAAAAAGTCTTCTAATAAAAACTTCTTTTAAATTCCATAATGCATTAATAGTTTTAATATCTTGTTCCTCACAAGCCTCTTTTAGTATATAAATAAGTTTATCTTCAATACTCATATCTGCAGGCAAGATTTTTGGAGATATTTCCCGAACCTTCTCCATTAATTTCTCTGAATCATTTAGCATAGATTGATTTTGATTTAGCATATATGTTACAATATTTATATTTTATTAATACAATAAGCGATATATAGTTATTTACTATTTCTTTATAATAGTAAATCAAAATAATCTTAATATTAATGTAATAATAATTAACATAGAGAAAACAGCTGATAATTAGATACTAGCTAGCTAGAGAAAAAAGTAACTACAATGTAAGTTCAAATGTTTTTATTATAGATACACAAAATTAGTTAATACTTGTTTACAAATATTAAACAATATTATATATTATTAAAATAATTTACTATTTCTTAACCAGGGTATAACAAAATGTTAACATTACAAGAAAAAGAATTTTTAGAGGCAGCCCTAGCAGGCAATACAAGCAAATTAGAAGCTATGCTTCAATTGTCTCCACAGCTAATTATCATAAAAAATAATCATGGAGCTACAGCAATGCACCTTGCTGCTAGGAATGGCCATAATAATACTATAGAGTTTTTAGAAAAAAAAGGCTTAAAGCTAGATGACAAAACTAACGATGGACTTACAGCAATGCACTCTGCTGCTCAGGGTGGCCAGAATGTAACTATAGAGTTTTTAGAAAAAAAAGGTTTAAAGCTAGATGACAAAACTAACGATGGATCTACAGCAATGCACTATGCTGCTAGGAATGGCCATAATAATACTATAGAGTTTTTAGAAAAAAAAGGTTTAAAGTTAGGTGAAAAAAATAATCATGGACTTACAGCAATGCATTATGCTGCTAGGAATGGCCATAATAATACTATAGAGTTTTTAGTTTCAAAAGGTTTAAATATAGAGGAAAGAGATAATAAGGGAAATACACCTTTATCTCTTGCTATTCAACTTAAGCAAGTCCATACAGTACAATTTTTACAAGCAAAAATAGCAGCAAGACAGCTATCTACATCCGCAATATCTTCTACTTCTAATATTAACAATCTTCATTCTGGAAATCATACTACTATTCAACCTAATTTATCTTCTTCTAATAACAATAATGCACCTGCAAATTTAATAAAACAAATTCAAGATTTAACTAATGATAATGAGAAACTAAAAAAATCTAACCGTAATAATGAAGCATTATTAATAGAAAAAGATTTAGAAATATTACAATTAAAATCTAAATTAGAGTTTGCAGAACAATTACTTAATCGATATATGGGTAATACTCTTGCATTCACTCAAACACCAATTCATGAAAAAAATACTACTACCATAACCACCACTTCAGCTCTTCCCAATCAATTCAGAGAAGTAAATAATAATGCTAATCAACCATTATCTAATATTAAATCTGAAACTTCTAATTTAACTTTTCAAGAGCGAGAACATAGGAAAAGAAGTGCAAATTCATCTGAGATAGGTAGTAATAAAAATTCACGCACGGGATAATTATACTATAGTAAATTAAGTGGTATTTGGGACTAGACTAAGAATAAAGCAAAAAATATAGTAGGAGAGCTTTGAGGCAAAATGTCCCAAATTCAATCTTTTACTATATATCCACATTAGTTATAACTTATCTACTATTAAGGTATTAACAACCTATAGCTTTTATGATTTGTTTAAGATATAAAATTATTGATTAAAAATTAATGCAGCATTTAAGTTTTGTTTAAGTATATTTTTAAGATTTTGATAAGTTGTTGTTGATAAATCTTTATTAAGTATTAAAGACTGATGAACTACTATAGTATCTGTAATCTCTATACCTTTTTTATGTTCATTACATATTCTTGTTACATCTACCCAAGGAGTTTTTACAATAAAATTTAGGCCTTCTATTTTATCTGCTTTTGCGTTTTTAAAAATCATATGATTTTTAAAAGTATGGGGAATATCTATAAATAAATCCGAAATTTGACTATCTACAGAATCTATTATACTATTTAGCTTATCATACTTTAAAGTGAATGCATAACCAAGATTAGTTTTAATTTAGCTTATCATACTTTAAAGTGAATGCATAACCAAGATTAGTTTTAAAAGTCTTATTAAGCTGCTTATAAGAGTAATCTATTGTTACATCATGGACTATACGGCTAAGCTCAGGAATATCCATCTTTATCTTATTTTCTTCTTCTAAATAAGAATCACTTAATATATTAAATAACATGTCTTTAACAGATTTTTGTGATCTATATAAAGCCGCTGCTGTAATATTAATTGCTTTTTCACCTTTAAAAGCAATCTTGCCAGTGTCAATTATTGTATTATTATCAATTTTTATAATTTCCTTATCGATAATAATTTGAGCATGATTAGGATTAATATTAGGTATTTTTTCATACACGGGATTTTTATCATCCAACACTAAACTCATTTTACCTGCAATATCAGGAAAAATGCCTCCAACTTGGCTTACTGGATTAGTGGGATCAAGCCAATATACTTTTCCATCTTTATTTGTTAACTTTAATATCGCATGATTAAAATCATAAAGAGTAGGTAAAACACTATTATATGAGACTGCATTAACACCTCTTAATACTAAAGCTACCTGTGCTTTAAAACCCAACTTTTGGAACATTGCCGCAGTAGCCGTAGAAAAATCTTTGCAATCCCCCATTTGAGTTGTTACCAGCTTTTCTAAACTTTGTGGAATAAATCTACCAGCAATAGTACGCATATCTGACATATACTGTATTTTATCTATAATGCTAGATATAACTTTATTAATTTGGTCTGCTTCATCCTTAATTTCTGATACAGAATTCACTATTTCTTTTAATATTAGCGGCAAAGGCTGATTCATAACATTAATATAGTCTTTACTTAATCTCCTTGATAAATCCTTCCAATCCGTTAGACTCGACAATAATACCCAAGTAAGCTTATCATTATCCAATATTGAATTTTCTGGTTCGTTGATCACATATTTATATATAGGTTTATTTAATAGTATTTTTATAGAATAAAAACTATCCTCTTGATCTTTGGTAATAGTTAACACTTGATCTGGATCATTCACCACAGAATGTAAAGGAATTTTAGAACGTAATGTTATTATACTTTTCTTTAAATATTCTCCCGAACCAAAATGAAAAATTGTAGAAAAGACTTGATTTAGTGGTACCTTGGTAACAGACAATTTATACTTTAGATATATAGAAGCACCTATTTCAGCCTTAGGAAAGGCTAATAACACTTGTCTTTGTTGATCAAATCCATAGTGAGTACTAGCTAAAGGTTTATCTTCTATTAAGTTTTTAGATAATATATATTCCTGACCTTCAAAAAGTGTTTTCGCTTCCAATAATGAAAACTTTGAGCTGTCTCCATTATAATAATAAGTATAATGCGCAGCATATTCACGCCCTGCCTCTTTTAAAATTTTAGCCTGCATTTCTACAATCACATCAGTAGTACCATCCTCATTTACGGTAATGTCCTGATTATGTATTTCCATTTCTATATCTGCATCCGAATATTCAGCCCATCTTGCATTCGCAGTCCCTGCAAAACCAGCGATCACTAAAATATTTATTAAAATTATAATATATTTATTCATTTAATTTTTATCTCTTATTTCTTTAACAATAAATTTCAATAATTTATCTTGATTATCAGCCTCTATAATTACGTCATAATGATGAAAAACCGGATACGATATCAATCGATCATATTTACAAATATAATTTTGAAGTCTTTTATTATTTTTAAAATCATTAAATTTTTTGCAATTATAGCCAACTTCTTCTAACTCCTGAAATATTAGTGTAATTTTTGTACTCTGAGGAAATAGCTGTTGTAACCTTGTATCTAATATATCAGCAGTATTAAAATCTTCATTACGTAAATCCCCTCTAGAACTTCTATATAAGTTATTATGCATTAATATAGCTATAACTGTGCAAAATACTATTATAATCAAGAATTTTAATATTTTTCTCATTATAATAACTCCTCTATATTAATTTTCTACTATAGTAAATTAATTTTTATTTGGAACTAGGCTCAGACAAAGCGAAACCTACAAATAGTAGAAGGGCTTTGAGCTAACTGCGTCCCACAGTAAAATACTTTAAGGTAATAGATTTAAAATTTCTTTAAAACTAATAGAACCTTCACGCAATAATATTATTTTATCCGTACTTAAGTCAACTACCGTAGACCCTATACCTATTTCAGATCTTCCTCCATCAATGATCATATCGATTTGTGAGCCAAATATTGATTCTACTTCTTGGGCTGTTATACTACTATTATTATTAGATATATTTGCGCTTGTTGCAACTATAGGCCTTCCTACAGTTTTAATAATTTCAAGAGCTAAGTTATGATGAGGGATTCTAATACCTATGGTATTGTTATTTCCACTAATCATAGCAGCATATTTTACACTTTCTTTCAATTTTAGCACTATAGTTAATGGACCAGGAGTAAACTTCTCTAATAATATATATGCCCTTTTATCCAAAATAGCTACTTCTTCAATCATTGCTATACTATCTACTAATATGGCAAAAGGTTTATTAACATTTCTATTTTTGATTTGATAAAGACGTGATATAGCTGAAATATCATTAGGATTTGCAGCTAAAGCATATACAGTTTCAGTAGGAAAACTAATAATTCCTCCTGCATTAAGAATATCTACAGCTCTATTAATAACAGACTTAGGCTTATCAATTAACATACTTTTTAACTTTTTGATTAAGATAATTATAGCATAGAGATATGTTTTTGCAGAACTAAAACTAGTGATATATACTATCACTAGTTTTTAAACTTAACTAATCTTAACTATAATATTTCCTTTTTTCTTTATCACGTGATTCTCCTTTATTTTCTTTGTCCCGCGGTCTAGTGTTTTTGTGTTGAAAAGACTTAGAAGGCTTTTTAGAATTATAAGAGTTATTATTATATTCATCACGAGGTATATTATATAAAGCTTCACCAGTATCTTGATCTACCATACGCATACTTAATTTTATCTTACCACGACTGTCAATATCTAGAACTATTACTTTAACTGCATCGCCTTCTTTTATAAATTCATTTATATTAGTCAATTCATTATCTGTTAATTCACTAATATGCACTAGACCATCTCTAGTACCAACAAAATTTACAAATGCACCAAAATCTACTACTTTAACAACTTTGCCAGTATAGATAGACCCTATGACTGGATCTATTGCTATGTCTTCTATCATTTTTAAAGCAGCATTACCGGATTTACTATTAGTAGCTGCAATTTTTACAGTACCATCATCATTAATATCAATTTTTGCACCTGTCACATCACATATTTTACGTACTACACTTCCACCAGAACCTATTACCTCTCGAATTTTATCCTTAGCAATAGTTATAGTAGTAATAACAGGAGCATTATCATTTAAAGTCTCTCTATGAGAAGTAATAACGGTATTCATGTTATCTAAAATTAATAATCGTGACTCTTTTGCCTGCTCTAAAGCTCTTTGCATTATATCAGTAGTAATACCTTCTATTTTAATGTCCATTTGTAAAGCAGTAATACCTTGCTCAGTACCAGCGACTTTAAAATCCATATCACCTAAATGATCTTCATCACCCATAATATCAGATAAAATCACTACATTACTCTCTTCTTTTATTAATCCCATAGCAACACCAGCTACTGAACGTGTTATTGGGACTCCTGCATCCATTAAAGCAAGTGAAGCGCCACATACTGTCGCCATAGATGAAGAACCATTAGATTCAGTAATTTCAGATACTACCCTGATAGTATATGGAAACGATATTTTAGCTGGCAATACCGGACGTATAGCTCTCCATGCTAATTTTCCATGTCCTATTTCTCGTCTGCCCGGAGATCTTAGTGATGTTGTTTCTCCAACTGAATAAGGAGGAAAATTATAATGTAATAGAAAATGTTCACGCGAATCCCCTTCGAGTGAATCTATAATTTGTTCATCTTGAGCTGTACCTAAAGTTGTTACAACTAACGCCTGAGTTTCACCACGAGTAAATAATGCAGAACCATGTGTTTTAGGTAGTATTTCTACTTCTGATGTAATAACGCGTACAGTTTTACTATCGCGCCCATCTATCCTTACACCTTTTTCAATAATATCATTACGTACTATATATTCCTCTAACTTCCCAATGACTGAATTAATCAATAATTCCTCATAACCATCTTGTACTAATTTGGCTACCATACGCTTTTTAATATTATTTATTTTTTCATACCGTACTTGCTTTACTCGCTCCTTATAAGCATCACGTAAATCATGCTCTGCTAATTCTTTTACTAACAATTCAAGTGCATTATGTTCTGGTTTTGCAAATTCCCATCTATGTACACCACTTTCTTCTGCAAATTCTTTTATCATATCTATAATAGGTTGCATATTTTGATGGCCAAATACTACTGCATTTAGCATTACTTCTTCACTTAATTCATGAGCTTCTGATTCAACCATGAGTACTGAAGATTCTGTACCAGCTACTACTAAGTCTAATTTACTACCTTCAAACTGTTCACTGGTAGGATTTAGTACAAATTCTCCCTCTTTATATCCTATCTTTGTAGCCGCTATAGGACCATTGAATGGTATACCAGATATTGCTAGTGCAGCTGATGTACCAATTATCGCTAAAATATCAGGATCATTAACCATATCATATGAAAGTAGGGTACATATTACTTGCACCTCATTGAAAAAACCTTCTGGAAATAAAGGACGTATAGGTCTATCAATAAGACGAGATATCAATATTTCTCTTTCAGATGGACGCCCTTCTCTTTTATAAAAACCTCCAGGAATTTTTCCAGCCGCAAAAGCTTTTTCTATATAATGAACTGTTAATGGAAAAAAATCCGCTCCCTCTTTTATTTCTCTCTGCCCCACAACTGTACATAAAACTACGGTATTACCATATTGTACCAATACAGCACCATCTGATTGACGAGCTATTCTACCTGTTTCCAGGGTAAGTTTCCTACCAGCCCAGTCTATTTCCTTTTTTATTATTTTAAACATTCATAACCTTCCTAAATACTAACTCAATTTTGAGCGCGTTATATCGTAATAACTTATCCTTTTGTCACTTTTATCTCAAATACAAGCCTTATTTATAATATTTAACAATTATGCTGGATCTTTCCATAGCACTAAAATACTAGTAATACAGAAATATTTTCACAATTAATTATTTTACTCTGCTCTCTATTCATAAGTGTTGAAAAGGCTAAATAATATTATTATTTACGTATACCTAATTTACTAATCAAATCTTCATATCGTTCTTTTGATACTTTTTTAACATAGTCTAATAGTCTTCTACGTTGACTCACTAATATTAATAAACCACGCCTTGAATGATGATCTTTAGCGTGTTTTTTAAAATGTTCTGTTAAATTAATGATACGTTCCGTTAAAATAGCACACTGTACTTCTGGAGACCCAGTATCTCCTTCAGCTCTAGCAAATTGCTTAATTAATTCTTGTTTCTTGATTGCTGTAATCGACATCATATCCTCCTTAAATTAATAATTAAATACCTTTATTGGCTTTAAGTAATTACCAGCCTTTTCTACTAAAGCAGTCAATTGACTGCCAGAAAAAGCTTTTATTACGCAAGCCTCTTTACTTAAATTTAAATTACCCTCTAACAATTCTATACTTAAAGCACGTCCTTGTCGTAAAAACATAGCTTGCTCTGGATTACAAGTAAAAGCCGGGATGTCGTCCAGCACTACTTCTACAGGCATAATACAAGCTAGTAGTTCATTACTCAAATGCAGCCTTTCTAAATTTTCTAGAGAAATCGCTTGAGATATACTAAAGTTACCTACCTTTGTTCTACGCAAGTAAGAAACATATCCACATGTACCAAGAAACAATGCAAGTTCCCTAGCAATAGATCTAACATAAGTACCTTTACTGCATAATACTCTAATCTTTGTTTCTAGGCAATAGTTTAGATTACTTTCTTCTAATAATTCTATTTTATATATAATAGACTTACGTTTAGGCAGTTCATTAATTAAGCCCTGACGAGCTAAATTATATGCTCTTTTACCGTTTACTTTAATTGCAGAAAAAATTGGAGGTGATAAGAAAATCTCCCCTGTAAAAAATTTGAGAGCATTTCGTATTTCTTCTACACTAGGATATTTATTGGATCTAGCTATAACTTTTCCTTCTTGATCATCCGTATCTCTAGCTTCTCCAAAAGTAACTACAAACTCATACTCTTTAACATAATTCATGGCAAATTCTATTACCTTTGTTGCTTCACCAATAGCTATAGGCAATATACCTGTTGCCATTGGATCTAAAGTACCGGCATGACCAACTTTCCTTTTGTTAATAATTTTTTTAATTAAAGACACCACTGAAAAAGAGGTTATACTTAGAGGTTTATCAATAATTAACCACCCATTTACCACTTTCACCTACTTATATGATAAATTACAATTGCTCATTCTAAAATATTATAGATATATGACTTAATAAATAGGAAACTTCTTACATAAAGCTTTTACTTTTTCTAAAACTATCTTTTCTTGCTTAGTATTATCTGCTTTATTATGCACTAGACTATCTATAACATCTCCAATTAGATATCCTATTTCTATAAACTCTTCTGTACCAAAACCACGCGTTGTACCAGCAGGAGTACCAAGCCGAATACCAGAAGTCACCATTGGTTTTTCAGGATCAAATGGTATTGAATTTTTATTACATGTCAACCCAGCTCTTTCAAGACTTTTTTCTGTTATATCACCAGTTAACTGCTTAGGACGTAAATCTACTAACAATAAATGTGTATCTGTACCATCAGTGACAATGTCCAAGCCCCTATCTTGCAAAGTTTTTGATAAAGCCTTTGCATTATCTACTACCATTTTTATATAAGTTTTAAACTCTTCGTTTTGAGCTTCTTGAAACGCTACCGCTTTAGCAGCAATGACATGCATTAACGGCCCACCTTGCAATCCCGGAAAAATTGCAGAGTTTATCTTTTTAGCTATTTCTGCATTATTTGTGAGTATCATACCTCCTCTAGGGCCTCTTAGCGTTTTATGGGTAGTAGTTGTGACTACATCCGCATGCTCTAAAGGACTAGAATATAGGCCTGTTGCAACTAACCCAGCAAAATGAGCCATATCCACCATAAGATACGCACCTACTTTATCAGCAATAACTCTAAATTTATTAAAGTCTATTATACGGGGATAAGCAGACCCGCCAGCAATGATTATTTTAGGTTGATATTCCAACGCTAAATCTTCTACTTGCTTATAATCTATTAACCCATCTGTAGGCAAAACACCATATTGAATTGCATTAAACCATTTACCTGACAAGTTAGGCTTAGCTCCATGCGTTAAATGTCCTCCACTAGCTAATGACATTCCTAGTATTGTATCGCCAGGATTTAATAAAGCCAAAAATACCGCCTGATTTGCTTGGGAACCAGAATGAGGTTGTACATTTACGAATTCACAATTAAATAAAGCCTTGGCCCTATTAATAGCTAGTACTTCTATCTCATCTACATATTCACATCCACCATAATATCTTTTATGCGGATAACCTTCAGCATATTTATTAGTTAGTATACTACCCTGAGCTTCTAATACAGCTCTACTTACGATATTTTCAGAAGCTATTAATTCTATATTATATTGCTCACGCTCTAATTCTTTTGAAATAGATGTAAATACATCACCATCTTGTTCATATAATTTATTATTAAAAAAACTATTTATATGTAATAAATCCATTACTTACTGTTCCTTTCACTTATTATGTCACAACTGAGCATGAATCTTAAGAAATGTGTGATAATCACTTGCTTAAGATAACTTATCAATGCGCCTACTATGCCTTCCTCCCTCAAAGGATGTATTGAGAAACGTCCTTACACATTTTATTGCAATATCGTGCTCAATAATTTTACTTCCCAATACTAATATGTTAGCATTATTATGCTCTCTTGCTAACCTAGCCATATCCTCAGTGTTACATAAAGCTGCTCTAATTTTTTTATTTCTATTAGCAGCTATACTCATACCTATTCCGCTTGCGCAAATCAACACTCCTATATCGGCAATATTAGACTCAATTACTTTTACTAACTCACTTGCAAAATCTGGATAATCTACTGATATCTCATCATGTGTACCCAGATCATAAAAAACATACTCTGTTTCTAATGTTTTTTTGATTAATTGTTTTAACTGAAAGCCAGCATGATCAGAAGCTATCGCTACTTTATAGTTCATATTAATAATTACCACTTCGTATGTATAATCAGATTAAATTATTTAATCTGATTATACGTATTTAATTATTTTTTATTGTTTTGTAGCATTGATTGCAGGTATCTTCACTTCAACTTTCTTTAAACGATCATTCAAAGCTTTCAATACCACATCAGTAATATCTAAATCTTTTTTATAAAATAATGTTTGTGCAGTTGGTAGTGCTATACAAAAATGTTTTTCCTCAGCAAATTTACCAATAACTTCATCTAACACTTTCTGCATCTCGCCTAGAGCTGTTACATAAGCCTGATCTAATGCATTCTTCTTAACCTGTGTTTCACGCTGTACTTCTGCTACTTGATTGTTAAAATCTCTTACTTTCGTATCAAAAGCTTCTTTTGTAAGAGTAGCTTGTTGTTTACTAAGCTCTTGACTCTTTTTATTTAATTCTTCTTCTTTTTTATTAATTTGAGATTGATATTCACTATTCTTTTTCTCTAATTGTTCACGGATAGTTTTTGCAGCCAATGACTCATTAATAATTTTTTGTATATCAACTACAACTGTACTACAACACCCATCTTTGTCACACGCCTCTGCTTCAAACATGAACAAACTTATAGCAATTATTAATATATAACTTTTTATTCTTCTCATATAAAAACCCCTCTTTAAAAACTAGTTGCAAAGCTAATATGAAAATACTGTGATTTATCATACTTCTTCTTCATAACAGGATACGCAAAATCCATACGTATTGGCCCAATACGCGTTAACCACACTATACCAGTACCAACAGACATACGCAGCGATTTGTCATCCCATATTCTTCCTTTATTTATATTTTTATCCGATTTTTTGATATCTACACCAAATGCACTTCCCACATCCGTAAATAATGAACCAGAAATATCTAGATCCTTAGGTAAACCAAACGGAAAACTAAGTTCAGCTGTACCAATATAATAAGCATTACTACCCAAAGGCTCTCTTTGACTAGAGAAACTAGACCTAACAATAGGACCTATACCACCCATAGCAAACCCTCGAAATCCATAACTACCTATATCTCCTATAAAAAATCTCTCATTAATTCGTACATCTTTACCTAATCCAGCAATATATCCAGCATTTCCACTTAATTTTAGCACTATATCTCCTGAACGCCTAATTGGTATATAATATCTAACATTGCCTTCATTGCGGAAGAATCTAGAATTACCTCCTAGACCAGCAATTTCTTGATCTAACTTTAATAAATACCCTTTAGTAGGACTTATTCTATTATCAGTTTTATCATAAACAAAACTTTGACCGATAGACGAAATAATATTTTTACCTTGCTGCTCTTTGATAAAATAAGAAGCATCTTTATCTACATCACTAATCTTGTCTTTCCTTAATGTATAACGCAAAGAGTGATATAGATATTCATTAATACTATAACCTATATTTGGTACTACACCAATATTTACACTCTTATATGGATTCCAACGCTTTTTATCAGCAGTATTATTAAATAATTCAACACCAGCCGCTAGTTCTTTATCCATAAAATATGGCTCAGTAAAATTAAAATCTATATCTAACTTTTTAGATGCTTTCATAAATGCTACACCAACCTGCTGTCCTCTACCTAAAAAATTATCTTCTGAGATAGATATCTGACCTATAATACCATCCACGGTAGAATATCCGCCACCCAAATTAATTCTAGCAGTTGATTTTTCTTCAACATCAACATTAATATCTACACGATCCGGATGCTGAGTAGAGCTAGGAGTAAATTCTACCTTATCAAAATAATCCAGATTTTTAATACGCTGCTCTGATCTATTTATAAAAGACGCATTATAAGGATCACCCTCTGCTATTCTAAATTCTCTTCTAATAACTTGATCACGAGTACGTACATTACCACTAATATTAATTTTATTTAAGTATACCCTTTTACCTTCTTCAATAAGATATTTAATATTAATTAAATGATCTTGCCTATTATCATCTAACACCGCTTCAATACTTACAAAAGGAAAGCCATTATTATTCAACAGCTTTGTCATAGCATCTATACTATCTTCAATTTGATCATAGTCATAGATCTCGCCTTTTTTAGTAATGATTTCTTGAGATAGTTGCTTATTATATTCAGTATTTAATTTATTTTCTATTTCAACAGTGCCAAAACTATATCTCTCTCCTTCCTCTAGAGAAAATGTTATCATAAAAGAACTACGGTCCTTTGTTAATTCAGAATTAGCTGAGATGATTTTAAATTCTGGATAACCTTCAGAATTATAAAATCTACGTAATAATTCCTTATCGTATTCTAAACGATCTGGATCATAATTATCACTAGTAGAAAAGAATCTATACCAACGTGACTCTTTAGTATTAATTAAAGCACTTAATTTAGCATCACTAAAACGTTTATTACCCACAAAGAATATTTTACGTATAGGAGTTTTAGGACCTTCTTTTATTTCAAATACTAAATCCACTCTATTCTGAGGTAATTGGATTAACTTAGGCACTATAGATACTGCAAACCTACCCATTTTATGATATATATTTACCAAATGATTTATATCTTGCTGTAACAATGATTTATTGTATACCATCCTAGATTTTAGACTAATTTCTTTAATTAAATCATCATACTTAAGCTTTTTATTACCCTCAAAAGCTATCTGATTAATAGTAGGGTTTTCTAAAACTTTAACTACTATAGTATTTCCCTTAGGCTTCACCGATACATCAGAAAATAAACCTGTAGCAAACAGACTCTTTAACGATTCATCCATTGCTTGATAAGTAAATTTATCCCCTTTATGTACATATATATAATTTAAAATAGTATCTTCTTCTACTCTTTGATTTCCTTCTATAATTACAGAATTTATAACCCAATTTTCACCTTCATTTCCTATAGATTCAGAAATATTATAAGCGGCTAAAAATAACACTAATAAAAATATACGTACCATATGCATAACTTTAGTTAAATAATTTAAGTTGTATCAAGTCGTTAAAGGTAGATAATATAAAGATCATTATAATAATTACCAGCCCTATTTTAGTACTATAACGTTGAAATATCTCAGACGCATTCTTACCTAAAATAGCTTCTACTAAATAATGCATTAAATGTCCACCATCTAACATAGGGATAGGGATAGGGATAGGCATAATATTAATTAAACCTAAATTTATTGATAAAATTGCAACAAACCATAAGAGCATTTTCATACCCTTTTTCATTGACTCACCAGAATATTTTGCAATACGTATTGGCCCCCCTAGTTCATCAATTGATCTCTTACCCACAATCATTTGTCCAAGAGTTTTTAGGGTAATATAGGAAATATTTATAGTAGTTTTAAAAGCCATATTAATAGACTGCAACATATTATATTTTGCATGTTCTATAATATTTGCTCCTATACCTAGCCTACCCACTTTTATTTTATGACCATAATCATCAGTAGCCATGTATTTTTCTGGTTTAACTGTCTTGATAATCACTTGATTCATCCTATTTATAGACAGTTGTAATTCTATCTCAGGACTAATACTTACTATTCTCTCTATTTCAGAAAAATCTTTAACCGTTTTACCATCAATAGCCGTGATTATATCTCCCACTTTTATATCAGCTTCCTCAGCTCTACTTTTTGGATCAATATAACTAACCTGATTAGACACATAAGGAGCGCCATACCACCAAAAAAATACTGATAAGATTACTATAGCTAAAATAAAATTTGCAATAGGTCCAGCCGCTACAACCGCAGATTTAACTTTTAATGACTGCGTATAAAAGGATTGTTTTAATTCTTGATGATTTAAACTTGATAACTTATCTTGATCAGGGTTACTTGCATAATTTGCATCGCCAAACATTTTTACATATCCACCTATAGGTATACAACATACCTTCCACCTAGTACCATTTTTATCATACCATCCAAATAATTCTTTACCAAACCCTATGGAAAAATCTTCAATTTTTATTCCAGATAATCGTGCTATAAAATAATGACCAAACTCATGGACAAATACTATTATTGTTAACACTATTAAAAAGGCAGCTATATTATTAAATAGATCTATAATTAGTTGCATCCACCTACCTTATTTTAAACAAAACCCTCAATTATCATAGTATTGACAAATATTTTATATATATTTTTAGTAAATACTTCCATCAATTTTACTTTCCGTGTATAACATCTTATAATACATATTACAACATAATATCAAGGATTTTAAAAATATAGCAAATTATACTAGGAGAACTAAAATAATGGATAGAAAACGTATAGGTATTATTGGCGCAGGAGACATAGGATTAAATCTAGCTGAAATTATGGCCCTACAAGGATATGATGTTGTTGTATTTAATAGATATCATGCCGTAGATAATAAACCCAGCCCTTATTGGTTAAGTAAAATGGGTACTATTATGGATATGAATGATTCTTTACAATTACCAAATTGTGGAGAAGTATCGTTAACTTCTGATTTATCTGATTTATCCAACGTTAATATCATAGTCATTACAGCAGGAGCTAAAAGAACTAACACGGCTGAAACTCGTGAAGAATTGGCAGGTAAAAATGCTAGAATTATGGATAATTACATTAATATTATAGCTGAAAATCCTAATACACTTATACTAATCATTTCAAACCCAGTTGATTTTCTTACCCAATACCTTATTAATAAAATATCAGAAGTAAGTGGTCAAACTAAAGACAAAATTGCTCAAAGAATTATAGGTGTTTCTTATATTGATACAATGCGTTTACAAAACTTAATAAGGGAATTTTTAAAAACTTCATATCCATCTATAATAAAACCTAAAATTAATGCTATAGTGCTCGGTGAACATGGACCATCTATGGTACCCATTACTAGTAATGTAACTATTAATGGAAAACTTTTATCTGAACTCGCTAGTTTAGAACAAATTGATTATATCACCTCTCATACTATTTTAAGGGGAAATGATATAATCAAATTAACAGGCGCTTCATCAGTTGTTGGCCCATCCCATGCCGTAATGCATATGATTACTAATATACTGAACGATAAAGAAGCCTTACTCCCCTGTTCTATATGGGATGGAAAAAGATCTATAGGTAAATTAGCTAAATTTGTTGATAGGTATTTTACTGATATAATAGAAATTAATATAAGTAATGATGAAAAAGAAAAATTACATATTAGTGAACAAACCTTAGATACACAATATAAAAAAATTATGACTTACTTAGAATAGATTTTTTATGAAATTTAATTTTGTACATTTACGCGTACGTAGTTCCTACTCTTTATCAGAAGGATCTATAAAAATAGAAGATCTAGTAAAATTGTGTATTACACATAAAATGCCTGCTCTTGCTATCACTGATAATGGTAATTTATTTTGCTCTTTGGAATTTTCAAAATCATGCTCAGATAAAGGAATTCAACCAATAATAGGTTGCCTTTTAATGGTTGAATATGCAGAAAACGAGATTGCTCAGCTTGTTGTGATTGCTAAAGATGAACAAGGCTATAAAAATTTACTGAAACTTGTAAGCAGTTCTTTTTTAGAACATAATACACCTTCTCCTCACATTAAATTCTCAGATTTAGCACAATTTAATATAGGTTTAATTATTTTAACTGGCGGATATTATGGTATTATAGACAAGCTTTTATTAGATAATAACGCTAACAAGGCTGAAGAATATCTTCTAAATCTCAAAAAAATTTTTGGTGATAGAGTATATATAGAATTAATGCGCCATAATACTCCTTCTAAAGTTGAACATCAATTAATTGATCTTGCTTATAAACATGATATAGCTCTAGTAGCTACAAATGATGCATATTTTGCACACAGAGATATGCATGAAGCCCAAGAAGTTTTATTATGCATTGCAGATGGTAAATATATTTCCACAGAAGATCGTCGTAAATTATCTACTGAACAGTATTTTAAATCTGCAGAAGAAATGTGTAAATTATTTGCAGATATTCCTGAGGCAATAGAAAATACTATAGTAATTGCTCAAAGATGTTCTGTAAAATCAGAAGAGCATCCTCCTGCATTACCCTCTTTTGTTTTAGAAGAAAATCGTAATGTAGAAGATGCCTTAAAGTACTTAGCCAAAATAGGACTTGAACAAAAATTACATGATTATGTCCTCACTGAAAACATGTCTAGCATTCAGCGAGAAGAGACCGTCAAATTGTATAATGATAGGCTTGAATATGAGCTAAGCGTTATTACTAATATGAAATTTTCTGGCTATTTCCTTATAGTCTCTGATTTTATTAAATGGAGTAAAAATAATTCAATACCAGTTGGCCCCGGCAGAGGATCTGGCGCAGGTTCGTTAGTAGCTTGGAGCTTAGATATTACTGATTTAAATCCTATTCGTTTTGGCTTATTATTTGAAAGATTTCTAAACCAAGATCGTATTTCTATGCCAGATTTTGATATTGATTTTTGCCAAGAAAAACGTGATGAAGTAATCAATTATGTACGAGAAAAATATGGATATAATAAAGTAGCTCAAATTATTACCTTTGGTAAATTGCAAGCAAGAGCAGCTCTCAGAGATGTAGGACGTGTGTTACAAATGCCTTATTCTCAAGTTGATAAAATAGCTAAAATGGTCCCCTTTAACGCTATTAATCCTGTCACTCTTAGCCAAGCAATTGAAATGGAACCTTCTCTTAAAAATGCAAAAGAAGAAGATCCAGAAGTTGCTAAACTACTTTCTATAGCTCTTCAATTAGAAGGGCTAAACAGACATGCCTCTACTCACGCAGCTGGTATAGTTATTTCAAGTGACCCTTTAGATGAAATAGTACCTTTATATAAAGATCCAAATTCTGATATGCTAGTTATACAATATTCTATGAAATATGCTGAGTCAGTTGGATTAGTTAAATTTGACTTTTTAGGACTAAAAACTTTAACTGTAATCTCTCATACCTGTAAATTAATTCAATCAAGAGGAATCAATATTGTCATTAACAATATAGTCTTAGATGACATCAATACCTATAACTTACTTTCACAAGGTAATTCTGTAGGTATATTTCAATTTGAAGGTGCAGGTATGCGAGATGCTTTGCGCAAGTTAAAACCAGATTCAATAGAAGATTTAATTGCTTTAGGAGCCTTATATAGACCGGGACCAATGGAAAATATACCTACCTACATAGCATGTAAACATGGTATAGAAAAACCCAATTATCTCCATCCAAAATTAGAAGATGTTTTAAAAGAAACTTTTGGTGTTATTATATATCAAGAACAAGTGATGCAAATAGCTCAAATACTCGCTGGATATACTCTACACGCTGCAGATTTGCTAAGACGTGCTATGGGTAAAAAAATCAAAGCTGAAATGGATGCACAGCGTGAATTATTTATCAAAGGAGCTATAAATAATGGAGTAGATAAGGAACAAGCTAGTACTATTTTTGATTTAGTAGCAAAATTTGCTGGATACGGCTTTAATAAATCACACGCAGCAGCTTATGCTATTATTTCATACCAAACCGCTTATTTAAAAGCTAACTTTCCAGTTGAGTTTATTGTTGCCTCAATGAACCTTGAAATTGATGATACAGATAAAATTAATATCTTTAGAGAAGAAGCTATTTTAATGAATATAAAAATTCTACCTCCAGATATTAATAAATCTGAAGGTTATTTTTGTATTGAACTACATGAAAATAAGCCAGCTATCCGCTATGGTTTAGGAGCTATAAAAGGTGTAGGAGTACACGCTATTGAGCTAGTTGTAACTGAACGTAAATCTCATGGAGAATTTAAAAACATTTTTGATCTTGCTACAAGAATTGACCCTAAATCTTTCAATAAAAGACAATTTGAAGGACTAATTAAGTCTGGGTCATTAGATAAGCTTAATAGTAATAGAAGACAATTATTAGAATCATTGGAACTAATTACTAAATATAGCAGCAGCATCCAAAGAGAAAAAAATAGTATACAGGCTAGCCTATTTGGAGGTATGAAAGAGATAAGTAAAATTACTGAACCTGAGCTATTATCTGTTGATAATTGGGATGAAAATGAACAATTACAACAAGAATGCGAAGCTATAGGATTTTATTTGTCTGCACATCCACTAGATAAATGGAAGCTATATTTACATAATCATAATATTAAAAACTCTTCGTATTTACGTGAAGATTTATCCGAAGGTTTTTCATCAATTAAGCTAGCTGGAATTATTAATACTGTTAAAACACGTGTATCACCTAGAGGCAGATTTGTGTCAGCACAAGTTTCAGATCCTTATGGTATTTATGAAATTTCCATATTTAACAATGACATAATTACTAATGATAGAGAGTTATTAACTAGTAAATTACCATTACTTATTAATGCTGAATGCCGCAAAGATGAAGGAGGAGTAAGATTAACAGTACAAAATATACAAAAGCTAGATGAGTTTTTACATAGACAATATTCAATGCTACAAATTTGGATTGATGGTCAAGAAGCAGTAACTGCTGTTAAATCTTTATGCTCTACCCCAAATACCGATGGTATGAAAGTAAAAATTTTTGTTATAGACCATAGTAAGCAAGAAGAAATAGCTCTTGATTTACCAGGTCAATATCAAATTTCTCCTACTAATTCTTTATTGTTAGAAAACTCCCCTGGAATAATTAAAGTACAACTCAAATAACCAATATCATTAATAGCTATAGCGAAGTTTTGTCTATATTACTAGATTACCGCATGCACGGATAATGACAAAAAAGAGTATATCTTATATATAGCCTATCTTACAATTTTTTATCCGGTAGTATAACTAATAGCTAGGAGAGCATTGATCAATACCCCCTAATTCAAATTAAAAAACTATACGTAGCAAGCTCAACTGTTTTTAGTATATAGAGATTCTAGAGGTATTAATGATTCTCCGATAATAGGTTTGAAGATGCACCCATAGCTTGTAACTCTACTTCCATTACTTGTTGTGGTTGGTTAAAACAGAAACTAAGGCACGAAGATTGTGGCTGGTTATTATGATTTTGATAGAAAGCTTGATTATTGGTAGAATTTTCTAAACTATTATTCGAGGTTGGTTGCGTAGTTATAGTATCTTGTTCAACATCACTATTTGAACTTCCTTTTTGTGATTCAACTTTTGTATGTACGGAAGGTAAGTTTTTATACTTACTCTTAACAATATTCTTAGGCATATTTCTCCTACTTCTAACGTTAAATAATTAAACGTTTCTATAATTAGAGTAAACTAATATATTCGTCAATAAATAATTATATTTTTAACTATTTATGTACTAAATATATAAAATATTAATATTATATATTATAATGAGAAAACAAATTACTCAAAAAGAAGGGAAAGATTCGTAAAATATAACAAAGGCAATTTAAAAATAATACAAGGCGTGAGGAGCCGAAACCTACTAATTGTCATACTACCGGACAAAAAATTGTAAGATAGGCTATATATAAGATATACTCTTTTTTGTCATTACCGCGCATGCGGTAATCTAGTAATATGGATAAAACTTTACTAGATACCAGTTTTCACGGGTATGACCAAGGGGGATTCCTTTTTTTATTACTCCATCATTTCTTGCTCATTACTTTACATTTTTTGTCCAGTAGTATGATTAAGTGCTAGGAGACCATTGATCAACACCCCACTTAATTCACATTAGGAAACTATAATCTTAATTATCAAGCTTTTTATTATATTTCAGCATATGTTCTATTCTTTCTTCTGTCATAGGATTACGAATTAGCTCAAAAAACAAGCTTCTTTCAGCATCAAATAGATCCTGCTCTTTTAAAGTTTTCTGATCGTTATTATACAAAAACACCTCTATGAATCTATCTGCTATGAATTTATCGTAATTAGATAAATATTTATTATTAACATCTAATAATTCTTTTAATTGAGCTGTAATTTTACTCGCAGAAAAATTTTCTATTGATATCTCACGCTTAGGAAAAAAATTAACCGAGCTAGAGATAGCTAAATTTTTTGCATCATTTAATAATCTATCACGATTAAAGGTTACATTATTTACCGTTAAATTAAACATTTCTATAGCTTGAGTAGCTGATTTTGCTGTCTTACCTAAGATAATATTTAATAATGATTCTGCAACTTTTTTTTCTCCTTCGTTGTAAAACCTATAGATAATTTCTTTACAACCTCCAAAACCAGGAATTAGCCCCACCCCTATTTCAACTAAGCCCATGTAAGTTTCTATATATGGTTGTACAAAATGAGAATGTAAAATCAATTCCGCTCCACCACCAAGAGCTATACCAGATGCTGCTGTTACTATTGGAAAGGAAGTATATTTAAGTAGTGACATTGTATTCTGACCATGAGTAATAAATTGCTCAATTTCTTTCCATTTTTTGCCTTGAATTTTCTCTAACATAAATTTTAAATCGGCACCTGCACTAAAATATTCAGTATCTGATCCTATAACTAATGCTTGATAGTTTTTAGAAATAATAGGTATAATTTCTTCTATGGCTAAAAATAAATCAGTGTTAAGCGTATTCATTTTACTATTTATTTCTAAACATACTATATTATTTCCTATGTCCCATAAATTACATGAATTATTAGAATACACAGCTAATTTATTTGCTTTCATATTCGATAATTGCCATTCATCTGATAAAACGGGTAAAGGCTTATAAGTATGATTTAAGGAATACACATACATATTTTTTTGTTCTGCGCGATAGAACGAATTTTTTCCTACTTGTTTTAATAACTTTGGCACTACTCTATTTTCTGACTCTAATTTTGATATTAACCACTCAGCTCCTGATTGATGTTTATCACCTAATTTATCTATCAACTCAAAAGGTCCATATTTCCAATTAAAACCTTTTTTCATAGCTTGATCGACTGCATAAATTTCATCTGAAATTTCAGGTATTAAATTAGCTACATAAGCAAGCATCTCCGACATTACTTTCCAGCTATAAATTCCCTCGATAGTCTCTGAATTTAATATATCTGTAATATTACTCTTTAATATAGGTAAGCTTATTATCTCGACATCGATATAGTCCCCTGTTTTAAAATTAATCACCTGTTTTGTTTTTATACCGTCTTTTTTATTAATTCTATAAAAACCACCTGGACCTTTTCTTCCTATTAATCCTTTCAATAACATTTGTTCTATTAAACTATGTTTAGAATATATCTGACAAAACCTATCTTTAGGCGGTAAATTTTTAATAAAGGACTGAGATATTAGCTTCATAACATCTAGACCTATTAAATCTACTAAACCAAAAATGCCTGTTTTCGGGATCCCAAAAGGTGTACTAATAACTGTATCTGCAACGTCTGCTTGCACATTTAGAGTAAGAGCTTCTTTTATCCCCACCTCAAGCCAAAAACATCCTATACGATTAGCAATAAAACCAGCTGTATCTTTACAATATACAATTTTTTTACCAAGTCTAATTCTTGCAAATTCACTAATCTGATTAGATACACTTTCCAAAGTATAAGGACCTTTTACTACTTCAAGTAACTTCATATAGCGAGGTGGATTAAAAAAATGGGTAATTAAAAAACGTTTGGCAAAGCTTTGACTTAATCCTGCCAGCAGTTTATTAAGAGGAATAGTCGAAGTATTTGAAGATACAATTAAGTCAGGAACATTAAGTTCTATTAACCTTTGATATAACGCTCTTTTTATATCAAGCTTTTCTACAACAGCTTCAATAACCCAATTTACTTGTTTTATATTATCAAAATGGTCTTCTAAATTATAGGGAGTAACAAGAGAAGCTGCTTTATCATCAACAAAAGCTTGAGGCTCGGTAATAAGAAGTTTTTGGATTGATTTTTGTGCTAGTTCACTGCGATCCTGAGCATTTTCTAAAACTATATCGAATAATAAGACTTCAATCCCAGCATTAGCTAGATGGGCTGCTATAGAGGCTCCCATAACGCCGCTTCCCATAACTGCAACTTTTTTTATCTCTGTCATAATTACTAGCCCTATAATATATTTATCATTATTTTTATTTTACAGATAATTCCCAAATAAAAAGTTAAAACGCCTTGTGACTCAAAGCTTTTTATGTTACAAACCTTATCTGAATCTATAGTGAATTAATTTGAATTATAGGTAAGAATGATGAGCAAGTAGTAAAAATTACTACGTAAGCGAAGAGCAACACTTATATAATTCAAATTAAAAAACTATAATAAACAGCTTAGCTGATTTTTTAACTACTGTAAAACTTACAATAATAAAAGGAAGAATGAATATATTAATAAATCCCGCCTATATTTTATTATTAAGCGGTATAGTATTATGCTTTATTCCCGCTCGTTTTTTTAAGCTTTGTGCTTTAATTCAAGGTGTGTGCACTATTGTTGCAACTTTTATATTTATATCAAAATTTAACCATCCTATAATTCTAAATTTTATAGAATTTGAATTACTTCTTTCATATATTACCCCTCTAGCTCCTCTCTTTATAATTGCCTTTTCTCTTGTATTTTTATTAAATTTATTATTTAGTTTTGGTGATAAGCAATATAATAAAACTGAAATTATAGCAGCCTTCATTTATGCAGGTAGCGCTATCTCCATTATTACATCTGGAGATTTAATCTCGATGTTTTTTTCTATAGAATTGATGAGTATTAGCGCTACCATTATTATATTTAGTGCGCAAAATCTTCATTCTTATTTAGTATCAAAACGTTATTTTATTATCCATATCACAGCAGGCATTATTTTTTTAATTGGTACAATTATATATATTAAGCAGAATGGTAATGCTAATATTATTCCATTTCAACCTATTGAATCTTTTAATAGCAACAATTTAGCTAGTATATTCATATTAGGTAGTATTTTAATTAATGTAGGCTCTATACCTTTTTCTTCCTGGATAGCAGATAGTTACCCTGAAGCCTCTTATTCAGGTAGCTGCTTCTTATCTGTCTTTACCACTAAAACATCTGTATTTTTATTATTAACCTATTTTCCAGGCAATACCATTCTTATATATCTTGGGTTAGCTATGATTTTCTATGGTATTATATATGCTATATTAGAAAATAATATAAGACGCATTTTATCGTATAGTTTAGTAAACCAAGTGGGCTTTATGGTACTCGCAGCAGGTATAGGGAGTAACCTAGCAATCAAAGGAGCAGCTTTACATGCATTTTGCCATATATTCTATAAAACCTTATTATTTATGTCTGCAGGAGCAGTAATTTTCTCTACTCACAAACATAAATGTACAGAACTCGGAGGATTATTTACTTCAATGAGATACACAGCTATATGTGCTATAATAGGAGCTGCGGCAATTTCAGGATTTCCCCTAACATCAGGCTTTATTAGTAAAGCTGTTATAGTTGAAGCTGCGCATAATTATAATCTCTTCATATGGTGGGGATTAATTATTGCATCAGCTGGAGTATTTTTACATGCAGGTCTTGAATTTCCTTGGTTTACTTTTTTTCAAAGGAAACCTTCCAGAACTGTCCCGGAAGTTCCTTTGCTTATGAAAATTGCTATGGGATGTGCAGCTTTTATATGTATCTATTTAGGCGTTGATTATAAAATAATTTACAATTTATTACCTAATCAAGTATATTATGAACCCTATAGTTTTAGTCATATATATAAACACTCCGAGCTATTATTATCATCTGCAGCTGCATTTTTCTTATTACTTCCTATGCTCAAAAGGCAAAATACTATAAGCTTAGATATAGATTTTTTCTATCGTAAGTTACCTAAAGATTTAACTAATATTCTTCACCAATGTACAAAACTATTTGCAAATTATCGCACAAACTTTTCTCAAAGGATGGAAAAATCAAATAATATATTGGTATCTATAGTAAAATATGAGCATATCCTTTCATTAACCATATACACAACTATTATAATATTACTCTGCCTAATAACTTTTTCTATAATATAAAGTGCCGGTAGAGGAGAACATTTAAATGAAAAAAATTTTAATAATTATTATTATATTATTTTCATATCTAATTGCCAAAGAGTTGCTTGATAATAGGCCATTTAAATTTGAGAAATATAAAAATAACAAACAATTAGATGCAGCGCTAGCTAAACAATTTCCAGTAGGATCTGATATAAGAGAAGCAATTACAGTACTAGAGAAATCGGGGGCTAAATGTGAGGAAAGATCAAAGTCAACTTTCATTACTAACGAATACGATAAATATGACTTAATATATTGGTGTGAATATGAAAGTGGGTGGTTTAGCTTACATTTACTAGAATTTTATACTATGTGGCTTATGGGAGATAAGAATTATAAATTAATGCATATAGGTGGTGAAGTTACAAAAGGAATAGTTATTTAATAGGAGTAAACAAAAATGGCAGAAGCTAATCTTCAAATATTTGTTAGACCGGTTAAAGGAACGTTTGGTTTAGCTGAACATATATATTATTAGTACCAATAGTAAAGGTGAGCAAAAAATTTTAAGAGCTGCTACAGAATAGGATAAGTCAAGGACTTTTGTTACTTTATACAATTTATAGTTGTACTAAACTTAAAATCCTATATTATTATCATTACTTCTTTCTAAATAATTGAAAAAATATTTAAGTTTTACCAATAAAGAGAGGAGAACATTTAAATGAAAAAAATTTTAATAATTATTGCTATATTATTTTCATATTTAATTGCCAAAGAACTACTTGATAATAGACCGTTTAAATTTGAGAAATATAAAAATAATAAACAATTAGATACAGCTCTATCTAAACAATTTCCAGCAGGATCTGATATAAAGGAAATTATTAGCATTTTAGAATACTCAGGTGCTCGATGTAAAGATAGGTCACAGGAAGATGATTTACAAAAAGAAGTAGAAAAATATGGTCTAGTATACTGGTGTAAATACGAAAGCGGCTTTCTTACATTACATATGTTGGAATCTTATATTATATGGATAATGGGAAATAAAAATTATAAATTAATGTATATAGGTGGTGAAAGAATTAAAGGTATAGTTATTTAACATAGAAAAATATTATTAATACTGATAGTAAAGATGAGCGAAAGATTTTAAGAGCTGGTACAGAATAGGATAACTCAAGGGCTTTTGTTACTTTATACAATTTATAGTTGTACTAAACTTAAAATCATATATTATGATCATTACTAATTTATAAATAGTTTAAAGAATAATTAAGTTCTACCGATAATGAGCAGGAGAACATTTAAATGAAAAAAATTTTAATAATTATTGTTATATTATTTTCATATCTAATTACCAAAGAACTGCTTGATAATAGGCCATTTAAATTTGAGAAATATAAAAATAATAAACAATTAGATACAGCGCTAGCTAAACAATTTCCAGTAGGATCTGATATAAGAGAAGCGATTACAATGCTAGAGAAATCTGGAGCAAAATGTGAAGATAGATCGCACGATGAAGATATGCCAAATGAGTTAAAAAAATATAAAAAAGTTTATAGGTGTAAATATGGTAGCGGATGGCTAACATTACATATGTTAGAATCTTATACTATATGGTTAATGGGAGATGAGAATTATAAGGTAATACATAACGACAGCGAAAGGGTTAAAGGTATAATAATTTAGTAAGGATTTTAATATATGAATATAGTACCAAACATCAAAATATTTGTTAGACCGGTGGATTGGACGGCAGGACTTGCTCAACACATATATATTGTTGGCACCAAGAGTAAAGGTGAACAAACAATACTGAGAGCAGGTCCAGAACGTACTGGCTTAGATTCAATGATTACTGATAATCTTAAAGCAGTTTATGTTTCGTATAAAGCAGAAAATAAAGATCTATTTCCTGGAGATTGGGACCCAGAACATTTTATTGAAGTATATACCTTAACCGGCACAGATGCTGAAATACAAGCTAAGATGGATACGATGTGGGAAATAGGAAAGCAAGTAAATAGTGGCAATTATGATTATAAGGTTCCTTTGCCCATACGGAATGTTCCAAATACAGTTTGGCATGTCCAGAATAGCAATACGGTTGGGAACCTTATGGCCAAATCAATTGGTGTTGATTTAAAACCTCTATTATTAGCAAAGAAATTATGGGCTCCTGGAATTGATGGGCATTTAGATCATACCATTACAGACCAAATAATCAAAGCCCATAGAGAACACAATAGTAAATACGGTGAATATACTCAAGAAAGTTTTAAGCAAGCAGGCTTAACCTCTATTATGGAACATAACAAAGAACAAGCAGAGCAGTTTATCGCTGAAAGAGAAACTAGCTGTACACAAGAATACACTGATTTTGAGAACCTTATGCAAAATCTAAATCTTGATTGGGATACTATATTTGCTGAGTACAACAAAGTTGATATATCTACTATACCCTTATCTTCTGAATATGGTTTGGAAAAAATTGGGGCTAAAACTATGCAGGACGAGCCTATTATTAACCTAGAAGAAAAACTAGTCCCTAAAGAAGATGTTCTAATAAATGATATTAAAGTAGTCGAGTTAGGCTCAACAAGAGTGAGCATGTTAACTTTAAAATATTTAGCAAATGGCAATATAGCGATAATGTGGTCTACTCATACTGATATCAGTGGGATGGATAGGGAAACTTACCTACAGATCCATGATCAATATGGAACGCAGTTAGAAGAACCTCTTAACGTCTCAATTCAAAACTATCATATGCAACTTGAAGCGTTAAGTAACAGTAATTTGGTAATATATACCCTAGATATTCTTAACATACTCAGTCCAGAAGGTAATCTATTAAATATAATAAAATTAGATAATATTAGAAATGACGCTTATATAAAATCTTTGAGAGCAATGCCAGATGGTAAATTTTTATTTACTTGGCATGAACATGTGCTTGGAGACCCAGAACACTCCACCTCTATATTTAAAGGTAAATATTATGATAATAGCGGAAATGTTCTTAGCGATGAGTTTATTATTTATCATGGCAATGGACCAAATTGTAAAATAAGTAACGTAGAAAATAATACTATAGGTATTATATGTCGTGATCATGGACATGCCGATATAAATAAAGCCGGTATCGATAATCTTGCTTGTACAAATAATTCTCCTAAAGAAGAAGTGAATTGTTTTGCTATATTATCTACAATAAATGCAACAAAAAGTGGCTGGATAAAGCTTCCACCTTCAAGAACTTTTGACGCTCCTGATATATTAAATTTTGGTGATAATAATTTTGTAGTAGCAATAGAACAGCCTTCCAGAAAAGTATATATTGCTATTATTAAGGGAGAAGATACCTTAACGGTTACAGAAATACCTAATCTCATTAGTAAAAAAAATGAAATTCATTTAACTAAAACAGGATGTGATCAATTTTTAGTTAGCTTCCAAGATAAACTTTCTATTGTAGCACAAAAATTTAATATTAGAGGCGAAACCTTAGATGGAATGATATATATAACTGATAAAACTAAAGCCTCAAACCACCATCATACCAGTCATTTTAGCTCATCAGGATATGTTGTAAGCTGGATGCATACTGAACATAACACTTTACCAGAATGGCATCACTTTGAATATGGTTATTCTGGGGCATGGCAACACTTCAAAGATATTACTACCTCAATTTATATGGATATACACCATATTAATCCAAATCCAATACATTATGACGATAGTCTTGAATAGTTCAGTAATTGAAACCTATATAACAATCTACTTTTCTTTTAAACACGTAATTCTGCGCCAGTTTTTGCTTTAACACTGCTAATAATTGCATCACTTAATTTCATAATTTCTTCTTCATTTAAGGTATGATCTTCTGCTTGCATGGTTACTGTTATTGCTACAGATTTTTTAGCTTCTGCATCTTGCTCATTAATATAAACATCAAATAATTGTATATCTTGAATAATTTTTTCATTGAGAGCTTTAACAGCATTAACAATACTTATTGCATCTTGTTCACAACCTAGCATAAATGCATAATCTCTAGTTACAGCCTGATAATCAGAGACTACAAACGCTTTTCTTTTATTACGTATTTTGCTATCAATATTATGTAAATATATCTCAAATCCTACTACTCTATTTTTGATATCAAGAGCTCGTAATATTTTAGGATGTAATTCCCCATAGCAAGCTATTTGCATCTTACCTAAATATAAACTTTCTGAACGCCCAGGATGATACCAATTAGCACTATTAGAAGATCGCAAATTATTTTCATTAATACCAATTTCACTTAGTACAGCGATTAAATCTGCTTTCACATCAAAAACATCATAATCTCTATAATCATTATATATATTACGCTGGTTATTTTTACCCGATCTAATGCCACTAGCTACCATATATTGCTGGTCAATGTTATCAAAAACCGGACCTATTTCGAATAAAGAAATATCATTATAATTCCTAAATTGATTCTTTTTTAATGCCTCAAGCAAATTTGCTATTATACTTGGACGCATATAGTCTAATTCAGAATTTATTGGATTTTGTAATTTTAACTCTGATCTTAGCTCTCCAAATAATGCTGCTTTTTCACTAGACATGAATGACCAGGTTATTACTTCACTTAAGCCCCGCATAGCAAGCTTTTTTCGTGCTAAATTCATATTTTTATATTCAATTGGTATGTTATTAGCTTCTCCATTTATATATGGCATTGCTACAGGCGAAATATTCTCATAACCATGTATACGTATTATTTCTTCTACTATATCAGCTTGTCCTTCAATATCTTGCCTCCAGGAGGGTATAAGTAACTTTAAGGTTTGACTTTCTTCGCTAACTATTTCAAAACCTAGCTTACCTAAAATTTCTTTAATTTTTATAACGGGCATCTCAATACCACCTAGAGATTCTATTTTTTTAACATTAAAATCCATAGTTTGGTGTTGATAGCCTAGTTGGTTGGAAGATACATAGCTACTCACCTCTCCGCCACAAATATCTAATATCATTTTAACTGCAAGACTTAATCCTTTTTCTACAAATAATGGATCTACTCCTCTTTCAAAACGATAACGCGCATCACTATCAATAGTATGTAACCTGCCAGATTTTGCTATATTAATACGATCAAAAAGCGCTGACTCTAAAAATATATTAGTAGTTTCGAGTGTACTGCTAGAAGCTATTCCCCCTATTATGCCGGCCATTCCCAAGATTTTTTCATCATCGCTAATTACTACTTCACTTCCAGCAAAACTATATTCCTTGTTATTTAAAGCTAAGAATTTTTCACTAGCCTTTGCCTTTCGTGCGATTAATGATCCTTTTATTTTATCAGCATCATAAGCATGTAAAGGTCTACCAAAGCTATGACAAATATAGTTAGTAATATCTACGACTGCATTTATAGATTGCTGCCCAATATCTCTTAATATATCTTGTAGCCATTTAGGACTAGGCCTATTTTGAATATTTTTTATATAACATCCCATTAATAATGGACAAAGGCTATTGATATCTACTACTTTCACATTAATAGGGGAAGTAAAATGAGGTTTAAAATTTGGCACTTCAATAGGTCTTAAAGTTCCAATACCAGCTGCAGCTAAATCTCTTGCAACTCCATATATACCTAAACAATCTCCACGATTAGGAGTAATAGCTATCTCTATAGTAGAATCTTTTACATTTAAATAGTGAATTGCTTGAGCTCCCATAGATGCATCTACAGGTAATTCTATTATGCCATCGTGCCCACCTTCTATACCTAATTCTTCTGCAGAACATAACATTCCTTTACTTTCAACATCACGAATTTTTGATGCCTTAATTTGCATATTATTTGTAGGTATAATTGCACCAATAGGGGCCAAAACCACCTTAATGCCTTGTCTTGCATTAGGCGCTCCACACACTATTTGCAATATTTCTTTACCATTATTTACTTTACACACTTTTAATTTATCAGCCTTCGGATGTGGCCCCGCTTCTATTATTTCAGCTACAATAAAAGGTTTTAATAATTTCTCCCTATTTACCACTTCCTCTACTTCTAGACCTATTTGAGTGAGTTTTTTTTCTATTACATCCAAATTTGCATCCGTATCAAGATAAGTTTTAAGCCAATTTAAAGTTATTTGCATAATTTATACTCCTAGCAATGAAAATCCGTAATGACGTAGCCATCTTATATCACTATCAAAAAACGTTCTCAAATCATTAATACCATATTTCAGCATAGACATTCTTTCAACACCCAGACCAAAAGCAAATCCCTGATATTTACTAGGATCTATATTAACGTTTTCTAATACCTTATAATTTACCATGCCACATCCTAAAATTTCTAACCAGCTATTTTCTCCTTTTTCTACCTGCTCAAATGTAGCTATTTTAAATTCATTATCTTTACGTATAAATGCTATATCTACTTCGGCTGATGGCTCAGTAAAAGGGAAAAAACTAGGACGAAATCTTACAGCTATCGCATCATTTTCGAAAAAACGTTTAATAAATTCTAGTAAGCATGATTTCAAATGCCCCATATGAATATTTTGGTCAATAAATAAACCTTCTATTTGATGAAACATTGGGGTATGCGTCATATCAGAATCTGAACGATAAGTACGGCCTGGAACAACTACTTTAAAAGGAGGAGCTCCTGAGAGCATAGTACGAATCTGCACAGGAGATGTATGGGTACGTAAAAGTCTTACTTTTTCTTCATTATGGTTCAAATAAAAAGTATCATGCATTTGACGTGCTGGATGATTTTCAGGTATGTTTAAAGCTGTAAAGTTATGAAAATCATCCTCAATATCAGGACCTAAAGTAATCTTAAATCCTTGAGATACAAATATAGCAAGTATTTCATCTATAGTATGAGATATTGGATGTATCTTTCCATAAGAATATGGTCTTGCTGGTAAAGTTATATCGATTTTTTCATTTTGCAATTTTGCTTCTAAAAGCTGATCTAATAATTCTTGCTTCCTCTTTTCAATTAAAGTTTGCAGGTGATTTTTAAGGTTATTTAAATTAGCTCCTATAGCTTTACGCTCTTCTACAGAAAAACTACCCATATTTTTCATCAACAAAGTTACGCTACCATTCTTACCAAAATATTCAATACGAACTTTTTCTAAAGCTTCTATAGAAGTAGCAGTACTAATTTCCATGCTACAAGATTGTTTTATATTATCTAAATCCATTGTTTCTTTCATGTTACTAAATTTTGTTTAAAGAAAAACTTTGAAAAGTATTTTAAATGCTGTATATAATAAAGCAATTGTAAATAACATATACAAATTTTATGGTAATAATGTAAGGAAATCCTAATATAAATCAACATTATTTTACTTAATTTATCCGAGCAGGATTAAAATGCTTAGAAAAATATTTATCTAAAGCCCGTTCAATAGTGCCAACTATAAGCATTTGATAATTTTCAGTATGTAATAATAATTCTTCTTCGTCATTAGACAAATAACCTAATTCTATTAATACTGCCGGGGTATCTAGACCTTTTAACACTCTAAATCCTGCAAAACGATGGGTATTATTTAATAAAGGCAGTTTTTGTCCAAACATTCTAACTAATAGATGCGCAAATTCTGCAGATGCATTGCCTGTATTTCTACTCAATAATGCAATCAATGTTTCCTTTATTTCACGATGTTCTTTTTTAAAATTTTTAAAGGTATAATCCACGTTATTTTCTACACTAGCAAGCCTTGCGGCTTCTTTATCAGAAGCTTTTTCTGATAGTGTATAAACTGAAATGCCTCGCATCGAATAATTTTCATGGGCATCTGCATGTAAAGAAATAAAAATATCAGAACGTAGCTGTTGAGCTTTTTTAATTCTAGTTTGCAGTGGCAAATATTTGTCTTCGCTACGTGTTAAAACAACTTTATATCTTTTTTTGCGTTCTAAAACCCTTTTAAGTAACTTAGCATAAGCTAAAGTTACATCTTTTTCATAACTAAATTGTCCTACTGCTCCAGGATCTTTACCACCATGACCAGCGTCTACTACCACTATAGGACGATAATTTTTACTTGCTAATACAGGGGTAGTCTTGCTATTTCCCAGGATAAAGCTTAATATAATACTGATAAAAAGTGACTTTATTAACTTAATGTTATATTCCATTCACTACGTTACTTTAAAAAAATAATCAATATCTATAGCTTTTTATAGAGTAATTTATTATATATCTTAAAATAAAGGTATAATCTATTTAATAGAAATAGGAAATTATATTTTAAAAAAAACAAGATAGAAAATATAATTAAGAGTGTAGTGTGTTAATCACTCATATAAGAGCTCGAACTATGTTAAAAAACTATGTATTTATTTTGTTATACAGCATATATCGCTAGATTTCTAGTTGCCTTAATATAGGTATATTTAAATGTGCTTATCAGATAACACTTAATATAAAACAATCTATCTTGTTATTAGTAGACAGTTTTTATACTCAATTTACTTAAGAGACGATTTTTAAAAGGAGTTTATATCCAATGCAAAAGAAAATTTTTGTTGATGCAAATAATACAAATGATATTAGAGTTGTTGTATACGAAAACAACCTAATACAAGAATATGACGATGAAGCAGCTATTAGAAAGCAAATTAAAGGTAATATCTATTTAGCAAAAGTAACTAGAGTAGAACCATCTTTACAAGCTGCATTTATAGATTATGGCGCTGAGAAGCATGGATTTCTACCGTTTGCAGAAATTCATCCTGATTATTACCAAATACCACTAGCTGATAGACAGGGCACATCTGAGGAATCTTCTGATACAAATGACTATGAGAGAGAAGACATTAGATATCAAGTCAGAGCTATTACCCCTCCTGAATATAGCAATGAGGATGAAAATGAGGAACTAGAATCTACTACAGACATTGTAGCTAATGATGATAATTCTTCTGATAAGAATATAGATACTAATTTTTCTGATAATAATATTTTACAAGATGAAGATTTTTCTCAATCAGAAGAAATTATTGATAATAAAGTCAGTGACAGTATCGAGGAAGAACTTGAGGAAAGTAGAAATAATGTACGTAACACTTTATATAAGCAATATAAAATACAGGACGTAATAAAACGTAATCAAGTTATCTTAGTACAAGTTATTAAAGAAGAACGTGGTAATAAGGGAGCATCCTTTACAAGTTATATATCTCTTGCTGGAAGATATTGTGTATTGATGCCTAATGCTGCAAGACAAGGAGGCGTCTCACGTAAAATAAATAATTTTGAAGATAGAAAAAGACTAAAGCTCATTATTGATGATCTCAGTATACCTGATGGTTCAAGTGTAATAATACGCACAGCTGGATCAAATAAAACTAAAATAGCTATAAGACGTGACTACAATTATTTAGTAAGACTCTGGAATAGCATTCGTGAAACTACTCTGACAGCAACCACTCCTGCATTTATTCATGCAGAAGGAGATTTAATAAAACGTACAATT
Organism: Rickettsiales bacterium Ac37b; assembly: GCA_000746585.2. Lineage (NCBI taxonomy): Bacteria > Pseudomonadati > Pseudomonadota > Alphaproteobacteria > Rickettsiales > Rickettsiales bacterium Ac37b. The sequence goes on from CP009217.2 coordinate 455,269, forward strand.
CGTGATCTTTATGACGATAGTATTAGCGAAATACTTATTCATGGTGAACAAGTGTATAAAACTGCCAAAGATTTTATGAAAATCATTATACCTTCTCATACCAATAAAGTGAAACAATATAAGGGCAAATCACCTATTTTTTGTAGGTATAATATAGAAGAGCAAATAGCTTCTCTATATAATCCTGTAGTACAATTATCTTCTGGAGGTTATCTTGTGATTAACCACACTGAAGCTTTAATAGCTATTGATGTCAATTCAGGAAAATCAACCTCAGAACGTAATATAGAAGAAACAGCTTTTAAAACTAATATTGAAGCTGCCTATGAAATAGCAAGACAACTAAGATTAAGAGATTTATCTGGACTCATCGTAATTGATTTTATTGATATGGTAGAATTACGTAATCGCAGATTAGTAGAGAAAGCTTTCAAAGAAAGTTTACAATTTGATAGAGCACGGATTCAAGTGAGTATGATTAGTAGTTTAGGCCTACTTGAAATGTCTAGACAAAGATTAAAGCCTAGCTTTATGGAAATCAATACTACAAAATGTGAAGCATGTAACGGTAAAGGCAGTGTACGTACTGTTAACGCTCAAACTGAAATGATTTTACGTACTATAGAAAATGAAGTATACAAAGGTAGTTTTTCTGATGCAATTAATGTATATGCCCATTTCGATGTAATATCTTATATCTTAAATCATAAACGTAATGATGTATTAAAAATAGAAAAACAATATTCATTAAAAATTTATTTTAAGGTTGATATTGCTATTTTAAATACCCCTGATAGCTTTTCCATAGAAAAGGTAGATCTATCTTTGTCTAGAGAAAGCACAATACCAATTAGTATAGCTCCAGAATATGGTAATATTACTGATGAAGAAAATTATCAAGAAGAATATATGCCTACTACCCCAGAAAATATGGAAAATCATCGTACTTCTTCTCATGAACACTATTCTAACAAAAAATTTAAACGTGGTAATTTTGATAATAGAAAACGTAGTAGAGATTTAGGTAAACCCCCACTAAACAAAAAGAAAATTTCTAGATCTCATTCCAAATTTAATCATTATGATAAAAGAAATGAATTTTCTAGAAATCATACCAATAAATCTAGCAATGTTCCCGAAAAATCAGCAGGTGGTTTATTAAAAAGTCTATGGAATAAAATAACCTCTAGTTAATATAAAAGCAACCTACACCATAATTACATAATTATGGTGTAGCATACCAGTAAAGTAGTAACATAATTTACATTATGCAATTGTAGTTAATTCTACATCGCATGATAAATTACATGTTCCTACTTTACCAACAAAACTGACATGTCCCTCCGAATCATCAGCTATATTATTGGTATTTAAAGACATAATATCGCATGCTAAAGTACAAGTTTTATCAAAATTACCACTAATATTAATACTGCCTGGCGTAGGTGTAGGTTCTGGTGCAGGTGTAGGCTCTGGCGTAGGTATAGGTTCTAATTTTGTAACAGGAAAATCGGCATTACAGTTATAACCACCTTTATCTAAATTAAATTTTGTACATGTCTTCTGTAACACATCTTTAACAGATGCTTGATTATTTACACCCGCTTCTGACCATATAGGTTTATTTACTTCCCACATAATCATTCCATCAAATTTATTAGCATTTTTAACTAAGATTTGATCTAGTTGTTCATTAGTCAATAACATTTTTTTACGACCTTCATCATCAGCAGGATAAGCTGGCCTACCTATTTCAAATCCGAAAGCTAATTTAGATTGAATATCAAATTGCTTAGGAACTACAGATTCTACTGGTCCAGCTCCTTGGATGGTTTTGATTGTACCAGCTTCATTTTTTTTCAAAAACATATGCGTAAGACTCATTAATTTTTCTGATAGTCATAATTTTTAATTATTATAAAAAAAATTAAGCGTTTTTAATATTTACTTTTTATTAATTATCACCAAGTAAAATATTATTTTTTTTGAAATCAAAGATAATAAAGTAATTCTAATTACTAAAATTAAACCATTCAGATTGGTCGAGCACCTTTAATTAAATTTAAAAAGCTATGGTAGTGTTAAATAATAGTAATATTTTCAATTTTACTTAAAATTACCATGTATGCTTAGCTTTAAGCGATGCAATACGATTATATGCAATATCAATCTGCTGTTTACTAATTTTATTATCATGTAATGCATCTATAATAATTTTTTTAACACTATGTGGGATATTTTCAGGTTCATTAAATTCTGGAGCTGTACTATATGCTGCTTTATTAGAAGAAAATAGCAAAATATCACAACTTGCCTTAACAGCTAGTATTATAGCTTCATGTAATGGATAGTATTTGATAATTGCTCCCATAAATAAATCGTCACTGATAATAACTCCATTAAAACCTTTATCTCTTAATAATGACTTAATGGTTATAGGAGATAAGGTTGCTGGATAATCCTTATCAAAATTTTTATTTAATATATGAGCTGTCATAATCATATCCACTTTATCTTTCTCAATAAGTGCATAAAATGGTACTAACTCTTTTAAATCAAATGTCTCAGTAACATCAGTAAGTCCATGATGACTATCTGAAGTTGCGAAACCATGACCTGGAAAGTGTTTTAGAGAGGTAAAGATTTTATTTTTATGATGCGCATCAATAAAAGCTGCAGCATAATCAATAATTATAGAAGTTTGATCTGAAAAACTCCGTTGAAGTTTTCCTATAACTGGACATGGATTTTTAATATTATTCACATCTACAATAGGTGCAAAATTCAAATTAATACTATAACTATTTAGCTCATGTGCCATATGGAAATATAGCTCTTCTGCCTGGCTCAGAGAATATTCCCTTGCAACAAATTCAGCGGTAGGATATCCATTAAAACCCTTATCTTTTGATAATCTTTCTACTTTTCCTCCTTCTTGATCAACAGCAATAAATACATCTTTATTAGCCTTTTTTAGACTATCAGTTAAATTTTTCAGCTGCTGTGGAGATTCAATATTATATTTATATAAGATTACTCCTCCAATCATACTCTGTTCTAAATAAGATATTACGAGTTTTACCCCAGGATCCGTAGGATATTTACCGTGAAAACCTATCATAATCATATTGCAAATTTTTTGTTCTAAATTCATAATCTACCTATCTTTATTCATAGCTATTATACTTTATAATAACTTCTAAACCATTCAACAAATCTTTCTAAACCTTGTTTAATATCAGTTTGAGGCTTAAAGTTAAGATCTCTTATGGAATCAGTAATATCTGCATATGTATCCTGCACATCTCCAGGCTGCATTTCTTCTTCAACAACAATTGCCTTTTTACCTATACATTCTTCTAAAATTTTTAAAAAGTCTTTTAATAGAACACTATTGTTATTACCTAAATTATATATTTTATAAGGAGGTGTTTGTGTAATAGGAGGCTTATTTATACATCCTATAATACCTGCTACAATATCATCTATATATGTAAAATCGCGCCTCATCTCTCCACGATTAAATAATTTTAAAGGTTTTCCATCAATAATAGCCTTAGTAAATAAGTATACAGCCATGTCTGGCCTTCCCCACGGGCCATATACAGTAAAAAACCTAAGCACCGTCATAGGTATTTTATATAAATGGCTATAGCTATAAGCCATTAATTCACCTGAAGACTTTGTTGCGGCATATAATGAAATAGGCTTTTTGGTATTATCCTCTACTTTTAATGGCATATTAACCCCATTACCATATACTGAACTAGAGCTAGCTGAAATAAAATGTTCAAGCAAGGGTAATCTTCTACTTAGCTCTAACATATTAATTAGACCTTGTATATTACTAGAGATATAGGTAAATGGATTTTCTAGAGAATAACGAACTCCAGCTTGAGCAGCTAAATTTATAATAATACGAGTTTTACTATATTGCTCGCTTAAAGATAATATTGCATTTGTATCAGATATATCTAACTTTTCAAATGTAAAATTATTATAGTGTTTAAGTATTTCTAATCTATCTAATTTTAATTTTACATTATAGTAATCATTAAGATTATCTATACCTAATACTTGCCTACCTTCCTGCAACAAAAACTTTGCAACATGAAAGCCTATAAACCCACCTACACCAGTTATAATAATCATATTGCTTTAACTTTCATAAATTAACCAGTAAATAGGACATAATTTATTTCACAATCATACTCTCTGCTGATTGTTCAGAATACTCTATTGCAGCTTTAACAAACGAATAAAACAGAGGATGAGGTGCAAAAGGCCGAGATTTTAACTCTGGATGGAATTGTACACCTATAAACCAAGGATGATTTTCTAATTCAATAATTTCCATCAAATGACCATTTGGAGAAACTCCTGAAAATGTAACCCCTGCTTGTTCAAGCTTTGATTTATAATTTATATTAACTTCATAACGATGACGATGACGCTCTACAATTTCAGCTACTTTATAAATCTCTTTAACACGACTGCCTGGCTTTAAATAACATTTATATCCACCAAGACGCATAGTTCCACCTAAATCTCCATCTGAACAACGTGTCTCTTGATTATCACCACGCACCCATTCCGTCATCAAGCCTATTACTGAATCTGAGCATAAACCAAATTCACTAGAAGAAGCGCCTGTAATATGGCATAAATTACGTGCAATTTCTATTACAGCTAATTGCATACCAAGACAAATCCCTAAAAATGGTATATTATTATTACGCGCATAAGTAATTGCCAATATTTTACCAGCAATACCTTCCTGTCCAAAACCCCCCGGTACTAAAATCGCATGTATATCAGATAATTTTTCTTCAACATTATTTTTATTTAAACTTCTTGAATTAACCCATTTAATACTCACCTTAGTATTTAATGCTATCGCTGAATGATTTATAGCTTCTATAAGAGATTTATATGCATCTAATAATTTAATATATTTACCAACAATTGCTATTTTCACTTCTGTAATTGGAGATTCAATTCTCTGTACTATATCATACCATCTAGATAAATCTGGTTCAGCAGCATTTAAAATACCAAATGCATTTAGCACCCGCTGATCTAAATTCTTCTTCCAATAAGCAATCGGTGCTTGATAGATAGTTTTAACATCTAATGCAGTAATTACATCTTCCTCTTTTACATTACAAAATAATGCTATTTTTTTTCTTTCACTATCGGGTATTTCTCTTTCTGAACGACACAATAATATATTAGGTTCTATACCTATAGACCTTAACTCTTTAACTGAATGTTGGGTTGGCTTAGTTTTAAGCTCTTTTGCAGCTGCAACATAAGGCACTAATGTTAAATGTATGTATAAAGTTTTATCTCTACCCATTTCATAACCAAGTTGCCTTATGGCTTCAAAAAAAGGTAGGCCTTCTATATCTCCTACCGTACCACCTATTTCACACAAGACAAAATCTATATTTTCATTCTCTGCAGTAATAAACTCTTTAATTAAATCAGTAACATGCGGAATCACCTGTACAGTCCTACCTAAATAATCTCCCCTTCTTTCTTTAGCTAATAAAGTTGAGTATATTTTACCAGACGTAACATTATCTCCTTTCTGAGCATTTACATTTGTAAATCTTTCATAATGGCCTAAGTCTAAATCTGTTTCAGCACCATCTTCTGTAACAAACACTTCTCCATGCTGGGTAGGACTCATAGTACCAGGATCAATATTTAAATATGGATCTAATTTACGTAGTCTAATCTTAAATCCTCTGGCTTGCAATAAAGCAGCTAAACTAGCTGCGGCAAGGCCTTTACCCAAAGATGATACTACTCCCCCTGTAATAAATATGTATCTTGTCATATGATTTAAATTCTCTATTCTGCTAATGGTACACGCCCTTGATTCTCATTCTTATGAGAATCCTTGTTAATAACTTCTTTAGTTGGTAAAGTTTGTTCATCAAATATTGAAGTTTCCTTGTTTTCACCCATAGATAATTTTGCTAATATTAAACTATTAAGCATAAATAATATTGCTAAAATAATAGTCAATCTAGTCAAAAAATTTGCTGACGATTTACTAGACATAAGGTTATTAGAACTACCACCTAAGCCCGCTAATCCATCACTACTGGTTTTTTGCATTAATATTACCAATACTAATAATACTGCTATAATAATTTGTATTACAAAAAAAACTAATTGCATTATTTTTTACTCTATATTTTTGATTGAATTTTGAATTATTTTACTAAATTCTTCTGCGTTTAAACTTGCACCACCAACTAATAATCCATCTACATTATTAATTGATAATATATTATCAGCATTATCTGCCTTTACTGAGCCACCATATATCAGTTTATATTTTTTTTCAAATGCATTATTATTTATTTTTTCTCCAATAAACTTATGCATGTTCATAATGTCTAAAACAGATGGTATGATACCAGTACCTATAGCCCAAACTGGCTCATATGCTATAATTGTATTCATAGGATGTACCGTAGGAGGTAAAGATTCTTTTAATTGATTATAAACAGCACTATAAGCCTGACCTTGATCTCTATCAGTTTGAGATTCTCCAACACAAACTACTGCAATCATTCCTTCTTTATGTATTGCCGTTACCTTTTCTGCTACTAATTTACTATTTTCCTGGTGATAGTTACGGCGCTCAGAATGCCCTACAATTATATAGCTGCATTTTTCAGATTTAAGCATAGCAGCATTAATATCTCCAGTATATGCACCATAATCTGAAACAAAATGACAATCTTGAGCACCTAAAAACATACCATATTTACTAATTTCTTGTAGCTTGTATAATAAAGTAAAAGGTGGACATATTATAACATCGCATTTATTAAAATAGTTTTTGAATTTTGTCATCTGCAATATAAACTCATTTATAAATTCATGAGTACCGTGCATTTTCCAATTTGCTATTATTATCTTTTTATCCATTTTAACCACAATTATTATGTTCTTTGATAGAATTTGTATTTGCCACTTTACGTACATAATGTTATAAAGTCAATTTAGTTAGATATTTATAAATATAATAAATTAGGTGAATTATAATAATGCTTCAATTAATGCGCTCTGCATCACAACATATTCTATTCAAAATATTCTTAATATTAATAGTTATTAGCTTTGTTATATTTGGTGTAGGAGATATATTCAAAAACTATAATAATAATGTTGTTGAAATAGACGGTAACGTAAACATAAGTATTAATGAGTTTATGAATATAAAACGAAATGAACTTCACAAATTACAGCAAATGCTTGGTGCACCCCTTACCCCTCAACAATTACAATCATTCAATATCGATCAAATTATCTTAAGCAGATTAATAAACGATAAACTTTTAGAGCTTGAAACTAAAAATCTTAACATTAGAGTTAGCGATAATACCGCTGCAAGCTATATAAAATCTGAAGCTCTTTTTCATGATGCTTCTGGAACATTTGATAAAGATAAATTTAATGAAATTTTAGCAAACAACAATATAAAAGAGCGTCATTACATTAATTTAGTTAAACAAGACATAGCTTCCAAATTTTTAATTAATACACTTAAAAAACAACCCATATCTTTAACTAATATTGCTAAATATACGAATAGCTACAATACCGAAGAACGCATCGTAGACATCATTTCTTTTTCACCAAACGATATTAATATACAGCCTGCTTCTGAAGAAGATTTATTAAAATACTATGATGAAAATAAAATTCAATTTTATGCTCCAGAATACAGAAAATTTAGTTATTTAATTATTAACGCAGATACTATAGCTAAAAATTCACATTTCTCAGAGGATGAAATAAAAGAAGAATATGAAAATCATTTAAACGAATATCAAAAACCTGAAACTCGTAATATTATAAACTATGTGTTTGACACAGAAGAAAAAGCAGAGGAAGCATACAAAAACTTGCAATTTGATTCTGCGAAGAAAAATTCCTTTTTAAAAAATATTACTAAAGAACAATTACCAACAGAACTTAAAGATATAGCGTTTTCTTTAAAAGAAGGGGAAGTAAGCAATGTTATTCAATCACCTTTTGGCTTTCATGTTATCAAAGTCCAATCTGTATTTCCTATACAAACTTTAACATTAGAAGAAGCAAAAAAAAGTACTTATCATAATTTATTACAGCTTTTATCAGAAAAAAAACTTGTTTCTTTAAGAAAAACTATTGAAGATGAAATAGCTGCCGGTAATACTCTTGAAGAAATTAGTAATAACATTGGTTTTAAGCATGAGATTAAAACTTCTGACTTTCTAGATAACAATGGTAATATTGTTAACCAAAGTAATAAAGCTACAGATTTTACTTATTTTAAAGATATATTAAAATATGCGTTTAACACACCAGAACAAGAGGAAACTATTAACATGCTACCTGACAATTCTGGATATTTCTTGCTCAAAGTAAATCAGATATTAGCTTCACATCCCAAACCATTTGAAGAAATCAAAGAGCAAATAAATAATGAATGGTATAAAAGCCAACAACTAAAGGAAGTGTTAAATAAAGCACAAAAATTTGCAGAAGAAGTGCAACAAAATATTAATGATTTAAATGGTATGGTCTCATCTACGCCAGTAGCTAAAATCTATAATATGCAGCATATAAAACGTAATACGCATGGGGAATGGCCGGAATCTTTAATCCAAGAATTATTTAACAGTAAAGTTAATACTGTAACCTCTATTCATACAGATAGTGAAGGAAATAAATTATTTGGTATCGTTAAAACCATCCTTATCAATAAGGAAACTATGCCTAATCAAGAGATAATCAATAATCTCCAAGAACAACTTGAATCTTCTTTGTTAGAAGATTACTTGAATTATTTACATCATAAATACCCTATAAAAATTAATTACTCTCTGCTTAAAAACGAATATAACTCTAGTGAATAAAAATATAATATTTATTATTGCTTTAATATTAGATTTGTGATATAAGGTCATTTCTTACTTGCTCGACATGTCGAGCAAGTAGTTTATTGTGTATATATGTATTCCTAGGGTTTAACCATTAAGTAGATTATAACGGTCCCTTCTATCCGAAGCCTCCTACATAAATACTGGACGCCTGTGAGTATATTTTTACTTGTACATTATTTCTAAAGGAGGTTTTTTTATGACTACTGGTGTAGTAAAATGGTTTAATTTACAAAAAGGTTATGGTTTTATCCAACGTTCAGATAAACCTAATAATGATGTTTTTGTACATATAAGTGCTCTTCAAGAAGCAGGCATTCATATTTTAAATGAAGGTGATAAGGTGTCTTTCGATTTATCGGAAAGTAAAGGTAAGATTTCCGCAACAAACTTAAAACTACTAAACAATTAATAATACTTACTATTTTTATATTGTTAATTTTTTATAAACTTTTTATTGAATGGTTAGTATTATTACAAATTTTTCTGAATTTCATTTACCTAAAGTTCTTTTACAGTCTATAGAAAGGATCAAATATAATACTCCTACTCCTATACAAAATAAGGCTATACCCTTTATTTTGAAAGGCCAGGATGTATTAGCTTCAGCACAAACAGGTACAGGCAAAACAGCCGCTTTTATTATACCTGTAATTGCTAAGCTAACTGAAAATCCTTCCAGTACCACAATGGTGCTTGCACCAACGCGGGAATTGGCTACACAAATTATTGATTTTGCTAAAAGTCTTTTAGGTCGTAATTCTCATATAAAAACTGCACTTCTAATTGGGGGTGCATCTATAGAATTACAATTAAAACAACTTAAAGCAAAACCACAATTAATTATTGGCACACCTGGACGCGTAAATCATCACTTAAAAGAAAAGAGTATTGTGTCTTCTTCTATTACATCTCTTGTATTAGATGAAATAGATACAATGCTTGATTTAGGCTTTGGTATTCAATTAGAAAAAATTATTAATTTTCTACCTAAGACACGCCAAACTCTTATGTTTTCTGCAACTTTACCAGATAATATAGTAGCTTTAGCACAAAAATATCTTAATAAGCCAGTGACAGTAGCAGTTGATACTGCCTCTAAAAAATCTAACGGCAAAATTAAGCAACAGGTGATTTATGCCTCTGAACCAGAAAAATATAATCATTTAGTTAAAGAGATACGTAATAGAGATGGTTCAATAATTGTTTTTGTTAATACTAGATTCTTAGCAAAAAAATTGCTAGACAAGCTAAAAGTTGACCAACTCTTTGCAAAAGCTATGCATGGTGATTTAAAACAACGTCAGAGAAATCAAATTATCAAATCATTCCGTAACGAGAGTTATAGAATTTTGATAGCAACTAACATAGCAGCACGAGGACTTGATATACCACATGTAAAACATGTAATTAATTATGATGTACCGCAATGTTCAGATGATTATATTCATAGAATAGGAAGAACTGGACGCGCTGGTAATGAGGGTTTTGCTGTAAGTCTTGTTTCTCCATATGATAAAAGCAAGTGGAAAGCTATCAATCGAAAAATTGATATAAATTAGTAATAATTTAGTTGTATTTGAGACGATGGCAGATAGAGCAAAGCCTAAAAATAGTAGGCAAGCTTTGAGCTATAGCAAAGGCAATTTAAAATAATACGAGGCGTGAGGTGCAAAGAGTAGGAATACTATTGTAGGCAACGAACAGCAAAGTAATATTTAAATTGCCACAGCTATAACCACGTCCGCAAGTTCAAATCAAGAAACTATCTATATTATTTATAGATAGTTTTTAATTATTACTTATGTACGGCAAAAATTACCACCAATCCTTTTTATTGTTTAAAGTTTCTATACAATAATACGGCTTAAATCCTCTAACATAGAATCTGATACTCTAATTACTTGTGCATTAGATTGATATCCACGTTGTATGATGATTGCTCTTGTTAATTCTTCAGATAAATCAACATTAGATTGCTCTAAAGCAGCAGGAGTTAAAGTTCCTGTTCCGCCTGAACCTATTTCTTTTAAATTAAACTCACCAGATAAATTAGTTTGTCCATATGCATTACCAGCATAAGCTGAAAGACCATTGGGATTGGCAAATATGGCAAGTGGCACACGGAATACTGCTTTAGAGGTACCATTACTAAAGTTTGCATATACTAAACCAGTGTGATCTATATTAATACCACTTAATTGGCCTACTTCAAAACCATCTTGATTTACAAAACTTACAGAAAAGGCCGAATCAAGCTGAGAAAGTCCATCAGCCTTACCTATTACAACATTAGTATTAGAAGCAGCGGAACTTGCGGGTATACCGGCTGTTCCCCAATTAAAAGTTATAGAAGAATTAATAGCTTGATTTGCCCATGTAATATTAATAGGATTTTGAAGTGAAGTAGAAACACTGGCCAAAGTGCCTTCTCCATTAAATCTTACTGTACCATAAGCTATTTGTCCAAATTCATTTGACATATTAGTCAATTCCTCAGGATGAAGTGAATATATTTCAATTGCCCACTCATTAGGTGAAGTCTTTAAAAAACTTATTCTAAAATCATGACCTATACCAAATGCATCATAAATACGCGTATTCCTAGAAAAATGCGGAGTTATTCTTCCACTTGCCATATTAGGTGCATTTGCGCCTGTTGGATCATAAGAGGGTATTAGCTGCTTACCATTATTAATACTTATACCAAGCTCACCAAAAATTGAAGCTTCTGTAGATGTTCCTCCACTATTACCAATACCTACGGCTGTTGCTGATGCACTAACTACAACTGGTTCCTCATCTACAGGGGTAATATTGATTTTATTATCTACAATTTCTGCCTGCAAGCCAGATGTAGCAGTAGAAGCATTGATCAAGTCAACAAGTCCCTGTAAAGTAGTAAATCTATCAGGCTGAGCAATAGTATTATTTAATCCGAGTGCACCAGTAACTGCCCCCGCTACACTATCAGTAAAAGTCATGGCTTGCGTTCCATCCAGAGGAGTTACTAAAAGCCTATTATTTGCCGCATTTACCCTAGCAGATAAAACAGCTTGTGAAGCTGGAAGAGTATTAATAGCCGATGCTAAGGTTGCCATACTATTAAACTGTCCAAGAGCTGGATTTGGTGCTGCAGTCTGAAATGTAAATGTATAAGGAATAGCATTTACAGTAATAGTCACTGTATCGCCATCAGCAATACCTGCTGTAAATACATCAGTACCATTAGTTGCACCCATTATAGGAGTAGCAACTGCCGCTTCATTACTCCTAGCAATACCATCATAAGTTAGATCAACTGCTACCATACCATCAGCAGAAGAAAGAAAACTTAAGGCATCACCTGAATTCAAAACATTGAAGCCCGAATTGTCTATATCTATAACATCTCTTGGAAGTATGCCATTATTGTTATTTGAAGTAGGTAAAACATCTAAAGTAACTCCACGTCCAGAATTAGGTATAGTATCAGTTAACCCTAAAGTTGTACTAATACCAAATTCAGAAGCAATACTATATGGCGAAGATATGCTACCAGTATTAACTTGTCCTCCACTTATAGCTTCTACCCTTAAATTACCAAGAGGATTACTAGAGGTAATTTCGAGTACATCATTACTAGAACCGGTTAAGCTACCATTTAAACCTGTTGCAGATTTGGCTAAATTTAATAACCCACTTAAAGTAGTAAATCTATTATTATTAGGAGCTGCCAACGTATTAGTTAAACCTAAAGCAGTTACAAAACTGCCTTGGTTATTAGTAAAGGTTAAAGACTCATTACCATCAAGAGCAGATATCAACAATTGATTATCAGCACTATTAATACGCGCTGTTAGGCCTTTTGTTTGTTTAATAGCATTAGCCAAACTAGATAAGCTATTAAACTCACCTACCAGAGTATTAGGGGAATTTGCTACAAAAGTAAATGTAACAGTGCCTGATGCTTCATTTGAAATTGAAAAACTGTCTCCAGCTACTACCCCGGTATTAAACACACGCGTTGGAGAATCAGCGCCAAGTATTGGTGTTACACTATTAATTACATTACTCCGCACTATACCTGAAGGTACGTCACTTCCCTGCACGCCATCATAATAAAAATCATAAGAAAAATTAAGACCATCTGGTGTAAATCTTAAATAATCACCTGAATTTAATGCGCTTGTACCACTATTATCTATATCAATAATGGCCTCAGCGTCTATATGAGCATTATTTCCAAAGGATGGCATCCTAATACTTACTCCATTTCCTTTAAACGCTGCTTTAGAACTAGTTAAATTTGCACCTACATTTACTTGGGTAGTAGCTGAAGCTGAACCAGTAAATGTACTTAAATTAACGGGCTGTAAGCTCTGAAGTAGTGCACTAGAAACAGTATTAGTATTTCCTGTATCTCCTGGCAATCTACCTTGTGTATCAAGAGGCCACGCTAGAAGATAATAACCCGCTGAATTTACATAATTTCCTTGATTATCTTTACGAAAAGACCCAACTCTAGTATATAGATATTCGCCATTACCTGTCGTGACATCTGGTGTCTTAGATACTACAAAAAATCCTTCACCTGATACAGCTAAATCTGTACCAATACGCGTACTTTTAATTATACCTTCTTGATCTACTAATTGACGGTCAGTAGCTAAAACACCACCATTACTACTCCCAGTAGTTGAGCCAGCTGATGTAATTAAGGTAGAAAAAATTGTTTCCCCGCGTTTATAGGCATCTGTGTTGATATTAGCGATATTATTAGAAACGGTATTTACTGCCCGGCTTTGGCCATCTAAACCAGATTTTGCAGCTAAAATTGCATTATATATACTCATTATACACCTCCCTTTTTAGATTCACATACTATTCTTAGTTAGAGAATTTATATGAGCCTTAAGTTGCTCAATATTATCTTGTTTATTAACACTATTTACTACCGACAATATATCTTTCGGATCTATTTCTAGATGTTCATTGATAGTAAGAGTTGGATTAACTGATGAAGTATTAATACCTGTTACAACACCCCTAGCATTACTAACATTTATAATTGGTTTATCAAACTCACCTACTACGCTTACACTATACTTACCTTCCGGTTGAATTTTTCCATCATTATCTTTTCCATCCCATATAAACTGGTGTATTCCTGCTGGGATATTACGCTCGGATTTGCTTCGAACTACATTCCCAGCTTTATCTAATACTTTAATAAAAGCAATCTCTTCAGCCTTATTAAAATTTAAATTCACAGTTGAGCTTTGTATACCATCCCATTTAATTTTCGAATTATTAAATTCAACCATTTTATTTAAATATGATTTTAAATCTTCGTGATGATTAGCATGCACGGCTGTAATTTTATTAAACTCTATTTCTTCTCCTTTATTTAAAACAACTATAGGATGTCCATCTTCTAATTTCACAGATTTTACTATACCTTTGATTTTACTATTACCATATATATCAATGCCAGATGCATTTTTAGCTTTAACCCGTACATCATATACACCCAGAGCTACTTGTTTACCTTTATCATCTTTTCCATCCCAATAAAATTCATGCATACCTTGTGCCACATCGCCTTTAAAAGTACGTATTATATTGCCAGCTTTATCAACAATTTCTACATTATTACTAACAGCCTCGCCTGTAAGATTATACACAACTTTTGTAGCTTTATCAGGACTGACTAGAATTTCAGAGCAATCTAACTCTACCTCATGCCCAATATAAGATGTAGCTTTGTCTAACTTATTAGCCTGATTAGCTGCAACCAGTTCTTCTAACAATTTATTAGTATTAATTTGTTGTTCAACAGCACCCATACTAATTAATTGCTGACTTAATTCATTAGTTTCTAAAGGCTTAGTTGGATCTTGATTAGTTAGCTGCACTGTTAATAACTTTAAAAAAGCTTCTTTATCTTTATAAAATCTTTCACTGCTACTTTCTATTTTTGCAGAAATAGCTTGAAGACTATTACCATAACTACTCTGAGTATCAATACTAGTCATTAACTTCTCCCTCCTCCTTAAACTACAATATCGAGTTGCCTATTATTATGTCTATATATAGGCAATATTTTTTGTTCTTCTGATTGTTTGTAAAAATCCGCACCATATTTAGTTTGATATTCAAAATTTTCATTAGTATTATAATTTTTGGGCATGCCAGAACCGCTATATTGCAAGCTTAAATTAATGTTAGTAGATTCTGATAATATGCCTAAATTTTGTAAATTTTGTTCTAAAACACGCATATCTTGTTTAAATAATTCAAGAGTTTGTGGTCTTTCAATAAATACATTTATAATATTATTATGTTGATTATGTTTATCGTTTAGAGATATCTTCACTTCGAGCGTACCTAGTTCTTCCGGGTATAACTGTATAGTAATTTTTTGCGTATTATCTTGTGTATCACGAGTTTGAGCTATCTTCATTTGAAGCTTATCAAACATAGCCTTTAATTCTACTTGATCAAATTCTGTATGATTTTTATCTTCTATCTGAACAGATGGAGTAAATTTCTCTATATTTACAGAAGAACGATTATCATGAATTATTTCAGTCCCAGCTATTTCAGTCATTTTTATTGCTTGGGATTGGAACATTTCTTTCATATCCACATTTTGTCCTATAGAATTTTCTACTGTCGTTGAAACAATTTGTTTTGCTTCATCAGGTGGAGCTATAAAATTCCAGGACAATTCTCCCATCTTATATTTACCTTGAATATTTAATTTGTCGTGATCAGAAATATTATTATATTCTTTTGGTAGTAAAAACTTATTATTTACATTTATAATGTTGCTATCCTTAACAGACACCTGTTGAGCAATTTCTATCTCATCTCGAGTAATCACTGCTTCTATGCTAGTATGGGAATTTTTTGCGAGATCGAGTTTTTCAATATCTAATTTTTGATTTTTATCTATTTTATATTCCGGATCCATTCTGTTAGGATTACTATTATATTCATTTCTTTCTACGCTAGCCTCAGATATAGAATCTGCCAAATCTTGGCTTATATTATTTTCTAAATAACTCTCTAAAATCTCGCTCGTAGAGATAGGCTTTTTACTATGCAACTTGCTACTGCTTTCATGTAACAATTGAATATCGTTTATATAAGTTTGCTCAGTTTCAGAATTTCTATTTAATGATGCAAATTTAACGTGATCAATCCCTTGGATATTTGAATTCTCCTCAAGCATCACTTCGTTTGGTAGATGATAATTTACGTATGTAGGTATTGGCATTAATAATGCATCAATAGATAACGGTAGCAATTCTTCATCATTTTTTGTAGTTTCTAAATTAACACTTACGCTTTCGGTATTATTAATTAATTCTATGTCTTCTGCTATACCTTCGGGATTTGCTTTAGTATCTAAGGCCCCTAACAATATGTTAAAGACTGATAAATCGTTTACTACGTTTGCGCCAGTATCTACTAGCATAGAAATAGGCTTCTGTGTAGAAAGGACTGCAGGTACGCTTACTGAATTTAAATTTATATTTTCCATACTAATCTAATAAGCAAAATATATGCCA
This sequence comes from Rickettsiales bacterium Ac37b, assembly GCA_000746585.2. Taxonomy (NCBI): domain Bacteria; kingdom Pseudomonadati; phylum Pseudomonadota; class Alphaproteobacteria; order Rickettsiales; species Rickettsiales bacterium Ac37b. The sequence continues at coordinate 471,779 of CP009217.2, forward strand.
ACTTCTTTCAATTTAAGATAAACTTTTTAAGAATTGTACTTAACAATAGAAATATAGTAAATTAAGTTGTATTTGGGACGAGGGCAGATAAAGCAAAGCCTACAAATAGTAGGAGAGCTTTGAGCTCTAGCAAAGGCAATTTAAAATAATACGAGGCGTGAGGGACAGAAAGCGTAGAAATACTATTGTAGGCAACGAACAACAAAGTAATATTTAAATTGCACAGCTATAACCGAGTTCCGGATTCAAATTAATTTACTATAATAGGCAATATCATTCTAGGCTATGTGCATAGATCCTAATACTTTTTTAAGAAATAAAACTATATTCAGAATTTGGTAAAAATCTATAACTAGGAAATTTATTCCTAGAATATAAAATTCCTTAATATATATTAAGATTCCAAAACTTCTTTATACTCTAATTTATTATAGAATAATTTTTTGTATAGAGGATAAAGATATATAGCAAAAATATTATTGCCTACTACATTGGAAGAAGAAGTAATACAATCTATTATTATATACATACTGGTAATTAGGCTACACATTTCTGCTGTAAATCCTAAAGTTTTTTCTAAAACAGGTAACATAATAAAAATGGTTCCTCCAGGAATGCCTGCTCCTGAAAATTTGGTTAATGTAAAATAACAGGCAAATATTAATATTTGCTGTAGTGATACCTCTATACCATAAAAATTCATTAATAATATAGACATAATAGGAATACATATAGTATCACCAACCATATGAATATTCATTGTTGTAGGACAAACAAAATTTGCATAATTCTTATCTCCTACATTTTTTTCTACTGTGGATAAGGTAAAAGGCAATGCCGAAGAACTAGACATAGTAGAAAATGATGATATCATAGGAGGAATAAGGCTTTTCATCAACATACGAATTTTATAAATATTACAATTAGATATTAATATAATATGAAATAATATATACAATATAACAAAGCCTACCATTTTTAGCATTATATCTAAGTTATTTTCTAATAAATCACTAAAAAGTTTTTCATCAATAATTTTGACCATATATCCAAATATAAATAACGGTATACATGGCACAAATATTTTTGAAAGAAATAGCATACATAACTTGTTTACAAAATTTATAGAGCTTTTAAGGCGAGGTAAATGAATTACATTTAAAATAAATCCTAATAAAAATCCTATAATTAGTTGTGAATTACCTGAAATTAAAACAGGTAACTTTAAAGTCCAGAAGGGAGTTAACTCTGAATGAATAGGGTTGATATTATAGCTAGTTTGCTCAGTAATAATTAAATTGCCGATACTAAATCCCAATATCACATGTAAAAAATTAGAAATACAAACCCCAAGTAGTAATAGTATTACAAAATACTTAGCTCCTTTGGGTATATTACTTAAAGCAGATGAAATTGAGGTTATAATCAAAAATGGCAATATAAAAATTAATAATGTTCTAAGTGATATACTTAATGTAAGAAAGAGTTGTTTTGTTTGATGATTAAAATGTGAAGTACATAATACGGCAATAATAATCGCACAACAGACATGGAAAATCGTATTTTTTAAAATTTTTATGAACACCTACCTACTACATAAACGGTTAGACATATAAATACTTTATATAAAAAATTATGCGAAATGTACAGGAAAATAACAGTCAATAATAATATTTTTATTTAATAAAATAATAATGCATTAATCAACATATTATTATTTTAATGCTTTACTTGATAATATATGAGGAGATAATATCTCTTTCACTTCTCTCATAAGCAGAAGATTTTGAAAAACCTATGTTTTTTCCATCTCAGTAGCATCTAATAATTAAATTTCTTATATTTTTATTATTTTTTAATTAAAAAATAAAAATTTTTGAAAAAATTAAAAAAAGGTACTTCCATAGATCAAAAATTATATATACCATGATGAGTATCAGTAATCGTTTAAAGAATAGGTCAGTACTTAAGGAGTAATTTCCTTAAGGAGAATTTACGAAGGATGATGATTAAAAAATTAATATTAACTGTAGCCAAAAATGCAGTTATAATTTTTTAGCGTGAGTCCTGAGTTTATAGGGTCCTAAAAATCTTTAAATGTAATAAGCTGACAAAAATATTTAGACGATTATTGATACTTTAAGTTTAAATATAAAAGATAAGAAAAAAAATAAAATAAAATAGAAGAACGGATTTAATATTATGAGATAAAATATATTATTTGTTGCGAGTAAAATATCAAATTATTAATATATATAGTCAATGGTGTTGAATAAAAAAAGCTTATATGTCATTACCACGAAAGTGGTAATCTAGTAATGTTCCAGACTCATGAGATACCTGCTTTTGCGGGTATAACCTAATTGTTCACTATTTCACTTTTTTGTCTGAGAGTAGGACAGATAGAGCGGAGAGCTAACAGCTTCCGCAAGTTCAAATCAATTTACTATAATAAAGATTTTGTTAATAGTTCCCTATACCACACATTCCAACTTGATTCTCTATAAGGTGATTAGAATAATTTTGCTCCCTTAGTTTGCTGAAGAAGTTTTTCTGCTACATTTATACCGAGTAGTAACATATCATCTTTAGTAGCTTCTTCAGATATTTTATATAATTTTTGTCCATCGGTAGATGCTACCATACCTTGAAATACTAAATTTCCTTGTTTATTGAATTCTGCAAGGCCTGCAATAGGCGTACTACAATCTCCTCCTAGCTTCTCTAAAAATGTACGCTCAACTTTCATACATAATTCAGTTTCATAGTGATTAATTTTATATATTAATTCATTAATCTTGCTATTAGTAATTTTTGATTCTACACAAATTATACCTTGAGCTACAGCAGGCAGCATAATTTCTGAGGGTATAATGTGATAAATATTTGGATCAATATTCAACCTTTTTAATCCTGCAAGCGCTAGGATTGTAGCATCTACCATTTTTTGATTTAATTTCTCAATACGAGTTTGTACATTACCACGAAAATTTATTATATTAAAATCTTTTCTAAAATTTAGTAATAGAGCTTTACGCCTAGATGAAGCAGTACCTATTGTAGCTTTATTTGGTAATTCATGCAATGAACCTTTACTATTTACAAGTAATACATCTCTTGGATCTTCTCGCTTTAATACAGCGCAAATACCTAGCCCTTTAGGTAATATTACAGGCATATCCTTACACGAATGTACAGCTATATCTATATCACCTTTTAACAACGCATCTTCAATTTCTTTAGTAAATAACCACTTGCCACCAGCATCAGATAACTTAATATCCAGCCTTTTATCTCCAGTTGTTGTAATAGGTACCAACTCGATATCAAGCTCCCTGTTACTCCAAGCAGTAAGCAATGAATTCTTAACCATTTCTGCTTGTATTAAAGCAAGCTTGCTACTTCTCGTACCTATACGTATCTTTTGCATATATATTATCTTATACGAATAATTTTTAAGATACCGTCTCTATAGCAAATGAAGAAAATGCCTCTTCCCACGTGCCTACGGTAGCAGCTTTAGTATACTCAGTCACTCTATTTTCAAAAAAGTTAGCATGTTCTACACCATTTAATATTTCATCCATCCAAGGTAGAGGATTATTATCTACCAAATATATTTCTCTAAGACCTAGCTGTAAAAGACGTCTATCTGCAATATAACGTATGTATTGTTTTACTTCACGTGCAGTTAATCCTTGTACATCGCCAACTTCAAATGCTAACTCTATAAATGCATCTTCAAAATGTACAATAGTTGCACAAGATTCATATAAATTACTTCTTAGCTCTTCATTCCATACTTCAGGATTTTCTTGTACAAAAGTTTTAAATAATCTAATGATGGAATTGGTATGTAAAGTCTCGTCCCTCGCAGACCAGGTTACTATTTGTCCCATGCCTTTCATTTTATTAAAACGTTGAAAATTTAATAAAATAGCAAAAGAAGCAAAAAGCTGTAGACCTTCAGTAAACCCTCCAAATACCGCCAAAGTTGTAGCTATATCTTGCTTAGTTTCAACACCAAATTTTTGCATATAATCGTATTTATCTTTCATTTCCTTGTATTTCAAAAAAGCCTGGTATTCAGTCTCTGGCATACCAATCGTATCAAGCAAATGCGAATAGGCAGCTATATGTATAGTTTCCATATTTGAAAATGCTGCTAACATCATCTGTATTTCGGTAGGTTGAAATACTCTAGAATAATGTCTCATATAGCAATTATTTACTTCTATATCTGCCTGAGTAAAAAATCTAAATATTTGCGTAAGTAAATGCTTTTCACCAGGTGTTAAATTTTTCTTCCAATCTTTTACATCATCAGCAAGCGGTACTTCTTCTGGTAGCCAATGAATCTTTTGTTGTGTTTGCCATGCATTATAAGCCCAAGGATAAGAAAATGGCTTATATATTGGTTTAGCATCTAATAACGACATGTGCTCCTCATTATAATCTCTGTTACTATATAAATAAAAATCTTTATTACTCCAAAAATCTATAATCTATCTGTTTTATAAATCATTGACATGCTAAACACTCATCACCACCTAAAATAGAAGGAATATTAGTGTTATTTTCTTGATAGTCAGTTTTTTTAAACCATTTTTCAATTTCTACTTTCACCACATTATGTGATACCTTGTCAGCTCTTTGTATAGAAGTAGAACGACAATAATACAAGCTTTTAATGCCTTTTTTCCATGCTTGATAATGTGCTTGATGTAAGGTTTTTTTATGCACATTAGCTGGAAAAAATAAATTTACAGATTGAGCCTGACATATATATTTAGTACGGTCAGCTGTTAAATCTATAAGCCACATTTGATCTATTTCAGGCGCAGTTTTAAATACATCCTTTTCTAGAGGAGATAAAAAATCTAAATGTTGTACAGACCCTTCATTAGTCACTATGGAACTCCACACTTGCTCATTGTTCATACCTTTTTCGTCCAGTAATTTAGCTAAATGCTTATTACGAACAGCAAAAGATCCACTTAAAGTTTTTTGTACAAAACTATTAGCTGCATATGGCTCTATACCAGGAGAAGTATTACCTGTAATAATAGAAATAGAAGCTGTTGGTGCTATAGATAACTTATTACTAAATCTTTCCATGACGCCAACCTCCGCAGCATCTGGACATGCCCCTCTCTCTTCAGCCAATTCTTTTGAAACCTTATCTGCCTCAATCCTGATATGTTCAAAGATCTTTTTATTCCAAACTTTTGCCATTACTGATTCTATTGGTATAGTACGAGCTTGCAAAAACGAATGAAATCCCATTACACCTAGTCCAATACTACGTTCACGCATTGCAGCATATTTAGCTTTTGCCATTGACGAAGGAGCATTATCTATAAAATCTTGTAGAACATTATCTAGAAAACGCATAACATCAGGTATAAACATTTCCTCTTTTTGCCAATCTTCAAAATATTCAAGATTTAACGATGATAAACAACATATAGCAGTTCTCATGTTACCAAGATGGTCCATACCTGTAGGTAGAGTAATTTCACTACATAAATTTGATGTTTTAACTTTTAATCCTAATTTTTTATGATGTTCTGGAATAGCCTTATTTACATTATCTATAAATAATAAATAAGGCTCTCCTGTTTCCATTCTAGTTGTTAAAAGTTTAATCCATAAATCACGTGCTGGCACTGTACTAACGACAGATTCATCCTTAGGACTCCTTAATTCCCAATGTATATCTTTCTCAACAGCTTGCATAAATTTATCAGTAATAACAATACCATGATGTATATTTAAGGCTTTACGATTAGGATCACCACCTGTTGGCTTCCTTAAATCTATAAATTCTTCTATCTCAGGATGATCTATAGGTATATATACAGCTGCACTACCTCTTCTTAAATCACCTTGCGATATTGCTAAAGTTAAAGAATCTAATACCTTTAAAAATGGTATAACACCTGAAGTTTTTCCATTTCCTCTAACACGCTCACCTATAGAGCGTAATTTACCCCAATAACTTCCTATACCGCCCCCCCTAGCTGCTAGCCATACATTTTCATTCCATAAATCTACTATACTCTCTAAACTATCTTCAGTCTCATTCACATAACAAGATATAGGTAAGCCTCTCTTAGTACCACCATTACTTAAAATAGGAGTAGCTGGCATAAACCAAAAATTACTTATATAATCATATAAACGATTGGCATGATCTTTATTATCTGCATAATGGCTGGCAACTCTTGAAAATAAATCTTGGTAACTTTCTTTATCTATCAAATATCTATCTTTCAATAAAGCCTTACCAAAATCAGTAATATTATTGTCTCTATTTTGATTGATTTTGATTTTATATTTTGTTGCCATTTTCCCCATCCAATACTTACGTTCTAATTATCTTTTTTAAAAAAGGCCTTCTAGGTTCTGTACACCATCCTAGCATAATTGCCTATTTATTTAATATTTACCTACTATATGTAATTATAGAATATTTTGGTTACGTGTCTAGAAAATAATATATATTGTAGAAAAAAATAAAATACCACTACATTTAGTATAGCGACCCTGAATTTAGCTTGACATTCCAAAGATACGATCTACCTACAAAATAGCGTACATATCAAATATCATAGTAAAATATTTGAGATTAATATACCGATTGAATGATTTTATGCAACACATTACCTTAGTTACAAGGATTAACTACTGTATCCCACTCAGCAGACGAACCACTAACATTACAATACCTAGTAGGAGGGAAAGTAGTGGATTGTACATGTCCTGGTAAACATTTTCCAGTCTGCTTTTTACCAGCTTCAATAGCCTCCCAGCTAGCATACCCATCCTGAGCACGTGCAGCAGTAATTTTAGAACAAGAGGCAACGCCACAAGGATTTTGCACATATCCCCAAGCGCCTTGATCACCAAACGCATAACAAATCCTAGTTGGAGGACCACTAGCTGATTGAGCATATCCGGCTACACATGTTCCAGTTACTTGATCTGCAGCACTAGCCGCATTCCAAGTTGCATTACCATCATCTGCACCAGGGGTAGTTATCTCATTACATGATAATTGTGGTATAGCAACACATAACCCTGCTTCCACAGATGTTTGTTTTCTTATCCCTTCTGTGCTCGTATTAATTATTTTAGCTGTATCAGGTGTATTACCAGAGCATCTAGGACCAGTAACACTATTACAACATCCCGTAGTCACAGGACAAGTTGGCTCTACCCTACCAGGATAATCAATAGATTGACAAGTAGTATAAGGATTTATTAAAACATCATTAGGAAGAGCACTTATAGCACCTCCATTTGCCTTAGATAAAACATATTTTGCTTGGCTTACATTATTATCAAGACATAATTTAGTTCCCCCACCTCTATATACTGCATTTAGGAACCTTAAACCTTCGGTATAACAACAGCTATTACTTGCAGAAGCGCTGCCAGCAGTGCCACTTGGTATTACTCCTCCATTACATGGATCATTACTAAAACATGCCGAAGTTTTATTTGGAGGATTATAATAAGAAGAATCATCCAAATTACCATTGTTATCCGGAGTATCATTATCATCATTTGTAATATATGCACTTAAATTTACACCATGCAATGTTATTGATGAACTTGATTGCATATCTATAACTCCAACCTGCACTAAGCCTTGAGTCATTCCAAGTCCAACTACCATTTGTGGTTTCATATGCGTAGTAGTGCAACCTGCTTGTATGCAGACATTCTGATTTGCACAACTAGTAGTATTACCATCCACTACACACGGCATAGCACACGCTTGTACATTACAACTAGCTATAATAGGTGTTGGAATAGGAGGTCTATCAAAACAACCTATCTCTTCTTTTGGCGAGCCATCTGTATTTAATTCCGATACACAAATTTGCATAGGAGTATCAGAATTAATTTGAGCCTTAAACGATCTATTACGGTTATTAGTATCTATGATATTTTGTATACTGCTTCTATTCTGATTGACAGGATTTCCTGAAGTACTACCAGGAGTTGGAAACTCATATCCTATATCATAAAAATTACCATCATTTATACCATATAAAGATAAATTTAATCTCTGACAGTTTGAATTACCAGCACCCATGCAGCTCGTTTGTGATGGAGGAGTATCACATGGATCTTGGTACCAATTAGTAACAGTTTGAGCTGGCAAACTGCCATCAGGTATATAATATACTACTCTGTAACCTTTAGATTGATCACTCATAGGAGTATAACCAATAAATTTTACACATGGAGTATTAGTAGAACCACCATTACATGCTGGAATCCTATCTTGATACTTACTGTGAATCTCATCAACATTACCACTATTGGTAGCAATTTCTACACAATTACTACTTATTCCCCCTACTGAACAGATAGGAATAAAATTGTCAAAACCAATCCTTACTAAAGGTTGTTCAAAACTACTGCTACTATTTCCAAAGGCATTCAACGTACCAAAAGTATTTACACAAACACTATCACCAGTTGAAACTTCATCTTTATTACATATTCTATTAATAGATGGCGCAGGCGGTGTCATTGAATCTCCCTCATGATAAAAAGGACAAAATGGCGGTGGCGGGGGCCCAGCAGGCGCCTCTACACATCCATGAGCACCATCTCCATCCATAACCCAAGTATTATAGTTTGACACATTAAATATAGCAGCAAGTCCCGCTGCAATACCAGTAAGTATCGCTAGTGGCGGCGATACCACAAGTAACACTAAAGCTGATGAAGCTAGAATTTGTGCTGCTGAACTACCACCAGAACCTTTAGGAGTATTATGGTGATATGGCATATAACCTGTGCCAACTAATCCATCTGAATCACCTAAATCACATGGATCTTGATACGCACATACTCTAATTCTAGGTTTATTATTACCAAAACTTGGAGATTTATTTACATTACCAGTACAATTTCCGTTACTATCTGTTTCATCTTTTATACATCCAGGAGCTGCCGCTCGTGCACAAAAACGTATAGGTATTGGACCTTGCCATACATACTTGCATTCCCCACGGCTGGATAATAATATGTTAGAACAAGTACATATATGCAAAAAACATACTTCTGAACATACTCTAATTTGAGGATTAAAATAATTACTACTTTTAGGCCTACTAACACATGTCTCCGATCCTGCCCAAGGATTGGGATCACTACAGTTATTATCGTCTTCTTTTGAACAAGGCATACTGCAACTTTCTGCACTATAAACAGGAATTAAATAAAGAAACAATATTAAGAAATAACGTAACACCAAATAACCTAGGCTCCTATTATAATTATATATAGTCTGACTTTTATAGTCAGCGAAGTTGGAATGGTCACGTTGTCGCTCACTCCTCACCGAGCATTTAGTCGGCTTCGGATCCTCACTCCTAGTATCATTCTCAACTGCCCTAACTATATTAGCTAATATGTTCATTTTACCTTTAATAATTCATTATTTAATTCTTCTACTTGTTTATAAAAAACTGGTAACCATTTATCCACATCATCACCTTGTTCTATTATAATATCATCAGCAATTTTTACCATCTTTTCATTACCAGATAATACAGCTATTATATTATCTAATCCTGTTAAGTTTAATTCTGCAACAATTGCATATGGTCCCTGTTTCAATAAAAAATGCCTATTAATTGCCTTCATCATTTGTACTAATTTAAATTCTTTATCAGACAACGCAAAAGCTTCTCTATATTCTTGAACCTTAATATCTGGCAAAAATATTTTTGTATCCATATTTTTTATTAATGTATTACTTATATAGTTTTCATTTGGTTTGCTACTAATTTCCATGCCAATCAAAGCTATAGCATTTATTTTGGTTAATTCTGCTAGCCACGATTCTAACTCATTTCCTATAATTTTATTATTTAATATAGACCATGCGTCATTAATCACTATTATGCTTGGCCTGCCATCTAAAAAACGCTTAAATTGATATAATAGATAAGATACTATAGGCAGCGATAATTCTTCTCCACTAGCTAAAACTCCTGTTATATCAAACCCCACTCTTTGTTTTGATAATAAACTTTCTAGATTATCTGAAAAATTATGATTAAATAAACCTGCATATACTCCTTCACCATGCCATTTAGCCAAGTTTTTTAGGAAAAATTCTTTAATATCAGGATGAGTATCATCAGGAAACAATTGTTCTACATAGCCAAGTTTACGCTGCTCAACAGGCAAAGCATATAACTTTTCTACCATTTTCTCAATTACTTCCACTTCCTGCGGAGAAATTCTATCAGCTGATATACCATTGATTATATAGTTAAACCATTTACACAAAAAACTTCTATTATCGCTAGTATCTGGTAAAAGTAATGGATTAATACATATATTTTCTTCAGAATCAGGCCCATTCAGGGTAATCTCTTTATAAATACCATTAATAGCTTTAATCGTTAATTTTGAACGATAATTCTGATCTACAACAAATATATTAGGCAAATACTTACAACTTTCTGTTATTAAGAAATTAGTTAACGTAGTTTTACCAGAAGAGTATGGCCCTACTATAAAAGTGTGACCACTTGATTCATAATGAAAATTAAAGAAATAAGGCGGACCTAAAGCTGTTCTAAATAGAGTTACGGCCTTACCCCATACATTTGATACTTTTCCAGCAGGAAAATTATGCAACGAGGCAAATCCTCCTATTAACTCAAGATTCATAGGGATTTTACGACTTATATAAGAAAAATTAGCTGGTAATTGTGACCAAAAACAATTCTCTATATTAATGTCTTCTTGCACCGTTATAATACCCATTCGTGAAAGAGCTGTAGCAGCCCTTTTTATACTTTGGTCTAAACTATTTATATCCTCAGCTATTATAGTAATAGTTAGCTGGTGATACCCATAACTAGAACCTTTATCGTCAGAATCTTCAAAAGCATCTAAACCACTATATTTGTATAATTCTTGATCATTAGTTAAGTTAACAATATAACGTTGATAATCAAATTGCTTAATAATTTTTTTAGAGTTTCCAAATTCCATATACTGAGTAACTACAAGCTGTAATGGAAGTTGTAATAATATATCAATATCATTAGCTGACAATTCGCTATATTCTTTAATGGACAATATAGAACCAAAATATTTTTTACTACCATTTCTAACTTCAAAACTATTATTACCAAATGCAATTTTATGAGTCGCAAGATATTTAGACAATTCTACTAAAGGGACTGCTATTCTCTCTTCTTTCATGTGTATGATTTTATCAAAGAATTGTAATAATTCTGAATAAGCACCTTCTTTATCTTCTTGAATTTCAAGCCTTTTAGCCCCATATTGCTCAAGAATTATAAGCATGTTATTTACAGTCTGATTTAACTCAGTATGAGATTTAGATAAAAATTCCTCATGTATATAGCGCTGCGCAGAATACGAAAAAGATAGCATGGCATCGCTTAAATTATGTATTTTAGTATCATGCCCTTCATGTATAACGGTGATATATAGCTCATTTACGTATTTATCATCCCAATAATTTTTATGACTCCAAGCATTATGGGTTTCTTGCACAAATTTATTCGTATATTTTATCCCCGCCCCAGGATCAAGACTCCTTTTAGTACGAACAGTATGGAACCATACCGCAAGCTTGTCATTCTTTATATTTTTTAATATCGATTCTCTAACCGTGTCACGTAAATTAACTTTCTCTGCACCAATAGTTTCATAAGAGAAACCAACAAGCTTGATAGTTTGTAACAATTCCCCATTCTTGGTAAGGATTGTATTAGAGTCATAATGGCAAGCATATGGAATAAAATCATGAACAGGAACTTCTAACCTTATCTCAGAATTACTTACTTTCTTTATAAAACTTAATACCATATACTTTTACACACTTTGCCACATCAAGTCATAACGGTTTACCACTATAAACGATATTTATCCTATATCTACATAAATAAAATAATATATTCAATTTTATTATAGGTTTATGAACATATACCACTAATAGTCTGCCCAGTACCAGCAGCACCAGCACCAATCCATGTTACTATCTGTGCAGCACCAAATATCATACCTATACCAATCGCTGTTGCAACCGCGAGGCCCCATGATAATTTTCCTAGAAATAAACCTATACCGAGTACTATTATGGCAATAGTTGCTATACCTTTACCTATAGGACCGTTTAATTGTTTAACAACGTTGCATAATACCGTACTAATAGCATCATTACTAGTTTGGGCCATAACTTCTGGCGGTAATAAAAGCATAACCGCAAAAAAAACTGTAAATATTTTCCAATATATTTTATTTTCTAATACTGGCATATAGTTTAACATATAATTTACCCCTTTTTAAATTGTAATTTCAATCATATCTTAGAATTAGTTATATACACAAAAACTCACCTAACCATACCTATCAAATCAAAGCTTTTTTGTATGTTTTTATAAATTCACGTACAAATATTAGTAACATTACCACCAGTACCAGCAGTACCAGCACTAATCCACATTACTATCTGAGCGGCACCAAATATCATACCTATACCAATCGCAGTTGCCACTGCTAAACCCCATGATAATTTGCCTAGGAATAAACCTATACCGAGTACTATTATGGCAATAGTTGCTATACCTTTACCTATAGGACCGTTTAATTGTTTAACAACGTTGCATAATACTGTACTAATAGCATCATTACTAGTTTGGGCCATAACTTCTGGTGATAATACAAGCATAGCCAGAAAAAAAACTACATATGCTTGCCAATATATTTTTTTTTCTAGGACTGGCATATAATTTAACATAGCACTACCTCATCTCTTTTAATTATAACACCGTAGAATTCCTAAAAATTCTATAATGATACCTAAACTTAGCATAAATATATTAACAAACTTCTAATTTTTTGATAATTTAAAATATTCTATTTTAATTGACTATTACTGTAACATTTTTTCTATACTGAAGTAGTTTTAGTATTAAAATGACACTACTTTAAACTACATTCAGTTTTTTATTGGTTTACGTACAAATATTAGTAACATTACCACCAGTACCAGCAGTACCAGCACTAATCCACATTACTATCTGTGCAGCACCAAATATCATACCTATACCAATAGCTGTTGCAACCGCGAGGCCCCATGATAATTTTCCTAGAAATAAACCTATACCGAGTACTATTATGGCAATAGTTGCTATACCTTTACCTATAGGACCGTTTAATTGTTTAACAACGTTGCATAATACCGTACTAATAGCATCATTACTAGTTTGGGCCATAACTTCTGGCGGTAATAAAAGCATAACCGCAAAAAAAACTGTAAATATTTTCCAATATATTTTATTTTCTAATACTGGCATATAGTTTAACATATTGCTTACCTCATCTTTTTTACTAACATTATTTTAGGATTCATAAAAAATTCCTTAGTCATACTTAAAATTAACAGAAAGGTATTAATAAGTTTCCTAATTTTTTATCACTTTAGAATATTAACGTCTTAAATTATAAGACTGTGTCATTTTTTCTAATTTTAATACAATTTAGTTTTTTGGCTTCCTTAGCAGAGATGGCTTAAACAATTTAAATATTGCCGTATTGATCGTTATAGTAAATTAAGTTGTATTTGGGACGAGGGCAGATAAAGCAAAACCTACAAAATAGTAGGAAAGCTTTAAGCTATAGCAAAGGCAATTTAAAATAATACGAGGAGTGAGGAGCAAAGCGCAGAAATGCTATTGTAGGCAACGAACAACACAAGTAATATTTAAATTGCCACAGCTATAATTGCGTCCTGGATTCAAATCACTATACTTATCACTATGTGCTGTGCTACTTGAACACTATCATACAAAAAAAGTAATAGAACAATAAACAACGATGTATTCAACATCAACTATTTTGATTACAGTGATTTTTTACGTATTTTAAATGGGTAGAATTGTAATAAATATGTATAACTAAATATAATTTAACTATGGACAAATCTCAGAAAATATTATTGGAGAAGCAGTCACACCATTACTAATCCACGCTACTATCTGAGCCGCACCAAAAATCATACCTATACCAATAGCTGTTGCAACCGCGAGGCCCCATGATAATTTGCCCAAGAATAAACCTATACCAAGTACTATGATGGCAATAGTAGAAATACCTTTACCTATAGGACCATTTAATTGCTTTACAATATTACAAAGCACTCGACTAATAGCATCATCATTATTTTGTGCCATAACTTCAATAGGCACTACAGCTATTAATAACACTGCTAAAAAAAGAAGACAAATACGAAAGTAAATTCTATTATCTAATGTATTAAAAATATAAATGTGCATTATTTCCCCTATTTTATATAAAGTCATTTGTAATTATAATTATGCAAGCACACCTTAAGCACCATAAACTTACATAAATTAAATCATATTTTAGAAGAATACCAAATTTAATATGGAGCGGGTGATGAGATTCGAACTCACGACTTCGGCCTTGGCAAGGCAGCGCTCTACCCCTGAGCTACACCCGCTTAAGTAATAAGCACCATTCTATATAACATAGAAAAAACTTTTTTCAAGAACTTATTTATAGATTATTTGAAGAAAAATACATTTATTTATATTAAAAAATTTGATTATATGTTTAATTTTGTTATTTTAAATGTATAGAATAAGACAGTTTTGAAATAGTATATGATAAGAAAGACGATGCGTACAAATTAGTACATAAGCAACATAGCAATATTAAAACTATTTCAACTTACTTGAACTATTTTATTATATTAATCTTAACAAAGCATAGAAAAGCAATTTTTATATTGTTAAAGAATTAGATAAATTAAGGACTATATGACAATTATCACAACTACTGCTGAACTTAATAATTTATGTAATTTATTAAATTCACAAAGTTTTATTACCATAGATACTGAATTTCTGCGTGATAAAACATATTTTCCTAAATTATGTTTAATACAAATTGGCTTGGATAACCACACAGTTATTATTGACGCCCTAAGTCCTCATTTAGACATTACACCTTTATTTTATATCTTCAATAACGATAATATTATTAAAGTTTTTCATGCTGCAACTCAAGATCTAGAAATTATATTCAGACTATCGGGTACTATACCTTACCCTATCTTCGATACCCAAACAGCTGCTATGTTTTGTGGCCTAGGATGCTCAATTAGTTATAATAATCTTTCTACACAACTAATTGGTGTGCAAATAGATAAAACGTATCAATTTACCGATTGGTCATTAAGGCCATTAAGTAATGCACAAATTACCTATGCTCTTAACGATGTACATTATTTAAGGGATATTTACATCAAACTCAGAAAAAAATTATTGGAGTTAAATAGATTGAAATGGCTCGAAGAAGAAATGTTATTAATAAGAAATCCAACTAACTATATTAATAATCCCGAACACGCATGGATAAAGATTAAATCTAAAATTAAAAATAAAAATGCTATTCCATTATTACAAAAACTTGCCGCCTGGCGTGAAATTAATGCTCAACAACTAGATGTTCCTAGAGGACATTTATTAAAAGATAATACATTAATTGAAATATGCAAAATACTACCTGATAGCTTAATTCAATTAAAATCAATTATTACTCCTGCTAATAAACATTTTATACGTAATAAAACTTTAAAAGCTTCTTTATTTAATACTATACAAGAATCCTATATATCTATGGAGGCCAAGCTAAGTTTTTCTATAGAGGATAGCTCTGCTACAAATAGAACCTTATATTCTATGTTAAAATTACTATTAAAATCTAAAAGCACAGAATATAATATATCACCTAATATTATTGCATCAGATGAAGAATTACTAACTATCTCTTCCAATGAAAAAGCATTATCTTCTTACTTAATTAAAACTATGCAAGGTTGGAGATACGATATCTTCGGAAAATATGCGATAGATTTACAACAAGGAAAAATTGCATTAACAATGCGTAATAATAATATTTATGTCATAGAACTATAGTAAATTAAGTTGTATTTGGGACCAGGCTAAGAATAAAGCGAAGCCTCAACGGTGTCAACTTAAGGAAAGAGTTGAATAGATATGAATAACAAAGCAATATTTAAATTGGCGCAGCTATAATCTATAACTCCCTAATTGTTCTTTTATTTTTACAGGGAAAATCTAAGTATTTTGTAATTTGAGCAAATTCCTGTTCATGCTTATTAATAAGTTGCTCTATTTCTTGGGTAGAGAACTCTTTAGCCAAATTCTTACCAGCTAATAAAGCGATACCAAATTTTTCATGCTTCATTTTCGAAAGACAAGTTTCAACTACCATATTATTTTTGTCGAATATTGCTTGTATAAAATTTTTAGCAATTTCATGTTTTTTAGAAATATTATGCTGTATATTTTCTTCAAATACATTATATCTAAATATTTGCTCCCTAATATTTAGTGGCAAATTTTCTAACCAAGAAGCTTGTTGATTATTATCATTACGTAATTGATTAACCCCAAGCAATCTCAAAGTATATTTACCACGCACAGGCAATAGCACCTTCTCTATCATCTCTGCTGACTCTTTCTCGCTATATGACTTAGTTATTTTTCCTGTTGGTAAAGATATTTCATGATTTTCCAAAATATATTGCACTGCTGATTTTCTATTAATTAATTCTCTAGTATCAGATAAATTTAAAGTTTTATTATTAACTACCATATCAGCTAATCTAGTAGCTTGTTCTATATTATCTTGCAGTAACTCATCAACTTCATCACATTTTTCAGATAATGTTAAAACAACTATATTCTTATTAATACTTAAACAATTTATCCATTCTGTATACCCTATTTCAGGCATTTTGTATTTTGTATACTCAACATTTAACTTTAAAACATTTAAAGTTTTATTATTTTTCATGGTAGAAGCTAAATATGAATGACCTAACATTCCTATAAAATTATTTGACAAATCAAGATATTTTAAATGAGTATTACTTTCTAGCGCCTTAGCAAGATAATATGCTCCCTTGTCACCTATACCAAACACTTCATCTAGATCGTGATCTGTATTATCTGTTAAATATAATACCCTTAAAGTAGTATTTTTACTTAAACCTTCAGCTATATGTTTAATTCCTTCTAAACCTATACTATTATAACTTAGATCAAGATGGCGTAGTGAATTATAAGAAAGACATACTTCACTTATCCGCTCCATTAATACGCTTATATCATCTGAATCACTTAAATTTACAGAAAATCTTAAGGAGTGTATAGAACTATCTGGTTTATTCAATATTTGAGCTAAACTTTCAATATCCTTCAAACATAGATCAAGATTATCATCTAAGTCTGCACTATATTTTATAAGAGATGAGATAGTTTTATTTGTATCAAAAGTATCTACCAAATATTCAAATGGTGACATCTCACAATCTACAAATTCGATACATTTTAGTTTGATATTGTTGCTTAATATTAATCCCAGTGTTTGAACTATTTGGATCTCTTCTATATCTCTTATCATTAACTCTTCAATAGCAGCATTTGATTCTAATAATTGTAACACTTCTGCAATTTGTTTTTTTGAAAATGATTTATCAATTATAGCCACTTCCTTTACCTATATATTTTTAATATTAATTAAAATTATAAATTTAATTATAACACATTATTAATTTATGTAAACATATATTAAAGATTTAAATTTTTTATTACATTTTGTTTTGGGTTTTATCCCATTAATTTAAATCTTTTATCTTTAATTCTTGATAAGCAAATTTTCTCACTTTCTTAGGGCAGAGCTCCGCAAGCGAACATACTAAATAAAAATCCTTTTTATCTCTTAATAACCAAGAAATTGCTTGTAATTTATTCATTTTATATACACGCTTTTTAGTAGATTTAATAGAAGCATCCATGAAAGCTTGTGTGATTACCATACGCCATAATAATACCTCACCAGACAATTCTTTTTGAGTATTACACATTTCTCCTATGAGATTATCTATTGGTTTTTTATACATTATCACCTCCAAAGACTATGCTAATTAAAAACCAAAATATAATGGGATTTTACCCATTTGTCAATGGGAAACATCCCACGTGCAAAAATCTTATAATTGTATCATAATGTATTTATGGATAAAGATTTAGCGACGAACTTAAAGGCAATGATGATTAAGAAAGGCTTTTCTATGAAAGGCTTATCCCTTAGTGCACACCTAAACGAAACAGCAGTACGCGATATTATTACTGGAAGAGTTAAGAATCCCACTTACATTACACTTGAAAAATTAGCTAGAGTTTTAGAGTGCGAGGTTAAAGATTTAACTGCATCCTCTACAAGCAATAATTCATTTACCCATTCTGTAAACGTTCTAGATACAGAAGCTCTAATTAAATCTATAATTAAAGTTGATCACATAATACAAAAGAATAACTTAAGTTTAAATATAGAAGATAAAGCAAGAGTATATGTAGCATGGTATGAATTAGCTTTGTTAACACAAGACGAACATATAGATAATTCAGAACAACAATTGTATACTTTATTAAAATTTGCCAAAAAATAAATTTAACTCTTCATTAAGTTTCTTACATTATTTTTTTATTCCTTATTTTGACTGCCTTTAATAATTCTTTTACAAAAATATAAATAAATTTTTTTTTATAAAAATTACTTGTATTTATATAATAAATATCTTATATCTGTTACCATTTAACTAATTGTATTAGTATAAACCAATGGTAAAACGGGAAATAAATTTAAAATTATTACTGCCTTTAATTCTCTTAGGCGTAGCTTTGTGGTATTTACCAACTCCAAGAGGGCTAGACTCTAAAGGATGGCATATTCTTATTATATTCATGATTACAGTTATTGGCATTATTATCTCACCTATGCCTATGGGAGCTACAGCTTTTGCTGCTATAGCTACCTTAGTTCTAACTAATACTCTTTCACTTCATAATGCACTTAGTGGCTTTAGTTCACATATAGTATGGTTAGTAGTTATAGCTTTTTTTATCGCAAGAGGATTTATTAAATCGGGATTAG
Organism: Rickettsiales bacterium Ac37b; assembly: GCA_000746585.2. Taxonomy (NCBI): domain Bacteria; kingdom Pseudomonadati; phylum Pseudomonadota; class Alphaproteobacteria; order Rickettsiales; species Rickettsiales bacterium Ac37b. The sequence goes on from CP009217.2 coordinate 490,844, forward strand.
GTGAGAGAATAGCTTACTATTTAATTAGTAAATTTGGGCATAGTACTATAGGTTTATCTTATAGCTTGATATTTACTGAATTTCTGTTAGCACCAATGATTCCAAGTGCTACTGCAAGAGGTGGAGGTATTATTTTTCCTATAGTACAATCTTTAGCCGAGGAATATGCAAAATCTCCTTATTTTGCCCATAAAACTGGTAAAAATTATACTGCTGCATTTTTAATTACAGTATGTTTCCACACAAACGTTATAACATGCGCTTTATTTTTAACAGCAATGGCTGCTAACCCTTTAATAGCTAGTTTAGCTGCTTCTTTAAATGTACATATAAGTTGGCTCAATTGGTCATTAGCTACAATTGTTCCCGGAGTTGTAAATCTAATTATATTACCATATTTGGTGTATTTTTTATTACCTCCAGATATAAAACATAGCGTAGAAATTCCAAAACAAGCAAGTCATGCGCTAGCGGCTATGGGTAAACTTTCTCGTAATGAGATTATAATGATAATTACATTTGCCGTTATGATTTTATTATGGGTAGTAGGACCTGCATGGAAGATTGATGCTACGACTACTGCTTTAATAGGTTTTTTAGCACTGATCACAACAGGGGTGTTATCCTGGGATGATGCTATTACTGAAAAAGGTGCATGGAAAACTTTAATGTGGTTTGCTACTTTGCTTATGATGGCAGAATTTTTAACAAAGCTTGGTATTACAGCATGGGCTGAAGTTAATATAAAAAATATGCTTGGAAACGCCCAAGGACCATATATAATTCTTATTTTAGGTATCATATTTTTTTATATACATTACTTTTTTGCCAGTATTACAGCCCATGCAACAGTTATGTATACTACTTTTATGCTTATGCTTATCCATTTAGGGGTAGCTCCGTTAATAGCAGGTATCTCATTAGCAGTATTATCTAACCTATCTGGAGGATTAACCCATTACGGTATTAGTTCAGCACCAATTTATTTTGGAGCCGGGTATTTATCAGCAAAAGAATGGTGGAAAGTAGGTGGGATTATATCAACCTGTAATATGATTATATGGATAGCCGTAGGTTCCATATGGTTATATATACTAGGATGGTGGTAAGGCAGAATTTTTGTATTGTATCCTAGGTGTACACCTAGCATCGTGGGAAACTACCGTGAGATAATTGTTTTCTTTACTGAAACTTGTAATTCAGGTACTAACTCTGTATAGAACCAACCATTCTTCTGTAGTGCAATATTATTACGCCAACTTGGATGAGGCAAAGGAAAAAAATAAGGTAAGTATCTATGCCATAGTCTAACTGTTAACCACATAGTTTTTTGCATTTCCGTTTTTAAATAATATTTCTGAGCATAACTTCCTACCAAAAGTACTAATTTAATGTTAGGTAATAAATCTAATAAATTTTTATGCCATTTGGGCGCACACTCACGACGTGGAGGATTATCTCCCCCATTCTTATTTATACCTGGATAACAAAAACCCATAGGCATAATAGCTATATTATCATGGTTATAAAACTCTACTTTATCCATCGCAAGCCACTCTCTTAATCTATCACCTGAACGATCATTCCAAGGTATCCCGCTATTATGCACTCTAATACCTGGAGCCTGTCCTATAATTAATAGTTTAGCTGAATGATTAACTCTAAGTATTGGACGAACCCCTAAAGGTAAAAATGCAGCACAGTTACTGCATTCTCTTATTTTTATTAATAACTCATTTAAATTATCCATATCCTTTAATCAGAAATTGATATTTTCGTATAATGTTTTATTTTGCAGTTTGATTTTTATTTTTGTATTATTCTTTAATTAAAACTTCTCTTCTTCCAACATGATTGGCATTACTAACCACACCTTCTTTTTCCATACACTCTATTATATTAGCGGCACGATTATATCCTATTCTAAAATAACGCTGTATATAACTAGTAGAGGCTTTTCTCTCTCTTTGTACTAATTCTACTGCTTTATCATATAAATCATCATATTCACCTTCACTAGTATTATCCTCTTCTTCATCATCGCTATTATAAGTTATATCTTCAATATATTCAGGACTACCTTGGCTCATTAGATAAGATACTATTTTTTCTACTTCTTGGTCTTCAACAAAAGGACCATGTACTCTAACAATTTTCCCTCCGCCAGACATATATAACATATCCCCTTGACCTAAAAGCTGCTCTGCACCACCTTGCTCCCCTAAAATTGTTCTGCTGTCTATACGTGAGGTAACCTGAAAACTTACACGCGTAGGAAAATTAGCTTTTATGACTCCTGTAATCACATCTACAGACGGTCTTTGAGTTGCCATAATCATATGTATACCTGCAGCACGTGCCATCTGTGATAACCTTTGTACTAGCCCTTCTATATCTTTACCAGCTACCAACATTAAATCTGCCATTTCATCTACTATTACTACAATGAAGGGCAAAGGCTCCATAGAAATTGGTATTTGTTCATTGATAGGCTTACCAGTTTTAGCATCAAATCCTGTCTGAATAGATCTGGTTAACTGCTTACCTTTTGCTTTAGCTTCCATAATGTATTTATTATAACCGGCAATATTCCTTACTCCCAAATTGGACATAGTTCGATAACGATTTTCCATTTCCTTTACTACCCATTTCAAGGCCACTACCGCTTTTTGAGGCTCGGTTACCACCGGTGTTAACAAATGTGGAATACCTTCATAAACTGATAACTCTAACATCTTAGGATCTATCATAATAAATTTACATTCTTTGGGGGTAAGCCTATAAAGTAATGACAAAATCATTACATTAATAGCCACCGATTTTCCAGAGCCAGTAGTACCAGCTACCAGTAAATGTGGCATACGTGTTAAATCTGCAATTACACCCTTACCAGCTATATCTTTACCTAAAATTAAAGGTAATTTTTCTTCTCCAGATTTGTATTGGTCTGTTTCTAACAATTCTCTTAAATAAACCATTTCTCTATGTTGGTTAGGTAACTCTATACCAATAACGTTCCGACCAGGAATCACAGCTATACGTGCAGATATTGCGCTCATTGACCTAGCTATATCGTCAGCAAGACCTATAATGCGCGAAGATTTAGTACCAGCTTTTGGTTCTAATTCATATAAAATGACTACTGGCCCTTGATGAACATCAGTAATTTGTCCATAAATACCAAAATCATTCAGCACCTGTTCAAGTTTTTCTACTTGATGCGCAAGCAAATTATTGCTCATATGATGTTTTTTTCCTCGTTCTATAATCACATTTAATAATGAGGTATAAGGCAATTTATATGATCCCAATGGTTCTATAGCATGTTTTACTATTTGTTTCATTTTAGGTCTAGTAGTAGATTTTAACTGGCGTTTTAATTCTGTAGAAAAATTTGAAGATACATTTTGTTCTTCTACTTTCTTTCTACGATATATAGAAATAAATGGATAACTGAATACAATAAACGTAATTTTTATTAATTTCCATAAATAGCATAATATATAGGTTATAAAATCCCCAATCTTCGAGCATTCTTTAAATGTCAACGAAGACGCAATAAATATTACCATAATACTAATGAGTAAAACAGAAATAGGCATAATATATAATGGAACCGTTAAAGGCCAAATAGCTTTTAATTTAATACCTACATAATATCCTATATAACCATTATGAAAAATCTCATCATTAGGTTTGGTAAATAATAAATTAAATACTGTAGCAACAGCCATAACTGCCAACAATAAAAATGCTATTCTTACTAGCCAAAATTGTATTTCCTTTTGCATTACGATTCTTATTCCCCAGCATAGCGGTATTATTGCGAATAAAGCTGAGGCCCCTCCAAATAATTGTAATAACGGATCCACAATAAAGGCTCCATACACCCCTCCATAATTATGTACAGCGTTATCATTAGCTAAATTAAATGAAGGATCACTTGCACTATAGGTAATTAAAGAAACTGTTAAAAAACAAGCAATTATTATAAGCAGTATACCTATAATATAATGCAAATTAGCGGTAAAGGGATAAAATATTCGTGCTATTTTCATAATAACATATTATAGTACATGCGTATCTGATGCAAGAAACAATATATGATTTACTAGGCTATGGACACCTAATTTGGTAAAAGGATGTTTTTAGAAGCGTTTGAGCGAAAATTATAGTTTACCTATTGCAGGGGTTGAACCATCATTTGCAGTCAAAAGAAATAAAAACCTATTTATCATAATTAGGTGCGCATAGCCTAAAATTCATATTTACAACTTTTAATATATTATATACATAATAAGCAGTTTAAATCAATGGAGATATAATGGCTAGCATAAAATCATCTACTGTAATTCAATCTAATTTTGCTAAAGGAAATCATAATTTAGAACAAAACTTAATGTTTGATATATTAAAAGTCAGTATTGATGGGGCACTAGCATCTTTTGATTGGGTTGGCAAAGGAGATGAAAAAAGCGCAGATCAAGCAGCTGTTAGTGCTATACGCTCGTCCTTAAATCAACTTAACATAGACGCTACTATTGTGATAGGAGAAGGCGAACGAGATAAAGCACCTATGTTATACATAGGAGAAAAAGTAGGTATAGGTTCTGGTCCTAAGCTAGATATAGCCTTGGATCCTCTTGAAGGTACTACTATATGCGCACATGCTGCACCGGAAGCTATGTCAGTTATAGCAATTGCCGAAGAAGGAGGATTTTTACACGCTCCTGATGTTTATATGGAAAAAATAGCTATAGGACCCAATTTCCCCCCTAATATAATAGATTTGGATAACACACCTCACGTTAATTTGCAAAATATAGCAAAAGCTAAAAAATGCCACGTTAATGACTTAACAGTAGCAGTCTTAAAGCGAGAAAGACATAAAGAGCTTATAGCTAAAATTAGAGAGGCAGGCGCTAAAATTCAACTTATTAGTGATGGCGATATTGCAAGTGTAATTTCTACAGCTATTAGCAATTCTAATGTTGATATTTACATGGGAACAGGTGGTGCTCCCGAAGGAGTTTTAGCTGCTGCAGCACTACGCGCAACTGGAGGACAAATGATGGGTAGGCTAATATTTAATGATGATAACGAAAAAAAACGTGCTTATAACATGGGCATAAGCGATCCTAATCAAAAATATATGATTGATGATTTAGCTAAGGGAAACGTAATATTTGCTGCAACAGGTGTAACTAGCGGCTCCCTATTAAATGGTATAGAAAAACTATCTAACCATTACACATCTCATTCTATGATTACCTATTCTAAAAATTCGAGTATACATTACATAACCTCTACGCATAAATTTTAATGCTTGCAAAATATTTATTAAATTTAATAATTAATTTAGAAATACGGAGATAATTTTGTTTCTTATTATAGGTTTTATATCATGCATTGCTTTAATTTTAATTGCCAAATTTGTGGGTATATTGATTAAAAGACCTGACAATTACTATGATTCTAAAAAATTATATTGATTTATCCAAATAAGGAGAAGTGTATTAACCACTCCTTATTTGGATATTTTTACATTCATGTACTTTAACGTGATCCAATAAACGAATAAGATTCTTTATTAGCACTCGTATGTTTGTGATGATGAGAAGTTAATTTATTTTTATGTTTATTTAATTGAGTTTCAATTTTTCCTATAGCTTCATCAAAAGCTTTATAAGCGGTATCACCTGTACCATTTGCTTTCAGTACTTCTCCTCCTACTTTAGATTTGGGAGTAATAATAATATCTACACTATATGGGTCAGCATGCGGCTCTTTTGATAAAATTATTTCATTTTTTTGAATAAATTCAGAATATTTTTTTTCAATTTTATTAGAAAAGGATTCATTTACATATTTTTTTAATGCATCTCCTACATCTATATGTTTACCGGCAATTATCTCCATAAAACCCTCCATAATATTAAATACGATAGCTATCCTATCATCTTACTTATTTTCCTTTTTGAAGATGATAAAATATTCAAAGACTCCCTGTATTTGGCTACAGTCCTTCTAGAAATTTGAATATTACGTTCTCCTAATATTTCGGCTATACGCTGATCAGATAATGTTTTATCATCAGTAAGCTCTTTTTCTAATAATCCTTTAATTAAGCTTTTAATTACTATACTAGATAGCTTATCATCATTAGTATTAGAACCAATACAAGAAGAAAAGAAATATTTAAACTCAAATATACCAAGCGGAGTAGACATATATTTATGAGCCGTAGATCTACTAATGGTACTTTCATGTAAACTTAAAGCATCAGCTACATTCTTTAAAGTCAAAGGCCTTAGATACATAACACCTCTTTCAAAAAAATCTTTCTGATACTCAACAATGAATCTAGCAACTTTTAAAATTGTTTTAACTCGATGATCCACTGCCCTTGCTAATATATTAGCATTTTTTAAGTGTTCTGACAAATATTGTTGTTCATGATTTTTAATTTTATTTTTAATTTTCAAATAATAATCGTAGTTTACCGATATTCTAGGCAGTATTTCACTATTCAATTCTATTATAAAACTACCATCAATGTTTTTTTTAAGTAATATATCAGGTTTTATAGAATGATTCTGCATATTAGCATATATATTAGCTGGTCTAGGATTAAGAGTTTTAATTACCTTAATCATAGTATATATCTCTTTTAAATCTACATTACAAATCCTGGCAAGATTTACAAATTCACTATTTGCTACCAAAGGTAAATTTTCTATTAATTTTTCCATAGAAGAGCTTAATTTACCAATATTATTTAGCTGTATACGTAAGCACTCAGCTAAATTTCTAGCAAAGATGCCAGCTGGTTCAAAATTTTGTAATAAACTTAAGGTAGACTCTATCTCAGATATACTACAACCTATATTTCTAGATAGAGATATAAAATCACATTCTATATAACCGTTGTCATCAATATACTCTATAAGTTTGAAAGCTATTAACCGTATTCGATGATCTGAAATTGAAGTATATATTTGTCTTATTATATTTTCATGAAAAGTTTCTGAATAAGCAATATAACTAGTACTATCGCCTGTTCCATGTGGACGTACGTTATAATAATTATTTTCTACTATTTCACTTTCATCTAATTCGTGTTTTTCTTCTGCTTCACCACTATCAGAAATTAAAAATGGGTTTGCCTCCAATTTTTGATTAATATATTCTGCTAATTCTATTGAAGAAAATTGTAATAACTTAATGGATTCTTGCATGGAATTGGTCATCACAATATTAGAGGATGCTTTAATTTTTAAGGCGGAATGTAATCTGTAATTCATAAATAGTTTATATTATCTAATTATTAAATTGTTATTATATTACCTCTATTATAAATACTAATATATGAATATTTGGTAAAAAACGCTTAAGAAAAAAAAATATAAAAAAAACGTTTAAATATCTTTAATTTATGATTTTTAATCTTGCATTACTAACGAAGCGTTATTAAAATACCAAGCGTACAAGGTAGATTATTGGTAATTTAAATGTAAATTATATAGGATTAAGATTTAGCAATTTATGACAGCACACCCAATTGATATCCATATAGGACAAAAACTAAAATCTCGTAGAATCACTATAGGTATGAGTCAAGAAGATTTAGGTAATGCTATAGGAGTAACTTTTCAACAGATACAAAAATATGAACGTGGTATTAATAAAATGTCTTTAAGTAGACTATTCGATATAGCTTCTATACTTAATACTCCTATAATCTTTTTCCTAGAAGGTATAGGCAAAAGAGGACGTCCTGCCCTTGCAGAAGATAAAATTGATCTATTATTAGATAAAAATAAATGTGATAACAAGGAAGTTTTAAGTCTTGTAAGAGCATATAGTAATATTAGTGATGAAAAAACCAGAAGACATATACTAGCTTTAGTCAAAGGGTTATCTGGTAATTAACATTTATTATCAGGAATTATTTTCAATTTATACTTGATATTATATTCAAAGCTATCGTAATTAAACTTAAAAACACAAGCCTTATTATATAGCTCTATTTTATAGAAACGTACTATTATTTAAATTTAGCAGCTATGTTGCATTATTATATTGTATCTCATTACAGACTGTTTTCATTATACTTTCAGTTCTAAATTGATAAATAATTAAACATTAAATCTAAAATGAAATATATCGCCATCTTGCACTATGTATTCTTTTCCTTCTAGGCGCATTTTACCTGCTTCCTTTGCACCCTGCTCACCAACATGCTCTATATAATCATCATAAGAAATAGTTTCTGCTCTAATAAATCCTTTTGCAAAATCAGTATGAATAACTCCAGCGGCCTGAGGAGCCGTTGCATTTTTTTCGACAGTCCATGCATGCGCTTCTTTAGGACCTATAGTGAAAAAAGTAATCAAATCCAATAAATTATATCCTGATTTTATTATTTGCGATAATCCAGTATCCATTAATCCAATACTACCCAAGAATTCCTTTTTTTCCTCATCATCAGATAACATAGAAATTTCAGCTTCAATCTGAGCGGAGATGATAACCGATTTCCTACTTTCCTTTAAAGCATATTTTTCAACCAATTGAGTAAAATTATTACCTGATACTGCCTCATACTCAGCAACATTACATACATACATCATAGGTTTAGCAGTAATAAATTGTAAAGCATTTAACTTATTCTTTTCAATATTTGCTAGTCTGGCTGGCTTTCCTTCTACTAAAAATTTTTCTATATATTTTATAGTTTCCAATTGATCTAGAATGTTTTTATCAGCGCTTTTTGCCTTCTTTTCTAAAGCTTGAATACGCTTTTGCGCCGATTCTAAATCAGCAATAATTAACTCCATTTCAATAATTTCAGCATCACGCACAGGATCTATTTCACCTTCAACATGTGTAATATCATTATTTTGAAAACATCTCAAAACATGTATTATAGCGTCCACTTCTCTTATGTGAGATAAAAATTGATTTCCTAATCCTTCTCCTTGACTTGCTCCTTTCACTAACCCAGCAATATCAACAAATTCTATTTGGGTAGGTATAATCTTTGCAGATCCTGCTATTTTTGCTAATTTATTTAGCCTTCCATCTGGAACAGATACACGTCCTACATTAGGATCTATAGTACAAAATGGATAATTAGCTGCTTCAGCTTTCATCGTAGCAGTTAGCGCATTAAATAATGTTGATTTACCTACATTGGGTAGTCCAACTATACCACATTTAAATCCCATATTTATAATCTCATAATATATTTTCTTAATAAAAATCAATTTTGTTATAACAAAATTATTCTAATATATCAATTAAAGCTTTATTTTTCTAGTTTTATTAAGAATTTTCTCTAACATTAATATTGTCATAATTTCTAAATTAAATTAAAAGTCAATAATTAATTCTTTTATTTTAAATATAAAAATAACTTTAAAATAATTATATATAATAAAAGAATTGTTTAAATTATTAAATCATTAACTATTATATAATATGATGAAATAATAAGCGCTTATTAAATACTTTAATATTAGTTTAAACATGGAGAATATATATGTTGATAAGCTTAGATAAATTAATATCTGTTTTATCTTCAATCAAAGACGGGTTAGATAGTGTATCTCATCTATTTACAGATTATATCAAAGGTTTTAGTGATACTATGGCAATACCTACAGACACCTTTAATTATATCCATAATGATAATGCATCTTTAGGAATAGATCACACTGGAGAATGGGATACCAATATGTACAACATGGGTGTATTCAGTGCCCATTGCTTTAAATTTGTAGATAACGTTAAGAATATTGCTGCTAAAACTTCTGCTGCTGCCTCCCCATTTGCAGGCTATATCTCACTAGCAGACGATCTACTATACTATTAGCAAATCTTTATAATACAATAATCTTTAGATATGAAGAATCATATGTATTAATTATATGTATTAATTGAGCCAAAGGTAAGGAGCTTTTTTAAGGTCCTTACCTTAATTTTAAAGTTGAGAGCCCTATCAGGGCAAAAATAATAGCTATAATCCAAAAACGTATTACTATGGTAGATTCACTCCATCCTAGTTTTTCAAAATGATGATGCAACGGCGCCATTTTAAAAAAACGTTTTCCTCCTGACAATTTATAATAATATACTTGTATCATAACTGATAAAGCTTCCATCACAAATAATCCACCTATAATAGATAATACAATCTCATGCTTAGTAATAACGCTAATTACACCTATACTTGCTCCTAGCGATAAACTCCCTACATCCCCCATAAAAATTTTAGCAGGAGGTGCATTAAACCATAAAAACCCTAAACCAGCTCCCATCATAGCTGAACAAAATACTGTAATTTCCCCAACTCCAGGTACATAGTGTATTTGTAAGTAATTAGCAAAGATAATATTGCCAACTAAATAGCTAATTAAAGCAAAACATACTGAAGCAATAACTACCGCTCCTATAGCTAGACCATCTAGACCATCTGTTAAATTTACTGCATTAGAAGCACCAGTAATAACTATGCTGGTAAATATTATGTAAAATACCCCTAAATCAATAAGAGTATTTTTAAAAAATGGTAATGCTAAATGAGATTTCAATTCATTAGGTGTTATTAGTTGGATACATATACACACAATTATACTAATTAAAAACTGAAATAATAATTTTTGCTTACCACTCACGCCCTTATGATTTCTCTTACTAACCTTAAGGTAATCATCTACAAAACCTATGAAGCCAAACCCTATGGTTGTAAAAAGCACTATTAATATATATTGGTTACTAAGATTTGACCAAATGAAGGTAGAGCCTATAGCAGAAATTAATATAATAATCCCCCCCATTGTTGGAGTACCTTGTTTAGTTAGTAAATGACTTTCTGGACCATCATCCCGAATAGGTTGGCCCCCATTTTGAATAGAATTCAAAAATTTTATAATTTTAGGCGCTATAAAAAAGCTTAAAAACAATGAGGTAAGTAATGCTCCACTACTACGAAAAGTAATATAACGAAAAATATTGAAAACACTATGAACTTCAGATAATGGAAATAACAGATGATATAACATTTACGATAATAGCTCTTTAACTAGTTTAAATACTGAGGTTCCAAAAGACCCTTTAATTAAAATCATATCACCATCTTCTATATAATCATCTATTACCTTTATAACTTCATCTACATTAGTAAAACTAGCTAATCTTTTTTCAGATGGCAATTTATCATACAAAAATTGCATATTATATCCTACTGCAATTACCTTATCAATATCATTATTTATAACATCTGCAGCAAGCTCTTGATGCAGCTTTGGGGCATCAACCCCTAGCTCATATACATCCGATAAAATCGCTATTTTTCTACCTTGCAATTTTCTACAATTACTTAACACATTTAAAGCTGCACGAATAGAAAGAGGATTAGCATTATAACTGTCATCTATTACTAGAAAATGCTTTCCATTTCTTGTGACATTATGGTGGGCACCACGCCCTGGCAAAGCAGAAAAATTACCTAAATTATGAGCTGCGATTTCTAAATCACCACCACTTGCTACTACTGCACCTAAAACTGCTAAACTATTAGAAGCGAAATGCTTCCCACAACTATTAATTTTATAAGTAATAATTGAACCCAAAATATCAGCTTTTATAAGGCTATAATCTTGATTTTCTGCATATTCTATTAACTTGCAATTAGCACTCTGTCCAGTACCAAAACTTATAATATTTTTTATCCCACATCCCTTAGCTTTCTCATATAACAATGTAAATGAAGAACTATCATTATTAATAAAAGCAAACCCATTTTTGTTAGTATGTAAAAATATCTCAGCTTTAGCCTCTGCTATTTTCTCGATTGAACCAAAAAACTCTAAATGAGCTGCATCAACTGTAGTGATAATAGAAATATCAGGTTTAACATATGAACTTAATTCAGCCATCTCCCCTGCGTGATTCATACCTAATTCAAAAATTGCAAATTTCATATCCAAAGATACATTACTTAAACCTATGGTAGTACCTAATAAATTATTATAATTACCATAACTTGCAAAAATATTTGCCTGTGAACTCATAGCTATTTTTATCATCTCTTTAGTACTAGTTTTTCCAGCACTACCAGTAATAGCAATCATAGTGGTATCAAGACGATCACGATTATACGCCGCAAATGTTCTGAGCGCTTGCAAATTATCACCTATTAATAATAAAGGATAATGATGGGGATTACTCTCAGGTATATATTCTACCATTGCTGCTACTGCCCCTTTACTAAAAGCGTCCTCTAAATACAAATGCCCATCCGTTTCTTTGCCTTTAAATGCCACAAATATATTCCCATGCTTGATTAAACGGCTATCTATAGAAAAAGAATTTGCCTGCCAATTTGTACTATTAATTAAGGTACCTTGTGAAATTTGAGCTAACTTTTCCGCTTGCCATAAAGACATTCTGAATTCCTAATAATTTATTGTTTTATTACGCTTATCATTATTATACCAATTCCTTAAACTATGGTTAATACTATAATGTTTTGGTTATTCCTGCGCATTCCTTCCTTTGTCTTCCCAAGAAAGCTGGAATCTAATTATATTATTCCTATACTTAATACCAAATACCGTTCTTCACGCGTATCACCTTATCACTTGCTCACTACCTGCTCCTTTTTTGCCCGATAATGTAACAAATAGTAGGAGAGCGAAGAATTAATGATATCGCAAGATTAACTGTTTTACTATACTATTCTTACTCATAATTGTATATATACTAAATTACGATACTGTACAGCATAAAATTAAGATAATAGAAGTATCGCAAATTAATCTTTTTTGGCAATTTAAATTTGCTAAATTACTATAACGTCACTTATCTAATTTTAAGTACGCAATTTTTTGCAATAATAGCTCTGCAGCATATCTTTCAGCCAAACGTTTGGAAGAAGCTGAAGCAGAAACACCTTCTAATCCATCTACTTTCACTTCTACTACAAATGTTGGTAAATGAGCAGGACCTTTTGTATCTATAATATTATATATAGGTATAGATTTTCCTTGTTTTTGTGCCCATTCCTGCAAAGAAGTCTTAGGATCTTTAGGAGGTGTTTTAACAGAACGCGCCATCGGTAACCAATATTTATAGACAAATTGACGTGCCTTTTCGAAACCAGAATCAATATAAATAGCACCTATTAATGCTTCTAAAGCATTTTCAAGATTAGTTTTATTTTTTTGTCCACCTCCATTTTTTTCTCCTTCGGTCATCATCAAAAAATTTCCTAACCCAATTTGAGTTGCAATTTCTGATAATGCTTCACCACAAATCAAAGCTGACCTTCTCTTAGCTAATGCCCCTTCACGCTCGTTACCATATTCATTGATTAAAAATTCTGTAATTATGAGTCCAAGCACCGCATCACCTAAAAATTCTAGCCTTTCATAATTACCTTGCTTTAAAATATTTTTATTATGATTAAGCGCAGACAAACTCGGATGAGTAAGCGCTTCTACCAGTAGATCATCATTATTAAACTTATAACCAATTATATTACTAATTTGCTCTATCTGTAATGCTTTCAAAATTATTACCCACTACTTGTTTAGGTGCTAGTTTAGTAAAAAATCTATCTAAATTTAAATCATACAGCCATGTCCATATAGCCCATAAAGAAGACTTTGATGAAAAGAAAATTAATTGTGCTTTACCTACGATATTCACATATGGCACATAACCGACTTTATCCAAAAATCTACTATCTATAGAATTATCTCTATTATCCCCCATAAAGAAGTATTTATCTTTAGGAACAGTATATATTTTTGTATTATCTAGCGGTCCTCGTTCCTTATCTTTTAATACGTTATACGAAACTCCATTAGGTAAAACTTCAACATATTTTTCAATGTGTTTACCATTACCATCAATAAATGTTCCTTCTCTTATCTGCTCTACTGCCACCCCATTAATATAAACTACTCCATTCATTACTTGTATTTTATCACCAGGTAATCCTATAAGCCTTTTTATATAATTAACACTTGGATGATAAGGATTTCTAAATACTATAACATCTCCACGCTCAGGATGAGCAAATTCAGCAACACGCCCTGCAAATAAATTCAATCCTAGTGGTAATGAATATCTGCTATATCCATAAGAAAATTTAGAAACAAAAATATAATCTCCATCAATTAAAGTAGGCTTCATTGAACCAGATGGTACGTGATAAGGCTCATATACAAATGACCTAAATACTAATGCCACTATAATAGCAACCAAAAACGTCCTAAAAAATTCACCGTAATAAGCTTTGTCCCTTTTTAACATTTTCATCCATAAAATTTAAATTATATCAACTATCAAAGATTCTCCTGACATTTCATTAGATTTTGGTAAATCCATTATATGCAAAATAGTAGGAGCAACATCGGCAAGAGTTCCATCCTTTAATCTCATTGACCTATTAACATTATTACCTATGACTACAAATGGCACAGGATTAGTTGTATGTGCGGTATAAGCAGCGCCTGTAATATCATCTTTCATTTGTTCTGCATTACCATGATCTGCAGTAATTAACATTGTAGTACCAACTGTTAATATAGCGTTTAGTAATCTACCCAAACATTCATCAAGCACCTCTATTGCCTGAATAGTGGCTAACATGTTACCACTATGACCTACCATATCACTATTTGCATAATTAACAACTACCAAATCAAATTTTTTAGACTTAATAGCATCAATTAAATTATCGGTAATTAACCTTGCAGACATTTCTGGTTTTAAATCATAAGTAGCAACTTTAGGAGAAGGTATCAAAATTCTTTCTTCACCAGAATATACTTCTTCCCTCCCTCCATTCAAAAAGAAAGTAACATGAGCATATTTCTCAGTTTCAGCAATCCGTAATTGAGCTAACCCAGATTTAGAAATTATTTCTGGCAAACTTCCGCTAATAGTTACAACAGGGAATAAAGGAGGAATAAATTTATTTAATTGATTAGAATATTCAACCATACCTATAGCAAATATTTCTAAATTTAAGGTATAAAATTCTTTAAATGATTGATCTAAAATAGCCGCTAAAAGCTGTCTTACTCTATCAGCTCTAAAATTAGCCATAATCAACCCATCACCATTTTCTATACCTTGATAAGCACCTACTATGATAGGCTCAATAAATTCATCCGTTATATTGCTCTGATAATTATCAGATATAGCCTTGATAATATCCTCCGTTCTATTACCTTCTGATTGCACTATTGCCCGGTAACTTTTCTCTATTCTATCCCATCTTTGATCACGATCCATAGCAAAATATCGCCCAGCTACCGTAGCAATCTTTACTACTCCTCTGGTATGCTCACTAATTTTTAAAAGTTTTTGTATAAACTCTATACCAGTACCAGGTAATACATCTCTTCCATCTAAAAAAACATGCATCATTGTTTGTATATTATGAGCACTCAGCACTTGAATAAGATATATTATATGATCAATATGCGAATGTACTCCACCATCCGAAAGCATCCCAAGCAGATGACAAGTTTTATTATTACTTTTTAAATATTCTATCTGTGCTTGCAATAAAGCATTTTCTTTCAAAACATCATTATTAATAGCATCATTGATGCGTGGTAAATCCTGTTTTATAACTCTCCCACTACCAATTGTCATATGGCCCACTTCAGAATTACCCATTTGTCCTTCAGGTAATCCTACGGCTGCTCCAGAAGTTAACAACTTAGAATGAGGATAGTTTTCAAGTATATTATCCCAATTAGGGGTCCTAGCCTGGGTAATAGCATTATCGATATTATCACTATTGCCAATACCCCACCCATCTAAAATACATAATACTAATGGTCTCGATTGTGTTGTGTTATTCATTCTATTCCATTAAAAAGCTTTTTTTAATCTTTCTCCAGTAATAATATAGTGCGTAATTTTAGCAATTTTAGTTACATAATCTCCAATACGCTCTATATTTTTAACTACAAAAATTAATTGCATCATTGATGCTGTATTGGAAGAAAGTTTTAACTGATTATTAATTAATTTATCCATTAAGCCATAGTATATTTTATCTACATTTCTATCTCGTTCAGCTACGTTAAGAGCTTTATTATCATCATGCATTTTAAAAGCTATTACTACATCTTTTAGCATAGTGACAATAATAGCTATCATTTGATCTATATCTTCTAAAATATCACTACTTATTTCTATATTAATTTTAGACGCACGTTTAGCTATATTTTTAGCCAAATCTCCCATACGCTCCATAATTACAGCTAGTTTTAATGCAGATACTACTTGACGTAAGTCAATTGCCATTGGCTGCCTTAACGCCAATAATACAGTCGCTCTATGTTCTATCTCAGAATCATATTTATTAATTTTTTGATCAGTGATATTAGCTATATCAATAAAGCTTTTATCTAATTCTTGCAATGATTTTCCAGCAATTTCTACTAATTCTTTTACTAACTCTCCCATATTAATAATAGCATTAACAAGCGCAGACAATTCCTGATCATACGAATTTACTATATGTTGGGACACTATATGTACCTCCATTTATTTATTTCTTATCTTACATAGTCAAATTAAGTTAAAATACATACAAATTACTCCTCGTATTTTTCTAAGCTCTAATTTACTAATACTATATTAAAAACCATTATTTATGCTTCAATAAACACATTATAACTTATATTTACTTAAGGGTATAACTGCTAATAATATTATTATTTATTTTATTAAAGATAGATATATAACATGATATGTATTTAAAATTTATAATATTTTATATCAAAAGTATTTTGATAATAATACCACAAATTTAAATTAACTTATTATATTTTCTCCACTTTGGTTACACCACATAATTTTTATTAATCACTATAAAGCCAAAAGCCCATATTGTATTTTTTGCTTAATATCAAATAAATTTGGAAACAACCAGCCACTAATACTAGCAATATTTTGCCATATTCCAACCTTTTTTTGTAGATTAATATCGTGTATTGGTAGATTTTTAATGTTTTTACTTTCTTGTAACCAAATAAGTGCTTCTTTTTCCCCTCCTATTGCATCAATAAGTTTATTTTTTACAGCTTGACTACCTGTAAATATTCTGCCATCTGCAAGTCCTAATACCTCTTCTTTAGTCATTTTTCTACGTTCAGCTATTAGCTTCACAAAAAAATCATAGTTATCCATAATCACTGTATTTATTTCTTGTTCTACTTGAGGTGTAATCCGCTCAAAAGGTGATGGCGTACCCTTTAAAGGTGCAGACTTAAAGCTATATGGTTTAATACCTATTTTTTCAACCATATCTACGGCTTCAAATGTTTGCAATATAATACCTATTGAACCCGTAATACTACCATTTCTTGCTAATATATAATCAGCAGCACATGCTATCATATATCCTCCAGAGGCTGCTATTGTTCCCATTATGGCAACCACAGGCTTAGAGGTAGAGATATCACGTAAAGCATCAAATATTATTTCACTACCCACTTCAGTACCGCCAGGACTATTAATGTGTAATATCAGGGCTTTTACTCTTGGATTTTGGACGAGAGATGATAATACTTTTTCATAATTTGCTTCTTCAGTAATAATACCACTTATTCTTACTCTAGCTATATATTCGGATTGGTTTGTTAAAATAGGCACTTGTTTATTAAATGCACATAATAATATAATCAGCAAAGCAAAGATGGCTATTAACTTCCATATCAATAGATTTCTTTTCAGTTTTTTTCTATCCATCAACATATTAGAAGTTAATGACATAATTCCCCCTTAACCACCACTTAAAAATATTCAATAAATTTCTGACTACTAGTGAAAACAGTTGATCATTGATACAAGTCATACAGAGCAAAACCTACAATTAGTAAGAGAGCAAAGAGCTAACGACATCCCAAGTTCAAATATTTTCACTACAAGTGTATATTTAATTAGCATAAACTTCTACATTTATTTATTATTACGCTAGTTTTCAATCAAATAATTAGATTTATATAGTAATTATTCACGTATATTTTATAGTAAATTAAGTTGTATTTGGGACGAGGGCAGATAAAGCGAAGCCTTATATGTTAAATGATGGTAAAATAAGCCTTATCATAAAATAGAAGGATAACTTTGAGCTAACTACATCCCGAATCCAAATCCATTTACTATATCAGTTAATTTAGTTCTAAGCTAAGTACAGCATTTTGGTAAAGAGTCCAGCTAAACTTGACTATATATATAAATTCTCTAATATTAAATTTTAAATTTAATAAACTTTTATTTAATAAGCCATATATGAAAAAATCTATCAAGATCTTATCTTCAACTACTATAAATAGAATAGCCGCAGGCGAAGTTATTGAACGGCCTGCATCTGCAGTAAAAGAATTAATAGAAAATGCAATTGATGCTAAGGCTACGCAGATAGATATTTTGTTACAAAATGCCGGACGTAATTTGATACAAATAACTGATAATGGGCATGGAATGAATAAGGAGGAACTTGGTATAGCTATTGAGCGCCATGCTACCTCCAAATTAGAAGAAGATGACTTACTTAATATTTCTTATTTTGGTTTTCGTGGAGAAGCTTTACCTTCTATAGCTTCTGTAAGTCGTATGACTATAACTAGTCGTACTAAAGACTCTGAACATGCTTGGAGGATTACAATCAATGGTGGAGACAAAGAACCAACTATTCCAGCATCTTCTTTGGTTGGAACTATCATTGAGGTACGTGATTTATTTTTTGCTACTCCTACCAGATTAAAATTTTTAAAAAGTGAAAGAACGGAATTACAATATATTGTTGACATAGTTCATAAATTAGCTATTGCGCATATTAATGTGGGATTTTCCTTATCTACTGACAAAAAAGAAATTTTTAGCTTACGCCCTTCAACACTTTTAGAGCGCATCAGCGTAATATTAGGTGAAGAATTTGCAAATAATAGCCTCGCTCTTAATACAACGGTAGAAAATTTGAGTATTCAAGGATATACTAGTTTACCTACCTTCAATAGAAATACGAGTTCTGAATTATATTTATTTGTAAATAATAGACCAGTTAAGGATAAACTGATTATCACCGCAGCTAAAATAGCTTATCAAGATTTTATGCCACGTGAACGTTATCCAGTATTAGTTTTATTTCTAACTATTCCATATGATCAAGTCGATGTAAATGTACACCCAACAAAAGCTGAGGTAAGGTTTAGAGATAGCGATATAATACGTAATATTATTATCAAATCTATTAAAGATGCTTTATCTCAGGGTTCACATCGCACTTCTACTACCATTACTACTAAAGCTATTAATAGTTTTAAACCGTCTATTAATGCTATTCCGAGTACGTATATTAATTCTATCCTTAAATCAAATGATATAACTAAAAATTATTATGCTCCTCTAGAATCTGCTAAAAAAATAGCTTCTGTTGCCTCTACTCCTCTAGAAGTAACACCTTCCTTTTTAGATCAAAACTCTACGCCTACTACACATGCACCTATAAATAAACAAGAAAATTCTAAAAACACTATATCTTCAGAATCTACTGATATTACACTACCTATAGTCAATCTAGGCAATGCAAAAAGTCAATTATATTCAACTTATATCATAGCCGAAAAAGACACCGGCATAGTAATCATAGATCAACATGCAGCCCATGAAAGATTAATATATGAAAAATTAAAGCTATCTTATAATCAAGGCAAAATCCTTAAACAACGATTATTAGTACCTGAAATTTTAGAACTAGATACTAAATTAATTATACCCCTTAACAAAGCTAGAAATGATCTAGATAAATTGGGTTTAACTTATGAAATTTGTGGGGATAATACCGTAATGGTTAACGAAATACCTCTATTACTAGGAAAGGTAAATGTAGCAACCCTTATCAAAGATATTGCAGATGAATTATTAGAATATGAGGAAGATTTAAGCCTGAGTAGCGCTATTGAACATATTCTTGAAA
This sequence comes from Rickettsiales bacterium Ac37b, assembly GCA_000746585.2. NCBI lineage: Bacteria > Pseudomonadati > Pseudomonadota > Alphaproteobacteria > Rickettsiales > Rickettsiales bacterium Ac37b. Next base: position 510,861 of record CP009217.2, read on the forward strand.
CGTTTGCTTGCCACCATAGTATTAGGGCAGGAAGAAAACTTTCTTTAGAAGAAATGAATGCAATGCTACGTGAAATGGAAAATACTCCCCACTCAGGGCAATGCAATCATGGTCGTCCTACCTATATAGAATTAAACTTCAAAGATATAGAAAAACTTTTTGGACGTTCATAATTAATTCTCTCTATTCTAAATAATATAACAGACTTTTCTTACCTTATTTAAATTGTATAAATTTTATTTAATAATTAGATTAAGTATTTTTTACTATAATGATAGTTGACTTTCGTTAATATGGTTACTATATTGGCAGCAAATGAGAATTATTATCAATTAGGAGGCAATGTGAATAAATATATACCTATAATAGCCGCACCCGTTATTTCATATTCTGCATATTATGCACGCACAAACAACTACTGTAATTTACCTATATTAAATAAAGTCTGTGAGATATCTGAAACCGTAGGTCATTTTATAACCAAACATCTGATAATTGAAGGCTTATTACATCATTTAGAAATCCTAGCAACTACAACCATTATAAATCATGTCACTACTCCATATCAAGATAGCCATAACATTCTACTAACCTTACCTTATTGTGGCTATAATGTTGTGTCTAATATTTTGGCCACTACAACTTCTCCTATAAATGTATTCATGGAACATACTGAGCTTAATCTAGGAAAAGGTGCAGTAGTATTATATGGATTAAGCCTTATTAAAAATGATATACAATTATATGCTGAAAAATACACTGACTTTGGCCCTCACCTTGCACATATTTACGAATGGTATCATAATGCCGGCAAAGGTACATCTATAGAAACATACTATAATACAGCTGATGATTTATGGGCTGTAATACATCCACTACACCATTTTTCAGATGCACACAAGCAATTGGATAAAAATAGCAACACCCAAGAATTAATAGGTACCCTATTATTATCTACTACCTTTTATATTTATGAGCTTGAAGAAATCAAGGAAGGAATCTATAACTTAGCAAATACCGTAACACCTACTTATAATCATTATTTTAATCCTGTTCAGAATATAGAAAATATTCTCTATCACAATTCTTCTATGAATATATGCTATCCTCAAGAAGAATATAATTCTTAGAAATACATAATATTGGTATGTGCTTTGATCCATACATAGGTCAATAAACTAAAATAATGAGTTAGTCTGAATTTAGTCACTACAATTCTAAATTTAGACTAACCCCATTTTTTCATTTAATTATTAACGGCCAGCCTTTCCATACGATAACCTATTCCAACTTCAGTTCTAATATAATATGGAGAGGTAGGTTTCATTTCTAATTTTTTACGCAACTGGCCTATATAAACGCGTAAATACTGAGTATCATACGAATGAGAAGGTCCCCATACTTTATTTAAAATTTGAGTATGCGTAAGCATTTTTCCTTTATTTTGTATTAAATATGCTAATAAATTATACTCCTTTGGTGAAAGCTGAACAATTTCTCCTCTTTTTCTAACTTCATGCTTTTCTAAATCCATTATAATTTCACCCAATTCTAGCTTAATTTCTTGTAATTCTTTAAATTTTGCAGTACGTAAAGCTGCTTTTACCTTCGCAGCTAGAATATGAATATTAAAAGGTTTTATTATATAGTCATCTATACCTTCACTAAAAGCGTCTAATATCAAAGAATCATTATCTTGCTCAAGTGTTGCAATTATAGGCATATACTGAGATCTTGCTCTAATTTTTGCTATAATGTCTACACTTGATATATCTGAAAAAGTTAAATCAAGTAAAACTAATTCTGGTTTTATAACTTGGGATAATCTTAAAGTTTCCTTACCTGTACCAGCTTCAATAGTTCTATAGCCAGCAGATTGCAATGCATTCCTTAATAATTTACGCATTTGTACTATGGTATCGCTTATTAACACGGTAGATTTTATATTACGCATTACTCCCTCCTCATTTTTTAAGCCATAGTATAAAGCATGAATAATTTGATAAATTACCAAAGTTTTTAGTTATATACAATAGAAAATGTACAACTTTAAGTTGAAATTTAATAGAAAAATATATTGTATATAATTATAGACATAAAAGAGCAAATAATACAACCATTAAGATATTGGTGCTACAATTTACTCTATTAATAAGTAATGAAATACAACTTAATAACCATGAAATATAAAAAATAATATAATATATTTAAACGATTATAATTAAGTAGTTTTTAGAGAATACAAAATTGATATATAGTTTTTTCAGCTTCCTTAACAGATAGGAATGTGAACAAAACCTACTCTTTGTTAGATGAACAGAGAAGAATGCATATGCTAGTTCAAATCAAGAAACTATAGTAAATTGATTTGAACTTGCGAACGCGGTTAACTCAAAGCTCTCCTACTATTTATCCCAGAGTGGGACTAATGGTAGGCCTCGCTTATCTCTCCTATAGCATTAAATGATTAAATCTTAAGAAACAACAAGGTATTAACCTGATTAGATACTTTTATAATATTTTTACTAAGGTATTAATATCGTCAATATCATTTATAGATATAGATTTTATATCTTTATCTATACGCTTGGTAAGGCCAGTTAATACTTGACCAGCGCCTATTTCTATAATAGTTTCAACACCATGATTTTTCATAAATACTATTGATTCTCTCCACTTTACCATAGAAGTAACTTGTTTTACAAGTAATGAACGTATTTGCAAAGGCTCTTGAACATCTAAAGCTGTTACATTTGCAACTATAGGTAAAATTGGTGCCTTAATCTCTATTTCAGCCAAAGCATTATTCATAATATCTTGCGCAGGTTTCATTAACTCTGAATGGAAAGGAGCGCTAACATTTAGTTTTATAGCTTTTTTACCATATACACTAATTGTTATATTTACTGCACGATCTATAGCTTCTGAGGTACCACTCAACACTATTTGTCCCGGAGAATTATCATTAGCAATTTGGCATACTTCACCAACTGCAGCTTGAGTTGCTATTAATTCTGCTTCTGTAAATTCTAACCCTAGTAATGCAGCCATACCTCCTTGCCCAACAGGCACGGCTTGTTGCATAGCCTTACCCCGTGTGCGTAATAATAATGCTGTATCTGTAAGAGTGAGAGCTTTCATTGCAGCTAACGCGCTATATTCACCTAATGAATGCCCGGCCGCAAATAAAGCGCCTTGTGCCAAATCAATATTGGCATCTTTTTCTAACACCCGTACTAAAGCCATAGATACAGCCATAAGGGCTGGCTGTGTATTTTCTGTCAAACTTAATTCTTCTATAGATCCATTAAAAATAATATAGGATAATTTTTGCTTTAAAACTTCATCAACTTCTTCAAATACTTCACGCGCATTTACAAAATTCTCAGCTAGATTTTTACCCATACCTACAAACTGAGCACCTTGTCCAGGAAAAACAAAAGCTTTGGTCATCTATCTCTCTATATTTTTATATTTTACAAACTATAGTAAATTAAGTTGTATAGTCAAATGCTATACATACCGTTATATAACAAAACTTATTATAAATTCCAACTCATATTATCAAATATATTTTTTATAATAAACATTGAATCCAGAATTATAGGTCGCCCAATCCTAATACTTATATAATAATAAATTAGAGCTTAAGAATAACCAATTAACAAGGCATGCAATAAACATATGAGCTTTTAAGCTACGATATACATATTATAGCTAATTTACTATAAATCAAGTTTGGTTAAAACATTAATCTAGCTTAGCCTTATCCATTTCTTGTATTTCAACCTCAAATGTATTAGATCCAGAAGATAAAATTCCTGCCTGCACCATAAGCCTAGTACTAGATATACCTTGATCAACTAAATAATTACGTATTGATATAACTCTTTTTAATGATGCACTCCGGGTTTCTGCATCTTGTTCTTTCTCTGCTTTAATATAGCCTATAATCTTTAATATCTTGGAATTATCATCATGTAAATCTCGCGCAATTATATTAAGCTTTTTTTCTACATCTTTTAATAACTTTGTCCCACCATCAAAATTAATATTATAAATCTTATCCCCCTGATCAACTGCGCTCTCTTCCTTAGGCATAGATTGGTTTTCTAATAATGTTTTTTTAGGTAAATCTGAGGGAACAGGTATAGGCGGCACCACTGGCGGGGCTGGAGGCACTGGAGGCGTTGGTATTACTGGAGAAACTGGCTTAATAGAAGAATTTTCATTTATCTGTCCGTTTTGAGGTAATACATTTTGCTTATTTTCAGAATCTTTAACCAACATTTTACTATTTGATTGAGGTTGTACAGAATTATTATTTTCAGGTAACATTACAGGTTTTACAATATTTGGTACCACAGGAGAATTTTGTATTTCTGTTTTAGGTAAATCTTGAGTTTTCTTCCCTTGCTCGGATACAACTTCTACAGGGGTTACTATCGTCATTGGTAAAACTTTTTCATCTTGTTTAGACTGTGCTACTGACTCTGTATGAAGATCCTCTGTAGGTTTAGGTACAGACTGCTTTGCTTTGGGTAAGACAGTACCGTACTTTATATCCTTAGCTACATATTTTTCCATATTATTATGATGCTTATTTTTTTCATATTTTCTATTTTCTATTTTATCATACACTTGATCTTTACAAACTATTGGAAATGCCATGTCTTTCCTGTAAAGAGGGCTATCTTGATTTAATACCTCTAAATGCAATTCAACATCAGGCTTATTATATCCCATATCTTTGTATTCAAAAGCCCATGCAGCATTAAAAATAGATACCATAAAATAAGTATATAGTACTACATTCAATAATAACTTTTTCATAATTAGCTTTTCCTCCTACCAGCAAGCAATTCTTGCTATTATAGACCCCAAATTTTATAACATTCAAGTCTTATTTGCTCATTATCGACTCAAAACTTTTATATAAACTATTATTAGTTGCTATAACATTATGCCCTATATTACAAAATTCTCCTCCAGCTTCGCGTAACAATAGAATACCAGCCATAATATTACATGACTCATCTTTGTCTATTGCTATATCATAACGCCCAGCAGCAACATATGCTAAATTTAAACCCACACTTCCCGTAACACGTATTGATATATTATGCTTTATAAAATCGTTCAGCTTATTTACCATAGTTTGTTCTATATTATTTATAGCTAAAACAGAATTATCAAAATTTTCTCTATTAGATACTCGTAACTTATACCTACCTCGAGTAGTATCCATATGTTTTTCTAACCACGCACCTTGGCCTTTCTCTGCAAAATATGTTTCTCCAAGTATTGGCATATCTATCACTGATGCTATTACTTCCTTATTATTAGAGGTAACTTTTTCTAAAGCTATTGAAATACAGAAAAATGGAGACGCATGCAAGAAATTTACTCGCCCATCTAAAGCATTAATTATCCACTGAAACTCACATTTTTCATCATGTATAATTTGTCTATCATGCAATAGAACATTATATGAAGGGCGAGCTCGCTTTAATTCTTCTACAATTATCTTTTCTGCATTTATGGCAGCAATATCAACAAATTTATCTGTACCTTTTCTTGATACCTGTAATTGATTTACTTCTCCGAAATCTCTTAGCAAGCGTCTAGACGCTTTGCGCGTAGCTCCTATCATTACATTTATATTAGCAGTGTAATTATTCATTATTTAGCTCGTTCAACATATGTAAGGTCTGAAGTTTTTACAATAATTTTTGTACCACTTTCAATAAATGGAGGCACCATAATACGTAATCCATTTTCTAATTTAGCAGGTTTATATGAAGATGAAACTGTTTGACCTTTAATAACACTATCTGCTTCTATTACAGTAAGAATTACAGTATCAGGTAATATAACGTTCAATGCTTTTTCGTCATGACTTTCAATAACCACTTCCATACCTTCCTTTAGAAATGCTACTTTTTCACCTAATATATTTTGATCTATAATTAGCTGTTCATATGTTTCTTTATCCATAAAAGTAATCTTATCATCTTCCGTGTAAAGATATGTATATTCTTTTTGATCCAAACGTACTTTTTCTACTTCCTCTGTAGAACGAAACCTTTCATTAATTTTTGTACCTGTCACAATTTCTTTCATTTCTACTTGAACAAACGCTCCACCTTTACCAGGCATAGCCCAGGTTGGAGTTTTACTTACTATATATAATTTGCCTTTATATTCCAAAATATTTCCAGCTTTTATATCATTTGCAATTATTCTCATGAATTATTTCCTCTATAAATTTCTATAATTTTATTTAACATTTCCAATGCATCTTTACGGCTACGCTGAAAACTATTACGACCTATAATAGATCCACTACCTCCACCATGATAAATTTCCTGAATTTCTTTATATAAATCATCAACATTCTTATTTACACCGCCAGAAAACACTACTAAACGCTTACCATTAAAACAGGCTTGTTTAATATGCTTAATTCTATTTTGTAAACTATTTAAATCCATATTTTCATATATTTTTTTAGCTTCTATTTGTTCAATATATGCAGTAGGAGGTTTTACTTTAATAATATGCGCACCTATTAAAGCTGCAATATGGGCAGCGTAAGCACATACATCTATTGCCGTTTCACCTTCCTTGGATAAATCACCACCACGCGGATATGACCATACTACAGTGGCCAACCCATAAGATTTAGCTTCAGCAATAAGCTCTTTGGCTTCTTCAATCATATCAAAAGCTGCCCCAGAGCCAGGATAAATAGTTAAGCCAATAGCAGAGCACCCTAAATGCAAAGCATCTTTTACAGTAGCCGTAATCGCCTGATTAGGTATATTATCCCTTGGAACTAATGAATTAGAGCTATTTAATTTTAATATAGTTGGTATATATCCAGCAAAATTTGAAGCTCCAGCTGCAAGCATACCAAAAGGTGCTGCATAAGCACTTAAACCAGCTTCTATAGCTAATTTATAATGATAATAAGGATCATAAGCGTCTTCATTTACAGCAAAACTACGCCCTGGACCATGCTCAAAACCCTGATCAACAGGCAATATTAATAATCGACCTGTACCACCTAATTTGCCCTGCAATAATATTCTACTTAAATTTGTTTTTACTCCCGGACTATCGCTCTCATAATGATCTAAAATGTTTTTTATTGTTTGATTTAATTCCATATTGTGTGTTCCTCTAAATAGTAAACTTTACCTTTTTATCTAATGAATAACATTATCTAATTTAGAATTTTACTTTATTATATACTTTTATAATATATCCTTATCTATATAATACATTTAACAACATAATCAAATACTTTACTTCATATTCTAAAAACAGAATTAAATTTTAATCTTATTAACTTATTTATCTTATCTTAATATATAAAATTTCTAATCGTATTATAAGCGTTTTCTTAATTTTTAAATTATTTTTAGAAATACAATAATTGACATATAAATTTATTAAGTATTTACTATTTAATTATTATAGTAATTAAATAAATATTTATGGAGATATTAATATGTTAAATAATAACTTAAACAATACCAACTTCTTATATCTGCATACTCCAAAACAACCTGGCTATTTTTCTGAAATAGATTTAAATGAACACGAAAATAGCTATCAACCTCAAGTTCTATTGGTAAATTTAACTTTACCATATATACAAAATTCTTCTTATAATAATGACTATACTTGATAATTCGTGTAATATAAGTCTAAACGCAAATAATACGACCAATATACAAGTTATATATTATAATAACTCATTATATAGTCAAATTAATCAAAATGTGATTTGTAAGTCTAGTTTTACCTATGGCACAGAACAAGAAGTAGATACACGTACTATATCTTACTTGAATAATGCATTTAATTATGTTGAAAATTATATATGTCCTGGTCATGTTGATGAATATAACAAATATTGCTCTATAGAAGGCAATTCTAGCTATAGTTATATAAGTAATGTACTTGCTTCAGTTTCACATTCTATATGCCCAGTGCAATACGATATTACTGCCAATGCTTTACATAATGATACTTATATTCAAGATGTGTCTAATCTGGACAATACAACATGCCTAAATAATTCTAGTCACCATATAGCATGGTTAGAAGCTGCTGCAATTCAACTTACAAATTTCATTATAATTTACAGGAATTTTAATTTACTTGAAACATACATATACAAAATTAAATTCTCCCTCACCTCTCAGCCCAGTAGAACAAAACCTACTTAAGGCATTTGGATACGCACTTATGCATCCCATACCATCTGATATATCTCAAGACCAAAATGCACCACAAGATAATATATATGAAAATATTCCTAATACAATCTATGAAAATATTCCACCTGCAGGTATAATACTTACACCAGCAGAGGCATAAGTTTATAAATATTTAATTATAACATTTTGCACAATGCTCTATCGATTCACCTGTATGCTTTAAATCATCCGTAGTTAGAATTTTTTGACAAACTTTACACAGCATACTATGAATAGGGTTTAGTTCTGCATCTACAGCCACTCTATCATCAAAAACAAAACAATCTCCTTGCCATTTACCACTTACATTCTTTGTATCTTGAAAATACTGTAAAATTCCACCTTTTAAATGATATACTTCTTGAAATCCTCTTTCCTTGAGGTAAGCAGTGGATTTCTCGCATCTAATTCCACCCGTACAATACATTGCTATTTTAGCATCTTTAGCTCCTGCAATATTATTTTCTATCCATATAGGAAGCTCCGTAAAAGTACGCGTTTTAGGATTAATAGCACCTTCAAATATACCCAGTGCAACTTCATAATTATTACGAGTGTCTATTGTGATAACATCTTTACGTGAAATAAATTCATCCCAATCTTTAGGTTCTATATATTGCCCATTTTCTTTCATATTTAATTCACCAGCCTTCATTCTTACGATTTCCTGTTTTAACTTAACTTTCATACGCAAAAATGGATGATCTTTTACATAATTTTCTTTTAAAAAAGAATTATATACGTTAACCCCTATATTATTTTGTAAATAATCATATAAGTGAGTAACATTTTTTCTGGTCCCAGAAATAGATGCGTTTATACCTTCAAGCGCGAGTAATATTGTACCTTTTAATTCATTAGCACGGCAAAACTCTAATAATGGCCATTTCCACTCTTGATATGAATCAAGATTAGTAAATTTATAAAAGCTACTCACAACCATATCACTCATATCTACCACCTATTTTTCTATATTATTGTTCAATGTCTTCATCCAAAATTGTACAGCTAGCTGAAATATTTTCTTGCATAATTTTATCGTATATTTCTTTACGCAAAATTGCTGTTTCACTGGGAAAAGAGCAACCCAATTTTATTGTTTTGCCTTTTATCTCTATAATTTTGATTTCAATTTCATTATTAATGATAATTGCTTCACCTATTTTTCTAGTAATATATAACATAATAACTACATGTAATTGATCATTATTTTCTGTACTATAACCTTATATGTCATAAGAGCCAAGATTAATTTCAACCGTTTTTACCAATTTTTAATAAATATATGCAATATTCATTATTTGTTTCAATTGATAAAGGGATAATAGCTTGTTAAATTTAGCACATATTATGAATTTTTATGGAACTAGGCATCAAGTTTTAAGCGATAACATTTCACGAGTAAACATGCCTAAAGAAAAGGCTTTCGATTTACCATCTCTGACTTCCGCTACCATGCATAAAAAGCTACCTATGATGGTAACTGAAACTGGGCATATGGCTGGTAATAAAAGCTCACAAAATTTTAAAATTATTCCTATGCCAGATGCCCAAGAATTGACTATGAATGGTAATAATATAAATTTAGAACAACAAACCACTAAACTTGCAGAAAATTCAACAGATTATACTTTAGTTGCAAATATGTATAAAAGGATAAAGGCGTTAAGGAAACTACCATTCTCGAGTAATGTATGAGAAAATTATACCATCTAATATTACTTATTTTATTTCCTAATATTCTTTTTGCTGCAGATCCTTTATTAACCTCTATCCAAGTTTCAGCTTCTGCATTAAAAGCTCAAAGTGCTAGATTAAAAGTAATAGCTCAAAATATTGCAAATGAAGAATCAACAAGCACTACTCAAGGCAAAAATCCTTATCGTAGAAAAACTATTGAATTTAAAAGTAAATTTGATCGCCAGCTCAATGCATCAAAAGTTGTAGTATCTAAATATGGACATGATTACTCAGATTTTAAAAAGATTTTTAATCCTTCACATCCAGCCGCTGACCGAGATGGATACGTACTATATCCTAATGTTTCAAAGATTATTGAAAATGCCGATGCGAAGGAAGCCCAAAGAAGTTATGAAGCTAATTTGGGTACAATTGAAATTTCCAAATCAATGGTGGATAAAACTTTAGATATTCTTAGATAAACAATTTACAGGTTATAAATATGACTGCTAACTTTATAAATGCGACCACTGCCTATAATAAAATTTCTGCCATTAAGCCTTCTTTATCACCTATGAATAGTGAATTACCTAACACAAATAAAGAATTTAATCAGATATTCCAATCTACATTAAATAATCATAATAAAATAGTAAAAGAAGGAATTATCCCTTCCGCAATTTTATACTCTTCCAATACATCTAATAATGATGGTATCATGACCTCTTTAATATCTGTATTTGATAATTTACGTCATAAATTAGAAAAATCTGAAAAAGTGACTAATAAGGCAGCCCTGAAGAAAGCAAACTTAACTGATTTAGTCACAACTGTAAGTGAAGCAGAATTACAATTACAAGAAATTGTATATATACGAGATAAATTAGTAGGTATATATAAAGAAATCATGTCTATGCAGATTTAATTATGGAAACAAATTTACTATTAGATATTTCCAAAGAAGCTATGTTTGTATTATTAAAAGTATCTTTACCAGTTTTAATTATACCGCTGATTGTAGGATTAATTGTATCACTTTTTCAGGCTCTCACACAAATTCAAGAAAACGCCCTTGCTTTTGTACCTAAAATAATAGCTGTAGCTTTTTCTTTAATTATTTTTATGCCCTATATATTAGAAAATTTACAAACATTAGTCTTACATATAAATCAATTAATTATTACTACTAGCTAATATATTATAATTGTAATAATTATTAATAAACAATTTATTATGCTTGACTGCCATAAAATTACCTTTATAATAAAATACTTAAAATAAAACTTATTTAGGAACTACATTCGTGAGTAATTGTCACTTAATATTTTATCATATTTTTGCCATTCTTTACTGGCTCCGCTAGTCGCGGATCAGGTCATTTTTTTCACATATTATTACATTCATATTTATTTTAATTTTATTCTGTAGGAGAAAGTTATGTACTCTTCACGTATAGTAGCATGGTCAGTATGGTTTATTATAGTCAATTAAGTTGAGAATGGCATAGAGAAGCCATAATCAATAGCATCGCTAAGGTTATTAAAATTAGTAATGATAGGTTTGATTTTAGCTTTTAAATGAGCCCAATATTTTTCAATTGGGTTGAGATCAGGAGAGTAAAGTGGTAAGAATAAAAGTTTACAGCCTATATCTTCTATTAAATTCCTAGTTCTAGCTGACTTATGGAACGTTGCATTATCAAGTATTACAACTTGACCAAATCTTAGTTCGGGCACCAAACACTGACTAACCCACTCGTTAAAAACTTCTGTATTACATGTGCCCTTGAAACACATTGGCGCAATAATTTTCTTCCCAACCTTACCTGCAATAAAGCTTTCTCAATCATGTTTTTTACCTGAGATATCACCATAAACTTTACTTCCTCTGAGACTGTATCCCCAAGAATAGTACAAATAGCTATCAATTCCACTCTCATCAATATAAACTATATCTTCCGCTTTATAGTTTGCGATAGCTGCCAAAAATAATTGCCGTTTTGCTTCATCCCGTTCACGATAGAGTGTGGTCTTTTTTTTCGTGTGATCCCCAAAGTCTTGAATGCCAAACAGATAGCAGCTGTAGACACATTAAAAACCTTTGCAAAATCAGATAATAGCCAATTGCTGTTTTTAGACACCTCGTTTAATAATTTGATTGGATCAAGCTTCTTCCATGGCTTAGCTGCTCGTGTGGCTGCTAAATTCCCGGATTTCGATCTCGATAACCATCTATAAATTGTTCTTTCACCTATGCCAAAAATTCTTGCAGCTTCTTCTCTGGTATAACCTTTATTAACATAGTGAATTACTTTTTTACGTAAATCTAAGGAATATGCCATTGCTTCTACTGTTTTGGGTTTATGAGCTTTTTAATATATCATATATCATGTCTTTATCAACTTAATTTACTATATATCGATATTCTATGCATATCAATATATTTTAAGAATCATACCAAATGTTATGATGCATGATTTAATGAATCAATTCAATATAAGTACCACAGTTTTTGGCCAATTTTCAGGCATATACTATATTGGATATGCTTTGATGCATTTACCTATTGCTTTTTTACTTGATCGGTATGGTACAAAACTTGTAATGACTATATGTATATTGTTAACTGTTATAGGATTATTACCTATTATATTTACTAACAATTGGACCCTATTGTTATTAGGAAGAGTTATTATAGGTATAGGATCTTCAGCTGCAATACTTGGTATATTAAAAATTGTTCGTCTAGCATTTGATGAAAAAATGTTTACCTCTATGTTAAGCGCTGCTGTTGTTATAGGGCTTATAGGTGGAATATATGGTAATGGACCTATTCTTTATATGTGTAGTGCACTAGGATATAAAGCAGTAATAGAAATTTTTGCTTTAATAGGTATAATACTTGCTTTCATTACTTATATATTGATACCAAAAGAAAAGCCATACACCAAGGAACAAAGTATCATAGATAATATAAAATCTATTTTTGCTAATTATAAGGTAGTTGCAATATGTTGTTGTGGTGGACTTATGATAGGTCCACTTGAAGGTTTTTCTGATGCTTGGGGTAATGCCTTTTTAACAAACATATATAACTTAGAAGCGAGTACTACTAGCTACCTATTATCAATGATATTTATAGGTATGTTTGTTGGCTTACCGTTACTTAGTTATATTGCCGATAAAACACAAAGTTATTTAGCATCTTCTATCACTGCTGGAGCTTGTATGTTAGCTGTTTTTGGTGCTATATTATCTAAAAGCCTATCCGTAAATGGTATTGCTATAGGATTATTACTTGTTGGAGCTTGTTCAGCTTATCAGAGCCTAATCATTTATAAAGCTTCAACCTATGTTACAGAACATCTCAAAGGTTTAACTAATGGTATAGCTAATATGATAATGATGAGCTTTGGATATGGATTTCATAGCTGTATTGGCGCTGTTACTAACATGTATAGTGCAAGCAGCCATAATTTGATATATGGCGTTAGTATAATACCTATAGCTTTATTTATAGGTGTTATAGGATTATTATTACTTGCACTTCAAGAAAGAAGGATATTAGTAGCAAGTTCTGTATCATAAAACTATAAACTATATAACCTAGAAAAATATTTTTCTAGGTTATATAGAAATAGGTCTGACTAATATGGGACTGTTAACAAAGCCTTTATTAGCAATCTTTTGACCTAATTTTATGGTATATTAAGTTGTACTTGGAACGAGGAGCGATAGAGCGAAGCCTCAATTGGTAGGAGAGCTTTGAATTAACCCTCGTTCTGGATTCAAATCAATTTACTATACCATTTCATTTAAATTATACACCTAGTACATTTGTGATGAACTATAGTAATTTTAGCCAAACATAGTTAAGTCAAATAAAAATACTATACTAGTATGAGCGAGGAAACAGATAGAGCTAAACCTAAAAATATAATAAAAATTAGGTCAAAAGATTGCTAATAAAGGCTTTGTTAACAGTCCCAATAGGGTCATGCTATTTCTTTGTAGCAATATGGTCACTATCAGAATATCCCAATTTGATGAAAATATATACAAAACTGTTTTATTAAGAATATTTCAGAGGAGATACAGAAGTTTATAGCATAAAACTACCCCCTAAAAATAAGAGGTAGTTTTTTATAACAAATTTTAAAGGGCAGCTTTAGCTTGCTCTACCACACTCTTAAAAGCCTCAGGCTCACGTACAGCTAAATCTGCTAATACTTTACGGTCCATTGTAATACCAGATTTATTGATACCATCTATAAAACGGGAATACACTAATCCATATTCACGAACAGCTGCATTAATACGCTGTATCCAAAGCGCACGGAAATCACGCTTACGATTTCTACGATCTCTATAAGCATACCTTAAAGCCTTTTCAACTTTTTCAATTGCAATTCTATAGCAATTCTTAGAACGGCCTCTATAACCTTTAGCTAATTTTAATATTTTTTTATGACGAGCACTTTTAGTTACCCCACGTTTTACACGAGCCATATTTTATCCTCCATAGGGAATAAAATTATTTTTAATGATAGCAGCATCACTAGCACATAAAATAGTAGTACCCCTTTGATTACGTATATGCCTTTTTGATCTCTTGACCATACCATGACGTTTTCCAGCCTGAGCACTTCTTACCTTACCAGAAGCAGTAAGAGAAAATCTCTTTTTTACTCCACTTTTTGTTTTCATTTTAGGCATTTTTATCCCTTATAACAAACATTTTAATTCAGCGTAATACTTTATAAACAAAAATTAAATAAAATTCAAGTAAGAGTTTTATAATATATGCGAATATTTTTTATAAAAATTTTTTAAAAATCGAGTACGCGCTAAAAAATCATTCATATCAAAACATCCTTCATCTTGCAAATAATATTTTATACCAGGAACGATTAAATTACTTCCATGGTTGAGCAGCTGGGTTTCTATAATTTGATTATAACTCTTAAGTACAGCATTATGGACAATGTCATACATTGCTAGAAATGTTGTACTACGACCTTTTCCTGCTGCGCAGTGAAAATGTATTATCGATTTAGAGTTCTTCACTAATTTTACAAATTTTTCTACTACATCGCTAGAAGGATGTTTATGATCAAGTACAGGTAACCTTACATATTCTATACCTAAAGATTCTACCAATTGCTTCTCAGTATGCACCGAATATATTGGAAATTTAATAGCTTCTTCAGTATCTTGTTTATAGAGGGTTATAGTATTAAATTGCTTAATTTCTTCTACTAATTTATTTTCTTGATTAACAATTTCCTCAAGCGTTTTATTAATATTTCCCCAGTTGCATTTGGTTTTAACATGAACAGCCTGACCATTAATAAATAAATGAGTTTCTTGTCTTAAATCTATAATAATAAATTTTTTATTTTTATAATATTTTTTTAATGCCAGTAAAGATTCATAAGAAAATTGTGCACTTGCTGAAACATTATCTATATAACGAAATTTTTCTGGTAACCCTTGAGCAAGATTCTTGGAACTCAGAATCAACTCCCTAGCATCACTTTTCTTGATAAAAGTCATAATTACTATAATTAAAAATATTACTCTCACTCTATACCAAAAATCTTCAAAATAAAATTATATTCCTTAGCAACATCACGATAATAACCAAATCTACCAGATGCTCCTTTATGTCCAGCATCCATCTTTGTTTCTAATAATAATAAATTAGTATCTTGTTTCATTTCTCGTAATTTTGCTACCCACTTAGCGGCTTCCCAATAAGTTACTCTAGGATCGCTTATACCACATGTTACATACATTGCAGGATAGGACTGCGTTTTAACATTATCATAAGGAGAATAAGATTTAATATACTCATAGTAGGCTAAATCTTTAGGATTGCCCCATTCTTTAAACTCTCCTGGCGTTAATGGAAGATTTTCATCATACATAGTATTTAAGACATCCACAAAAGGTACATGCATAATAACTGCCTTATATAAATCTGGCCACTCATTAGCACACACACCCATAAGCATTCCACCAGCACTACCACCAGCTATTACTATATTTTGTTTATGACTGTAATTATGTTTAATCAAATGTTCAGTTACATCTATAAAGTCACTAAAGCTATTCTTTTTATTAAGTAACTTACCAGCTTCATACCAATCATATCCCATATCATCGCCTCCACGTATATGGGCTATTGCATATACAAATCCCCTATCTAATAGTGACAGTCTCTGCGTACTAAAATTAGGAGATATTGATATACCATATGATCCATACCCATATAGATAGAGAGGATTACTACCATCTTTTTTAAATAATTCCTTTTTATACACTAAAGATATTGGTATCTTAGTACCATCTTGTGCAACAGCAAAAATTCTTTCTGATTTATATAAATCCTTATTATAACCACCCAGCACTTCTTGCTCTTTTAAAACAGTAATAGAATCTGTAGCAAAATCATATTCCATCACTGAACTTGGCGTATTTAAAGATGAATAACCATATCTTAATGCTGTGGCATCATAAGTCGTAAACATTATTCCTGCATCATACGTTGGATCCTTAAAAGCAATGGCTTTTTCATTTCTAGTATGCATATCTATAATTTTTATTTGATCTAATCCTTCTTGTATAAATTCAATAGCCACATATCCTTTATATAAGGCAAAGCCAGTTAAATAAATTTTAGGATTAAATGGTATAAGTTCTTGCCAAGTATTTTGTTTGAAATCTGTATTATTATTTGTTATCAATCTAAAATTTTTACCATGATCATTGATACGCAGATAAAATAACTCATTACCATGATCTACCTCATATAGCTGGTCATCTTTCCTTGCTAATATCAATTTAGGAGTCATGGTTTTATCATTCATCTTGATAAACCAAGTTTCATTACTATCTGCACTATGCGTATCAATAAAAATATATTCTTTGTCAGAAGATCTACCCACACTAACAGAAAAACGTGTATCTTCTTCTTTAAAAATCAATTTATCTGTAGTAGTATCTGTACCTAATTTATGATAATATATTTCTTGTGAACGCCACTGCTCATTAAGTTTCTCATAAAAGAATCCTATGCCATTTTCATGCCATACTATATTTCCAGTTGTATTGATAATAGTATCATTTAAAAATTTATGATCACTTAAATTTTTTAGTACAATGGTATACCGCTCTGCACCAATTATATCTGTAGAATAAGCTAGCTTCTTATGATCAGGAGTAACGGCAGCTCCTCCAAGATTAAAATATTCTAGTCCCTTGGCTAATTCATTTGCATCTAGCAGAACTTCCTCTGCAGCATCTAATGTCTCTTTTTTACGACATATTATAGAATGGTTTGAATCTTTTTCAGTCTTACTATAGTAAAAATAATTATCTTTCTTAACTGCTACACTAACATCATCTAATTTAATCCTAGAAGTAATTTCTTCAAACAAACTATCTTCACGTTTTTTATAGGGTTTCATTACATATGAGGTATATAAATTTTCCTGCTCAATATAATTTAATATTCTACTATTACTTACATCTGGCCAATTTGCATCTCTTAACCAATAATAATTATCCACTACTTTTTCATTATGATAATTATAAATATGAGGGATTTTTTTAGGAATTGGAGGGAATATTTTATTTTCTTCTTGAGCAAATTTAGCGATAACTTGCTGTTCTGTTATATTATTAATAGCCATAAGGTACCCTTGATCATAATCCATAACATTCTCTATATACATAAAAATCTTATTTTATACTACTAACGTCAAAAAATTACAATAAAAGTAATAAAATTATCAAAAAAACTCTAGATTAGTTCGTGACTATCTGCTATAAGAGGCTTGTATTGCACTGTTCCTCGGTAGCTCAGTGGTAGAGCAAGCGGCTGTTAACCGCTTGGTCGCTGGTTCGAATCCGGCCCGGGGAGCCATAATATCATATACCAAATCTACATCTGATATCTTTAGCTAAGTTTTAATAATAAGTTACAATCGCTGCTATACGTTATTATTTTTGGAGTTAAGCCTCTGCCCATACTATAGTAAATTGATTTGAACTTACGAACGCAATTAGCTCAAAACTCCTAGTCCCGAATACAACTTAATTAATATATTTATCAACCATTTATATTTCTAGTGAAGAGTTTTAAATGGCAATTGATATAACTTCATTCTTAAGTAATTGCTGCTTTATACTCTGTCCCCACCGATAACCAGAAATCATTCCATTACTTTTAATAACACGATGACAGGGAATAATAATTGCCAAAAGATTTGAAGCACAAGCATTGGCCGCAGCCCTTATAGCCATAGGATTACCAGCTCTTCTTGCCAATTCTTTATAGCTAATTGTTTCTCCTACTGGAATTTCTTGCAACATTTTCCATATTTTTTGCTGAAATTCTGTACCGTTAATTTCCATTTCTACATTTAGCTTAGTTGTAGGATTGGCAATCAAAGATATTATTTGATTAGCAACGTTTTGAAGAGCCTGATCACTATTATTAAGAATTATTTTAGAAAATTTATTTTGTAAGCTAGAAACTAACAATGAAATATTATTCCCTATAAACACGGCACACACCCCTTTGTTACTTTGTGCCACAAGAACAAATCCTAAAATAGATTCTTTAATTATATATTGTATTATTCGATTATTATCCATTACCACTTCTCTTTAAAGCTTAAAACGTCTCTTTAGTTTTTCTTTTATATGCTCTGCAACAAAACCAGAAACATCTCCACCTAAACGATATACTTCTTTTACAATACGTGATGAAACAAAATGCGTTTTTTCAGAAGCAGGTAAAAATATAGTCTGAATATGACTAGCAAGCTTAGAATTCATACAAGACATTTGGAATTCATATTCAAAATCAGAAATAGCTCTTAGCCCTCTAACAATGACAGAAGCTCCTTGCTGAGTGGCAAAATCTACAAGCAATCCACTAAAACTTTTAACTTGTACAGAAGACATATCAATAGTTGAAACTTGTACCATTTCTACTCTTTCGTCTGGCATAAATAGCGGCATCTTAGTACCATCTATTGCAACAGCTATAATAAGTTTATCTACTACCTTTAAGGCTCGTGATATAATATCCATATGACCATAAGTAATAGGATCAAACGTACCTGGATAAATGCCTATTTTCTCCGACATATTTACTACACTCTTTATCACTATTCTTCTTGGTCTTCTGGAATTTGTACTGCAGATACTACTACTTCTTCAGTACCAGTTCTAAAAATAGCTACACCTTGAGTACTTCTACCCGCAATTCTAACATCTGATACTGCACATCTAATTAAAGTTCCTTTATTGCTGATTAATATCATTTCAGCAGAACGAGTTATAGGGAAACTTGCTATAACTTTACCATTACGTTCTGAAGTAATAATATTTAATATACCTTTACCCCCTCTATTAGTAACTCTATACTCATAAGCAGAGGTCCTTTTACCAAAACCATTTTCAGTAACAGTCAAAATGAACTCCTCTCTTTGGGCCATTTCACGGATTTTTTCTGATGATAAATTAAGTTTTAATTCTTGTAATCTTAACTGATGCATCATTTCTAAAGGCTCTGATATATTTGCTAAGGCAATACGCACCTCTACTGGTATTTTCAAAAACTCTTCTCTAGTTTCCATAGGTTCTTCTGCACCATGTAAAACTGACATAGAAATCACCAAATCATTTTTACCTAGCATCATACCTCTTACACCATCCGATGTTCTGCTCTTAAATACACGTACAGCATCAACAGGGAATCTTAAACATTTTCCTTCTTTACTAGCTAATAAAATATGATCTTCTTCTTTACAAACAACAGCAGATATTAACTTATCGTCTTCATCTAATCTAATAGCTATTTTACCATTAGACTGAATACTTTGGAAATCAGCTAAACTATTTCTACGAACATTTCCCTTAGATGTAGCAAACATTATATTCAATTGACCCCATTGCTCTTCATCTTCAGGTAATGGCATAAGGTTAGTAATTACTTCTTTTTCAGCTAAAGGAAAAATATTAACTAGAGCACGTCCTTTAGTTTGAGGATTACCCAGAACTAATTTATGTACTTTTAGTTTATAAACTTTCCCTAAATTAGAAAAAAACAACATTGGAGTATGAGTATTTGCAACAAATAATTCAATGATTGCATCTTCCTCATGCATATTAACACCAGATCTACCTTTTCCTCCACGTTTTTGAGCACGGTATGTAGAGAGAGGTACACGTTTAATATAACCACCCATAGTAACAGTTACAACCATATCCTCTTTAGGAATCAAATCTTCCATATCATATTCATATTCAGCTTCCTGTATTTCTGTACGACGGTTAGTTGCATACTTGTTTTTAATCTCTATAAGCTCAGAGTTCAATATAGATAACAACATACTCCTTGAAGATAAAATCTCTCTAAAATACACTATATCATCAGCAAGTTTTTGCAATTCTTGTGAAATTTTTTCATACTCTAAGCCCGTTAATCTTTGTAATCTCATTTCCAAAATTGCTTTTGCTTGTTCTTCTGTAAAATAACATTTATTATCACGCAATATATTACTACCATCACCTACTAATTCTATTAAAGAACGTACTTTATCTGCCTCCCAACTACGCTCCATCAACCTTTCTTTGGCTATTTGTGGATCAGGAGCAGCCTTAATCATAGCTACAATTTCATCTATGTTAGATACTGCTATAGACAATCCTATTAACAGATGTGCACGACTTTGAGCCTTAACTAATAAAAATCTAGTACGACGTGTTATAACTTCTTCTCTAAATTTTACAAAAGCAGTAATAATAGCACGTAAATTCATTACACGCGGTTGGTTATTATATAAGGCAAGCATATTCACGCCAAAGGAAGTCTGTAAAGGAGTATAGTTATATAATTGATTTAATATAACTTCAGCAATTACATCCTTTTTTAGTTCTATTACAACTCTTACTCCAGATTTATTTGATTCATCTCTTAGATCACTAATTCCTTCTATTCTCTTCTCACGCACTAATTCCGCTATACGTTCTATCATTTTTGCTTTATTAACCTGGAAAGGTATTTCTGTAATAATGATAGAAGGCCTATTTTCTCTAGTTTCTTCAATATGAGCTTTACCCCTAATTAGAATTGAGCCTCGTCCAGTTCTTAACGCAGATTTAATACCTGCTTTGCCTAAAATAATTCCTCCCGTAGGAAAATCCGGACCATGCACAACCTCCATTAATTCTTCATCTGTGACTTGATGATTATTTATATATAAACAACAAGCATCTATAACTTCACCCAAATTATGGCTAGGAATATTAGTAGCCATACCTACAGCAATTCCTCCTGAACCATTTACCAAAAGGTTAGGAAACTTAGCAGGTAATACAGTTGGTTCACGCTCAGACCCATCATAATTATCTCTAAAATCGACTGTATTTTTATCTAAATCATCTAATAAGAAATGTGATACTTCTGCTAATCTTGATTCTGTATAACGCATAGCCGCTGCTGGGTCACCATCCATAGAACCAAAATTACCTTGTCCATCAATTAAGGGCAGCCTTAGAGAAAATTCCTGTGCCATACGTACTAAAGCATCATAAATAGCAGCATCTCCGTGTGGATGGTATTTACCTATTACATCACCCACTGTACGTGCTGATTTACGAAAAGGTCGATTTGAATAACAACCTGATTCAAACATAGAATATAAAATACGCCTATGTACCGGTTTTAACCCATCACAAACATCTGGAATTGCTCTACTTATGATTACACTCATAGCGTAATCCAGATAACTTTGTTTCATTTCGTCTTCGATTGAAACAGGTAATAATTCAGATTTAAGAAGATTTATATTACTATTCATTTAACTAATTATTGGAGTTACACTTAATTATATATAACAATAAGAACAAAACTTATTTTACACTACACAACCATAATAATGGATTTTAATTTATCTGCAAATCATATTATGCTTAATTTTATAATTAAAATAAACCAATATAAATCTTAGAATCATTTTCTACAAATATACCACAATCTAAACACATATTTCATTATAGTTTTTAGCATTTTAAATATACCTTTTTAACAGCTAGATTTTATCTTATGTTTCCATTAGCTATTTATAAGTTCATTACCATCAGATCAGTATTCTGACTGTACATAAATTTATGTTTAGATAATTATCATAAACACTTTAAAAATTATTTCTTAATGATATAATATTCTACTTTTAATTATAGATTATAAAAATAAATATTCTAATCTCTATTTATCACTAAAATTTCTGCCTTAAAATTACTATAGTAAAAACATTTGAATTTGCGTACTCAGTTAGCTCTTCCCTCTCCTACTATTTCGAGGATTCGCTCTATCTAAGCTAAGTAATCAATATTCAACTTTTAAATCATGAGTATTTAAAAAAATTTATCAACAGAAATTATATTGATTAAAAATATAAAAAGAGTATACAAAATTTTGATTGCCTTCAGATAAAGTGGGCTTTTATTGAAGGCATTTTTGATGCATTAAAAAACTTTTAATACCAGTAATTATATAAATCTATCAATTTATTTCTTATAAATTTCTTATCCAGAGACAGCGATAATTTAGATCAATAAAAACTGCTTGTAAAATTCTTTATTTCATTTAGGTAGCGTCGTCATGAGATAAGTATTGAAATTTATTTAAAAAAATCCTAATAAAGAAATAATAATAGGATTGTAAGTAATGAAAACAGAATCTCACAGAAGACAGGATTTAAAAGATGTTGTATGGTCAAGAATAGAAACACATTTACCAGGTAAATGAGGAGGTATAGCCAAAAACAATCGTTTATTTATTAATGCTGTTTTATGGATATTCCGTACAGGTGCCACCCCCTGGCAAGATTTACCTGCTGATTATGGAGATTGGAAGAATACTCATCGAAGATTTTGCAGGTGGAGAGATAAGGGTATCTGGGAATCTATATTAGAAAAATTAATAGATGAACCAGATTATGAATGGTGGATGATAGATTCAACTTTTATCAAGACTCATCATCATGCATCGGGAGCAAGAGGCGTAAATCAGAAAATGAACCGGACAAAAGGGGGATCAACACCAAAGTACATATGGCCGTGGATGCGAATGGTATACCGGTTAGAATTATTGTTACAGAAAGTTCCCGAGCTGATTGCTCAGAAGCTTTTGAATTAACCAAAGAAATAAAGGCAGAATATCTCATTGCTGATAAAGCGTATGATACTAATCGAATTGTAGAATCTGCAGAATTAATTAACTGTAAAGTAGTTATACCGTCAAGAAAAAATCGTAAAGTTCAAAGAAATATTGATAATTATTTATACCTATTGCGTCATATTATAGAAAATACTGTTCTTGAATTTATAGTCAATTAAGTTGAGAATGGCATAGAGAAGCCATAATCAATAGCATCGCTAAGGTTATTAAAATTAGTAATGATAGGTTTGATTTTAGCTTTTAAATGAGCCCAATATTTTTCAATTGGGTTGAGATCAGGAGAGTAAAGTGGTAAGAATAAAAGTTTACAGCCTATATCTTCTATTAAATTCCTAGTTCTAGCTGACTTATGGAACGTTGCATTATCAAGTATTACAACTTGACCAAATCTTAGTTCGGGCACCAAACACTGACTAACCCACTCGTTAAAAACTTCTGTATTACATGTGCCCTTGAAACACATTGGCGCAATAATTTTCTTCCCAACCTTACCTGCAATAAAGCTTTCTCAATCATGTTTTTTACCTGAGATATCACCATAAACTTTACTTCCTCTGAGACTGTATCCCCAAGAATAGTACAAATAGCTATCAATTCCACTCTCATCAATATAAACTATATCTTCCGCTTTATAGTTTGCGATAGCTGCCAAAAATAATTGCCGTTTTGCTTCATCCCGTTCACGATAGAGTGTGGTCTTTTTTTTCGTGTGATCCCCAAAGTCTTGAATGCCAAACAGATAGCAGCTGTAGACACATTAAAAACCTTTGCAAAATCAGATAATAGCCAATTGCTGTTTTTAGACACCTCGTTTAATAATTTGATTGGATCAAGCTTCTTCCATGTCTTAGCTGCTCGTGTGGCTGCTAAATTCCCGGATTTCGATCTCGATAACCATCTATAAATTGTTCTTTCACCTATGCCAAAAATTCTTGCAGCTTCTTCTCTGGTATAACCTTTATTAACATAGTGAATTACTTTTTTACGTAAATCTAAGGAATATGCCATTGCTTCTACTGTTTTGGGTTTATGAGCTTTTTAATATATCATATATCATGTCTTTATCAACTTAATTTACTATAAAAGGGGAAGAGGAATCTCTACTCGCTGTAAACACTGAAAATCTTTTCAAGCTGCCCTTACTTTAAAAGCTATTATTATGTGGGCCAAAATCTCATGACGACACTATGTAGTCAAAAGTGTTAATAATGGTAAAGTAGGAAAAGTAGCTATTATTGCTTGTATGCGTAAATTTCTTATCATATTAAATGCTAAGCTATACAGGACTAATCTTGGCTTAGAAATTTTTTAATTCCCACCGTTATCAACACCTTTGAGTAGAAGTAATTGTAGATATTTTTAGGCTTTCTATAGCTATGTCTTTTGTGACATAATATTATAAATTTTAAATTATTTTGTTGCCAATGATTTTTATAAAATACGCTGACTATAGAGATTTTCTAATTAGCTTTTTATGAGAAATATTTATTTTTCTATTATTATCTAAAATTGATAAATAATTTTCTAATATTATTTTTTGCTCTAATCATGATAATTCCTTTTTTTATATTAAAAGCCAAATTATCTATCATTTTTTAACCTGAAACTAAATTCTAATCACCTAAGAATTATAAAAATATAGAATGCACCTAGTTAATATAAACCTCTAAAAACAAAATTATTTCAGAGGTCTATTTTAACGCTATACAGCCTCAACCGTATCTTGATTCTTTTGCTTATTTTGTACTACTTCATTATCTCGACTATAAGCAATTTTACGCATTTTATTTATATAAAATCCTGTACCAGCTGGTATTAGACGACCTACCAATACGTTTTCCTTTAATCCCAATAATTTATCACGCTTTCCAGCAACAGCCGCTTCTGTTAAAACTCTTGTAGTTTCTTGGAACGAAGCCGCCGAAATAAACGATCTAGTATGTAAAGAAGCTTTAGTAATACCTTGTAATACTGGTATGGCTACCGCAGGCTTAAATTTCTGAGCTATTGCTTTTTGATTAATTTCATCAAACTCTTCTCTATCAACCTGCTCACCTATTAATAAAGTAGTTTCCCCAGAATCCACAATTTCTACTTTTTGCAGCATCTGTCTAAGTATAACTTCAATATGCTTATCATCTATTTTTACACCTTGTAAACGATAAACTTGTTGAATTTCAGATACCATATAACGAGATAAAGCTTCTATTCCCATTACTCTTAAAATATCATGAGGAACCGGACTACCATCCATTAATAAATCACCTTTTCGTACATAATCGCCTTCATTAACAGTAATATGCTTACCCTTAGGAATTAAATATTCCATTGGTTCTCCTTCACCATTATTAGACTTTATTATAATACGACGTTTAGATTTATAGTCCTTACCAAACTCAACTGTTCCCTCTATTTCGCTTATAATAGAATGATCTTTTGGTTTTCTAGCTTCAAATAATTCAGCTACCCTTGGCAAACCACCTGTAATATCTCTAGTTTTAGTGGATTCTCTAGGGATACGAGCTATTACATCACCTGCATGTACCAAAGCCCCATCTTCAATATTTAAAATTGCATTTACTGGCAAGAAATAACGCGCTTCTAGCCCATTAGCTAAAATTAACATCTCACCATTTTTATCTACTAAAGCTATTCTTGGCCTCAACTCTGCACCACGGCTTTGTTGCTTCCAATCAATAATAACTTTATTTGATATACCAGTGGTTTCATCCATTTGTTCTTTTACAGATATATTTTCTACTAAATCTCTATATTGTATAATACCCGCACGTTCGGTAATAATAGGTATAGTATAAGGATCCCATTCCGCTAATTTAATACCCTTATTTACAACGCTCCCTTCATCTACTAACAATTTAGCGCCATATGGAACTTTATGCCTTGCACGTTCATGCCCTTTATTATCAACAAGTATTAATTCACAAGAACGACTCATCACGATATTACGCCCTTGGCTATCGGTAACTATATTACGATTTATTAATACAACCTTAGAATCATGCGAAGCGTCTATGCCCGATACTTCTGCACCTTTAGTCGCAGCACCACCTATATGGAAAGTTCTCATTGTAAGCTGAGTACCAGGCTCACCAATAGACTGTGCTGCTATAACACCAACAGCTTCACCTATACTTACTAATAACCCTGTAGCTAAATCACGTCCATAGCATAGAGAACATACACCTTCTTTGGACTGACATGTTAATACTGATCTTATTTTGACTGACTCAATACCAGCGGTATCTATTTTTTCTACTACACTTTCGTCTATTAAACTACCTGCTCTTACAATAATTTCATTACTCATTGGATGACGTACTTCTATTGAAGACACTCTCCCTAAAATCGCTTCTGATAAAGGTACAATAACTTCACCACCTTCTATACTAGCCTTAGCTATAATACCTTCTTGCGTACCACAATCATGATGAGTTACCACACAATTTAATGATACATCTACTAAACGCCTAGTTAAATATCCTGAATTAGCTGTCTTAAGAGCTGTATCTGCCAACCCCTTACGTGCACCATGAGTAGAATTAAAATATTCTAAAACAGTTAAACCCTCTTTAAAATTTGATATAATAGGCGTCTCAATAATTTCACCAGAAGGTTTAGCCATCAATCCACGCATACCTGCCAATTGTTTAATCTGAGGAGCAGAACCCCTAGCACCAGAATGCGCCATCATATATATAGAATTAACCTTCTCACTACCTTTCAATGAATGATTTTGTTTGATAGCAGATATACCTTTCATCATATCATCAGCTATACGATCAGTACAGCGCGACCAGGCATCTATCACCTTATTGTATTTCTCACCAGAAGTAATCAATCCTTCAGAATATTGCTTTTCAAACTGCGTTACCTCTTCCAAAGTATGATTAATATGTTTATGCTTATTCTGAGGTACCACCATATCATCTTTACCAAATGATATCCCAGCCTTACATGCATAAGAAAAACCTAATGACATTAAACGATCAGCAAAAATCACTGTTTGCTTTTGACCACAATGACGGAATACTACATCAATTAAATTTGATATTTCTTTTTTGGTTAAGACTTTATTGATCAAATCAAAACCTATATTATTATCTGGCAATAATTCAGCTACTATCATCCTACCAGGAGTAGTATCCACTAGTACCACCTCTTCTTTACCACCTATATTTTTAATTTTACGTCTACATTTTATTTTACTATGCAATGTTATAGCTTTTACAAATAAAGCATGATGAATTTCATTAATGCCTGTGAATAACATACCACTACCAGGCTCATCCTCTAAAGACAAAGTTAAATAATATAGACCAAGCACTATATCTTGTGAAGGAACAATAATAGGCTTACCATTAGAGGGACTTAAAATGTTATTTGTAGACATCATTAAAACTCGTGATTCTAACTGAGCTTCAATTGACAAAGGTACGTGCACCGCCATTTGATCTCCATCAAAATCTGCATTAAATGCAGCACAAACCAAAGGGTGTAATTGTATAGCTTTCCCCTCAATTAACACAGGTTCAAAAGCTTGTATACCTAGTCTATGTAAGGTGGGAGCCCTATTAAGTAAAACCGGATGTTCACGTATAACTTCTTCTAATATATCCCATACTTCTGGACGTTCACTTTCAACCATTTTTTTAGCAGTTTTTAAAGTAGTAGACATCCCATATAATTCTAATTTAGCATATATAAAAGGTTTAAACAACTCTAAAGCCATTTTTTTAGGTAGACCACATTGATGTAATTTTAACTCTGGCCCTACCACAATAACAGAACGTCCAGAATAATCCACTCTTTTACCCAAAAGATTTTGTCTAAATCTACCCTGTTTACCTTTCAACATATCACTAAGAGATTTAAAGGCTCTTCGATTTGCATTCTTTACCGCTCTTCCTCTA
This sequence comes from Rickettsiales bacterium Ac37b, assembly GCA_000746585.2. Classification (NCBI taxonomy): domain Bacteria; kingdom Pseudomonadati; phylum Pseudomonadota; class Alphaproteobacteria; order Rickettsiales; species Rickettsiales bacterium Ac37b. Next base: position 539,002 of record CP009217.2, read on the forward strand.
CGCCCATTATCAAACAAAGCATCTACCGCTTCCTGTAACATGCGCTTTTCGTTACGTATTATTATATCTGGAGCCTTTAATTCTATTAATCTTTTTAATCTATTATTACGATTAATCACACGCCTATATAGCTCATTTAAATCTGAAGTAGCAAAACGTCCACCGTCTAACATCACTAATGGACGTAATTCTGGAGGTATAACAGGAATTACTGTCATAACCATCCACTCAGGCTTATTATTAGAATCTATAAAATCTTCTACTAATTTTAATCTTTTAACAATTTTTTTACTACGAGCTTCTGAATTAACTTCAGATAATTGTTTACGTAAATCCCATTTAAGCTTCTCAAGATCAATATTAGATAACATAGATTGTATAGCTTCTGCGCCAGTCAAAGCAGTAAAACTATCTTCTCCATACTCGTCTTGCGCTTTAACATATTGCTCCTCAGTAAGCATTTCTCCATTAGAAAAGGGAGAAAGACCAGGATCAGTAATTATATAAGCTTCAAAATACAAAATCCGCTCTAAATCTTTTAGAGCTATATCAAATAATATCCCTATACGAGAAGGAAGAGATCTTAAAAACCATATATGTACTACAGGTGCTGCTAACTCTATGTGTCCCATTCTTTCACGACGTACTTTTGAAGCAGTAACTTCAACACCACATTTTTCACATATAACTCCACGATATTTCATACGTTTGTATTTACCACACAAACATTCATAATCCTTAATTGGACCGAATGTTCTGGCACAAAATAAACCATCACGCTCAGGTTTAAAAGTGCGGTAATTAATAGTTTCAGGACGTTTTATTTCGCCATAACTCCACGCTCTTATGTCCTCAGGACTGGCTATGGATATACCTATAGTATTAAACTGCTCAACACTATTTACATTATTACCTACAAAGTTAATGCTCATTTATTATACCCTTCCCGCTAATTAGTTTGCTCTAATTTTATATTTAATGCCAAAGAGCGCAATTCTTTTACCATTACATTAAATGATTCAGGAATACCAGGTTCAAAGCTTTGATCACTTCTTACAATAGATTCATAAATTTTAATACGCCCAACTACGTCATCTGATTTTACAGTTAACATTTCTTGTAAAGTATAAGCAGCTCCATATGCTTCTAGAGCCCAACATTCCATCTCCCCAAATCTTTGACCACCAAAATGCGATTTCCCCCCTAAAGGCTGTTGAGTCACTAGACTATAAGGGCCTATAGATCGAGCATGTATTTTATCGTCTACTAAGTGGTGCAATTTAAGCATATATATGTAACCCACTGTGACTTTTCTATCAAAATACTCTCCTGTACGACCATCTATCAATCTAACTTGACCAGATTCATCTACTTCAGATTGCTTTAACATATTCACTATATCTGCTTCCTTAGCTCCATCAAATACAGGTGTAGCAACAGGCACGCCTTTACTTAAATCTTTAGAAAAATCTAGTATCTCACTATCATTCATTTGGTTAAAGTTTTGAATTATATCTTCTTGTTTATATATATTAGATAACTCATCCCTAATACCAGAAATTTCAGTTTCCTTAGCATAAAACTGATCCACTAATTTGCCTAGCTTTTTTCCTACATTTACTGCAGCCCATCCTAAATGCGTTTCTAAAATTTGTCCTACATTCATACGTGAAGGTACCCCTAAAGGATTAAGTACTATATCCACAGGAGTACCATCTTCTAAGTAAGGCATATCTTCTATAGGCAAAATCCTGGAAATTACACCTTTATTACCATGCCTACCGGCCATTTTATCCCCTGGCTGCAATTTATGCTTCATTGCAATAAATACCTTAACTACTTTAAGCGCTCCCTGAGGTAAATCATCTCCACCACGTAATTTTTCTATTTTATTCTCAAATTTCTTATTTAAATCTTCTGTAATTTTATCAAGTTGCGCTTTAGTTGTTTCTATCTCTTCCATGATAGTTACATTATCTACGACAATTTGCCACCATTGACCTTTAGAATAATTATCTAACAATTCTTCTGTAATTTCTGCACCAATTTTACTTCCCTTAGGAGCTTTAGTTAATTTTTGTCCTAACAATAGTGATTTAAGTCTGGAATATGTAAAATTCTCTATAATATATAATTCGTCATCCCTATCCTTTGTAAGTTTTTTAATTTCCTGTCTTTCAATTGCCAAAGAACGTTGATCTTTATCTATACCACGTCTGGTAAATACTCTTACCTCTACAACAGTACCAGATACTCCAGGTGGTACATAAAGAGACGAATCACGAATATCCGCAGCCTTTTCGCCAAATATAGCTCTCAATAATTTTTCCTCTGGCGTCATAGGTGATTCGCTTTTTGGGGTAACCTTACCTACAAGAATATCACCTGACTGTACCTCTGCTCCTATATGAACTATACCCACCTCATCTAAATGACGCAAATTTTCATCAGAAATATTAGGTATATCTCTTGTAATTTCTTCTGGGCCTAATCTAGTGTCACGAGCTATAATCTCAAATTCCTCAATATGCACAGAGGTAAATACATCTTCAGATACTATACGCTCAGAAATTAAAATAGAATCTTCAAAATTATAACCATTCCAAGGCATAAATGCCACGAGTACATTTCTACCTAAAGCTAATTCTCCACGATCTGTACTTGGACCATCCGCAATAACTTCTCCTTGTTTTACCTTCATTCCAGGCCTAACTAAAGGCCTTTGATTAATACAAGTATTATGGTTAGTACGTTGAAATTTTAATAAGCTATATATATCTACACCTGAAGAAGTACCATCCGTATTATTTATATTACGTATTACTATCCTTGTAGCATCTACTTGATCTACTATACCATCATGATTAGCAACGATAGTAGCTCCTGAATCTCTTGCTACTACATCCTCTATACCAGTACCCACTAAAGGAGCTTCAGCTTTAAGTAAAGGTACTGCTTGCCTTTGCATGTTAGATCCCATTAATGCACGATTAGCATCGTCATTCTCAAGAAAAGGAATTAAAGAAGCAGCCACAGATACAATTTGCATTGGCGATACATCAATGAAATCCACTTCTTCGGGAGTAGACATCACAAAATCACCATTATGACGACAACTTATTAAATTAGAAATCAATTTTCCTGATGAATCAATTTCTGCATTAGCCTGAGCAATAATATACTTACCTTCTTCAATCGCAGATAAATATACTATTTCATCAATCACCGTGCTATGAATTACGCGCCTATAAGGACTTTCTACAAAACCATACTTATTTACACGAGCAAAGGTAGCTAAACTATTAATTAATCCTATATTTTGCCCTTCAGGAGTTTCTATAGGACAAATACGCCCATAATGAGTAGGATGCACATCACGTACTTCAAAACTTGCACGCTCTCTAGTTAATCCACCAGGCCCTAAAGCTGACAAACGTCTCTTATGAGTAATTTCAGATAAAGGGTTAGTTTGATCCATAAATTGAGACAATTGAGAAGTACCAAAAAACTCTCTAATCACAGCCATTAATAACTTTGGACTTATTAAGTCATAAGGCATAACTGTATCGATTTCTACAGTTCCCATACGCTCAATAATTGCACGTACCATACGAATTAATCCTATTCTGAATTGATTTTCTATTAATTCCCCTACAGAACGCACTCTTCTATTACCTAAATGATCAATATCATCAATTTCACCATCACCATCCTTTAATGATACCAATTTTTTAATTATACATTTAATATCTTCAGAAGTTAAAACCACTATTTCTTCCTCTATAGATAAATTCAAATGAGCATTGAGCTTTACCCTACCCACAACTGACATATCATATTTTTCTACATTAAAAAATAAATTATCAAATAGTAGTTTAGCAGCTTCTAAGGATGGAGGCTCACCTGGTCGCATTACTTTATAAATATCTACTAATGCTTCTTCTTGAGTAAAATTTTTATCTGCCAATAAGGTATTGCGTATATATGGCCCTACTTTATTATAATCTATAGCCAAAACAGGAATTTCTTTTATACCCATTTTTTTCAATAATTCTATAGTTTCTGCCTTCAACTCATCTCCAGCATTCAAATATATTTCTCCATGAACATCTTTTAGATTCACGGCTATATACTGCCCTATTAAATCATCGTCATCTACTAATATTTCTTTTAAACCATCACTAATTAATTTTTTTATTAAACGCGGCGTTACTTTTATTCCTGCTTCTACAACAATATCACCAGTTTTTGCATCTATTAAATCTTTTAATAACTTTATGCCCCTAAATTTTTCATGATTAAACGATACAGACCACCCATTTTTAGCTTTTTTATAAATAATAGTATCATAATATACATCCAATATTTCTTGAGTAGTTAAACCCAAAGCTCTTAATAAAGTTGTAACATATAATTTACGCCTTCTGTCAATACGAAAATATATCAGATCTTTAGAATCAAATTCAAAATCCAACCAAGAACCTCGATAAGGTATTACCCTAGCAGAATATAAATATTTGCCTGAAGAATGAGTCTTCCCTCTGTCATGATCGAAAAACACACCAGGAGATCTATGCATTTGAGATACAATAACTCTTTCAGTACCGTTAATAATAAAAGTACCATTTTCTGTCATTAATGGTATATCACCAACATATACATCCTGTTCTTTAATACCTTTTATTTCTCTTGCTCCCGTATCACGATCTACCTCCCACACTATAAGTCTGAACGTAACTTTTAATGGAGAAGCATACGTAATGCCTCTCTGACGACACTCTTCTACATAATATTTTGGAGAATCAAAAGTATAATCTATAAATTCTAAAGTAGATTCAGCACCTAAATCTTCAACTGGAAAAATAGATTTAAATACAGACCGTAATCCCATCTGTAAAAAAGTATCATATGACTTTTTTTGTACCTCAATAAGATTAGGCATAGATGCCATTTGAGTAATACGTCCAAAATTTTTACGTATACGTTTGCTTAAAGCCATAAAACTCATCCAATTCTCCGTATTTTTGTTAGGTACATTAGCAGAAAATTATATTTTCAATATATTATTTTATAATTTTTACTATACAACATACCTATCCTACAAGTATAGGTATGTTGTATATAATCGATAAAGAAATTTACTTTATTTCTACTTCAGCACCAGCGTCTTTCAACTGTTTAGCTATTTTTTCTGCTTCTTCTTTAGATATAGATTCTTTAATAGACTTACCTGGAGTCTCAACTAATTCTTTTGCCTCTTTTAAATTTAGCCCAGGTAAAATCACACGAACTTCTTTAATAACTTTAATTTTATCACTACCTGCAGATTTTAAAATTACAGTAAACTCAGTTTGTTGCGCAGCTGAAGATTCAACAGGAGCTGCAGCAGCCACAGTTGCAACTGGCGCCATAGCCGAAACACCTAATTTTTCTTCAAGCATCTTTGATAATTCAGATGCCTCGATCAATGATAATGAAGCGATATCATCAACTATTTTACTTAATTCTGCCATTTCTACCTCTTTATATTATTATATTAAAAATTAAAACTACTTAGAAGAGTAAGTATTCAACATCCTTACAAGTTGTCCTGCAGGAGCTTGCAATACTGATACTAACTTAGTAGCTGGAGCAATTATCGTACCAATGATTTTAGCTCTTAATTCTTCAATAGATGGTAACGCCGCAAGAGCTTTAATATCATTTGTATCAATAAGTTTACTATCTATTATTCCACCCTTTATTATTAATTTCTCATTTTCTTTGGCATAATCTACCATAATCTTCGCAAGAGCAACAGAATTATCAGAAAATGCAATAGCTGTTGGCCCCAAAAATAACGAAGATAAAGGCTCAAAACCTGTATTCATTACTGCAAGACGGACCAAACTATTTTTAGTCACTTTAAAATTTCCACCTATTTCGTCTATTCTTCTACGTAACACCATAATTTCTTTTACAGTCAATCCTTGATAATGAGAAACAATCATAGTATTAGTGTTAGAAATAGATTGACCTAAGTCAGAAACTATTTGCTTTTTTTGTAGTTGTCTTGTTTTCATATTTTTTACCAATTTTTTATTGACCTATAGTATTAAAATCCAATTTATAAGCAACTCCCATAGTAGAAGTTATAAAAACAGATTTAATATATGCACCTTTAGCTCCAGAAGGCTTAGCTTTTATAATAGCATTTAATAATACTTTTAAATTATCATATAAAGCATCTACAGAAAAATTTACCTTCCCAAAAGGAGCATGTACTATACCAGCTTTCTCTACTTTAAATTCTATTTGCCCACTTTTTGCTAAATTTACAGCCTCACTAATATTTGCAGTAACACTACCTAATTTAGGATTAGGCATTAAACCACGTGGTCCTAATATTTTGGCTACCTTTACAATCAAAGGCATTAGATCAGGAGTAGCTATACATTTATCAAAATCAATGTTACCAGCGCTAATTTGCTCCACTAAATCCTCAGCACCAACTATATCCGCACCAGCCAGTTTAGCTTCTTCTGCTTTTGCATCACGCGCAAATACAGCAACCCTAATAGACTTTCCTATTCCATAAGGCAAAGAAACAATCCCTCTTACCATCTGATCAGAATGCCGAGGATCTACCCCTAAATTGATAGCTACTTCAAGAGTTTCATCAAATTTTACCTTACTATTTTGCTTAAGTTGCTCTAATATTTCTAACACATTATAACTTTTTTCTTTTATTAAGCTCGCATTAGCTAATTTCATTCTCTTCCCTCCTTTACCAGGAGTTTTTATATTTTGTTTATTACTCATATTTATTCATTACCTTCTACTACTTTTATCCCCATAGATAAAGCACTTCCTTCTATCATTGCACAAGCACTTTCTAGATTAGTTGTGTTCATATCTACTAATTTCAATTTTGCTATTTCTAATATCTGCGCCTTAGTAACTTCAGCTATATGAGCTTTTTTACCAGCTTCACTAGAGCCCTTTGTTAATTTTACAGCTTTTTTCAAATAAAACGACACAGGAGGAGTCTTTAGTATAAAAGTAAATGTACGATCGGCATAAACCGTAATTACAACAGGCACAGGAGTACCAATCTCAAAAGACTGCGTAGCCGCATTAAAAGCCTTACAAAACTCCATAATATTTAACCCTCTCTGACCTAAAGCCGGACCAATAGGAGGAGAAGGATTAGCCTTACCAGACGGAATTTCAAGTTTTATATAACCTACTATTTTTTTTGCCATAACTTTCCTCTAATCTCACCTTTAATGCAATTTAGCCACTTGTGAATATTCCAATTCTACAGCTGTAGCACGTCCAAAAATTGATACCAATACTTTCAGTTTAGATTTTTCAGGATCTACCTCTTCTACCACACCTACAAAAGTTTCAAATGGACCATCTATAACCTTAACCGACTCACCCGTTTCATATATCACAATATTTTTACCAGGTATAGCACCTTCTTCCATACATTTAAAAATATTAGCAACTTCTGCTTCTGTCATTTTTTTAGGCTTACCTCCAGCATCTAAAAAGCCGTACACCTTTGGTACCTTTTTTATCAAATGCCAAGTAATATCGCTCATTACCATCTTGACAATAATATATCCAGGCAAAATCTTTTTTTCTTTTAAGATCTGTCTTCTTTGCTTTACCTCTGTAGCCACCTCAACAGGAACTACAATTTGTTCAAACATCTCAGAGATATTATCTTTTTCTGCCTGATCTCTAATAGACTTAGCTACAGCCTTCTCTTGACCAGATGATACATGCACAACATACCAGAAATACTGCAGCGCTTCTGACACAACTTAACTCCTTAATCCTAATATAGTTTGTATTAAATAATGTATCAGTATATCAATAAGCAAAAAAAAGCCAGAAAAAAATACCAACATTACTATCACTACTATAGTAGAAGTTATAACTTCCTTTTTAGAAGGCCAAGAAACTTTTAAAGCTTCTTGCTTCACCTGAGATAAAAACATTCCTATTGTAACTTTCATTATATACCTAAATACAAACCAATAACTCAGTGGCAGGAGCGAAGGGACTCGAACCCCCAACCACCGGTTTTGGAGACCGATGCTCTACCAATTGAGCTACACTCCTATAAAACTATTTTTTTATTTTATTAACTAAACCAGCTCCAACAGTCCTACCACCTTCTCTGATCGCAAATCTTAACCCCTCATCCATAGCAATCGGCGCTATTAAACTTACACTCAATTTTACTGTATCACCTGGCATCACCATCTTCTTATCTTCTGGCAATTCTATAGTACCCGTAACATCCGTGGTTCTAAAATAAAATTGCGGCCTATAATTATTGAAAAATGGCGTATGTCTTCCACCCTCTTCTGCCGTTAATATATATACTTCTGTCTCAAAATCTGTATGCGGAGTAATCGTACCTGGTTTAGCCAATACTTGACCCCTCTGAACTTCCTCTCTCTTCGTACCACGCAACAATACCCCAACGTTATCACCAGCTCTACCCTCATCTAGTAGCTTACGGAACATCTCTACACCTGTACAGGTCGTCTTTAATGTCGGCTTTAAACCTACTATCTCTATCTCATCACCCGTCTTGACTATTCCTCTCTCAATCCTTCCTGTTACTACCGTCCCTCTTCCAGATATCGAAAATACATCTTCCACTGGCATCAAGAAGGCTCTATCTATATCCCTCTCAGGTTGTGGTATCGTCTCATCTACTGCCTTCATCAACTCAATAATCGCTTCTTTACCTAGCTTATTATCTGTATTCTCTAATGCCGCTAAGGCTGAGCATCTTATTATAGGTATCTTATCTCCATCAAATCCATAGGAACTCAATAATTCTCTAACTTCCATCTCAACTAATTCTAATAACTCTTCATCCTCTACCATATCTACTTTATTTAGCGCAACTACTAACGCTGGAACTCCTACCTGTCTCGCTAATAATATATGCTCTCTTGTCTGAGGCATAGGACCATCAGCTGCTGACACTACTAATATCGCTCCATCCATTTGAGCAGCTCCTGTAATCATATTCTTTACATAATCTGCGTGACCAGGACAGTCTACATGCGCATAGTGCCTATTCTTTGTTTCATACTCTACATGCGCTGTACTAATTGTTATTCCTCTTGCTCTTTCTTCTGGCGCCTTGTCTATCGAATCATATGCCGCATAGCTCGCTGAACCTATACTCGCATCTTCAGATAATACTTTTGTTATTGCTGCTGTTAATGACGTCTTACCATGATCCACGTGACCTATTGTACCTATATTACAATGCGGCTTATTTCTCTCAAATTTTGCCTTTGCCATAAAATTTACTCCTCCCAATATTAATTATTTATTATCCTAATTTTGCCTTTATTTCATCAGCCACTTGCTGAGGTACCTGATCATAATGAGAAAAAATCATAGTATACTGAGCACGACCTTGCGACATTGATCTTAAAACATTCACATAACCAAACATTTGAGCAAGAGGCACCATAGCATTAATTACCTGCGCATTTCCACGCGGTTCCATGCCCATAATTTGTCCACGCCTACTATTTAAATCACCTATAATATCTCCCATATATTCGTCAGGCGTTACCACTTCTACTTTCATAATTGGTTCTAATAATTTGGGCTGAGCCTTAACAATCCCCTCACGGAATGCGGCTTTAGCAGCTATCTCAAAAGCCAAAGTACTAGAATCTACATCATGAAAGGCTCCATCAATCAAAATAGCCTTAAAATCTATCATTGGAAATCCAGCAACTACCCCTGTTTCTTTAGCACTCATTAACCCTTTTTCAACACCTGGTATATATTCTTTTGGCACAGATCCACCTACAATTTTACTTTCAAATTGAAAATCCGAACCAGGCTCAAGAGGCTCAAATATAATTTTTACTCGCGCAAATTGACCAGCACCACCAGATTGTTTTTTATGTGTATAGTCAACTTCTGCCACCTTAGTAATCGTTTCACGATAAGCCACTTGAGGAGCACCTTTTGTTGCCTCTACTTTAAATTCTCGCTTCATCCTATCAACAATAATTTCAAGGTGTAATTCTCCCATACCTTTTAATATTGTCTGCCCACTTTCCTCATCAACAGTAGCATGTAAAGAAGGATCTTCTGCAACTAATCTGGCGAGGGCAATACCCATTCTATCACGATCAGCTACACTTTTAGGCTCTATAGCGATTTCAATCACAGGCTTAGGGAATTCCATGCGCTCTAAAATTATAGGATTAGTCGTCACACACAAACTATCTCCAGTAGTAGTAGATTTAAGACCAGCTAAAGCAACTATATCACCAGCGTACGCCTCTTTAATATCCTCCCTATTGTTAGCATGCATTAATAACATACGGCCTATACGTTCTTTTGTATCTTTATTACTATTCAATACGCTAATTCCTGCAGCTAAAACACCAGAATAAACACGCACAAAAGTTAAAGATCCTACAAATGGATCATTCACAACCTTAAATGCCAAAGCAGAAAAAGGTTCAGAGTCCTCGCTTTTTCTTTCTATAATTTCATCTAAATTATCGGGATTCACCCCTTTTACATTAGGTACATCAGCAGGACTAGGTAAAAAGTCTACAACAGCATCTAACAAAGGCTGTACACCTTTGTTTTTAAAAGCGCTACCATTAAATACTGGAAAGAATGAACCATCAATGGCTCCCTTTCTAATACATCTTTTAAGCTCTTCTTCACTAGGCTCTACACCACCCAAATAAGCTTCCATTATCTTATCATCAAATTCCACTACCATATCTAAAAGCTTTTCACGATACTCAGCAGCTTGCTCTTTTAAATTATCTGGAATGTCTTCATAATGAAAATTTGCCCCTAAATTCTCACTTTCCCAGATTATAGCTTGCATTTTTACTAAATCTACAATACCTATATATGAATCTTCTATCCCTATAGGTAATTGCATTACTATAGGTCTAGCACCTAACCTATCCTTTATCATTTCTACACAACGGAAAAAATCAGCACCAATACGATCCATTTTATTTACAAAGCATATTCGAGGCACATTATATTTATCAGCTTGCCTCCATACAGTCTCAGACTGAGGCTCTACACCTGCAACTCCATCAAATACAGCAACTGCACCATCCAATACTCGCAATGAACGCTCTACCTCTATAGTAAAATCAACGTGTCCAGGCGTATCAATAATATTAATACGATGATTATTCCAAAAACAGGTTGTAGCCGCAGAAGTAATAGTAATACCCCTTTCTTGCTCTTGAGGCATCCAATCCATAGTAGCAGTACCTTCATGTACTTCACCTATTTTGTAAGATCTACCCGTATAATACAAAATACGCTCAGTAGTAGTAGTTTTACCAGCATCTATATGAGCGCAAATACCTATATTACGAACATCTGCTAGAGGAGTAGTACGAGTTACCATAAATTTATTCCCTTAATCTTACCATCTATAATGTGAAAATGCCTTATTAGCTTCAGCCATTTTATGCGTATCCTCACGCTTTTTGATAGCAGAACCGCGCTGGTTGTACGCATCAAAAAACTCTCCAGCCAGCTTTTCTTCCATAGTTTTTTCAGGACGCTTACCCGCAGCTGCAATAATCCAACGAATAGCTAACGCAATAGCCCTTATATCTCGTACCTCAACTGGAACCTGATAAGTTGCACCTCCAACTCTACGAGATCTAACTTCAATAACAGGCCTAACTGCCTTAATTACTTCATGAAAAAATTCTAACGCATTTTGCTTTGATTTTTTCTCAACTATCTCAAGAGCTTTATAAACGATATGCTCAGCTGCAGATTTTTTTCCACATCTCATAATACAATTTATAAATCTTGCTAATATCAAATCTCCAAATTTTGCATCAGGCAAAATAGTGCGCCTAACTGCTGCACGACGTCTAGACATTTATTACTCTCATCATTTGTTAAACATTATTATTTTGGACGTTTAGTACCATACTTGGAACGACTACGCTTCCTATCTTTTACTCCTTGAGTATCCAATGCACCTCTAATTGTATGATATCTTACACCCGGCAAATCTTTTACACGACCACCTCTAAGTAAAATTACAGAGTGTTCTTGTAAATTATGACCTTCTCCAGGAATGTATGTTATTACCTCAAAACCATTTGTTAATCTAACACGTGCCACTTTACGTAAAGCTGAGTTAGGTTTCTTTGGCGTTGTTGTATATACACGAATACACACACCTCTCTTTTGTGGGCACCCTTCTAAAGCAGGAACCTTATTCCTCTTTATCTGTTTTTCTCTTGGCTTACGTACCAATTGGTTTATAGTGGTCATTAATTCACTCCTAACACTAAAAAAATCTGATTTAGATACCAATACGTTCTCTTATAAAAATGCAAGAATGGCGCAGTTTAATAACTACCAATGAAATCGTCAAGATAAATTTTTCTTTTTTTTAATATATTTTAATTTATCTTATTTTTGACATACAATTTTCTTTATAAAATTTTTCTCACAAACTCTTCTAAACACCTAGAATATCTTGCTAAATCTAAGAAAGTTATTCTATTTCTAATAAATGCACTATATAAAATTGCATCAGTGTAATCATTATACTTCCAACCTATTGTTTTATAATTATCTGCCATTTTAGCATTAGATAATATTTTTTTTAATCTTATACTACATATATAATTTTTCCTTATTGTGTCTTTTATATCATACCATTTCATTTTTATGTTACTCTGAACTTTCTCCGCTTGTACACTTGATAAAAATTTATCGTTTATTTCAGCAAAGTATTTTTTACCTAATTTTTTGCCAAAACGCTTTTTTATATCTGTTTCATGTATATTATCAGGATAAATAGTAATTTTATCTTTATTCAATAAATATTCTTGCAACTCTGCCATAAAAATTGTAGTCACGGCTATTTGTTCACCATGATAGTTATGTGGATATTTTAATTCAAGTAAATGAGCAATTAAATGCTCGCCCTGACTAGCAGGATAACTACCTTTAGCCATATACATACCAATACCAGATAAAATAAGTATTAACATTAATATTTGTATCAATTCAACCGAACCATTAATCACTTCCTCAATATTATCCCATAATATTAATTCTAATCCTTGAATCCACTCAAAAGGTATTTTACTGTATGTTGTATTAAATAACAAATGAGACATGAGCCAATCCGCCTGACAAGTTGATCTACATAAAGAATCGCCTATTCCACTTTGTATTAAGCGTAAAGGTGCTTTAGATAAAATATCTAAATCACACATTATCACTGTAGGTAAGGTTGCTATTAAACTTTGCTTATAACCATCAACAATAATAGAAACATTTGCGCTACAATAACCATTCATTGATGGAGCAGTGGCAAATAAAATATATGGCTTTTTTTCCAAATAGCAAATATACTTACATAAATCATTGATTGTTCCACTACCAACCCCAATAAGGCTATGCATTCCTTGAATTCTCTTTTGTAATTTATGCACTACATCCATAGTAGGTTTAACATTAGCAGGCAGTATAACAGAAGTGATTTTTTTTATACTTAACGCTTTACAGATCCTATATGCAGCTACATTATAAGTATTTTCATCACTCACTACTACAATTTTTTCTCCTAAATAAGGAAGTTCTAAAAGTATATCTCCTATTTCATTCAAAAGATTTTGCTTAATATAAATTTTATATAGAGACAATTCATCATTACGAGAGCCTTTGAATCCAGAAAGAAATCCATCAATTACGTTAAAAGCTTTTTGAACACATTCATGCATAATACTAAATTATCATACCATCATACGCAGGTTCAATGAAATTAGGTAGCTTTTTCTTTAATGCTATATAATCAATTTCATGCCCCATATGAGTTAAAATTACTTTTTGAGGATTAATTTTTTCAACCCATGATAATACCAAATCCAGATGTGCATGTGACTTTGAAGGCTTATAACCTAAACAGTCTACAACCCATATCTTTATGCCTTTTAAAAGCCCAATAACATCATCTGATAAAAAATTTACATCTGTAGAATATGCCATATTTCCAAACTTAAATCCTAAACTGGAAATATTACCATGTGCCTGCTTAAATGGGGTAATTTTTAGTCCATTAACTAAAAAATCTTTTCCATTTGTTATTTCATTCACAATTAATGAAGGTTTATACCAATTTAATGTCTCATATTCATTAAAAAAAGCATAAGAAAATTTTGATTGCAAAGAACATAAAGTTTCTTTGTCGGCATAAATAGGCAAGGGGCCTTTAGATATATAATTAAAAGATCTCAAATCATCTATACCGCTAACATGATCTGCATGATAATGGGTATACAATATCGCACTAATGCTATTTATGTTATTGGCAAGAGCTTGATAACGCAAATCCGGCGAGGTATCTATAAGGATATTTCCATTATCACTAACTATTAAAATAGAAGAACGTGTCCTCTTATTGCGCTTTTCTTCTGAAATACAAATGTTACATTTGCAACCTATAACAGGTACGCCAGCTGAAGACCCGCAGCCTAAAATTACTATTTTTAACATAATTGTATTTTTCCAAAATAATAATACTAACATACTTACTTATATAATATTAAATAAATATTTATTTACTCCAATTAAATATATACCTCATGAAATATTAATATGTTTATAAATACATTGCAAAATTAAACTCAGTATGTAATATTATTTTTAAATTTAATAGTAGGAGAATTCATGGGTATTAAAGAAGTTTTATATAATTGGGGATCATTAAATTTTGATATTTTTTATTTTTTTAATAGTTTATTTACTGAGAATCCTGTATATAGCACAATTATGGTTATTACCAGTATATTTTTTAATTTTATAAATTTCCTTAGTTTACTATTAATTATCCTAGTTATTTATTTGTATTATAACAAATCTACGCTAACAAAAAATAATATAATTTATTATCTATCAAATCAATATATTTATAGCATATTACTTACTATCATTGCTTCTATAATAGCAGCCTCCATAGGTTATGTTATAAAACACAAATATGCTTTGGAATTTCCAAGGCCTTTATGTTTTTTAAAGAACGTTAACATTATTGCTTATTTTAATCAAACTCCTGCAGATATTATACAAAATCGTTGTCATAAATTGGATGGAAGTTTTCCTAGCATGCATTCCACCTTTGCAATGATACTAGCTACTTCCATATGGCCTCTATTAAATTATTATACAAAATATCTAGCAGCCCTATTAGTTATTACTGTTGGTATATCACGTATGTCTTTAGGCGTACATTTCCCTGTTGATTTGATTGGAGGCTATATATTTGGTTACCTTATAACTAAGGCATGTAGATATGTTTTTTCTTATCTATGTGGATATATAAATAATAAAATTATTAATATTAATTAAGACACATGGTTTATATTAGATAAATTATACATATAGTTATAGAAGTTATTAATAATATCTTCAAAGATTAACATCTTTATATTTTAGTGGCTTTTTAACAAATCAAATGTTATAATCAATTCTTAATAGTATAAAAATTCTTTAACCAATATGAAAATATTTATATGTCTAAAGATTCAAACAACAATTCCACATCACAAGGTATTACAGCAACATCTATCGAAGAGACAGATTTAGAAGAAGAAAAGCGTCGTAAAACTCAACCTGATGTTATACATATAGGTAGCACTAAAAAGCTTGATACAGTTCATATAGGTGGAAAAAATTCCAACGATATAGCAGATATTACTTCAGCTCCCCCCACAAGCTCCAATGAAAAGAATAAACAACAGGAAACTAATGGTGGTGGTGCAATATTGGGAGCCGCAACAGGTGTAGGACTTGGTATTGCTGCAGGTCTTGCTATGGGACCCTTAGCTCCTATAGCAGTCCCAGCTTTAGCAATTGCTGGCTATTTTGCTGGTATGTATGCTGGCAATACTATAGAAGCTGGTATGCGTGGGTTATCCGAAGGTACTTTTACAGACCGCATTAAAGATTTTGTTCACAAACGTTTGGAGAGTCTAGATAGAACAATAGGAGGCACTCTTGGTTTAGTCATAGGCGGGGGTTTATCTTTAATGCTCGGACCTATAGCTCCTATGGCAGCACCATTTCTTGCTTTTTATGGAAATAGAATAGGAGCTGAAATAGGAGAAATGGCAATTCCTCCTATAATTGAAGGATGGCAAAAATTTAAGAAGTTATTTCAACAAGATATAAAGTCTGTTCCAGAAGATAATAATACTCCTCAACAACAGAACAATAAGAAACAATATAGTAATGATATAAGTGCTATATCATTAAAAGATCGTGAACAAGCAGAAAATATTATTAAAAATACAGAATTAAGTGATAATATTTCAAAAACTTCTCTACCTAATGCCCGAAAACAAGAAAGTAAAAAAGAAAGATAAAATATATGCTTTGATGCGGATTTCTAAGCACTTTACTATGGGACTGTTAACAAAATATTTTTAGATAAGATTTTGGAGGTAATTTTAGAGTATATAAGTGAATTTTTGCAGCTAATATTGGTAATATTAGCAAAAAAATTACCGAAATATAGAATAAAATTAGATCAAAAGATTGCTAATAAAGACTTTGTTAACAGTCCCATAGGTGCTAAGAACCCTCAATATTGAAAAATTATAAAGGCAAAGTTATAATAGTTTTTAATCCATGAAGCGATTCAGAGTCTGTAAGCTCTATCTGTCCACCATGACCATTCACAGCTTCACGTACTATAGATAAACCTAGCCCTACCCCATTTATATTTAAATTACGAGAATGATCTAAACGATAAAATGGTTTAAACACCATATCACGCTTATCAGCTGGAATCCCAGGACCATCATCTTCAATGGTAATAATAAGTTCTTCTTTTAAAGTCATTAATGAGATTTTCACCTGATTTTTTGCATATAATACAGAATTTTCTATAACATTTATTATAGCTCTTTTAAAAATATTAACTTTTAAATTAATCATAATATTAGCTTCTATATTTGATATAACGCTAATTTTCTGGACATTATAAAAATTAACAATTTGTATTAATAAATCTGATATACAGACATACTGTACTTTTTCTGTCCCCTCACCTTGAACAAAATCTATATAATGCTGAATCATATACTCCATATCATTAATATCGTGCTCTAACTCCCTAATTTCCTGACTAGGTTCAAGCATAGCAAGCTGCAACTTCATACGAGTTAAAGGTGTACGTAGATCATGCGATACACCCGCAAGCATTTCTGTACGTTGATTAATTTGCCGTATAATCCTCTCTTGCATTTGTAAAAAAGCTCCCCCAGCTCTTCTTACTTCCAATGCACCGGTTGGCTTAAAATAACTTGATTTAAACCCTTTACCAAAATCGTCTGCAACTTTAGATAATTTAGTAATAGAGCGTACTTGGTTACGACAAAAAATAGTAGCAATAACAGTTAAAATAAAAGCTGTGCCTGTCATCCACAAGATAAAGATATATGTTGTTGGTGTAGAAAATCTTTTATTCGGTATATTAACAATTATATAACCTCTGCTTAATTGTATGGTAACTTTTATGTCTCCTGTGATATTAGCATATTCTATGTTAGTTTTCTTCTTCAGCCTATTAGTAATTACTGTATATAATAAAGATAATTTTTCTTCACCTTTATAACCACTCCTAATATTCATTTTACCTAAACGATATTGTATATCTAAACGCATGTTATCATGTGCTAGTGTAATAATCTTCTCTCTATCAAGGAATTCACTATTTTCCATAAAATGCGCTACCATAACTACATCTCCTGCAATAGAGTTTAATATTTTTTCACTTACATCACTCCAATGTCTTTCATAAAATATATAAGCAGCAACAATTTGCGTTAAAGCTGTAGGTATCACCAAAATCATTAATAATCTTGCTAGTAATGTATCTGGTATTAGGCGATCACGTAAAAATTTTATAGTTTTATACATGCATTCTGCTCTATAAATAGATCCTCTTTAAATTTTTTGTTAGATAAACAGTTGCAATCATGATTAGTAAAGCTCCAACAAAAGCAGTAATACTAATCCTTTCACCAAATATTATATAAGTAATACTTAATGTAAATAACATACGAGAAAAATCAAAAGGCACTACTATAGATAAAGCACTATATTTATAGGCTTTAAATACAGCATAAAAATTTATAAATTGCAGTAATCCTACTAATAAACAATATACCATATCCTTCACTGTAGGAATTTGCCATTGAAAAATGACAATGGGTAATAGCAGTAAAGAAATAGTTAAATAAACATAAAAAATCTGCATTAAAGTTGTATCCTGGTGAGTTTGTGCCTTAATTAATACATCCCCTAATACCCAAATTATCACTGTTAGAATAGCCATACTATAGGAATAAACTTCTCCTGAAAATACAGGCCTTATAATAATTAATACACCTATAAAACCTATCAAAACAGCCATTACCCTTTTCATGGTAATATACTCTTTAAAAATTACTACCCCTGCCATAACATTCAGTAGTGGAGTCATGTAACTAATAGCAGTTAATTCATTCACCGGTAATAGCTTAAGCACGTAAAACCATAACATCATACTAGAAGCTGTAGAAAGAGCGCGTATTGTGTAAGACGTGATAAAATGGGTATAAAAAGATTCTTTCTTTAGGAGCATTAAACCAGCTGTAATAACTGTAATAGTGATACACATAAGAAAATATGATTGTACAAGATTAATAGTAAGCTCGGCTTTGTTCATAATAATAGATATCACACTTAAGGTAAATGAAGCAAGAAGCATCCATTTGATTCCCCGTAACTGTGTTTCCATAAAAACCTCTAATTTTTATTCTTCATAGATAGTAGCTAACAAACTATTAGAAGAAAGATTGGTTAAAAGCACCTTTGCTATTTTACCAAAATAACTATTATCATTCATATATACAGGCTGCATATAAGGAGTTTTACCTATAATTTGATTTGCATGCCTACCCTCACGATCAAATAATACTTCTGTTATTGTGCCTATAGAACTACGATTAAATTCTTCTTGCTGCTTATTAGTAAGTGCCTGCAATTTAGCTAATCTTTCTGATTTTATTTCTTCTGGTACTTGATTGCTTAACTGTGCAGCTGGCGTACCTGGGCGTGGACTATATTTAAACGAGTAACAGCTAGCGTAATTTACTTCTTCAATTAATTCAAGAGTTTGCTGAAAATCCTCGTCAGTTTCCCCTGGATATCCCACTATAAAATCTGATGATATACGAATGTCTTTCCGATATAATCTCAATCTCCTAATAATATTAAGATAATATTCAACACTGTGTTTCCTATTCATAGCAGAAAGCATTCTGTCTGAGCCAGATTGAATAGGTAAATGAAGGAATGGCATTAATTTTTCTTCATTTGCATGAGCATCAAATAAGCTATCATGCATACTACGGGGATGAGAAGTTGTATAACGTATTCGTTTTAAACCATCTATTTTAGCTAAAATTTTAATTAACTGGCCTAAGTCACTTTCTTCATTATTTATGCCTACACCATTATAGGCATTTACATTTTGTCCTAATAAAGTAATTTCTAGCGCTCCTTGCTCTACTAATTTTACAGCTTCTCTAAAAATAGCAGATACGGGACGCGAAAATTCTGCTCCTCTGGTGTAAGGCACCACACAAAATTTGCAGAATTCATTACAACCTTCTTGTATGGTAAGAAACGCAGATATTCCTTGTGAACCAGACTCTTCAGACAGAGTATCAAACTTGGAAATTTCAGGAAAGTCTAAATTTAACAACCATTTTTTCTGATGAGCAACACCTCTAAGTAATTGAGGTAAGGTATGATAAGATTGTGGCCCTACGACTATATCAACATATGGTGCCCTTGAAAAAATCTCTTCACCTTCAGCCTGACCTACACATCCTGCTACACAAATTACTAAATGTTCATCTAATTTTTGCTTAGCATTTTTTACTGCTCTGATTCGTCCTAATTCAGAGTAAAGCTTTTCTGATGCTTTCTCTCGGATATGACAAGTATTTAAAATTACCATATCTGCATCTTCCATAGATTCTACTGTCAAAAAACCTAAAGGTTTCAGCAAATCTACCATTTTTGCCGAATCATAAACATTCATTTGACATCCATAAGTTTTTATATAGAGTTTTTTATTTTCAATCATGAATGTTTCCATTATTTATTTATTTCTTTATAAGTCTTGACAAATTATATTATTGATAAGCATGATTTATAATTTACGAAGATTTGTTTTAAGCAAATACCTACCTTATATTTATTCTTTCAAAGGTATACCATATAATTCTAATCTGTCATCGATTAATTCATATCCTAATTGATGCGCAATCTTTTGCTTAAGTTTTTCAATTTCTTCACTCTTAAATTCTATTACTTTACCAGTTTTTAGATCTATTAAGTGATAATGCTTTTCCTCTCTAGCGCCTTCATAACGTGCACGATTATCTTTAAAGTCATGTTTTTCAATAATTCCCATTTCTTCAAATAATCTCACCGTACGATACACCGTAGGTATACTAATATTAGGATCAATTTTTACAGCACGATTATATAGTTCTTCTACATCTGGATGATCATCGGACTGTGAAATGACAGTTGCTACTACTCTGCGTTGCTCCGTCATTTTAATCCCTTTTGTAATACATAGCTCTTCTATTTTAGACACCCAAAACCTACTATTTAAACCTATTATCCAATTTTAATTATATACTAATACATAATAACATAATAATAAACACATAAAACATATGATAGTTATAGCATACCTATAGCGCTTTTATACAATTCTAATAATTCCTCTTGTTCT
Organism: Rickettsiales bacterium Ac37b; assembly: GCA_000746585.2. Classification (NCBI taxonomy): domain Bacteria; kingdom Pseudomonadati; phylum Pseudomonadota; class Alphaproteobacteria; order Rickettsiales; species Rickettsiales bacterium Ac37b. The sequence goes on from CP009217.2 coordinate 559,865, forward strand.
TCACGATCTGCCTTAGCCATTTTACGTAGTTTGATTATTTGACGTATGATTTTACTATCAAATCCTGAAGCCTTTGCTTCTGCGTACACATTTCTAATATCTTCCATAATATTAGTTTTATCTTCTTCAATTCTTTCAATTTTTTCTACAATTTGTTTCAAATGATTCGAAGAAATTGATTCCACATTATTCTCCATATTTACCCTCACGTAATATTTATAGTAAATTAACCTAAAATTGGCTTAGATTCTCTATAACAGTCAAGCAAAAACATACTTACTAATTACAAATAATATATAAAGCTAGAGTATTTTATTTAAACTATAGAAATTTAGATGTATATTTTTACCTAACAAATTTTTTATAAGAAATATATAAAACAAATTTTATTAATTTGCTAGTACAAGCTTGAAAATAATTTATAAAAAGTCATCTAACAGTGTTCTTAACTTATTAGAAACATGAGTTAATTTATTAGCATCCGTAGCACGCAATACTATATTAGTAACCCATTTATTATCTGTATTAATAGGATAACTCCCAATTTCCACGTCTGGATACATGTCTTGTATTGAAGATAATTTTTCAGCAATAATACTTTCTCCAACTATAACAGTAATTGTAGTAGATAAAATTTCTTTCCCATGCATGAGATCATCCTTAATCGCCTCAAACATAGCGTACATAATTTTTGGTATACCAGCCATGACATAAACATTTTCTATAATAAAACCTGGCGCCTTACTAATTACATTAGGAATTAAAGAAGCTCCTTCAGGAATATAGGCCATTTTTAATCTTGGTGGTGTTAACTCCCATTCATCATATATTTCTTTTAAATATACAAGAGCCTCTTCATTTAACTCTAATTCCACACCAAAAGCCTTTGCAATAGCTAAAGCCGTAATGTCATCATGTGTAGGACCTATACCTCCTGTAGTAAATATATAATTATATTTACTACGGATTTCATTTATATGACGTACAATTTCCTCATGTATATCTGGAATGATACGAACTTCCATAACCTTAATACCTAATTTATTTAAGTGCACTGCCAGAAAGCTAGTATTGGCATCAATAGTGTTACCAGATAATATTTCATTGCCTATTATGATAATTGCTGCTGTAATATTTGTCATTATTGTAAATTATACTACCATTTATTATATTATGTATTATATTATATAGTAAATTATATAATAGAGGTATTATTGGTCAATGGATAAAGATATTACTATTCATAATCAGAGCGATTTTATATCAATGCGTAATGCTGGAAAGCTTGCCGCTGAAGTTTTAGATTATATTACTGAATTTGTAGTACCAGGAGTTACTACTTTAGAATTGAATAATTTATGTCATAATAAGATAGTTGAAAACGGTGCGATACCAGCTCCCTTAAATTATAGAGGCTTTCCTAAATCAATATGCACTTCTATCAACCATGTAATCTGTCATGGCATTCCTGATGAGAGGAAATTAATTGCAGGCGATATATTAAATATAGATATTACTGTTATATTAGACGGGTGGTATGGTGATACTAGCCGTATGTACTGGGTTGGAGAACCATCTATCAAAGCTCAGCGCCTTACACAAATCACTTATGATTCAATGATGTTGGGCATAGAACAGGTAAAACCAGGAGCTACTCTTGGAGATATAGGATATGCCATACAAACTTATGCCGAAAAACATAATTACTCTGTAGTACGTGATTATTGTGGACATGGCATAGGACGTGTTTTTCATGGCTCACCAAATATTCTGCATTATGGCAAAAAGGGCAAGGGATTAGTACTGGAAGAGGGAATGTTTTTTACTATTGAGCCAATGATCAATGCAGGTAAACCTGAGACAAAACTAAACAATCAGGATGGATGGACTGTGACAACGCGAGACAGATCTCTTTCTGCACAATTTGAACATACACTTGGCGTCACTAAAGATGGTTATGAAATCTTTACTTTATCCCCAAAAGGTTTATATTGTCCTCCTTTCAAAGTATAAATATATAACGTATGTTATGTCTGATATAGAATCTGTTCCTCATTATTATGGTCATAGAGAAAGATTAAAAAAACGCTTTTTATCTTCAAATAGTGGTGCCTTACCTGATTACGAAATTCTAGAATTGCTACTTTGCCTAGCGAAACCACGCAGCGACCAAAAACCATTAGCTAAATCTCTGATCAATACTTATGGTAGTCTTGCCCAAGTGTTAACTGCTGATCAAAATTCTTTATTAAATGTAAAGGGGATAGGTGCAAACGTTATTACAACTTTCAAACTTGTACAAGAAACAGCCATAAGATTAGTCAAAGAAGATATGACAACCAGGCCTATATTGGAATCATGGAAAAATCTTTTAGATTACTGTAGAGCAACCATGGGACATATCAAGATCAAGCAATTTAGAGTATTATTCTTAGATGTAAAAAATATGATTGTAGCTGATGAGTTACAAGAGCATGGCACAGTAAATCATATACAGATATATCCTAGAGAAATTCTTAAAAGGGCCCTCTCTTTAGGGGCATCATCATTAATACTCGTACATAACCATCCAAGCGGTAATATTAAACCCTCTAAAGAAGATATAGAGGTCACCAAACAATTATTACAAAGCGCATTATTAATGGATATCACAATCCATGATCATGTTATTATTAGTAATAAGAATCATTATAGCTTTAAAGCAAACGGTTTATTATAAACTCATTATTATTTAGAGATATTAAGAGATATAATTACTTTACAACAACTCTTAGATTTTAGTAAAATCTTTACTTTTCAATAATATAATAAGTATTGTTGATAATACTTATGTAGTAAAGCAATTATGAAAATTATTGAATATACAGCTTCTTTTGAAGATTTACAAAACTATATGAATACACTACGCAGCGGTGTAAAAATTAGCTTTAATGAATATTTACAAGAAAATAGCGAATACAAAAATCAGGAAAAGGTATCAGTTAGGGCTAATTTAGGAAATATCAAATTTGATAAAGATCATACAATTGATCTAACAGGCGCCGATTTATCTCATACTATTCTACAAGGTGTAGAGTTTAATGGCAAATATGTGTTATTAAGACAGGCAAATTTAACAGGATGTAATCTTGAAAGAAGTAGTTTTACTAATCATATCGATCTCACTGGTACTAATCTTGGAAATATTATACTCAAATCTGAAATTTTTAAAAAATGTAATCTGATTGATGCTATATATGACCCAACACAATCTAAAGTCGCTAAAATTAAAGTTACTAATCAGCAATTGGAACAATATATTACTCTTCGTAATAACGGCAAAGAAGTGGCTCAGGGAAGTTTAAATAATTATTTAGCTCATATACTAAGGCATTATTATCCTGAAGGAACAGTGCTTATAGCTGATTTTTCTCTAGATAACAATGAAAGAATTCTGGACGCAAGATTTAGCAACACAGATTTCAGTGGATCAATTTTTGAAAATTGTACATTTAAAGGAGAAATTGACAATATCATATTAAGAGATTGTTATTTTACTCAAACTTTGTTTCAAAATTGTACTTTAAAGAGCCCGGATTTACGAGGCACTAATCTCAGTACTATAAATAACATCGGTAGTCAATTCACTTCGATAATGGCAGAAGGAAAGGTTCAATTTATCAGTCCCAAACTTAGCGTAAGTGGAGATAATAAGGGTACTATAAATCAAGCAGTTAAGACTGGGGTATTATCACAAGAGATTAATCTCAAAACGCCTGAACATAATTTCACTATTAAAAGTCCTATATTTGACCCTAATTATATTAAAGGCTCTACTCATGAAGAAGCTGAGTCTATAGCTGTTTATAAAAAATATGGTATTGAAGATGTAGAGAACTATGCCATATACTGTAGAAATTTATTACCACAGGATACTAAAGAACAAAAACTACCTAGTTTTAAATCATTCATTATTAAGACTCATAAAATTTCTGAAAAAGAGAGCCATTTTATTCCAGATTTATCAAACCTAGATCTTTCATATATGAACCTCTCATTTACTAATTTTGATAGTTGTAATTTTGCTTATACGAAATTCAATGGCGCCAACTTAAGACATATAAGCCTAAATAATTGTAATTTATCGGGTACTGATTTTTCTAGTGTAAAACGTTTCTTCTTTCGAGAAGATAAAACTTATTTAAGCGATGCATCTTTAAAAAATTCTGACCTTACCGCAGCTAAACTAAATAATGTAGATGCTTCTGGCGCGCATTTTGACGATTCAATTGCAATAAATATAGAAGCTGAAGGTATCAATATAAAAGGCGCTAGCGCTCATAGAACAAACTTTGCAGGCGCATGGTTATCAAGCATTAAAGCTTCCAAACTACAAGCAAAAGGAATAAATCTTGCTTATACTTTTAGCAGAAATTCTCAGTATAATGGTGCTAATCTTGAGCAGAGTGATTTATCATATAGTGACTTTTCAGGCTCTGATTTTACCGAAGCAGAATTAAATTGTACATCTCTAATCGGTACAAGACTAAGAGAAGCAAACTTAACAAGAGCCAAGTTTAATAACGCTAGATTAAAAGCAGACATTAGCTATGCTACTATATATGAAACTAATTTAGAAAATGCAGATTTAGCAGGACTTTTTTATGAAGAAGGTCAAGAACCTTATATAGAAAATACTGACTTTTCTAAAACTATATCTAGTGAAGAGCAATACACTTATAGTAATATACAATCCGAACAACTTCTGGCAAAAAAAGTGAAAAAAATCTACGATAGATATGCTATAGGACTAGTACTGGGTGCAATAGCCCTACCAATTGTAGTAATTGCTATCGCTAATATAGCCTTACCTACAGCACTTGCAGCCACAGTGATAGCTACAACTGCTGCAATTGCTGTACCGTTAGTATCTGTATTTTCAGCTGCTATCGCTATAGATAGACTAATGCATAATAAATTAGGGTTTAGTTTTGGCTTAACTAGTACGTTATCTGATATATTCGGAGCTGAAAAATTTGTTAAATATGCAACTAAAGATTTAGAACAAGATATTAAGGTCAAAGAAGCAGAACTTCAGAACCATGATAAAGAGCTAAAAGAGCAAGAAAACATCGAAGCAAAGATTAAAAATAAGTCTTCTTCACAGGAGTTACACAAATGGCAAGACCATTTTACTCCGGAACACACTAAATCTCACAGTACTTTTAAAGATCATAACTAAATAATGTTGATATTATCTATAAATGTGCATTAATATAAAATTCACAAACTTTATTAAGAATTTTAGTTTACTTAATGTATTTTATTGTTTATTACTATAAAAAATCGATTTTATTGCCCCTGTGGTGGAATTGGTAGACGCGGTAGACTCAAAATCTTCTGCCCGCAAGGGCGTGCTGGTTCAAGTCCGGCCAGGGGCACCATTATTAATTCTTTATTAAAGCCTTTCTTACATACCAAAAAAATAAAACTACCTCCATTCTCTACCTATTTTCAACTTTTTCAAGTAAATTAATTAATTTTTAAATTTACACTGCATTTCAGAAAAACATAAGCAAGGCAATGCATAGTACTAAGTGTGCAAGGCGCAAGTAGTACAAATAAGTACATAAGCTTTGATACAACTTCATAATATTTAAATTGCCTTGACTATATAAATTATTATATTGATATATGGCTTAATCAATGATATAGTACTTATCTCTTGTAAATATACAGTATCTGCTATTATTAAAGGATTTACTTGTAATGCATATTTTTATTAAAATATTACCTATGTCTCTTTGTTGTAGAGTCCTCACTTATCTTGCATAGCTCATACATACTGTTTGCAATTTCCTAATTCTTGTAATTGTTCTACTTAATCTGCTGCACACAGTACCCTAAGGTAATTATTTTTTATATGGTAAAGAAATGCATCTTTGGATTCAAAATTTAATAGGAATTTTAGTTGGTGTTTTACTTGGAACAACACTAGCACAATTTTCATTTTTCTTTAAAAATGCTGGTACACTATTCATTGATCTATTAAAAATGATTGCCAGTCCTCTAGTTTTCTGCTTATTAGTTATTGCTGCTAATGAAATAAATGCCTACAAACACTTAAAATTTCAAATATTGAAAGCATCTACTTTATTAATAGGTATAACCCTTTTTATTGTTTTGCTATCTATCATAATATCTCTTTCATTATTACCACAAATTAGCACTTATGTTGCTATAGATGTGACATACCAAAACAAACCCAATATGCCATTTATACAATTATTACCAACTAATTTTATTTTACCATTTATACAACACAATATGCAGCAGATAGTTATATTAGCTTTATTTGTTGGTTATACCATTAGCAAACTTAGTCACTATAGCAAAGAACTTATCACCACCTTTAAATATGCAACATCTTTATTTTCAGAAATGATGAATATAATAATCAAGTTAACACCTTACGGTATCTCGATGTTAACCGCTACTATTTTCAGCTCACATGCAACTCTACACCAAATATATATTGTAAGAGATTTATTAATTATCTTATTAATATTATTTGTACTACAATATCTACTTTTTGCACCCATTTTAGGATTAATTCTTAAAACCTTTCCCCTACCTTTTTATAAAAAAAGCCTTGAATATCAGATTATGGCCTTTTCCACAGGTAGCAGTAAAGCAGTCTTACCTATTACTATGAAAATAGCACAAGAAAAATTAGGCATTTCTTCAAAATATGCGCAATTATTTCTACCGCTTGCTTCTTCCCTTAACATGATAGGACTTGCAATATATATTGTTACAATTGTATTATTTATTGCACAATTACATAATATTACTTTTGATATTAAGGCATATATTATTTTAATAAGCATTGCTATTTTTATACCCATTGGAACCGCAGGTATACCAAGTGGTGCTTTATCCATTCTCCCAATAGTTCTATCTACCCTTAACTTACCTATGGATGAAATGTTTATACTTATTGCTATTGATCCGATCATAAATCTTTTCCGTACCACCTTAAACATCACTGGAGATGTAGTAATAGTACTTTTATTAGATAAATTAAATCATAGTTTTAATTATAATATTTATCAGGAGAGCATAAATGAAAAAATTATACATAATTCATGAAAACAATGATTGGATGGTGCCCATAAGAGAAGCTTTAAGTAAAGTCTCCACTCCCTTTGAAGAGTGGAATTTATCGGATAGTGGACTAATTGATCTAACAAAAATACCACCACAGGAGGTATTTTTTAATAGAATGAGTCCCTCGGCGTATAAACGCGGTTATCATAATTCCGTTTTTTATACTTTATCCTTACTCACTTGGCTAGAAAGATATAATTTACCAGTAATAAATGGTACTCAAGCTATGCACCTTGAAGTTAGCAAAATAGCACAATTCAATGCGCTTAATAAGGCTGGACTGAAAACTCCTAAGACCATGGCAGCTTTCAGTAAAGAAGATATTATAAAGGCTACTAAGCTTATGCCCTATCCTCTCATACTTAAACATAATTGGGGAGGGAAAGGTATAGGAGTATATTTATTTCATGACCATACCAATTTGCTTAATTATATACATGGTAATAGTTATGAAACACCCTTTGATGGTATAACATTAGTTCAAGAATTTATTGAATCTAATACACCTCATATTATTAGGACAGAATTTATTGGTGGAGAATTTATATATGCTCTGCAAGTTAATACTAAAATGGGATATAATTTATGCCCAGCTAATTCTTGTTCGTTAGAAAATAGCTTCTGCCCTGCTGTATCTGATGCGGGAGAAAGCAAATTTAAGATATTACAGGATTTTTCTCATCCAATTCTTGCTCGATACAAAGAGTTTTTACTTGCAAATAATATTGAAATTGCTGGTATAGAATTCATTACGGCGCCTAATGGAGAACTTTATACATATGATATAAACGCTAATACTAATTACAATACCCAAGCAGAACAAGAGGCTGGAATTTCAGCAACTAATAAATTAGCAACATTTTTATTAAATAAATTATGTTGAAATATTATAGATACATTACTTTAACATATATAGTTTCTTGATTTGAATTAGCATATGCGTCATTCTTCGCTAACCTAACAAATAGTAGGAGAACGAAGAGTAATAACGTCCCGGATTCAAATCAATTTACTATAAAATTATTTACTAAGCTTGAATTCCTCAACCATCGAACAAAACGCATCTCCTCTTTCTTCAAAATTATGCCATTGATCAAAAGAGGAACAAGCTGGAGAAAGCAAAATTACTATTTCTTTATTTTCAGTCTGGGCTAATTTTACAGCCAGATTAAATGCATTTTCAAGTGTATAGCACTTACTTGTATTAACATTTTGCTGACTTAAAATATCAAAAAACATATCTTCAGCCTGTCCTATTAAAAATGCATGTCTTATTTTATGAAAGAGAGGCGTAAGCATATCTATACCTCCTTCTTTTGGCAAACCACCCGCTATCCAATATATGTTTTCAAAAGTAAGTAATGCTTTTTCAGTTGCTTCTGCATTTGTGGCTTTACTATCGTTAATAAAAACGATATTCTCTATTTTAGCAACAAATTGTAATCTATGGTTTAAGCCTTTAAAACTAAAAATAGCTTCTAAAATAGTAGAAACCTCTATATCATGTAATGCAGCTACAGCAAAACTTGCAGCAATATTTTCTTTGTTATGCTTACCTGGAAGATATTCAAGTTCTTTCAGTATATACTGATCACTATTACCGCTTAAATCATCATATAATATATTATCTACAATACTCACTCCCCCAGCTACTATTTGTTCTGTAGAAATGGGAATGGTTTTAGCTAGTCTTTCAGGAGTACTATAAAGTCTATTATATATTCCACGTGTGATAGCATTATCCACGTTAATAATCGCTATATCCTGTTCTTTTTGATGAGCAAAAATTTTGACTTTACTCTCTATATAATGGTCCATATTTAAATAACGATCTAAATGATCCTGGGTAATATTTAATAATACTGCTATATTAAATTTGGTATCTTTAATTAATTCAAGTTGGTATGAAGATAGCTCAAGCACATAAATACCATCTGCAGTCAAAGGCTGTAAGTAAAGTACAGGCAAACCTATATTACCTCCTACTTCTACATATAAACCAGCTAACTTTAAAATATGAGCTATTAAACTAGTGGTAGTAGATTTACCATTAGTACCAGTAATACCTATATATTTAGCATGCATACAAGTACGATATAGCAATTCTACATCACATGTTATTTCACAATTAATTTCTTTAGCTATTTCTACTACTTTATGCGACGCTGGATAGAAAGTTGGAATACCAGGACTTAATACCAAAACATCAATCAAATGCCAACGTTTATCTTCTAAACTTACTAATATACGATCCAAACCCAGAGCAATATATTCAGGCTCCAGCTCATTTAGCCATGCTTGACGATTATTTTCATTATCATCCCAAGCTATAATATTAGTACCACTACTTACTAAAGAATATATAGTGGATTTTCCACTTTTTCCAAGTCCAAATACTCCAACTAATTTTCTTCTATATAGAGTTAACTCTATCATAAATACCTACATTGCTTTATTTAGACCCGAATAATATAGTAAATTAAGTTGTACTTGGGATTAGGAGCAATAAGCAAAGCCTACAAATAGTAGGAGAGCTTTAATCTAACTGCGTCCCGAATTTAAATCAATTTACTATATATAAACTTTTACACTTTCTAGGATATAAAATATCCATACTTAATTATATTCTTTATATTATAACATTATCATATCTTGATAAAATAAACTATTAAGTTATTTTAGCAAGCGTATAATTATATCATGCTATAGGACAAAGAGTAACAAACGAAGAACAGCAAAGTAATATATAATTTCCTAAGTTATATTAACTGAATTTAATAACTGGTCATCAATATACATTATCGTGGCTGTGTAAGTCCATATTATTGCACAACTTACCTTTTTATCATTATATATACCGTGTAATAGATTTCTATAGAGCAGTAATTGTCGTAAATAATTCACTGGAATTTCTTGAGCATTCTTTGGAACATACTTGGTAGTTTTATAATCCAGAATTATTACTTCATCCTTATTGGTAACTAAGTTATCAATTTGGCCAGTCACTATAACTTTTTCATTTAAAATTCCAATTAAAGGTAACTCTTTCCTAGAATTTGCTGAAAATAAAGAGCAGAGATCTGGAGAGTCTATAAGTGCTAAACTTTTATTGACTATTTCACGTTTCATTATCTCACTCAAAGGAGCATAATTATTTTGTATAAAAAAACTTTTTAAAAACTGTTCTCTCTGAGTATATCCAATTTTCGGCAAGAATTGTAATAATTTGTGCAATAATTTTCCTTTTAATAAAGAAACAGAAGAATAATCTAGTAATGAACCATAATTTTTTTCTTCTCGGTAGAGAGTAGTAGGTGCAATATAGCTGTAAGGTAGTTCTAAAGGTATTTTATCATTAAGAAATTTAGGTAAACTATCTAAAGTATCAGCATTTATAATATCATTATCTATATATATTTTTTCATTATATCCAGAAACTACATGCCAACTTCCATCCTCCTCTATTTTGCCAAGTTTAACAACTGCTTCTTCTATAATGTCATACCAACATTTATTTTTGGTATTACTTTTAGTTTGAGTACCACATATTATTAATTCATCTTCAGCACGAGTAAGCGCCACATAAAGTAATCTTAGGTTTTCTGCCTTATCTTTTTCTGCCCTAATATTTTTTAAATCATAACAGTAACTACTATTACTAATTTTAGTAGAGAGAAATACCAAATTCTGACCAATAGTCCATAGTAATAAATCTTTATTGGTAGTGGTAAACGTTGTATCAGGTAAAAATACTATGGGAGCTTGTAATCCTTTAGCAGAATGTACTGTCATTATCCTAACTTGATTTATCCCATGCTCTAAATCTCGCTTAATTTCCGTATCGCTTTTAGTAAAAAACTCTATAAATCCTTGTAATGATGGGATATAATATCCTTCATATTCTATTAATATATCAAGAAATGAATTGATTGGATCTAATACTTCTGGGCCAAAACGTTCTAAAAATTTACGACGCCCAAGCTTAGTATCTATAATATAAGAAAAGAATTCATAAGGACCATATTCTAACTTAGATAATAAATCTTTCAGATATATAAAAGCATTTTGAAAAATTAAATTTTTAGCACTTAAATTTTCTAACTGCTGCCATAGAGAATTCTTTCCCCTGGAACTTGCTAATTGAAATAATTCTTCTTCACCCAAACCAATTAAGGGTGATTTTAACACACAAGCCAAGGAATAATCGTCAACCGGTACAATCATAAATTGCCCTAAAGCAATTAAATCCATAATTGCCAAATTATCATTAAGCTTTATCCGATCTAACCCTGCTACAGGGATATCATATTTTTTCAATTTGCTAATTAGTAATTGGCTTAACTCCTTACGTCTTCTAACTAATATTAAAATATCACCTGGAGTTATTGGTCTATTTTTAGATTGCAGAATACGCTTATTATCTAACCAATTTTTAATAGTAAAAGCTATGTCTTCTGCGAGTTTTGCTTCTACCGTCTCCTCAGCTTTATAGTATAAAGGCAAACTCCATGCTTCTTGCTTTTCAGGATCTGAAACAGTTGTGATTGGCCACAGAGTTACTAAACCAGGACTATCTTTCCTATAAGCCTTATGTTCAATAAATGATTCACTATATGTAACATGCTTTAAGATTTCTGGATTATTAAATATTGTATCTACTACATTTAATATTGCAGAAGTAGAACGAAAAGATAAAGGTAGTTTTATAACATTAAAAGCAAATCCATTATTAGCTATATATTCTTTAAAATAATTTTGCATATATGAAAAATGTAAAGGATCAGCGCCTTGGAAACTAAAAATAGATTGTTTTTCATCTCCCACAACAAATAGAGTTCTATCAGTTTCATTTACACCAACAAAAAACTCTGTCACAAGCTTTTGAATTATTTCCCATTGCTTTGGACTAGTATCCTGTGCTTCATCTATTAAAACATGATTAACTCCTCCATCTAGCTTATATAAAATCCACGAGTTAACTGTATCTGATTCTAACAACTCATATGTAATAGATATTAAATCATCATAATCTAGGCAATTATTATACTGCTTTAATATTTTATATCTTTCTAATAATGCATAACTAATATGGAGTACATGCTCTGTTAAATGTGCTACTTTAATAGAGCTGTAATATGGTACAAAATCTAAAATTTTCTTTAATTCTAGCTGCAAATATTCATCAAATTCAGGATATTTTTTTACCAAATTTTGAGTCATTAATGCTTTTCTTGGCTGATTTTCTTTAGTACAAAAAAATCCTTTATATATTTCGAAATTAACTAATTTTTGTTCATTATTCAAATTCAACCAATATAATAATTGCTTTCCTAGCTTCTCATCAGTCTTGGTTCCCAGTAACATTACTTGTATTATTTCAGCTAATTTTGCTTGATCAATAGAAGTATAAAAACTTTTTAAGGCTTCATAGGTAGTAATATTTGTTTCCAGTCCTAAAACTCTATAAGTATTTTCTATAAGTGAATCTAAATCTTCATAATAATCAAATAAATATTGAAAAGCCTTTTGATTATTTACAATTTCAGTTAATAATTCATTGAACGTCTTTTCATGTAAATACCATGCCATATATTTTATAGCTTCATGTAATTTGGTATTATTAGTTTGTTCTAAATCATTTAATAAGCTTAATTTTGCTTCCTGCAATAATTCTTTAACTTTATTCTCTTCAATTACTTCATGACGTATCGATAAACCCGCCTCAATCGGAAATTGTTGTATCAACGATTGACAAAAAGCATGTATAGTCTGTATTTTTAGTATATCTGGTGAATCTAGTATTATCAAAAACAACTGACGTGCTAGATATAGCATATCTGAAGTTGGCGTTGCTCCTGTAATATGTGTCAGACGTGAGATAAGCTTATTTTCCTCAATAATTGCCCATTCACTCAATTCTTTATTGATACGAGTGGCCATCTCAGTTGCAGCTGCTTTAGTAAAAGTAAGGCATAATATTTTGGCTGGATTATTACCAGTAAGTAACAATCTTAATACTCTATCTGTAAGGATTTTAGTTTTACCTGTACCGGCAGAAGCTTTTACCCAAGTGGAAATATAAGGATCAGATGCTTTTAATTGTTGTTCAAACATAAATATTATTTATGGCATAAAAAACCAGCGTAAACTACCTTGACCCTTATCTAATAATGACCATAAATTACACTCTACAGTAAAATAAGCAATACTAGCAGGTACAGTAGCTTTTAATAACGCTTGATTTTCCTTTATAAATTCCATAGAAAATTCATAAACCCCAGGATTATGCGCTATCAATATAACAGCCTGATAACGTTCATTAACTTTCTGCAACTGCTGCAAAATACGATTCATATCAGCTCTATATAATTCATCAATAAATTCTATGTCAACATTATTATTCATATTTTGCTTAATATATGCTGCTGTTTCACGTGTTCTACTCGCACTGGATGCAAGTATTAATTCCGGCAAAGTTCCAGATTTATTTAAAAACTCGGCTGCTTTTATTGCTTCTTGTGTGCCTTTTTCTGCAAGTTTTCTATCATAATCTTTTGAAGCATTTTCAGCAGTAGCATGACGCATAATCCATATATGTTTCATAATTTTACATAAAATAGAAAATTATTATTTAAAAACCACATAGCTATCCATTAACTAAAGAATAATCCTATCTCCATTATACATTTATAGCCCAGACAATTTAAAATGGTCCTAAGTACGCAAAGCGCAAGTAGTACAAATTAGTACACGAACGACAACGTCCCGAATTCAAATCAATTTACCATAAAATATATTATAGTATAATTTATTATAATCCAAGAATATAAATATTATATATAGCCAATAACGCTAATGATATTACTCTTATTACAAATTAACTTTACATTTACAAGAATATAGTGTTTTACTGTAAAGTAACATAACATTACTTATATAATATAATCATGTGGACTACTCCCAGCTTTTGGTATAAGCCAAAATCATATACTGCTTATAGCCTATTACCACTTTCATTTTTATATTCCTTTATAGTACATATAAGAAATATATTTACTAAGCAAAAAAAAGCTACCATACCTGTAATATGTGTTGGAAATATAACAGCAGGAGGAGCAGGTAAAACACCAACTTCCATTGCAATCGCTAAAGTATTGTTAGAACATAATGTTAAAGTAGCGTTTATAACTCGAGGTTATAAAGGTAACACAACATATACAACAAAAGTTGACTTAACTAACCATCGCGCCTCTCATGTTGGTGATGAAGCTATGTTACTCGCTCAAATTGCTCCCGTATATATAGACAAAAACCGTTATGATGCTATTGAAGCAGCAGCTAATGACGGTATTGAACTGGTCATTATGGATGATGGCTTGCAAAATCCAACTATACATAAGGATATAAAAATTTTAGTTATAGATGGATTGCATGGAATAGGAAATAACTACTTAATACCAGCTGGCCCTTTAAGAGAAACATTCTCTTCTTCTCTCAAAAAAATTGACTATATTATAATTAATGGTCCAGATAATTCTTCATTAAAATCAAAAATACCAGCAAATATCCCTGTTATTAACGTTTCAACAAAAATAGCTAAAAATTTACATTTAAAAGACAAAAAATTTATAGCCTTTACAGGCATAGGTTTACCAAAAAAATTTTTTAATACTATAGAAAAAGCAGGTGGACATATTATAAAACGTAAAATATTTCCCGATCATTATCAATATACAGTTGAAGATATCAAGCACCTTAAAACACTTGCTATATCACATCAAGCTGAGCTTATCACCACTGAAAAAGACGCAGTACGCCTTGAGTCTGACCAGAAGCGTAATATAATATGTATGCCTATTGAAATTAAACTAGGAGAGATTTTTACGGACATATTAATTAAGCATATTAGAAAATTACTACCTTAATTTTATAAAAACTTTACATACTTTACAAAGTCCTTAATTATTACGAAAGCGATACTGATAAAGAAAGTAGCGCAATAATAAGTACCAGGTATGACCTAGCTGCTATTTCTTTCACTTCTCATCAAAGGGATAGCTGAAAAAAGTAATTATTCCTTCTTTCCCAGGACACGAGTACATTTTCAGGGGTATGATAATGGTAAAGAAAAGAGTGGTCATTTCATCCTTTTTTTGTCTGGTCGTGTAAATAGTACATGAGACGAGGAATGACAACGTCTCAAATAACAAATTAAAAAGCTATAAAATTTTTAGTTAATAGTTGTTACCTATATTTACTAGGTGTACGGTTTCAGTAGTTGATGGTTAGGATTAATTCTAAAATTATTAGCATTTTGTGTGTAACAAGTCAAGATCATTTCAAAAGGCGTTTTTCTAGCAATAGAAGAAAGCCTTTTAGCATAATTATAAGCCATAACAAAAGCTTGTAGATGACTATCTAACTCTTCTCTACTAGTATAATGATACTTCTTAGTAGTAGCTTCTTTTATAGTCCTATTCATTCTTTCTACTTGACCATTGGTACTTGGACTATAAGGCCTTGTTGTGCGATGCCTGATACCGTAATCTTTACATTTTAGATCAAATCTATGTCTTGCTTTAGGAGCTCTGTACCTGGCTAAACCATTGTAAGCAAATTGAACACCATTATCAGTTAATATGGTATGTATCTTAAAGGGACAGCTACTTACCAAGTTATCAAGAAAATTAACTGTAGTATCGCCATTGCTATTATTATGCAGCTCAACATAAGCAAATTTACTCACTCTACATATTGCCACAAATATGTAAAATTTTCCCTCACCAATTCTTACTTCTGTGATATCAAGATGCATAAATCCTATTTCATAAGCCTTAAATTTCTTCTTCTCTTTGATATTATCTTCTTTGGGTAAACAAGATAAACCGTACCGTTTAAGGCATCGGTAAAGATTTGAACGAGTTAAATAAGGTATTTCTTTAATAAGTGCATCAAAGCAATCATCCAAAGGTAATTGCGTAGACTTACGAAAAGCAATAATCAAAGCTTCATCTTCGGGCTTCAAAATAGTAGTTGCTTTTTTAGGAGCATTAGAGCGATCTTCTACTCCTTCTTCTTTTCTTTGACGCCATTTTATCACAGTTTTAGGGTTAATATTATATTGTTCACTTAATTCTTTGATCGTAGCTTGCGATCGCTGTAATTCTTTTCTAATTGCGTGCGTAGTCGTGGCGCAGCCATGTAATATTTGTCCCACAATTCCTCCAAATTAATTATATCCCTAGCTCTTAACTTATATACTCTTTTTTTCTTCCATCAACCCTTGAAATTGTACACCTAGGCTCTTTCTTTTGATAAGACGAAGGACTTAAACGTTCTACGCCATTTAAATGATTCTTTGGACGCAATTCCGTATTAGGATCTTCAAATATTACAGTACGTTCAGGTCTGATTATAAGCTTAAATTGTTCATCATTTTTATTTCTTTTTCTACCTGTTCTTTCTATAGGGCTATCATCACTTCTATTATAATTCTTTCTTTTTTTACCTACTCTTTCTACATGACTATTAGTCAAACTTTCTGATCTGATAATATTTTCAATTACGTGTAAATTACTATTCCCTGTTCCTTGAGTTATGGCATCATTAGAACTAATATTTACACTTTTTATTTGAACTTCATGGTCTGGATCATATACTGGATCTTCATTACTAACCCCTTCTGGAATAGGCATATCAATCAGATCGCTAGTTTTAAGAGATGCATGTTCTAAATTCTTTCTCTGCCCCTCTGCCTCAATTCCTATTTCTATGATAGGATAATCATGTTCCATGTTTATAATAGGTTCTATTACTGGATTAGCCTCATTTTCATTCTTAACTAAAGAGGTAGAAAAACTTTTCACTCCTTCAACTACCTTCTGCCCAATAAATATGCTTCCTTCTACTACTACTTCTGTAGTTACATGAATAGCAGTTAAACATATAGCAGAAGATGCTAAAAATGCTCCTGTTCCACCTAATGATTCCACTAAACCCATTTCTACTGACTGAAGAACTGGCTGCCACGGTAATTGCAACTGAGTACCAAATATGAAAGTCTTAGCTATGCCTTTAAATGGTATTTTTGATATAAGATCTTTAACCATATTTAACCTAATGTATATATATTTATTAATTCTTAATGTTAAATTAATACTCTTTTTATTAATAATTGTCAATATATCTCTAAATATATATTAACCTTTAATAATTTCTATAATATTTAATATATTAATAATTAAATATAAGGCGTGATGCTGTATGTCAGTAAAAATGTTATAAAAGGTGATTAAAATAAAGCAAAACCAATATATTACATTAAGGAAGTATAATATTTTCAGCTTTCTTAGAAGATAGGATCAAGGAGCAACATATATAGAAAAACAGTTGAAGTTTGATATAAGGAATGAGGAGTAAAGCCTACTAATTGCTAAGTGAGCATTGATCGACGCCGCAGGCAAATTCAAATGTTTTATACATCTTAGTACTGCTTGCGATGAGCTAGCTGCTATGCTAATTCAAATTAAGATACCATAATTTAAATTATGGATAGACAATAGCTCTACATAAAATTATGAAAACTATATCACCGCTTTAATAATGGAATAATACGATCAAGCAATAACAATCCCTTAGAGGTAGCACGTATATGAGTTTGATCAATATGTAATAAATGTTCATCACATAAATAATCTAAAATGTTTTGGTTTAACAATTGGCTAATATTTTTACTAAATCTATCTTGGAATTCTCTTAATTTTATTCCTTCATATAATCGTAATCCCATTAACAACATTTCATCTAGCTGCTCTAAGATTGTTAATTCAGCAAGGCTTTGTATACCATGACCCTGTTCTAATACCTGATTTAGCCAATTTTCTGGGCTATGGGTCATCATAATAGCTTTACCATTAATTCTACTATGGGCGCCTGGGCCTATACCCAAATAATTTTGATAGCGCCAATACATTAAGTTATGTTCACATTCTTTTCCAGAGAGTGCGTAGTTAGAAATTTCATAAGGCATAAATCCACTAGCACCTGCTAAGTCCCTAGTTAATTGATACATATCTGCAGCATAATCATCATCTGGCATAATAAATTGTTTATTTTTATACTGATTATAAAAAGCTGTACCTTTTTCTATAGTTAATTGATATAAAGATAAATGGTTACTTGCCATAGTAAGGGCTATTTCCAACTCTATTTGCCAATTCTCTAGAGTTTGCTCTGGTCTTGCATAAATTAAATCAAATGAAAAATTACTAAAAATTTGTGAAGTCAAATCAATGGCGCTTAACGCATCTTTCATGGTATGTTTACGCCCTAGAAATAATAAATCCTGATCATTTAAAGCTTGTACACCAAGTGATAACCTATTAACCCCAGCTTGCTTAAAATCATAAAAGTTTTTCCTGTCAACTGATGAAGGATTTGCTTCTAAGGTGATTTCTACTTCTTCGTTGCAAGATGCAAATTTCACTAACTTATCAAGAATTTTAGACACAATTACTGGAGGCATTAATGATGGAGTACCCCCACCGAAAAAAATTGTTTTGATCCTGGAGTTATGTAATATTTCAGTAAAATATTCTATTTCTGCTAAATAGGCCTTTAACCACTCTTCATGTTCTATACTATCTCTAACATGACTGTTGAAATCACAATATGGACACTTAGATACACAAAATGGCCAATGAATATATACAGCAAGCTCAGATTTTTCATTCGCATTCAACACTAACCTATCTTTCATAAACTTCTTAACAATATTATAGTAAATTTCTATTTATATAGAAGTATTGTGCTCTTCCATATCTATTATAATTTTATCTAATATACCATTAACAAATCCTGCTTCAATATCTTCATAAAATGCATGTGCAATATTTGTATATTCATTAATTACTACCTTTTGTGGAGTTTCGGACATAAACTTCAGTTCACAAATCGCTACTCTTAAAATACATTTTAATACCAGGCTTAATTGATTTAACCTACGACTTTCTGTTAAATAT
Organism: Rickettsiales bacterium Ac37b; assembly: GCA_000746585.2. NCBI lineage: Bacteria > Pseudomonadati > Pseudomonadota > Alphaproteobacteria > Rickettsiales > Rickettsiales bacterium Ac37b. The sequence continues at coordinate 579,034 of CP009217.2, forward strand.
TGTGTTATTATATCATCTAATAACTCTTGTTCTTTTATTGTGTTATTCATTAATACTGTAAAAAATTCTTTGTCGGGTATTAAATCTTCACCTTGAATATTTAACTCATTTTCTCTAAATTCTTTATCAAAATAATTATTCAATAGTTGCATTAAATGCAAATTGTCCACATTATTAATTTCGTACGCATACACAGCTTGTACTGCAGCAAGCCTTGCCATCATTTTACGAGTATTAGCCAACGAAAGCTTAATAGACTTCTGTTCATTCATATAAACCTGATTTTATTATGTTCTAATTTCATCGCATGTAAAAGTATGTCTAAAATTTGTATATCTAATAACAATATTAATAATATTTTTATTAATATAATGATTATGGTGAAAAAGCAGTTTTATTATAAATCGTGAGTATGGTCAATCACTCTATTAAAAAATTTTGTGTACACATAGCCCCCTAGGGTTGGGGATGAAGTTTATTGTGCTTGAATACGTTGAAAATGCCTCTTAAAAAGCCTGGAGTAAATAAAGATATTGGATTAAGAGAAGTCTTTACGTTACTTAAATTTCCTGTAATACTATAATTAGCAGCGAAAACTCCTTTACTTTTCTTACTACCAGTTATAATTTGTCCTATTAAGGGTAATGAAGCTAACGTACGATTTAAGGAATAAAATTCTGGTACTATTGTGCCTTCTACATTAATTTTTTTATTAGCTAAATCAACATAACCTTCCATTGTTAATCCTAATTCACTACCAATTACATTCCCATTATAAATTCTGAGTACGTTTTCTTTAAACTGCAAATCACTAGTAAGCTCCTTAAATGGTATATGGTTATCACCGAGTAGCCTTACTATGCCAGGCAATGAACTGAAAGTAAGCAATTTTGCTAACACTGGAGTTTTGATAGCAATAAAGTCTTGCATTAATATTTTACCCTTAAATATAGAGTTTGTATTTTGTTTATCATAGTGCTTAGTATGGTACGCAAGCAATATACCATTTTTAATATTCTGGTATATATTAAAAGCATTTAATACTAAGGATGCATTATCTGCTTCAAGGGTTAAAATAGATTCTGCAAAACTTTTAGGCGTTAATCTAATTTTTAAATAATTGTAACTATCTTTTCCCATTTTAGCAAAAAAATAACCTGCTTTACAATTATCCATATTACATTCTAGTGAGGCATCTACATTATGAAATAGAACATCATTCTTCATATATACCTGATCCAATTTTATACGAGTATTCATAGCATTAAATTCACCCCTATTCTTATCTTGTGCAATTTTATCAAAATCTATTTGGTTTAAATCTAATGATCTACCTTTGATATTTAATACTACTACATGATTAGAATTCGTATATTCAGCCATGAAATCATTATTTAAAAATCTTATTTGATCAAAATATAATTTATTCGGTAACAATAACGCCTTATCAATTTCACCTTGACCATTAATTAATATATTTTTTCCTTTAATTAAGAATTTCTTTACAGTTATAGTATTTTCATTTTCAATATAAGCATTAATTACACCTGTTACTGGATCTCCAAGATCTTTTTTAAATCCTATTGCAGCCACTGTAAATTCGGCATTTTTTAAATCTATCTCTATGTCAAGATTAGATTTATTATTCTTAGCTGTTATATTAGTATTAACTATTATCTTACCTGCTTTAATTACCTCTTCATCAAATATTGTAAAATTTTGGGCATTTTCAGCATGAATCTCCGTTTTTACTTTGAGGATAGTATCGTATTCTGAATTGGGTTCTATATATCCTACCCAATTAATCTCAATGGGATTTTTATCAAGTTTAGCTTGTCCTAATAGTTCTGCTTTTTTACCATTAAATATAACTGTTAATTGTCCATTATCTAGATATGCATTATTAGGTAATTTCTCTAAACTTATATCAGTTAATTTTGAATTAATATTAAAAATTATATCTTGAAAACTTATATCATCTTGCATAGGTATTTTTATATTTACATCAGTAAAAGCGCTACCTTTAACCTCTTTGAGGTTAATATTATCTTTAGCAGCTTTATCAATATTATCTTCAGGAATAAAAGAAATTAAATCTATAATAGGACCTTCCACTTGCCCTTTTATTGTAATATTATTAGTATTTTCTATAGCATATGGAATCCGTACTAGCGTTTTACTTAAAGAAGACTGACCTATTATACCGCTCATACCATTCACTAATACACCCTGCTCATCAAGTGAAATTGTTCCATAAATTTTCTCTATAGGAGTATATCCTTCTAAATATGTTAAATCTACATTTTCTATACGCAACATCCCTAAAGGCATTTTGGGCTTATATTGTCCTTTAGGTATTATATTTTTTGCACATTTCTTTTGGAAGGAACATAAATCAATCCATAAAGTACCTCGCATTATTGTGCCAGAAAATAGATGTGATACTGTCCATTGTTTGGCTTGGCTACCTATCCAATCGGGCCACAAATGTTTTAAATATTCAATAGGGAAATTAGCTATAGTAATTTTGAGCTCAGAATTTTTTTTAGAATTCATATCCTTTCTGATATGCACAGAGCCACCATTACTAAACTGTAAATCTGCATTTTCTATATCAATTGCTTTACTGGGTGATATAGTACTTTGAATATTTAAAGATTTTAATAATATTTGGGTATCATTAAAATTATCATAGCCATTCATAATCTTGGTGATTAATGATAAAGGTATATTAGCACCTTGCAGATTATATTCAGTAGTATCATTGTCATGGATAGATATATTTGATTTTAATACTGCATTATCAATATGGATCTCAGCTAACATCTTAAATATATTATCTAGAGATTGATTAAGAAAGCTTGCATTAACACTCATAATACGATTTTCATTAGCAAATTCAATTTTGCCATTTTGAACTAACAGCTCAGTAAAAAATTTGAATAATAAAATATTATAGCTAGAAGCATTATAATTTTGTTTTTTAAAAAGAGAATATATATTAGCTTTTGTAATATCAACGTATAGCCGAGGGGAAATAACATTTACTTTCCTAAAGAACCAAGCTATATCTGATTTAGTACCAAAGTCCAATTGTATAGTAGGCATATTAACTATAAATTTTTTATTATCTAAATCTGAGATATTCATATCCGTAATTTTTAACGTCAGTATTTTCTGAGCTTTATCTAAGATAAGACTTATATCTGATATTTGTACATTAATATGATTATCGTGTAACTTATTAGTAATATAATTTTTCACCCACACTAAAGATACCGGTTCTTTATAAAGTTTAAATAATAAAAATGAAGCAAGAAGTGAAAACATAGCTAGGAAGATTAATATTGATATCATTAACTTCTTACATATATTTTTCACAACCAAAACCTTTTCTACACTTAAAATATTTTTAATTATTTATATCATATAAATTAGAGTATAGTTTAAATATATTACAACTAAAACCTTTTATTTAAACTATCGCTTCACAAATAACTATCTAAATCTTGTATTAAAAAAATTCATATTAATTAATATCGTATTTTATAATATAAACATTAATTATTTTTGTATAGGAGTGCAAATATTATATTAAAATCGTGGAGAGTAATCCTCAATAAAGAAATTTCATATTTATTTTTAATCAAACATGAAATTAAATAATTTATTCATCTAGATACAGGCTTATTTAGATGAATATTCTATTTGCTGCGTATTCTTTTATTTTGGTTGTCCACTGTTTTTACTTCTTTTACCTCTTTTTTAACCCTAGCTGGTATAATATCAGATGATTGCTTCACTTGATGCCTTTTATCATTTTGTAAGTCTGCTATGAAATCTTCTAAGAACCCCCGTTTTTTAGGATAAGATAATTTACTGCTTGGTTTTATTTTAGGCCTTTTTATCATTGCTGTTGCAGATTTTTTATTTTCTTCTACTGCAGAAGACATAGCTTTACCTCTAGCTTTAACTGTCTTATTCTTTTTAACTTTATCTGGATCAGCAGAATCTTGTTCGGCATTTTTTAATGCAAGTAGTGATTTAGGCCTTTTTATCGTTGCTGTTGCAGATTTTTTATTTTCTTCTACGACAGAAGGCAGAGCCTTATCTCTAGCTTTAACTATCTTATTCTTTTTAACTTTATCTAACTCAGTAATACCTTGCTCTATATCTTTTAATACAGGCATTGATTTAGTTTTTTGAATGTTTGATCTTAAATCAGTTTCTATATTTTGTTTTTCTTTATGGACATCTACCAAATCAGGCGCATTTGTATATGCGCGCTTATATTCTTTATAACGTTTTTGTATAATATTATTTATTTTATACATAATATTATTTTGAGAATTATGCTTCTCAAGTTCCATTACTAAGCAATTATTAACTTTTTCTATAGTTACCATATCAATAAACCTATCAAGATTACCTTTCGTCTTATCTATTTTCAATATTTTTTCAGCAACAGAATTAGTTATTAATTTGATAAGATCATCTATTTTTTTATCATCATATGCTAGTTGATTTTTACCATGCGCGCCCTTAACAAATAACTTCTCTTTTAAATTTTCTTTAAATGCACGTAACTCATTACTATGCACTAAAATTCTATCGATAAAATCACTCTTACTTTTTTTAGAATACTTAGTTGCATTCTCTGTAAAAAATTCTGCATTATTAGATAGTAACTCACGCCAATCTCTTGATTGATTATCTTGATTCGAAATAGCAAGGATAAAAGGAATTTCTAAATTAGATATGGCCTTATTTCTTTTAGATTTTAGCAAGTCTATCTTTCGAGAATTATTCTCGATTTTTGAACCTGACTTTTGTAATAATTCAATATATAGCTGGGAGATTTTCTTTGCTCTCTTTAGCAACTTTATAAGACGTTTATCACTAACCATATCTCCTCCAAATTATTTTGGAATAAAAAATATAGGCATGTATAGTAGACGCTGTACCTAATACAACTTAATTTACTACACATACCTTATTTCTACCTTATTAAATTTTAATCATTACCTTGATGGTCCCTTCTCATTTTTTGGCCGCTCTTGCTCTGGCGGTGATTTAATTTTTTTAATATCACTCACTATATTGCTTGCTCTTTTCTGTATTTCTTCGGGAATATCTGAAGTGGAGCTCTTTCGAGATCCATACCCTGAAGATTGCAAGCTAGCTTTATCGTTCTCCCAGTCAGCCTGCTCTACTTCTGTAATATTTGAATTATGTTCATTATAACCCATTTCTCTTCTTCTTGTATCGATTGCTTTTGCTATAGCTCCCATAATTCCTTGCGGCGCTTCTTTTGTCTTAGGAGAACTAGTTTGAGAACCGATATCTTCTTTTTTACCCCAATTTGCATCTCCACTTATTTGATCTACTTTCTTAAGGGTTTTACCTTTGTGAATTTCGTCCAACAAATTAGCACGACTTGAGCTTGTTTGCTGTTGCAAAGGTGGTGGGGGAGCAGGTGGTACCTTACCAGAACTTAATGCATTTATAACTCCTGGAGGAGGTGGTGGGGGAGTAGTTGGACGTTGTAATGAACTTACCGAAGACTGAGACGCTCTTTTTTCAGCAATGCTACTATTCTTACTTATAGTTGGTAGAGGCGGTGCAGGTCGAATAGGTTTGATCCCAGAATATTCCTTATTCTGCATAGTCATACTTTTATTTTCATTATTTTCTCTAAAACTAGAAGCAGGAACTTCTCTATGCTTAACATTATTTTGAAGCGCTATATGTTCATCACTTACTTGCTTTTTATCTGTCTGAATCGTAGAAGTAGGTGATTTTTGATATTGGGATGATATTATATTAATAGACGATTTTAAATTTTCTTTTCTATATTCAACAGCACGTTCTTTTATAATGGCTTCTATTTTTTTAATTATAGCACCTCTTGAGCTATGTCTATCGAACTCTTTATGTAATAAGGTATCGATATTTTTTTGGGTAGTTTCATCAAATAATTTATCTATGCTACCTAAATTAGGGCTTATACTATATGCTTTTTCTGTAATTGAAACAGCAATATGTGATACAATTTCATTCAGTTTTTGTTCTTTTTGATTTTTATCTTTACCAGGCCTTGTTCTGTAAAAATCAAAAGAGCGTTGAAAAAATTTATTTTTAATATTATCGTGCAATTGGACAAATTCCTTATTACGGTCTTGTAATCGCTGAACAAAATCTGTTTGGTTTTTTGTCGTTTGTTCTGAAGATGGACTATGTTTTAATATATGAGCATAAGTATCTATCCATTTCTTCCAATTTATCACGCTATCTCGAGCTATTCCAATTACTAACGGTGTCTCTAGCGACAAAATAGCGTCATCTCTTTTTTTAAGTATTTCTTCCACTTTATTAGAACTGATTTTACCTATGTTATATTTATGTAAAATATTTGTATATTTTTGTGCAATATCAATTGCTTTGTCACTTAGACTAATCAATTTTTTATTCTCATATTTGACTGCCATAATATATCCTCAAATAAAAACATATTTATTAACTATATTAATAAATAGTATTATAGGCATATTAATAACAAGTTAAATATTAAGTGCTACAAGCGTTTACAAAATTAAATTTTTTTCTATATTATTTAACTTTTTAATGTTAATTATCAATTTATCTATAGTCAATTAAGTTGAGAATGGCATAGAGAAGCCATAATCAATAGCATCGCTAAGGTTATTAAAATTAGTAATGATAGGTTTGATTTTAGCTTTTAAATGAGCCCAATATTTTTCAATTGGGTTGAGATCAGGAGAGTAAGGTGGTAAGAATAAAAGTTTACAGCCTATATCTTCTATTAAATTCCTAGTTCTAGCTGACTTATGGAACGTTGCATTATCAAGTATTACAACTTGACCAAATCTTAGTTCGGGCACCAAACACTGACTAACCCACTCGTTAAAAACTTCTGTATTACATGTGCCCTTGAAACACATTGGCGCAATAATTTTCTTCCCAACCTTACCTGCAATAAAGCTTTCTCAATCATGTTTTTTACCTGAGATATCACCATAAACTTTACTTCCTCTGAGACTGTATCCCCAAGAATAGTACAAATAGCTATCAATTCCACTCTCATCAATATAAACTATATCTTCCGCTTTATAGTTTGCGATAGCTGCCAAAAATAATTGCCGTTTTGCTTCATCCCGTTCACGATAGAGTGTGGTCTTTTTTTTCGTGTGATCCCCAAAGTCTTGAATGCCAAACAGATAGCAGCTGTAGACACATTAAAAACCTTTGCAAAATCAGATAATAGCCAATTGCTGTTTTTAGACACCTCGTTTAATAATTTGATTGGATCAAGCTTCTTCCATGGCTTAGCTGCTCGTGTGGCTGCTAAATTCCCGGATTTCGATCTCGATAACCATCTATAAATTGTTCTTTCACCTATGCCAAAAATTCTTGCAGCTTCTTCTCTGGTATAACCTTTATTAACATAGTGAATTACTTTTTTACGTAAATCTAAGGAATATGCCATTGCTTCTACTGTTTTGGGTTTATGAGCTTTTTAATATATCATATATCATGTCTTTATCAACTTAATTTACTATAACAAACATATATAATTTTTTCAGCTTCCTTAGCAGAGAGGAATGATAAGCGAATGTTAGGTTAGCGAAGAGTTATGCATATATTCAAATCAAGAAATATAGTCAAAGCCTTTCAAAATGCTATAAGAAGCAAGATATGCATAGCGCCAATTAGTATCTAAGCAATATAGTAAAATTTAAATTGCCTTTGCGATATATTAAATTTCCATATTATTTTCCTACTCCATAATATTCAAAACCTAATGTTATAAGCTCTACGTGATCAAGTAAATTACGTAGATCTATAATAATAGGCTTAACTTTACGATTTGATAAAGACTTAAAATCGATGTTTTTGAATTCTGCCCATTCTGTGAAAATAACTATTACTTCAGCATTACTGATGGCTTGCATAGCACTATCTGCCCAAAAAACATTCAAGTTATTTATAAATTTTTTTGCATTATCCATACCTTCTGGATCATATAAGTTAAGTTTTAAATTATATGATAAAAGTTCTTTAATAATATCAATTGCAGAACTATCACGTATATCATCCGTGCCTGCTTTAAAAGTTAAGCCAAGACACGCAATTTTTTTATTTGATGCAATATCGATAATTTTTTTAGATAAATATTTTTTACGCATATTATTAGATTTTATTACTGATTCAATAATATGATTATCTAAAGACAATTTTTTACCCATTGTATTTAGCGCCATTATATCTTTAGGAAAACATGAGCCGCCAAACCCTGGTCCAGCCTGTAAAAACTGACTACCTATACGTTCGTCTAATCCCATAATATGGGCTACTTCCTGGACATCTGCACCCAACTCTTCACATAAATTTGCCATTTCGTTAATAAATGCAATTTTAGTGGCAAGAAAACTATTTGAGGCATATTTACTTAACTCAGCAGTTTCAGGAGTGGTACAAACAATAGGTATATTATGGTTACTAAAATAACTATATATATTGAGCATAAATTTACGTGCTTCCTCTGATACCGTTCCTATCACTATACGTGATGGATACATAAAGTCATGTATAGCATAGCCCTCTCGTAAAAATTCTGGATTAGAAACTAAATGGCATTTATAGGAGCTAGTCTGTAATTGCTGACGTATATTAGTATTAGTACCCACTGGTACAGTAGATTTTATTACTAATATAATATCTTTAGTTAAAATAGATTTTAATTCTTCTATCACTTGCTCAATATAGCATAAATCAGGCATTCCATCAGTGCCTGCAGGTGTACCTACTGCTATAAATAATACTTCGATTCCTTCAATTACTTCAGATAATTTAGTAGTAAAGAATAATCTCCCAGCCTGAAAGTTTTTTACTGCTAACTCCTCAAGGCCTGGCTCATAAATAGGCATCTCACCTTTCAAGAGCTTTTGAATTTTCTCTTCATCATGGTCTATACATACCACACTTAAGCCTAGCTCTGCTAAGCCTACACCTGTTACTAATCCTACATATCCTGTACCTAATATTCCTATCTTAATCATTTTTTATACCTTGATTTATATATTTATTTAACATAGCTAATATAGCCGGACGCTTAGAAATATCTTGCAATGCATATGCAATATTCCCTTCTAAATAACCAAGTTGATTACCACAATCAAATCTTGCTCCTTTAAATCGTAATCCATAAAATGATTGTTTGGTAAGCAGTTTTTGCATAGAATCTGTTAATTGTATTTCTCCTCCTACGCCTTTAATAGCATGCTCTAAATAATTAAATATTTCTGGCTGTAATATATATCTCCCTGTAATTGCTATGTTAGATGGTGCTTCTCCCATTTTAGGTTTTTCAATCATATTCTGTATTTTTATTATCGTACCATCGTCATATTCAGGAGAAACTATACCATAACTTGATGCCGTATTTGGATCTATATCAGTTACGGCGATAATATTATCGCCTAACTTTTGATAAAAGTTACACATTTGTTTTAAAAAACCTCCTTCTACCATCAACATTTCATCTGCAAGTAATACTGCAAATGGTTCATTATCGATAAAATGTCTTGCACACCAAATAGCATGTCCAAGCCCTAAAGGAGCCTGCTGCCTAACGAATGCAATGTGCCCAGCTTCAAGCATCCAATCACATGTTAAAGACAATTCTTTTTCCTTATCCTGTTCATTTAATATATTCTGCAATTCATATGAATGATCAAAATGGTTGTTAAGCACATTTTTATTACGGCCAGTAATAAAAATAAATTGTTCTATACCTGCATTGATTGCTTCTTCAAATGCATATTGTATTAAAGGTTTATTGGCCACAGGCAACATTTCTTTGGGCATAGCTTTTGTAACCGGCAAAAACCTTGTACCTAGTCCACCTACGGGAAAAATAGCTTTACGAATTTTGGAATTATTCATAATTATATTCCTAATTTTATTAATTTTATACTTGACTTAATTTTATGAAAGTGTAGTTTAAGCAGGATCTTTACTAGTAGTAAATAGAAATTATTGATATCATTAAAATAAATATTTAAAATGGCAAAAAAGAACATTATTCTAATAAAATTGGTAAGTACAGCTGGTACTGGTTTCTTCTATGTAAAAAAGAAAAACCCCAAAAAACTTACTAAAAAGCTCTCCTTTAAAAAATATGATCCTAAAATTAGGAAGCATGTTGAATTTAAAGAAGAAAGATTAAAATCTTAATTTGGAATTGATTTATGGCAACAAGAATACGTTTAGCGCGAGCTGGGAGAAAAAAAAGACCTATGTATAAGGTAGTTGTCGCTAATTCTCAAGCTCCTCGCGATGGTAATTTTATAGAAAAATTAGGCACATACGAACCTTTATTAGCCAATGATCACCCTAACAGGGTAGTTCTTAAAGCTGATCGTATAAAGTATTGGTTAGGTGTTGGTGCTAAACCAAGTGAACGTGTAGAAAAATTAATGAAAGCAGCTGGTGTTCTTTAAGAAAACAGCTGTATAATTTTGTTTTTTTGCATATATAAAAGGTTATTAGCCAAAGGTTTATAGCCTTTTTTTTATTAAATAATTTATATTTTTGTATCCTGTCCCAACATAAATACTTTAACCCTTTTGTTTCTCTATGAGCGACGAATAAGCATATATTCACGAATGCTTTTTTTTGCATTATTATAAGGATCATCACTATAGTTTTTCAGCTTCCTTAGCAGATAGGAAGGACGAGCTAAACCTACTTTTGGTTAGATTAGCAAAGAGTGATGCATCTGCTAATTATATCTTCAGAGCATTGATCTTCGTCAACTATAGTAAAAACAGTTTAAGTTTGATACAAGGAATGAGGAACAAAGCCTACTAATTGTTAAGGTGAGCATTGATCGACGCCGTACGCAAATTCAAATGTTTTTTACTATATACATTATCCTAACAATTAACCTCCCTATAAGACGAATTAAAATCAACATAATTATATAAAATATTTTAATTAAAAATTAACTTATATAAAGTAACATAGTACTTTTATGTAATTATTAACCAATATATTATTAATAGCATGCTTGTAGAAGGAAAAAACACAGAACAAACTTTTAAAAATAATATTCCTTTTAGCACTAAACAAATGACAACTGCATTTCGTGTTATAGGTGCTATTAGCGCTGGTATAGTTGGTTTTTCATTTGGACCAGGCGCTATATTTATGGTACCCTTTTTAGCAGCAACTGGTTTTGTAATGTCGGAAACATTGGCTACAAAATTAGCTGAAAAGCTCAGAAATAATCAAGATAATCTTTCTAAAAGTAATAAAATTTCTTCTGTAGCAGGAGCGATTTTAGGCTTAGCTGTGGCTCTCACCACGCCAACTGTTGGTATTCCTGTTGCACTTGCTGCAATGTTCGGCGGTGCATATGTATAGTCAATTAAGTTGAGAATGGCATAGAGAAGCCATAATCAATAGCATCGCTAAGGTTATTAAAATTAGTAATGATAGGTTTGATTTTAGCTTTTAAATGAGCCCAATATTTTTCAATTGGGTTGAGATCAGGAGAGTAAGGTGGTAAGAATAAAAGTTTACAGCCTATATCTTCTATTAAATTCCTAGTTCTAGCTGACTTATGGAACGTTGCATTATCAAGTATTACAACTTGACCAAATCTTAGTTCGGGCACCAAACACTGACTAACCCACTCGTTAAAAACTTCTGTATTACATGTGCCCTTGAAACACATTGGCGCAATAATTTTCTTCCCAACCTTACCTGCAATAAAGCTTTCTCAATCATGTTTTTTACCTGAGATATCACCATAAACTTTACTTCCTCTGAGACTGTATCCCCAAGAATAGTACAAATAGCTATCAATTCCACTCTCATCAATATAAACTATATCTTCCGCTTTATAGTTTGCGATAGCTGCCAAAAATAATTGCCGTTTTGCTTCATCCCGTTCACGATAGAGTGTGGTCTTTTTTTTCGTGTGATCCCCAAAGTCTTGAATGCCAAACAGATAGCAGCTGTAGACACATTAAAAACCTTTGCAAAATCAGATAATAGCCAATTGCTGTTTTTAGACACCTCGTTTAATAATTTGATTGGATCAAGCTTCTTCCATGGCTTAGCTGCTCGTGTGGCTGCTAAATTCCCGGATTTCGATCTCGATAACCATCTATAAATTGTTCTTTCACCTATGCCAAAAATTCTTGCAGCTTCTTCTCTGGTATAACCTTTATTAACATAGTGAATTACTTTTTTACGTAAATCTAAGGAATATGCCATTGCTTCTACTGTTTTGGGTTTATGAGCTTTTTAATATATCATATATCATGTCTTTATCAACTTAATTTACTATAACTCAAAAATTATACACATTTTCACAAGCTAATTTGAGTCAAAAATCACCACAATTATCAAATAAAAATGCTGATAACAATGCTAAAAATATGTACAAAAATGTATTAAAAAATAAAAAATTTGATATTCCCCCAATAGATAAAGCTCCTCCTGATAAAGTAAAACTACTTAAAACTACCAAATCCAACACTCATATAACTAGATGATAACCCTTCACACTAGCGTTGATGATAATCTTTGAAAAAATAGCTCTCTAATAATTCATGTAGATTGGTAACGAGTTAGATTAGTAAATTTTATAGTAATAATAGCTACTCCTATAAGAGTAATTGTACCACCTATTATAAGATGCCAAGATATGTACTCTGATAAAATTAATGCTGAGCCTAAAATTGCAAACACTGGTATACATAAAGCAAAGGGCATTACAAGACTCACTGGATAAATTTTTAATAAAGAAATCCATAATAAAAATGCTATTATATTAACCATTGAGATATATGCTATAGATAACCAAAGCTTAACATCTGCAATAAAAATTGACGACCAGCTTATTGGCTCTGATATATACGATAATATCATAAGTTGTGGCAATATTAATATAGAAGACCATAATATATAGGAAAGAATATTCAAATTACCTACTTGCTTTATTTGTATATTAAATAAAGCAAAAAAGAAGGCAGCTATAATAACAATCATAAAAGGAAATATTTTATCCATTATACTAGGATGCCCTACTATTATAACTATTCCTATAAACGATATCAGCATACCTATTACTTGCTTTAAATGCATCTTTTCTTTCAGTATAATTATGCTAAGAATACTAGTGATAGGTACCTGCATTTGGGTAGCTATAACTGCAGCAGATACTGGAAGCCCTAACTTTATACCTAAATAAAGCAATACCATATGCCCTATGTTATAACTAAAGGACATACACAATACTTTTTTTAAAGAAATATTAGGTAACCCTACAAAGGACAATAATATTGAAATAACTATTATAGATCTAATAACCATAGAAAATATAGGAGGAAAATACTCTAATACTAATTTAGCTGCAACAAAACTCCCTCCCCATAAAACTGCAACTAACAAGGCTTTCATTATATCTATATAACGCATATTTAATATTCATTCATTTAAAATTTGTACTTTATACAATGCATCTTCTGTGATAATGCAGTGATCAGTAATTTCTGACAATATATTTACTTCCTTAGCATTAGTAACATTCTTTAAATCATCTAATACTGCAATTAACTTAATAGTATTATGATTATTAATAGTTATATTAAGTTGTTCTATAGTAGCTTTTAATGATAAGTTTTGTTCAGCTTTTACTTTCCGTACAACATTAAGTATTCCTATACAAGCTATGCCAATTTGTTCCGCTTCTTCGTTATATATATATTCTGCTAGTTGTGGCCAACTACCACGTATATGTATCGAAGTTTCTTGAAATAAATTATTATAAATTTCTTCAGTAACATGCGGTAAAAAAGGTGCAAACAGCTTCAATATAGTACTTAAACAAAGATATAAGCTATTAATTGCGCTAATATCCTTATTATAAGCTCTTACTTTTACTAATTCTAAGTAGTTATCGCAAAAATCTTTCCAAAAAAACTCTTCTATAGCTGCACGAGCATCACTATATTCAAATTTATTGAATTCTAAAGAAGCTCGCTCAATAGTTTTATATAAACGACTTATAATCCATAAATCTATAGTCTCAGTAATTAGTTCTTTATTACATTTATCTAGGTCATGAATGTGCAACGAAACAAAATTGGAGGCATTCCATATTTTATTAATTAATTTTTTCCCTATAGCAAATATATCATCTGAATATGCAGTATCTGCACCCAATTTTGATGTAGAAGCCCAATAACGTATTACGTCAACTCCCTGCTCTACTATAAGTTTAGCTGGAGTTACTATATTACCCTTTGATTTAGACATTTTAGTCTTATCAGCAGCTAAACACCAACCACTAATCATTAAGTTTTTCCAAGGCACAGTTTCTGCATGTAATTCTGCTTTAACAATAGTATAAAAAGCCCAACTACGTATAATTTCATGCGCTTGAGGCCGGAGGTCAGCAGGAAATAGTTTGCTATGCCTTGTTAGGTCTATTGCAAATTCATCATTTATAGCATAGCTATTAAGTTGTGGCGATAAAGCACTGGTAACCCATGTATCCATTACATCTTGTTCTGCCTCTACTTCATCCCGTGCATATCCTTTTGGTAAATCTATTAATGGATCTACAGGCAAAGATTCCGAATCAGCCACTATAACTTTTCCTTCTTCTCCCACACGTTTTGAATACCACACCGGAAAAGGGACTCCAAAATATCGACCGCGACTTATACACCAGTCCCAATTTAAACCTTTAATCCAATTATCCAAACGTGTTTTCATATATCCAGGATACCAGTTACATTCTCCTGAACGCTCTAATAATTTTTCTTTTATATCTAAAATCTTTATAAACCATTGTGGCGTCAATAGTATTTCAATAGGCATTCCTGAACGTTCAGCACATTTTACTGAATGTACAATTTCTATTTGTGTTTTAAATTTTCCATACTCTTGTAATAACTCTACCATTACTTTACGAGCTTCTTTAATAGTTAATCCTATAAGCCTATCAGCAAATTTTATATTGTCTAAATTAGTTAATCTTCCACTGTGATCTATAATAACACGCTCTGGTAATTTATATATTTTCCACCACTCTATATCTGATATATCACCAAAAGTACAACACATCACTAAACCCGTACCTTTTTCTGGTATTACTTTGTTATCAGCTATTATTGGTACCTTCATTTCAAATAAAGGGGTCACAGCATGCTTGCCCTGCAAATGCTTATAACGCATATCTTCAGGATGATAAAATACAGCTACACATGCTGGCAATAATTCTGGTCTTGTAGTAGCTATAATTAATTCTTCTCCATCTTCTGTAGTAAAATAAATTTCATTCATATGGCTCGATAGTTCTTTATCTACAAGATCTGCTTGTGCTAATGCAGTTCTATCAACTGGGTCCCATAGACAAGGCTGTAATTGTCTATAAGCTCTGGATTTTTGAATTAAATCCAGAAACGATAGTTGAGATATTTTACGCGAATGATTACTGATAGTTTGATACTCCAATGACCAATCAACACTGAGTGCCAAAGATTTAAATAATAAATGGAACTCCTTCTCTGCCTCTAATACAATTTCTTTACATATTTCTATAAATTCGTTACGTGGTAAATCAATTGCCCGTACTTTCTTAAGCTTTTCTACTAATCTTTCTGTAGGCAATCCATTATCATCGAATCCCATAGGATAAAATACATTTTTACCTATCATACGCATATATCTAGCAATAAAATCTGTTTGCGTATAACTAAATACATGCCCCATATGTAACATACCAGACACGGTTGGAGGAGGTGTATCAATTACAAAATTCTCTTCTCGCGCTGCATGTTCATCCCATTTATATAATGATGTTTGCTCCCAATTAGATCGCCATTTTTCTTCCATTTCTACTATATTATAGCGAGGTGATAACCGCTTAGATGAAGATTCCATTATTTTCTCTAAAAAATATTAAGATTTGTGTAGTCCTCAGTTTTAAATGAAAAGCACATCAGTGTCAATAGCGAGCATAAATTTGATGTCTAGGATCTGTACCAAATTAGACGCACAGAATCTAACGTTTTGGGAAATTATTAATATAGTAAATTAAATTGTATTTGGGGCTAGGAGCGACAAGCGACACCTACAAATAGTAGGAGAGCTTTGAGTTATAGCAAGTTCAAATCAATTTACTATAGTAAAAATATTTGAATTTAAGTACAGAGTCATTACTTACTCAGAGTAGGCTCACTCTACCCGCACAAGCTCCACAGCAGCCTATTCTCACTATAATGCTTCTGCACCAGAAATAATTTCTATTAACTCTTTCGTAATAGCTGCCTGCCTTGTTCTATTATATAATAAAGTTAAGTTTTTGATCATTTCTCCAGCATTAGTAGTAGCATTGTCCATAGCAGTCATACGTGCACCTTGTTCACTTGCTGCATTTTCAAGCAATGCTCGATATAATTGCACTTTGACATTTTTAGGCAATAGAGTATTTAATATTGCTTCTTCACTAGGCTCATATTCAAATAATTTATGGCTATTTGTTGAATAATCATTACCACTATCATGCTCAGCAAGAGGTATTAATTGTTGCATAGTTGCTATTTGAGATATAGCATTCTTAAACTTATTATATAACACCACACATACATCAAATTCACTTGCAGAAAAAGCTGCTAATATTTTATTAGCAATACGTTCTGAATCAGAATAATTAACCTCTTTTTTACTCGAGGTAAGCGTATGGCCAATAATATTTTTAGAGTAGTCAATCTTTAAGCTTTCATACCCTTTTTTGCCTATACAAAAAATCTTATAATCTTTGCCTTGATCTCTTAATTCTTGAATATATTTTTTAGTAGCTCTGATAATTGAGCTATTGAATGCCCCACATAATCCACGATCAGACGTTACCACTATCACTAAATAAATTTTTTCTTCACTAGTCCCAACTAATAATTTAGGAGCATTATTCTCAAAATTAGAAGCTTGTGATAAATCCAAAATAGTTTCTTGCATTTTTGTAATATAAGGCAAAGCTATTTCCAGTTTTTCGCGAGATCTTCTTAATTTTGCCGCCGCTACCATTTTCATAGCTCTAGTAATCTTTTGTGTTGATTTAACACTTTTAATTCTAAGCTTTAAATCTTTAATGTTATTAGCCATTCTGCAGAAAACCTATATTTTGATAATATTTTTAAGAAAAATTCTTTATAAATTCTTCTAATACTACTTTTAATTTATTTTCATTCTCTATTGTAAGTTTTTCTTCACTACGAATAGATATAAGTATATCTTGATGATGAGCACGCATACCTGTCAATAAAGCTTTCTCAAACCTAAATATATCTTTTATTGATATTTTATCTAAATAACCCTTCACCCCAGCATAAATTACAACTACTTGCTCTTCTACAACAAGTGGAGAGTATTGTGCTTGCTTTAACAATTCAGTTAATCTTTGACCACGTGCAATTAAGCGTTGAGTAGTTGCATCTAAATCTGAACCAAATTGTGCAAATGCTTCCATTTCCCTAAATTGAGCAAGATCAAGTTTAATTGAACCAGCAACTTGTTTCATAGCCTTAATCTGTGCCGCAGAACCAACGCGGCTTACAGATAATCCTACATCTACTGCTGGTCTTACACCTTTATAAAACAATTCTGTATCTAAATAAATTTGTCCATCTGTAATAGAAATTACGTTAGTAGGAATATAAGCAGAAACATCACCACCCTGAGTTTCGATAATAGGTAAAGCAGTTAAAGAGCCCGCACCATTTTCATCAGACATTTTAGCAGCACGTTCCAGTAATCTTGAATGTAAATAAAATACATCACCAGGATACGCTTCTCTTCCAGGGGGTCTTCTTAATAATAAAGACATCTGGCGATATGCTACAGCATGCTTACTCAAATCATCATATACAATAAGAGCGTGCTTACCATTATCACGAAAATATTCACCCATAGCACAACCTGTATATGGAGCCAAAAACTGTAAAGGTGCAGGATCAGAAGCTGTAGCAGCTACTATTATACTATATTCTAAAGCCCCATTTTCTTCTAAAGTCTTCATCACTTGAGCAACACTAGATCTCTTTTGACCAATTGCTACATATACACAATATAATTTTTTCGTTTCATCATTTTCTTTATGGGCTGGCTTTTGGTTAAGTATAGTATCAATAGCAACAGCTGTTTTACCAGTTTGTCTATCACCAATAATTAATTCTCTTTGCCCTCTTCCTATAGGAATTAAAGCATCAATAGATTTAATACCAGTTTGCACAGGCTCATGCACAGACTTGCGCGTAATTACGCCCGGAGCTTTAACTTCTACATTAGTGTATGTTACATCCTTTAAAGGCCCCTTACCATCTATTGGATTACCTAAAGCATCTACTACTCTACCTAACAATCCTCTGCCCGTTGGAACTTGAACAATTTCTCCAGTACGCTTTACTATATCTCCTTCTTTAATCAAGCGATCTTCACCAAAAATTACTATACCAACATTATCCGTTTCAAGGTTCAGTACCATACCTTTGATACCACCTTCAAATTCTACCATTTCACTAGCTTGAACCATATCAAGACCGTATACTTTTGCAATCCCATCACCTACAGAAATTACTTGTCCTATTTCTTTGAACTCAGCCTGATTATCAAAACCTTCGATTTGCTTTGTTAAAATTTCTGAAATCTCAGAACTATACATTTCCATATAAAAACTCCAAACATCCTAATTAATTTGTATAAATAGCATCCATACCGATAGATTTTAATCTAGCTATCTTGTTTCTTAAAGATCCATCTAACATCTTGGACCCCAACTGCACCACTACACCACCCAAAATTTTTGGATCAATTGTCAGTATTATATTAACTTTTTTAGTAAACACTTTTTCAAATGCTATCTTAAGTGACTCTACATGTTGTTCAAGAAACGAATGAGCTACAGTAACTTTTATTGATACTTCGCCACACTTATCCAACATAAGCTGATTAAATTTCTCTATAATCGCTGGAAGCAGAAACAATCTTCTATTTTTAGCAAGTAATATACAAAACTTTTTTGTCAGATTATTACAACTGTATTGATTACATATTTCTTCTATTAAATGTATTAATTGATTACATTGCACGACAGGAGATTTTATTATTTTTAATAATTTATAATCTGCCTTAAATAATTTTAATAAATTATTAAAGTCCTTTTTAATGTCTTCTTCATTAATAGATTTATTAGCTAAACCTATTAATGATTTGACATAACGCCTAACTAATTCATTATAACTATATGCTGACACAAATATGCCTCAATTAAATAAAGTATTCCAAAAGTCGGCGCCAACTTAACATAATTTATTAAAATCCGCAAGGTAAATTCAACACCTAACTGTAATATTAATATAATGTTCAATCATTTTTTGTAGGAAGGTTTTATTAATTAAAATACTATTATATATTTCAACTATTGATTATTATAGTAATAAGGCTTAAAATCGTTACATAATATTTTTATATAATTAGGTGCATGAGTGAAATATTAAAATATATTAATAAAGCTGTACAAAGAGAAACCTTAACTTTAGAAGAAGCCACACGAGCTTTCCAAATTATTTTAGCAGGTGGCGCCTTACCTTCACAAATTGTTGCGTTTATAGTTGCATTAGAAACAAAAGGCGCTAACATAGATGAGATTTTAGGTGCGATTAATGTATTTAGAACTAAATCTAATTTTATCCTCGCTCCAAATAATACTATAGATATCTGCAATATAGGTCCCCATACAAATAATTTTCTTAATATATATACTGCCGTCGCCTTTGTTGTAGCAGGATGTGGCATACCTGTTGCAAAACACGGCAGCAATATAATTACACAATTAGACAATTATAATATTCCTTCATCTATAATACGTGCGTCTGATATATTACCTATTTTGGGCGTGAATATTAATGCACATCCAAAAAAATCTGCCCAATCACTGCTAGAAGCAAACATATGCTTTATGTTAATTAGTAAATACCATACATATTTACGAGAAATATTATCTTTAGTTAATGAATTAGATATACACACTATATTTGACTTTATTATTCCTTTGTGTAATCCAGCAAAACCCAAATATTGTTTAATTGGAGTACATTCAAAAGAAATAGCAGAAAAACTAGCTATGATCATGCAACATATGGAATATAACAAAGCATGGATTGTATCAAGCCATAATGTACTAGCAAGTTTAACTTTAACAGGAGAGGCTTATGTAATTGAAATAACAAATAAAAATACAAAATCCTTTACTATTACTCCTGAAGAATATCAATTACCAATAATGGAAAATTTAGATGAAATTAAGGGCGGAGATATGTTTTTCAATGCTAAAAAATTATTAGAATTATTACAAGGACAGAAAAATACTTATCGCGACATAGTCCTCTTAAATGCTGCAGCAGCCTTATTCATCGTCGGTGAAGTATCAAACATCAAAGATGGTATTTTACTTGCCTCTAATTCTTTAGACAGCGGACAAGCATATAAATCTTTGCAAAATCTTATTGCTATTTCTAGTATATAAATTATATCTATAGCTCTTTTTTATAACTATCCATAATAAATTTATTTTTATCATTTGGTATGACAATTTTATACGGTGAAATAATATTTTGCTTTTCTAGAGCCTCATGCGCTGTTAAAGCTTCAACTATTACATAATCTTTTTCATTGGTATATATTATATATTTTTGCTTTCATTATTTTCAGCAATATTAATTACTGGTATATTAAGACTTACAAAAGATTCTTTATCATCCATAGTTATTATTAATAATGTTATAAATACATTTTATTAGTATGAACTAAAAAAATTAAATGTTAATTAATTTATATCCATAAATCAATTTAATTTCTTAATATCTATGTTTTATAACTTAATTTTTATTACTTATATATTAATACTTATTATTACTTGAGCTGCAATCCCTTCATTACGCCCTGTAAATCCCATTTTTTCGGTAGTTGTTGCCTTAATATTAATTCTATCAATAGAAATAGATAAAATTTCACTTAATTTGTTTTGCATTGCTAATCTATAAGGATTAATTTTGGGAGTCTCTCCTATAATAATTATGTCAACATTAATAATAGTAGCATTCTTATGTCGTAACATTTCTAGTGTATGTTCTATAAACCTGACAGATCTGACATCCTTCCATTGATCGTCAGTAGGTGGGAAATGCACACCTATATCACCAGCACCTATAGATCCTAATAAAGCGTCACATAACGCGTGTAAAACCACATCTCCATCAGAATGTGCTATAATTCTATAGTTATGCGGAATTTCCACTCCTCCTAAAAAAATTTGACCATTTGTACTCAATTGATTCTCAAATTTGTGAACATCAAATCCTATTCCTACACGTGTTTCATATTGCTTATGCATAAAAATTTTTGCCATTTCTAAATCATGCGCATCTGTTATTTTAAAATTAAATCTAGAAGAAAGAATGGTTTTTACTTTGATATCTGCGTTTTCACATACTTCAGCATCATCAGTACAAGATATATTTTGGCATTTTTGATGTGCTATCATTATGCTACTATAATCAAATGCTTGAGGCGTTTGTGCTAAATAAATATTATCTCTCTTTAATGTTTGAGCTACTATTTCTCTATCAATTCCCTTTATAGTATCATAAATACTACATACAGGTATAACAGCTTTATTATCTTTTAATTCTTCAATCAACTTATTTAATAAATTCTCATCATAGAAAGGACGTGCAGTGTCATGAATAATTACATATTTAGGTTTTATATCTTGTATAGCTTGTAAACCTAGTCTTGAGGACTCTTGCCTAGTATTTCCTCCAATTACTACCGGTAATAATTTGGTAGATTGTAAAGGCAAATTTAATATTTCCTGTTTATATAAATCAATATGATCTTGATGTATTACTACCTGTATCGCACTAATTACATTACTTTTTTCTAATAATAATATATTATGTGCTAGTAAAGTAACGTTGCCTATTTTTATATATTGTTTAGGCATGCACGACGCAAGTCTATTACCTACCCCTGCTGTTAGTAATATTGCTACAACACCAGAATATTGAGCCATTAGAACTATTTATTTACCAAATGCATTTGGTTCCTTAACGAATTAATACTCGATTCAAAAATACTATTTTGAATTTCTATATTATTTAGATTATTTTCTAAATATTTCTGTACAGATTTAATGACTATTGTAAACATATTAGAATAAGAATTTTTTATTAACTCATTCTCTGCTATACTAAGTTTTTGTTCAGCAAGCTTTTTCTTTCTAGATAATTCTTCATCTAACTTCTTACGACTCTCAATAATTAATGCTTCTGCCTCTTCTTCTGCCCATTTATTAATTTTTTCTAGCTCAGATGCCAAACTCATCTGTTTAGTTTTACATTGAGATAATAATAACTCAGCTTGAAATTTTAATTCTTCAGTTTCATTGATCTCTCTTTTTATCTCTAAAGCACGTTCATCCAATTTTGTCAAAAGAATATTTTTGGCAGGCTTGATCATTAATATCACAAACACTACAAATGAAAATGCTACCCAAAATTCAGGAGTTCCTATCATGAATGCCCTTTCATATTACTAATAATCTGCCGTAATTCTTGAACATCAGGCTTAGAGCCCACCATCTTCTCAATCAAAAGAGAGGTTAATGATTCTGCTTGTATAGCAAGATTTTTGGCAAGTTCTTGCTTAAGAATTACCATTCTTTCTTCTGCTACATGTGAATATTCTTTTATAACTGAATCTAATTCTTGCAACCGTAAAACCATTTCATTATTAATTTTATTATTAGCTTCCTGAATTAAATTAGCCGAATGAAGATGAGCCTCTTTAATAGATATATTATATTGCTCTTCAATTAATTCAGCTTTTTTCTTTAATTCTTCAGCTTTCTTTAAATTATCTGCTATAACATCCTGCCGTTTCTGCAATAACTTTTGCATCATTGGAACAGTTATATAATGTAATAACCCATATAATAATATAAAGGTTACCACAAGCCAAAAAATCTGAGATAAATAACTACTAGGATCTAACTGCGGCATATTCTATTTATGCTTTAAAGAATATTAAAATAAATGCCAAAATTAAAGCAAACAAACCCATAGCTTCAGCAAGACCAGCTCCAATAAAAGCATATTTAAATATTTTATTCTCCGCTTCTGGATTACGTGCAATAGCATTTACTGCTGCTGAAAAAATATTACCTATTCCAAGCGCAGCACCTAACATTGCTAAAGCCATACATCCTATAGCTATAAACTTTAAACTTTGTGCATCCATAATACATCCTCCAATTAATTATTAATTTTAATGCAAATTAACTGCATCATTCAAATAAACGCAAGTAAGTATAGTAAAAATATACGCTTGCAGTATAGCAACAAAAATTTCTACTCCTGTAAACACCACTATAAATGGTACAGGGATAAAACCCCAGACAGCTCCCATCATAATAACAAATCCTGCTAACACTTTTAACAAGATATGCCCTGCCATCATATTAGCAGCAAGCCTAATAGAAAGTGTAATAGGACGTGCTAAATAAGTAAGCAATTCAATAACCACAAAAAACGGAACTATAAATATACTCATCCCTGAAGGCGCAAATAGCGATAAAAAATGCCAACCATGCCTAATAAAACCTATAATAGTTACAGCAAAGAAGACTATTATTGCTAAAGCAAACGTCACTATTATATGACTTGTCGCAGTAAAACTATATGGCATCATACCTAATAAATTACACATTAATACAAACATAAATAAAGTAAACACTAGAGGAAAGTACTTTAATCCCTCTTTACCTGTAACTTCTTTAATAGTATTAAAGACCATATAATATAAAATTTCTGCAATACTTTGCCACCTTCCTGGAACTACGCTCATACTTCTTATTGGTAATGTCAATATCATAAAAGACATAACGACTGCTGTTAACATAAACAAAGAAGCATTAGTAAAACTCAAATCAAAACCACTAATATGTAAGGGTAATAAAGATTTAATTTCAAATTGGCTTAGAGGACTATGCATACCTTCAGACATATTTACTCCTTGTCTCCCAACTTTTTTGCCAATTTTACTATATTTATCATACCAGCAACTGCACCTAATAAAAAACCTATAATTAACAAAATAGGCATCGTGTTAAAATATTTATCTAAGCTATACCCTAAAAAAGAACCTACTCCTATTATTACAATGAACTCTATACAAATATTAAAAACTTTGGTTTCATTGCTTTCACTTTTGATATTCTTTTTATCATTTTGTACTTTACGTATTCTACTTATCTTGTCCGATAACTCTTTAAAAGAAGGTAATTCATCCATTATATATAACCCACACTTTAATGCATTGAACTTACATTCTAAAAATTTATCACAACTAATACAAACAAAAGCAAATTAACTATCTTGTCGTTCTATGTCAAGTACATTATTGCATATAATGAAAACTCATCCATATACATGGATAATCAATTAAATTACATTATTTGTGATTTTTACTAAAAATCTAAATTTTTGTAATGAAGAGAAGGCTCAAAACCAGTAATTTTATCTTGCAAAAATGAGCGAAAGCTAGGGCGGGATTTTAATACAGAATACCAATTTTTGACATTAATATATTGCTCCCAAGGAACATCTCCTAAGTAGTCAAGCACCGATAACTGCACAGATGCAGCAAAATCAGCAATTGTTATATATTCTGACGCCAACCACCTACGTTGCTTCAGTAAAAAATTTATATACTCTAAATGATAATGTATATTTATTTTAGCCGCTCTAATAGCCTGAGAATTAGGCGCTGATTTACGTGCATAATAAGCAATTATACGTTCATTAATAATATAACGACTGACTTCATGATAAAATTTATTATTAAACCAATTTGTAACTCTACGTACTTCAGCACGCATCTCTAAGGTACTGCCTAATAAAGACTTATTGGTATGCTTCTCTTCGAGATACTCGTAAATAGCCATAACGTCTGCAATATGAAATTTATTTGATTTATCAATTAATACAGGAACTTCAGAAGCAGGATTTAGTCTAATAAACTCTTTTCTTTGCTTCCAAAATTCTTCTTGAATTAACTCAAATTCTACACCTTTTTCATTTAGGACCATCCTAATTAGCCTAGAAAATGGACATAAAGAAAAATGATACAAAGCATACATATATATAATTACAGCACGAACTACAAACAATATAAGGCTAATATTTTATTAATATTAGCCTTATATATTAAAACTTAGTAATATAAAATTACATTTCTGAATTGCGCTTACGCTCTAATTTACGTCTTCTACGCATAGATTCAGCACTTTTACGCACTCTTACTTCAGAAGGCTTTTCATAATGACGTTTCATCTTCATTTCTCTAAATATGCCTTCTCTCTGCATTTTTTTCTTCAAAGCACGTAATGCTTGATCCACACTACTCATTCCATCACGGACTGTTACTTGAACCAGGGTACTCACCTCCTTTCTATTCGAGATGCCATTGACTTTATTGTATATTCATTATACTAATTTTAATTGATACTTATAAAGTTATTATTTTGAAAAAGCAAACTTTTCTTAAATGAAAAAATAAAATATGGACAATATAGAACAAAATAAAAAAAATTTTTTGTTAGAAATGTTAAAACAGGTCCCTTTTAGCGGCTGGAATGAAATTAGTATCAAGCATGCAGCAGAGGCTCTGAATTGGAGTACACCTTATGTTTCGCTATTATTTCCTAATAATATATATGATATTCTTAATTATTTTATTATTCATATAGATAAAAATATGCTAAAGGATTTAGAGGTAACAAATCTACATTCTATGAAAATATCCAGTAGAATTTATACTATTATACAAGCCCGTTTAAACCAAAACTTAATACATAGACCTGCAATAGCAAAAATGATATATTTTTGTACTTTACCTCAAAATACCTTATATAGCCTGAAAACCTTATGGCGTACCGTAGACAATATTTGGTTTGTATGCAAAGATCAATCCACAGATTTTAATTACTATACTAAAAGATTAATATTATCAGGAGTATATAGTAGCACTCTCTTACACTGGGTCAATGATTTTTCAGAAAACCAAATAGAAACCATGGAGTTTTTAGAAAGGCGCATTAATGACGCCTTAAAAATTGGTACTTTTAAACACTCTCTTAAAAATAAAATTCAAAATATACCGTTTTTACGCCTATTAAATTAATAAATAATTTCTTATAATAATCTATTTAACCCCATACCAATCTCTAATTTCTTTCTATCATAGTCTCTATAAGCTTAATTGTACTTTTAATCCCATATAATTTAATAAATGATCCTAAACGAGGCCCTTGAGATTGCCCTAACAATACTTCATAAAGCATTTTGAAAAAATCCTTTAATTCTATTCCACTATTCTTGCCAATAGTATATATATTATTTTGTAATTCTTCAGCCGTTACCTCATTTGTAACTGTTTGCAACATACCTTTAATTTCTTTTAAGCGCTCTTTCTCTTCCTTGCTAGCAACTCTAAAGCTTTTATTTGGCAAAATAAAATCTTCATAATACTTAATAGCATAACCTACTAACTTATCTAAAAATGGCGCATCTTCTGGATTAGCATTATTTGCATATTTTGCGATAAATCCCCATAACACTCTTTTATCTTCAGGATTACAAACACTAGCCAAATTTAGTAATAAGCTAAAATTTAATCCATATAATTCATATTTAGGAACAACACCTTTATGGATATGCCATAAAGGACTAGTTAAATCTTCTGTAGTATATTTATTATTATAAGTAATATAATCATCTACAGTTTTAGGTATAATATCAAAGTATAATCTCTTAGCCTTACCAGGAGCATTATACATAAAAAGCGACAAACTCTCTTCAGGAGCATAACGCAACCATTGCTCTATAGTAAGACCATTACCTTTTGATTTCGAAATTTTTTGCCCAGTTTCATCAAGAAATAACTCATATTTATATAGTACAGGTTCCTGTTTTCCTACAATATGACAAATACGAGAAGATAACTCAGCTGATGAAATCAAATCCTTACCATGCATCTCAAAATCTACTTCCTGCGCAAACCAACGCATTGCCCAATCAACCTTCCATTGCAATTTACAACTTCCACCAGTCACAGCTATTGTAACCTTAGATCCATCAATATCTTCATATGTTATAGTCCCTGCTTCTTTATCCCACGCAGTTAAAGGTACTTGCAGCACCACACCTGTTTTAGAACATATAGGTAAAAATGGACTATAAGTTGATTGCCTTTCCTCACCAAGCGTAGGTAGCATCACTTCCATAATCTCTTCATAATGATGTAATATGACAAACAGTGCTTGATCAAAAAATCCACTTTTATAACACTCTGTAGCACTTTTTAATTCATAATCAAAACCAAATTGATCTAAAAAACTACAAAGACGTGCATTCATATGATGTCCAAAACTTTTATGAGTACCAAAAGGATCAGGAATACTAGTTAAAGATTTGCCTAGATATTCTTGAATAATCTCTTTGTTAGGTAAATTATCTGGAATTTTTCTTAAACCATCCATATCATCAGAAAAAGCTATCAGTCGTGTTGGTAGATTATATAATTCTTCAAATGCATGCCGTACCATCGCAGTACGTACCACCTCACCAAATGTCCCAATATGTGGCAACCCAGATGGACCATATCCTGTCTCAAATAAAACGTAACCTTTGTGAGGTAGTTTTTTCCCGATTTTCTGCCAAATTTTTTCAGCTTCTAAAAATGGCCACGCTTTATTTGCTAATACTCCAATTTGTTCATCATTCATCTTTCTTGCCCTATTTTAATTTTTATAGTAGTCTATATGTTAATTTTGTATTAATTCCTTGTTTGGCTTTTTTATATGATACCAATAATAAATATTCTTAATCATCGTAATATACTAATATTTATTTTTATAGCAAGTGTTGTAGCTATCTCAACAGCTTTAATTTCTGAATATGTGTTTGGTCTAAAGCCATGCATATTATGCATATACGAACGCATACCATATATACTTACAATAATTTTTTCAATCATAGGCTTGGGTATTAACAAATTAAAAAAAATAACGCTTGTATTGTGCTTATTAACTTTTATTAGTAGCACTATTTTATCTTTATATCATGTAGGAGTAGAATATCATATATTCGAAGGTACAAGTAGCTGTAATAGCGCTCCTTCTATTTCTAATCAAACTTTAACTATCGAAGAATTACGCAATCAAATTTTACAAAACCAACGCCCCTCTTGTAGTGAAGTTTCCTTCAGATTTATAGGTATCTCTATGACAGGCTGGAATTCTATTCTATCTATTATTTTAGTGTATCTATCGTATGTAGCATTAAGGAAAACTAAATATGAATAATATAAAAAATCCATTACCAGGTGACCATAAAGAACAAGAGTTACTACATTCCATAATTCGAGTTAACCATGCTGGAGAGTATGGTGCAAAACGTATATATGAAGGCCAGTTAGCCATACTTAAAAATCATCCTTCTGCTCTCTTAATTAAACATATGAAAGAACAAGAACTCGAACATCTCACCTTCTTTGAACAAGAATTAATAAAACACAGAATAAGACCTTCTATATTACATCCATTTTGGCATGCCGCTGGATTTGCTCTAGGAGCTATCACTGCTTTAATAGGTGATAAAGCTGCTATGGCATGTACTAGCGCCGTAGAAACAGTGATTACAGAACATTATAATAAGCAAATAAACTTATTAACCAATCAGAATGCTGAACTTAAACAAAAAATTACTAAATTCCGTGATGATGAACTCGAACACAAAAATACAGCTTTAGAGCAGGGAGCAACCCTCTCACCCTTATATACTTCTCTAAATTTTATAATACAACAAGGATGTCGTGCAGCTATTTTTCTTGCTAAACGCTTTTAAGAATTTTATACAAATATCTAAATCAATATTATAGCTTTCTACGAATTCATTATATCTATCAACAAAAAATATGGTATTTCTGATCTCTACTCACTGAATTTTAGGCCTATAATTGATATTAATAATAAACTAATAAATACAATACGAGGCAGTGATAAAGGATCTTTAAATAAAATAGCTCCTGTGATAACTACACCAGCAGCACCTATACCAGTCCACACTGCATATACTGTGCCTAGCGATATAGAATTCATAGATTTATTCATTAAGTACAAACTTAAAACTGCAGAAACCACAAATAACGTAGTAGGCAACGGACGCGTAAATCCTTGAGAAGCTTTTAAACAGATAGCAAATACTATTTCTGTTAGTCCAGCCATAATTAGATAAATCCAATCTAGTAGCATATTATCTCCCAGATAATTAAGTTATCTATATATTACAAAAATATTACATGCACATAAGGTAAATTTCTGGATATTTCCTCATTTACCTTAAAATATAGGATTTATTTTTTGCAGATAAATTTTAATATATAAATGGTGGCTGGACCAGGAATTGAACCAGGGACACATGGATTTTCAGTCCATTGCTCTACCAACTGAGCTATCCAGCCTTAATAATTCTGATAGACATATTACTAATTTTCATAAATTGCAACAATAAAGTGATATTTTTATACGTTTTAGCTTAATATTAAATTATATAATTTATATTATTGATAAAATAAATTATATTTATATATTCAACGACTATAATATAAAATTACAGAGCATGAAATGAGATTAATATTATTTTTACTTGCTATAAATTTATTTACACATTTTGAAGCTTGGGGAATTGATATATCTTCTAATCAAAATCAAGATATTTATAATATTAATTACGATGATACTATTCAAACCATAAAGGACCCTTTTGAAAAATTTAACAGAAGATCTTATAGTTTCAATATATCATTATATAAATATTTTCTAAAGCCTATTACAAGAATATATCAAACTATTACACCAAAATGGGGACAAAATCGAGTAACTGATTTTACTAATAATTTATCTCATCCACTTAGAGTAGTTAATAGCGCTCTTCAAGGTAACTTTAAATCTGCCATGCAAAATTTTTGGCGTTTTACCATTAATTGTACCTTAGGTATTGGCGGTCTATTTGATATAGCAAGTGAGCTTGGATTACCTAATAAACCTGCAAATTTTGATTTAACTTTTGCTCACTATAATGGTAACCCTGGACCATATGTGATGATACCTATAGTAGGACCTTCAACAGCACGTGGGGCTTTTGGCTTGGTGTTAGATATTATTCTTGATCCTCTCAACTATTTTTTTAATGATTATCAAGTTATTGGAAGATATGCTATAAGAATCTTAGATACCACGAATAATAATATGAGTCTTATAGAACATATTAATAAAACTGCCTTAGATCCTTATATAATGACACGTAGCTTCTATATACAAAATCTTTTACAAGGTAAAAATATTTTACAGTATAATAATGATGTTAAGGAGAACAAGATATGAAATGCTCTAAAAATTTTATGATAATCTTATTATCATTTTTTATTATATCTTATAATATAGCTTTAGCTCAAGAAACTGGAACCGAGCAACAAGTCCGGGATTTTGTTAATAATATTGGCAATAAAACTCTTGCTATTATACAAAATACCCATTCCACTCCTAAGGAAAAAGAAGAAGTTTTAAAACAATTATTTATAAATACTGTTGATATAACATGGATGGGAGATTTTGTACTTGGCAAATATTTACGTAGTCTTGATGATAAACAACTTACTGAATATCGAACTTTATATAAGCAATATTTAATTAATAGTTACGTACCGAAATTTAAGCAATATACTCAAGAAAGTTTTAAAATCACTAATGTCAATAAACGTAATGACAATGAATACATAGTATACACTGTTATTTCTAGGCCTAATGGCCAATCTATTGCTGTAAATTATATGATAAGAGGCAATAATAATCAATTTATGGTATTTGATATAATAGCAGAAGGCGTGAGTCTAATAGTTACAACTAAGTCAGATTTTAGCTCAATAATCACAAATGGCAATAATCAAATTGAAGCTTTATTCGCACAATTAAAAAATAATCTAGGTATTAAATAATTACTATGTATAACATCTTTTATGTAATAATTACTTTACTTATTTTAACTAGCATAACCTTAATGTTAATTAGTATTTTTAATAACTCCTCAATATTTGATAAAATTATGTCAATGAATTGTCTTACTAACTATGTCATTATATTAATTACATTAATTGCTTCTCTTAAAGTACAAGAAACTTTTCTAGATATTGCTTTAATTTATGCTTTTATAAATTTTATAGCAACAATAGGATTTTTAAGATATTTTAAACAAAAGCAGCTTAAAGAATAATTATGGCATTAATAGGCTGGATTTTTATTTTAATAGGAGGCGTATTTATATTTTCAAGCACTATTGGTTGCATGAGATTTCCTGATTTTCTTAGCAGGTTACATGCAGCAGGAATAGGCGATAGTTGTGGAGGACCGTTAGTTATAGTAGGATTAATTATGCAAAATGGTCTAACTATCTTTAGTTTTAAACTATTTTTACTTATTATAATATTATTAATTACTAACCCTACTGCTTGCCATATATTAGCAAAATCAGCCTTATTATCTTCTGAAGATGAGAATGATGTTTAACATTACTACTATTATTACCCCTCTTGAAATTATATTATTAGTTTTTGCCCTATTTAGTGCTTTTTTTATTATTTATAATAAAAACATACTAACCTGTATTATTATATTATCAGCTTTTAGCTTAATTATGACAGTAATTTATATATTACTGGACGCACCTGATGTAGCAATTACAGAAGCATCTGTTGGAGCTTGTGTTAGTACGATAATACTTTTAACCTCTTTAACTCATATTAACATAAATAATTCATCACCTAAAAACCAAGGCTTTACTTTAAGACTGATATTTAGTATTGTTTTAGGTATAATGTTAGTTGGTATATTATCATATTTAACATTATATTTTCCTGACTATGGTGAGCATATTATACTTTCTCAAAGCCCAATTACTAAGCACTATATTCAATCTTCGGGCATAGAAATTGGAATTCCGGAAATTGTGACTTCAATTTTAGCAAGTTATAGAGGATATGACACTTTAGGAGAAACAATAGTAATATTTACTGCTGCAATTTGTGTGCTAACTATATTAAATAATAAGAACAATACTAATGCAAATTAATAATATAATTTTAAAAGTTATTACAAAACTTTTATTACCATTTATTATGTTACTCGCTCTCTATATTCAATTTAATGGAGAGTTTTCTCCAGGAGGAGGATTTCAAGCAGGAATAATCTTTGCTTCAGCATTTATATTATACACAATGGTATTTGGTAACCAAGCTATGTATAAAATTATATCATCTTTTACTTTAAAGATTTATCTTGTTAGCGGTATTCTAATGTACATTATAGTTGGTATAATACCTATATTATTCAATAAAAATTTTTTGACTTATTCTGTCTTAATTACCGATAAATTGGCCAGTGAGAAATTAGGTATTATGCTCATAGAACTAGGTATAGGTATAACTGTTTTTTCCTCCATATTATTAATATTTTTGAGCTTAATTAGAAGGCGGTATTAAAATATGTTTTACTATTATATTGTTATAATACTATTTGTTTTTGGCATATGTGGAATAGTAATAAATTCTAATCTCATCAAAAAGATTATGGCACTTGGTATAATCCAAACTTCCATATTATTGTTTTTCCTGACTATAGGTAAAGTTAAAGAAGGTCAAATACCTGTACTAAAATGCTTAAACTATGATATATGTCCTGAAACATACGTTAATCCATTACCTCAAGTTCTAATGCTCACTGCAATTGTAGTGGGTTTAGCAACCTTATCAGTAGCACTTGCACTAATAATCAGAATCAAGGAAACTTACCAAACCATAGAAGAAGAAGATTTACCTTTATAATTAGGTATTATGAGATAAAAAATACACAGCAAGTAGACATAATGTTATAGTTTGTAATGTCACTCTAAGAGTCATAAGCTTATTACCATATTTCTCATTAAGTTCATTTCCAAGCGCCATGAATATAAGACCTATAACTAATACAACAAGCGTACTAATCATAAATATAAACACCAATAACGGTAATATTGCCATAATTATATCCTTTATCCATGAACATAATGGATAATTATTACCATGTCTAGATGTAATTAAAATTTCTTTCTACTGTATTTTATCACTTTATTCTCTTATTTTTTCTTTTTTTATATTTAATATTTAAACTTAAAGTATCAATAATCGTCTAAATATTTTTGCCAGCTTATTACATTTAAAGATTCTAGAACCTTCGTTTATAAGAAATTACTTAGCGAGTAGTGTTAAAGTATTAAATTATTACTGCATTTTTGGCTACAGTCATAATTATTTTTTTAACTTCTCCGCCCTTATAACTTCCCTTTCAAAATCTGGCCTATTCTTTAAACGATTACTGATACTCTTCATGGTATATATAATTTTTAAGCTATGGAAGTACCTTTTTTTAATTTTTTCAAAAATTTTTATTTTTTAATCAAAAAATATGGAAAATTTTATATTACTCCATATGGCTGAGTATCCAACTCATCATTCAAAAAGGTGAAAATACAAAAGTAATCAAGAGACAGCACTATCCAATACCATAACCTTTCTCTAAGATTTCTTTTTCCTTTCTTATTCTTTTGCTCCAGGAATGATGTGATTCATCATTTTTATTAATAGACTCATACTTTCTCGTAGTAGAAGGAGATTCAGGTTTTATTTCCTTATTCGCAGATGATGAAGCATCAATATTTTCCTGCGTAGTAGAGAATATTTGTATGTTTTTTAATATATATTCTGTTAATTCTCTTAAATTTTTATTATCAATGTCAAGATAATTTAATCTTAGTAAATTATAATTTTGCTTTTTTATTAAAAAGCTATTCAATTGAGTAGAAGCATTTTCACGATCTGAGTTTACATAATAATGAGACGGCCCATCTATTTGGGCCACTAAATTTCTTTTTGGTAAATAAAAATCTACATCAGTTGCAACCTCTTTAATCCAGTAATTATGATAAATTTTTTCCTCTGAAAGTAATAATGCTTCTTTTACTTTTAGTTCTAACTGCGATATTTGTAGATCTTTTTTAAAATTTAAGTTTATTATAAAGTTTTGCGTTTCCTTAGATAATAAATTTTCTGTTTATCTGAAAGCTGATAATATATAGTATATAATTGATGATACGTACTATTTTCATTATTCATAAGGTTATTATTTATACCTTGAATTAACTCATTTGGAATACGTAATGTATTACGATCCATTAATAAAAATGCATAAAGAGAATTAGCTAAATTTTGGCTATTAAATTCATATAATTGTTCACACGCTGAAATATGCCAGTTATTAAGTAAACCTTCTTCAAGCAAAATTTTAAATAACTCTGGCTTTATACCTCTATTACGCTTATAGATATTGCTGATTTCGTAAAGCAAATTACTTAACCCTCTAGCATTAAATAGAATAGTATCCTTTGGTTGTTCGTTGCTATCTAGTAATTGATTAGCTCTTCTAAGTATATTGTAAAACTCACGATCAGGAGAATGATCTCTATATTTCTTTAAATGTTGGCAAATATTGATGGAATTATAATGCTCTATACCACCATATTTGTTCTGTTCTTTGAATGAAGGTTTATTTTCTGCCTTATTATAGCGCTTATCAAAAGATCTCATATTTAGCTCATATTAAAATAAACGTGAGTAATAATATATATTACAAATTATTAAATTACAATAACTCTTATTATACTGATATTAATATTATTATAGCAAATTAACTTCTTAGTTTAGGCTATGGGAGACGAGTTGAATTGTACAAATAGTACATAAGATGAGGAACGACAACATCCCAAATAACAAATTAAAAAGCTATAATTAAAATTAAATAAGCTTATCGATAAATAATCGATCCAATTTTTTAAATATTATATTTCTGAATTTATATTCTAACTTAGAATATGTATGAGGGAACAAGTATAACAAATAATCTATCTGGTAATGCAGCAAAAGTAAAAAATTTTCAAACACCTATAATAAATATACCCAATCTCTTAGCAAGAATTTTTGTAGCTTCAAGGTTTGCAATCAATGAATTACCCGCTTCTAAAGCTATTCCCGCCATATTAGCATCATATATTAATTGGACTGTATTTGGACCAATAGTTGGAAGGTCTACCCGCTGATCCTGAATAGATTTTTTCATCTTTACTAATATACCGGCGCGCCCTTCTTCACGTTTTAAATCTTTACATCGCTGAATAAGAGCGTCAGTACCTTCTACAGCCTCTACACCTAAAATTAAATTATTTTCTACTATTACCGCTTGACCAATATCTAAGACTTCCATTGTGCGCAAAACATTTATACCTACCTCAATATCTTCTAAATCCTGATCTGTTGGAGCAATACTACCTACCAAACCCTTAGGAGTAACTAATTCAGGTAATAATGTATTAGGTGCAATAACTGAAAAATTTTCTTCCTCTAAAAAGGTAGTAATTACACGTAACAACGCATCATCACCATAAATTTTAGCTTTAGCAAGTCTTGCTACCAATTTCATTCCTACACTATCAAGCTTAAACATGGATAATGCCGGACGCTTTATCTTTCCTACTAAAACTATTTTATTTACCTTAGCATCTTTAAGAATATTTAAAATCTGACCTACTTTGCCTATATCTTGCCATGTATGTTCTATTTCATCAGATAATTCTAACTCAGCCTCACCTTTAAGCGCCACTACAAAAAATTTACGATTATTAGCCTGCAAATACCTTAAAATTTCTTTAGGCAATGTACCACCACCAGCTATTATACCTATCTTTTCCATATTATAATTTTGGTTTACATATAGAACGTGCCGTATTTTGTAAAAGAAAATCTATCATAACCATCACATTAGCATTATCTTTATATTTCTCAGCTGCTATCTTCAATTTATTAGCAAATGTACTGCTATCTTTGTGCAGAAATAATTCTTCATATACATTTTGAATAGATGAGATAGTTTCATTATCATAATTACGTCTTCTAAGACCAACAATATTTATACCAGATAAATATGCTCTTTCGTTTAATGCAATACCATAGGGTATAACATCACTTTCAATAGATGCCATACCTCCAATCATAGCATGCGCACCTATCCTTACAAATTGGTGAACTGCACTAAGTCCCCCCAGTATTGCATAATCACCTATTACTACATGACCGCCAAGCGTCACATTATTAACCAAAATTACATTATCACCTATAATGCAATCATGCGCTACATGACAAGACACCATTAATAAACAGTTATTCCCAATAACCGTTTTCATTATTCCCCCTACTGTCCCAGGATTAATAGTTACATGTTCACGTATAATATTATTTGAACCTATAATAACTCGAGATGTTTCACCTTTATATTTTTTATCCTGCGGTATATGTCCTATTGACGCAAAAGGGAAAATTTCTGTATTATCACCAATCTCAGTATGTCCTTCTATCACTACATGTGATTTCAGTACAACATTTTCTCCTAATTTGACATTCTTGCCTACTATAGAATAAGGCCCTACATATACGTTATTTGCAAGTTCAGCACCTGGATAAATAATCGCAGTAGGATGTATATTATTACTCATTCTCTATCCATAATCATTGCTGTAAACGTAGCTTCTGCAACCTTTGAATCTTCAACCATTGCTTCTGCATTAAATCGCCACACTTTTCCACGATTACGATCTTTTGTAACACGTATATACATGGTATCGCCTGGCACTACCGTTTTACGAAATCTTGCTTCTTCAATTGACATAAAATATACAAGTTTATTTTCAGCTTCATCACCTAAAGTATCTACTACCAAAACAGCTGAGGTCTGGGCCATAGCTTCTATAATTAATACTCCAGGCATAATTGGTTTCTCAGGAAAATGACCAAGAAAATGTGGTTCATTAAAGGTAACATTTTTTATACCTAATGCATATTGGTCTGGCACTAACTCAATTACCTTATCAATAAGCAAAAAAGGATATCGATGCGGTATCATTTTCAATATTTGCTCAATATTAATGATCTTATTAGGCATTTTGTTTACTCTCTTGTAATTTAATTAATTTTCTTAAAATACTTGTTTGGCGATGCCATTGCTTAATAGGTATTGCCGGATATCCTCCAACTATTGTCCCTTGTTCTACATCTCGAATCACTCCACTTTGAGCCGCTATTTGCGACATAGCTCCTATATTAAGGTGCCCAGAAATACCTACCTGTCCTCCTACCAGCACAAAATCCCCTAATTTAGTACTACCTGCTATCCCTACTTGTGCTACTATCACACACCCTTTGCCAAGCTCTACATTATGCCCAATTTGTACTAAATTATCAATCATACAATGATTTCCTATCACAGTATCATGACCCGACCCTCTATCTATACAGCTATTAGAACCTATTTCTACATGATCTCCTATAATAACCCTACCTAATTGTGGAATTTTATAATGCCCTAACTTATCACTTGCAAAACCAAAACCATCTTGACCAATCCTAACTCCTGTATGTATTATCACATCATCACCTATTATAGCATATAAAATAGTTGTAAGCGGACCTATACTACAATTATTACCAATGGTTACTCCTCTTCCAATGACAGTATTTGCACCTATAGTACAATTATCACCAATCACAACATTGCTACCAACTACGACACCGTGCTCAATACGAGTGTTAATTCCTATAATTGCAGTATTATCAATTTGGGCAGAAGATGCTCTATAATAATCTGCACTCTGTTTGAATTCAAACAGTGGCGAGGTATTATTATAACTCTTAACTTGATTTGGATAAAAAGCAGCTGAGGTAAGAGCATAAGATTTATATGGATTATCAGAACATAATAATATCATATCTTTTGGAGCATGATTGATATATTTTCTTTCTATAAAACACGCAGCAGCTTTGCTATATGATAATATATTTAGATATTTAGTATTATTTAAAACAGTAATATGTGTAGAATCAGCTAATTCTAAAGGTGCAACGCCACCTATTAATTGAGCCATATCTATCTTCTTATTTGATTCATTATATACTTTTGCTCCTGATATTCTCTCAATTTCACCTAACGAAAATGGTCCACAATTATCAAAAAAAATAGGATCTACCATAGCTTTCCTTTTTTAACTTTTCATCATTATATATAGTAAATTAAGTAAATTTAGGACTAGACGCTATAAGCGAAGCCTACAAATAGTAGGAGAGCCTTGAGCTAACTGCGTACTGATTCAAATCAACTTACTATTGAGCACACTATATAACGAATCTTCAATATATTCTACTATATTTAATTAATATTTGTTTTGATGTCATTATTTGTACGAAAATTTTTATACATTACTATAAAATTTGATTGGATATAAATTCTTCTTGTTCTATATTAGTAGAAGATAATTAAGAAAGGAATAAAAATTATATGACTATGGCTCCTAAAACACATGATCTTTTTGAAACAGAAATAAATTCAACAATTCGTGCCACTTCAGCATCTTTAGAAAAAATTTTATACCAAACTCTACCTGTCTTAGATCATGGTTTTATTAGAGTAATAGATTACATGGGCAACGATGCTGCAATAACTCAAGCTGCTCGTATTTCTTATGGAAAAGGTACTAAAAAAATCAATGAAGATACAGGGCTTATACGTTATTTAATGAGGCATAAACATACCAGCCCTTTTGAAATGTGCGAAATAAAATTCCACATTAAACTACCTATTTTTATAGCACGCCAATGGATTAGACATCGTACAGCAAATGTTAATGAATATTCAGCTCGCTATTCTATTTTATCAAAAGAGTTTTATCTTCCCTCTCCAGAAAATATTGCTCCTCAATCTACTACTAATAAGCAAGGAAGAAGTGATGATAAATTAACTCCAGAACAAACTCAATATATTTTAAATATATTAAAAACTGATGCAGAAATGTGTTATGCGCATTATCAAGAATTACTGAATGAAGATGAACAAGGTAATATTATTGATCCAGATAAAGTCGGACTGTCACGAGAATTAGCACGCATGAACCTAAATCTCAATTTTTATACAGAATGGTACTGGAAAATTGATTTATATAATTTATTACATTTTTTATCATTACGCGCAGATAACCACGCTCAATATGAAATTAGAGCCTATGCTGTGGCTATCTTAAACCTAGTTAAAGATTGGGTGCCTATTACATATGAAGCATTTATGGAATATAACGTACATGGAGTAAACGTTTCTTGTTCTGGCCTCAATACTATAAAAGCAATGTTAAAAGGTGAAAAGCCTACTCAAGAAACTAGTAATATGAGCAAACGCGAATGGAATGAATTAATGCAGTTACTAGAACTTAATTAGGCACAGTGAACCCAGTTTTCATTGATGTAGGATAAATAGAGCGAAGAGTAACGCGCTAATTCGAATGTTTTTACTATAATTTTTGCTTTATAGCCAGCTGCAACCTTTCTAAGGATGCAGCCTTACCTAAGATAGACATAATTTCAAAAACACTTGGCGATGTAGTAGAACCAGTTAGTGCAACTCTTATAATCTGCGCTATATCGCCTAATTTAATATTCAAATTGCTTGCGTAATCTTTAATAACATTATGCAAATTCTCTTCTGCCCACAGATCTATATTTTGTAACATTCCTGTTAATTGATTTAATAAAATTTTAGCATCTTCAGTCATAATTTGTGCTGCTTTTTCAGAATACTGTAGCGGCAAGTCTGCAACATAAAAAAACGCATTATCAGCAAGTTCATTAAGATTTTTTGCTCTAATTTTTAATCCATTCATAGCAAGTTCTAACGTAGATATCTTGTCACAATTTAATGCATATCCTAATTTTTCTTCTAAAGATGCTTGAATAAATTCTATAAGCTTAATATTTTCACTATTCTTTAGATAATGAGCATTAATATTATCTAACTTTTTAAGATCAAGCCTAGCAGGAGACTGACCTATAGATTCTAGATTAAACCACTCTATTGCTTGCAGAGTAGAAATAATTTCATCATTACCATGACTCCATCCAAGACGTAATAAATAATTTCTTAAGGCTTCTGGTATATACCCCATGTCACGATAAGCTTCTACACCTAATGCTCCATGACGCTTAGATAATTTACTACCATCAGGACCATGTATAAGGGGAATATGCGCAAAAGTGGGGGAATTCCATCCTAAAGCCTGATATAAAACTTCTTGACGCGATGCATTAGTTAAATGATCATCACCTCGTATGATATGAGTAATTCCCATATCGTGATCATCCACTACTACAGCAAACATATAAGTAGGAGTACCATCTGATCTAACCAGAATCATATCGTCTAGCTCACTATTTTCAGTAATGATTTGTCCCTGTACCTTATCATTAATAACGATCCTACCTTCCTTAGCTACCTTTAGCCTAATCGCAGGATTTATACCTTCAGGTGCTTCACTTGGATCACGATCTCTCCACCGACCATCATACCTAAATTGCTTACCTAATTTAGCAGTTTCATCACGTAATATACTCAATTCTTCTGGTGTCATATAACAATAATACGCTTTACCTTCTGCAATTAGGGTATGCGCTACTTCTAAATGACGATTAATACGAGAAGATTGATAAATTACATCTCCATCCCAAGACAATCCAAGCCACGATAATCCTTCTAGTATTGCCTCTATAGCTTGTTTGGAATTACGCTCTTGATCAGTATCTTCAATACGTAATAAAAACTTACCATTATTATGCTTGGCAAAAAGATAATTAAATAATGCAGTCCTAGCCCCACCTATATGTAAAAAACCAGTAGGAGATGGAGCAAATCTAGTAACTACCATTCATTCTCCCTAAAATCTCTTTTGCATTGAAAGTAAGTATAAAACTTTAGACGTTATTATTCTGTTTATCTTTTTGTATACTTGCATCCAATTTTGCATGTTCAATTGCTTTATTTAATTCAATTTGAGTACATAATCCAAGTAATACAGGATCACGAGGTTTAATATTACTAATATTCCAATGCTCTTTGTTACGTATTGACGAAATTGTACTTTTGGTAGTACCAATTAATTTACATATTTGTGAATCCTGCATTTCAGGACAATTTTTTAAAAACCAAGCAATAGCATCCGGTTTATCTTGTCTCCTTGCAACTGGTATATAACGCGGTGTTTTCTTTTTACTACCTTTTAGATACTGATCTCTTACTATTAATTTTAAACGAGCATTTTCATCTTGCTCACAACGTCTTATTTCTTCTAACGTTAATTGACCTTCTAATATAGGATTCCAACCTATGATATTCTGTGCTACCTCACCATCTGCTATAGTCTTAATTTCCAAAATATGCATATTACAAAATTCAGCTATTTGCTCAAATGTTAAAGCTGTATTTTCAATAAGCCATACAGCAGTAGCTTTAGGCATTAGAGGTAAATTCATTATACTCCTCAATTACTATTAATATACTAAAATTAAATTTATACCCTTAATTACAACAAATTCTTATTCATTACCAAAATATAAATATGCTATAATATATGTACCATACTTGAAATAATAAGGTTTTAATATTTGTTTTAGAGCTATTTTAATGTAAATTCACCCTTTCTAATATTGCTTGAAATACAGAAACCTTTGCCTTTAACTCCAAAATCTCTTCATCAGACTCACTAATTGCTATAGCCTTATTTAGATCATTAACGTGATTTATTATATCACTCTTGTCTAACTTATCTGTATCCACGGCATTTTCAACTAATACTACACAATGATCATTGTATATTTCTGCAAATCCTTCTGATATAAAAATATTATTACTTATATTATCCCCATGATAAGTGATTAACAACCCAGGCCTCACTGTAGATATAAGAGATATATGGCCAGGCAATATTCCTAAATCCCCTTCTGTTCCTGGTATTACAGCCATATCAACTTCATGTGAGAATATTTTCCCCTCAGGAGTAATTATTTCTAAATTTAACTTCTTATCTGACATATATTATACAGCCTCTGTTGCCATTTTACGAGCCTTCTCTACTGCTTCTTCCATAGATCCAACCATATAGAATGCAGCTTCAGGTAAATGGTCATACTTACCTTCTACCAAATCCGTAAAACCACTAATTGTTTCTTCTAAGGGCACAAACTTACCTGGTGCACCTGTAAATACTTCTGCTACGTGGAAAGGCTGAGATAAAAACCTCTCAATCTTTCTAGCACGAGCCACAACAAGTTTATCTTCTTCCGATAATTCATCCATACCTAATATGGCAATTATGTCTTGTAATGATTTATAGGTTTGCAATACTTTTTGTACCTCTCTGGCTATCTTATAATGCTTTTCTCCAACCACACGAGGATCTAATAATTGAGACGTACTATCCAAAGGATCAACAGCAGGATATATACCTAGTTCTGCTATACGCCTACTCAATACGGTAGTTGCATCAAGATGGGTAAAACTTGTTGCAGGCGCAGGATCAGTTAAGTCATCGGCAGGTACATAAATAGCTTGTACAGAAGTAATAGAACCTTTTTTAGTTGATGTAATACGTTCTTGCATTGCACCCATATCTGTAGCTAACGTAGGTTGATATCCAACAGCAGAAGGTATCCGCCCAAGTAAAGCCGAAACCTCAGAACCAGCCTGGGTAAAACGGAATACATTGTCAACAAAGAACAATACATCTTGCCCAGCTTGATCACGAAAATATTCAGCTAACGTTAAACCCGTCAAGGCAATACGCGCTCTAGCTCCAGGAGGCTCATTCATTTGTCCATAAACTAATGCTACCTTAGATTCAGAAGGATTTTCAAGATTAATTACCCCTGATTCGATCATTTCTTTGTATAAGTCATTTCCTTCACGAGTACGCTCCCCAACCCCAGCAAAAACAGAATAACCACCATGCGCTTTAACAATATTATTAATTAATTCCATAATTAACACTGTCTTACCTACACCAGCACCACCAAATAAGCCTACTTTACCACCTTTAGCATAAGGTGCAAGCAAATCTATAACCTTAATTCCCGTAACTAATATTTCTTTGCGCGTAGATTGTTCTGTAAAATCTGGAGCTTTAGCATGAATAGGGGCAAAATCCTTAGCTTTAATCTCTCCACGATTATCTATAGGAGCTCCAATTACATTCATAATTCTACCTAAAGTCTCAGGCCCAACAGGCACAGAAACTGGATGACCTGTATCTACAACCTCTATACCTCTAACCAACCCATCAGTAGAGTCTAGTGCTATGGCCCGAACCGTATTTTCACCGAGATGCTGCGCAACTTCTAATACTAATTTTCTATCTTCATATAAACATTCTAGCGCATTAAGAATAGCAGGCAATTCTCCATGCTCAAATTGTATATCTACTATAGCTGAAATAATTTGAGTAATTTTCCCTTTATTTTTCACCATTCTTTTTTACCTTAACTACCAATATTAAAATTCTACACTTTATGTACTTTAAAAGTAACGAATAATATGCCTTATTCTTGAAAAACCCTAAATATATAATGAAATATATACAAGTGGCTGGGGCGAAAGGATTCGAACCTCTGATACCGGTACCAAAAACCGGTGCCTTACCACTTGGCCACGCCCCAATAATTCGTATTTACAAGAAAGCACTCTAAAATAATTAGGCGCTAGAACTGTATAAATACACTATAGATAAATATTATTCAACTTTTATATTTAGCTAAACTGAATTTTTTATCCAGTTTATATAATCAATATCACCACCCGTTATATCAAAGGTTACTATACATGGACATTCATATTTATGCAATTGCTTAATTTTTGATATAGTTTCTTCTAGCTTTACCTTTGTTGTTTTACTAACAAGCACCGTTTCTACGCTTTCTTCAACTTGATCATTCCATCTATATATAGATATTGCTTTATCTATAACATTAGCACATGCTACTAATTTTTCTTCTACCAATGTTTTCGCTATAGTAATAGCCTCATCTCTATTTTGAAATGTAGTATATATAATTGTACAAGACATAATAGTTTGCCATTGAATAGAGATTGCTTTATAATCGTATATTGTTATAGTATCATTATATTTAGTATAGGATGTATTTTCAATTTGATTTATTATTAATAATGAGATT
The DNA here is from genome assembly GCA_000746585.2 of Rickettsiales bacterium Ac37b. Taxonomy (NCBI): domain Bacteria; kingdom Pseudomonadati; phylum Pseudomonadota; class Alphaproteobacteria; order Rickettsiales; species Rickettsiales bacterium Ac37b. Next base: position 623,425 of record CP009217.2, read on the forward strand.
TTTTTTTCTAATAATTATATTATTACTTTATTCTCAAGAAAGTAAAGCTTTAGAACAATTAAAAATAGAAGCTAATAGCTCACCAAAACACTCTCGTATTATATTTTTTTGTAAACAACCAGTAGGATTCAGTGCTACTTTAAAAGGTTCATCTGTCCATATAAAATTTAATAGGAACTTTGTACCTAACTTTTCTTCTCTCCTCAATAACACAAAAGATTTTATTATAGGTGCCACTGCGAACAAAGAAGGTAATACTATTATTCTAGCTCTCAATAATAGCAATTATACTATACGTAAATTTTTTGGCGATAAATCTGTTGGTATTGAATTAATAAAGCAAGATAATAAAACCTCTACAGCAACAGCCAAAACACAAACAAAACCTACTCCCTTAACTAAATCTAAAGAAAAGCCTCAAGAAAAACCTAAAAATAAACTATCTACTACACGTACAAATATTAATACCAAAACACAATTATTATCAGATAAATCGGATACCAAAAATTCTGTTGATACTACTTTAGAAACCACAAAAACTTTGGCTAAAACCACAGATACATTACTTATTCAAAATCCTAATATTTCTGATAAAAAGTCAGATTCCCCGAATATTGCTAATAATAATATCTCTTCTAATGGAAAACTTACTTTTCCATGGGACTATGAGGTAGCGTCTGCAGCTTTTTATCAATCTGGATATTTATGGATATTATTTAACCAGAAAATTAACATTAACTTAGAAGCAATTAAAGCAAATTCTAATTTTTTTATTCAAGATATACAAGAATTAGATATTCCCGATAATACCATACTGTATATTAAAACTAATGCAGATCCTAATAAAATTGCTTTTTATAAAGAGAAATACAATTGGATTTTAGAATTTAATCAGCAACCCTTAATTGCATCAGCCAACGCTCAACTTATATTACAAAACTTTAATCCAGAAATGAAAAATATCTTTTTTCCCGCTGTAAATGGAGCTAAACCTATTAAGTTTACTCAGCCTATAACAGGTAATACAATTCTTGTAATTCCTTTTTACAGCATGGATAGTAAAGTACCTCAAACACGCCATTTTATAGACTTTACTTTACTCGCTACAATACAAGGCTTTGCTATAGATTTAATTTCAGATCATGTACAATTAATAAATAATGCTAAAGGTATAGAAATTTTATCTGTTAATACTAAAATGCCACAAGCACAGGAATTTGCCGGCATACATTCTACCAATAACCATACAGATAGTTTATTACCTTTTACTGAATGGGTTAACCTTGTACCAGGCACCTTTATACCCACACGACAAACTTTGCAAGAAAATATCATAAAAGCAAAAGGCTTAGAAAAACCTAAAGCAATTTTTAAACTGGCCCAAATGTTTTTAGGAAGAAAATTTTTCAAGGAAGCCGCAGGTGTAACTGAATATATTGATAATTTATATCCAGATTTTACACAAAATTTAAATTTCAAATTATTACAAGCAGTAGCGTTTTATTTAAATCAGAAAGAAATAGAAGCTAAAATTCTCCTAGACAACATACCTTTAGAAGAAATACCTACAGAATATCAAGATGAAATACAATTCTGGCAAAATACTATAATGCTATCTCTTGGCATACCCAATCCTTTATATGATTTTCTACACTATAAAGATAGTTTTTTAAAAACCTACCCTATTACACTAATATGTAAGCTAGCTTTCCTTGATATTAGAGCAAGCTTTATTGCCAATAGGTTAGATCATATTAAACAAATTTTAGATTATTTTTCTAATTTAAAATTGAATACTAACCCCGAAACACAAAAATGTTATAATAGTATGCAATTTTATTCAGGACTATATGCACATAAGTCAGGAAATGATAAAAAAGCTCTTAAAATTTGGTCTAGTTTAACAAATAATTTAGGTGATAGACTAAATAGAGCAAAAGCCACCTTTTCTACTACTAAATTACTTTATGAATCAGATAAACTGACCTTGGATGAAGCAATTTCCAGGTTAGATAAATTAAGAAATGTATGGCGTGGTAATAAGCTAGATAATAGACTATTACGTTACTTAGCAGAATTATATGAAAAAAATCATAATTATGCTCAAACATTAAGAGTATGGGATGAATTAGTTAAAGCTTTCCCTAGAAGTCCTGATATATTCTTTATTAAATCTCAAATGAGTAAATTATTTGTTTCCCTATTTCAAAAAAATGGACTTGCAAATAATATGCCTCCTTTCCAAGCAGTATCGTTATTTTTTGAATTTTATAACTTACTACCTATTGGTAAATTGGGAGATGATATTACACAAAATATTGCCTATATGTTAGTACAACTTGATTTACTTGAAAAGGCTGAAGCTTTGCTTAATCATGCAGTATCTTATAGGCTTACCGGAGAAGATAGAGCAAGAGTAGGAGCTAAACTTGCCTTAATTTATTTGCTTGATAAAAAACCTACAAAAGTCATAGAAATATTAAACAAAACTTATCATCCCAATATTTCTCCATTACTACAGACACAACGTAACTACCTTAAAGCACAAGCATTTATTGAAAATAAGAAATTAGAACAAGCCTTAGATTTATTAAATAATGATAATAGTGATGAAGCTTACCACCTTAAAACTCGTATATTATGGTTACAAAGAAATTGTGAAAAATTAGAGCATTTAACAATTGCAAAGCTAGATAAATCCATCCCTAATTTTTCTAGTAGAGATGAAGAAAATTTATTGCACCTACTTTTATGTTATACCACCACACAAAAACAAAGTAATGCAGACACTGTATATTATACTTTCAAAAACTATATTTCTCCTTCAAGTAAATTATATAGCACTTTTGAATTTATTATGGGAGAAAATAACCCTATAGATATTTCTAACTTAGTACAAAGCCTAGATATCAATTCTATTGAATCTTTCTTAGAAAAATTTAAATCTTCTTTATTAGCACCATAAACACTATAGCAAATTAACTGGTTATTTGGGCTAGAAGAGATGAGTTGAATTAGTACAAAGACAAGGGAACGACAACGTCCCAAATAGCAAGTTAACAAGCTATATGTCCCTATTGAAAATCAAAATATAGTGAATTTTTCTTACAAGTATTTTATACATTTAAAAATTAAATAATATTTAATATATTTACGCTAAAATATTCATAGTGATCGTGAAAACAGTTGATTATTTATGCAAGACAAATAAGAGTAAAGCCTACCAATAAATAGGTAAGCGAAGAGTAAACGACGTATGTAAGTTCAACTGTTTTCAACATATATTGGATAATGGATGTTCATATGACACATTATAAGCTATCCCAAATATTGTTAACATACTCCTCTTTATTAGAAAATATAGTCAAGCAAAATAATATAACTGATTTAATATCTTTTATATCTACAATGCAAATCAATACTGCTCTTGCTTTTCCTAGAGGTCTTACTATTGCTATATATGATAATGAAAAACAAAAATATAATTCTGATTTTAATCATATTTGTTTTACGTATATTATAAAATTTGTAATACAGTACAAATCTTATGAACTCTTAAATCGATTAATCATATTACAACCTAACATGTTTATAGATTACCTACAGGATACAGAAGTCACTCTATTAAAAAGAATTTTATATATAACATTTAAACAAAATTCTTTATATACAGCATTAAAAGATACCTTTAACAAAACCTTAACTCCTATCCGCTCTTTATCTTATTTTAATATCTACCCACCCTACAAGCCAACTATCATGAATACACAACAGATATTAACTCATCATATTTATAAATCTAAAAATAGTTTTATGAAAAAAATTAATTCTTCCAACAAAATACAGTTAAGATCTTCCATATAAATATTCACTTGCCATTCAAAATTCTTTTATTAATACTCTCATTAATAAAATTAATTGTGTTTTTAGCCTATTCACTTGGGGAGTATAGTCAAAAATATTGTATTTTATATGCTTTATACGTTTTATAAAAGATTGACTCAAAGTAGCCATCAAAAATACTGCATATAATTCACGAGATACTAAGTTTTGAACACTATATACTTGCTTTAAATGGATACTAGCTATCTCTACTAATTCAGCAATTAAAGTTTTAACATTTTCTTTATATATTGGCTCTAATATCATATATTGCGCAATACCATGTTTATTCATCACTTCCTCGGGAATAAGAATATTTTTAGCCAACATATGGGGTTTTATAGATTTAATAATATCTATAATCGACCAAACTATTGCTAAATCTTTAATGATATTTTTAATCTTATGGTTTGTATTTCCTAAAATATCTAAAGATATTTTAAATATAGGTAAACTACTAAATTCAATATATTGATAAAGATTATCCATAGTACGCAGACTATTTATTCCTAAACTATATTCTTCTGCGTTAATTCTATTAATCAAAATTTCCTTATCTAAAGAAAGCTGATTAATTACTTCTGCCAGTGGCTTCACTATAGGATGCTCTCTGATTTTATTTAAATAGATATCTTCAATAGTTTCACGCCACCACTCCAATCTAATCATAGCTAACATTTCATCATTGACTCTATGTTTAATAAAATTTAATTCTATATTAAAAGCATATATGATAAACAGTTGCTCACGCATTTGAGAAGAAGGAGTAAAAAGACTGCATAAATAACGATCGTTATCAAAATTTTTTACTTGCACAGCTGGATAGGAAAGACTTATATTAACCATGAATACACCTCTAATAAGGAGAATAATTATGACTACATTGAAATATAGCAATAAATATGCAAATCAAACAACATATCCCTTTGTTTTACCAAATTTACCTTATAATAACAATGCCCTTGAACCTTATATAACTTTTAATACTTTAAATTTCCATCATGGTAAGCATCATAATACGTATGTTACCAATCTTAATAATCTTATTAAAGACTCTGAACTAAGTAGTAAATCATTAGAAGAAATCATATTATCTACAGCTAAAGATACAAGTAAATCTGGAATTTTTAATAACGCTGCCCAAGTCTGGAACCATACTTTCTACTGGCATTCTATGAAAGCTAGTGGGGGAGGCATGCCTTCACCAACTTTGCTTGATAAAATTAACGAAGACTTTGGTAGCTTTGATAAATTCAAAGAAGAATTTAAAAACGCTGGAACTACTCAATTTGGCAGTGGTTGGTCATGGCTAGTATTAGAAGGTAATCAATTAAAAATTACTAAAACCGGTAACGCAGACCTTCCTTTAATCCATAACCAAGTAGCTTTGCTTACATGCGATGTATGGGAACATGCATATTACCTAGATTATCAAAATCGTAGACCGGATTACATTACTACTTTCTTAGAGAAATTAGTCAACTGGGAATTTGTTGAAGAAAATTTTTTAAATTCTCAAAAATAAATACTGATTAATCTAAAGCAATATTTTGTATTAAATGTTGCTTTAGATAAATTTAATTGAAGAAATAATCGATTATAAACTCTCTATATACTTTTTAATTATCCTTTTTTATTACTAGTTTAATATTATATTAACTTATATAAATTACGATGTATAGATTGGAGAGTAAAACGACATTTGAGCAATTAAATTATTTATATGTAGGTAGTGCCTTATTCATAATAGCACTTGATACTCTTTCCTTAATTTGTTTTATTTTACATTTAATAAACTTAAAGAATACATCATATGATAATAAATATTTAAAAATATCTAAAACTCTCTACTTAGAATGGGTATACCTGTATGTTATTATTGTACGTAATAATGTTTTTATAGGGCAGCCTATATTTGATAGAGAATGTAGCATGGCAAGGCAAAAAGGTCAAGGTTGCGGGCAATTTGCCCAGTGGGAATTAGCAGGTATATTCTTATTTAGTGTTACATTGTACAAAATAATAATAGCTATAATAACTATAATAATAAAAATATGTAAAAGGATTAATAAAAATTAGATGATAAATTATTAATAATTATGCTAGTAGTAAGTTTTACCTTAACTTATTAACGTTTAATTATTTTAAGAACTTAAAATCCAGCTTTTACTCTAATTTCCTGAAAATTCCATTCTTTTAGTATATGACCATTTTGAAAAATTGGCATTAAAAGATTTTCTTTATTACCAAGTTCATCCAAACGAATAGTTTGATACCTACCATTTTCACGAATTAAAGCTAATCTTCCCTTCTTTGATCTCTTACTATAATCAGTTTTGGGCTCTTTATAAACATCTTTCCATCTACCATCCTGGAATATGGCAGAAGCTTTCATCACCATTTCTATCATATCACGACTTACTTTCTGCAGCAGGTTTCCTCCCATACCAAAAGTAATATTATCTGCACTTAATCCATTCAATTGCATATTCTCTAAAATTAACTTTATAGTTTGCAATGAAATACCATCTCCTTGTATAACACGTAAATAATTAGGTAATATTTTATAACCCTTAGTATTTGTAAAATATTCAAATTTATCCATAAGTTTTGTAATCACTTGTGTAACTACCTTGACTGGATCTCCACTATCTGGTCTTATTACTAGCGTTCCTCCATTATTTTTTATTTCTTCTTTAAGATTTTCACCCCATATACAATCTATAGCATGCCAAATGTCATAAGAATCACTAACCACCGCTACGATTCTACCTGCTCCTCCAAATTTATCTAACATATTTTTATATGCTAACGTTTCATTTTCTTTACCCCAAGAAGTAATAGTAGAATGTTCTGCAACTGGAATAGAGTAGCCTGCCATTTGCTCGTCATAATATTTTTTAGCATATAACAATGAAGTAACTGTATCAGTTCCATAAAAATTCACTAAATGTGCTACTCCCCCAAGACCAGCAGATTCCATGGAACTTACTCCACGTGCCCCAAAATCATGTAATTTAAATCTTAAGCTTTCCTGATTATCACTAGTATTCTTTAAAAATTCCTTAATTATCTGTTTTGCATGCCAAGAAACAGTTGCAACTAACGATGGATACCATACTGCTCGTAATAAAGAAGTTTCAATAAAGCTAGTAAGCCAGTAACATGCTGGATCTGTATTTTCCACTTGTACCAATACATTACCCATAGGCACAATAGCACCTTCAGCTAAGGCTTCTATTTTTATCGGTAAATAGCCATTATGTTTTTCCAGTATATAATGAAATCCTTCCTCATAAAAAGGTAACCCATGAGCTTGTACTATATCTTTAGCTTCTTTTATATCACTTAGAGTGAGTGGTTTAGACAAATATTCTTTTAAAAACATTTGCACTCCAAAAAATAAAATCTGATCAAAGGTCTTACCTCTAGCTTCTATGTAAGCAGAAACATAAGTTGTATTAGTAGGATATTGAATATAATGAGAAAATTTATAAGAATCTGTATTTAAAATTATATTCATATTTTGAGTCTAACAATTTTATTTATTTTCATTTAATAGATTTTGGATTATAAAATAATGATCTTCAGCCATATCCGTAGATGATATATTATCTAGTTTTCTCCAAATAGCTTCCTCCGCATCATCACTACCTTGAACTATGGGTAAAGCCATACTATCTTGTAATTTTATATAAAAAACATGCGTCATTGTTCTAACGCGAAGAGAACGATTAGGATCATCAAACACCTTACCAGTTATAAGCGAATTTTTGAGCACAGATAAACTTACTGATACTTTTGTTTCTTCAATTAATTCTCTAACACAAGCATCAAATAAATTCTCATTCTGCTCAACAAATCCTCCTGGTAATGCCCATAATCCCTTACCAGGAGATGAACTACGCTTTACTAATAATACTTTATTTGAGTGTACAACTAGTGCATCTACAGTTACCAAAATTGGAGCATAAGGAGCTAATCTCCAAGATTCCTTATACTCCTTAATAAAATTATACTCTTCTCTTAATAGAATAAAATCTTTAGACCTAACAAAAGACCGTAAATAATTATAGACACTTTCTGGTACTAATTGCTTTATATCATCGATATTTGAAGGGGATGAAAATAATTGCTCTCTAATTGAAGTAGCATTAATATTATGATAATTTTCAACATTTTCCGAACACCATTCAGAAAATAAATTTAAGTAATAAGAAGTTTGATCTTTAGAATGGCCAATAAGGCCTATCCTAGGTGTATTATCAAATTTATTATAATGCTTATATGTTAATCTTGTTACAGTGTTTTTTATATCATTTATCCATAAAGCATCATTATATAGATTATCAGCTAAAGGCGATATTAAAATTCTCTGATTGTCTAAATCAGAGAAAGAGCTCCTAATCATTATCTCACGTTCTTGAGCCAGCCATGGGTTTCTTATAGAACGAGGCTGCTTAGCAGAACCACATAGAATGATTACATTATTTGCAAGCTTAAGAGCACGAGATATTATTTCCCGATGACCATTGTGAAATGGCTGAAATCTACCAATAAACACCAAAAAATCATAATAGATTTTATGCATTTGAAAATCTTACCTATACTCTATTACTTTAAAAAGATACTAGATATCAAGACTAATATCGTTTTTCATTTAAAATTAGCCACTAGGAGTACAAGTGGTAAAGCATACGATAGTATATTATAGAATCTGAATTCCGCTGTACAACAACGTGGAAGTTTCAATGGAAATTGGTATAACTCTTATTAAATCATTAGTCAATGCATAATACCATTTCTAGAGTATTTTTATTATACTATAATAAAAAAATTATATAATATTACATTGATCTTTATTTTTTGAGTTTTGTCGCTTTGATATTACCATCTCTTCAAATGTAAGCCTACCTTCTTTCCAAATTTCTGGATTATGAGGATTCACACCTCCATGATAGCAATCTATTTTAATTGAATCTGGATGTTTACTCTCATTTACGTCTTTACCTATAATATCAATTATACCTCTACCATTATCTATTTTATCTAATTGATTAATAAGATTCTCAACATATTTCTTTGAAGACTCTGAAGTATCTCCTCCTATAATGTGTATTTTGATAAGGCTTTTATCAGATAATTTTTTAATATTTAACTCATTAAATAATTCTTCGATTTGAGCAGCGTTAATGTTTCGGGCCATAGCAACTTTTTTTAATTTAGATGAAAAACAAGTAAATGCTATATCTGCACCTAAATTCCTCGTAGTTAATATGTGCCCATCCTTTTGTTCTTTGACTTTATATTCATTCACTTTAACTTCTTCCTCAACCATATAACCTCCTAATTTTTATTATTCTCTCACCATAGTAGTTTGCTTTTTTTGAGGCACTTTATTATCTAATCCTTCCTGTTGATTTTGATAATGTTTATAATCTACATTTTTTACTATATTAGCATTTTTTAGAGCTCTATCCAATTTTGTTTTATCATCCACACTTAAATCGCTGACCAATTTAGATTCATTACTATGACTTGAAATATTATTTGTATCAGTATGCACACTACTTATGCCTATAATATCAATACTTATATGTTTTTTACCGGTAAATATAGATTTTATAAGATTTTTCCAATTTTTAGGATTCAGAATTTGCTGACCAATAGTTTTAAAACTCGTGTATTGGTTAATGTTTTTCTGAATATTGCTCTTTATATCGCTAATATTAATATTTCCTTCTTTAAATTCTCTTTCCATTATATTAGCTAGCTGCTTTTCAAACACTAAACGCTTATTATCATTATAATCCACACCTCGCAATTTATTTTCCATTAAATAATGTACTTCATTTTTGATATCCTTTACAATTACTTCCTTCAACCATGGATTTTGGCTAATCATTGCACTCACTGCCTTGTAGTGGGGTTCAGCAATTATATTAGCTTGCCACATATTTGAAGCTCCACGCATAGGATTTCTATTAAAATTTATATAAGACTTGACTATAGATTCTTGCTGTATTTCACTTAAATTGCGCGTGCCAATAGTTTTAGACTCGGTAAAATCAAAAGCAAAATTAAGTGGTGAGAGGCCTTCAGCATTTATGCCATTAGAAATCCCTATAGATGCCATACGTATCGGTGTAGTTGGATCATTTTTCCTGGAACAGCATGTGATAAATGACCTGTCTTAGGATCAAATACTATAGCAGAAGGAGAACCTTTATCACCTATATCAGCAGATTTAATATTAATATTATTATACTGTTTTAATTGTTGAGTTACTTTTTGAATATTGGTATCGGAAATAATTTTATTTTCACCTCCTCTATCACGTCCTCCTATTAAATAGGCATCAAGCTGCGTATCTTGAGAAAATTTTGCAATTACCTCTGAAATGGAATTTGGATCTGTATATCTATCAAAATGTGCCAATGCAGTTTTTTTTGAAATAGGATCACGTAAAATTATAACTACACACTGCTGAATATTATCCGTGCCTATTTTTTCTTCAGCCGAAAACCCAACTTCATGCTGCTCAACCCTATGTGCTTCATAGTCTATCTGTCCCTGTCTTAAACTATAAGCCTTAGAATAATGTTCTATAGCCTCTATATCGTTGCCACTTAGTTTTTCTGCTGCTCCCAAAGCTAAACAAGCTTGTAACTGCTCTTCATGGCCACTAGATTGTAACATATTTTTTTGTGTTTCTATAAAAGTAGGCAACACACCTAAGTGTTGATTAATAAATGCTATATAATGATAATTATTTTCTACTTCTTCATATAAACCATTTTGTAAATAAATATTAGTATTTTTATTGAAACATTCTGCAGCATTTACATAGTCCCCTTCTGCCAAATAAACTTGTCCAATATTAGTATTATAATTTGATATAAAAATATTATCTTCTTGTGAATAAACTCTATTTGCTTCAAAAGATTGACTAAATATCTCTTTTGCATCTTTATATTTACCTTTTCGAAATAATTCTATTCCTTGGAAATTTAACTCTTGCGCTTCAGGCGTAACAAAATAATTTATTACCCTATAAGCATTATATTCAGGAAAGCTTGAGGGTAGCGCTTGCAAACTTTCTAATAAATTATCATCTCTAACTGATTTCCCATTAATAAGCATGGCTCAACTCATTAAATATGATACAACATTATTATATATAACTATATTTATTATTATAATTCAAGAAAATTTGAATATATTTACTTAATTAAATGTTTCTAAAATCTTGATATGCTCTAGTAAGCGTACAAAATTCTTCCAACGATAATTCTTCAGGCCTTTTACTTGCACTAATATTACATTCCTGTAACAATTCGATAGGTTTATTAGTTAATTGCTTTAAACTATTACTTAAAACTTTGCGTCTTTGTCCAAATACTACCTTACAAATATAAGACAATAGTTTTGCATCAATTTCAGGTAACTGTCTTTTAGGAACTAAATTTATTATACCAGAAGTTACTTTGGGCTGAGGAAAAAACAAACTCGGTGGCACATCAAACTGGTATTCTACATCACAGTAAAACTGGCTCATTACTGAAAGTCTTCCATATAACTTACTTCCTGGAGAAGCTTGTATACGCATTGCTACTTCTTTTTGAAACATTAAAGTCATGCTAGAAAATAAAGTTTTCTGCTCAAGCCATTTAAATAATAACTCTGTTGCAATATTATACGGCAAATTTGCTACAATCTTGCTATTTTTAGGAACCAATTCTGTTTCAGTAATGTTTAAAGCATCAAAATTAAATATTTCTAATCTATGACCATATTTTTCTTGTAATGGTTTTAGTGCTTCTATACACCTAAAATCATATTCTACAGCAACAACTTTAAGAGCATTCGCTTCTAGTAAAGCACGTGTCAATCCTCCTGGGCCAGGGCCAATTTCTAACACCACATAATTTGATAATTCGCCAGCCGCTTTAACAATACGACTATTAAAATTTGGATCTAGAATAAAATTCTGCCCTAACTTTTTATTGGGATTTAAGTTATATAATTTAATTATTTCATTTGTAGTGGGTAAAATAACCACGATATTATCTCACTTTAAAGTATTTTTGTAATTAATTTTTATCTTCATGCCTTATCTTGTGGTATTAAGGCTAAGAATCACTGTTAAAGAACTCATCTTATATAAATATAAAACTATCAACAAGGGTATATAAGTGAATTCTTGCAGCTAATATTGATAATATTAGCAAAAAACGCAATATAGCATAAAATTAGATCAAAATATTGCTAAGAAAGGCTTTGTTAATAGCCCTATAGGTTTAAGCATTAAAACTAACGACCACTCATCTAACCATATATTTTTTACAATATAAATAAAATTTATAAAATAGTTACAGTTTATTTTACAGTATTACTACTTTTAGGTGATAAAGGTATTGAAAATTCTTTACTAATAACCTTACCTTCACAATTTGTTGCCACGCCATTTTTTATATCACATACGGTTTTTTTGCTGTGATCTAAATCATCTTTGCGTAATACTTGTATAGATTTATTTTTATAATCTCTAGCATTTTTATCAGCTTCAGGATTTACTACTATATCTTTAGAACATTGTTTGTTTTTTTTAAAAAATAAATCTAATATGCTGGGTTTTTTAGGCTTTTCCTTAACTACGGTATCTTGTAATAATAATGATCTTATATCTTCTTCTTGACGCACTTTTTCACCAGCTTGTTGTAATAAAATAGCTTCTCCGGTATTAGGTAGTATTTCGTTGTTTATTTTATAATCTTTTATTCCATCTGCAGGAGAAATAGTAATATTATCTTGAACAATATTATTATTTCTAGAATTTATATTATCTGGATCAGGTAATTCAAAATTCGGAGGAATAGATAAAGCTTTATAAGATAAAACAGTAAATTCATCTGGTCCCTTACGAGAAAAGTTAAACTTTTCCCTTAAACTAGTACCATCACATGCTGATAATACTATAAAACTTGTAATTGATACATATTTAATTATTTTTTTCATTTTTTATTCCACATAAATTATCAAATATTAGTATAGAAACTCCCAAACATATAGCCGCATCAGCAACGTTAAAACTATACCAGTGATAATTACTAACATGTATATCAATAAAATCTATCACTGCACCACAACGTAACCTATCTAGTATATTCCCTACAGCCCCGCCAATTACTAAACCTAGCGCTATTCTTATAGGTAATTTTTTTTCTTTTAGTAGCCATATAATTAACATAATTGTTATTATTATAGCAAGCATAGAAAATATTATTGCACCATTAACTACATTATTAAATAGGCCAAAAGTTATTCCTTCATTCCTCACTAATACAAAATTTAAAAAAGAACTAATAACTTTAATTTCATTAGAATGTACTAATGTATCTATAATATATTGTTTACTTACTTGATCAGCTATAATAGTTGCACAAATAACTAAAATACTGATTACTAAATTTTTACTTGCTTCCCTAATATTCATCTTCCATCATCCACTTTTTCTAATAACTTTACTTGAATACGCCTATTATGCAATTCATATTTACAATTTAATATACATATTTCTAAACATCCTGTAGCTTTATCTTCTCTGCTCATCTTAATATTTACTAACGCTTCATATAAATTATTATTTATTTCTACAGTTGCCTTATACATTCCCAATTTAGGACATAATATATTATATAAATACATCTCAGCAACAGGTAATTTGAACTTGTCACTTATATTACCTTTATTAAGAGCAAACCCTGTAATATAATATTCATATCCAAGCAAACATGAAGCTTCTTTTATTCTACCTTCTGCAAGCAATTTTCTAATTAAAGAAGAACTTACATTTTGATCACCTATCTTTACAGGATAGAATCGAGTAAATCCTATATTATAGCTTTCAGCATATTGCTGTAATAATTGACCATTACCCTCTCTATTATTACCAAATACAAAATCATAACCTATAATTATATGTTTAGGGTTAAAATATTTTATTAATATATTTTCTATAAACTCTTGTGCCGAAATTTTTGCAAAGTCTCTAGTAAAATGTTGTAAATACAATATATTTATACCAAGCTTTTTTAGAGCCAATATCTTATTACGTAAAGATACAATACGAAAATTCTTTTGATAAGATAGGACAGAAGCAGGATGAGGCTCAAAAGTAATCAATACACTCGACGTGTTATGTTCTTTTGCAAGGCTACATACTTCTCTAATTAGTTCTTGATGACCTATATGCACCCCATCAAAATTACCTATGGTTAGTATAGAATTTTCTATAATTTCATGTTCAGAAAAATGCCGAATTATACGCATAAGCAAAATGATGTTAAATTTAGTACATAAAACACTTTTTATTAATCTATACCAACTACAGTAAAAGCATGTGAATTGCGTACTCAGTCAGCTCTTCACTCCTACTAATTCTAGGCTTCGCTTATCGCTCCAAGTAATCAATATTCAACTTCTTTTACTCTATCTAAACAAATTTTTCATCTAAAATCTAACGATTGACTTTAAAAATAGGTAACGAGTTCACCTAGATAAACATTAACATTTTTATTAAATTCTACATCAATAGCTGCAATTAATTGTTGTGCTATATCGTAAAACAATTGATCTCTTTCATCTAAAGAAGCACCTTTTTGTAGGCTTTTTGTACAATTCGCTGAAATTGTCATAACATTATTAGGAAATAAACTTTCTGGTAAATAAAACTCTAATGCAACTTCTAACTCAGCTTTATAAACCTCCATAGGTTTAGTCAGTAAACTTTTTAAGCCGCTTTCCTGGTCTAACATTTCAGTCTTTATAATTTTGGCATCTTTGACTACAATCTTCAGAATTCTTATATCTTCACCTGATACTTTTATTCTAGCATGAACCCACTTTTCTACAGCTTTTTTAAGAGTTACATAACTTTTATCACCAATATTATCTTGTATTAAATTTTTGTTATGATTGAATATAATTTCTAATTCTTTAGCTTTAAACATAACAAAATTATTATCTTGAAACTTAATCTCCCTATGAGCCGGCAATTTATGCTCACAAGCAGTACAAAGTAATATTATTAAAATAAAAAATTTTCTCATACTAAAACTGCATTATTTCTTTTTCTTTATTTTCAATAATTTCGTCTATTTTCTTGGTATATTCATCAGTAATTTTCTGCACTACTTCACTTAAGTTATGATGCTCATCTTTAGCAATTTCATTATCTTTTTCAGCTTTTTTTAAAAGTTCCATACCATCACGCCTAACGTTCCGTATTGACACTTTAGCCTGCTCTCCATACTTATGAGCTAATTTGGCTAATTCCGCTCTTCGATCTTGACTGAGCATTGGAATAGGAACACGTACAGTCTGACCATCTATCGAAACTGTTACTCCTAAATTAGCTGTACTTATAGCCTTTTCTACAGATTTTACTAAAGCTTTATCCCATACCTGTGCTACAATTAACCTAGGCTCAGGAGTAGTAATAGTAGCAACCTGACTTAAATGCATTTTATCACCATAGGCTTCAACAATCACAGGATCCAGTAAATTTATAGAAGCACGGCCGGTTCTTAACCCTTTTAGTTCATGATCAAGTACTCCTAAAGCACCATCCATACGTTTCTTTAAATCTTCATTTAACTTTGTTTTATCCACAAGTTACTCCATTAATTATTGTAAAATCACCATGACCATCAACAACTTCACAAAATGCACCCTTGTTCTTGATAGAAAATACTATAATAGGTATGTTATTATCTTTAGCTAAGGCAATAGCAGAGGCATCCATTACCGCTAAATCCTGGGTTAGTACATCTTTATAATGTAACTGACTATAACGTATTACTTCAGTATTATATTTAGGATCTGCGGAATATACACCATCAACTTGTGTACCTTTAAATATTGCATCACATCCCATCTCAACAGCCCTTAAAGCAGCTGCAGTATCTGTAGTAAAAAACGGGTTACCAGTGCCAGCAGCAAAGATAACAACTCTGTTTTTTTCCATATGACGTACAGCCCGCCTTCTAATATAAGATTCACAAATAGTCGTCATTGGTATTGCAGATAACACACGCGTTGACACACCCTTTTGTTCAAGCACATTTTGCAAAGTTAAAGCATTCATAACAGTAGCTAACATACCAATATAATCAGCACTAGCACGTTCCATTCCTGCTGCTGCTGATATACCACGATATATATTACCACCCCCAACTACTAAACATATTTCTATACCTTTATCGTGTACTGTTTTAATATCTTGGCTTATTTCATCAATAACATTATGGTCATGACCAAACTTTTGGCCCCCCATTAATGCCTCACCTGAAATCTTGAGCAATACCCTTTTATAAGATAACACCATATATATATTTACTGCTTAGTCATATTAGCAACTTCTTCTGAGAAATTAGATTCTTCGCGCTCAATACCTTCACCTAATACAAATTTAACAAACGATGCTATTTTTACAGGCGCACCTATTTTTTCTGCAGTATTTTTAAGCAAATCACTAATTTTTGTTTTTCCATCTATAACAAATATTTGTTCTAACAACACCACTTCTTCATAATATTTACGTATTCTTCCTTCAATCATTTTTTCTATTATATTAGCAGGCTTACCAGAGTCTTTAGCTTGTTCTATAAAAATTTTCTTTTCTTGCTCAACATTTTTTGGATTTACTTCACTTATTGAAATCACTTCAGTCTTAGATGCTGCTATATGCATGGCTAGTTGTTCAGCTAAAGAAATTAACTCTTCATTGTTACTTGTTGATTCGATCGTCACTATTACACCAATAGAGCCCATGGTAGGAGTTATAGTATTGTGAATATAATGGCCTATCACCCCTTGGCCTACTTCTACAATAGCCACACGCCTTAAATTCATATTCTCACCAATAGTCAGTATATTATCAGCAATAACTTCTTGTATAGTTTGGTTATTACCTAAATATTTGGCATTTTTTAATTGGTCAACATCATTAATATTATTATCTAACGCGATATTAGTAATAGTACCCAATAATTCATGAAACTGTTCATTTCTTGCTACAAAATCGGTTTCTGAATTTAATTCAACTATACACCCTTTGTGATCTTTTGTAATAACACAAATCAACCCTTCTGCAACTACTCTACTTGATTTTTTAGCTGCCGCAGCCAAGCCTTTTGTTCTTAACCAATCCACTGCAGCCTTAAAGTCACCTGACACCTCTGCAAGTGCCTTTTTACAATCTGCTATTCCTGCTCCAGTCTCTTCACGTAATTTCTTTATTTGGTTTACATCAACACTCATACCTATTTCCTTCTAATATTTTCTTATCCTAAATCCAATAAATAACTTATTCTTCTATAGATTCTGTTTTTACATTATCTTTAGCTTTATCGAAGTTAGTCTTTTTCCTCGTTCTACCCTGCTTTACCGGTGCTTCCCCTTCACTACCATCACCTTTATTCATAGCTACCACTTCTGATGCACCCAAATCCGCACCACTAGCAGTTAAGGAAGCTTGTATACCTGCTAAAGCCGCATCTGATACTAATTTGCAATACATTCTTAATGCCCTAGTAGCATCATCATTACCAGGTACAGGATAAGTAATATTATCAGGATCAGAATTAGTATCAATAATAGCTATAATCGGTATGTTAAGCTTTACCGCTTCTTGTATAGCTAAATTTTCTTTAACCGTATCTATCACAAATAATAAATCTGGCTTACCTCCCATGGTTTTTATACCACCCAAAGAACACTCTAATTTATCACATTTTCTTACAAAATCTAACTGTTCTTTTTTAGTAAATTTAGCAAAAGCTTCAGATTTAGACTTATTTTCCATGTCAATAAGTGTTTTTATTGATTGCGAGACTGTGCCCCAATTTGTTAACATTCCTCCTAGCCAACGATGATTCACATAATACTGACCACATCTTCGTGCCGCTTCAGCAACTAATTCTGAAGCTTGCTTTTTTGTACCTACAAATAATATTCTACCATTATTTTTAACAACATCATACACTACCTGCAAAGCTTTATATAATAAAGGAGCTGTTTTTTGCAAATCTATAATATGAGTCTCATTTTGAACGCCATATATATATGGCACCATTTTAGGATTCCAGCGCATAGTTTTATGCCCATAATGCACTGCTGACTCAAGTAATTCTCTAATAGTAAACGTTGGTAATTCAGACATATTTTATCCTTTATATTAAGTTAATCCTCCGCAAGCATTAATTCACCATTCCAGATGAACACTTAAAGGTTTTTTTCTTGCGTGTGTATTTAGAAATCATTACAATTGATTATTATAGAATTCTTATATACGAAGAATAAGATGATGACAAGTTTTTTATATGCAAAACATTCAAAGATATATTAACTGCTTCTTTGAAAGACAGGTTTTGTTATATGGTTATATAAGTACTTTATAAAACAATTGACAGTAAGATATTTTAATAGCTTATTATGGAAATATAAAATACATCTCAAGAATGGTTAAAATATAATATGATAAAGAGCGTAATTTATTCCACTTTTATACCACAAACTACCCCATCTACACATGTTGTAGTATTAATGGGAGGAATATCCACAGAGCGAGATATTTCTTTAAGTTCTGCTACAGGTATTATTGAAAGTTTAAAAAAACTTCATTATAAAGTTACTCCTGTAGATATGGGGCGAGATATTGCACAAGTGCTTTTAGAATTAAAACCTGATGTAGTGTTTAATGCCCTTCACGGAGGATATGGGGAAAATGGCTGTATAGCAGGATTATTAGAAATTTTGAATATACCTTATACTCATTCAGGAATTCTAGCCTCAAGCATAGGCATGAATAAACTCCAATCTATTAATATTTTTGCACAACACGGTATTAAAGCAGCACCACATATAATTATTAATAAACACAGCAATTTAACTATAGAACCTATGAAACGTCCATATGTAATAAAGCCCATTAGTGAAGGTTCTAGTATAGGTATACATATAGTTTTAGAGCAAGATAACTTTAATATTAGGGATTATGATTTTCCCTATGGAGATGAAGTATTAGTTGAACAATATATACCAGGACAAGAAATACAGGTAGCTATAATTAACAATAAAGCCATAGGAGCACTAGAAATTATACCCAAAGGAAAATTCTATGACTATCAAGCAAAATATACTGATGGACTCACAGAACATATTATCCCAGCTTCTTTAAGCAGTGTTGCTACTCAAAAAGTATTATCACTCGCAGAAAAAGCTCATAATGCTTTAGGTTGTCGTGGTATAAGTAGAGTAGAATTTCGCTATAATAGCAAAGAAGGAGATGATGGATTTTATATTTTAGAAATTAATACTCACCCTGGAATGACTCCTTTATCCATAGTACCAGAAATAGCTTCTTATCATGGTATAACCTACTCTGATATAGTCAAATTCTTGGTAGAGGATGCACTAGATTATGCACAAACTAAGCAATAAAAACATCATTTCTCCCATTAAAAAATATAATCAATTTGGGAGGAGACATTCTTTTACTAAAGTCAGAACTATTAAATTTTTAAAACATCCAATAATAGTAAGTGTCTTTCTTATTATAATTATAGTAACCACTTACTTATTATTACATAATCTTATTGCTAATACAACAACACAAATCTTTTCTAAATTAGGACTAACTGTACAAAATATCTATTTATCTGGACAACAAAATACACCTATTAAAAATATTACATCTACTTTAAATTTTAAATTAGGTGATAATATTTTTGCTATTCCAATTAAGAGGATTAAATACAATCTAGAACAAATTGGCTGGATAGACGAAGCCATTATATTCAGACAATTGCCAGATTCGGTATATATAAGTATAATTGAAAAAAAGCCAGCAGCCTTGTGGCAATCGGATGGTATTTTATATTTAATTGATGACAATGGAGATATATTAACTGATAAACAAATTAAAGACTTTGCTAATTTTATTATTATTGTTGGTGATGATGCACCATTATATGTAAAACCATTACTGAATATGTTAAGAACTAATAAAGAGCTTTATGCTAAAATTTCTTCGGCAATTAGAATAGGAGAAAGACGTTGGAATATAAGATTTACTACTGGACTTGAGATAAAATTGCCAGAATTATTACCAGAACAAGCATGGGATTATGTCATTAATTTATACAAACAAAAAAATTTATTCGTGAATGGAGTTACTAACATTGATTTAAGAATACCAGATAAATTATATATCAAATAGAGTTTAATTTAAAAATTAAGTATAAATTGTGAAAACCAAAGAAGAATTAATAGCAATATTAGACATAGGTAGCATAAAAACTGTGTGTTTCATAGGTAAGGTTAATATTGCTACTGGAAATATACAAATTATTGGAGCAAATTCTCAATGTTCAGCAGGTTTTAAAGCTGGACTGATTACAGATGTACGAGAAGCAGCACATAACATTGCACTAACCATTGAAGGAGCTGAAAAATTAGCAGGAGAATTAATTGAAAAAATAGTAGTTAGCATTTCAAGTCGCAAAATTTTTACTAGTTTAATAAACGCAACTATACCAATAATACATTCCAAAATTACCGAAAAGGATATAGAGCGTGTAATTTATCAATGCTTAGAGCAATATTCTGATAAAGATAGTGAAATTATACATTATTTTCCTATATCTTATACAATTGATAATCAAGCCGGTATTAAAAATCCTCTTGATATGTATGGTAAGCAACTAGGATGTAAATTATATATCATAGCTGTACCCCGTAGCCTAGTGCTGAATATGGCAAGTTGTATGAATCAATGCAAACTTGATATAGAAAATTTTATAGCTTCTCCTTATGCATCATCTATATCCTGCTTAACTCCCGAGGAATTAGAGACAGGGGCTACATTAATAGATATAGGAGGCTCTACCACTACAATCACTTCTTTCCAAGATAACAATATTATACATATTGATACTTTACCTTTAGGAGGAATACATATTACAACTGATATCGCTCAAGGTATAGGTATAGCTACTGCAACTGCAGAGCGCCTTAAAACTCTATATGGAACTACACTTTCGACGTCTTTTGATGAAAATCAAATGCTTGAAATCAATCAAGAGCCTAATCATATAGAACTTGATAATATTAATTATATAAGGCGCGGCGATTTATCTAATATTATTAGGCCACGGGTTGAAGAAATTTTAGAATTAGCCCACACTAGATTATATAATAAAACTGCAAGTAGAAAAAAAGTAATAACTGGTGGTACAAGCCAACTCGAAGGTTTTCGTGAACTAAGCACTCATATTTTAGGTAGTCAAATTAGACTCGCTATGCCAAAATATATAGAAGGATTAAATGAACATTATAAGAATCCTGCTTTTTCTACTGCCATAGGTATGGCATTATTTACAGCAAAACAATTACATATTAATGCTCAAAAACACTTTAATCAGCCAAAATTAAATCTAATACAAAAATTACTTAAATGGCTTTAATATTTAATATATATACTATCTATAGGTTTCATAATGGTGTATAAACTTCAATCATTTTTTTATCATAGTCATTAATAATAAAAACTATAAATTTTCTATTATACTATTAGTAAAGTATTTTGAGAACGTAAGCATTGATTAACGAAGTAATATTTAAATTGCCGCAGCTATATATAGAATTTGGAAAGAGTTAGTTGACAGTGAGATACTATTTTATTAGGTATAGTAATCATTCATAGAATTACTATGTGTGGCAATGATTTCAGCGTATTTTTCTGCAGTTAATTCATCTATGATAGCAGCTAACCTATCATTATACTCGTTTTTCAAAGTTTCTGTATTATGGTCTAGAAAATCAGATTCTTGATCAAACTTTTCTGAAATTTGTTTAGCAGCTAAAAGTTTTTGTGAGGCTTTATGTTCTGAAAGTAAATTTTGGTATTTATTATAAATATCATCGCAATCAACTTTTATAGTGTATTCATAATGGTGAACGCAATCTTGCCTCCCAAAGAAATCAGGTGTAGAGCAACGTACAGATGTTAACACTCCATTTGCAGCCGTGCATGGGGTGTTTTTTAATGCAGTTTCGCGAGCAGTACATTCGGCATCTGCAGCAGCTTGTAAGCTAGTTACTTTAGCTGAAGTTTCTTTATCTTGAGTATCTAATAGCTTATCCTTCCATTCCTTAAAAGACGCAAGGAATGTTTCTTTTAATTTTTCTTGTTCAATATTAAATTCTTGCTGTAACCTTGCTTTTTCTTCTGCTTTTAAATCTTGATATTTTTCCATGATATCAATGACAGATGATTTCATATTGTTTATTAGATAAGTTAATACCTATAGTTTTTAAATAATCGATATTATATGCTTCCCACCCCTCTTTAACCTTATTAATTAAAGCAAAACCAGCGCCAATAGTAGGCACGCCAAAACCATCATCATAGATTTTTAATTTTACATTTTCATGCTCTTTAGCAAAATTTCCATAAGTTTGATAAAATTCTTCAGTAATCATTTTTGCCTCGCTTTTGTTTCTATTCTATAAAATTTTGAATTAATTAAATCGTCTTCTCTTTGTATCCAAATATTTGTTATTTTCTCATTTGTATGTATATCTCCCAATGAGATTCTTTCTTCTACGCTGTAAATATAATATTTATCTTGATATTTGAAAATGCCAGTAAGTGTAGTGCCCCAAAATGGATGAGTTATATGTATTTGTTGGCTATATAGACATTTAGTTAAATTAAAATGTAGATATGCTCCTCTAATATTAAAGGCTTCTTTTGTAGAATTTATATCTTAGGTTTTGCCCATAGTCCTGGACATTCTATAATCCTCACAGTAAAGCACATATTCTTGCTTATTATCTTTGGTATTAAAAAGATTAAAGTGATAAATTTTGATATTTTTTTTACATTTGTATATATCTATGGAAAATGCAAACTCACCCTTTGCATCTTCTAAATCTTCTTCAGTAATAATAGAAGATGGCTCAGCGGAACCGCTGATTCACTTTCGATGAAGATCAATAGGCTTTTTATCAGGGCAGGCTGTATTAAATTTAGCAATTAGAGGGTCCTCTATAGACGAACCCATTGCAATTGGTTCAAGATGTTCAATATTATTTTGGTTAATAAAATCCTTTAAAATTTGCCTTGCAAAAGCTTTTTCTGCTTTAGTTGCATGGATTGTATATTCAATAGGAGCAAATTCTTGATCTTTAAAGAAGTTTTTGATCCAAACTCCTTTTTCTTTTTCTGTTTTAAATTCTATAGCAAACACCTGATTGTGGGTGCTGAGGAATGCCAAAATAATAAATTTTAATAATGTTTGAATATACATTTTACTATGATTTAGAGTGAATTAAGAATAAAATATAACAAACTTATTGAAGCTATTAATGATAGTCAATATATGATTTATTTAATAACGTTGGAAGAAAGTTTTATTTTTTTAAGTACGAATGAAATTATATAGCTATTAATAATTGATTTCCGCCCAACACCATATTACTTCGTTGATCAATGCTTACATAGGCTTTCTATGCTTAGTACCTCACTCCTCGTACTATTTTAAAATTGCCTTTGCTATATACTTACAGCAGAAACCTATATCTCAAATCTAAACCCCAGCTCAACTACTCTGTTAGAAGGCAGATTATAAAAATCTACTGCACTAGAAGCATTTTTAAATAAAAATATAAATATTATTTTTTGCCATATTTTAAGATGACTTGTCTTAGAAGCAACAGGAATACCTTTACTTAAGTAAAAAGACGCTTCTTGAAGAGAAATTTTTATTTTTTCTTCGATAGTCTGCAAAATTTTATCTATATTAGGTACCTCACTAAATCCATAGTTCACAATTATATTATAAAACCCAACTCCCCAAGAAGATATATTCAGTACATCTTCTTTACGTACCTTGGGAATATCATTGCTAATGATTGATAAAAAGATTACTTGTTCATGAATTAATTTATTGTGCTTCAAGTGCATTATCAAAGAATTTGGTACTTTGTCAGAAGAACTATTCATAAATATAGCAATACCTGGTATTCTATGTCCATATTTTTCAATATCATTGTTAATTATATTTATAAAATCTCCTTGTAAGGTTAGTTTTTTAACATACAGTATACGCTTTCCCTTAATCCAAACCATTATTATGCAGCAAATAATAAGAGCAATGATTAATGGGAACCAAGCCCCTTCTAAAAACTTTGCATAGCTTGTTCCTACAAAAATTAGATCTATGATGAATAACGGCGCAAGAAAAATTACACATTTGATCCAATGCCATTTTTCTCCATAAGCGAAATAAAAGATAGCAAGGACAGTAGTAACAAACATAATATGAGTAATGGCCATACCATACATAGACGATAAATTGTTAACATTTTTAAATAATAATATTACTAAAATTACACAACCAAATAAAAGATAATTTACTGTCGGTAAATATACTTGTCCCTTATTGTAATACGAAGTATTTATAACTTTCATTCTAGGTAAATAACCGAGTTGCATCGCCTGCCAACATAAAGAAAAACATCCTGAAATTACAGCTTGGGAGGCAATAATACTTGCAAATGTTGCGAGTACTATAGTAAATTAAGTTGATAAAGACATGATATATGATATATTAAAAAGCTCATAAACCCAAAACAGTAGAAGCAATGGCATATTCCTTAGATTTACGTAAAAAAGTAATTCACTATGTTAATAAAGGTTATACCAGAGAAGAAGCTGCAAGAATTTTTGGCATAGGTGAAAGAACAATTTATAGATGGTTATCGAGATCGAAATCCGGGAATTTAGCAGCCACACGAGCAGCTAAGACATGGAAGAAGCTTGATCCAATCAAATTATTAAACGAGGTGTCTAAAAACAGCAATTGGCTATTATCTGATTTTGCAAAGGTTTTTAATGTGTCTACAGCTGCTATCTGTTTGGCATTCAAGACTTTGGGGATCACACGAAAAAAAAGACCACACTCTATCGTGAACGGGATGAAGCAAAACGGCAATTATTTTTGGCAGCTATCGCAAACTATAAAGCGGAAGATATAGTTTATATTGATGAGAGTGGAATTGATAGCTATTTGTACTATTCTTGGGGATACAGTCTCAGAGGAAGTAAAGTTTATGGTGATATCTCAGGTAAAAAACATGATTGAGAAAGCTTTATTGCAGGTAAGGTTGGGAAGAAAATTATTGCGCCAATGTGTTTCAAGGGCACATGTAATACAGAAGTTTTTAACGAGTGGGTTAGTCAGTGTTTGGTGCCCGAACTAAGATTTGGTCAAGTTGTAATACTTGATAATGCAACGTTCCATAAGTCAGCTAGAACTAGGAATTTAATAGAAGATATAGGCTGTAAACTTTTATTCTTACCACCTTACTCTCCTGATCTCAACCCAATTGAAAAATATTGGGCTCATTTAAAAGCTAAAATCAAACCTATCATTACTAATTTTAATAACCTTAGCGATGCTATTGATTATGGCTTCTCTATGCCATTCTCAACTTAATTGACTATAGATATGCAAGGAACGGTATATTTTAATGCATCTATTTTCAATATTTTGCCAAATAGTGATATAAAATATTTTGCTAAAAGTAATTATATGGAAATAGTATTAAATGAAAAATTTTATAAGCATAAAATTCTTTTCCATAATTATTTAACAAATGGTACTCAAAATTATCAGTTAAAGATGGAAAATATTACCCTATCTCCGTCTATCCCTGGGCACATTGATAAACAACAATGGTATATTAAGGGCGAATTGTTGGCACAAGATAATAATATTATATCATCACTTAACTTTATAAGAAATAAATTAAATTCTTTGGTAGAGAGTAAACATTATTATTTAAATACATTAATTACCATAAATACACAAAATATAGATAAATCTCTTAATTTTTATTATGGTTCCAATATCAGTGATACATTCTTAATAAAGAATAATACATATATTGAAGGACAAGAAGGGTCAGATTATTATATAATTTATGGGAAAAATCATTTGCATGATGGTATAGTAATTGATAATACATCATATGATCAAGCTCTAGATTTTTTAATAATACAAGAGGAAGATGCACAATTTTATCTTAAAGAAGATAATGTGGATTTACATATCAATGTAAAAAATGCATATAGTAATTATACTATAGTAATTAAGTATTATTTTACCAACCATGGAAAACATTTAGTAATTAAAAATCACAACTCATTACCAAAAATACCATTTATAGATAGCAGGAACATAACCTTAATTCCATTATACGAGATATATAATGAACAATATATACACCAAATAGATATTACTAAAATTGATAAGATAGCTCTATATAATCCTTTATCTATCAAAACTTATGCAATAGAGTCTAGCTTATTAATTTTAGCAACCTTTAGAGATCAAGAGAATATTTCACCTCTATGTTTATTTTTAGATGGGTATAATAAAGCTGCTATTATACAACCTAATTTTAGAGTGTATAATTATACAACTGATATATTATACCAAAACTATACCGATTTAACTCAATTACTAAACCAAGCGGTTAAATTAAATATAAACGAAATTAGTAAAAAAGTTAATAAATTAATTATAGATAAAGATACAGACTTTTTTGGAAATAGGACTATAGAGCAACTTATAGAACAAAATAAGGTCGGTTTATTAAGATACACTAATAACGAGTTGTTTCAGGATATAGAGGTTATAAATTTTGGTAAAGATTTAACATTATTTAATAATAATACCAACTGCTATAATTTAATTAAAGATTACAACACAGAACATAATAAATGGCATGTGTTTGAATTTTATACACATCATATACCACCAATTTTTATTTACCCTAGTGTTGACATTGGTTTTTTTATCAAATTTTCAGAAGCTAAATTAATAGCACAATATTATAATGAACTAAATAGTATAGATTGTTATAATGAGAACATAGTGCGATGTATATATTCATTATATTCTATGGGTATAAAAGATAGCTATATTTTACTTGGATTTTCAAGCTTGTTACATCAAGCCACATTTAATACAGCCTGTTATTTTGAAAAAGAAGCAGTGCAAAAATTAATGACCTGTAAATATTTTAATAATATATTGGATAGATATAATAATATTTTATCAAGAACAATTAGTTTAATTGCTCTTAATCCTGAAGAGTCTTTGAGGTATGCCAAAATCCTAGATAAAATAGTTATAGAACATAATTTAGGTGAAGATATATTACAAAAATTATAAGTTAGCCATATAAATAGGTGTATGAAGCCCAATATATAGGACACTTTTGTTACTTTTATATTTGCCTTTGAAAAACTGTAATATTATAAGAAAACGTCCTACAGATACCTTATCTTAAATATAATAGCAAAGTCCAGAAGAAAAAAATTTAGGCAATCTTAGTGTGTTTAAATCAGAAGATAAATGTGATAGTACATGTTTTATAGGGATTACAAATTATGATAACACTTAACAATATATTTTTGTATTGCTAAATACATATATATAATTTTTTCAGCTTACTTAGCAGATATAGTAAATTGATTTGAATCCAGGACATTATCGTATCAAAGCTCTCCTACAAATAGTCATACTACCGGACAAAAAATATAAATAATGAGCAAGAAAGGATGCAGTAATAAAAAAAGGCCCCCCTTGGTCATACCCGTGAAAACGGGTATCTAGTGAGTTTGCCTATATTATTAGATTACCGCCTACGCGGTAATGACAAAAGAGGGCATGGTTATGACAAAACAAAAGGACAGTAATATGACCAAAAAAGAGTACTATATTCTGTACAACTACTTTTATAGGTAATTATTTTATATAATACAGGAATTGATATTTTGTTATATGAAATACCGAGTACTAATATATTTCTAATGGATGTTCTTAATTCCCAGGTCGTGCGATCTATGGATAATGGTAATTTTCCACTAGGAATATAACTTTTTAGTAATAAATGAAAATTCTCATCTGGTCTGTAATTTCTCTCTAAGAATCTACTTACTAATTTTATTTTTGAATCAAGTAAAATTCTCCCAGCTATCTCTTCTGATAAATCCTTGTATCTGCAGCCTCTAGAAAGAATTAGTGATTTTATTATCCCTGTAAAGGGATTTATTCTTGAATTTATCATTTTAAAATAGTTAGATAGGAGCTGAGCTAGTAACAGAATCTGCTTTAGTCGTGATAGTTAAAAATATTAGGTTTACTAGCCTTTTTTTATTCTTTCTACTTTTTTATCCGGTAGTATGAACAATTGGAGAGTGAAGAGCAAGACCGTAGCAAATTTAAATTTTTTACTATGTTATATAAGTATTAAAGTTAGGTGTTTCATCTATTCTAATTTATTATACATAACTTCATTAGAAAAAATTTCATATAAAATATTATAAGAACAAATATTTAATAAATTAATTATCAATAACCACATTCATAAAGTAATTTAAAATACTGTAAGCAAGAAAGGCATTGCTTAAAATAAAAACAACATCCTCAGACTTTGTTACTTATACAACGCAAAATAAACTAAAATGGGAAAATAAACTAAAATACAGAAAATAAAACAAAAACTGTATAATTTTAAAATAGAAAAACAGAAATGGAGGTAGTGAAGTACCTTATATTATGACTGGATAGAAAAACAAAAAATGCCTTTACTATCAAAAGTCTTTGAAAGGAGGTAATCCAGCCGCAGGTTCCCCTACGGCTACCTTGTTACGACTTCACCCCAGTCGCTGACCTTACTGTGGTCGGCTGCCTCCTTGCGGTTAGCTTACCGGCTTCGAGTAAAATCAACTCCCATGGCGTGACGGGCAGTGTGTACAAGGCCCGGGAACGTATTCACCGCGGCATGCTGATCCGCGATTACTAGCGATTCCAACTTCATGCACTCGAGTTGCAGAGTGCAATCCGAACTGAGATGGCTTTTTGGGATTTGCATTAGATCGCTCTATAGCTTCCCTCTGTCACCACCATTGTAGCACGCGTGTAGCCCAACCCGTAAGGGCCATGATGACTTGACATCGTCCCCACCTTCCTCCGGCTTATCACCGGCAGTTTCCTTAGAGTTCCCAGCATTACCTGTTGGCAACTAAGGATGAGGGTTGCGCTCGTTGCGGGACTTAACCCAACATCTCACGACACGAGCTGACGACAGCCATGCAACACCTGTGTGTGGTCCAGCCGAACTGAAGAAAACCATCTCTGGTTCTCGCGACCACCATGTCAAGGGTTGGTAAGGTTTTTCGCGTAGCATCGAATTAAACCGCATGCTCCACCGCTTGTGCGGGCCCCCGTCAATTCCTTTGAGTTTTAGCCTTGCGGCCGTACTCCCCAGGCGGAGTGCTTAATGCGTTAGCTACGACACCAAAATTAACATTCTGATATCTAGCACTCATCGTTTACAGCGTGGACTACCAGGGTATCTAATCCTGTTTGCTCCCCACGCTTTCGCGCCTCAGCGTCAGATGCGACCCAGATGGCCGCCTTCGCCACCGGTGTTCCTCCTAATATCTAAGAATTCCACCTCTACACTAGGAATTCCACCATCCCCTGTCGCTCTCTAGCTTGTGAGTTTTGTAAGCAATTCCGAGGTTAAGCCTCGGGCTTTCACTTCCAACTTTACAAACCGCCTACGCGCTCTTTACGCCCAGTAATTCCGAACAACGCTAGCCCCCTCCGTATTACCGCGGCTGCTGGCACGGAGTTTGCCGGGGCTTCTTCTGCAGGTACCGTCATTATCTTTCCTGCTGAAAGAGCTTTACAACCCTAAGGCCTTCATCACTCACGCGGCATCGCTGGATCAGGCTTTCGCCCATTGTCCAATATTCCCCACTGCTGCCTCCCGTAGGAGTCTGGGCCGTGTCTCAGTCCCAGTGTGGCTGACCATCCTCTCAGACCAGCTATAGATCGTCGGCTTGGTAGGCCATTACCCTACCAACTACCTAATCCAACGCGGGCTCATCCAGTAACGGAGTAATACTGAGTTTCAATCGACTCTTTTTGTATTGAAACTTAGTATTACTCCTTTCCTCCAAGGAGAATATACGGTATTAGCAGCTGTTTCCAGCTGTTATTCCGTATTACTGGGTAGATTCCCACGTGTTACTCACCCGTTTGCCACTAATTTTATAACTAGCAAGCTAGTTATAAAATCCGTTCGACTTGCATGTGTTAAGCGTGCCGCCAGCGTTCGTTCTGAGCCAGGATCAAACTCTCAAGTTATGATCCAAAAAAAACTTACTAGCACTTCACTACCTTCATTTCTATTTTTACTATTTTAAACAACAACAAACTCTTTCTTTTATCTCTCTAAGAATTTGTTTGTATTCGAGAGCGCTATGTTTACATTCTATTTAGATATAAGTCAACAGCTTTTTCAAAAAAAAATAAAAAAAATTTTTTGAGCTTATAATGTGGCTTTTTTAAGCCATATAGAGCCTTGTCAATGTTAAAATTGATGTTTTTTATACTTTTATCTCTAGTTTGATTGCAAAAAATAATAAAATTAATTATGGTATTTAGTTATTATGTATGAACAATTGTTTCATGTAGTTTAAGAGTATTTGCTAACTATATCAAATGCTTATAGTTTTGTTTGGAAGGACCAATACACAATGAGATTTCAAAATTTACGTTATCTATATTCACGTATCTTATCATTATATTTAATCATAGCTATCTCTATATGTACTATACCAGTAGTATTTAATTTTAAACAAGATATCGTATTTAATTCTGAAAAATTAAATCACATATGGAATTTAATATACGACTACAGCAATCGCAATCAAACTACTATCTCTGAAAATCCTATCATAAGCGTGTCTATTCAAAAAGGTGATACCCTAGCTAGTCTTTTAAGAAGTAATAATGTTAGCGTTTCTGAAACAACTCAAATTATACAATCTCTTCAGACGGTATATAATCTTAAAAAGCTTTCTGTAGGACAGTCTTTAAATCTATATTATAATTACATAGAACAAGATAGCATAGATGCAGAACCGTTACCAGTTTTACAAAGCCTTCGTATTAAAACAGATTATAATAAAGAAATAGAAGTATATAGAACTAATACAGGCTTTGCAGTACAAGAAATAGTTATACCCTTAACAAAACACCTAACAAGAGTTAGAGGTATTATTAATAATAGCTTTATAGCAACAGCTCTTTCTCTAGGTATACCAGCAAATGCATTATCTGAACTTACAAAATCATACAGCTATGATATAGACTTTCAACGCGATATCCAAAAAGGAAATGAATTAGAAGTGATATTTGAAAAATATTATGACGATAAGGGTAATTACTCACATGATGGAAATATAATATATTCTTCTTTGATATTACACGATAAAAAACTAGATTTATATAAATATACTAATTCTGCAGGAATTACTGACTTTTATACAGCAAACGGTAACAATATCAAAAGGGATTTATTAAAAACACCTCTAAATGTAATTAAAATCTCATCTGGGTTTGGTATTAGACGTCACCCTATTTTGGGATATACTAAAATGCATAAAGGCGTTGACTTTGCAGCACCTATTGGTACACCAATTTTTGCTGCAGGTAATGGAATTATAGAAGAAATAGGCAGAAAAGGTGCTTACGGAAATTATGTACGTATAAGGCATAGTAACGGATATGCTACTGCATATGCACACGCTAGTAGCTTTGCCAAAAATTTACGCAAGGGTTCACAGGTAAAACAAGGCGAAGTAATAGCGTATGTTGGCGCAACCGGTAGAGCTACTGGCCCCCATTTACACTATGAAGTTTTATATAATAACCAACATATTAATCCCCTAAAATTAAAGCTTGTATATAGTACTAAACTTGATAATAAAGACTTAAGCAAATTTATGAAATTCAAGCAAAAGTTGGATAGATTTATTTTATCTATACCAGATCAAGGCCAAGTTATAGCTACTTTATTTGAGAAAAATTAGATATATTATATAATTATGAACATCTGTGCAAAAATTGGACGAAGTTTTATACGCTTATTATCTAACATAGGTTCTATCACTAAATTTACTTTATCGGCCATATTTGGCCTTTTTACACGCCCTTTACACTTACGTCTGATAGCACATCAAATGATTGAAATAGGCTATTATTCTTTAACTGTCGTTGGACTCACAGCAGTTTTTACTGGAGCAGTTCTTGCATTACAAAGCTACACTGGATTTGCACGATTCTCAGCAGAAAGCTCTATCGCAACGGTAGTAGTACTATCTATTACAAGAGAATTAGGCCCCGTCCTTGCTGGGCTCATGGTTAGCGGTAGAATAGGAGCTTCTATGGCCGCAGAAATAGCTTCTATGCGCGTTACTGAGCAAATTGATGCTCTCAGAAGCTTATCCACCGATCCTATAAAATATTTAGTTACCCCTAGAGTTATTGCCAGTGTCATTATGTTACCTTGCTTAGTATTAATTTCAGATATTATAGGAGTAATGGGGGGATATCTTGTGGCAGTACATAAGTTAGGTTTTAACCCCGCTATTTATCTCAAAAACACTTTCCAATATTTAAAAGCTATTGATGTGGTATCTGGTCTAACAAAGGCTGCTATATTTGGTTTTATAATTGCGGTCATCAGCTGTTATGCTGGCTATAATTCTAAGCGTGGAGCTCAAGGTGTAGGCACTGCAACCACTAATGCTGTGGTATTATCATCTATTCTAATTTTAATATTTAATTATATAATAACTGGCTTATTTTTTGATAAATAAAATGACTCAAACTCCCAAAATAAAAATTTCAAACCTACATAAAAAATTTGGCTCAAAGAATGTACTAAGTGGAGTGAATCTTTCAGTACAACCAGGACAATCTTTAGTTATAATAGGCGGCTCTGGTAGTGGAAAATCCGTATTACTCAAAAACATTATTGGGCTCATTAATGCTGATACAGGAAGTATAGAGATAGATGGTAAAGAAACTACCAGATTATCATCAGGTGAACGTAATAAATTAATGAAAAAATTTGGTTTGTTATTTCAAAATGGTGCTTTATTTGATAGTATGACCGTATGGCAAAATATTGCTTTTGGACTACAAGATTCTACATCCAAAGAGGCCAAAGACTTAGCTATTAATACGTTAAAATTAGTAGGTTTAGATCAACAAGTAGCTGAATTATATCCCGCTGAACTCTCAGGGGGTATGCAAAAACGTGTTGCTTTAGCAAGAGCTATTGCATATAAACCTGAGATTATTTTTTTTGATGAGCCAACCACTGGCCTTGATCCTATTATGGCCAATGTTATTAATAATCTTATTGTTAAGTGCTCTAAAGAATTAGGAGCTACAACTATTACCATTACTCACGATCTAAATAGTGCACGTATAATTGCTGATCGTGTTGCAATGATTTTTGATGGAAAAATTATTTGGGATGGATCTATTGAGAATATAGATTCTGTTGATAATCCGTATGTAGCACAATTTATTGCAGGAAGTACTAATGGTCCTATAAAAATAGAAGGCTATACGTAGTATATAGCTGTAGAATTAAGCCCAAAAACCGCAGAGAGGCTATAACCAAAGATAGAATAGATTCTTCACTACTCACCTGTTTTAACTCGTACAAACTTATGGAAATTTTGCTAAAGAACATGAAAATGTAAAATTAAAAATCTATGATGATGGTTTTGGCGTGCCAACTATTGGCGTTGGTTTTACTTTAATTAATAAAGTGAAAAATAAATGGGAAGCATATGATATCGATTATTTAAAAAGTAGAGGAATGAACTTATCTCATGAACAATATAATATTATTGTGGATTATGCAAAATCAAAATCTAATTATCGTGACACAAGCCATTTAAAGCAATAACTAGATCAACTAGATTTTTCTATTATACCTGAAATGGCAGAAAAATAAGCTGAAATCATTGCCACAAATAGTAATTCTATGAATAGCTATGCTGAGAATTTATAA
This sequence comes from Rickettsiales bacterium Ac37b, assembly GCA_000746585.2. Classification (NCBI taxonomy): domain Bacteria; kingdom Pseudomonadati; phylum Pseudomonadota; class Alphaproteobacteria; order Rickettsiales; species Rickettsiales bacterium Ac37b. The sequence continues at coordinate 657,334 of CP009217.2, forward strand.
TTAATTTATACTAGAACTATAGTATTTTCATCTTGCTCAGAAGATAGACACGAAGAGCAACAATGTATGCAAATTCAAACGTTTTAACTATAAAATTTTAGATCTCTTAATTTATCTTTCATTCCTTGATCAGTATTAAATATTCCTCTCATATGGCTAGTATACATCTTACTTTCTAACAGATGCATATTGTTTTCTTTACACATACAATAATGCGCTGCTTCAACTGTCACTGCTACACCTTTAGGAAGCAAAACATCTTCTATAGCTTCTGCAATCTGCACTGTCATCCTCTCTTGTATTTGCAATCTACTTGCAAATATTTCAACTATTTTGGCAAGCTTACCTATACCAACCATTTTCTTGTCAGGCAAATAAGCTATATTTGCTACTCCTATAATTGGCAATATATGGTGTTCACAATAAGATACAAATTTAATATTACGTAGCAAAATGATATCGTTATAATCCTCTACCATCTCCATAGTATTATTAAATACATCTTCCGGTCTAATCAAATAGCCAGGAAACATTTGTTTCATTGAGTCTACTACACGCGCAGGAGTATTTAGTAACTCTACCCTATCAGGATTATCTCCTATCCATTTAATTAAAATACGTACAGCTTCTTTAGCTTCCTCACGAGTGGGAGTATTATTTCTCATAAACATAACCTTTCTTTCTTCGATTATATATGATCCTACCCATTATTATAATAAAAATCATTCCGCCAATAATTGATAACATTCCGCCTATACCCATTATACTCATAGCAATCTTAGCTTTTATAGCTACACTGCCTGGATTTTTACGTAACACACCATATCCACCAGACCATGCAAGCCCTACTATATGCATCAACTGTCCAATTCCTTGTAAATAAGGATGCCATTTTAAAAAATTATATTTTTGATTTTTGTTAGCTAATACAATATATGCCAGACCCATACAGGCTAAAGTTATACTCACAGTTGAACCATGATAATGAGCTGGTATAGTGACATTGATACCTTTTATAAGTAGACCAATAATACCGCCCGATAAAAATAATATAACCGACATACATAAAACAATAAAGGTGTAATTATTTTTAATCTTATATCTATGGTTATATAATATTCTCATAAGCATAATGATCATTATAGTTGGTCCAATACCCCCAAAAATAATCATATGATCAGTAAAAAATTGCTTGAATTGCCAATCGTCAGTATCAATAAGGTGTATAAATATACATGGCACTACACTCACAAAATTAATAATAAACGGATATATAAGATATTGAGGCATATAAGCTATCATATCAACAACAATGAATAACCAAGTCAGTTGCAGTAATTGAGTAAATGCAAACTGTAAGATATGCCCCCCAGACCAAAATAACATTTCATAAAAATACTCTAAAGTTATATATGGTGCTTTATTTGTAAATGTGTAATAAGATATAACAACAGATACCACTGCAAGTAAACATACAATAGCTATTGAGTATATAATTAATAAAATAGGATCATTTTTCATTCTGTTATTAAATGAAAATAATGTTATGACAAGCTCTAAAAATATTCCACATACAAATAATGCCAATCCAACCGAAAATATAAAATTATTTAAAATAGGGACATAATTATTCATAATCCCTTGGCCAGAAAAAAAAGGAGAAATAGCAATACATATTGTACCTATACAAGCAATAATTAGAGCATGCACCGAGACAAAAAAGAACCTTTTATTAGTAACAACAATCCATAACATTGAAATTACAGAAAGTAACCACACCAAAATGGATAAATCAACATGAACTACTAAAGCAGGATAAAAAAAATCATGTCTAAATAAAGACTGTATCCCAGGCATCCTAAACATTACCAACAAAATAGAGAATAAACCTGCAATAGCAATAGCTCCTATGCCAAGTACAAGCCATATTATAGCCAAGTAAGACTCTTGTATTGTTTTAATAGCCTTAGAAATAGTTATATCCATATAGTTCTACCATAAATTTTATATATGGATTATCTTCATATGAGAGAATTTTAATGATGTATTACAAAACTATAGACCACATTTTTTCTAAATTATATATTTCCCTTATTTCTGGTTTAAAAATATGAACTATGATATCACCTAAATCTACTAACACCCAATCACCAGTTCTAATGCCTTCGCATGATATAAAAGGTATATCATCTCTATTCTTCATTTTACACATAATTTTATCAGCAAGTGCTACTGTATGCTTTGACATCCTGCCCGTAGCCACAATCATATAATCTGCTATATTACTTTTATTAGCTAGGCTGATTATTTGTATATTTTCAGCATGATTCTCTTCCAGACATTCCAATATCTCTTTTTTTAGAACATCCACTTGCACTGCACTTATAGGATAAATGTCAGTCGATTCACCATTTACAGCTTGTTTTAACATTTGATAATTACCACCTTATATACAATTACGCAGCCATTTGCGTAATATTTAAATTACTAAATACAGATTTTAAAGCATGAACTAATTGCTGCATCATTTCTTCCGTATGCAGCGGTGTAACAGTGATACGTAATCTTTCACTACCTTTTGGTACCGTAGGATAATTAATATATTGAATAAAAATATTAAATTTATTTAATAAGTCATCTGAGACCTGCTTACATAACCACGGATCATTAATCATAATCAGGATAAGATGTGAGTCATTATCCAAGAAGTCAATAGATGCATCTTTAAGCATTTTCTTTAATATATGGACTTTTTTCTTTAATTCTTCACGTTCATTATTACTAGATTTTAAATGCCTTACACTTGCTAAAGCAGCAGATGCCAACGCCGGCGGTAATGCTGTTGTAAAAATAAACCCCGGAGCATAACTTCGCACCGCATCTATAATTTGTGCACTCGCTGCTATATACCCTCCCATAACTCCAAAAGCCTTACTTAAAGTGCCTTGTATAATTGTAATACGATCCATCAAACCTTTTTCTTCTGCAATACCAGCCCCATGCTTCCCATATATACCCACTGTATGCACTTCATCAAGATAAGTCATTGCATTAAACTCTTCAGCCAAATCGCATATTTCTTGAATAGGAGAACGATCCCCATCCATAGAATAAATAGATTCAAAAACAATGATTTTAGTCCTAGCAATATCTACCTTTTCAAGCAAACTACGTAAATGATTAATATCATTATGCCTAAAAATATGCTTCTCAACACGACTATTTTTTATTCCATTAATTATCGAAGCATGATTACTTTCATCTGAAAAAATAATACAATTATCTAATATTTTAGTAAGGGTGGCTAAAGTAGTTTCATTTGCTACATAACCTGAAGTAAAAATTAATGCCGCATCTTTTTGATGTAAATCAGCTAATTCTTGTTCTAACAATACTAGAGGATGATTAGTCCCACCAATATTACGAGTGCCCCCACTTCCAGCTCCCATAGTACTAGTTGCTTCTATAGCCGCATGTAAAACCTTAGGATGCTGTCCCATACCTAAATAATCATTAATACACCAAAGTACTACATCCTCTTTACTTGGATCAGAATAATTTCTAGCTGTAACAAAATTCCCTACATACCGAGCTAAATCAACAAAACGCCTATAACGCCCTTCATTTTTTATAATATTAACAGCATTCGCAAATAAATCATTATAATTCATATAAGATACCTTTCTTGCATTCTAATTAACCAGCTAGTATACAATGCTACTGAAAATAATAGTAATGCTCCTATTTGATGTAATAACGCTAGAACCGTTGGAATACGGTATATTAAAGTACTAATCCCTAGAAAGACTTGTATAATCAGCACTATAAGTAAGCATAATATAATACTATTTACTCTTTTATTCAAATTAATTCTATAATTTTTAATAAAAAATATTACAATACTAGCCACAATGAGCGTTGCCAGCACCCTATGAATAAATTGTATTGTAATAATATTCTCAAAAATATTTTGATACCAAGGAGATAACCTAAACAATCCGCTAGGCACTAAACTACCGTCCATTAAAGGGAAATTATTATATACTAGCCCAGCATTAGTCCCTGCTACAAATGCACCAGATACTATTTGTATTAAAATTAATATCACATTTAAATTAGCATGCTTACTACTGCCTATAAGCTTGGTACTAATATGCAAGAATTTACCTTGATACCAACAATCTAATGCTATCCATATAATAAATCCATATATTATAACAGCAGTAATCAAATGTAGGGCAAGTCTATATTGACTAACATCATAATGGTCTTCTAAACCACTTCTTACCATATACCAACCTATGATTCCTTGTAACAATCCTATTACTAATATTAAAAATAATTTATTAATTAATACTTTATTAACTTCTTTACGAATTATAAAATATATTAAAGGCAAAATAAATACTATCCCTGTAATGCGACCAATAAGACGATGCACATATTCTATCAAAAAAATCTGCTTAAACTCTTCTAATGTCATCCCAAAATTTATATATTTATACTCTAAACTAGCTTGATATTTTTTAAATTCTACTATCCAATCCTCTAGGCTTAATGGAGGTATAATGCCAGTTATTGGCCTCCATTCTACGATAGATAATCCAGAATGCGTTAAACGAGTTATACCACCTAAAGCTACCATCAATAAAATCATTAAGGCACACAAAAACAACCACATAGCTATATGTTTTTGGGTAGCGTCATAAGACGTATCTATTATATTTCTTCTAAATTTTTGATACATTTCCATTTTTCTTCATGCTTATCAATAAAAGGTATTGTAACTATAGGAACTTTTATAAAATTTTTTAAAGTCTTTACTGTATCATCTACACTTAAATTATTTTGCTCATTTTGGCTAATAATTAGTTTTCTCAAAGCTAAATTACGTAATTTTATAAGATTATATGCCATTAATGTATGGCTTATACTACCTAAATAATGATTGGTTACAAGTATTATATCAGCATTAAGAGTAGATACTATATCTAGCATCGTTTCTTTGTCATTAATAGGAGTTAATATGCCCCCAGCAATCTCAATTATTAGATATTCTATAGCTTTATTTTGTTTATCATTACCACAAAATTCTACAATTTCTGTTAAATTAATTACTTTATTTTCTTTTAATGCTGCAATATCAGGTGAAAGCGGTGCCTTAAATCTCCAGGGAGAAACTCTTGCTATATTCTCTTCTGTCACTAATAAACCAAGGCTTTTAATAATCTCTATAGTATCATTATTGCTTTCTTCAAAGCCACTTATTATTGGTTTTATTACTCTAACACTAGCACCTTTTTTCCTGAGATTATATGCATAACTTGTTGTAACCAAAGTTTTACCTGCATTCGTCCCAGGAGAAACTATAGCAATAATCTGCATTTCTTATCCTTCATTATGGCTTTAATGCTAAAAAATAATATATTTCCCAACTAGTAATCAAGCCATGTATATCACTAAAATTTTTTTTATACAAACTATTTAACTTATCTAACTTGGCTTTACTAAATAAAGCCTGCTGCTTACTATTACCTTTATAACTTGCACCTAAATTACGTAAATAACGCATTATTTCTAACAAATTTACAAAATGTTGAATTTTAGTACGTTTTATTACCTGAAATTCAGTAAACCCTAAATTTTGCATTATATTTTGTATTATATCCCCTTGAAGAAAATCGTTAACATGCTTGCCATTATCTATTAATGCAAAAATTTGACGCAATTCTTTTAATGTATTATATCCAAAAGTTGCAAAAGCAATTATACCCCGAGGTTTTAAGACACGTAGCACTTCTTTAAGACCAATATTTATATCTTCAAGCCATTGAAAGGTTGAAGATGAAACTACCATATCAAAAGTCTCCTTATCAAATGGTAATTGTTCTATATCACCATTTACTGTTGATACCACGCCATTCCTCTCAGCTGCAACTTTACACATATTAAAAGATAAATCTAACTGCGTAAAATTTACTACGTTTACACTCTCTATAAACCTTTCCAATAGGTATCCTGTGCCGCAGCCTAAATCAAGTATATTAAACGGCTTCATATTAATAGATCTATCACCCTTAAAGAAAATAGCTAATAATTCATTAGCTATTTCTTTCTGTAGCCCTGCATAGCTATCATATTGAAAGGCTGATCTATCAAAACTCTGTTTTATAAGAGATTTTTGTAACATTCCTTACAAATCATCATGATGTATAGTATTATTATGGCCTACATATTCTACGACATGGTTATACAACGTATCCTGGGTAGCATCGATATAACTATAAGTCTTATTATGCACATATCCACTTATACTCACAAGTAAAGAAGCTCCACCACTAACTACTATATCTTTATGTAATGTCTCATGAGATTTAAACATTATATGCGATAATACTGGCTCACTCATTTCTAGTATAGCAGCAGAAAATATAGAAGTATTCTTATTAAGATTAGCATCTTGCATTAATTCATAACCAAAATTATTAAGACCGCCTAATACAATATTTTCTACTACACTTGTACTGCTACCTATCCCTTTAATTAAATATTTCAATGCACCCCCTATAAATCCACCAAAATATTGTGTATATCCACTCGAAAAGGGAAAATACTCATCTCCACATTCTCTGGCCAAACCTCTAATAGTATACCCTACGGTAGACCCTACAAAAACTAAAACATTATTTGTAGCAGGACTACTATCGAAACGTGCCACAACTTTAGTTGGTAAAACATCAAGTATTACCGCTTTATATGTACTATCTACAACAATTTTAATCATATTTCTTAAATCGCAAGTTTTATTAGACATATTTGATCCTTTTTCTATATTTAACATCATAATTTCAATTTTTTATTCTTTAAACAGTAGAATTACATCCTGTATATTCTTCTATAATATATCCATAGTTGGCTACATATCCTATATAACTTGGATATACATTATTGATTATATAATTGTATGAACTATTCATCATATCACCTATATAACTAGGAGATATATTATGTTTTATATCATCATATGCATTATTTATCATATCACCAACATAACTAACTGTTGATATATATACAAGAACAGCTCCACTTACAAGCGCGCCAACTCCTGCACTTACAACAACATCTTTGTATAAATTCTCATGTGGTTCAAACCAGATATGAGATAATGCTGGCTCGCTAGCTTCAAGACAAATAGCAAGCGCCATATAAATAGGAATATCAACATCAGCATCGGTGATTATTTCATACCCAAGACTGTTAAGCGCTCCTAATACAATCTTTTCGAGTAAACTAGCGTTATTATTCATCCCCCTAACCGAGTATTTAAGTGCGCCTCCTATAATTCCTCCAAGATTAAGCCATCTTCTCTAAGGAGATTATTTGTGAGCAGGCTAACTACTCTATTTGGCACATTATCTAAAATTAAGGTCTTATATACACTAGTTCCAAAAACCTTCATAACATTGCTTACATCACAAACTTTATCAGACATGGAGATATCCTTTTTTATATATTTATAATATCCCCTCCCCCATTTCTTAATCTTTTAAGCGTAATCATAATAAATTATCAGTTAATTTCTGTCAACTTTTCTTAATTACTACTCACATTTTTTTATATATATTCGTCATAAGATATATTTAAACCTAATAGATACATTTCTGAATATATTTCAGATATTTTATCAGCAAAACTTTCTACATAAGGTAAGCTATTATTTTTAATAAACATATAAAATTGAAAACCAACCGCTGCCACAGTACCAGCCATAACATTTTTTATAACCTCCTCCCCTTTATCTTCTCTTATAGCACTTTCAATGAGTTTAAGAGAGCTTAAAGATATAGTTAAATTCATTATTCCATACATCTTTAGATCATGAGAAGATACTTCACATCCAAAACCATTAAATGCACCTAAAGCTATATCTCTTGTCATATATTCTATATTATGATTTTTGATCATATACTTCATAGCTCCACCTACTATGCCTCCTATATGATAAGGCCTAATTGTCACCCCTAATACATCTATTTCATATTCCTCATCTACACATTGTCTAAATATTGTTCTAATTATATATCCTGCCGTACCTGCAACTATAGAAATAGCAGTTCTTTTATTATCTATTCCAGCGTATAAAGATACCCCTAAATTTGCTAATCCATCAGTTGCTATGGCTTTACTAACACTATCTATAGCTATGTAAAATAATGATTTTGCATTACAATTATCATTGAACATATGCGACTCCCTATAATTTATGTTATGCACTACCGTTCATAACTTAATGAAACGTTAGGATAAGCGTTAAATTACGTCAATATAAATGTTAAGATTATGTTGATGTCGCTAATAATTAGAAATATTTCTGTCACTATTTTTACTTATTTGTCAGTAAATATAAGTAAAAATTTAAAATAAATAGCGGTAAACACTCGATACGGAAAATTAAAAAACCATATATAAAAATCGTATAATTAAAGAAAGGATGTTGAATGAATCTAAGATTCAGCACAGTAGAAGAGTTAGGAAATTTAATTTTAGAATATTAACTTTCTGATCACATTACCTCCTGGCGGAGATAAAAAATCAATTATACTAGTTAATACTTCTTTAGCATCACCACTTACTGTCATAACATTATTTAAGGCAAATAATTCATTATATATATTTGAATGTCCTTTACCCAATGTTCTATTAATAACAATGACTGCTCCTGCTTTTTCTATACCACTCATAGATATATTATATCCAATATTATATAATTTAGGATTCACAATATCATTAGCTCCTACAACTAGTACTATATCTGTTTGTGAAAAATTCTGGTAAATATCTTCGTATTCATAAATTTGCTTATGATCTATTCCCGCTTCCGCGAGTAAAATATTCATATGAGCAGGCATACGTCCTGCCAATCTATGAACAGCAAACTTGACTTTAATATTGCTATCCATTAATCGTTCAGCTAACTCTCTTAGTACATTTTGTGCATCTGCAATCGCTACACCATATCCTGGTACAATAATAATAGATTTTACATTTTTCATTAAAAATGCTGCATCTTCAGCACTAATTACATTAGCTGCTAAATTATACTTAGTAAACTCTCTATCACCATTCTTTTCTTTAACAAAAAATATATTGAATAACTTATAATTACTAGATTTAGCTATTACACGAACAATAACCATACCACTTATTCCTATAATAGCACCTATAGTAATCAATAAAATGTTTTCTAATATTAACCCTATACATGTTAAAGACCACCCAGAACATGCATTGATTAATGCAGTTATAATAGGAGTTTCTATATCAATATTGAATAATATAATTAAAGCTATAAATAAACTTGCAATCAAAACCAACAGATTTAAATATATACCACTCCCAAAATAAGATAACAAACAAGCTAACAGCACTAAAACTGTTAATATCAATGAATTCCACCATGCTTTTCTATTTAAATACTTAGCACCATGAGGTTTTATATTTAGCGATGTTAATAAAATACTTAAAGATCCTACCCCCGTAAAGACACTAAATACTACACTAATACTGATAAACATAAGATTTAAATGTGTTAGCTCTCCTGCAAAATCTATACCATATATACTAGGATGATAGTAGATACTATATATCACTAATAGCTCTGATAATCCTATAAACATATGAAGTATGTTGTTCAACTTAGGCATTTGATTCATACTTACTTTTACTGATATTATTATACCACTAACACATCCTATAATTAAAGCTAATAACACAATATAAATATTTGATATATTTATATTATATACTATAACTATTAACGAGATCACAATCGCTAAAATATTAAATATAATACCTCGTTTATACGTCCTTAGAGAAGACATAGATTGCAAAGAAAAAATAAAACCAATAATAGTAATTAGATATGCTATATTTTCACTATAAATCATGTTTTTTACTAAATATTTTTAACATGCGGTATGTTATAATTAATCCTGCCACTATAGTAGCTGATAATACAACCATCATAAAAAAGCTAAATAGGGTAGAAAAATTCAACTGAGTTTCTCTAACTATACTAAAAACACTCATGATCGCTATACCAGACATAGTAGATGACATAACAATCAATACTTGATATAAAGCAGGTCTAGCTCTATAGACAATTTGATATCCAATAAAGCACGTTAATATAAAAATTGTTATAGCAAAAATATAAAGCTCGTTATTAGGTAAATGATTAGTATTATCCGCTAATAATTTTACCTTTTCTGCAAGAGCTACAATTTGTTCATTTAATTTTTGTGCATCATCATATAAAACAAGTATAGATTTTTTATCCATAATATATCTGCTTAAGCTTTTTATTCACTATTTGCCCTTTATACGTTGAAAGAGTATTATTAATTATTTCATCTGCATAATTAACTTCTATATCTTTTGTTACATTATTATATATAAGCGATATAAAATGCAGTAAACTATCCGCGTATAACTTACTGGCATCATACGCCATTCGATGTATTATATCACTATAACCAATAATTTTTACTCCACAATAATTAATTACTTGATCCTTCTGGGTCAAAATACAATTACCACCATTTTTACCCATAAAATCACCTATAACCGAGCCTGGCTTCATGGATGATACCATTTTCTCTGTAAGTATAATTTTTGTATCTTGATTAAAAATATTCATAGTACATAATATTATGTCATAATCTGCAATATCTGATACAGCATCAATAAACTCTACACCCAAACTTTCTACCAACTCACGCTTCTTACTTGCATCAGAAACACATACTATTGCTCCTAATCTTTTTGCTACTGTTATCGCTTGTAACCCCGCAGGATTTGCACCAATAATTAATATCTTGAGAGGTAATAAAGTTCCAACAGCAGTAATCATCAAATTTACTACTTTTTCCCTAAAATAAATAGTTTCTAACATTGCTCTATATCCTGCTAACCCTGCCTGCATCACTACAGCATTCACAGGCTGAGCTCTCATAATATTTGGAACTAATTCTAAAGAAAAACTTGTTATATTTCTTTCTGCTAAATGCTCTAAAATATGCCGATTATTATAAGGATCTAATAACCCTATTATTATTGCGCCTTCAGGAAGTAAATTTAATTCATTTAATTCATTATGAATATTATCATCTGAAAATCTAACTTTTAATAATATATTCGTATCAGCTAAAATTTCTAAAGGCACAGAAGACATATAAGCCCCTGCCCTAGTAAATTCTTGATCATCTATATATAAGTTATTTCCTATACCTCGTTCTAAACATAATTCTAAGCCTAAATTAACGATTTTTTTAGCCACTGCAGGATAAATAGCAATACGTTTTTCACTTATATATCGCTCTTTAATAACAGAAACTTTCATGAAACCACAACTCTGGATATAATTAAAAAATATTTGAGCAGTAAATCATATATAAATAGGAAATTCAAGTAATACCTGTAAGTAATAGATTAATGTCATAACATAATAGGCTATGGCCACTTAAGGCTTGACTTTAAATATCGTTATAATGAACGACCTTTATCAGGCGTCATAGTATGATTATTACTAGATGATACAGTATTCTTTTGAAAAGCTTTGTGTATTTGTTGTTGCAATTCTGGGTTAATAATTTTATCAAATGACGTATTATGTTTAACATGCATTAGGGTAGCTGTGAGCTGCTCAATAGAAGTACGAGTACTACTTAATAATGCTTTTTGAGTACCTTTATCTACCCATGCTTTTCCAAGTGTCATAGCTTGTGCTTGGGTTAATGAGGCATTATTGGAATCTTGAGCAATTTTTACAGCTGCTTTTTGTATTGCTTTTAAGAGCATTGTATTATCTAATTTACTTTCATTATCAGCATTAGAGACAGATGCAATCATTCCAGCCATTAAGCCTACTACTACTTCTTTCTTAATATTTCTTTCTTGAATAAACTCATCTCTTAAAGCAATTTGTACTCCAATTATACTAAACCTTGGATGTAAATTTAATGTTTGACGGTTATTGTTTAGCACTCGTGCTAAATCAGCAGAAATATTTATCTTCTCTGTACCTACCATAAACATTTATCCTTTACTTTCTATCAACTATGGTAAATTAAGTTGTATTTGGGACAAGAAGCAATAAGCGAAGCCTACAAATAGTAGGAGAGCTTTAAGCTAACTGGGTCCGCAAATTCAAATCTATTTACTTATAAATATCTTAATTAATACTTATCCTTATCTTATCGTCTATTATTTAGTATTTATTATATTAAAAATAAATTAATTAATTGTTTATTAAAGCCCGTGGTTTTTACACAATTCATCACAATTATTTATTTATTATCTCAAGATTATGCTCTACATTACTTGCAGCAATTTTATTATTTTGTTATTCTTGGTCACTAAATAATTATTGGGGTATGAGTATGAGTATGAGTATGAGATTAACACAAAAATTTTTATATACCATAATTTTTGTTATACAATGCTGTTTTAATTTTACTGCCTATGCCGATAACGGATCTGCTGGCCGTATAATAGCCAAGTTCAAAATGGATGGTAGGCTCACTTCTTTAAAACAAAATGCTGATAGCACAGGTAGCTTTTATGATCCTACTCATACATCCATTGTATCATTGCCTTACACCTCCCAAGTTAGTTTAGGGTCTGTAGTAGGAGGAACTGGGAGCGCAGCTTATTTCTTTACGGACCACATAGCAGCTGAGGTAAGTGGCGGGTATTTTTCTAATAAAATCAAAGCTGTAGGTAATGGACCGCAGTATATAACGCCTGCAGGAACTACAACACCTACTTTTGTAAACAATTGGCCTTATTATCAATCTACAACTGGTAAATTTATTCCTTTTGCAGCGATATTACAATATCATATAGCTCCTTATGGCAAATTAATACCGTACATAGGTGTAGGTTATCACTATACATTTGGTTCTGGTTCAAATGGTTCAAAAGTTGGTGATTCACATGGCCCAGTTTTTCAAGTAGGTGCTGATGGATGGGTAGGGGAAAATTTAATTTTAGGTATAGATGTAAAAAAAATGATGATGAAGCCTAAATTAACTTTTGTTACTGTACCAAGTAGTGGTAGCCCTTCTAATATTATACCTATTAATACAAAATTGAAAATGGACCCTTTAATAATTTCATTAGGTATAGGCTACAGATTCTAAACTAATAGAAGAGCCATATTCTAAAGCCGTGGCTCTTCTTATTTATTACATAGCAATTTAGCCTTACATTACATTATTAAAAAAAGTTCTAGCACGTTCCGTATTAGGATTTTGGAAAATGTCCTTTGGCATGCCATCCTCTATTATATTACCATGATCAAAGAATAATAAACGCTCGGCTGTATCTCTTGCAAAAGATAACTCATGTGTGACAATTAGAATTGTTACACCTGTATAGGCCAAATTTTTGATTATATTAAGCACTTCTTTGACATTTTCTGGGTCTAACGCAGAAGTAGGTTCATCAAATAAAATAACTTCAGGTTTTAACATTAAGGTACGTGCAATAGCAACGCGCTGTTTTTGCCCTCCTGATAAATTAGCAGGATAAACATAAGCTTTATCAGTTAAACCTACTTGTTTTAATAATGAATAAGCTTTTTCTTTAGCTATATCCTTAGACATCTTTCTAACTGATGCAAGAGTATATATAAGATTATTCATTACATCCATATGTGGAAATAAATTAAAATGCTGAAATACCATACCTATTTTTTCATAGATACTAGAATTTAAGGAAGAAATTCCATCAATTGTAATAGTACCAGAAGATGGCAAATCAAGATTAGCAATGCAACGTAATAAAGTAGATTTACCACTGCCAGATGGCCCTGTAATGGCAATTACCTCGCCCTTTGCTATACGTAAACTAATATTATTGAGCACTAATAAGTTATTATAGTATTTAGTTAATTTATCAATGATGATCATTATGCAGTATTTTTTCTAATTGTTTTGCCAAAAGGCTTAATATAGTTATAACACAGTAATAACATATAGCTGCTGTGATTAAAGGCGAAAAATAGATATAATTTTGTGAAGCAATGATTTGTGCTCTGCGCATTAAATCTGCTTCTCCTATTACTGAAATTAATGAAGATTCTTTAAGCATATCGACCAATTCATTTACTAAAGCCGGTAAAATATTACGTAAAGCCTGAGGGAATATAATATCACGCATCATAAGATGATATGGTATACCTAAAGTTTTTGCAACCTCAAATTGCCCTTTATCTATACTATTTATCCCTGCTCTAATAACCTCTGAAATATATGCACCAGAATTTAAAGAGAATGCTATAACTCCGGCCAAAAATGTCGGCATTTTATATCCTGTTAAACTAGGAATACCAAAATAAACTATACTAAGCTGTACCAATAAAGGCGTACCTCTAAATATAGAAACATAAAATTTGCTAAATAACTTTAGTAACTTTAAATGGCTAAAACTAAAAATCGTAAGAATTGTGGCTATAATTATACCAAACATCACCGAGCATGAGGCATAACTCAAAGTTACGCCTATACCTTTGACAATATAGAAAATGTCAGAAAAACTTAAATGCATTAATTAAGCCATTTTGCTCTGAGTCTTGATAATTCCCCTGTTCTTTCTAAAGTTTCAAGAGCTTTATTAAATTCGGGTACTAAATTGGAACCTTTAGTAAAAGCTACAGCAATACTATCTTCGCTTTTGTTTAGGATTATATATGTAAATTCTGGATTAAATAAAACAATTTCTCGTGCTTGTTCTTCTTCAAGAATAAGAATATCTATCCTTCCAACTTTTAGCTCTTCTATTAACTGTGGGATTTTATTCCCAACAAATACTTTTATATCCGGATTTTCAAAGGCTTTTTTATTAGCAAATGTTTCCCATACACTTCCCATTTGTACACCCAAAGTGCCTTGAGTAATACCATCTAAATCACTGATACTATTATCTTTCCTTGTTAAAATTGTAACAAAACCTGTATAATAAGGGTTAGAAAAGTCAATATGTTTCAAACGTTCAGATGATGGTGTCATTGATGCCATAACAAAATCAATACGGGTACTATTGAGCGCAGGTATTAATGCTGCAAAATCCATGTCTTTTATTTCTAAATTAATATTTAATTCTTTAGCTAAGGCTTTAGCAAGATCTACTTCAAAACCCACTATTTCATTATCTTGAATAAATGCAAACGGTTTGTAATCAGCAGAAGTACCCATAATTAAAGTTTGCTTTATATCATTTTTTTTCTCTTCACAACTATTTAAAAAAGGTAATAGGCAAATTAATAAGATTTTGAATAACATAGTAATTACTATCATATATAAGTTACAGACAAAAATACTGAGAATTTATGCTTTACTAAATAATTAACAAATTTATACGGATATTACAACTTCCTTTATTAGTAAAAAACAGTTGTTACTCTAACATTATTTAAAAAATGAGTCAATCACTACTTCTACAGCTGCCTAGCTCTAGTAGTTATCATTTCTTTATCAGTAATAATAATATCTAAAAATTGATCATATAGATTATGCGGAAGTTCAGAATTCACAAGAAAATTATGATTACATATTCCAATTACCACCAAAGATGAAGATTTTCCTCTTAGAGAAGCTAAAGTCCTATCATACAAACCTCCTCCATAACCGAGTC
The DNA here is from genome assembly GCA_000746585.2 of Rickettsiales bacterium Ac37b. Classification (NCBI taxonomy): domain Bacteria; kingdom Pseudomonadati; phylum Pseudomonadota; class Alphaproteobacteria; order Rickettsiales; species Rickettsiales bacterium Ac37b. The sequence continues at coordinate 673,030 of CP009217.2, forward strand.
TTGTGCCCTGTCTATCACATGCAAGCATAGGAGTTATAACAATATCAGGCATAACATATGGGTAAGCATCTATAGGCTCTGGTAAGTTTTTATAATATTTACTTATAGTGATTGTAGGGTTAGCACCACATAAACAAAAACTTAAGGGAGAATGTTTACTAATTACAACAGGCATAGCAATTCTATAACCATGTTGTTCAGCTTTTTGAAGTAATGGTAATAAATTAAGCTCACCTGGCATCGCTAAATAACCTGCAATAATGCTTTTTTTAGGATAATTTTCTAAAATGTTAAAAAAATTCTCAGAAATTTTTTGTAAAAATTCTGGATTATTTATAGCATGTAAAGAACGCAATTTTATATAATGAGCTCTTAAAGTTTTTTTCTCAATCATATGTAAATATTTTATTATTTAATAATCTATATAAAAATCCCTATTATAACTTTTAAAGTCACTGTATAATATATATATATATTTTATTTTATTGCTTTAGTTATTTGTATTATATGGTTGATCAACAAAAATTAATAGATAAAGTCTCAACTTATTTATCACCTTTACAGGTTAACACTATTAAGCATGCTTGTGAACTAGCAATTGTATCACATGGTTCTCAGTTACGTGATTCTAATGATCCTTACTATCAGCATCCACTAGAAGTAGCTTATATTATGGCTACTATGACCATGGATACTGCCACAATTGTTACAGCATTATTGCATGATACGGTTGAAGATACCGAATTAACATTAGAAGATATTGAAAAGGATTTTGGTAATGAAATTACCAAATTAGTTGATGGCGTCACAAAATTAACAAAAATTGAATGTCAATCTGAACATACTAGACAAGCAGAGAATTTTCGCAAGCTATTATTAGCTATGTCTGATGACATAAGGGTATTACTTGTAAAGCTTGCTGATCGTGTTCATAATATGAGAACAATTAAATTTATCAAATCTCATGAACGTAGGTTACGTATTTCACATGAAACTATGGAAATATATGCGCCTTTAGCAGAGCGTATAGGTATACAGACTTTTAAAAGCGAATTACAAGACTTAGCATTTGCAGAATTATACCCAGAAGCACGTAACTCAATAATTAATAGATTAAATTTCTTGCGCCAAGAAGGTAAAATTTTAATTGATAAAATTATTGTACAAATTAGTGAAATGCTTGCAAAGGAAAATATAAAGGCATCTGTCTCAGGTAGAGAAAAAACTGCCTGCTCTATTTGGCAAAAAATGGAACGTAAAAATATATCTTTTGAACAATTATCTGATATAGTTGCATTCCGTATCTTAGCTGAAACAACCTCTGAATGTTATCAGATTCTAGGAATTATTCATTCGCATTACCATATGGTACCAGATTGCTTTAAGGATTTTATTAGTACACCTAAAGCTAATGGATATCAATCCATCCATACAGTGGTAGTAGGTCCTGATAAGCAGAGAATAGAAATTCAGATTAGAACTTACTATATGCATGAAATAGCAGAGCTTGGCGTAGCCGCTCACTGGAGTTATAAGCAAAACTATCAACAAAATATAGACGGTAAACAATATCGATGGATACGTGAGTTATTAGAAATTTTGGAACATACTTCAGATCCAGAAGAGTTTTTAGAACATACAAAACTTGAAATGTATTATGATCAGGTATTTGCTTTTACACCAAAAGGTAATATCATTGCCCTTCCTAAAGGAGCAACTCCCGTGGATTTTGCCTATGCTATCCATTCAGATGTAGGAAATACATGCGTAGGTTCTAAAGTAAATGGCCGTATTGTACCATTACGTACATTATTAAGTAATGGCGATCAAGTTGAAATTATTCGTGCTAAAACCCAAGTACCTTCTCCATCTTGGGAAAAATTTGTGGTGACTGGTAAGGCTCGTTCGGAAATTAGACGATTTATCAAAACAAAACAACGACAAGAATATATTAACTTAGGTCGTATTATTATAACTAAAATATTACGCGGACAGGGCAAGGAATTTAATGAAAAAACTATGGAACCTGCTGTAGAATTTTTTAAGAAAAAAACTCTAGAAGATTTATTGATGTCGGTGGGAGAAGGTGTAATTAATAGATATGATGTAATTAAAGCACTCTTTCCTAATGATAAAAAACAAAATAGTTTAAAGAGCAAATTTGCTTTCCTAAGATTTGGTAAGAAAAAAATTGCCAAATCTCAAGATTCTATTGTCCCTATCAAAGGCTTAATGCCAGGTATGGCCATACATTTTGCAGGATGCTGTCATCCTTTACCAGGTGATAATATCATAGGAATAGTTCATACAGGTAAGGGCATTACAATTCATACTATAGATTGTGAAATGTTAGAAAATTTTGCTTCTACACCTGAAAGATGGCTAGATATAGCATGGGATAAAGATTCTACAGATATGCTTCATATTGGTAGAATAAAAGTAATACTAGCTCATGAACAAGGAGGACTTGCCACTATGTCAAACACTATTGCCAAAGAAAATGCTAATATTATAAACTTAAAAATTGTTAATCGTACCAATGATTTTTTTGAAATCATCTTAGATGTAGAAGTGCTAGGAGTAAAACATTTATTAAATCTTATTTCTGCTTTGCGTGGAAAACATTGTATACATTCAGCTGAACGATACAAAGTTTAGGTGCAAAGAAACCTAATATATGGGGCTGTTAACAAGGTATTTTTAGATAAGATTTTGAAAGTAATTTTAAGATATATAAGTAAGTTTTTGCAGCTAAGATTGATAATATTAGCAAAAAAATTAGCTATATAGTTTCTTGATTTGAATTAGCATATGCGTTCTTCTCCGTTAACCTAACAAAAAGTAGGTTTTGCTCATCATTCCTATCTGCTAAGGAAGCTGAAAAAACTATAGCGAATTAATTTGTAATAGGGATAGAAACGAGGCGCGAAGTGTACATAACTACATAAGCTAACCGAGTGACGACGTCCCTATTACAAATAAAAAAGCTTGTATTATAATAAATACAATACAAGCTCTTTATCAATTATCTAGCGCTTGCTTGCACAGGTACATCAATTGTAATAGTTCCAGCTTTTTCAAATGTTAAAGAAAGTGATAACTTATCACCCAAAACTAATTTCTGGCTTAGACCCATTAACATTACATGCATACCATTTGGAGCAAAAGTCACCATAGTATTGGCCGGAATCACAAGCTTATCTATAGCAGTCATTGTAATTACACCATCAGTATTAACTGTTTTGTGCAGTTCACATTTACTCGCAATAGATGTTTGTGCTGATAACAACGTATCTGCATCTGTTCCTTTGTTAGTAATATCCAAATAAACCGCTGTATTGTCTACAGTACCTATAGTAGGCGTAGCCCACATATTAGTAATTCCAATACTTGATGTATTATCAGCAAAGCTAGTTAGAGGAAACAACAATAGCATTAATGATAAAATAATTTTTTGCATAATACACTCCTATATAATTAATGTTCGGATATAAGCATAATACAAAATTTAAGAAAAATCATGTCTTTTTAATCCATATTTGTTTTCATAGGTATAAATCATGTACGCATCTTCTCCTAATTTTTGTCTTAATCTATAAATATGCGTCTCTAAGGTATGTGTTTCTAGTATACTAGAATATCCCCATATCCGTTCTAAAATCTCATTTTTACTTATAGGACTACCTTGTGCATTATATAAAAATTTGAGCAAGGATGCTTCTTTTTCTGTTAAATCAATATTTTCATTATATTTGGCCTCTCCTTTTAACCTAATCAATAATTTATTGGTATAAGAAAAACTATAATTATTACTTAATCTTATATTTTCTTGAGTTGTAGATGAATAATAATTAATCAAGGAAATTAACTTAAAAAATTTAAAAGGCATAGCCATATAAATTATCGGTATATTCAAAGGTATGGATAATGATTGTATATTATTCACCGATGTATCATATAGCAATATAATCAACTTTAATTGTAAAATAACAGATTCAATGTCTTTCCAATTGACTTCTTCATAAGAACTATCTATGATGAGCGAAAATTTATTATTTGTACGAATGTCTTTTAATTGTTGTAAAGATTTCAGATTAATTACTGTGTAATTAGGCACTTGTGCAAATATTTCAGTAATAAAATGTTTATTACTGTATATAAAAACAGATTCCATTATATTATTCATAAAATTTATTCCATGTTAAACGATATAAATTTTTCACTTTCAGAATTATCCGTACTAAATGTAGAAAGAGCAATTGCTGATATCAAAAATTCTTTAGCAATCGTTGTAAAACATGAGCATAATTTTACATCACTAGTTATTTCAGCAGAATATTTTAATACGAACCACATAAAATTATTAAAGAAACTTGAATTTAATAATTTACAACTACTTATTTCATCTAATCGAGCCAACTATTTATCTAATTCTAAGAAGTTTGTTTATCCTGTGTCTATTATACTAAATATAAATGATATTGATAGCATAAATCTGATAACTACAAGTGAAACTAGTTTAAATTTTCAAGAATATAATTTTACTCAAACTAGTAATGAATATAATGCATCATTACATTTAATGAAAATAGCAGAATTACTGCCAGCAGCAATTATAGTAAATATTGATTGTAATAATCAATATCTCAGTAAATGGTTGAATACTAATAGAATCTCCATAATTGACCATACTGAAATTATGCACTGTTTAGAAAATAATGCTTCTTTACTACAGGAAATATGTAGAGCTCCTTTAAAGCTTAAATATACGCCTAATGCAGAGATTGTAGCATTTCGTGCCACAACTGGCGGTAAAGAACATTATGCTTTAATTATAGGAGATTTATCTACAAGCCCTACACCTTTAGTTAGGATACATTCTTCTTGTTACACAGGTGATTTATTAACTTCTTTAATGTGTGATTGCGGCGATCAACTGACAACTGCAATACAATATATGGCTTCAGATAAGGAAAATGCTGGAATTATATTATATCTTATGCAAGAAGGCCGAGGTATAGGTTTTATCAATAAATTACGCACTTATGTACTACAATCCAAAGGTTTGGATACCGTAGAGGCAAATGAAGCATGGGGATTTGATGATGATGAAAGACCTTTTATATACGCGTGCCAAATACTCAATTTACTTAATGTAAAAAAAGTTAGATTATTAAGTAATAATCCTCAAAAGGCCGTGAGTTTAAAAGAAGGCGGGATAGAAATATTAGAAGTTTTGCCTCATAAGGCTAAGAAAAATCCATATAATAATTTATACCTTAAAACAAAAGCAGAAAAATTAGGACATAAATTATAATAAATTAGCGGTAGGCATTATATAGAAGTAACGAATAATACTCTTTCTAATTTAAATTAAAATATATAGAAGTCTTGTTCTAGTAAATAAGATGTTTTATACTGATTAAAGTGAATTTTGATGATATAGTAAAAGTTAGCTTAGGAGGCAAAAAGATGTATAATAACATAGTATATTTGTTAGCTATGGTTTATATTTTAAATGGTTGTGCACCAGCTGTGATAGGAGCAACAGCAGCCACTGGCTTAGTATTATCAAAAGAAAAAACTGTTGGTAAAACAGTAGATGATGCAACGATTTGGACAAGAATCAAATCTAATTTTTTACAAAAGAATTTTGATCATATGTTTATAGGTGTAGATGTCAAAGTTAATGAAGGAAGGGTGCTATTAACAGGTTATGTACCTGATGCAAAAACAAAAATGGAAGCTGTGAAAATAGTTTGGTCACAAGAAGGTGTAAAGGAAGTGATGGATGAGATCAATATCTCTTCTCAAAATGATAAACTTACTCTTAAAGAGTATAGCCTAGACACTTGGATTACTACACAATTAAAGACTAAGTTATTAGTAGAAAAAAACATACGTTCTGTAAATTATAATATTGAAACTATTGAAGGAATTACATATTTATTTGGTATAGCACAAAATCAGCAGGAATTAGATAAAGTAACATATATAGCTAGTACTATACCCCATGTTAAAAAAGTAATTTCGTTTGTACGACTTAAAGATTCTCCATTACGTCAGTAATTATTTATTGAATTTACTATAATGGTGAAAGGTTATCTATATATAGTTTTTCAGCTTCCTTAGCAGATAGGAATAATAAGCGAAATATTCTTTGTTAGGTTAGCGGAGAAGAACGCATATACTAATTACAAGTTTAAAATATGCTATAAAAGTTATGTAAGGGATCAGAAAAAGGTAGTATGATTCAAATCAAGAAACTATAGATTTTCGTATTCATAGCTCTTCGCTCTTCTACTAATTTTAGGCTTCGCTTATCGCTCCAAGTAATCAATATTCAACTTCTTTACTATAACTAAATATGTCAAATAATCTATTTACGTATATTGTTTATTGTACGACCAAACACATAATTAAATTCAGCTCCATAAATAAATATTAAATTTATGATATAGAAAAACAAGAGTGATATAATAATACCACCTAAGCCTCCATAAATTACACTAACCTGTTTAAAATGCTTCAAATAGGCAGTAAATATATTACCTCCAATAATCCATAATATTACCACTAACAATGCTCCTGGTGCAATATATATAGAAGTTAACTTTGTATTAGGTATCATAAAATATAAAGAATACACTATTATAAATAGGGTAATATATAGGATTATATATCTAATATATTGTAAGGAAGATATAAGATTAGTTACCACGTCAATCATATCCGAAAATTTAGTATCTATGGTAATGATAGTAGAGAGCTTGTTTAATAAAATTGGTAATATAATTAAAATTAAGGTAGTGATAATAGTTACGGTAATTACAATTAAGAATTGTACTATACTAAGCAATCTTCTCAAAATATATGGTGGAGGGGTAGTCACTCTATACACTCTATTTAGAATAGTTCTTAAACCTTCAACTGATGAAGAAGAAGTCCACAATACTCCAATAAAAGCTAATGATACTATACCTTGTGGAGGTCCAGATAATATTTCTTGTATACGGGGTTGAATAGCAGTAGTTACATTAAACGGTAAATTATCTAAGAGGAGGGTAATAAAGTGTGTACCAATATCAGATGCGCCTATAATACCAGTTATGGCCATTAAGAATACTAAGGACGGAAATAAGGAAAGTAAAAATAAAAAAGCCATATATCCAGCATGTTCTACCCCATCATCATTGATAGTGTTATATGCAGCTTGATATAGGCATTTAAAGATATTTTTTATAACAAACTTTAACATTTTAAAAAATCTTGTTTCTCTATATATAAGATTGTTAAGATATTTTAATCTTCAACATTGCTATTACTAGATGTTTCTGTAGATTGATCAATTTTGTTAGATTTTTTAATATCATAAGGTTCTTGTATAGGTACATTAATAGGAGGTAATAACCTTTTTTTAAAGAATCTATCATCAAAATATTTAATCTTTTTAGATTTAATTGGAGGGAAAGATTCAATTAATACAATTTGTTCGTCACGTGGTAATAAAATTACTTCTTGAGGCAATAATAAAGCCCTTTGTACTTCTGAAACATGTAACGAACGAGATGCAGGGTTTAGATCCATGAATTTAGGCTTATTTTGTGATACTTGCTCAACAGTCTTATTACCACATAATTGTGAAATAAGATTAGCAGTTTCCATATTATTAGCCGCAAATGTTATACGATATGTTGAATTTGATAAGAAAGAATTCATACCTGCTTCTTCATAAGTACCTTTTAATTGTTCTGTATCTTGAATAATGAGGAATAGTCTAACATTATAACCACGGAAATAAGCAATACCAGTCTTAAATTGTTCCATTTTACCGAGGGTTGGGAACTCATCCATCATAAACATCACGCCATATGGATCCTCTTTATTATCTGGTAGTTTTCTACTTAAAAATTCTGTAGCTTGTTGATAGAATACTTGCATTAATGGTTCAAGCCTTTTTATGTTATCAGGCGTTAAGCCAACAAAAATAGTGGTTTTATCTTTTTTAAAATTTTGAATATTAAAGTCACTGGTGGCGGTAGCTGTATCGATTAAAGGGTTAGCCCATAATTCTAGAGATGAGTTCATAGTAGAAATTACACCAGATCTTTCTTTATCAGCTTTTTGTAAAAAGGCCGCTATGTTCATATATGCTACAGGGTGAATATGTTTACCAATAGTATCTAATACTACTGCTAGATTATAGACCACATCATCACTGCGCATAGTGCGTACTACTTCACCAAAAGATTTAATTTTATCCGGTACAGCTAAAAGATATAATACCACGCCAACAAACAAACTGCGTGCTTCATTATTCCAAAATTCCCTTTCTGGCATAATTAAGTTAGCTATTTTTTGTACATCATCTACCATTTGCCCTGGTTTACTACTTACCCAGTCTATAGGATTATAACAATGAGTTTTACCATCAGGATCAGCAGGAGCCCATACAAATACTTTTTGGCCCATTTTAGCACGCCAGCCACTAGTTAGAGTATAATTTTCTAATTTAATATCATGGACAATAATTGAATCTTCCCAAAAAAGCAAATTAGGTATAACAAAACCTACACCTTTTCCAGAACCTGTTGGTGCAAATAATAAAGCATGTTGATAGCCCGATGCAATGAAATAACCGTTCTTGTCTTTACCAAGTAACATTCCTTGTTTAGAGCGTAAACCTGCACGTTTTATATCTTCTTCGGAAGCCCATTTAGCATCACCATGAATAGATTCTTTTTCTTGATATGGACGCCATTTGGTCAGTTTATCACGGTAATTGTAACCTGCTCCTACAATAATTATAAAAGGCGTTAAAGTAGAAGCTATTACTTTGACTACAAAATAATTGCTATATTCTAAAGTAAGGCTATTTCTATATTGCCAAATATAGTGTAAGTAAAACCATACTATGTTTACGTTAGCTATAAAACGTGTTTGAACATTACTAACACTATCTAATAAAATAGTTAATATTATACCTCCTAGGTAAATACATAATAGGAATGTACACAAAACTAAAACACTAATTATAACCCAATTACGTATAGTATTCATAAAAAACCTTATATTAACTTTCCTTTAAACTATTTGTTGAATCATTCATACCTTTAAAATACACTTCTGATATATAACGTTTACCTTTGGCAGCTCGTTTGAGTTGTACTACAATATCAATTACGGCCGTTATATAGTTTTTAATTTCTGCAGGAGGCATTCCAAGTCCAGCTTGCATCACCATTAATTTTAATTGTTCAAGTGCCATATTAGGTGTATCAGCGTGTAAAGTAGAAATAGATCCAGGATGACCAGTATTAATTGCTCTTAAAAAGCTAAATGCTTCTGCACCGCGCAATTCTCCTACAATTATACGATCAGGTCTAAGACGTAAGCATGCTTCAATTAAATCTTGGATGCTGACTTTAGCTCGTCCTTGTCCTCCTTTTGATGCAATAAGATGAATTCTATTCTTATGCTGACTTAAATTGATTTCACGTGCATCTTCACAAGTTATTAATCTTTCGTCGCTCGGTATTTCAAGTAATAGAGCATTAGTAAAAGTAGTTTTACCAGTTGAGGTACCACCGCTCACAATTAAGTTTTTTTTAGTTTTGACAGCTGTACTTAAAAATTCTTTAATTTTTTTTTCTTTTAATAGATTGATTAAAGTAGCAGTACTTTCATCAATAACTTCTTCAATTGTAGTAGTATCAAACGCACCAATTTTTTCATAAGTATCTAGAGTATACTGAACTGTGGCCCCTTTTCTTATAGACATAGCAACAGTACCAGGTTCACAAGCTGGAGGAAATACAATTTGTATACGAAAGCCATTAGGTAAAGTAGCGGATAATAAGGGCGTTTCTTCGCTAATAGTTTGATCTGTAGATTGCGCAATAAGTCTACCTAAGGATTTCAAATGATCTATATCTATGCTAGGTATAGATTCACAATACATATCGCCTTTTTGTTCTACCCATACTTCGCCGGGCCTATTGATAGAAATTTCTGCAACACCATCCCTATTAAATAAATCTTGGAAAGGATATAAAAATGTTTCAAGTGCTGCAAAATTAGACATATATATTTACTATTCTATATATTTAATATTAGTTGCAAGATTAGCAGGAAATATTAAATCTTGATTCACAAAAACTTTGATTTTACTCCCTTGATCTACGTAAATTGTAGGTGTAGTTTGTAGGTTGTTTTGAGTTAATTGCTGTCCAACATTGCTCAGATTACTAACAGCACTTTGTACGGCATAATCCTTTGGCGAACCAGTTTGTTCTGTAGTAGTAGCACCAGTAGCTGGAGTTACAGATATCTGTTTTACTGCTTGAGCATTAGTAATTTTTTGTGCTGCAACAGCAGTTCCAATATTAATACTACTAAGAAGTAATGCATTCCCAACAATTTCAAAATACTTATTATCCACTATACCTTCGATACCTGCCCTACCTAGAGCATCTGTAGCCCAAGAACGATCTATAATAAAATCAATACCATCTGGTCTAATTAATCTATACCACCTAATTGAAACACGCGTTTGCCCTACATTAGCGCCTGATGTATATGAACCAATGAGCCTTGATCCTTTTGGTATTAATATGTTTTTACCTGCTTCACCATAAATGTCTCTACTTACGATAGCTCTAATAGTACCAACTAAATCTGTATTAATTGCTGTTTCAAGTACAGCATCAATTATTTTACCTTGTGCAATAACTAAGGTAGGATCACCAAGTCTTGTAGCTTTTTGTTGATCAGCTGTAGTACGAGTAGGAGTAAAAAAAGAATCTTTTGCTGAAATAATTGAATCAGCTTTTTGTTTATCATTATTTGACCCCCCTCCACCAAGCATAATACCAGATTTTTTACGCTGATCCATTTGTGCGTTAGAGCTGTTACTTACTATAGGAATAGTTGGAACAGTTGCCGCTACTTTTTCTGGTGAAATAGGAGCAGGCGGTGGTGGAGCTGGAGGAGCCGGTAAAGTTGCAACTGGAGGCGCAGGTGGAGGAGGAGGTGTAGGTGCAACAAGAGGTGGCGGAGCTGGTAATTGTGGTAAAGTAGGAATATTAAGATTATTATTATCCGCTGTAGGCTTTGTTGTAGGTATCTCTTTTGAAATATCAGGTTTTGCTTCAGGAGGCGGTAAATTACTATCTTTAAAAAATAAAAAGTATATTAGTGTTATAGCACATAATATAAGAATTATTAAAGTAGCGGCATTTTTTTTAGGATTAGAAGCAACAGCTGAAAGTTCAGAGTCTATTTCTGGCGTATTATTTTCATCTAAACTTTGATCTAATTCAAAATCATTTTCATCTTTATCACGCATATTATTACTATTATGTTGTATTAATTAAATAATTTACTATCATTATTAGTACCGCTCTTACCCGCGGCACGATAAGGATAGAAAAACTTTACTACATATACTAAATCTTTATCAAAACTTTCGTCTGGTAGTTTAGACATAATATCAAATTGATAAGTACGTTTATTAGTTATAACGGTCATGTTTGTATGCATATTTTCTTCTAAAGGCTTTACAAATAATCGTCTTCCTACAGGGGTAATCTTCCACGCATAAGAATCTCCAACAGAAATTGTTTCCACCTCTTCTCCTATTCCAAATTCTATACTAGATTGATAACCATAATGAACCAGCATCAGAAATACCTCATTTTCATTATAAATATAAGTTTTAATTCTATTATCAGTAGTAAGAGGCACATCTCCATACGTTCTAGGAAATATTACCATAAATAAACATATAGTTATAAAAATAGTTTTATATAAGCTCATCACTGACCACATAATTTGTTACTTGGAAACCAAGAGGGTTAATAAATCTGTCTTCTATAGACATTTCCATTTGTGAAAATTCAAAGTCTATTGTTGCTATTTTATAAAAAGAATTTTTCGATCCTTCATTTTCTACAACAGTAAATCTTACTTGAGCAGTTTTGCCTGGGTTAAGAAATTGTATAGAACGTACTTTTAAGCTGGTACTATTATTAGTACCATACGTGGTAATAGGATTTTTGGGATTATTCTGAAAGCTACGAGTAAAAGAATTATACACTCCTGGAGTTGAATATAATCTTACTATCGTTCTATAGTTATATTCATAATTACTAGAAGCATAAGTTTCTCTTGCACGCATATAAGTAATTAAAAAATAAGTATTTAAAGCGTTATCTACAGTTAGATCCTTACGTGAAAAGGGGTTTACTACATTGGTAATACCGGATTTATCTTCAATTTCTACAACAAAAGGTTCTAAAGATTTACTTGCAGATATAGTTCCCACCGTAAATACGCTAACTATTAAGGCACATAGTATAATAATAAGTAATAAAAGCAGAATATTTCTTTGTACGAGTACTGATTCATAACGATCAGAATACCAATTTTTAGCCTCAGTAACTATATCTGTCTCGTCAGAACTCTTTTTCTTGAACAACTTATTGAGTAAAGCGTTAGATTTAGACTTCATGTATACCACATATTATTACTGTGTTTTATTAAACCTATAATATTTTATACAAACAAAACATTAATTTTCTGTGTACAAAATTTTAATTACATAACTTTATTTCTCTAACTTTATTCCTATATTATTATATACACTATATTTTTTAGTGTTTCTAGCATAAAAGTAGTAATTTACTAGGTAGAAATATGTTAACCTGAATAATGTTTATTATACAAGAAAAAAATATGAAACTCTGAAAGTTTTATAGATGATTATCTTATATAGTTACATTAGCTAATAATTATTCTCTAAAATGAGAACAAAAAGTTAAAAATTAATCTTTTTCATTTTGGTCAAAGTTGTGTTGTTTACGTACTAATACCCTGTTAATACGCCTTAGATCGCTCTCTAAGATTTCAAATTCTATTGATGCTGGAGCATACATAATTTTTTCTCCTTGTGCAGGTACTGAACCAACTAATGATAGTAATAAACCACCTATAGTGTCAAAATCTTCACTATCTTTACTAGCGATTTCTATATTAAATTGCTTTTCAAGTTTTGTTATAGCGAGTCTTGCGCTAGCTTCGATTGTGCTATCATCAAGTAGAATTAATTCAGGTTCGTAAGTATCATCATGCTCATCTTGGATTTCTCCCACTAATTCTTCAACTAAATCTTCGATAGTGGCTAGCCCATCTATACCACCATATTCATCAAGTACTAATGCCATATGTACTCTAGATAGACGCATTTTTACTAGTAAATCTACAACTTTCATCGATGGAGAGACCACCAATAATTGCCTTATTATATCTTCCATTACAAAAGGTTTTTCATTAACTAAAACAGGAAGAAGATCTTTTATATGAATAAAGCCAATTACATGATCTAATGATTCGCGGTATACAGGCATACGAGTATGTTCTTGCTGAATTAAGATTTTTTTTAAATCTTCCAGGGAAATGAGTGCCTCTACTGCCACTATATCAGTGCGTGGTATCATTACATCACTCACTTTCATTTCTCCAAAGCGTGCTACATTCTGGAGAATAACCTTTTCTTCAGGACTTATAGTATATCCTTCTGCGGTATGTTCTTCAATTAACTCTGCAACTGACTCCTCAAGAGAAGAAGAAGAATGTATGCCGCAAATATGTTTAAAGAAAGTTTTTATATTATAAAGAATAGAATTAAACTTAATATTACTACTATAAATAGAGGTTTTTTCGTTTGACATAATTATTATATTACTTGTTGCACATATAGGGTGATTGTATACCAAAATTAGATAAAACAGCAATTTCTAATTTTTCCATTTTTTCAGCAGTTTGATCATTATCATGAGTATATCCCATTAAATGTAATATACCATGTACGAGTAAATGACTAAAATGGCTGGAAAAAGTTTTATTTTGAGTAATTGCTTCTTCATTAATAACCTCTAGCGCCATTATAATATCGCCTAACAATATAAAATTAAGATAATGAGGTGCTAGATTGGTAATATTTTCTGGGTCAATATCTTGTACGGGAAATGATAAAACATTTGTAGCTTTATCACGATGGCGATAAGTATTGTTCAATAATTGTATTTCTTCATTATTTATAAGGGTGACAGAAAATTCTATGTTCCTTAAGTATTTTGTACAATTTAAAGTATTAAAAGTATTATATGATATATCATATATTAAATCTGTAATATTTGAAAGATGGGTATGCCATCCAGGTTCATCAACATTTATATCTATGTTTAAGGAAAAATTACTATCTGCATTATTCATTGATTATATGCCTGTATAATTTTTATTATTAAAGGATTTCTTATAATATCTTTTTCATTAAGTAGAATAAAACCAATTTCTGGTATAGATGATAATTTATTTATAGCATCTACTAGTCCAGATTTTTGGCCAAGTAAGTCCCCTTGAGAAGGATCACCCGTAATAACCATACGAGAATATTTTCCTAATCTTGTTAGAAACATTTTCATTTGTATAGTAGTAGTATTTTGCGCTTCATCTAATATTATATAAGCATTATTTAAGGTACGTCCACGCATAAATGCAAGTGGTGCTAACTCTATTTCGCCATTATCCATATATTTTGCTAACAGATCGGCATTAATCATATCTAAAAGAGCATCATATAGAGGCTGTAAGTATGGATCTATTTTCTCTTTTATATCACCTGGTAAAAAGCCTAGTTTTTCACCCGCTTCAACTGCAGGTCGAGTTAGTATAATACGCTCTACTTGTTTAGTAAGAAACATATGAACAGCATGAGCTACTGCAAGATAAGTTTTACCAGTACCCGCAGGCCCTGTTGCAAATACTATTTCTTGATTTTTTAGAGCACATAAATATTGTGATTGATTATATGAATAAGGTGATATCACACGTTTAGGAGTTTTTATATATATTGAGTCAGTAGATATGTTCATTTGATTTGCGCGCGCTAATTCTATTGTAGATTCAAAGTCTTTTATATCAAGACTTTTAGTTTGCTTTAGTTGTTTATATAGTGTTTCTAGGACGAATTTAGCAAAATCTGTTTGTTTAGCAAAACCTGATATAGATAATTTATTACCACGAACTGTAATGGTAACTTTTAACTTTTGCTCTATATAGCGTAAATAGCTATCATCTGTACCAAATAATTCAGACAGCAAACTATTGTTATCAAAAGTTATATAAGCAAGATGATTATTTATAAATGTAGCCATATATTAAGAAATATATTGAAATACAGTAATATATGTCAGTCAATCATTTAGAGTTAAAACTCTATGATTGATAGATATACAATTATATAGTGCTTGAAAGATCATTTTAAAAGCCAATTAGTAAAATAATATATAACTAATGAATATAACAATAAATTATAAATAAATCTAGTCTGATTTCTAAATAAAAAGGGGGCATATAAACAACCTTTTCATACTTACGAATACATTTTTCTAATTAGATACCCCTTTTCTACTCTTTTATACATTCTTAAGCTGTTTTGTGAAGTTTTGACTTATTAGAATGTAAACTTTTTAATTTAGAAGAACTCTTTTTAGACACTAAAGGAGACTTCTTCTTGGCAGATACAGTTTTGTTTTTAGCAGCTGTTATTTTCTTTTTAGCCGTAGCTACTTTGGCTTTGATTTTAGTTTTGGTAACTTTAGCTTTAGCAGTTGCTATTTTCT
Organism: Rickettsiales bacterium Ac37b; assembly: GCA_000746585.2. Lineage (NCBI taxonomy): Bacteria > Pseudomonadati > Pseudomonadota > Alphaproteobacteria > Rickettsiales > Rickettsiales bacterium Ac37b. The sequence goes on from CP009217.2 coordinate 688,713, forward strand.
TTTTAACTGTAGCTACTTTAGCTTTAATTTTAGCTTTAGTAGTTTTGGCTTTAGAAGTTGTAACTTTCTTTTTTGCTACAGTTTTTTTCTTAGTAGTTTTTGAAGCTTTGGCTTTTGTGGTTTTAGAACCTGAAGTAGGTTTTTTTACCTTGGCAATAGCATTCTGTAAAATAGCATATAAAGTGTCGTTAGAGTTTTTAATTTTTTCTTTTAAAAGACGTTCATTAGTAATTAAATGTACAATTAGTTTGGCTAACTGTTGTACAGGAGAATCATGGCTGCTAGATTGCTTTAAATGATTTTTAATTAATTGTTGATGTTCATCAAGGAAATTAACAACTGATTTTGTTAGAGAATCTAATTGATGAGTAGAATGTTTAGAGGTGGTACTTTTGGTATTCACCTTATGTGTAGTTTTTAATTTAGAAACTTTAGATAATGACATTATTATCTCCTACTTGAGTTGTCAATGATCCAGCTATATACCTTATAGCTAATAATTATAATTTTAATAGTAAGAAATAGTAGTTAATTTTTTATTAAACATTAATTTATTGCATATAGTAGGAATCTTAAGATATATTATATAATTTGTATTAAAAAATTAAAAATAAATTTTTGAGCTAGCCTTGCTTAATTATGGTATAGCAATCTTTCTATTACATGCCACTATATATTTTTTTCTTTAACTAAACCTTTAATTTTTTTAAAAAAAGGTACTTCCGTAGTTACAATTTTTAATTATATAATTTGTATATGTGATATTTTTACAATTTAGAGGTACCAGGAATGGGTTTTACAAGCAAAAGAGGTCGTCCTCGCCGGAATCCTGATAATTCTAATATCATTACTAAAGAACTTTCAATCAAACATAAGGCTGGCTTAACTAGGGAACCCTTAGATATTTTCTTAGCTAAAGGTATCTTAAGTAACATAGAGCATAAAGCAGGGGGTTACTTACGTAAGCTTTATACATTAAGATTTAGTATATTCCATCTCAAAGCTTATGATCATAGTTATGTTAAAGGACGTTCTTTAGATAATTATGATGAAGAATGGTTAAAAATTAAAAATCTGGAATATCAAGAAGCAATTTTAATATTACGTAGCTGTAAAGCATTTAGCGTAGTTACTAATTTGTGTTTATTTAATCAATTTCCGCGCAGTTTTTCTTATGCGCTTAAGCAGCCTTTTAATGAATTGAAGGTAATAGCAGAGGAAAGATATAATGAAATAGAAGTCTTAAAATATGGATTAGGAAAATTGGCAGAATTTTTTGGTATAATTGCTAATATAGATTATGCAAACCAAAATTCTCAGGCATAAATATTATGAGTTACTAAAAGCTGATTTCACAAGCTTTATTGGTAAAAGTTTTATAACTGTCAATCCAGGAACAAAATTTTTATATAATTGGCATATTGAGCTAATATCCGAGATATTGCAGGAAGTAGCTCAAGGTAAGATAAAGCGTTTAGTTATTAATATGCCACCTCGTTATTTGAAGTCATTATGTGTCAGTGTAGCATGGCCTGCATGGTTATTAGGCCATAATCCTACTCAGCGTATTATGGTGGCTAGTTATTCTCAATTACTTAGCAATAAACATTCTTTAGATTGTAGAATAGTAATGCTTTCTAAATGGTATAGAGAGTTATTTCCAGAAACAATTTTAAGATATGACCAGAATACTAAATATAAATTTGCTACAAATCATGGAGGATTTCGTTTTGCAACCTCTATTAATGGTACAAATACTGGAGAAGGTGGAAACGTCTTAATTGTGGATGATCCTCATAATTTTATGCATATAAATTCGATCAAGCAGCGTAACAAAGTTATAGAATGGTTTGAACAAGGATTTATTAGTCGCTTAGATGATAAAAATACAGGTTCTATCGTACTTGTGATGCAAAGATTCCATGAGAACGATTTAGCTGGTTATTTATTGAAGAAAAACTCTTGTTCACGGTATTATCTAAAAATACCAGCTATTACGCATCAAAAAACTTATATTTCAGTAGGTAAATTAAATATAATAAGAGAAGAAGGATCAATATTACATACCAAAAGAGAAGATAAAATCCAATTAAATATAATTAAAAATGAATTAGGAGAATATAGTTTTGCTGCCCAATATCAGCAAATGCCTATAAATACTATGGGTAATATGATTAAGGCTGAATGGATTAAACGTTATAAGGAAATTCCTATAGGTGGCAAAATAATTCAGAGCTGGGATACAGCAATTAAAGCCGGTAGAAATAATAACTATACAGTATGTAGTACATGGATGCTAGATAAGAATAACTATTATTTAATAGATATATGTCGTGTTAGAGTTGAGTATCCTGATTTAAAAAAGTTGGTAGAAGCTTTAGCAGGAAGATGGAAAGCTGAGTTAATTTTAATTGAAGATAAAGCAAGTGGTCAGTCATTATTGCAAGATTTTAAGAGGGAGGGAAAATTACCTTTAATGGCTATCAGACCTGTAGGAGATAAGATCACACGCTTTGCATCATGCTCAATAATGTTTGAGTTAGGGCGTGTATTTTTACCTCTCGAGAGCAAGTGGTTAACAGAATTGGAGTATGAATTATTATCTTTTCCTATTACCAATTATGATGATCAAATTGATTCAATTAGCCAATTTTTATCCTATATTAAGAATCATATCTATAATGGAACAAAATTTAAGATTAGGATGTTATAAGGATCAGAATGTAAATATAGTAAATTGATTTGAACTTGCAGACGCAGTTAACTCAAAGCTCTCCTACTATTTGTAGGCTTTGCTCTATCTACCCTCGTCCCAAATACAGCTTAATTTACTATAGCTTATCATTCCTATCTACTCAGGAAGCTGAAAAAATATAGTGCATAATATTAAGACTATCATGACTTTTTAATATTAATAGCAAATTGCTGAACTATTGATAAAACATTATTCCAAGCCCAGTATATAATTAAACCCGCAGGTAACGAACCAAACATAAACGTAAATATCACTGGTAAAAACTTCATAACTCGTGCTTGTACTGGATCAGTTGGCTCAGGATTCATCCTTTGTTGTAAATACATAGTAATACCCATAATAATAGGCCATATACCTACATGTAATATACCTGGAGGGGACCATGGAATTAGTCCAAATAAATTAAAGAATGAAGTTGGATCTGGCATCGATAAATCGTGTATCCATCCAAAAAAAGGAGCTTGACGCATTTCTAAAGTCACAAATAATACCTTGTATAATGAAAAGAAAACTGGAATTTGAATCAAAATAGGCAAACAACCCGATAATGGATTTACTCCCTCACGTTTGTATAGATCCATTACTTCCTTATTAAACTTCATACGATCATTGCCGCATTTTTCTTTTAATTTATTAATATAAGGCTGCAATTGTTTCATTTTATTCATAGAATGATATGATTTATTAGCAAGAGGAAACATAATTAATTTTACAACTACAGTAAGTAATAAAATTGCAATACCAAAATTTCCTACAAATGAATAAAAATATTGTAGTGCATAAAACATTGGCTTTGTAATAAAATAAAACCAACCAAAATCTATAGCCCTATCAAATAAATTAATATGTAATGATTTCTCATACTGGTCTAATAATTTAAGTTTTTTAGCTCCTGTAAAAAAATGGCTACCTATTTCGATAGACTGGTTAGGTTGTACTATGTATGGCTGACTTATATAGTCAACTTGTATTTTATTTTGCCCCCCTTTAGTGAAAGCATGAAAATGTGCTGTAAAATTATCTTGAATATTAGGTATCAGAGCTGTTAGCCAATATTTACTTGTAATACCTAACCAATCTCCTGTTTTATTATGCATAAATTCTTTTTGCTTATCAGAAAACAAATCATCATAAGTAGATTCACTTAATATACCATTAAATACCCCTATAGGACCTTCATGTAATATAGAATTAGATTTATGATCTGTTGGCATTGGTTTATTAATCAAGCTATAAGCTGAAATTACAATAGGCTTCTCACTGTAATTTTCCACCTGTTGCTTGATATTAAACATATAATAATTATCTATCGAAACTGTAATAGTAAATAGTAGTCCTTCACCATTATTCCAGGACAAGGTTAAAGGATTACTAACTGTTAATAATTTATTATCAGATTCCCATATTGTTTTAGAATTAGGGAGCTTAAGATTAGGATCTGAAGATACCCAGCCGAATTCTGCAAAATAACTTTCTTTTGTAGCAGGAGGAGAAAGTAATACAACTTCATTACTATTGGGATCTAAAGATTCTTTATATTCTGCTAGTGTAATATCATCTAATCTTGCGCCATGCAAATCAATAGAGCCATGCAATCTACTATTATCAATTGTGACCCGGTTATGGCGTGTTGAAGAAAGAGCCTGTTCCCGTGATTGTAATATATTTTCTGTGATGGCTGATGATACATTATTATTAGTATCAATAACGGACGTTTTTTTATTAACTTCTTTATGTTGTTCTATTTTAGGTAATTCATAGTAATACTGCCATAACACTAATACCAACGTTGACAATATAATTGCTAAAGAAAGTTTTTTTAAATCAGACATAAGATCACTTTATTATTAGTTATCAGTTGTTTTTAATTGCTTTGGAACGGGATCAAATCCAGATTCTCCCCACGGATGACATTTTATAATTCTTAAAAATATTAATTTAGTAGCAACATATAAGTTATGTTGAATTAAAGCCTCATACGCATATTCAGAACAGCTAGGAGCAAATCTACAAGATGGTTTCATGATAGAAGAAAATATAAGTTGATATATTTTAATTATTAATAATAACAATATACGTATTAAAAACATAATAACTCTTCTTTTATGCAATCAAGCATCTTATTTAATTAAAAAGGGCATTTAATTTTCTTATACTATATCTAAAATCATTAATTAATTGATTAAAAGGACAGTATAAAGTTTTCTTTCTGCCAATAATAACATAATTATAGCAGGGAGAATTTTCAGGAAATATATTTTGTACAACTGCCCTTAAGCGCCTCTTAATTCTATTTCTCTTAGCAGCATTCCCAAGTTTTTTACTAACTATAATACCTACTGATATTTTATTACAATTATAAGTTTTGGCACAAAATAAAACATGTGTACTGCCCACAACTTTAATACCATTATTTAGAATAAAAGAAAAATCTGCTTTTCTTCTATTAGTGGACATAAAATAAAACTTTATTTATTTTTTAGGCACAAAGGCGTTTACGTCCTTTAACACGTCTATTGTTAAGTACCCTACGTCCGCCAACACTTGCCATCCTCAATCTAAAACCGTGTCTACGCTTTCTTACTAATTTGCTAGGCTGATATGTACGTTTCACTATAAAACTCCAATTTTATATTTATATATTAAAAGGACCTCTTGCATATATAGAGCTTCTCTATATACTAATTAATTATGATTAAGTCAATTACCTAAAATTTATGTATAAAAAATATATATTACCTATTTTATTTTTAATAGCGCTTGTAATATGCTCTGCGTTATATAGTAGTAGTCAGGATAATAATGAGTCTATCCAAACCATTTTATCTTTTTTTCAGGGCAATCTTAGCCAATTAGCTTACACTATAACTATGCCTTTATTACGAGCCTGGAATTATTCTATATATACTACAACAGATAAGCAGGCTATTACCCTTGGTAATATCTTACTCGGCTTAATATTATTTGTATTAGGGCTTAGATTAGCACGCTATTTAACTGAACTAACAAAAATAAAGGTTCTGAATATTATCAAATTAGAACCTAATGTAAAGAACATTTTAGAAAAAGTTATTCATGCACTATTTATTATATTAATTACTTTAACAGTATTAGAAATTTCGCACGTTCCTTTAACCATTTTTACTTTTATTGGTGGTGCATTAGCAATCAGCTTAGGGCTTGGAAGTCAACATATATTAAATAATGTTATTAGTGGCCTTACAATTATGATTGAGCAACCTATTCGACTAGGAGATCTTCTAGACGTAGGAGGAGGAAATATAGGACGTGTAGTTAATATTGGACCACGATGTGTTATACTACGCACAGCAGATAATATAGATGTTTTGGTACCAAATAGTTTAATTTTACAAAATACTATTATTAATTATACATTAAATGATTCTATTATACGTATCTCAACAAACATATACTGTATGTATAATACCTCCTCACAAGATGTAGAGAGTATTTTACACAGCGCTTTAGAGCAAAATAAAGATGTATTGAAATATCCTAGACCTCAAATATTGCTGAACTCAATTGAAGGTGGTGTATTACACTTTGTATTAAATTTTTGGATAGACGTAAATGGCGGTCCAGATCGCAAACAAATTACTAGTAATATCCTGCATTCAATAAATTCTTTGTTACAACAACATAATATACCTATAGCATTTTATCACAACCATAATTCTCATTAAGTTATAAGATGATTAGAGCTTTCTCAGCTTCTTGCTAGTAAAAACAGTTGAGCATTGATTACTTAGTGCGATAAGAGAATTCTACAATTAGTAGGAAAGTGCAGAGCTATGTATGCAAGTTCAAATGTTTTTACTATAGTAAATTAAGTTGATAAAGACATGATATATGATATATTAAAAAGCTCATAAACCCAAAACAGTAGAAGCAATGGCATATTCCTTAGATTTACGTAAAAAAGTAATTCACTATGTTAATAAAGGTTATACCAGAGAAGAAGCTGCAAGAATTTTTGGCATAGGTGAAAGAACAATTTATAGATGGTTATCGAGATCGAAATCCGGGAATTTAGCAGCCACACGAGCAGCTAAGCCATGGAAGAAGCTTGATCCAATCAAATTATTAAACGAGGTGTCTAAAAACAGCAATTGGCTATTATCTGATTTTGCAAAGGTTTTTAATGTGTCTACAGCTGCTATCTGTTTGGCATTCAAGACTTTGGGGATCACACGAAAAAAAAGACCACACTCTATCGTGAACGGGATGAAGCAAAACGGCAATTATTTTTGGCAGCTATCGCAAACTATAAAGCGGAAGATATAGTTTATATTGATGAGAGTGGAATTGATAGCTATTTGTACTATTCTTGGGGATACAGTCTCAGAGGAAGTAAAGTTTATGGTGATATCTCAGGTAAAAAACATGATCGAGAAAGCTTTATTGCAGGTAAGGTTGGGAAGAAAATTATTGCGCCAATGTGTTTCAAGGGCACATGTAATACAGAAGTTTTTAACGAGTGGGTTAGTCAGTGTTTGGTGCCCGAACTAAGATTTGGTCAAGTTGTAATACTTGATAATGCAACGTTCCATAAGTCAGCTAGAACTAGGAATTTAATAGAAGATATAGGCTGTAAACTTTTATTCTTACCACCTTACTCTCCTGATCTCAACCCAATTGAAAAATATTGGGCTCATTTAAAAGCTAAAATCAAACCTATCATTACTAATTTTAATAACCTTAGCGATGCTATTGATTATGGCTTCTCTATGCTATTCTCAACTTAATTGACTATATATAGCTTCTTGATTTGAATTAACATATGCGTTTTTCTTCGCTAACCTAACAAAAGTAGGTTTCGCTCATCATGACTATCTGCTAAGGAAGCTGAAAAAACTATACATCAGATTACTGTACATCCAAAATAATTATTACGTCTAATATCTTCTTTGAGTGTAAAGCTTGAGGTAATATTATGTTTTCGTAATATATGTGCCATATATGCTGACTCAATATCTCTATTATCTACAATTTTACTCCATATTGACATATTTCGCATATACATTTCATCAAGCGCGGTATAGCCTTGATAATTCTGTAATTGTGGATTATTTCCATGCAAAGCAAGTAACCTCAAAGTATTTTTTTGAGCGTCTATATTCCCCCCTTGCATTTGAGAGACTAAATGTGCTGGCGTATTACCATTGTTATCAACAATCTTTATATCCGCGCCTTTTCTAAGCAACAACTCTATGATATTAAAACAATTACATCTTGCAACAATATGTAACGCTGTACGTCCTTCATAATTTTGGATATTTATATCAGCTCCCATATGCAGTAAAATTCTAATCGCATCTATATTTGTATACTTTGCAGCAATATGTAGGGCTGTTTCTCCTTGTTTATTTATAAAGTTTATAACTGATACTAATCCTAACCATATTTCAGACTTTGAGTAATCATGTTGAGCAAGGCATTTATAATATAGGCCACAAAATATTTGAAATATTTCAGTGTTATTATTACTTATAGATAACATTAAAGGAGTATTACCTTGAAAATCCATAGCCTTAAACGCCTTTAAAAAATACATACAATAATTATAATTATTAGGACTGCTATATATCAATTCAATGATCTTTAAAATCTTAGATTCTACTTTTTCTGAGGCAATTAAATGTAATATATTACAATTTTCTTCTGGATGACAAATACCTGCTATTAAACTAATGTCATTCTTTAATAATATAGAAAATTGATTTAAGTCTACTTTAAAAGCTGCATCAAAAAAGTTCTGGGTAGCTCTATTGCTGGAATCTGCGGTTACCATTCTCATTATATGTAATCCTTTTAACAATATAAAAATAGCTTTGGTCAATTACTAAATAATAATATATTTCAATATATAGTGAAAACACTTGATATAAGAAGTGATCAGAGAAACCTACAACTAGTAGGAAAACAAAGAACAACGACATATGTAAGTTCAACTGCTTTCATTGTAATAATATTATACTCTATCTTTATTATTAGCGATATATTTTATGACGTTTCGTTCACTACAAGATTATCAGTAAAGTATTTTAGATAAGATTTTAGAAATAATTTCAGGGTAGATAAGTAAATTTTTGAAGCTAACACTGGTAAGATTAGATCAAAATACTGCTAATAAAGACTTTTTAACGTCCATATTATTTACCAATGGTAGGCTTGCTTAAATTACGTTTATTTTTAACCATATATGTATATTTTATCTCCTCCTCTTTAATAGTCTCAGGTTCAAATCGTTTAGCGTAGGCTACTCCACCTTTAAGAATATTATTAATAAAATTCTCAAATTTACTTTCACCAGCAATACGTCTGGGATTAGTAAATTTATAAATTTCATAAATTACAGCTTTTTTTAAGTTCTCTCTTATTTATTTCATTGAATTTGTATCAAAATCAAGAACTTCTTCAGATGCGTTGCATTCTTTAACCGTTTTATTCAATGCAAGAAAAAATCTCTTAATAATTTGTGCTAATTTACGCTCATCTATTTTTTGAGTATTGCTTTTGTTTAATTCTATGATAATCTTTAATAATTCATAATAAAATAGTTCAAACTGCTCTTGAGTAAGAGATAAGTTAGCAATTTGGCTATCGACACGATTAGAAAACGCGTATAATATGTTACGCATTAAATAAATTAAATGCGGAGAATCTAAATTACCGTAAGACTTAAGAGCAGCAAGAATTTTAAACAAGCTATGTTTAATTTCATGTTGTGTAAAAAGGGTTTCAATTAATTCTGAGACTTCAGTAGTGGAATTATGCATCAAATTACCCTATTTTGAATGTGTTACTTACTAATATAATCATAATTTTATAAGAAATGATTAATAAATATACATAATGAATAAAGACCTATGATTTTAAATTATAAGATTTTAATTACTTTATTAATTTTGCTATTACCTAATATAGCATTTACCGAAGATAAAATATCTTTATTAAATGTATCATATGATCCTACGCGTGAGCTATATCAAGAGATTAATAACGCCTTCAGCAAAAAATGGGAATTAGAACATCTGCAAAAAGTTGAAATTAAACAATCTCACGGAGGATCTAGCAAACAAGCTCGTTCTGTCATAGAAGGATTATCAGCCGATGTAGTTAGTCTAGCTACTGCATATGATATAGAAATGATTGCTCTTAAAGGATTAATTCATGATAATTGGTATAATGAGTTACCCAATAATAGCTCTCCCTATCGCTCTACTATAGTATTTTTAGTTAGAAAAAACAGTACAAAACATATAGCAGATTGGGATGACTTAATAAAAGAAGGCATAACAGTTGTTACCTCTAATCCGAAAACGTCAGGAGGTGCACGTTGGAATTATTTGGCTGGGTGGGCATATGCAATCAACAAATTTCATGATAATGAAGAAGAAGCCATAAAATTTATTAAAAAACTTTATAAAAATGTTCCAATATTAGATGTTTCAGCTAGAGCTTCCACCATGAGTTTTGTACATAGAAATATAGGTGATGTCCTTATAGCATGGGAAAATGAAGCGTTACTTATCACTAACCATTTAGCACAGAACAAATTTGAGATTGTTATACCTTCAATCACTATGCAAATAGATTTACCTGTTGCTGTAGTAAGCAAAGTAACTGAAAAACATAAAACTACTAAAGTATCAAAAGCCTATTTAGAGTTTCTTTACACGGATATAGCACAGGAAATTATAGCTAAAAATTATTATCGCCCAATCAATAAAGCCATTTTAGAACAATATATGCACTATTTTTCTAAAATTAATTCTGTAACAATTGATACATTAGGGGGGTGGAAGGCAGTATATAACAAGCATTTTGCTAATAATGCTATTTTTGATCAGGTATACAAATAATATATGTTAAAAAAAACTAATATTATTCCAGGTTTTTATTTTACACTAGGCTATAGCTTACTTTACACCTCATTCATAGTATTGATACCTCTGTCTTGCTTATTTATCAAAACTGCTTCTTTAACTTTTGCTGAGTTTCTTACAATTATTACTGACTCTAGAGTCATTGCAGCATATAAGTTAACTTTCCTTACCGCATTTATAGCTGCACTTATAAATAGTATTCTGGGTTTTATTTTATGTTGGGTGATAGTACGTTACAATTTTGTTGGGAAAAAAATTATTGATGCAATCATTGATCTACCTTTTGCATTACCTACTTCGATTGCAGGCCTGTCCCTTGTACTACTTTATACTCCAGAAGGTATATTAGGTAAATATTTAGCACATATGGGGATTCAAGTTGCTTTTACTTCTATCGGAATATGCTTTGCCTTAATTTTCGTAGGTCTGCCTTTTGTAGTTAGAACTATAGAACCGGTATTACAAAATATTGAACAAGATATAGAAGAAGCAGCATTGATACTTGGAGCAGGCCGCTTAAAAATTTTTACAAAAATTATCATACCTAATATCCTTCCTGCATGGATTACTGGCTTTGCTTTAGCCTTTGCACGTGGTATTGGAGAATATGGTTCAGTAATTTTTATTTCTAGTAATATACCTAAAGTATCAGAGATTATCTCTTTGCTTATTACCATTAAACTTGAGCAATTTGAGTATAGTGCTGCAACTGCTATTGCAGTGGTTATGTTAATTATTTCTTTCATGTTATTGTTAATAATTAATATATTACAATTATGGAGCAATCGACATGATCAATACCACTGAGCCTAAAATAGTACGTATTATATTGATTACAATTGCGTTGCTATTTGTGTTTTTATTTCTTATCGCTCCGTTATTAATGGTGATTATTGAAGCATTTCGAGGTGGAGTTGGCCATTATATAAACTCTATATTTGAGCAAGAATCTTATTCTGCTATTAAATTGACATGTTTAGTTGCTTTAGTAACTGTGCCACTGAATTTAATTTTTGGTATTATGGCTGCATGGTGTATTACTAAATTTGATTTTTATGGTAAAGCTATATTAACTACATTAATCGAACTACCTTTTTCGGTTTCACCAGTCATAGCTGGCTTGATATATGTTTTATTATTTGGCAATGATAGTATATTAGGAGAATGGCTTGCGAAATATGATATTTCTATCATTTTTGCAGTACCTGGTATAATACTGGCCACAACTTTTGTAACTTTTCCTCTCGTAGTGAAAGAGCTTATACCTCTCATGCAAGAACAAGGTTATAACGAAGAGGAGGCAGCATTATCACTTGGTGCTACTGGCTTGCAAACATTTTTTTATGTTACATTACCTAAAATTAAATGGGCATTGTTATACGGTGTCTTATTATGTAATGCACGAGCCATGGGAGAATTTGGAGCTGTTTCAGTAGTATCTGGCCATATACGAGGTGTTACAAACACTATCCCATTACACGTAGAAATTCTATATAATGAATATAATTTTATTGGAGCTTTCGCAGTAGCCTCTATACTTGCCATACTGGCAGTAATTACCTTAATAGTAAAATTATTTATTGAAACAAAATATAACCATTAGGACAATTTACGAGATAACAATATGAGCATAGTAATAGACAATGTTTCTAAAAAAAAGGGTAATACTAAAATTCTAAATAATATTAATTTAAAAATTGAATCAGGAGAACTTATTGCATTGGTAGGACCTTCAGGCTCAGGTAAAACTACATTATTACGTATTATAGCTGGTCTTGAAATGGCTGATCAAGGTACTATTTTAACTTACAATACTAATATAGCTACACAAACTCCTAAAGATCGTAAAATTGGTTTTGTATTTCAAAATTATGCTTTATTTAAGCATTTAACAGTATTTGAAAATGTAGCTTTTGGTATAAATATAATGTCAAAATCAGAAAAACCTTCTAAAGAAGAGATCCAAAATCAAGTAAATCAACTACTTGAATCTATGCATATCTCTCATCTCAAAGATCGTTATCCTATGCAGTTATCTGGTGGACAAAAACAGCGTGTTGCTATAGCGCGAGCTCTTGCAATTTCTCCCAATATATTACTGCTAGATGAACCATTTGGTGCTCTAGATGCTAGAGTTCGTAAATCACTTAGGAGCTGGATGCGCCAACTCCATAGTGATATGCAGGTTACCACTGTATTTGTAACCCACGACCAAGAAGAAGCTATGGAAGTTTCAGATCGCATTGTCATTATGAACCACGGCTCAATCGAACAAATTGATACTCCTGCCCAAACTTATCAGCACCCTGCTAATGAATTTGTTTATGATTTTTTAGGTACCTTTAATATATTTGAAGGTATAAAAGATGATACTGGTACTATACATATAGTAGATTTAGCAGAACATAAACAAGATAAAGCTTCTAAATCTCACTGGATAAAAAATAATTTTGAAAATGTCCTACAATTTTTTAATCAAAAACTTAATAAAGATACGGCTCAATCTATTACATCAGAAGGTAATTTTGTACGCATATTTGCTCGTCCTTATGATATGGAATTAACAAAAAAACCTATCATAGGTCAAGAATATATTATAACTAAAGTAGTGCACATTTACCCTACTTCTTCTACAGTGAAGTTAGAGCTTATTAGAAGAAATGGCAATATAATACATGCAGAAATTACTAAAACGATATTTGATAATTTAGCTATTACTAAAGGAGAAGAAATTTTTGTAAGACCTCAAGAAGTCACTGTTTTCGCATAAAATATATATGGGACTGTTAACAAAATATTTTTAGATAAGATTTTGGGGGTAATTTTAGGGTATATTAAGTGAATTTTTGCAGCTAATATTGGTAATATTAGCAAAAAAATTACCGAAATATAGAAAAAATTAGATCAAAAGATTGCTAATAAAGACTTTGTTAACAGTCCCATAGCTCATCTCTAATTTCTTGATAAAAGATATAAAGCTAAAAAAGAACGTGTAATTTTTACTAGTTATGCAAAAACACTCACATATTCTTACTAATCTTTCCGCTATAGTAAAAACAGTGAATCATACTCAGAAAAATGGTAATAAACATAATTTTAATATGTTAATACCAATTTATATTGAATTTTTATTAATATCTTGACTTTTGTTAAAAAATCCGGTAAATTTCCAATCACAACACTTAAGAAGAGTATAAAAAAGTCTCACTATAGTGACTATAATATAACATTATGGTAAATTTACTTAATTCTTTTCAAATACATATATGAGCAATTTATGAAAGTATCTCACAGCGTATGGCGTCAAGCTCAAAATTCCCCAAAAGTATATCGTAACCAATCAGCTATAGAAAATGGTCATTATAATACTGAATTTATGCTATCACATGAGCACATAAAAGCAGCAGCATTAATGCAAATTGCTAAAAATAAAAGTATAACATTTGATGAAGCAGCTAAAACATGCTTTATAGATGGAATCTCTATACAAAATACTACTAATCTCTCTATGGAGGACATGAGACAATTCTTTGGTGAATCTATTCAGAATGCTATTAATGCCTCTAAAAAAAGTCTACCTTCATTTTTATCTATAGATGATGGTGGCCATGTTATCTTGATAAGTATACTTCCTACTACGAAACCCAATGAAGTTTCTATCTTATATAATAATTCAATACCAACTGGAGAAACGGGCAAGCATTTTGCCTCTACCTTAGTCAACTATTTAAAACAATCAGGCATTAATGTAAGAGATAATAAATATATCAACATATCTCAAGACCAACAATTAGATAATTGTTGTGGATTATCTGTAGCTAGCAATATAGAAAATATTGTTTGTAATTTTGCTATTGGGAAAAATATTAATACGTTAAAACAGCATCTATTCAACCCTGCTAACCATGAAGAAAAGGAATTATATTACCAAAATTTTGGATATTCATTTTTTCGAGCACTTAACAATGATCACTCTAATCAAGTAGAGAATTTACATTCACCTATCAACTCTTATAATATAAGTGAACATGTATTAGAAGAATTAATACGTAAATATAGACCAAGACTTAAAGATATTACTACTAACCTAAAAAATGATAAAATAATTGCAGACCTTTATACAGAATCTAAAAGTAAATTAACTACATTGAATATTTATTCATGTGAAGCTTCAAAAGACACCCAAATACCAAATTTAAATGGCAAAACTAACCTTACATATTCCCGTATAGGAGAACAAAACAGTAATAGTCTAATAATGGTTCAAACAAAAGATAATGAAATATATTTTGATGAAGGAGCAAAAAATAAATTTACAGGCTTAGTGTTTGTCGACAGATTAAACTCTAAAACTGGTCAATTGCTTGAGTCTAAAGATGTGATTATTTATAAAAATGGTAAAGTAATAGATTTTTTTGAAGGAAATCAAGGAGTAAGTAGGTTAGGGCAATTACATAAATTCCAAGCTATTAACGTAGGCCAAAATATAAACCATTTATATACTGGTTTAACAGCCACTTCAAGTTATATTCAGCCTAAAAATCTTCAACGTAATACTGAATCTTTAATGGCCAAATAAGAAAGTCTGAATAATATATTTTACTATTCTCTGTACACCCCATTATGATAAATAAGCTTTTATTGCTTTTGGCTGTAAATGATAGTTTAATCCTTACAATAGTAACTCACTATAGTAAAAACAGTTGAAGTTTGATACAAGGAATGAGGCGCAAAGCCTACTAATTGCTAGGTGAGCAACGAATGACGCCGTATGCAAATTCAAATGCTTTTACTATATTGTTATAAATTAGAGTAGATGCCTTATAATAGCATTTAAAGTAAAAACAGCTTGAAAAGATTCCCGTTTACAATATCGGATAGATATTCCCCTCCATCTTTTAAGTTCAAGAAAAGTATTTTCTATAATATGATGTCATCGGTATAAATAGTTATAGTAAATCTAGGTAAAAGCTTATTAATAATTACAAAAAATAACTTTAAATCTAAAAATTGATATATAGGCACGGCAATTTAAAAATAGTACTAAGTGCGCAAGGTACAAATAAGTACATGAACAAACGAGCTAACTGCATAATATTTAACTTGCCTTGTCTATAAAAGCTACCTTGCTTTAGAACACTGCGATATATATACTACTCTAAAACAAGGTTTTTATACCTAAAAATGTATGGCTTTCTCATACGCAGACAGTACAGATTCATGCATCATCTCAGATAAGGTAGGATGCGGAAATATAGTATGCATAATATCAAGCTCTGTTGCTTCCATATTTTTGGCTATAGCATACCCTTGAATAAGCTCTGTAACTTCAGCCCCAATCATATGGGCTCCCAATAATTCACCTGTTTTGGCATCAAATATAGTTTTAATTAACCCTTCTGATTCACCTAAAGCAACCGCTTTACCATTCCCTACAAATGGAAAGCGTCCAATTTTTACTTGGTAACCTGCATCTTTAGCTTGCTGTTCAGATAATCCTATACTTGCAATTTGAGGAGTACAATAAGTGCAAGCAGGTATATTTGCACGTTTCAGCTTATGTACCTCAAGACCAGCAATTTTTTCAATGCATATTATACCTTCATAACTAGCTTTATGAGCAAGCAATGGAGCTCCAACTATATCCCCAATTGCATAAACCCCTGGTTCATCTGTTGCTAAGTAGTCATTTGTAACTATACGTCCTTTATCAAATTTTATTTTTGTTTGCTCTAAACCAAGATTTTCTGTATTTGCTACAATACCAGCCGCTATTATAATTCTTTCTGCAGTGATATTTTGTTCTTTACCTTCTACATTTAGAGTAACTGTAACATTATTCTTACCTTTTTTTACTTCTTTAACTGTAGTACTAGTTAAAATATGCATTCCTTGTTTTACAAAAGCTTTATGGGCAATTTGGGCAATTTCACTATCTTCAGCAGGTAAAATTCTATCTAGCATTTCAACGACTGTAACCTCAGCACCCATATTGCGATAGAAACTTGCAAATTCTATGCCTATGGCTCCTGAACCTACTATTAAAAGAGATTTAGGCATAGTTTCAGGTATCATTGCTTCTTTTGAGGTCCAAATTAATTTACCATCTGGTTCTAAAGGAGATACTATCCTTGGTCGAGCTCCAGTAGCGAGTATTATATGTGGTGCAGAAACTTCTGTGCTTTTACCATCTTTTTCAATAGAAACTTTATTATTACCTAATAATTTCCCATGTCCTTCAAATACAGTAACTTTGTTTTTTTTAAGCAAATGTTGAATACCGCTAGATAATTGTGCTGCAACTTTACGCGAACGTTCAACAATCTTTTTAATATCAAAAGTAATATTAGAGAGAGAAAAACCAAAATCGCTTACATTATGTAATAAATGGTGAATTTCTGAAGATCTAAGCAAAGCTTTCGTAGGTATACAACCCCAATTTAAACATACACCACCAAGATGTTCCCGTTCAATTACTGCTACTTTCATTTTTAATTGAGCTGCACGAATAGCCGCTACATATCCACCTGGGCCACTCCCAATAATCACTACATCAAATTTTTCTGTCATAACTTACTAATGCTCCTTTTTTTAAGAAACTTATTATCTATAAAGCGTATTATATTTATATTTTTCTATATACAATATGTAAAGACTACTACCTAAAATAATAGTTGCCCCTATGATACTATATAAGTCAGGTGTGTCATTAAAGAATAAATATGCTAAAATAATTGTAAAACATATTCTGCTAAATGTAAAAGGTGCAACAACCATAATATCTGCGTGGTAATATGACCAAGTCAAAGAAAGGTGATTAATTAAAAATAGTAAACCTATAACCATTACCCACGTTATTTGAGATATAGTAGGTGTTGTCCATACCATTAATGCTAAAGGCAAGGAAAATAGCGCCATACATAAAGTATTATAAAAAGTTTGTGCTCCTATATGTTCTTTATCAGATTGTATTTTACTTACTATATCAGTAAGTGCCCATATACAAGCTGTTACTAAGGTCAATAATCCGCCTAATTGTATTCTATTAAAGTATTCTAAATTTGGATGTAGCGCTATAATAGCTCCCAAAAACCCTATAGATAAAGCCATAATATGCTGACTAGTTAATTTTTCTTGGAGAAATATAGCAGCAGCAATAACAGAAAATAAAGGTGTAGTATAGCTTATAGCGGTAGCCTCTACTATTGGAGTAATTTTTAACACATAAAACCATAGAATCAGGCTAATTGTTGTGAGAATAGAACGAAGTATATAAAGTTTAGGAACATTAATCTGCAAATTTTCTCGTTTCGTATAAAAAACCCATGGGAACAAACATAGCAGTCTTACTAACATAGTAAGAAAGAGAATTTCAAAAATATGTATTTGATGAGAAATTTTACTAATCATCATGGAAATGATAGTAAATACTAAACATTTGAGTAACATCCACGCTATGCCACGTATATTTTTCTTGAAAGTATTAACTGTTATATACATTTATTATCTTCTTTATAACAACTTACATATACATTATACTAAAATAATACGTATAATGTAATCATTATTAAATGTATATGAATATTTTGATTAAAAATTTTAATACTGATCATTTAAATATATTAATGATACTTGTATCATTTTGTATAGCATCGGTTGCTCCCCTAGAACTCTTATTATTATCGTATGCTTTTCTGGGGCCAGCACATTATTTAACAGAAATATCATGGCTTCATGATAAACAATACTTTACTAATCATGCCTATGATTACACCGTTTTATATATCTTAACGCTCTTACTGTTTCTATTACCATCGTTTTCTATGATTTTATTAATTAGTGCAGTATGCTATTCCTGTATTTCCATTATATATAGCATACGTAATCACTGGTGGGGCAAGGTTTTTATTCTCACTATCTATACAATAGTAATTTTATGCTTTCATCATTTGCCTATCATTAATACATTTTTATTATTTTTACCTACTCTAATACATGTATTCTGTTTTACATTACTATTCATGCTAGCAGGTACTCTCAAAAATCCTAGTACAGCTGGATTTTGTTCAGTAATATTATTATTACTCTGTCCTCTGGGTTTCTTTATGCTAGACCATATGTCTATTAATTTACCTTATTATAATTCAGTATATGCTCAAGATAACATACATAATTTAAGTAATATTATTAAACCATTTACTGACATAATAATAGATAACCATATAATGCATGATACAAATTACGTTATAAGATTTATAGCTTTTGCTTATTTTTATCATTATTTAAACTGGTTTGGCAAAACAAAAGTTATTAAATGGCATAAAATTTCTTTAAAACGTAAAATAATTATTACAGTGATATATATTACTTCTATAATGGTGTATTATTATAATTATCGTTTAGGTTTTGCTATATTATTATATCTAAGTTTTTTACATGTTATTTTAGAATTACCATTAAATTTTTTGACATTACGCCGTATAATTGGCATAATCACTCCACATTTTAGGCGCTATTAACTCAAAGCCTTATTATCTGGCATCTCAGAAAGATTTTGGTTAATATTATTGTACCTTAAATAAATATTTAATATTGTTAGTTATATGAACACTGAAAAATTATATCCTCAAGTCGATTCTAATCCTAGTTTTGCTGCAATAGAAGAAAAAATACTGAAGTTTTGGCAACAAAATAATATATTCCAAGCTTCAATAGATCAGCGCAATCATCAGTCCGAATTTGTTTTTTATGATGGACCTCCATTTGCGAATGGGCTTCCTCATTATGGACATTTGCTCACAGGTTTTATGAAAGATCTCATTGCTAGGTATCAAACTATGCAAAGCAAAAGAGTAGAAAGAAGATTTGGCTGGGATTGTCATGGTCTTCCTGCTGAAATGGCGGTAGAAAAAGAGCTCCAACTATCTGGATATGCACAAATTGTAGAATTTGGTATTGAAAAATTTAATAAACAGTGTGCAACTTCTGTGCTGAGATATACCTCAGAGTGGGAACAATATGTTAATAGACAAGGTCGCTGGGTTGATTTAGAAAATGATTATAAAACCATGGATACGGATTTTATGGAATCAGTATTATGGGCCTTTAAGCAGCTTTATGGCAAAGGATTAATTTATGAATCTATGCGTGTTATGCCCTATTCATGGGCATGTGAAGCACCTTTATCTAATTTTGAAACAAGATTAGATAATTCATATAGAGAACGTACTGATAAAGCTATTACTGTAACTTTTACGTTAAATAATAGGCCTCAATCAGCACCAGAGGGCTGTAAAGCTTATAAAGTGCTCGCATGGACTACCACACCTTGGACTCTGCCTTCAAATTTAGCACTTGCCGTTAATAAGGATATAAAATATGTTTATATTGTTAAAAATGAAGAATGTTTTATTATAGCAGAAACTTTATATCATAAATATACTAAAGAGCTTGGGTTAGATAAAGAGAATCCGCCTAATATAAGTTTAGGGGAAGAATTAATAGGTTTAACTTACGAACCTTTATTTCCTTATTTTAGTCATCATGATAATGCTTTTAAAATCCTTGAAGGAGAATTTGTTACAGAGCATGATGGTACAGGTATAGTACATATGGCTCCTGGCTTTGGTGAGGACGATTATGTATTATGTACTAAACATAATATTTCTATAGTATGTCCTGTAGATAGCCGTGGCAAATTCACTCGTGAAGTATCAGATTATGCAGGAATGTTAGTATTTGATGCAATTGATGAAATAATCAAATCATTAAAATTATCAGGTCATTTAATAAAAATTGAACAATTTGTACATAATTATCCTCATTGTTGGCGTACCGATACTCCATTAATATATAAAGCTTTGCCATCATGGTATGTCGAAGTGACTAAAATTAAAGAACAATTGATTAAGAATAATCAGCAAATTAATTGGGTTCCAGAGCATGTCAAAAATGGATTATTTGGCAAATGGCTTGAAAATGTACGAGATTGGTCCATTAGTCGTAATCGTTTCTGGGGTACACCTATCCCTGTTTGGAAATCAGATAATCCTTTATATCCGCGTATAGACGTATATGGCTCAATAGAAGAATTAGAGAAAGACTTTAAAGTTAAAATTGATGATTTGCATAAACCCTTTATTGATACTTTAACACGTCCTAATCCAGATGATCCTAGTGGTAAATCAATGATGGTACGTGTTACAGATGTATTTGACTGTTGGTTTGAGAGTGGATCTATGCCCTATGCACAAATCCATTATCCTTTTGAGAATAAAGAAAGATTTGAAAAGAATTTTCCAGCTGATTTTATAGTAGAATATTCTGCCCAAACTAGAGGTTGGTTTTATACACTTTTAGTACTTTCTACAGCTTTATTTGATAAGCCTCCTTTCTTAAATTGCGTATGTCATGGGGTAATACTTGATGAAAAAGGACAAAAATTATCTAAGCGCCTGAATAATTATCAAGATCCTATGGAGATTTTTGCAACATTTGGGGCAGATGCATTACGTTTCTTTATGATGTCATCACCTGTGATGCGAGGCCAAGAATTACTAATTGATAAAGAAGGTCGTATGTTAAAAGATACCATACGCCTTGTAATAAAACCTATTTGGAATTCTTATAATTTTTTTACTTTATATGCTAATGCTGATAATATAAAAGCTGTTTATTCAGTGGCTTCACCGAATATTATGGATCAGTACATCTTATCTAAAACTCAAGAAGTAGTGACTCAGGTAATAAAGGCATTAGATAATTATGATACTCCAAGTAGTTGTGCTCTTATTCAAGATTTTTTTGAAATACTCACCAACTGGTATATTAGAAGAAACCGTAATCGTTTTTGGAAAACAAACTATGATGATGATAAACAGCATGCTTATAATACTCTATATACTGTATTAAATATAATGTGTAAAGTATGTGCTCCTTTACTTCCTTTTATTACTGAAGAAATTTATTTAGGTTTAGAAACAGGAGGCAAGCTTATATCATCTAGTTCTGTACATTTAACTAATTTCCCAACTGCCCAAGATATTAGGTATGATGCTAAATTAGTATCTAATATGGACCGTACACGAGATATATGTAGTAGCATTTTGGCCGTGCGTAATAATAATAATATAAAAACTCGTACACCTTTAGAAGAAGCTACAGTTTTAGGTGCAAATGTTATCCATCTTACAAAATTTGTGGATCTTATTAAAGATGAAACGAACATAAAACAATTAAATCTTTCTGAAAATATAGATGATCAAGCTAGTTTTAAGCTTCAGCTTAATTTTACAGTACTTGGAAAAAGGTTACCTAATAAAATAAAAGAATTAATAACTGCAAGTAAAGCTAATAATTGGTATAAAGACTCTGATAGTTCTTTAGAAATAGCTGGTGAAAAGCTTAATAATGATGAATTTAATATCATTTTAGCTCCTAAAAATACACAAAATTCTATGGCTCTTAGTAGTAATGATGCTTTAGTAACTGTAAATCTTAATATTACTGAAGATCTTAAATTAGAAGGTATGGCACGTGATTTAGTTAGATTAATACAACAATCACGTAAAGAAGCCAATTTAAATATTTCAGATCGTATTGCATTAAATTTAACAACAGATAGCGAGCTTAGTAAAGCTATCAGCCAGTTTTCTAGTTACATAGGAGAACAAACTCTTTCTACTCTAATGTTAAATAAAAAAGAATTGCAACAAGATTTTACGTATAAATATGAACATATCTTAGATAATGATAAGGTAATTATAGAATTTTCTGTAATGTCATAGATTTATAACTGAAACAGTTTATATAAAATATTGATATAAAAGTAATTTATAGTATGTTTAAGAGATTAACATAATTAACTAAAAGCTAAATATGAAAAGACAAATTGGAGTTATAGGAGGAGGAGCATGGGCTACAGCACTTAGCATGATATCCGCACAAGCTACGCAAAATGTTATATTATGGACACGTAACGAAAATGTTGTTATGAGCATTAATGCCTTGCATACAAATAGCCAATATTTGTCCAACGTAACATTACCTATCAATATCCATGCTACTAACAATTTAAAGGATATACTGTCTTGTGAATTAATAATAATTGCTATACCAGCCCAAAGTTTGCGAGATATTATCTTAGAATTACAAAAGCTAGACATAAATACTCATATACCTTTAATTATATGTTGTAAGGGAGTTGAGCAACAGAGCTTATTACTCATGAGTGAAGTAGTACAAGAGATTTTGCCTCTTCAGCAAATAGCTGTGTTATCAGGCCCGAATTTTGCAGATGAAATAGCAGAAGGGTTACCCGCAGCCACGAGCCTTGCAGCACTTGAGCTCAAGCTTGCTAGACACCTGGCAGAAAATTTAAGTAATCATAATTTGAAAATATACTATACAGATGATATTATTAGTGTCCAATTAGGTGGAGCCGTTAAAAATGTCATTGCAATTGCAAGCGGAATAATTACTGGCAAAAATTTAGGAGAAAATGCTAGAGCAGCTTTAATTACTAGGAGTATAGCTGAGATTAAAAGATTGTGCATTGCAAAAGGTGGAAATGCAGAGACATTAATGGGGCTTGCAGGAATTGGGGATTTATTACTTACTTGCAGTAGTAATAAATCGCGCAACATGTCTTTCGGTATAGAACTTAGTAAAGGTAAATCTTTACAATCAATCCAAAACTCTGGCCCTAAAATTGTAGAAGGGGTGATATCAGCAAAATCTATTTATGAGTTATCATTAAAACTTGGTATAGAAATGCCTATATGTAAATCTGTATATCAAATATTATACGAATCTGCTAGTATTGAAAACACTATTAATTCGTTACTTAAACGTCCTGTATGTAATGAATAATACTCCTACTATAAAATCAGCTTTGGTTTATGGAAAACAAGAACTTTTAAATGCAGGTATAGCAAGTTATAACTTGGATGCTAGATTATTATTAGCTCATATTCTTAATTATTCTATAGAAAAGCTCATTATTTCTTTGGAAAAAACTCTTACTCACAATGAGTGGTTATTCTATCAACAGTTAATAACAAGGCGTACAAAGTTTGAACCAATAGTACATCTAACAGGTATAAAGGAATTTTTTAGTCTAGAGTTTAGGGTAAATAAAAATACTCTAATTCCTAGACCAGATAGTGAAACTCTTATTGAGACTGTTTTAAAATATTTTCCTGATAAAAGTGTTCCCCTAAAAATACTTGATTTAGGTACTGGTACAGGATGTTTAATACTAACCTTACTTAATTTATACTTTAATTCAACTGGCCTTGGTATAGATCTTTCAATTGAAGCTCTTAAAATAGCACGTTTTAATAGTATACACTTAACTCTAGATAGTTATGTTTTATTTGTACAAAATAGCTGGTGTAACTCATTATCTAATCAAGCAAAATACGATGTTATTATTTCAAATCCTCCATATATTAGCCACGAAGAATTGCAAAAGCTAGATAATGAAGTGAAAGATTATGAACCAAATTTAGCCTTAGATGGTGGGCAAGATGGACTAGACTGTTATAGGGAGATTGCTTCTACTATAATTGACTTTCTAAGCAAGAATGGTAAAATTTTCTTAGAAATAGGTCAGGGTCAAGAGGAAAGTGTAAAACAAATATTTAAAGCTCATAATATGAATTGTATTTCCGAGCATAAAGATTTAAATCAAATTATACGTTGTTTAGTTTTTGAAAGACACCATTGATATCAGAACAATGGTGGGCCTGGGTGGAGTTGAACCACCGACCTCACGCTTATCAGGCGTGCGCTCTAACCACCTGAGCTACAAGCCCCTATTTCCTTATGGAAATAAAGAAAAAATTATCGATAAGCTGTAATATAAACAAGACTAAACTTTTATACAAGCTTTTTTTCTTATATAGTTTTTAATTTAATTAAGGAGAGAGTCATTCGTTACTTCTATACTCATTAGTCCATAACATCTCCCCCTCATCCTCAAATTAACAACCTATAGTTTTAACATAGAATATGGTTATCAATTGTTAAATCCAGATCATAATCTCCATAAACTTTGATATTATTAGTAGTTTGTTCTATATCTATATTCCAAACTGTCCCACTATAATTTTGATCTTGCTCTTTATAAGATTCTGTAACATTTTTAATATTTAATAAAGAAGCTGTTTCATCTGAAATTTTATTATAAGATAATAGGTTAATTAGATCATCATGTTGAAAATTATGAATAGCAAATACTGTTGGTATTCCTTCTGCTTTACATGCTTTTTCCATATGATTGAGATTTAAAGGTACGTGATATATATTAATTATTTTTTCCCCAAATAACTCTGGAGCGCCCATATAATCTAAACAATTACTTATACATTCACCTCTATCATTTGTTACAGTTAATCCCTCAAAAAGCAACGTTCCATCTCCAAAATGATTTAGATATTTGCTATAACCTTTTTGCTCTAAAATGGTTTGTAAGTTTTCTAACGAATCAATATTCATGTGTTACCTCTCGAATGATATTAATAGTGTAAATCTATTATAGCTTAATTTATTACCGAATACTATAAATTATCTAAAAAATTAATCTAAAATGTGCTAATAGTTTATATATTTAAATATCCATGAGGCTAGAAATATCAAAGTTAGGGCCTATTTTAGTATTTAGTCTATCTATAGTAAATTAAGCCCTAAAATTTATTAGCATATAAAATGATCTGTGGTCAAGTCAAGCTCCTGGGTACCGTAAACATCAATAGAATTTTTTGTATTTTCTATTGTAATACGCCAGAATGTCCCTTCATAACCTTCTCTGTGATTTTTATAGGTATTTGTCATATCTTGTATATGAAGTAAAGAACAAGGATTTTCTTTATTGATTTGATAATAAAGTAAAAAATTTATTTTATCATTTTTATCATTAAAGTAATAAATGGAAAAAAAATTATAAACATCTTCTCCTTTACAGCTATTTTCAATATGATTAAGATTTAAGGGAATATGATATAAGTTCATAACTTTATCATAACCAGCTACAGCGTCAGCTCCTACAAAATTTAGGTAATTACTTATACATTTCTCATCTTTTATAACAACAGATATTTCTTCAGATTCAGTTAATTGTGTACTGGTATGATTTAAATAATGTTTATAGCCATTTAACTCTCTATCTTGAAGCCATTTTGGTAATTCTTCTATTTTCATAATATCCCTATTAGTATATTAATACATAAAATATTATTTATAGAATTTTTCTGTTAAAAAAGTGTTTATTGTATCTTATTTTATTTATAGCTTATTTAATATAATATTTATCGTGCAACTTACTATAATTTTTTCAGCTTCCTTAGCAGATAGGAATGATGAGCGAAACCTAGTTTTTGTTAGGTTAGCGGAGAAGAACGCATATGCTAATTCAAATCAAGAAAACTACAGTAAAACAGCCCACAATTAGAGAAGCAATAACAGTAACAATCAAATCGGTCAATTACTATATAAAAATTAAATGCTTTAACTATATAGCTGCAAAGCACGCATATTGAATGCTAACACCATTTTTTCTGCTGCTTTTTGAAACATTCCACTAATGAAATGATTCAGAATTGACGATGTAAAACCAAAATCTAAATCAAAATATACCATACTTCCTGTATCTATTGGTATAAATTGCCATTTATTATATAAATGAGTAAAGGGACCTTCTACCAACTCTACACTAATCATAGCTGATAAATCATCTAACTTTGGAGCTTTATAAGATACCTTAGACGTATATTTACCAGAAAAAATTTTAAATTTTATCATTAAATCTGCATAAATTACATTATTATCTTGAGATAATATTTTAGCACCAGCACACCATGGTAAAAACTCTGGATATTTCTCTATATCTACAACTAAATCAAACAACTGCTTAGTAGTATATTTAGAGTTAATCTTTGTCTTATGGATAGGCATATACTTAATTTGCTTTATTAACTTTTAAGAATTCCATACGTGCTTTTTTCAACTTTTCAAAATCTTCACCTGCATGATATGAAGAACGTGTTAAAGGAGAAGAAGAAACCATTAGAAAACCCTTAACCTTAGCCATACGACCGTATAATTCGAATTCTCCTGGAGTAACATAACGGGCTATTTCTGCATGCTTAGGAGTTGGTTGTAGATATTGCCCTATAGTCAGAAAATCAACTTGAGCAGCCCTTAAATCATCCATTACCTGTAAGATCTCTGATTGTTCTTCACCGAGTCCTACCATTAATCCTGATTTAGTAAAAATAGTTGGATCAAGTTCCTTTACCTTATTTAATAAATATAAAGAATTAAAATAACGTGACCCTGGACGTATAGAAGTATACAAAGATGGAACAGTTTCAATATTATGATTAAATACATCTGGCTTAGCGCGTACTATTGTATCAATCGCTCCCTCTTTTCGTAAAAAATCGGGAGTTAATATCTCTATTGTGGTACTTGGAGACATTAATCTAATATTATCTATACATTCTACAAAATGTGAAGCCCCTCCATCAGGCAAATCATCCCTATCTACAGAAGTAATAACTACGTGAGCTAAGCCTAATCTTTGTACTGCTTCTGCTACTCTTTGTGGTTCATGAGGATCTAATAAATCGGGAATGCCTGTCTCAACATTACAAAAACGACAAGCTCTTGTACATACAGACCCTAAAATCATCATAGTAGCATGTTTCTTTGACCAACACTCCCCTATATTCGGACATGCAGCTTCTTCACATACTGTATTTAACTTTAAACCATCTACTAATGCCTTGGTATTTTGATATCCTTGTGATACAGGAGCTTTAACTCTAATCCATCCAGGCCATTCTAATTTAGTTTTATTAAAATCATATATATTATTTTTATTTTTGCCCATTCTATAATTATGAATTAAATTTCTTTTTAGATGTATAAGTAGCTAATATATCCTGTAATTTTAAGTTTTGTATAGTATTATTATCGTGATTGTCCATATTTTTTTCTAACACACATAAAAAAGCCTCCCCATAAGGCTTGATATTAACTATATACCACCCTTTTTCTAATTCATTGCTAATTTCTGCAAAATCTTTTTTACTGCCATCAAAAGACATCATTTTTTTTGTAATACGTCTAGTCACTTTTTCTGCTCCTAACAAATTTTAGAAAATCTAAATATTATAAACCTAACTCACATCCCTTATTTTCTAGGTACTTAGTAAGATGCCTATATAATGGGTTTATTTATATTAACAATTTATATAAATAACATATTATTAACACTATAATTATATATTAATAGTATACTTGATATATAACATAACTATTTTTCATGACAACTAAATATTATACTATTCTTATAAATATAATTTTGTTATATTAAATGTTAACATACGTTAATTGAAATCCTATACAAAAGTTAAATAATTTATGTCCCTACATTTACTGAAAACAAATTCATTCACCAACTCCAATACTACATTTCCTTTGATTTCCAAATTTTTTAAAAAATCACATTCACACCATTCATGGCTTATTTATGGAAATCAAGGGATAGGTAAAGCTTCTTCAATATATAAACTTATTAACGAATTATTAAGTAACACTGCTAATACCGTTTATGGTGAGAAGGATTATTACCACCCTGACTTATTAGTCATTGATAAACTACCAGAGAAAAAAGAAATTTCTGTTGATTCCATACGTAAAATAAACAATTTTTTATCTTTAACTCCTTTACAATCTCAATTTCGTATAGTGTTGATTGATAATTGTAATTACTTAAATACTAACGCAGCGAATGCATTACTAAAAATTCTTGAAGAACCTCCTAAAAATTCCTTAATTTTCCTTATTAGCCATGCAATAGGGCAACTTCCTTTTACAATAACATCTCGTTGTATAAAGTTACATATACACAACCCAACTTATACTAGTTCTATACAGATATTATTGTCTTTATTAGAAGATATCAACGAAAATTATGCTAAAAAATTGATAACTCTGAGTTGTACGTCTATTGGCTTAGCTATAGAATTGCACAATAACAATGCCCTAGATGATTATCAAGAATTTATTGGATTACTAAATAACATACGCGATATTTCTATTAAACAAATATGGAAATGGCTTGATAATGTTGAAGATTGGAAATATATTTCTATGTTTTGCCATCATTTTACTGCTAAACTACTTAAAACTGCTTCCAATCTTGAAAACTTATATTATATTAATGACGAAGAACGTAAGCTTATTTATTCTTTATGTTCCAAATGTGATATCTCAATATTAATAGAATTATATGAATCTATACAGTATTTACTGAAGGAGTGTACTATAGCTAATTTGGAGCATAAACAAGTGATCTTAGCAATTTTCAATAAATTTAGAAATATAACTTTATTGAATGACCAACCTATTTGAAGCACTCGTAGCTCAGCTGGATAGAGCATTGCCCTCCGAAGGCAAAGGTCGGACGTTCAAATCGTCTCGAGTGCACCATATTTGCTGTAGGTAAATATAAGAAATATGACGATACGACCCTCTTTATAACACAACCCTGTAAGTATTATTAAAAACTATATACCTAGCCTTTTATACAAGACTAGGTATAGTTTTTGATTCCTATTCAAGATCATAGATAAAATTGGACGAACCAACAAAATCTATTACATATTTTGCTATAGGATTATTATGCGCATTTAAGGTAATTGCAAGATTACCCATCTTTGCGCCTGTTTCAAGGTAATGAACTTTAAACGCTAAATATTCTAATGAATCATCAAAATATCCCTGCATAGGTTTAATTATCTTAGATTCATTTATACCATAGAGCAAATTGTTACACTGCTTTATGATTAAGTGCAAATTATCTGTATAACTATTTGACATAATTTCAAGCTTAGATATATCTAGTTGTGTATAGTCTTTACCAGAATCTTTTACCAAAATAATGGTATCTTCACGTAATTCATTTATTTGATTCATACATTTAGATATATCAGATCCTTGATATTCTATAGCTTCTCCAGGTGTTGGTTTTGCTTCAGGCTTCTCGATTACTGGCTTTTCTTCTAATTCCACAGCTGGTGCTGGTTTCTCTTCCGCTTTCTCTGTAACTGGTTTTGCTTCAGGCTTCTCTATTACTGGCTTTTCTTCTAATTCCACAGCTGGTGCTGGTTTCTCTTCCGCTTTCTCTGTAACTGGTTTTGCTTCAGGTTTCTCTATTACTGGCTTTTCTTCTAATTCCACAGCTGGTGCTGGTTTCTCTTCCACCTTCTCTGTAACTGGTTTTTCTTCAGGCTTCTCTATTACTGGCTTTTCTTCTAATTCCACAGCTGGTGCTGGTTTCTCTTCCACCTTCTCTGTAACTGGTTTTTCCTCACCTTCTCCAGTTACTGGTTCTTTTTCTTCTTCACTTGGTATCGGCCTTGCTTCCTCTTCATCTCTTATGAATTCTTGATCTATTTTGCTCTCTAAAGCCCTAAAATCTGGTATAAAATTTGTACTATCTATTAACGATATAAGCCGATCTGAGAAATCTATTTTCTCTTGTTTTAACGTCATCAATAAATTCGCCATATTTAAAGCAGACGTCAGAAAACGAATTTGAAATGCTAAATATTCTATTTGCAAATTGATCTTTGATTTCAGAATATGATATTGATAATTCTTTATACTGATCATAAACACTTTTACATTCTTTTATTTGATTTTGTACAGAAACATAATTGCTCTGTATATCTTTGAAAGTAGGGCTTTCAGTACTCTTAGTATCTATTTTTTGTACAATCTCAACTATATTATCTCTTATATTATTTACCTTATCCATACATTGTGCAAACACAGAAGGGCCTGTGCCTTCGTTTGCGTTAGCTACGCTAATCTTCCTATCTACCATAATAATACCTTTAATTAAGATTAAATAATTAACCTAGTAGAGAATATATTAAATATATATTGAATACTTAATAATTGTCTCTTATGTATGTTGTATGTGTAAATAGATTTATTTTTTGTAACGTTAATATTTTAAAAAAATTAATATCACTAAAAAACACGTTGCATAATTGTTCAACGTACAAAATAAATTACTATGATTTTATGCTAAATGTTTTATTACAGGAGGATTTTGGTAAATGGTATAAGAATTAATTATATAGAATCATATGCCAAGCGTGAAAACGCTTGGCATAAATAATAACATTAAACTGCAGCTTTCTTTTTCTGAGCAGGAGCAACGATACATTCTTTAAAGTTTTCTGAAACAGTTTGACCTAGTAAGTCAAATAATTCCATTGTTGATTTTGTAGCCATTTCAGTAAGCTCTTTAGCGTTATTGATCGTAGACTCAAATGCTGCTCTCACAAAATCAGCTTGCTTTGATAATGTATGCTCATGATTAGGAGAAACTACTACATCCTTTATTAAATGAAATAATTCTGCTGCATTTTCCTGCGTAATCTCTGCATTACGACGCATAAGTGAATGTGCATTTTCTGTGAATAATTTATTTACCTGGGAAAGAGTTTCAGTGTTACGCTTTTGTATAGAAGCAAAACTATTCATGTCTATAGGACTTACTTTATTAGGATTAAAGTTAGACCATTCACTAAAATTTTTAAACGCTTCTGAAAAAGGATTATGCTGGTTATTAGTATTGTTATGAGCCATTTTCCTTGCCTCTCTGGTAAAATTTAGTTATTTAAATAATATAAAGAAATACTTATATTATGCATTTCTCCAAGCTATTTATAAATATTAACATAGATTTTTGTGCATTGCAACATATTTATTTAAGTTGATATTTTTTATTATTTAATGAAATTTTTATCTAAAATTTCTCCCACTAAATAAAGAGATCCACATACCACAATATATCCTGGGATTCTACTCTTTTCTTTAATAAAGTCTAATACTGATTCAATAGATAAACTTTGATAAGAATCGAAATCCATTTTTTTAGCTATATTAGCTATATAATCTGCATTATATGATGATTGTTCATTTTCAATTAATACGCCACAAACTAATTTCACCTTTCCTATAAAATATTTCAAAAAATTTTCAACATTTCTTCCTTTAGTCATTCCTATTAGTAAAAATACTTCCTTATCCTGTTTTGTCTCAAGCCATAAGGATAGAGCATTAGCGCCTGAATCATTATGAGCACCATCTAACCATATTTCCCATCCCACAGGTAGCATTTTAGTCAACTTACCTGCCGTTAGTAATTGTAATCTACCTGGCCAATAAGCAGTAGTTAAGCCAGAAACAATATGTTCCTCATTAATTAACAATGATTTTAATGATAATAATGTTGCTATAGCGTTAGATGCATTAATAAATTGATGCTCTCCCGGTAAACTTAATATAGGCAATTTTATATTATGCTCTTTAGAAACGTAATAAAAATTATTTTCTTTATTCTCAATGATAAAATCATATTCATAAGCTATCAATGGAACAGAGCGCATCACCGAAAGCTTGACATAAAATTCTTCAACTTCAGGTAACTGTTGACTTAATATACATGGTATATTTTCTTTCATAATACCTGCCTTTTCGTAGGCTATCTTTTGCAAACTATCTCCGAGTAAATCAGTGTGATCTAAAGAAATAGTGGTAATTACCGTAGCTAAAGGTTGATCAAACACGTTAGTTGCATCTAATCTTCCACCAAGACCCACCTCTACTAAGGTAACATCTGCGGGTACACGTGAAAAGGCTAGAAGCGCGGCTACTGTGGTCCCTTCAAAGAACGTTACTTTGGCATTTATGGATTCAGCAGCAATTCTGGTCTCTTCAAGCACTTCCCACAAAAAATTATCATCTATTTCATTTCCAGCTAATTTTATACGTTCATTAAACTTTACTAGATGTGGTGAAGTATAACAATGTACTTTATAGCCAGCTGATTCTAAGATCGCTTTCATAAAAGCAACCGTAGATCCCTTTCCATTAGTTCCTGTGACGTGTATTACAGGAGGTATATGTTTTTCTGGATTACCAAGAGCAGCTAACAACTTTGTAACTCTTTCAAGACCCAAATCTATAGGCTTATACCATAAAGGCACTGGCCAATGCGGCATTCTTACCATTTATTTACCACTATCTACTCTCATCAAATTAAGCATGCATAAGTTTGAACGATTGCTCACAATGTTTTTTTATTTTATCTGTTAATAACATAGTATTATTTCCTACATCTAATATCTCACGTGCAGCAATAGGAATGATGCGCTTAGTATGACCTGCACACTTTATAAATAGATCTTCTATTATCGCTCCTTGATACCCTATTCCAGGCATCAATATTAATGATGATTTAAGTATGGATAATAATTTTTCTATATTAGTTAAAGTTGCACCTACAACTGCACCTATAGGACCTAACCCATGATTTAGATAATTTTGATTAAAATTATCACTCTTCATCGCCAAATACTCCGCTATATTAGTACGGGTTGTATAATATTCAGTTAATGCGTCTTGTATTATTGCACCCTCTGGATTTGAAGATTTAATTACCAGAAATATTCCTGAAGAAACTTTATGCGCATATTCAAATGTAGAAAGCAATGCATCAAATCCTAAATAAGCAGTAAAGGTCATAGCGTCAAATTTATATATGCTATTTTCTCCTAAATATGCTTCAGCATAAGCGAGGCTTGTAGAGTTAATATCTCCTCTTTTTGCATCCAATAAAACTAATGTATCTTCTGCATGAAACTTTTCAACTAATTCTCTTAAAATCTGCATGCCTTCTGGGCCAAATCTTTCAAAATAAGCAGCTTGGGGCTTTACAATTGCAAGATTATTACCAGCAGCTTTAACAATTGTATCGCACATGGCTCTTAAACCATCTACATTATCCTTAAGCCCCCACTTTAATAATAAATTCGAAGTTGGATCTATACCTAAACAAAAAGGCCCTCGGTACTTAGCTATATTCAGAAATTTTTCAGTAAAACATCTAGATAACATTTTAGGCCATATTATTTAGTAAATAATTAGAGATTAGAAATATAAGTAATTTATTTCATCACATAAGTCAATTAAGATTACCTCACCTTTAACCTTTTAAAGTCTTAGACTTTTTGTTATAATGAATGGTCAAATTGATAAATATATTTGTAAAATTATGAAAGTATTATTGACAATTTACAAGCAATATTATATTGGTGCTTATTGAATACAAAATAATAATTATTATGGGCTGTCTAATGTTTGCAATAATAAAATCAGGTGGAAAACAATACAAAGTTGAAAAAAACAGTATGTTAGAAGTCGAAAAGTTATCTGGTAATCCAGGAGCTTTAGTTGAATTTAAGGAAGTATTATTAATAGGAGAACAAAACCGCCCTATTATAGTAGGACGTCCTTTGGTTGAAGGTGCATCAGTTACAGCTGAAATACTAAAACAAGCGCGTAGTTCAAAAATTATTATCTTTAAGAAAAAACGTCGTCAAAACTATCGTCGCAAAAACGGTCATCGTCAACATATGACACACCTATTAATTAAAGATATTAAGAAAATATAGGAGGGCAATATGGCTCATAAAAAAGCTGGTGGTAGCTCGAGAAATGGTCGTGATTCCGCAGGTCGTAGATTAGGAGTGAAAAAATCAAGTAGTCAATTAGTTATGGCAGGGAACATCATTATTCGTCAGCGTGGTACAAAATTCTACCCTGGTATGAATGTTGGTATGGGTAAAGACCATACTTTATTTGCTAAAATTAATGGTAAAGTATACTTCAAGCGTAAAGCAAATGATAAAATTTATATTCATGTTGAAGAAGTAGTAAATTCTTAAATCGTTCTTAATTTACTATATTCTCTTGATTTGAATTAGCTATGCGTCACTCTTCGCTAACCTAACAAAAAGTAGGCGAGCCAAGAGTAACAACGTCCCGTATTCAAATCAATTTACTATATATTGTAGTTTAATCAAATAAATGAGTAGCAACTGCTATCGCTCTTTTATTAGCCCATACATTATGTACTCTTAAATAATGTATATTTTGCAAACTTAAATAGGCTGATACCATACAAGTCTCAATATCACGATCGAATGCCTTAGCATTTGTAATAGAGCTAAAAAATGATTTACGTGAATGTCCTATTAATATTTCTAGTCCTAATTGAAAAAATTCTTTAATATTTTTAATCAATAATAAAGATTGTTTGCTTGTTTTACCAAAACCTATACCAGGGTCGAAAATAATTTGTTCTTTTTTAATTCCTTGGGCTATTAATTGTTCTATCTTTTTTTGCGCCCATTGCATAACTAGAGATACCGCATCTTCATTTTCGGGTAATGTAATTCCTTGCCTAACTGGAACACCCAAATTATGGTTAAGCACTACTTTTACTCTATTATCTGCAATCAATTGTTGCATGGCTTGAGTATTACATCCTGATACGTCATTAATCCAATCAATGTTATAGTTTAAAGCTAACGCAGCAGTTTCAGGATGGTAAGTATCTACACTTAGTAACACTTTACTATTGTGAAATTGTGATTTAAACAATTTTAAAACTGGTTCTAATTTTAACCATTCTTCTTGATAAGTTAAAGCTGTAGCTCCAGGACGCGTAGATTCCGCACCTATATCAATAATATCAACTCCTTCTAAAATTAACTCTTCTATGCGCCTAATGGCTGAATCTATATTTACGTATTTTCCCCCATCGGAAAAGGAATCATGTGTAATGTTTAATATACCTACTAACTTAATGCGATGATTTTGTTCTAACATCAATCTTACCTTCTGTACCATTTAATAATCTAGTAATATTACTACGATGCTTAATAATAACTATAGATGACACAAATAATATAGTGATAAAGGAGCCATCGTTAGGTAAAAACATTAATGTTACCACCGGTAATAAGGCAAATGCTATAATAGCTGATAAAGAAGAAATACGTGTAGCACAAAATGTTATTAACCAAGCAATTATTCCAATTATACCTAAAATATAATTATAGGCTAAAAAAGAAGCTAATGCTGTTGCAACTCCTTTTCCACCTTTCCCCTTCAACCACACTGGAAATATATGCCCTACAATTACAGCAATCATCGATAATTTTAAAATAACATCATCAGCAATGAGTCTTTTTACTAATATAACCACAATTATACCCTTTAACATATCTAAAGATAATGTAATTAAACCCAAAGTTTTACCTGCAACCCTTAAAACATTTGTGGCCCCTATATTACCGGAGCCATGAGACCTAATATCCTTAATTCCCACTAATTTAGCTATTACTAATCCAAAAGGTATAGAGCCTATTAAATAAGACATTATCAAAGTAAAAACGTATAATACATTTAAATTCAATACTTGTTCAGTTAAGTGTCTCATTCTTTTTCTTTTGCTTTAATTGATTTCTATAATGGCTTACATTACGATTATGCTCTAATAAACTTTCTGTAAATTTATGACCATTAGTAAGTGGATCTAGTACAAAAAATAATTCTTTGCTATCTAAAGGTGCAAGCACTGCTTCAAGCGCATCTTTACCAGGATTAGATATAGCTGTAGGTGGCAAACCATAATTAATATATGTATTAAATTCTGATATTATCTTTAAATCATCCCTGGTTAATGCACGTCCTAAATATCCTTTCTTATCTGTTATAATATAAATAATCGTAGGATCAGCCTGAAGTTTTATTCCTTGATTTAAACGATTTATAAATACCGCTGCTATTCTTCTTTGCTCACTTTTGAGTGATGTTTCTTTTTCTATAATAGAGGCAAGTATTACCATATCCTCTTTATTTTTGATTAGTAATTTATTATTTAAATCACGATTCTCCCATAATTCATCAACAAGTTTAGACATTTTATGCTGCATATTATTTATAATAGCTTGCTTTTTTTCTCCATAGTGGAAAAAATAGGTACTTGGAAAAAGAGAACCTTCCTTAATATTATCAACTATTTTACCAAATAATAAAGGCTCTTCATTCAAAATCTCTATAACGCGTTTAGCAGTTATTCCTTCAGGAAAAGTAATACTATGTACTACATATTTACCATTTATAATCTTTTCTAAGATTTGCTTTGGTGTTATAGCAGCATTAAAAGCATACTCACCTGCCTTTAATTTATGGAAATGACCTACCACCCTTGCTGTTAACTGAAATATTAGCGGGTATTTAATTACTCCTTCACTATATAATTGCTTTGTAATATGACTAATTGAACTACCAGGAGCAATAATCAAAATCTTCTCCGTTGATAATGGCCCCTCTTTATTAACATAAATATATCCAATACCAATAACTATCCCTATAATAAAGATTGCTATAGTGAATAATGCAAAAATCCTTTTACATAATCTATAGCAATTAGCTAACATATTACAGCTTTTTAAACACTAAACTAGCGTTTGTTCCCCCAAAACCGAAAGAATTCGACATCACTGCTTTCAATTTTTTTTCTTTCGCAATATTAGGAACCAAATCTATCTTACAATTTTCAGGAGGATTTTCTAAATTAATGGTAGGAGGCATAGTATTATCACTCATTGCAAGCAAGGAAAATATAGCTTCTACACTTCCTGCAGCTCCAAGTAAATGACCTATACATGATTTAGTTGAAGACATAGATAATTTATTAGCTTCCTCGCCGAAAATTCTCTCTACTGTAGCCAACTCTATTTCATCTCCTATAGGGGTAGATGTACCATGAGCATTCACATAACCTATATCAGATAATGATAAACCTGACTTCTCAATTGCTCTTTTCATAGCTTTATAAGCACCACGTCCTTCAGGATGAGGAGCTGTAATATGATAAGCATCTCCACTAAGGCCATACCCAACTACCTCTCCGTAAATCTTTGCACCACGTTTTTTTGCATGCTCATATTCTTCCAGAACAAGAACACCGGATCCCTCGCCCATAACAAACCCGTCTCTATCCTTATCCCATGGTCTAGAAGCTTTGGTTGGATTATCATTAAAGTTTGTAGATAGCGCACGCGCTGCTGCAAAGCCAGCGACACCTATCATACATATAGCACCCTCTGTACCACCAGCAACCATAGCATCAGCTTCACCTAAGGCAATTAATTGAGCTGCATCTCCTATAGCATGAGCACCCGTTGAGCAAGCAGTCACTACTGAGTGATTAGGACCCATAAGACCATATTTTATAGAAACATGACCAGATACTAAATTTATTAAACTAGCTGGAATAAAAAAAGGACTAAGCTTTCTAGCACCTTTTTCATGTACCATAATTGAATTTTCTTCAATGAAAGGTAACCCACCTATACCCGAGCCAATCATTACCCCTATATTTTCATGTTCGCCACTATCTGCTTGGACCAACCCTGAATCTTCTATAGCTTGAGTAGCAGCACA
Source organism: Rickettsiales bacterium Ac37b (assembly GCA_000746585.2). Classification (NCBI taxonomy): domain Bacteria; kingdom Pseudomonadati; phylum Pseudomonadota; class Alphaproteobacteria; order Rickettsiales; species Rickettsiales bacterium Ac37b. The sequence continues at coordinate 726,762 of CP009217.2, forward strand.
TATACCATATAAAACAAAACGATCTATTCTTCGTTGATCTTTTGCAGATACTACTAGCTCTGTATCTATTCCTCCTCTCTCATCTTTAGTTGGTACCTGACCAGCCACTCTACATGATAATGACGATGCATCAAATCTGTCAATTTCTCGAATGCCTGATTCTCCCTGTAATAGCCTTTGCCATACAACCGGAACACCATAACCTAAAGGCGTTACTAAACCTATACCTGTTACTACGACTCGTCTCATATCTTTACTCTCTATTAACTATGATTCTTAAATAAATATACATTATTTTCTAACCCAAAACTATTAATTGAGAATGTGTAGACCATGGCAACCTATTGAATTGTTGACTTATCATTGTCTTTGTTATTTGTCTGTTATTTCTTCATTCTTAAACTGAGCATCATATATAAAAGATACTGCATCAGAAACTTTTTTAATTTTTTCTGCTATATCATCAGAAATACTACAGTTAAATTCTTCTTCAAAAGCCATTACTAGCTCTACCTGATCTAAACTATCAGTACCTAAATCATCTGCAAAACTAGCTTCCATAGTAACTTTCTCTGCTTCAACATTACAATGGTCAATTACTATTTTTTTTACACGTTCTTCTATCTCGTCTCTATTAATTTTTTTTTGCTTGTCATTCATACACTTTTCCTCTTTAAAGTTTGTCTTACAAAAGATCAAAAATATTTTCTGGGTTATAACACTTAGTTTAATAAATTTCCACAAAAATATTTACGTCATCAACATCCCCCCATTTATATGTATTGTTTGTCCTGTAATATAAGACGATTCTTCACTAGCTAAAAATACTACACTATAAGCAATATCCTCAGGCGTACCAAATCTTCCTAGAGGAATTTTTTTCAAATGTATTGCTTGTTGCTCTTCTGTTAATACTTCTGTCATAGGAGTAACAATAAATCCTGGCGCTATACAATTAACCGTAATGTTTCTACTTGCCACTTCCAAAGCCAAAGATTTAGACATTGCTACTAGACCGCCTTTAGAAGCCGCATAATTAGCCTGCCCTAAGTTACCAGTCACTCCAACAATAGACGATATATTAATTATACGACCATATCTGTTTTTTATCATATGTTTAATAGCTGCACGATTTAATATAAAATTAGCATTTAAATTAATTTGTATTACTTCAGAAAAATCTTCATTTTTCATACGCATTGCCAAAGTATCTCTAGTTATTCCTGCATTACAAACTATTATATCTATTTTACCTAATAATGTTTCAGCCTCAGGTATCAACGCTTCTACTTCCTCAATCTTAGAAAGGTTACAAGATTTGATATATACTCTTTCTCCTAAGTCATTTGCTATTTTTTCTAGTATCTCTGTTTTTGTACCTGAAATCAATATAGTAGCACCTTGGGCATGTAATTCTTTCGCGATAGCCTTACCTATTCCACCTGATGCTCCCGTAACAACAACTGTCCTGCCCGATAAATCAAACATTTAAACTCCTTATAATTAGTAGATAGTAAATTGATTTAAATTCGAGACACAGTTAGCTCAAAGCTCTCTTACTATTTGTAGGCTTCGCTTATTGCTCCTAGTCCCAAATACAACTTAATTTACTATAGTTATGCTCCTGCACTTAAAGAAAATCCTACTTTATCATCAAAACTGTAGAGATTTTCTGTTTTTATGAAATCAAACCCTTGAGCATTTAGTTTATTCAATAAATAAATTATGTGCTCATGCGTAGTCTTTTTTTCCTGATTATTTAGTACAAAACGGGCATTCCAATGGTCCCCCCCTCCTCGATTAAAACTATTTTCTTCTACAGGCCATATTTTAAGCCCTCTACATGAAAGTACTTGTAATCTTAATTCTCCATCAGCAATACTATTTAATTTTTCTGCTAATTCTATACCATCTTTAGACCAATCAAAATAAATATCTACCCCTACTAATTGTTTACTTTCTACTGTCTGATCTACCAAATTTTGGTGCATAGTATTTTTTAAACTATCTTTATACTCAACAGCTTGCATTTTAGTGGGTTTTTCTCCTAATCTTGCAATAATTTCTTGTGCAAATTCCTTAGTACCTACCTTCTTGTTGCTATATTCTTCTCTATAAATATCAGCTGTATGGATACCATCTTCAAGCGTTTTCAACCAAGCATTATGTATTTTGCTTGCAATATCGCCTTGTCCAAGATGGACTAACATCATAATACTCGCATGCAACAACCCTGAAGGATTAGCACGATTTTGATCTGCTATAAGCGGCGCAGAACCGTGTATTGCCTCAAACATAGCATATTCAGCACCTATATTCGCAGAACCAGCTAACCCAACTGAACCAGAAGTTTCCGCTACAATATCGGATATTATATCGCCATATAGATTCGATGTGACCACTACATCAAAATTCTCTGGTGTATTAGCTAATCTAGCTGCCCCTATATCAATAATATAATGATCTTTTTCTATTTGAGGATAAGATTCTGCTATTTCATCAAACACTTTATGAAATAGACCATCTGTCATTTTCATAATATTATCTTTGCTTAAACAAGTAACTTTTCTACGATTATTATTTACGGCATATTCAAAAGCATATCTTATAATACGTTCACAACCAGAACGAGAAATCATTTTTATTGCATGACACATATCACGTGTTTGTCTATATTCAATACCAGTATAAAGATCCTCTTCATTTTCTCTAACAATTACTAAATTCATAGCAGGGTGAAAAGTTTTTACAAAAGGTGGATATGCTATACATGGTCTAACATTCGCATAAAGACTTAAGCTTTTTCTTAATGTAACATTTAAACTTTTATATCCCCCGCCTTGAGGAGTAGTAATTGGTCCTTTAAGTAATATCTTTGTATTTTTTAGAGATTCCCACATATCAGGCCCTATCCCCGTATTATATCCTCGTTCATATAATACTTTGCCCACTTCCACTGTTTGGATAGTTATTCTTGCTTTAGCATATTTTAACACTTCTAATACTGCTTCAGTAATTTCAGGACCTATTCCATCACCATAAGCAACTGTTATTGGATAACTACCTTGCGTCATATGAACCTCTAAAAAATAAAAGTTACTCTTAAAATATAATTCATCATATATCAGCAGTAAACAAAAGGCAATCAGTCATTCTTAACTTGTAGCTTTACCAAATAAGAATAAAGGCCTTGTTTTTTTATTAATTCTTGATGAGTGCCAATATCTTCTATTTGCCCTTCACTCATTACTATAATACGGTCTGCATTCATTACTGTTGATAGTCGATGTGCTATTATAATAGTAGTACGCTTTGCCATTAATTCATTTAATGCTTGCTGCACTTGTTGCTCGTTATGATTATCAAGGTTACTAGTTGCTTCATCTAATAATAACACTTGAGGATTAGCAATAATAGCTCTTGCAATTGCTATACGCTGTCTTTCTCCACCCGAAATTCTTACACCTTTTTCTCCTAAGAATGTATGCATTCCTTGTGGTAGCTTTTCTAAAAAATCTAGTATATTTGCGGTAGAAGCAGCACGTCTTATTTCCTGTTCAGTAGCTTCAATTTTTCCATATTTTATATTATCATACGCCGTAGCTGAAAAAATTGTAGCATCCTGCGAAACTAAAGCAAATTGTCCCCTTAATTCTTTTAAAGATAATTCCTGTATATTAATATTATTGAGTTTTATATAACCTTTATTAGGATCATAAAATCTCAGTAATAAATTAAATAAGGTAGTTTTACCAGCCCCTGATGGACCAACTACAGCTACTTTTTCACCCTTATTAATTATAAAGCTAAAATTTTTGAATATTACAGTATCAATACGCGCTGGATAAGAAAATGTAATATTTTCAAATTTAATAGTACTAATTTCGTTATTCCCGAGTGAAATAGGCACAGCTGGATCACATATATCAGATTTTAAATTTAATAATTCAAATAACCTTTCTGATGCAGCTGAAGCTCTTTGTATATCACCTATAACTTCACTTAACCCGCCTATACTACTTGCTACTAAAATCGAATAAAAGATAAAAGATGATAGTTCTCCGGCTGTCATTTTACCATGTATGACATCTCCACCTCCAATCCATAACACTAATAGAATAGATGCAAATACAGTAACTATTACTATACCAGCAAGTAGAGATCTCATTTTAATCCATTGACTAGCAGAAAATAATGCGCTCTCAACATTCAGAACAAAAGCATTATTTTCAAATCTTTCTCTACAAAAAGCCTGTACTATTTTAATCCCATTAATAGTTTCTTCTACATGAGCACCAATATTAGCTATTTTCTCTTGATGAATTTTTGATAACTTTCTTACTTGACGCCCTATTAAAATAATGATTACTAGCACTAAAGGGACAGTAATTATCACACATAATGTTAGTTTTATACTCGTTACTATAAGTAATATAAACCCTCCTATTGCCATTAATAAATTACGCAACGAAGTAGAAAATACTGAACCAATAGTATTACTTAAAAGTAAGGTATCATTAGTTAACCTAGAAATAATATCACTTGTTTTATTAGATTCAAAAAAATTAGGAGAAACATATAAGATGTGATTATATACAGACTTACGTATATCCGCAATAATACCCTCTCCAATATTATTTATGAAATATGCACGTATAAAAGTCGCAATTGCTAACATTATTATTATAGCAAACAATATTAGCAAGGATTTTTGAAGTAAATATGTATCAGCTTGACTAAATCCTTGATCAATTAAAATACCTATTGCTTTACCAAGCATTAATACACTAACTGAAGTAAAAGTTAAAGCTATAAATACCCACATTAACTTTAAACGGTAAGGTATAAAATATTTTAGCATATGCTTTAAAGTATAGGAACGTTGTTCCTTAGTATTAATATTTACCATATTTATATAATACGCTTTAATTCTCCTATTATAAGATCTTCTAACTCTTTACCTTCTTTATCAAGCCATAATTTTTTCGATATATCATAAGAAAAATAATACGTACCAGTAAGCGGAGAAGAAAACCAAATCTGCCGAGAAGGAGAGTGTTTATTAATAACATATTCTTGATTCTTCTCAGAAGCTATATATAATACCTCGTTATTTACAAAATCTATTTCTAAATCATTAAATGCTTCATTAGTTTCAAGCTTTTCATACAAATTTTCTAAACTATTAATGGCTAAAATGTTAAATTCCATGTATATTCCTGTGTAATCATTCATTTCCTATACTTATTAATATACTTTAATATTCATATAACATATGCTATGTATAAAACAATGCAATGGAAATTTATAGAAAAAATTTTAAAAACTATTAAAATACTTAAATGTCTTCACCATCTAAATCTAATAAAAAATTATTAGCTAAAACACCTAATCTTCTCAAACATAAAACCACTAAACCAAGATTCATGCTTTTTAACATTTTCAAACATTTATGCAAGTGGACATTAATAATCATGATATGGTGTCTCACTATTACTGCTAGTATATTACTTTATTATAGCCATGACCTACCTGATTTAACTAAACTTGAACAGCTACAAAAACAAAGATCTATTACTTTACTTAATACCAATAATGAAATCCTAGCTCGTTTTGGTGACTTATATGGTAATTATCTTGATTTCCAGCATATACCTAAAGTTCTCATCCAAGCAGTACTTGCAACTGAAGATAGACGCTTTTTTTACCATCCAGGAATCGATGTTATAGGGTTAATACGTGCTACTTATGCAAACTATAAAGCTGGATATGTAGTACAAGGCGGGAGCACCATCACCCAACAATTAGCTAAAATTATTTTTCTTACGCCCGAGCGTACTATAAAACGCAAGATCCAAGAATTAGTTCTAGCTTTAATCTTAGAAAGGAAATTTACTAAACAACAAATTCTTGCTATATATTTAAATAGGGTATATTTAGGATCAGGAATCTATGGTGTAGATGCTGCAGCTAAATATTATTTTGGCAAAGAAATATCACAAATTAATCTATATGAAGCAGCAATTATAGCTGGATTATTAAAAGCACCCTCACGTTATACTCCTATTAAAAATATTGAATTGTCTGGTAAGCGTGCTTTTCAAATTTTGCTTAATATGAAAGAAGCTGGATTTATTACAGATAATGATATTAAAGCCACTAAACATACTGTAGTATTACTTAATACTTCTGCGCTTGGAAGATTAAAAAATTTATATTTTGCAACTTGGATAGTAGACCAAATCAATAATTTTACTAATGATATAGAGTCTGACCTAATTATAAAAACTACACTTGATCTAAAGTTAGAACAATATGCAGAAGAAGCCGTACAAAAAATTATCAAGCTACATGGGCATAAATATAATACCACAGAAGCTTCTATGGTAGTGCTATCAAAACATGGAGAGGTTTTAGCTATGGTAGGGGGTACGAATTATCATTCAAGCCCATTTAATAGAGCAGTACAAGCACAACGGCAAGCTGGCTCTGCTTTTAAATTATTTGTTTATGCAGCAGCACTAGAGAACGGATACAACACTAAAAGTATTATTTCTGATAGTCCTATTACTATAAATAAGTGGCAACCTAAAAATTATACACGCCAATATTTAGGAGAAATAACCTTAGAAGAATCATTTGCACGCTCCATTAATACAGCTTCTGTAAAACTTTCTGAAAGTATTGGTAGAACAAAAGTAATAAGTTTTGCCCATAAATTAGGCATTACATCATACATACATTCCCATCCAAGTCTTGCTTTAGGAAGCGTAGAAGTAAATTTACTAGAATTAACTAGTGCTTTTGCAACTATCCCTAATAATGGCTATGCATTATGGCCATATGGCATTAAATCTATATATACGCAGAATGGTCGTATATTGTATAAGAGACAAATCTCTACCCCTACTCGTATCATGAACACCCAAACAGTGCTAGACCTAAAAAATTTGCTCCGAAGCGCTGTATCTACAGGTACAGGCAAGTCTGCTCAACTAGAAGAAAGAGCTGCATACGGCAAAACTGGTACCACTCAAGATTATAGAGATGCTTGGTTTATAGGTTTTGCAGGAGACCTTACAGCAGGTGTATGGGTAGGAAATGATAATAATCAACCAATGAAAAAAGTAACGGGTGGTACATTACCTGCTTATATATGGAAAGAATTTATGAATAATGCTCTGGGCAGCAATACAATAATAGACTTACAAACCTTGAAAGAAATTTATCAAGAAGATTCTTTGCCATAATTAAAACTATTAACATAATGTTATAATTTTGGACATAATATGTATTTCCGTAATATTTTTTATATTTATAATTTTTTTACCTTTTAGTATTATAAGATTTTACTTATTAATATTCAGATATATTAACATTTAAATATTTTAAAAATTCTATTATAATAATATAGGTATTATAAATTAAACAATCCAATTTTACGGGGGTATATATGTTTACATTACCACTTCTAAGTACAATCGCACTTACTCCTTTTTTTATTTCCTCAACTAATGCACATGGATATAGTTCAAACCCCATAGCACGTCAAACTAAATGTTTTGAAGATGGTGGATTTAACTACCCGCCTGATGGAAGTGCTATTCCAAATGACGCATGTCGCGAAGCTTTCAAAAAGAGTGGTGTATACCAATTTACTCAGAAACAAGAATTTAGTATGAATGTAGAAAATTATCATGACATTAACAGTGTTAAAGAAAAAATCTCCGATGGTAATTTGTGTAGTGCAGGAGATATGAAGAAATCTGGTATGAATGTTGTTTCAGATACATGGTATAAAAACGATATTAATGTTGATAAGGACGGACATTTTGAAATCAATCTACAATTCTGCGCTACAGCAACACATAATCCTAGTTATTGGGAAGTTTATCTTTCTAAAGAAGATTATAACTCTGGTATCCACCCCCTTAATTGGGATAATTTAGTATTAATTAAAACTATAACTGATATAAAGGCTAAAGATGGTAAAATTCCACACTGTGAAACAAGCCAGTATTATGAGTTTGCCGTAGATAATTTAGATTATCCTATATTAGATTCTCATGAAAATGCTATTTTATATTTAAGATGGCAGCGTGTTGATCCTGCAGGAGAAGGTTTTTATAATTGCCTTGACGTTAATTTTAAAAAAGATACACCTCCTACCCCACCAAGTGATATAACTATTAAACTTACAAATGAACAAATTGTAGATTTACAAGGTAAATTATGCAATAATTATGACCATCCAGTACATAACGAACTTTAATTTTTGTCCCTGGTTTAGTACATTTATCTCCTAAATCAGGGAAATTGCTTTGATCAATAAATACATGTTTTATAAATTTCAATTTATAAAACATGTATAATCATCTGTTATTGACACCTGATTACGCCCCGTAGCTTTTGCCTTATATAACCTCTTATCAGCTAATTTATATAAATCCATTAGGGTAGTAGATGAAATAGATGATGTAGAAGCAACACCTATTGATACTGTACAATTAATTGCAAAATTATATTCTTGTAATACAAAAGTAGACTCGTTAATCAAATTGCGCAAACGTTGCGCTACTTCTTCTGCTTTAACTAATTCTGTATCAGGTAAATATATTCCAAATTCTTCTCCCCCGAGTCTAGCTGCTATATCTGTCGCTCTTATACAGCTTCTTATTTTATCAGCTACCCCTTGTAGAATCTGGTCACCTACATAATGCCCATATTGATCATTAATTCGTTTAAAATAATCTAAATCAATCAATAATATAGATACACTCCTGACATTACCTTTTATTTCTATATCTAAATGCTCAAAAAAACACCTTCTATTAGCCAAATTTGTAAGAGGGTCCGTATATGCTTGTTTCAATAACTTTTCCTTATAGGTAGTTTCAGCTTTCACTCTCGATGTGATATCTCTTAAACAACCTATAACCCCTATCAAATTATTGTCTTGATCATACCATGGATATGTAACATCCGATATCCATATAATACTTTCATCCTTCCGACGTATTAAATAATCAGCTTCCCATTTTTCAAAGTTTTTACATCTATTTTGCACAGCTACGTCTAGTTCTTTAAGATCTATATCTATCATTTGATCTTTAGCAATAAGACGTGCCTTTATTATAAGTGGCCTTAGGCCTGTTAATATAATCTCTTCAACTGTATATCCTAATAGGTTTAATACTTCTGGACTTATATCAACATATAATAATTCAGCATAAGAAAACTTATAATGTGTATCAAAATTACATATCATCTTATTTTTCTTATATTCAATTATGGGTTTCAATATATTCATATTTGCCATTCACATTTAGCATATAACGTATAAATCAATATATTGCTAGTAAAATTTAATCAAATATTTACTTATATAACCTTGTAAACCTATTATTTAATATTATAATGTATTTTAAATATTATCTACATAAAAAATATTTTCTTTTTCAACTTTTCTATGTAAAAACAAATTTTGGAATTATTGGTAAAATCTACAAAATTATATCTTGTTCTTCTAAAGATACTAATTGCTTATATACCAACCGTAATATGTTTTCTATTCCGTGACCTGTAGCGCCTGATAATATATATATTTCTTGTCCGGTCATTTCTCTTAAAATATTTCTTTTATTATACAATTCTTCTTTACTGAGTGCATCACTTTTATTTAATACTATAAATTCTTTTTTACCTATTAATGTGTTATCATAGTTCTTAAGCTCATTTCGTATAGTAGTGTAATCTTGAGTAACGTCTACATTTGTACTATCTATTAAATGAAGTAAAACTCTACATCTTTCTATATGTTTTAAAAATCTGTGTCCTAGTCCAGCACCAAGTGATGCATTTTCTATTAGTCCCGGAATATCCGCTACTACAAATTCATGCTCATCTATATATACAACACCAAGCTGAGGTTTAAGCGTAGTAAACGGATAATCGGCAATCTTTGGTTTTGCTGCTGAAATACGTGAAAGAAGCGTTGATTTACCAGCATTAGGCAAGCCCACCAACCCTACATCTGCAAGCAATTTTAATTTTAACCATACCCATAATTCTTCCCCTTCAAAACCAGGCAGAGATTTTTTAGGTGCTCTATTAATAGAACTCTTATAATATGCATTACCTACACCCCCATTGCCTCCTTTAACCAACACCACTTCTTGTCCTACTTTGTTACAATCAGCAATTAATATTTCATTTTCAGCATCAAAAACTTGCGTACCTACAGGTACATTCAATATCATAGTAGGAGTAGATAAACCACTTCTGTTGCTACCTTTACCATGTCCCCCATTACGAGCTTTAAAATGTTGCTTATAACGAAAATCAATTAAGGTATTAAGTCCAGACACAGCACGTAATATTATATCACCGCCCTTACCTCCATTCCCTCCATCTGGCCCTCCAAAAGGAATATTTTTTTCACGTCGGAAACTAACACATCCAGCACCTCCATCACCAGCTTTTACGTATATTTTTACTTCATCTAAGAATTGCATAATTTTTATACTCGAATATATTATTTTATTCTTTATAGTTTTTTGATTTGAATTAGCATATGTGTTTCTTCCTACTTACCGATGGTTCTTAGCACCGAATGTTAAATCCAATCCTTGGGTAATATTTCTGCTTTTATTTTAGAAATTTGGTTATAATATTTTTCTATAATTGTAAACCTAATTCCATACAATTCACACATCTCCCCTACTTCAGGTACTATTTCGGTATCATACATAATAAGCCCTGCTAATGTACTTACTTGCTCGTCAGGTAATTTCCAACCCAGCTCTCTATTAATATCCCTTATAGTCACTTCTCCTTCAATTATATAGGTAGTAGGGGATAATATTTTTATACCTTGAGATACAGTATCATGCTCATCCTCTATTTGACCCACAATCTCTTCCAATATATCTTCTAACGTCACTACTCCTAATAAATCACTATATTCATCTATAACTAAAGCAAAATGATTACGACGCTTACGGAATTCATGCAACTGGGTAGCCAATGAAGTGTTTTCTAGAACAAACCAAGGAGGTGTTATAATAGAATTTAAGTCCTCCTGGTCTAAAATACCCTTATTATGACGTAATATCCTTACCAAATCCCGCAAATGCAAAACTGATACTATATTATCTGGATCATCTTTCCAGAGAGGTATACGTGTATAAGTGCTACCTAACGCCTGGTCTATTATCTCTTCTATAGATAAATTTATATCTATCGTAAATAATTTTTTTCTATGTATCATCACACTACTTACTGTAGTTTCTGATAAATCTAATATACTATCCAGCATATCACGCTCTGTTTTTACCACAGACCCTTTATGATGATGTAAATCAATTGCTCCTCTTAATTCCTCTGTCCCAGAAATCATTGGATAAGTAGATTTATAACGTATACTGGAAGGTAGTAATAAGTTAATAATAATTTGTATAGACGAAGCTACAGGAGATAATATTTTCATTAACAATCTCACTACAGGTGCTGCAAAAAATGCCGTTTTCTCTGGGTATAAAAATGCATAGCTTTTGGGTAGCACTTCACCAAACATAAATATTACAATTGTCATCAAAAAGCTTGCATATATAATAGTACTTTCTTTATTACCTAATATAGTGATCATGAAAGTGGTACATAAAGCAGCAGCGCAAGTGTTACTTGCACTATTACTTAACAATAATGTACTAATAAACCTTTCTTTATTGGCATGAATATCGCTAACCATAATTGCTTTTTTATGGCCTGACATTTTTAATTTATGCAAAGTAGCTTGAGATATACTAGTAATAGAAGTTTCAGCTGCAGAAAAAAACGCAGATATAATTATTAATCCCACTATACTTAAAACAACTATTACCAAATCTATCATAACTCTTACTAACAAAAGTTTAGCGTGGTATACTTGTACATATACTTGCTAGTTCCTCAATTATAGTATCTACTATCACATTATGTGACATATCGCTACTAGTAATTGTAATATCAGCTTCAGCATATATAGGATATAATTCTTCTATTAACTCTTTTAATATAACGGCTTTATTACCACGCTCCAGTAGCGGTCTAGTTTTTTTACGTGATACTCTCTCGTATAATATATCAAACTCTACTTTTAACCACACTGAAATAGAATACTCCTTAATTAACTTTCTATTCTCTTCTATAGCAAAGCTCTTTCCTCCTGTTGAAAGTATAACAACCTTATTTAACCATTCTTTTATCAGCTGAGTTTCTAATTTGATAAAATACTCTTCTCCTTGATATTTAAATATATCAGCAATTGAACATCCTGCTTTCTTTGCTACTTCAGCATCTGTATCAATAAAAGGTAATTGTAATTTTTGTGCCAATTTCATACCTATAGTAGTTTTACCTGCTCCCATTACCCCAATTAAAACTATAGGTTTTTTAATTAACTCTGTATCCATATTATACTCATTGCAATAAACTTTGTATATTACATATTAAAGATACACATTATGATATTTATATATCAAATATGTTAATATATTAACCATTATAAAGTATAAAATATTACCTATAACTTGTTAAAACATAAATACATAATATACCATAGTCAAATATAAATATATAATGTATATTAGGTAAATGCTTTTGAGAAAATTTAAAATAAGCTTATATTTACTTCAATTTATCGATATAATGAACCATCATCACCTTGAATTATTCTTAGAAATGCTAATTACAGAGCGTGCAGCGACTCAAAACACTATAAGCTCATATAGCAATGACCTTTCATCTTTTTTTAGTTTTCTTGCCCTACATAATAAAAATTGTTTACAATGTGACATAGCTACATTGCGTCATTATATTTCTTCTCTTTCAAGCTATAATAAATCTACTATTTTACGTAAAATTTCTACGCTAAAACAATTTTATAAATTCTTATATTCAGAACAGCTTATATTTAGTAATCCTGCATTGCTACTTGATTCTCCAAGAAAAGGAAGATCTTTACCCAAAGTGCTTTCTGTAAAAGAAATTGAATTATTAATTAATATATCAAAACTTGATTTATCAAGTGAAGGTACAAGACTCACTGCAATGCTTGAAACACTATATGCCACAGGATTACGCGTGTCAGAGCTCATCTCGTTAAAACTTAATAATTTACAATTTTTCTCATCTTCCAGTTCTCAGATTGCTGAACAAACTATAATTGTGAATGGCAAGGGTAATAAAGAAAGGCTCACCATAATTAATAATAATGCAGCTATGGCTATTAATAACTATCTTAATATACGCCATAAATTTATACCTAACATTAATAAATTTAATAACTATCTTTTTCCATCTAATTCCAAAACAGGATATATAACCAGACAACGCTTTGGTCAGTTAATAAAGCAACTTGCTCTACAAGCCAATATGGATCCAAAACGAGTTTCTCCACATGTATTGCGCCATTCATTTGCAAGTCATATTTTAGAACAAGGGGCAGATTTACGCTTTATTCAAGAATTACTTGGCCATGCAGATATTAGTTCTACTCAGATCTATACACATATTCAGCCAAACAAACTTAAGTCCACTGTAGAAAAATTATTACCTTTGATTATCTCATCCAAACATAAAAAGACCCCTGCATAAGAGGCCTTTTTATTCTTAATCATAAGTATAGAACTAATAATAACGATTTTTTCTCTACAACTAGTTATGATTTTTTGTGTTTATATCTACTTAGTTGAAGATTTCTATTTGTTTAATAAGAGCTACCACGAGTTTTTTTCTTTGTTCTGAGTTTCCTCACTCTATTAGCAGATTGTACTCTTACTAACTTACCTTTTTTATCATCCCATGTATATTGAAATGTAAAGGTCTTCTTTTCTGTTACTACAATATCACCATTAGGTAATTGCATAACATCACAGCCTTTCTGTAGCGATTCATTAATCAATACGCTAGCCCTACAAGCGTATCGAACATCATATATCGCACTATCTTCATCTGCACCCTTAGCTTTATCAGATGCCAAATAATCTCCTATGTCTTTTAACAATTGCATTTTACTTCCTCTTTACTCCCATATTGGTAACTTTATGAACCGATTCTGTCTTAATCATAAGTACCATAAATTACAACGCTTATTAACTTATTAGTGCCATTACATGATACTAAATACAGATATAAACGAATTATGTTTCTACCATATATTATAAATGTTAATAAATATATAAACCTCTTTGTAGACATTTGTATTACAAATTGACATATTTACATTTATTAAACTTATTATCTTAACGCATTAAATATCATTTAAATATTCTTGTCAAGATATTATAACTTTGTAAAGTCTTTTTAATATAAGAGTTATATAGTAATTCAATCAGCATTTATCAAGTAATTATTTACTAATAAACTAATTTTTATTATTGTTTTTTTATTATGAAGTATCTTTACAATAAATTTATATAATTCACTGTATTAACTAATTCGTTATAATCAGCATATAAAATACGCTTAGCTTCTGGTAATTGATGCTTAAACCAAGTAATTTGCCTTTTAGCATAGTTTCTAGTCTTCTGTTCACCTAACTTAATTAATTCTGATAAATCTATTGTACCTTCTAGATATTGGATCATTTCAATCATACCTACAGCCTTCTTAACGGCATCTATTTTTATATTTTTTTTAATTAAAACTTTAATTTCTTCTATCACACCATTTTCTATCATATTCTTGAAACGTACGTTACAATTATTATATAAGTAGTTTCTATCTGGCATTAATGTTATTTGTATAAATTGATTTTGGTTATAATACGGAATAATTTTATCTTTTTGCCATTCTATTATAGATTTGCTAGTTTGCTTTATTACCTCAAATGCTCTTATCATACGCTGACTATCTGTATTTCTAATAATACCTTCCACCTTAGGATCTGCTTTAATTAAAGATTGATAAAAACTCTCAGCACCTACCAAATCATATTGATTTCGTATTTCCTCCCTAAGAGTTTCGCTAATTTCTGGTATCTCTGATAGACCGTATATTAAACTACGTATATATAGCCCACTACCCCCTACAATTATGGGTAGTTTATTTTTATTAAACACATTTTCAATTTCGTTAATAGCCAATTTCAAGAAACTTCCTACTGAACATAGCTTATCTGGTTCTAATATACTATAAAGCCTGTGTTCTTGCTGTAATAAATCATCCTTACTTGGCTGCGCCGAAAGAATTGGTATATATTTATATAATTGCAGCGCATCAGCATTAATAATAACTCCATTATATTTTTCCGCTAAATACAATGCCAACCTTGATTTACCAGAAGCAGTAGGTCCTGCTATTACAAGTATTTTTAAGCTCATAATGGCCACACAGCTTTAGGCACTACATTTAAATTATCTATTAAACCTAGTTTCAGCCTTTCTATACCTACCCATCCTATCATTGCAGCATTATCAGTACATAATTCGATGGGAGGTACTAATAATTGAAAATTATTCTTAGTGGCAAGAGTTGACAACCTATCTCTAATAAATCTATTTGATGCCACTCCTCCTGCTATTACCAATGAATTAATTGAGGGATAATACTTATTACAATACTCCAAAGCATTACTTAACCGATCTTCTAAAATTTCTGTTACTGTATATTGAAAAGAAGCACAAATATCACAAATATCTTGTTTTTCTAGTATCTCAAAAGTATCTACTGTACGCTTTACAGCTGTTTTTAGACCAGAAAATGAAAAATTACAGTTTGGCGTACCTCGTAAAGAACGAGGGAATGAAAATCTTAAATTATCACCATACTCTGCATACTTCTCAATATTAGGTCCTCCTGGATAACTTAATTTTAACATTTTAGCTACTTTATCAAATGCCTCTCCCAGCGCATCATCAAGCGTAGTACCTAATTGCTGATATGAACCAACATTTTTGACAATTAAAATTTGGCAATGCCCACCTGAAATTAGTAACAACAAAAAAGGAAACTCTACATCACTTGTAAGCCTTACACTTAAAGCATGTCCTTCCAAATGATTTACTGCAATTAAAGGTTTATTAATAACAGAAGCAATACCCTTAGCCGTCATCAGACCAACTATTAACCCTCCAATAAGGCCAGGTCCTGTAGTAACTGATATAGCATCCAATGCTTCTAAACCAAGATTTGCTTGTTTTAAACTTTGCAAAATTAGGGTATCTAATTTTTCCATGTGCATACGTGCAGCAATTTCAGGCACTACCCCTCCGTAAGGACTATGCTCTGTAAGCTGAGAGTTTACTAAATTAGAAATAATTTCTTTTTTATCGCTGATAATAGCTACCGCAGTTTCATCACAACTGCTTTCAATACCTAAAACTTTAATCAATATATTACCTTAATGAATATTTAGATGGTGCATATTTTTATTGTTATTTACGTGATTTTATTATATTTGTATATAGCAAATATGATGCTATATTACAACAACACTATCATAATTTTACCACATTAAGTTAAAATATTATATAATAGTTATTGATTATAAATGTTATTTATGATAAAAGTCTGGGCAAAGTTCAAAAATGTATCTAGGATACTAGATCAATAATTATTGAATCAACCTCTTTTATTTATGGAGTTTATTATATGAAAAAGTTTTTAGTAGGATGTGCAATTAGTACATCATTATTAGCTTTCAGTGGTGTTGCTTCTGCTCAAGAAATAACACGTGAAGGTTCTGTGTTTACAAAAATTGGTGTACAAGGCATATTCCCTACAGCTGAAAATAAAAGCAAAGATGCTGCTGGTAATGTAGCTAAAAAATCAAAATTTAAAAATGCTGTTGGCGTTGAATTAGCTGGTACATATTTCTTCACCGATAATTTTGCTGCTGAGCTAGGTGTTAGCTATACACAATACAAATTAAAAAATGTAGTTGGTAGTACAGACACATTAAAAACCAATGCGGTACCTGTTACTTTAATGTTACAATACCATACTCCTACTTTTGGTTTTGCTAGCCCATATGTAGGTGCTGGTTACAGCTATGCTTTCTTACAAAGCAAAAAAAATAAAGAATCAACTGTAAAAAGAAAAGCTAAAAATGTATCTGCTCCAGTATTACAAGTTGGTAGTAATTTTGACTTAGGCGAAAGCTTTGGTTTAAATTTAGATGTAAAACAATTCTGGTTAAAACCAAAATATAAAGTTGCAGATAAAAAGGAAAAATATAAAATGAACCCTACAGTTGTGACTTTAGGTGTAACTTATAAGTTCTAGTCTTCAACACTAAATTTTTTATTTTACTTTAAAAACCGGTATGTATAATTATATGCCGGTTTTTTTTATCACCCATAATAGATACATACATCTAAACTCTAACTTTTAAAATTCACTACTGTGATATTTTTGCATCTCATTTTGGAAACTAAGCTATTTTTCCAATTTAATTAAACGTTTATTCTAAGCGTAATAATTTATATGTTATAATTTCTATATATTGATATCACCACTATAGGGAGCATATGATGAATAAATTATTAACAGGTTGTGCGATAAGCACAGTGTTGCTTACATTAGGTAGCGGAGTATCTGCTCAAGAAATAACACGTGAAGGTAACATATTAACAAAACTAGGAGTGCAAGGCATATTTCCAACAACTCATTCTAAATATACAGTAGAAAATCATCCTGTATTTAAAAATAAATTCAAAAATTCTGCAGGTGTAGAACTATCTGCCGGCTATTTCTTTACGGATAACTTTGCTGCAGATTTAAGCGTAGGATATACAGAATATAAATTAAAAAATAATAGCTTTAAAGATGCTCTAATTATGGAAGCATTAGGAGAAGTACCAGCTAACTTTAACAGCTCTATTAAAACTAAAGCATTCCCTGTAACATTAATGTTACAATATCACACACCAACTTATGGCGCTTTTCAACCATATGTAGGAGCGGGTTATAGCTATAATTTCTTTAAAAATAAACATACTTACACTTATGAAGATATCTTTATGAAGGCCACTTTTAGAGTGAAACCTAAAAATGTAGGTACTCCAGTTATACAAGTGGGTAGCAATTTTGATTTAGGACAAAATCTAGGTGTAAATTTTGATGTAAAATATTCTTGGTTGAGACCTAAATATAAACTTTCTTCTGAAACTACTACTCTTTTAAGATCAATCTCTGAGTATAAAACTTATAAAGCTAAAATGAACCCTGTGGTAGTTACACTTGGTTTAACCTATAAGTTCTAGCATTTATTAGTGTTAAGAGAGAGACACTCTCTCTTAACCTTGCCTTACTTTTCCTAAAAGCTCACCCATTTTATCTTGACGGAGTATTATAATTTATCTATAAAATATTAAGTTTTTTAATCTATTGTAATTATTTGAGATATATATGAAAAAACTATTAACTATAACTGCTATAACTCTGTTATTAGCATTCTCTAATACTTTATTTGCGCAAGAATTAGATCGCACAGGAAGTATTTTAACAAAACTTGGTGTGCAAGGATATTTTCCAACAGCTCACGAAAATATAAAAGATTCTCATGGTGATTTGATAATAGATCGTGATGATAGAATTTTTAAAAATAAATTTAAAAATGCTATAGGAGCTGAATTTTCTGCTAGTTATTTTTTAACTAACAATTTTGCTGCTGAGCTAGGAATAAGCTATACTGAATATAAGGCAGCCTCTCATAGTTTTCCTGATGCATTTACATATTTATACTCAAGGGACGGTACACCTAAAATCTCTACCACACTTAAAATTAAATCTATTCCTGTAAACTTTATACTACAATATCATACACCTACTTTAGGTATCTTCCAACCATATGTAGGGGCTGGTTACAGCTATGCTTTTTTAAAAGGAAATCATTATTATAAAACACCTATAATATCAGAGATACAATTTTTAGATAAAATAAGGATCAAATCTAAGGATGCCCATGGCCCTGTAGCTCAAATTGGTAGTAATTTTGACTTAGGTAATAATTTTGGTCTAAATGTTGATGTAAAATATTTTTGGCTAAAACCTAGATATACAATATCCGCAGACCGTAGCATTTATGTTTTTGGGAAAGAATCTAATTATCACTCATTATCGCGTAGCTACAAAACTAAATTGAACCCTGTAACGGTTACACTTGGCTTAAATTATAGATTTTAATATTGCTTATATAGTAGGAAGTCATAAAACTTCCTACTTTCCACAACCTTACCATAGTTATACTAATCTGTTTGATCACTATCTAATGCCCCTATCACTCTAAGATAGTCCATATTATCCGGTTGTTCACACTCCGATTTTATTAGTTTAGCTCGCTCGATTAATATTTCTTTGGTAGGATACATCATAAGTGGTTGTGATAGAATCTTTTGTACATCATGTAAATATGCTGCTTCGCATAAAACCTTCCGTATAGATGCTGCCTCTTTAGTTATAATCATTTTATATCTCCCTATATTAATTTATTAATATAACTACTTCAAATTTATTAGTAATAATATATATTCTTAACACTAATATAAATTGATTGAGATATATACCCATAATTTATTACTTTATTGACTTTCTTATTAACACACTGTATATCTTTTGCAATACAATACAAATTCACTACAAAAAATTATATGAAATACCTTCTAAAAATATGCCTTAATTTTATTGCCCTATTATTAAATTTTTTTATTTTACTGAGGCTCAGGCACTAGAACTTAAAGGAAAAACAGCTATAAAATTTGGCATACAAAATACTTTTCCTACTAAAACAACTATTACTAAAGATAACACAGGCAAAATTTTTATCTCTGAACAAGGAAATATTTTTAATACACGATTTAAACATAATGTAGGAACAGAAATTTCTGCTATTTATTGGTTGAGTAATAACATTTCTACTGAAATAAGCACAAGTTATATCACATACAAAGCATATGAGAATAATTTCAAAGATGCTATAGTTAATGAAATGTTTGGTAGTCTATTTCCAGAATTTCAAACACCAATTAAAATTAAATCTTTTCCTATAATTCTTACATTACAGTATCATACACCTAATTTAGGCATAGTTAATCCATATATTGGGCTAGGTTATGGGTATATGTTTTTAAAAGGTAATAAATATTATAATTACATAGACCATAATATATGGTACTCAGAAACAGCAATGCTTACTATTAAAACTAAAAACGCCCATAGCCCTGTATTCCAAATTGGCAGTAATATTTATTTATATTCTAATATAGCTTTTAATATTGATATAAAGTACTTTTTACTGAAGCCTAAATATGATATGGCATTTTCTAATGATATATATAACCATAATAAAAAAATCATTTCATATTTAGGATCTAAACGTGATAAATTAAAAATAAATCCTATCAATATTACTGTAGGACTTACCTATACATTTTAATACCAATTCTTCTTTTTAAAATATCTATATGGTATCCAAGCAGAGATTAGCATTAATATTAACGCCATTGGATAACCAGCTGCCCATTTTAACTCAGGCATTACTTCAAAATTCATCCCATATATACTTGCTATTAAGGTTGGAGGCGTAAATATTACTGTGACCACCGAAAATATTTTTATAATATTATTTTGTTCTATATTAATTAACCCTAAAGTAGCATCTAATAAAAAATTAACCTTACCTGCCAAGAAAGTGGCATGATCTCTAAGGGCATCTATATCCTTCAAAAACATTTTTATATGAGATGCAAATATCCTATGTTTTTCTACTAATTCAGTTTGTAATAAAAAAGTTATCGCTCTATGGATGGTTAAAAGAGTCTCGCGTGCCTTAGAAACCGAATTACCAATATTACTAATATCTTTCAATAACACTTTATAACTGATTTTTTTATCTGCAAGAGCAGGCGCAACAACATTGTTATTTTTCTCTTCTAAATGATGATCTATTGTTTCAAGAAAGCTAGAAATATAATTGAGAATATTTTCCAACATCATTGCTAATAATGAGAAACACTCATTTTCACCTGCTATATGCTTCATTTCTATATTAGATAAAATATCATTAAATAACCCTGATTCTAATTCTCGTATTGTAATTAAAATATTTTTTATAACGACAAACGTAATATTATAAGCTCTTAAGTCATCTATATTATCTTCATTACTGACATGCAAAGTAATGGTAATAAATATAGCATCATATTTTTCATATAACCTATTGGAGATAGAACTACTCTGAACTTCTTTATATACAGGTAAGTCTAAGTTAAAATATCTCTCTAACTTTATCTCTTCTTCAGATGATATATTGGGTAAATCAATCCAAACAGTATTTTCAGGTATATTTTGATCGAGCGACATCACTTCCTTCGTAATAGTATGATGTGATTTTGTATATATAATCATTAGTATTACCCTTCAGTTTTTTATGGGACCACTTTTAATGCTATACAATATTTCTTTACTTTTTCTTAAGGAAAAAACTATAGTTTATTAAAGTAATGCTTGTAGTTTCATTTCATTGAAAAGCTGCGCATCATACTGCACAGCTATACTATCCAATTTATTGAATTTTATTCGATTACCTATATAATATACTTTCTTAAAACCCATTCTAAAAGCAGCTTGAACCGCATATGCATTATCCGATACGTTACAAATAAAAACATAATTATATTGTGCTGATTTTTCTGCAAGCATTTTGATATATCCTAGCCCAAGATAATTAACACTATTATCCTTATTCATTAAGATAATTTGAGATGTATTACCGTATAAGCTATATATTCTTGCTATATCATTTACATTTAAGATTTCAACAAACATTATTATATAACACTTCTATGCCAGGTAGCTTATCTCCTTGCAGCCATTCCAAAAATGCTCCTCCTCCCGTTGAAATATATGAAAATCCTTCCGCTAACTTTTCATTCTTGAGAGCAGCGAGTATATCTCCACCTCCTGCAAGACTTAATAAATTACTATCAGTAGTAGCTTGTACCACCTCTTTTGCTACCATTACAGTTGCTTGCTCAAAAGGAGGATATTCAAATGCTCCTAAAGGGCCATTCCAAACTAGAGATTTAGCATATTTTATTTGTGTTTTAATCATTTCAACAGTTTTAGGACCAAGATCTGCTATAACACTATTATTATCCACATATTCTACATCCACCATTCTACTTGTATGACCTAAATCTATGCTATCTGCAATCACAACATCTATAGGCAATATTAAATTACATCCAAGCTTATTAGCCTTGAACACTATATTTCGTGCTTCCTCTAATAAATTTTCTTCGTATAATGATTTTCCTATATTTAAACCTTCAGCTTTCAGAAAGCTATTAGCCATCGCTCCCCCAATAACTAATATATTTACTTTTTCTAAAAGCTGGTAGAGTAATTCTAATTTAGTAGAAATTTTAGCTCCTCCAACTACTGCCATTATAGGTGTATGTGCATTCTTCCAAAAAGACTGTAAATTTTTTATTTCTTCGTGTAATAATAATCCTGCTGCACTAGGCAGTTTTTGAGCTAAACCAACTATCGAAGCATGTTCTCTATGCGAACAAGAAAAACTATCATTTATATATATTTGTCCTAATCTTGCTAATTTTTCTACAAAATTAGCCTCATTACTTGTTTCACCCGGATAAAATCTTAAATTTTCCATTAAAATTATATCACCATTCTGACAACTATTAATAAACTGCTCAGCCTCTTTTTCTATATAATTTTCTACAAAATGGACCTTTTTACCTTGCAACATTTCACTTAACGGATGAACCAGAAATTTTAATGACATTTCAGATACAAACTTTCCCTTAGGCCTACCAAAATGGGAAATGAGAACAATTTTTGCATTACGTAATAATAAATATTCTAGTGTTGGTAAAATCTTTTTTAATCTAATATCGTCAACAATCTTACCGTTAAGTACAGGCACATTTAAATCTACACGTACAATCACAGTTTTATTAGATACATCCAAATCTTGTAGAAGACGTAAATTATCCATTGTATAAACCTTAAATAAATTTAGAAATTAACATTGCAGCATCCAACATACGCATTGAAAATCCCCATTCATTGTCATACCAACTCACAATGCGTACTAATTTATCTCCAACTACCTTAGTCTCATAGGGATCGAATATAGAACTATGTGGATTATGGTTAAAATCAATTGACACTAATTTGGTAGGCGCTATATCTACTATATTTTTTAACTCTTGTTTGGCACTTGTTAAAATTAAGGTATTAATTTCACCAACACTAGTATTTCGCTTAGCAATAAAACTTAGATCTATCATTGATACATTAGGCGTTGGTACTCTAATACTAGATCCATCTAACTTACCAGCTAGTTCTGGTAAAACTAATCCTATAGAACGAGCTGCCCCTGTAGAAGTTGGTATCATTGATAGAGCTGCGGCCCTAGCCCTTCTGACGTCTTTATGACTATTATCAAGCAAATTTTGATCATTTGTATAAGCATGTATTGTAGTCATAAACCCACTTTCAATACCAATATTATCATTTAACAGTTTTGCTAAAGGTGCTAAAGCATTAGTTGTGCAAGACCCTACAGAAATCACATGTTGATCTTTTGTCAATTTTTCATGATTGGCACCAAATACTATAGTATTGTCTGCGTCTTCACATGGAGCTGAAACTATCACTTTCTTAGCTCCTGCTATAATATGCTTTTCAGCTTCAATTTTTTTATTAAATTTTCCTGAGCATTCTAAAACTATATCAACACCTACCTTCTTCCATGGTAGATTTTCTGGTATCTTTTCTCTAATAATTTCAATCTTATGTTGATCAATAATTAAACTATTTTCTTCTATATGGATATTTTGCTTTAATATACCATGTACAGAATCATATTTAATTAAGTGGGCATGATCTTCTATAGTTGCAGGACCATTGGCTGCTATTATTTCTAATCCTGGTTTATTTGATTCCAGTAATGCTCTTAAAACTGAGCGACCTATACGTCCAAGTCCATTAATTGCTATTTTAACTGTCATATACTCACCTTTCTTATTACACTTACATCTTATCTAACTTTTCTAGTACATTGCTTACTATATTATTTGCTGTAATACCAAAATACTTATATAAATCTTCTGCCTTGCCTGAAGCACCAAATCCTTTCATTCCAATAAATACACCATCTTTACCAATATAATCAGACCATCCATACTTAGATGCTGCTTCTATTGCAATTTTAAGACTGTCATTATTCAATATATTGTCTATATATTCTGCAGGTTGATTTGTAAATAGTTCAAAACAAGGAATTGATACTACTCTACTTCCTATATTATAAGAATGAAGTTTTTTCTGTGCATCAAGAGCTATAGCTACTTCTGAACCTGTAGCAAAGATAGTAACCTGAAAACTTCCTTGATATTCTGATAAAATATATCCACCTAAGGCAGATAAATTTTCTTTGTTATATTCCCGGCGTACAACAGGTACATTTTGACGTGTTAATACAATTACTGCAGGAGCAGTTTTATTTTTTAGAATCAATTGCCAGCATTCAGCCACTTCTACAATATCAGCAGGCCTATATACAGCTAAACCCGGTATAGCTCTAAGCGATGCTAAATGCTCGATTGGTTGATGTGTTGGACCATCTTCTCCTAAACCAATTGAATCATGAGTCATAACATATATAACTTGTTGTTGCATTAATGCAGATAATCTAATAGCCGGCCGACAATAATCAGCAAACACCAAAAAAGTACCACCATAGGGTATAAAACATTTATATAATGCAATGCCATTCATTATAGCAGCCATCGCATGTTCTCTAATGCCATAGTGTATATAATTACCTAAGAAATTATCTTTATTAATTATTTGCATAGTCTTAGTTTTTGTGTCGTTAGAACCTGTAAGATCAGCCGAACCTCCTATTAATTGTGGAATACACGAAGTTAATAGTGATAACACTTTACCCGAAGATTTACGTGTTGCCTCTTCAGAATCTGTAGGTAATACTTTTTTCTTTAAATCATCTATAATTTGATCTACAGCATTTAGTGCTTCCTGTTGTATAAATTTTTCAAATTTTTCTTTTTGGCTAGGACTCTCGAAATTAGTATGCCATGCTTCATAAGCATCCTTGCCCTTTTCTGCAATCTTATGCCATGCACTCAATATTTCTTCAGGAACCATAAAAGGTGGATATGTCCAGTTAAGATTCTTCCTTACGCCTTCTGCTTCATTACTTCCCAAAGGACTTCCATGTACACTTGCTGTAGCTGCTTTAGTTGGAGCTCCATAACCAATAATAGTTTTACATGCAATTAACGAAGGCTTAGTACTATTTTTAGCTTCTTTTATTGCACCTCTAATTTGTACTATATTATGCCCATCTATAGACTGTACATGCCAACCCGCTGCTTCAAATCTTGCTAGCTGATTTTCAGAGGTAGCTAAAGATACAGGACCATCAATAGATATATTATTATCATCAAATAATACTATTAATTTACTTAATTCTAAATGACCAGCAAGAGCTGTTGCTTCATAGCTAATACCTTCCATGAGACAGCCATCCCCTGCTATAACATAAATATGATGATCTATAATATTACCAAATCTAGCAGCAAGTATCCTTTCGGCAATTGCCATACCTACAGCATTTGCAAGCCCCTGGCCTAAAGGACCTGTAGTGGTTTCTATAGCAGCAAAATGTCCATATTCTGGATGACCTGCAGTTTTCGCATGTAGTTGCCTAAAATTTTTAATGTCTTCAATATTAATATCTTGATATCCTAATAAATAATACAACGCATATAATAACATTGACCCATGGCCAGCTGATACTACCAGTCTATCTCTATCATGCCACTTTGGATGCAATGGGTCAAACTTAAGAAATTCTGCTACTAATACTGTAGCAACATCTGCCATTCCCATAGGCATACCAGGATGACCAGAATTAGCACGCTCAACAGCATCAACTGTCAGCATCCTAATGCTATTGGCCATTTTATTATACATAGCGTCATTAATTTGATTTAGTTTATTCATATGCTTGATAATTCCTTGTTTATAGGATATTAATATAAATTGATTTATTTTAACGTATTTCACATATTTGAACTATGGTATAACCTAAATAATTTTTCTATACAAATAATACTTATGAATTTATCTTATTTTTTTAGCGTAATTATTGCTTCATTTTATTCCAAGCCTTTATACCAAAATGTATACAGAAAATGGCAAAGCTATAATTTTTTATTTATATTTATAGTTATTGCACTAACCTCAATACCAGCTACAATATTGTGGGTATACAAAGTATACACAATAGACCTATCTAATATTCCCTACAATTATAATATTGACGACGAGGATACAAGTTCTATAAATGAGAGTAACGCTATTTTAAAAAATATTATAGAACAATTTCCTAAAATTACTATAGAAAACGGTATAATCTATACAAACAGTCGAGAACCTATCTATATTATAAATCCTGCTAATTCAAAAGTTATAGCAATTATAGATACAACAGAACATATTTCTTCTTTAGCTGGTACAGACGCATTATTGCTAATTACTAGAAAAGAAATAATGTTTAAAGCATGGTGGCAAGAAGGCAAAACTATACGTTATTACATAACCGAGCTGTTACCTAATAATAATACTGTCATAGTAACTCCAGATAATATAAAACTATGGATCTCGAGTTTAAGAACTAATATATTATGGTTTATACCATTCATATTATACCCTATTAATATATTTATAGCTTTTATATCTAACTTACTACGAATATTATTCTATACAACCTGTGGAATGGCTTTAACTAAAATAAAAAATTTAAACTTATCCTACCCAGGGCTATTACGTACTCAAGTTCTTGCATCTGTACCTTATATTATATATTATAACGTATTATTACCTATAATAGCTTACTTTATTCCTTTTAAATCAATTCATTCTATATTTTTATTAATATCTATAGGGTATAGCATATTTGCATTTAAAGCTATACTTGATCTAAAGGAAACTCCTAATCAATAGGAGTCTCCTTTATTATTTTTATAATTCTATTTTAAATGAATTATCACCAAGTATAGGTATTTCTAAACCAATACCATCAATGTCACTCAATACTGTTTTTACATCGTGCCTAAAAGTAGAACTTAAATCTTTTACACCTGATCTTAGATCTGTAATTACGTTGAAAATATCTGTAATAACTGCGCCTACTCTTATATCTGGATTATGCAAATCCTTATCTAATGTATTAAAATCCTTGGTCAACCTATTAAACGCAGTTGATGCAGAATCAGTTAAATCAGCTATACATTGTCCTATATCATGTCCTAATTTTGGAAAAACCATCTCAGTTTTGAAATTATGAAATTCCTCAAATATCTTCATTATTGCATCTTCAATTGTGTCTATTTTATTTTTAAAACCATCTATTATACGATCAGCACTATGCTCTATACGTGAAACTATACTATTGGTTTTATTATTTGTCTTTTCTATCATATTACTCATAAATTTATTCCTTTTAATATTTTTTAACTTTGTTTATTTACAAAAAATAAAGATTTTAATCCTTATTAATTAAAATGTTATCTATACTAATTTAATCAATCGTTAAAATTACCTCTATACGTAAAAAATATTTATATATTAATCTTTATCAAAAATTAATGTAATGATGATATGAATAAACTTCTAATAAAAGTTTCTTTAATGAATAAATGTGGGGGGTTTATTTTGCATAAGATTTGCTATTAAAAGCCCTAACTAATAAAATAACTGCACATACAAGGAGAGGAAATGATAATATTTGTCCCATAGTAATATTAGGTAATATATATCCTAATTGTATATCTGGCTCTCTAAAAAATTCTATTACCATACGAGATAAAGAATAATTAAACAAAAATATACCTGATAGCGCTCCCATTTTATATCTAATTTTAGTTCGTGTAGCAAGAAGATATAGTATAACTAAAGGTACTAATCCTTCTAAAGCAGATTCATAAAGTTGACTTGGATGGCGAGGTATATGACCTCCATAAGGAAAAAGCACAGCCCATGGCACATTGGTTTCTCTTCCATACAATTCTCCATTGATAAAATTTGCTATACGACCTAGCATAATACCGATAGGAGCTGCACAAGATATTAAATCCATTACAGCCAAAAAATTTAGTTTATTCTTTTTACAGAAGCCTAATAAGCTTACCACTAAGCCTACCAGCCCCCCATGAAATGACATGCCCCCATGCCAAACTTTTAAAATTTCCAAAGGATAAGTTAAATAATTTTGTAAATCATAAAATAATACATATCCCAGTCTTCCTCCTACTATAATCCCAAATACTACCCATATTATCATATCATCTAACATTGTTTTATTAAATATTCTGGGTTCTTTATCTAATTTTTTTATACACGCTACTCCAAGTAAAATCCCTACAATATAAGCAAGTGAGTACCAACGTATGGATATTGGGCCTAAATTAATTAATACAGGATCTATAGAAGGGAAAATAATAGCCATTTATTTACATTATTTAGTGATTATATAATGACTTTTATAATTAATAGGATTATATTTAAAAAGCAAGCAGGAGGATACTATGAATCAAAAACAAAATAAAACTTTTTTTGATGATGTAGCGAAACTTACAGGAGATCTACTATCATCTTTAGGTAACATGAAAAATGAAACTGAAGTCTTTGTGCAAAATAAAATTAGCAGCTATTTTGAAAAAATGAATTATGTTAAAAGAGAAGAGTTTGAAGTATTAAAAGAAATGGTATTACAGATACGTAAAGAGCAAGAAAAATTATCTGCTACCTGCCAAACAGAAACAGAATCTCAATCTAATTCTTCTATACAAGAATAATTTACATGGTAAATAAACATATTATTCTTGTTGGTTGTGGCAATATGGGTCTTGCCTTATTAAAAGGTTGGCTAGCTGGTGGAATTTCCCCAAGCTTAATTACGGTCATTTCACCAAATAATTGGCATAGTTTACAAAAAATGTTTGATATAAACGCATTACCTGAAATTAAAGATAGCGCTATTAATCAAAATCTGGATTATACAATTGTTTTTGCTATCAAACCTCAAATTGCTGAACAAATTATACCTTTATATAAATTTTTGACCCAAAACAAAAACAACTTATTTATTTCTATTATCACAGGCAAAACCCTCTCTTTTTTTACTACACATCTAACAAAAGAGTGTAAAGTTGTACGTGCAATGCCTAATTTAGCAGCCATTGTCTCAGCTAGCACTACTGTTTTGCACGGTAATAACAATCTAAGTGACTTACACAAACACAATAGTAGTTATTTGTTTAATATGATAGGGAAAACATGGTGGATTGATAACGAGTATCAATTAGATACCATTACAGCTCTATCCGGCAGTGGAATTGCATATTTTTTTTCTATGGTCAATTATTTAGCAGAAGCTGCCTGTAGCATAGGTCTAGATGCTAAACTATCTAATGAACTTGCTATTAACACTATTAATAGTAGTGCACAATTACTTGTGCAAGGAACTAATTCTCCTAGCACTCTTATTAATCAAGTATGCAGCCCTGGAGGCACAACAGAAGCAGCCCTGGAAACATTAAATCCAGGACTTAAAGAGCTTATATATAAAACCTTATATGCTGCAACTAATAGATCAAGACAATTATCAGAATGAATTTAAATTTTCTACCAAAACCTAAAGCTATTTTATTTGATTGGGATAATACTTTAGCTGATACTTGGGTATTATTAAAACAAGCCAGTGAGCAAATGATGGCCCAAATGAACATTCTACCAACTCCTGAAATTACAAACAAATTATATACTCATAAATCTATGAGAGAAGTATTGCCTGAAATTTTTGGTAACCGTTGGCAAGAGGCAGCACAGATTTATCAAACTACATATCGTAAATTACGAGAAAATAATTTATTTTTATTACCTCTCGCCAAAGAAGTACTTTTATTTTTACGACAAAACCCTTATATTCATATAGGAGTGGTGAGTAATAAAATCGGCACTTCTTTACGCGAAGAAGTATCTTTGTTGCAATTAGATACTTTTTTTACTAAATTAATTGGCTCACAGGATACTACTCACGATAAACCATCAGTGATGCCAGTTTTAGCTGCTCTAGAAGGAAGTAATATTGAAATAGGTCAAGAAGTGTGGCTTATAGGTGACAGTGTTATAGATATAGAATGTGCGCATAACGCAAACTGCACTCCTATATTATATGGAAATACCTCAAAATCTAGCGTCGACTATAAGCCTTCTCTCCACGTTCAAAACCACCAAGAATTTTTAGATATATTACATTACATATTACGTTAGGATTCAATAAAAGACCCATTCTAACAAATTAGTATAAAAAGATATTGTTTTTTTTGCAAAAAAGGTTAATATGAGTCTGTAGAACACATTTGATATTGATTGGTTTTATAGAGTGGCAGGTGCTAGTTATGTTTTATTGTAAGCATATAGCAAATATTTACTAACTGTTTCACTTTTGCTTAACAAACTATGGGGGCTTTATGCGTGTACTTTTGGTTGAAGATGATACCTCAACCGCTCAATCTATAGAAGAGGCGTTAAATTTTGAAGGTATTGTATGTACAGTAGCCAGATTTGGTGAAGAAGGTATAGAAATAGGTAAGATTTATGATTATGATTTGATAATCTTAGATTTGAACTTACCTGATATTAATGGATATGAGGTGTTGTTACGCCTTAGAGCTGCTAAAGTAAAGGTACCTATTTTAATTTTATCTGGTAAATCAGAATCTTCTGAAAAAATTAAAGGATTAAGTTCTGGAGCAGACGATTATTTAACTAAACCTTTCAATAGAGGTGAATTAATTGCTCGTATTCAAGCTATAGTACGCCGCTCTAAAGGACATTCTGAATCAATCATTAAATTTGATAAGGTCTCTGTGAATTTAGATACAAGAACTGTTGAAGCGAACGATAAACCTCTACATTTAACAAGTAAAGAATATGCTATATTGGAATTGCTTGCTATGCGTAGAGGCAACGTTTTAACAAAAGAAATGTTTTTAAATCATCTATATGGTGGTATTGATGAACCTGAGTTGAAAATTGTGGACGTATTTATATGTAAATTACGTAAGAAATTGGAAGCAGCTACTGGTACTAATTATATAGACACTGTTTGGGGAAGAGGATATTCTTTAAAAGAATATCCTGATGAAGCTGCAGCACCAGCAGAACCTGATAATGCTTATGAAGCTAGCTAAACTCTTTCTATAGTTTTGTTATACCAAGCTTTATTTATAAATAAAGCTTGGTCTTATGCATATATGGTATTTGATATAAATTATCTTTAGTTTTATACATAAATTATTGTTTTGATTTTAGATAAAAATGTTTAAAATAAGCACAGAAACAGGCTGTAGTAGTATTTGTTTATAACATTTGCAGCATGTTTTAGATTGTCCAACTTGTCCTTATTCACTCTACTTTTTAAATATTTACTTTATTTAAGTAATGTATTTAGTTGTATTTGGGACTAGGCTAAGAATAGAGCAAAACCTATTTTAGTTAACGAAGAGTGACGTATATGCTAATTATAAGCTTAAAATATGTTATCAAAGCTATGTAAGGGATCAGAAAAAGATAGAAGTCCCAAGCTTCAGTTAATAAAGCTGTGTTAGATAGCTGCCTGAGCATAATTAAAACGCTTGAAAAAGAGATTGAAGCTTCTCATACAAATTAATATTTTATTAAACTAGATCGGGTTTTAACCTCTAAATGTGAAATATTAAAGTCTATACCGAGGGATGGGTGATATTGTTTCCTTCGAATTATTGATCTTATTGCCTGAACTTGGTAAGTTAGATCGAAGAAAAATATCCTCTCTAGCTGGACTTGCTCCAAGGGTAAATATATTGATTATAGGAGATGTACCAATGGTAGAGCAGGAATAAAACCAATATTATTTATGGCAGCTATGTCTGCTAGAAATTCCAAATCTGAACTTAAAAATTTTTATGAGAAGTTGATTGCCAAAGGGAAGAAAAAAATGGTAGCTTTGAATGCTTTGATGAGAAAAATTTTAGTGATTGCTAATGCTAAAATCAAAGCATTTTATCTGGATGATTTTGCTTAAACTTTTTTCTATAACATAGGTGATTCAAATGTTTTTTACTATAAAGAGTAAAACCTACGTTTTACTTATACTACCAGACAAAAATTTATCACATTCCTGGCACATCATACATTGCAATTTTTTTATCAGGAGCTTAACATTTTATTAAGACAGCAATAAGCGACATATATGCTAATTTTCTAATTGAAAACATAGTATTATTTTAACTACCTTGCTATATTTTTTAAACTACTACTGACACTCATAATAGAATATTATAAAAATCTTATAACAATTTTTAAGCTTCATTAGATAATATATTATTATACTTTAATCTAATACCTATAACACATATTATAATGGCTCCTATTATAGAACAAATAGGAATTATACTTAATGCATATTCGTATGACTTAATATTACTTATCATAATTGATACATCATTTTGTTCCATAATCATACCTATTACTGTATGAAAGAATGAGCCCCCTAACATGTTTATACTATTTAAGAATGCTATAGTGATACCTAAATTTTTTTGCTCCACTAACTTAGCACTTGCTGAAAAAATAATTACCTGGTAGCAACACATAATTCCTATAATAAAAAACAATAGTATTACGAGCCAGGTATAAGCTATATAATAAGATAATAATAAACAAAATATACCCCCCATGCCGAGCCCACATAAAGCAATAATAGTATAACTGCCTAATTTTTTATTCAACAAGGCCAGCAATGGTCCTCCAAATAGCATACCCATAAAAATAAATGACACTATACCAGCTGCACTACTTTTATCTAAATTATATGCTATCATTAAATATTGTACCCCCCATATATCTGCAAATCCTTCTAATACGCCTACCATAAGCAAATTGGCAATAGCTAAACACCAAATAACAGGTGAATATATTATAGTTTTAAGATCAGATATTACAAATTCAGCTTGAAATTTAGAATGATTATTTTTATTTCTTAATGCCATGTATATCATACCAGCAATAAATAGAGATATGATTGATAAAGATAAAGCTATTGAATATTCACCATATATTTCTATTAAAGAGCTAATAGGTCTACCTCCATAAACAGCCCCCATTAACCCAAATGTAAACGAAAAACCAACCATTTTAGCATATTGATCTTTAGGGAACCATTCAGATATAACCTTTGATACCCCAAGAAAACCCACTGATGATCCTACCCCTATTAAAAATCTACTTAAAATCGCTATATAGAAATTATCAGTATATATAAAACAAAACATAGCTAGGCCCACACAAAGCACTCAACGCTGCAATAATATATCTAGCACCAAATTTATCCAATAATATAGCTACAGGAATTTGCATACCTGCATAACCATAATAATAAAAGGCAGCCAATAGTCCAAATTTTTTAGTATCTATAGCAAAACTTTCCATAGTATATTGTAATGTCAAACCAGGCCATAATCTTAGAATAAATTGATATGCAAAAAATAATAAAGGAAAAAGCCACATTAAAAATGGTTTATATTTATATTTAATTGTGGACATACATATATACCCTTTTGATTTTAACACAGAAAACAAACTTAAGAATAAATTATATATTAATCGGCCTCAGCCGATTACAGAAGGCGAATAATATAAATTATGATATAAACCACTATGTAATGGTATTGACATCGATTCTTTATAATTCAAAAAGACGTTAGCGCAGTGTAACATAACTTATAATCGCTATCAATACCCTTCTTAAGATCTTTACAAAAAATATCCTAAAAATGCCTATAAGTATATTTAATATCCCTTCACATTTATTAATAATTCCAGTATAATAAACTTGTCTAGTAAGACTATGACAATAAACGTTGTTTGAAATAAATATTTCGGACCCGGGGGCGGTACCCGGCATCTCCACCAAATATAACTATTTTCAAGATTCTTACTTATGGGGATGAAATAGCTTCGACGGGTATAATAAAGAAACAATTTTTGTCCGGTCTGATCACGCCGTAAAATGATCTAAATAGAAATGCCAATGATAACAAGGCATCTGTAAATTATGCAAACGTAGCAAACGATAATTTTGCTTTTGCTGCAGCAGCATAACTTAACGCGGTTTGGGGGCTACCGGGCAACAGAAATGCCCCTTATATTGTTAATTAACTGTAAGTTTTGTTATATACTCTTGCATTATAGTAATTCGCCATATAAGATATGTAAATTATTATATTGTTTAAACAATATCTCTTGGGATATAAGTGTTCTGTGTTTAATTAATATATAATATTTTTAACTATAGCAAATTGGCTTGCTTTATACGCTAGAGGTCTAAAATTAGATGTACAAATGGTACATATATAATATAAACGGCAATAATGTCACTAAAGTGAGTTAAAAAGCTATATTCTCTATTGAATGGTGATATAAAATGGCGGACATTATCAACTATAGCAGCCTTATCGATGATGCAATGCGTGTCATTGTAAAGAAATCTTTAGAAATTCTGGCTTCTACTCCTGCGAATATGATAGGTGATCATCATTTCTTTATCTCTTTCATTACAACTCATCCTAAAGTTGTGTTATCATCTAAATTACTACAAAAATATCCAAAAGAAATGACTATCGTACTACAATATCAATTTGAAGATTTACACATAGAAGAAGACCATTTCAGCGTAATACTAAGTTTTGAGAATGCCAAAGAACGTATTGTCATACCATTTACTGCTATTACTGCGTTTGCTGATCCAAGCGTAAAATTTGGCTTACAATTTAGGCATGCAGAACCTTCATCCAGCGATGAGATTAGTCATTCTACAGATTTACCTATAAATGGCGATACTAACTATAGCACTAAAGATATAAAAGATATGATTAAAGAATCAGGAGCTACAAATGTCATTACACTTGATAGTTTTAGAAAAAAACCCCACTAACCGGATATAGTAAAAGCATTTGAATTTGCATACGACGTCGATCAATGTTCACCTAGCAATTAGTAAGGTTTTCCTACTCATTCCTTTATAACACTTAAACTATTTTTACTATATATTACCCCACCGTTTATGAACCCAAAACCATTGTTCAGGATATTCAGTAATCCAAGTACTTAATATATTATTTATATTATACATAATATTAAAAATATCCTGAGAATTATTATTACTCACCTTTATTTCTAATGGAGAAAAAATCTTAACTGTAAAATATGCGCCTTTCTTTCTTATAACCTGCGCAGGAATTATAGGACAATTAAATTTTAAAGCAAGTTTTGCAATGGCAGTGGGAGTCATAGCATTATACCCTAATAAAGGTACTTTAATACCATCATTCATTTTTTGATCGACTAACATCGCTATAGCATTACCAGTTTTTAAACTAGCTATAATCTGCTTCGCCATTTTAGCGCCTTTGGTAATAAGTTGTATACCATATTTGTTACGTTCTTTACAAATTACTTGATCTACCCGTTTATTGTTAGCTGCCCTATATATTAACGCTAAATTCATATTATGTTCAATTGGGATACGAGGGGTTATTTCCCAATTTGCCATATGCGCTGAAAAAAAAATACCTGAATTTTGGTTATCTTTGATATAATTCAAATTTTCTATACCCTGAACTTCCACACGTTTACCAAATTCTTCCTTACTTAAATTATAGATATGGGGAAATTCACCAAAAACTCTACCCAAGTTATCCCACATTTTAAAAATTATATCTTTAATTTCCCTATCATCTAAACAAGTAAATGTCATTTTGATGTTATTATATGCAATTTTGCTCACTGGTAAATATACACCAACATTACGCCCTATAAATCCACCTATATTTGAAGCCGTATCTATTGATACACAACGAAATAAAGTAAAAAATATTTTAACTACTAGAAATTCAATAAAATGTTTTATTATACGCATAATTAATCTTGTTATTTGTTGATTATACCATTTCAGGAGGAATTAATATTAAATACCCTTTTAGTATATTAATTTCTATTATTACTTCTTTAGTAAAGGGAAAAAAATTGGTATCATTATTTTCATTATATATTACCTCTATTAGATCACCTGCACCAAAATTATGTATAGATTTTATGATACCCCATTCAAGTTTATTTTGATCGAGAACCCTTAACCCTATTAGCTCTTCGTGCAGATATTCTTCTTCTTGTAAACTTTCTATTTCCTTACGTTCAATAAATAATTTTGTACCTATAAGCTTCTCGGCCTGATTACGTGTATTAACATTACCTACACTTGCTATAATTTTATTATTCGCACCCAAACGAAATTTGAGTGATATTTTGTTACCATAATTATCATAAAATTGTTTAAATGATAAAATATTTTCATATTTAGCTGCAAAATTTTGTATCTTTACTTCACCTTTGATACCATGTGCAGCTATAATATTACCTATATGGGTATATTCTGATCGTTTAGACATAAATTTTTTTATATATTAATATTTTTTGAATAATTTCTCTTTAGCCTATACGAAGGTAATACAATAATTAATTGTTGTCAAAAAATGTTCTATATATCATAATAATTTTGATAATAAACCACCTTGGAGTAATAGCGTGCCTAAAAAAATAATCTATATTATAGGTATTATATTCTTAATAGTTGGAATATTATCATCAATTCCTAAGTTTCTTAACTTAGATAGCTATAAAGATAAAATTGTTCAACAAATTAATAATTATAATCAAGATTTTATTTTTGATGCCACAGGGAAAATACATATATCAATTCTACCCTGGCCAAGTGTTACTCTTAAAAACTGTACAATGAAAGCGAAAACTTCAAACACACTTGAAGAAAATTTCCTTCTACAAAATGTTAACATACAAGGTGATTTTTCGATTTGGCCCCTTTTTACGGGTAAATTATATCTTAAGAAAATTACTTTTATTAATGGTACAATACGTCTTAAACTTGATGGTCGTTTAAAAAACTTACTTTCTTCTGATAATGTTTCTAATAAATATTTAGCCTTACTTCACACTATCTCATTTAAAAACAGCAATATATCTATTCTCAAACTTAACACTCCTTTAATAGTATTAAATAATACTACTGCTACTGTTTCTGTTAACGACAAGAATATATACATCAAAGGCCAACTTTCCCCTCCAAATCTGGAAACTATTAATTTAGATTTTCAACTTAAATATGATAAAGATAATATAGCTAGTATTAAAACTTCACTTATTTCTCCTAATATAGATTTATCTTTGGCTGGTATACTTAATAATGATAAAAATTGGAAAGTTACAGGTAAATCTAACGCTATTATTAAAAATTTAAGTGCTTTCTCAAATACATATTTAATAACTTATTTACCATTTTTAAATTATATACCCTCTTCTGAAGCTCTTACGCTAAGTAGTAACGTATTAATTTCAGAGCAAGAGATTTCTTTCAAAGATTTAAATATAAAATCTAATAGTATTGAGGCTTCTGGTAATATAAGCGATATAATCTCTCACTCTTCAGTGATTGATATTAATTTAACTTTTAGTAAAATCAACTTAGATAGCTTACTTGCACACCCTTCACTTAATCAAACTTCTATCGCTGAACAAAAAGCTTTATACAATTTAACCCAAACTGAATCACTATATAATCCACAACAATCTTTTTCAATACCTAAGAACCTAGATGTATTACTTTACATAGAAGTAAAAGATACAATTTATAATAATTCCCATTTAAATAATGTCAAAATAAATGCAGAATTATCTAACGGTATTATAGAATTATATTCTACCGTTTTAGAATTTAACAAAGATACTAAAATCGAATTAAGTGGGACGATATCTGGAGATGAGATAAGGCCTATATTTTCTGGATCAATTAATGCCCACGGTACTAGTATCAATCCTATTCTTAATTTCTTAGGTTATAAAAATGAACTTATAGAGAAAAACAATAATTATTTTTTATTTTCGACTCAAGTTGTAGCAACACCTAAAGAAATCAATTTATTTGAACTCAATACCACAATAAATGATCTATCTTTAAATGGTAATATTATTTTAAGACTACATGATAAGCTACATATTAATACAAATTTAAACATTAATACCTTAGATTTGGATCAATGGGGTTTAAGTAGTTATTTTATTAATTTCATTAAAGATGCAAAACAACGTAATTATAATTATTTAAGCAGTTTACAATGGCTACGCACTATAAAATTTGAAGCTACCTTTAACTTAAATATTGACAATTTATCTATTAATAAATATCCATTACAACATATAACTGCAAATTTATTACTAGCACCCAGCATATTAAAATTTGAAAACACCTCAATTACATCAGAAGATATAGATATAGGAGGTACGTTTTCTTTAGATATAAGATATCTACGACCCAAAATAGATATTAACTTAAAAGGCGTAAATTATAATGATAATTTTACAAAACAGCTTTTATCGTTTAACACTGAGAAACAAAATACAACTACACCGCAAAATGAAATAACTTCTCATAAATGGTCTAATGACCCTATATACTTGCCTTTTATTTCCACATTTGACGGTAATATTATACTAAATATTGAAAATGCTTCTATTAATAATGTTAGTTTAGAAAAGCTAGATTTTGAAGCAATATTAAGCAATTATATATTATACATAAAAAAAATAAGCGCCTATACTTTTGGCGGACAATTTGCTGCTACAGGCTTATTAAGTACTCAACCTATGATTTTTAATATGTCATATGCATTAAATAATGCATTACTTAAACAATTATTAGAAAAATTATTTAATATAACGTCTATAACTGGCTATATCAGCACTAATGGTAATATTTCTACTCAAGGCAATTCCGTTGCCATGATGATTAATAACTTAAATTCTAACTTTGTGATTGCAGCTAGACAAGCTTCTTTTACAGGTTTAGATATAGATATATTAGTAAATAGTACTAATATTTCTAATTATAATATAGAAGATTTTAATTCTATGCTGCAATCTGCTATGGCTGGTTCTACTACTTTTAATACTATAGATGGTACGTTTAATATTCAAAATGGCTTAATACAAACTACCTCTTTAGAACTTACAACAGACCGTACTAAAGGGGTATTTAGTGGCAATATAGACCTCAATAGCTGGTTATTAAATACTATTACAGAATTTGCTTTTATACCTAAAGCTGGAGCTCAACCTCTTTCCTTTACTGTAAATCTTAGTGGTAGTATAGATAACGTTAATAAAGACATAAAAGCTGATACACTTAAAAACTACCTTATGACTCCCGTGAACAACTAAATATTCTTGGCATGATATATAATCTCTCTATAATAAATTATTAAAGCAATTTAATTTAATTTGCATTACTTATAATAGTTAGTATATAAATATTAAAAAAATAAAGTTACTATAAATAGTAAGGTTTTTTATACCCAGGAGTAAAAATGTTAAAAAAAATACAAAGAGCTTTAATTTCAGTAACCGATAAACAAGATTTAGAATATGTAGTTAAAATTTTATTAGATTATAATATTGACATAATTTCTACAGGCAGTACTGCTCAGTATCTGCAAGACATAGGTATAAAAGTATTACCTATACAAGACTATACAAATTTTCCAGAAATATTGGATGGAAGAGTTAAAACTCTACATCCCAAAATACATGGAGGTATACTTGCTACTGATCATCCAGATCACGTCAATATTCTGAAAGAACATGAAATATTAGATATAGATTTAATTATAGTAAATTTATATCAATTTGAAAAAGCTATAACATCTAATAGTACTATAGAAGAATGTATTAAACATATAGATATAGGAGGACCAACTTTAATTAGAGCGGCAGCCAAAAACATGCTCTACCGTACAGTTATAACAGATTCTAAAGATTATTCAGCTCTTGTTGAAGAATTAAACAATAATAATGGTTCCACCAGTTATGAATTTAGATGTAAGCAAGCACAAAAAGCTTTTACATTAACCGCACATTATGACACTATTATATGCAATTGGCTAGCTAAAATCAATAAAGATTCCTCTTTAAATGATATCATAAATTTCACTGCCACACGTAAACAAGATTTGCGTTATGGCGAAAATTCCCATCAAAAAGCTGGGTTATATTTTTTAAATACTGGACAGGAACATACTTTATTAAATAGCACACAAATACAAGGTAAAGCTCTGAGTTATAATAATTTACTTGATGCTGATGCAGCTGTAAGCTTAATACGTGAGTTTACCTCTCCAACAGCAGTTATTATAAAACATACAAATCCTTGTGGTGCAGCAACTGCTTTTGATATCATTTCTGCTTACAAACTTGCACTAGCGTCTGATATGAGTAGTGCTTTTGGTAGTATAATCGCTCTAAATCGTCCTATTGATTCCTCTTTAGCCACCGAACTTAGCAAACTATTTGTAGAAGTTATTATTGCACCTAGTATTGATAAAAATGCTCATAATATTTTATGTAATAAACAAAATTTAAGAATACTATTAATGCCTATTTCTGGCCATACCCAATCTTCTTACCATCTTAGATCTATAGACGGTGGTATATTAATCCAAGAACAAGACACTCTTTCTACCAACAATAAGAATTTCCAAATCGTAACAACACAGCATCCTACTGAGAAGCAAATTGAAGATTTACTCTTTGCATATCGTGTGTGCAAACATGTTAAATCTAATGCCATTGTTATTGCCTCAAACCAATCTAC
Organism: Rickettsiales bacterium Ac37b; assembly: GCA_000746585.2. NCBI lineage: Bacteria > Pseudomonadati > Pseudomonadota > Alphaproteobacteria > Rickettsiales > Rickettsiales bacterium Ac37b. The sequence goes on from CP009217.2 coordinate 767,623, forward strand.
AATAGGTATTGGAGCAGGACAAATGAGTAGAGTAGATTCAGTAAAAATAGCATTATCAAAAGCTACAGATAACTTGGGTGCTAAAAGCATAGCTAAAGCCGTACTTGCCTCTGATGCTTTTTTCCCTTTTCCTGATAGTATTACCATGGCGGCAAAGGCAGGCATTAAAGCTATAATACAACCTGGAGGATCTATCCGTGATCAAGAAATAATAAAAGCTGCAAACGAATATTCAATTGCTATGATCTTTACAGGCAGCAGACATTTTAAACACTAGATAATTATTAATGGGTGGATTGGTAGGTTATTTATCCTAGATGAATAAGGATAAAGATTCATAGAAACGTCAATCTTCTTTGAAAACAATATCTTTCTGATTTAAAAGATACCATAGATATAGCAAGCTTTTTATTTATTGATAGAAAGATAAGGACTATTTAATTGACTACATCACGTGGATCAAAGTTTAATTCTATTTCTTGCCATACATTATATCTTTCTATTGGTAAATTTTGTAAAGGACTACACTTATGTACTGCCCTAACCGCACTCTCCCCAAATACCTGGAAAGCTGATATATCGCCTTTAGATGGCTTATTTTCTTCTATAATTTTAACGTGCGTTACTGTCCCATCCTGTGCAAGTTTAATATTTAGTACTACAGACATTTTAGCTATATCTTTAATACCTATAGGTATCTCCCAGCATTTGTAAAGTTGACTACGTATAGACGCTTCTTCACTCAAAGATAAGGGTTGTAATTCATCAAATTCTTTATCTGATTTACTATTTTGTCTCTTATCACCAGAATTTTGCTTATTTGCTTTAGCATCCTTGGTTTTTTTATCTGAAGGAACGTCTAAAGTTTTAAGCAAAGAATCTAATTCACTATTTTGAGCTTTCGGCTTAGTTTCAGCTTTTTTATTCACTACCTTATCAATTTTTTTATTATCCTTATTTTGTTCCTTAGGTTTATCCTTAGGTAAGTCTTTTGGTTTATCTTTCTTTGCCTCTTTCAAAGAGTTTTTATTAGGCACCTGGGTCTTAATTATTTCCTTAGGCTCTGGGATAATTTCCTTTTTTGTTATTTTAGTATCATCTTTAGCTTCAGCCTTTTCTTTAATTTCTAGCTTGTTTTGCGTATCATTATTACTAGCCTTTACAATAGTTTTACTTTCTTCTTTCGTAGGCTGCTGTTGGTTTGTTTTATTAGGAACATTAGATATAGCTTTTACAGGCAAAATTTCTACAGAGATTGCAGTTTCATTTGGAAGCTTCTTAGCAAAAGATGGTATTCCAAAATAAATTAATAACAAAATTAATATATGGAAAATAACTGAAGTAATAATACCAAAGTTCATTTTATATTTTATGCTTATTAGAAGTAGTGGGTTTAATTGCTGTAATTAAAGCTACTTTATTAAAACCTGCTAAATTAATTGTTCCTACTACATGCATTACTTTGCCATAATCCACATTTTTATCACCTCTGATAAAAATTCTAGTATCATATTTTGCTTTAGTAATTGCTTTTAACTTAGCTTCTAACTCATTTATAGCAATCTTATTACCTTGTATATAAGCATTACCTGATGTATCTATATCTATCGAAATAGGCTCATCTTGTCCTGATATAGGGGCAGAGTTTGTTTCCGGTAAATCAACTTTAATCCCAGCCACAAGCATAGGAGAAGTAACCATAAAAATAATTAATAACACTAACATTACATCAACTAAAGGGGTAATATTAATCTCTGCCGTAAGCTGATGCCTTCTTCTTTTATTAGTAATATTATTTAGGCTAGCACCCATTACTTTGCTTCCTGATCAAATTCGCGTGACAATATTAAGGATAGTTCAGATGAAAAATCCAACATTTTATTATAAAATAAATTAGTTTTATTAGATAATACATTATAAAATAATAAAGCAGGTATAGCTGCAAATAACCCTATAGCAGTAGCCAATAAAGCTTCTGCAATACCAGGTGCCACCACTGCAAGAGTAGTATTCTTGGAAGCAGCAATAGATTGAAAACTATGCATAATACCCCATACAGTCCCAAATAGGCCAAGGAAAGGAGCACTAGAACCTATAATAGCTAAAATATTTAATCCTTGCTCTATCTTCTCCATCTCTCTATCACAAATCAAATCCATGATTTTTGTAATCCTCTCTTTAATAGAGTGCGCTACAACAATACCTTTAATAGGCCTATTCCACTCAAGCATTACAGCAATAAATATATTTGCCAGTGGATGATCACTACGGTTCTTTAATCTTATATATAGATTCTCTAATAATTGCCCTGACCAAAACAATTTTTCAAATTTCACCGTTTTATTTTTCAGGGTAAAAAACATTGATAATTTATTAAAAATAATAGACCATGACCATAATGAGGATAAACACAAAAGCAAAATTACCAACTTTACTACCATATCTGCATTATTAATCAACCCAAATATGGAAACATCGGTAGCCGAAATATTACCTGCAATTTCAGTGGTTTTTATTATTGTTTCATTCATATGTTCTGAACCTATCTATCATCGTCTAACTTTTAGTATTTTAATACAGAAACTTTTATTAATTATAGTTGATTTATAGCATATTAATTTAAATTAAAAAACTATAATGTAAAATCTTCGCCCAAATATACATTACGTACATTTTCATTTGCAAGTATATCTTCTACATTACCACTCATTAATATTATACCTTCATGTATAATATAGACTCTATCTACTATCTCCAAAGTTTCCCTTACATTATGGTCTGTTATCAATACACCTATATTTCTATCTTTTAAATGCATAATTAATTCTTTAATATCGTTAACAGCTATAGGATCAATACCTGCTAAAGGCTCGTCCAATAAAATAAATTTAGGATTAGTGGCAAGAGCACGTGCAATTTCAACTCTACGACGCTCTCCACCTGATAATGCAATAGCAGGGCTACGCCTTAAATGCTCAATAGAAAATTCCGATAAAAGATTATTTAATCTTATATGTCTTTTTTCGGTATCAGATTCAGATATTTCTAGTATAGATAAAATATTATCTTCTACACTTAATCCACGAAAAATTGAAGATTCTTGCGGCAAATAACTTATACCTAAACGTGCACGTCTATACATTGGTAATGTGGTAATATCTTTCTTATTTAGCATAATATTACCACTATCAGGCTTAATTAAACCGCTCATCATATAAAAACACGTGGTTTTACCAGCACCATTGGGACCCAACAATCCAACTGCTTCTCCTTGATTAAGGCTAATACTAATATCTTTTATTACTGTTCTATTGCCGTATTTTTTACCTATATTATACGCAATAAAGCCATCTTGCATACTACTAAAGTTACGCATAAATTTTACTGTTTTTTAGGGATTAATATAGCTTTCACTCGTCCTTTATCATCCTTACTGTCTGTATTTGTACTATATATCTTGCTATACCCAGTTTGAATATTATATACCAATTTATTACCTTTTAATACATTATCATCTTTAGTCAGTATAACTGATCCATATAATTCTAGCGTTTCTTTAATAGCATTATATTCTCCAGTATCACCTCGTGCTTTTTGATTATTATCAATTATAGTTACATTACCAATAGCTGATATTTTAGAAATCACCCACTTATTATCTTTTGTATTTATATAGTAAGCAATCATTTTATCAGCTGCCAAATTTAAATCCCCTTGTATTGCTTTTACATTACCTACAAATGTTGCAAGCTTTTTTTCCTGATCAAGCACCAATGTATCAGATAATATTTCAATAGCTTCATTACTCTTCATTTCCGCTGCAGTTGCTACATTCAATAAAATAAGTATTAATAATAAACCGAATTTCATTCTAGGAGTTATTATATATAATAGTTTTAACTGGTCCATCAAATATAACCTTTTTTTCTTTTTGCAATAAAGTAAAACCTTTAGATAATATGGAAATTTTTTGACTAGTCACTTTAGTATCATGATTACTGGTAATAGTATATTGATTAACATCTATAGTTGCTAATTCTGATGATATATTAGTACCCTCATAAGACAAATTTACTGATCCTGATAACAATAATATTTTAGAATCTTGTAACCATTTACCACTCTTTGAGCATACATTAAGTATAGTATTATTTTTTGTCGTAAACTCTCCATTTATTTTTGTAAGTAATATAGTATTTACATCTTGTTCTTCTGCTTGTCCAGCGTGGACCGAATATATTTCTTTATCAGCATTCACACCATAAAACCTAGGTTTATGCATTAATTTTGACATATTATCACTATTATGTTGTTTTGCAGTTAAGTCTATTTTAACGTGTTTTACAGGAGACCCATAAACAGACAAAATAACTGTTAAGAAAGCAAATGACACCGCACAAAATACACATAAAATCTTGCTAATCATTACAAAATAAGAATAGTTTAATCCCCGCATAACTCTCATTTAACCCCTACATTTAAACAATCATGGATGTGAATTACACCTATTGGTTGCTTTAATTTATCCACCACAAATAATACTGTGATAGATTTTTCGTTCATACATTTTAATGCTTCTACTACTAAACTATTGGTATCTATGGTAATTAAATGAGTAGTCATGACATCTTTCACACTTAAATTCAATAAGTCTTGAGACATATGTCTTCTTAAATCGCCATCAGTAATAATACCTATTAATTCATCCTTGTTATTAACTACCCCTACACATCCTAAGCGCTTTTCAGTTATCACAATTAACGCCTTAGACATTATGCTATCAGAAGTAATTAGCGGTATATCCTTACCTTTATACATAATATCTTTAACTTTAATAAATGATGCACCCAGTTTACCTCCAGGATGAAAAACTTGAAAGTCTTCCCGCTTAAAACCTCTTTTTTCAAGCAACACTATTGCTAATGCATCTCCTAGTGCAAGCATCATAGTAGTAGAAGTAGTAGGAGCTTCAATAAAAGAAGCTTCAGGTTTATCTGGTAATATCAGAGCAATATCAGATGCCTCTGCTAAACTTGATTCTTGTTTACTGACAATAGCTATTAAGGCTATATTAAATCTCTTAGCATAATATACTAATGGTTTTAATTCAGTAGTTTCACCTGAGTTTGAAAATAAAATTAAAACATCTTTAGGAGTAATCATACCTAAATCACCATGACTAGCTTCTGCAGGATGTACAAACATTGCAGGTGTGCCCGTTGATGCAAAAGTAGCAGCAATTTTACGTGCTATATGACCACTTTTACCCATACCACTAAATATAATCCTACCTTGTACTGTATAGATCATATTTACTGCTGCTATAAATTCTGCGTTTAAGGTTAATTGGGATAAGGCTTGCAATCCATTTATCTCATCAGCTATAACTTTACGAGCGATTTCTAGATCCTTACTTGACTCACTAGAGAGGTTATTATAATGTAATTTCAACTTTTCTACCATAAATTTAATGAGCAAATATATCTAATTCTGCCCACCCTTCTAAATCCAATTCTATTCTAGTGGGTAAAAATTTAAAACAAGATTCTGCAAGTTCCATACGATTTTCACGTATTAAAATATTATTTAATTTAGCACGTAAACTGTGCAAATATAATACATCATTAGCTGCATACTCTAACTGTTCCTTAATAAGGCTTGCCTCTCCCCAATCTGAAGATTGTTGCTGTTTCGATATTTGTACTGAAAGCATATCCCTACATAAATCACGTAATCCATGAGTATCTGTATAAGTTCTGGCTAAACGAGAAGCAATTTTAGTACAATAAATATTTTGAATAGCAATATTTAAATAATATTTAATAATTGCTAAGTCAAAACGTGCAAAATGAAATATTTTACATCTGCTTTCATCTAATAATAATTGTTTTAAATTAGGTACATTATAACCTTTATTATCAAATTTTATTAAATGAGCGTCCCCATTTCCATCCGATAATTGTAATAGACACAGTCTGTCTCTTGGAATATATAATCCCATAGCTTCAGTATCTATAGCAATATCTCCTTTTAAAGTAATATCGCTTGGTAAATCGTCCTGATGAACAAATATAGCTATATTATCCTCCTATATTTCCATTTTATATATTAATAATTTTATATAAACTAATCCTACAACACAAGATATTTGGTGCCCAGAAGAAGACTCGAACTTCCATAGCAATTAAGCTGCTAGCACCTGAAGCTAGTGCGTCTACCAGTTCCGCCATCTGGGCTATAGTCAAAAAACATAGTTTCAACATAATTACTACTTATGTTATAAATGAAAAGTCAAAATTTGCAATACGAAAATCTTATATATATTAATATTTTAATTAATCATTTATTAATTAACTTTTAATAATTAATACCTTAAATAAATTACCCATTTGGGTCGGTGAAACTAATCTTTCCATAGAAAGTAATAGCTCTTCTGCCTGTAAGTTAGTTAATTTAGGTAATAATGTTCGAGCCCTGAGCTGTATACCCATTTCTTGCAGAAACTTCCCCTGAGATATTATATCCATTACTTTTACACCTTTAACTATTGCTGCCTGAGCTAAAGTATAAAAATCAACATGGGCTGTTATATCCGCTTCACCAAGATTCTGTAATATTGGATGAAATTTATGATTATAAATAGCTTGTAGAGTCGAAATATATTGCTGATTAGGATAGTTATTATCACGATAATAACCATAATCTATAATTAACGCTATACCGCCAAAGGATTTTATATGCTCAGCAACTTGCTTAATTATATCTATAGACTGATAAGAGATTTCAACTATATCTCCATTTTCTACATGTGGATAATCTAATGTTAATAAAGTACGGGTACGCGCATCAACAGTTTCATATATAAAACACAGTTCTTCTGTACTACTTTCCATAGTAACCATAATTTCATGCCATTCATTTGCCAATTTTATATATTGATTAATAGGTAAAGCATCAAAAAACTCATTACATACTAAAATTAAAGGTTTTTTAGGAATTTCTGCAAGATTATTATGCCACGAGATATCAAGATTTTGTAATAAATTAGCGTTCAATAAATTATGTTTTTGTATTTGTTGTAATGTAGGACTAGTTTCTATCATATTTATATTAATAGCTTCATGAAAACCTGAGATATTACGTGTAGCAAGCAATACATCTCGCATCATAGTACCACGTCCTGGTCCCAGCTCTACTAATAATATATCTTTAAGTGAAGATAATTGTTGCCATTGATACACGCTCCATATGCCAATCATCTCTCCAAAAAGCTGGCTTATTTCTGGAGATGTAATAAAATCTTTATTAGTACTTAAGTTATATTGTGATGAATAATAACCATATTCAGGATCAGAACTAATAGCTAACATTAACTCTGATATATTGATCTTATTTTTAACTTTAATTAAACTTTTTATTTTATAACTTAGCTCCATAGATTTAAAATCTTATTTTTAATAATATTAATATAGCTAACCTAAAACACATCATATATAAAACTGTTTAATAATAAAAGTATTATAAATTATTAATAAGCAACCACAGTTACATATATAATATATACTAAATAATAGTAATAGTTTCTTTTTCATATTGTGTATTAATTATAAAATATTATAATAGTTATAATAATTGTAATCATTAACTTTTGATTTGATAATATGCATATAAGTACTAAATTTAAATACAAATTGTATATTTTCACCTTCATTACAACTATTACCGTACTTTCTAGCTATTTCATATATCATGCCATTAATGGAGAACGTGGTATTTTAGCATTTATCAGATTGACACATCTAACTAATAAAACTAATATAGAATTAGAAAATGTTAGAGCTGAACGTATAGTTTTAGAGCATAAAGTTAATTTAATGAGATCAGAATCTTTAGATTTGGATTTACTAGATGAACAAGCCCGTAAAATACTAGGCTATTCAGATGCAAACGAAATCGTTTATATCAAACCAAATACTTCTGCACATAAATTTTTGCATTAAACATAACTTAAAAAGCATAAAATTAGTTGACTGTTTCATATTATACTAATATATCTTGCTTTTTGAGTCATTATTTTTTAGCGTATTTAAGTATAAAGGTATTTTATGCATAAGAATCTTATAAGCTTAGTATGTGCTGTCGTCACTATGTTTTTAGTTACAGACATAGCAATTGCTAAAGCTACAAAACCACATAATACTAACAATAGTTCTTTATCTTATATTATTAATTCTATGCTTCCTAAAGAAAATATTGAAGTAAAGCAAGTACGAAATTCTATAGTATTATCCGGTACTGCAAGTAGTTCCGAAATTGCAGATAAAGCAGAAAAATTGGCTAAAGAATATATAGCAAATAACGGTAAAGTTTTAAATTTTATGAAAATCAAAAATACACAACAAGTTATGTTGCGTGTAAAAGTTGGAGAAATCATAGGTAATAATCTTAGCTCCTCTCAAACAGACAATTTAGGATTTGATGATCTAGAACAACGTGGTTTAATCAAATTAGTTGCAGAACCAAATCTAGTTGCAATTTCTGGTGAAAAAGCAGAATTTTTGTCTGGGGGAGAATTTCCTGTACCTACATCCCAAAAAGATGGTATAGTTTCTGTAGATTATAAATCTTACGGCATAAAATTAAGTTTTTTGCCAATCGTTTTATCTCCTAACAGAATTCGTCTAAATGTTGAACAGGAAACTTCTGAATTAAGCAAAAATGGTACTGTTCAGATATCTGGTATTACTATACCTGCAGTTACTTCAAGAAGAGCCAAAACCACTATTGAACTTGCTCCTGGTGAAGGATTTATGATAGCTGGTTTAGTAAAAGATGAGCTAAAACATAATCGTAGATTCAGTAATGAGCTAGTAATTTCTGTTACTCCTTACTTGGTAGATCCTGTAACAAGGAAAAATATTAGATTTCCTACAAATGATAGATATATACCTACGCAGCTAGAGAAGAAATTTATCGAAAAAGTGAGTAATACAAATAATATTCAAGTCAATACAGCAGATGCTATTGAATTAGAAGGTCCTATAGGTTTTATTGCGGAGTAAACTATGAAAATTATATCCAAATTAGTTATTTTTACGACAATGTTATGCATAGCCTGTGTTAATCGCAGCTATACACGGATAGAACCAGAAAATTTAATTGATTTTTCTTCTGAACAGGTATCTTTTTCTTTATCTTCTCCTTCTGTGCAAGAAGATGTAACGAACTGGCTAACAAATGATCAACCTACCTCTGTAGAATTAGGATGCACTATAAGTAATAAAACCTGCTCTAATATTGTAAAACTCTTGAATTTATACGGTATAAATTATAATTTTAATACTATAGATAATAAGATAACATTATTTTATAATAAAGTAGTAGCTCGTGATTGTAACAGAATATCTAGTGATAAGGATGGCAATATTATTAGATCACATAATTTAGGGTGTGCGGTAAGTGCTAATATAGTACAGATGGTAAGTGATCACAAACAATTTATTGAACCATCTCTTCTAGACTTACATGATGCTACAAAGTCAGTACATCATTATAATAACACTTATCTTTCTAACAAACATTAATTAAAAGTATATATTATGACAGAACTTACATTATCAATTATAAAGCCTGATGCCACAAGACGTAATATTATAGGTAAAATTGTAACACGTTTTGAAGATGCCGGATTAAAAATAGTTGCACAAAGAATGCTACATATGACTAAAGATCAAGCTTCATCTTTTTATATAATACATAAAGATCGTCCTTTTTATAGTTCTTTAATAGAATTTATGACTTCAGGCCCTATTGTAGTACAGATATTATCAGGAGAAAATGCTGTCCAACGTAACAGAGAAATTATGGGAGCTACTAATCCAAGTGAAGCGGCTGTGGGTACAATTAGAAAAGATTTTGCTGAAAATATTGAAGCTAATTCAGTGCATGGCTCCGATAGTTTAGAAAATGCCAAACAAGAAATAGATTTCTTTTTTAAACCGCATGAAATTATGGTTTAATCACTATATATTAGTTTAAAAGTTTTTTGCGAACATACCTACTTACCAGTTATCTTAGTATAAAGTTATCAAAAAAGGAGTTTATATGGGAGTGAAGCTTGTTTGTAAAAATACAAATTATGAATTGTCTTCTACTTCTGACATTAAGGTTCAAATTATTAAAGAATTTAAAGGTTCTGATCTAGAAGATTTATGTGATTCAGCAATTGCTACTATGCATGATAGCTATGGTTTTAGCATGGGATTTAATGTTAATTTAACCTCTGATTATACAACTATTCTAGAAAATTATTTTCGTGGAGTATTATTAGTACCAGAACGTATATTAATAGTGGCTAGAATGGATAATGTTATAGCTGGCTCAATTCAACTTCTTAAGCCCTTCCCTAATAATTATACTACATCTTTTGCTGGATCTATAGAAAGCCACTTTGTAGCGCCATGGGCTAGAGGTCATGGTTTAGCAAAACATCTTTTAGATAAAGCAGAAGAACTAGCACATGATTTTAATTTATCAATCATTAAATTAAGTGTTAATGTTACCCATGAGGCTGCTATAAAATTATATGAAAATTCTGGTTACCAAAAATGGGGAACTTTAGAAAAACATGAGCTAATAGGTAATACCTTAGTAGCAGGCAATTATTATTACAAAAATTTATAATAATTATTCAATATAAAACTATAGATAAATACATATAATATTGGTATAACTGTATTATTAAGGATTTTATGTTATATATTAATAAAAGTAAAATTCATTAGTATATGAAAAATATATTATTAGGTAAGATTTTTAATTGAATTTTATTTATAATTTTAGCCATACATGAAATATATTATTATTAGTAAATACCATCATGCATTCTGAATTATTACTGTAGTAATTTATATAAGGTAGTTAAATGAAATGTAGCTTTTATTGTACAGCTAATGCTTATCAAGTGGACAATTTGGTAAAGTTTTTACATAGTGAAGGATTTGAACCTAAGCTTTATGACCAAGTGATTCATCTACAAAGCATAGAAGATTATGATGGTAATTCAGAACCACGACACGTTTTTTATTTTGCATATGGTTGCGTAGTATTTTGGGGATTTGATAAAACAGAAGAAACTTCCATGCTTAATGCATTGAAAGCATTTGAACTGGAGCCATTATCGAGTCCTATCACAGATGACTGTACTTACATTTTCAGCCCTTCAGAGGATAATACCTATATTAACGAAGAAGATGATGAAATTATATTTGCATCTCAGGATCCTTTAATTAAATTATCTTTATCATATGGACTATCACAGTCAGTAAAATTAATAGCTTTTGAAACTTCAGTGGATGCTACTATTGCCAGAACTAAGTATATACCTGAAGAATTACGTATTATGGGTAGAACTTCTTTACCTAGGAAAAAACTAGCACAAATGATAGGTGCCTTGTTTGCTGAACGTAATTCTATAAACTTACATAGCGATATATTAGATACACCGGAATTTTTTTGGCGTAGATCTCGCTATGAAACCTATTATAATATTGCTTCCCAATACATGGATATTGAAACAAGGCTTGATATTTTGAATCGTCGTTTATCTGTAATACATGAGTTATACGAAATTTTATCTAGTGAATTACAACATTTACATTCTTCAAGGTTAGAACTAATTATAGTATGGTTAATAGCCATAGAAATTATCCTAGTGTTACTTAGAGATTTTATAATATAAATAATTTTTAGCGTTAAAAATCATCTCAATACATAAGTTCCTAATCTATGCAATGCATCTTTTAGTTCAGATTCTCCGATTTTATTTAATAAGTAATCAAGATGTTTTGCTTGTTGATTAGAAAGACGTACTTCATTTAGAAAATCTAATATATTATCTTCGTGTAAAATAGGATTTTGGGTGATTTTTAATTTATGTATGATTTTGCTACCTAAATATATAGCTAACTTTTCTATAATCATAGGTTCCATATAATACAATTCAGTAGCACTACTACTAGTAAGTATCTCGATGTGCAAAACGTTTGCACGCTGACTATATATAATTTTCTTAGGTATAGTATATTTAGATAACTGTGCACCTATAATTTCCTGCCAATCTGACAAAATTTTTGCATAATGCACTCCATAACGTTTAAGAGCAGGCTCTGTCAATTTATTTAAATAATTACTTATAGGTCTCACTCTAGATTATCTATCCTGTTCTGAAATGCTTTAATGACTTTACAATACAATTTTTGTTTAAATGGCACAATAATCACCGGTAACTCAGATAATTCAACCCAGCGCCATTCTATAAATTCTGGATGTTCTGTATTCAAATTAATTTCACTATCTTGTCCTAAAAATTTACACAAAAACCACTTTTGTTTTTGTCCCCTATATTGCCCATTCCATAATTTTGGTATTAAACGCTTTGGTACATTATAATAAAACCATTCTTTACTTTCTGAGATAAATCGTACCTTGTTAGTGCCAATTTCTTCTAGCAGTTCTCTCATTGCAGCCTCTTTAGGAGTTTCATCATTATCTACTCCTCCTTGAGGCATTTGCCAAGCATTCTGTTTATCTACCCGTTTACCAACAAATACTTGCTTTTGGTTATTAATGATCATAATACCTACCCCAGTTCTATATGGTAATTCAATATTATTCGAAGCCTGCATAATTACCATTATTAGTTTTAGTTATAAATTCATTAATATCTACAAGTATTATATTTTTATTGTGTAATGTAGCAATCCATTTATAAAGCATTTCCAAAGTTAACGGATATGCTCTTCCAATTATTACTGCTTTCCCTTGACTTTTAAGTATTTCCTCTAATATATATAATTGTTTATTAATACCTTCAGGAGAAAGATCTTCATCGAGAATTAAGTCTACCGATACAGAAGTTAGATCTAAAGATTCCTTTACCTTTTGGATGTTTATATTACCCTTATTAGATACGAATAATAATTCTTTAGATTTTATAAATGCTAATAAAGACAGGACCTTCTCTTCAGAAGAAGTAAACTGCTCTTTTGGCATAGTATAAAAACCCAGGATATTTTCTACTCTTGATACTAAAAACTCTAATTTTTGTAAAATCTCTTGAGCATTCATAGATCTAAGCAAAGCATAATTACCCGCATCATCATTTGGATAATTTATAGGTTCCAGCGGTAAATACATTAATAAGTTATAACCTGCATTTGAAAAACTTTTCGATAATGTAGGTAAATTATAACCATAAGGAGATAAACCTATACTCGTAGTTTTAGGTAAAGATAAAAGTTTTTTAGTATTCTCAGCATTAAGACCAGCATCAGCAATGATAATGTGTAAATAAGGTAGAGATATATTTACTGCTTGCTTATTTGGGGTAAGCAAAGTTTTGGATTTATTGTCTAATTTTATAGATAATTTTTTTACTACAGAGTCTAACTGAAACGTTACACGCAATCCTTCATTTTTAGCATATTCCGTGTTTAATATTAAGTTATATATAAAAAATGTTACAAAAAAAAACGCTATTAGTAACGCTATAATAAAATAAATTTTATTATTATGATTCATTTATCACTTACTTCCCTAATAATTTCTCATGCTAAAAATAACACTTTAATATTAATGTATTGCCTGATTAAAAATATTCATACCTTTCAATAAATCTATAGCACGCGCTAGCTGATAATCTTGTTCATATAAAGACTTCTTAGTTTCAGAGGTTTCTACAGCGATAGATTGTAGCTGCTTATTACTATCATTTTCATTACGTAAATGACCCCGCAATTTAGCTTCTGAATATAACCTGACTGTATCATTTTTTTCAATAAACTCAATTTTTGCTGGCTCTACTGATATATCAGGCACTATACCTTCTGCCTGAATAGAACGACCAGAAGGGGTATAATATCGTGCTGTCGTAAGCTTTATAGCTCCATACTCCGGTATATTAATAATACTTTGTACAGATCCTTTACCAAAAGATTTAGTACCCATAATTATTGCACGTTTATGATCTTGTAATGCACCTGCTACAATTTCTGCGGCTGATGCTGAACCACCATTAATAAGCACCACTATAGGAATACCTGTAATAATTTCACGATTACTTGCATTATACCTTATAACACTATCTTTACTACGTCCTCTAGTTGAAACTATTTCTCCTCTGGCCAAAAAAAGCTCTGTTACTTCTATGGCTTGGTTCAGTAATCCGCCTGGATTATTACGTAAGTCTAAAACTATACCTTGTAATTTACCACTCATATCAGACTTCATTTTATTTAATATATTTTTCACAGCTTCAGCAGTTTGCTCAGAAAAAGAATTTATTCTTACATATCCTATATTATTAGCTTCTATCCTCGTTTTAACAGGCGTAACTTTTATAATTTTTCTTGTTATATTAAATTCTAAAGGTTCGCTATTCCCTTCTCTTAAAATAGTCAATTTTACTTTAGAACCTGCTTTTCCTCGCATTTTTTTTACCGCTTCAGTCAAGGTCATGCCAGTTACAGATTCGTCATCAATACTAATTATATAGTCTCCATTTTTAATACCTATTTGAAAGGCAGGAGTATCATCTATAGGAGATATGACTTTTACAAAACCATTTTCAACTGTTACCTCCATGCCTAAACCCCCAAACTCCCCCTTAGTTTGGACTTTCATTTCTTCAAAGCTTTTCTCATCCAAATATCCAGAATGGGGATCTAAAGAAGATAACATACCATTAATAGACGCTTCTATTAAATCTTTATCTGAGATTTCAACTACATAGTCTTTTTTTACTTTTTCAAGTACATCGCCATACAAGCTTAATAATTTTATAGCTTCCACGTTATTTGTAGAAGATTTTTGCGCTAACGTTGAACCTAACCCTGCAAAACACACTATACATAGCACCAATAAACTTAATCGCATTTTTTTCATAACTACTCATCAGACATTAATTTTATAGTATGCCAGTATATTATTACCAAATTTACTGTCAATCCTAAACTACCCATATTGTTATTATATACACCAAATAAATCTTTGTAATAGATTTAATTTATTTCATAATATTCTTTATATTAAATTATTTAAAATGGTAACAAAGCTGGTTATTATATTAATATTTACAATCAATTGAAGTAATAAAAATATAGAGAAAAAATTATTATATAGCCAATATAACCTATTTTTTAAACTTCAATTAAACAAAATAATATTAACTTATTTTTTACTCTATTAAGATTATAATATACCATAATGCCTATATCCAAATTAAGAAAGCATTTTTATAAAATAATGGATTTTAATCGTATTTTTTATAAAAAATGCTTTCTGGTACTATATTAAATTATAATTTTCATTAATATATTAGATGCATAATTTTATTAAATTGATTATATATAGAACAGAATATAATAAAAACAGTTGTTTGGTATTAGAATACCAAAGATTAAAAGAAATTTTGAATTTAAAAAGGTATAATGAATGAGTGCAACTATTTTGGTGGTGGATGATTTACTTCCTAATATAAAGCTCCTCGAAACAAAACTTATCCAAGAATATTATGATGTTATGACAGCACGTAGCGGTTTCGAAGCCATTAAGGTAGCAAAAGAAAATCCCATCGATATAATATTATTAGATTCTACAATGCCTGACATGGACGGCTTTGAAACATGTAGGCAATTAAAATCAGATCCTAAAATTGCACATATTCCTGTAGTAATGATTACAGCAATAAATGAATTAGATATGAGAGTACGAGGATTAGAAGCTGGAGCAGATGATTTTTTAACAAAACCTATAAATGACACTGCCTTGTTCGCACGTATAAAATCTTTAGTACGTATCAAAATTATGCTAGATGAGCTAAGATTAAGAGGTCAAACAGGTATTAATCTTGGATTACTCAACAATCCTAACTCCAATAACCTAATGGACATCTCGGGAGCACGTATAGTAATAGTAGATGATGATATAGCTCAAGCTGAACATATTTCTAGCAAATTATTACCTATAGCTAATCTTTATATAGAAATTATTTCTGATCCTTCAACTGCATTTGATCAAATAGTTGCTACACAATTTGATTTAATTATTGTGAGTACTCAATTAAATAATTTTGATGGATTAAGATTATGTTCTCATATCAGAAGTCAAGAGCAAACTAGACACTTACCTATTTTGATCTTAGTCGGAGAAACTGATAAAAAGATTTTGATTAAAGGTTTAGATATGGGTATAAATGATTATTTAGTAACGCCTGTAGAAGGTAATGAACTCTTAGCAAGAGTAATTACTCAATTAAGACGTAAAAAATATCAAGACGCTTTAAAATTTAATTATCAAAAAAGCCTAAATATGGCCTTAACTGATGGATTAACAGGCTTATATAACAGACGATATTTTGACGCCCATTGTGTTACCCTACTTGAAGAAATGCGTACTACTAATAAACCACTTGTAATATTAATAGTAGATTTAGATTTATTTAAAGAAGTCAATGATACCTACGGCCATATTGCCGGTGATGAAGTATTAAAACAGCTAGCAGAATGTATTTTACAAAATGTACGTGTAACAGACTTAGTAGCCCGGTATGGTGGAGAAGAATTTGTAATCATGATGCCAAATACCACCCTTCATGATGGACAAGAAGTAGCAGAAAGAATTAGAAATTCTGTTGCATCGCATAATTTTCATATATCAACAAATAATAAACCCATTAGTAAAACTATTAGTATAGGTATTACATTAATGGACTCTTCCGATAATCCAGAAACTATTTTTAATAGAGCAGACAGAGGTTTATATAAAGCCAAAGAATCAGGAAGAAATCAAGTAGTTATAATGTCATAAACAGTTTTTTATAACTGCTTTTTAACTTACTCTTAGTTATGATATATAGTAAATTAAGTTGTATTTGGGGCTAGTAGCGACAAGCGAAACCTACAAATAGTAGAAGAGATTTGAGCTCACTGCGTCCCGAATTCAAATCAATTTACTATATAGAAAAATTTTGGGCAAAAATGAAGAGCTGGATTAGGAAGAATATCAATGCTTGTGAAAGTTTATATCAAGCTATTGTATAATTTTTCTTTTTTCCTAGGTTCTGTGAAGTTTTCTAAAAAATATGGTTTTTAGAAAACTTCACAGAACCTAATACAGGTTAATTTATTATAGTACTTTAAATAAGGAATATACCTTAAGTTATCAGTGAACAAAAAGTACCTTTATTTTCATTTGCTATTTTTTCTGACCAGGTACCTTTGCTAATAATTACATAGTCTTTTTCTAATGTATTATCATCTGAAATTACGTAACATTTACCATTTTTTTCTATTATTATATCTTTATGCTCTGGTATCTGGTTATCATCTTTTGTAATGTGTTCAAAACCATAATTTCTGTAAGCTAGAATATAATTATATATCATAGTATAAGGAGTATCTATCCAAAACTTAAAAAATATCTCACCAAAATTTCTTACTGATTCCATAAAATTAGAACCTATGGACTCAAAATTTTTCAGGCTAGAATCTTTCATTACTTCTTTTATTTTAGTTTTTAAACTCGTTTTAAAAGTTTGTGCTTCATTATTACTATTCACTTTTGTTTTGATACCTAAACTGGCTAATAATACAATAGGAGTATATAACAGATTAGGTATAGTTATATCTTTGGTATAGCTAAGCATATTAGTAACAGCTATTTGAGTTACTGTAGGTGTAGTAATACAAGCTAAACTTAGGCCTGCAGCTAAAAAAGGTTCTCCTCTTATAAATGAATAAATTAACGCACTATAGACACTTGTTCCTATTAAGATACTACCTTTTAATGAAGGTATTTTATTAGCTCTACCATATAGAAATGCACCTGTAGCGAATGTCGCAAACATTAAAGAAAATTTTGTATAATACATCAAAAACGCCATGCTAGAAATCGATATTAATAAATCTTTTCCATGCTTTAATATATAGTCTAATGCTCTCGATATATAGCTTTTATGTTTACCTCTAGGAGCTTGAACAGTTGGAGTTGTAGTAAAAGCATTTAATAAAGATTGGCATATAGAACGGCTTGGTGGAGTGTATGTAGGTATATTTTTATCTATAATATTTTCAAAACTATATTTAGTCACATTTATACTGTATTTTGTAGTTACTTATTAAAATAACATATTTATATAAAATTTCTTTATAAATCAATCCTTTTATTTTATAGCTATTAATTAATATAGAAGTGCTAATTCTGGGTGCTCAACATATTTTTTAAATGCAGATAAGAATTCTGCACCTACCGCACCATCTACAACCCTATGATCACAAGATAAGGTAACATCCATAATATGTTCAGCAACTATAGAACCATCTTTAACCACCGCTCTTTCACTTGTAGCACCTACAGCGAGAATACAACTTTGAGGAGGATTGATAATAGCACTAAAATTCTTAATATTATACATACCTAAATTTGATATAGTAAAACTTCCGCCCTGAAATTCTTCTGGCTTTAATTTATTAGCTCGTGCTCTTACAATTAGATCCTTCATTTCATTAGAAATAGTTATTAAAGATTTTTGCTCAGCATTTCGCACTATTGGAGTAATTAACCCTCCCGGAGTTGCTACAGCTACTGACACATCTATATTATTATATTTCAAAATAGCATCATCATTCCAAGAAGCATTAGCATTCGGTATGTCTCGTAGTGCAAGCGCTACAGCCTTTATAATAAAATCATTTACTGAGAGTTTATACAGAGGATTTTCTTTGTCTGTAGATGAATTTAATGTCTGACGCAAGGTCATTAATTTACTCATTTCACATTCTATATTTAAATAAAAATGCGGTATAGTTTGTTTAGATTCAAGTAATCTTTTAGCAATAACTTTACGCATATTATCATTAGGAATTTTAACATATTCCTCAGGATTTCTATATAACCCTGATGTATTAACTACAGGTACTTTTGAACTACAAGAGACAAGCGCAGGATTTTTAGAAGCTTCTAAAACATCATCTTTGATCACTCTACCATGAGGCCCGTGACCTTGAATTGTATTAATATCTACATTTAATTCTTTAGCTAATCTTTTCGCTAAAGGCGAAGCAAAAGTTCTTTTTGTATCAGTAATATTCGCTGAAACAGTATTTACACTTATATTTGACTGTGTAATAGTAACAGATTCATTACTTTTGGTATCTACAGCAAGTACAGAACTACTTGCACTATAGCTATTTAAAATTGAAGCCTCTTCTCCTTCTTCAAGTATTAGAGCAATTAATTGATTAACAGGTACAGCTTGAGTACCAGCTTGTATTAATATTTTGCCTAAAATACCTTCATCAACTGCTTCTACTTCCATAGTAGCTTTATCAGTTTCAATTTCTGCTATAACATCACCTGGAGATACTTTATCTCCTTCTTGTTTTAACCACTTAGATAAATTACCTTCTGTCATAGTAGGTGAAAGTGCAGGCATCAATACTTCTATAGGCATAATAATTTCCCTTATCTATTTTTATAACAAATCATACGCACAGCATCTACGATATCTTGTGTTTGTGGAAGTGCTATCTTTTCTAAATTAGCTGCATATGGTAACGGCACATCCTTAGCACATACCCTATGTACAGGAGCATCTAGATAATCAAATGCTTGTTCCATAACAATTGCTGATATAGTAGCACCAATGCCTGCAAAACCCCACCCTTCTTCTACTGTAAGTAACCTATTAGTCTTCTTCACAGAGGTAAGAATTGTGTCAGTATCTAAAGGACGTAAAGTACGTAAATCTATTACTTCAACACTAATATTTTCGCTAGCCAAAATTTCAGCTGCCTCAAGAACATACTTCATTTGCAGTGAAAAAGCTGTAATAGTAATATCACGCCCGTCTCTCACTACTCTTGCCTTACCAATAGGTAATATAATTTCTTCATCAGACACATCAAAACTATGCCCATATAAAATTTCATTTTCTAAAAAAATTACCGGATCATCATCTCTGATTGCTGCTTTTAATAAGCCTTTAAAATCTGAAGCAAAATAAGGAGATATAACCTTTAAACCAGGTATATGACTATACCAACTTGCATAACATTGCGAATGTTGTGCTCCCACTCGCGCAGCAGCACCATTAGGACCTCTAAAAACTATAGGACATTTAAGTTGCCCACCAGACATATAACGTGTTTTAGCAGCAGAATTTATAATTTGGTCTATAGCTTGCATAGCAAAATTAAAAGTCATAAACTCTACAATAGGTCTTAATCCTGCAAAGGCAACTCCAACTCCCAGCCCTGTAAAACCATGTTCAGTTATTGGAGTATCAATTACACGTTTATCACCAAATTCACTAAGCAAACCTTGCGTAACCTTATAAGCCCCTTGGTATTCAGCTACTTCTTCTCCCATGATTAGTACATCAGGATTTTTACGCATCTCTTCTGCCATAGCATCACGTAAAGCTTCACGTACAGTAATATGCTTCATAATTACCTCAACTCATTATTGCTATAAACATCTGTATAAAGCTCACTATTATCTGGTTCAGGACTATTTTTAGCAAACTCCACTGCTTCATTTACAATATCTTTTATTTCTTTTTCAATATCTTTAAATTTTTCTTCTACACAGATTTTATTATCTAACATATGTTGTTTTAAAGTATTAATAGGATCATGTTGCTCACGTACACAAGATACCTCTTCCTTTGAACGATAGGTAGCAGGATCTGACATAGAATGTCCCCGATAACGATAGGTTTTCATTTCAAGTAATATTGGCCCTTTGCCACTTCTCACATATTCTACGGCTTCCTCTCCAGCCTTACGTACTGAAAATATATCCATACCGTCTACCCTTATACCAGGTATACCAAATGATTCTCCACGTTTATATAAATCGGTAACTGAAGTACTACGTGCAACTGAAGTACCCATCGCATATTCATTATTTTCTAATATATATATAATAGGTAAATTCCATAATTTAGCCATATTAAAAGATTCATACACTTGCCCCTGATGTGCAGCACCATCGCCATAATAAGCCAAACTAATATTATCAGAACCCTTATATTTCATTGCAAAAGCTACCCCTGTACCTATAGGTACTTGTGCACCTACTATGCCATGCCCGCCATAAAAATTATTTTCTATATCAAACATATGCATTGATCCACCTTTCCCGCGTGAACAACCCGTAGCTTTACCCATCAATTCTGCCATCACTAATTTAGGATCTATACCTGCAACTAAAATATGGCCATGATCTCGATAACTTGTAACTACTGCATCGCCTTTTTTAAGTACATCTTGCATACCAACAACTACAGCTTCTTGACCTATATAAAGATGACAAAAGCCGCCTATTAATCCCATACCATACATCTGGCCAACTTTTTCTTCAAAACGCCTAATGAGTAGCATATCTGTATATAATTTTGTAAGCTTTGATGCAGATAAAGTTTCTTTCTTTATTGCTTTAGTCTTTTGTTGATTAGTTTTGGTCATATTTAGCTTGCTCTCAAGAATTTATACCAATTTGGAAAATTATAGTTAAAGCGCTTAATTATCAAGTATTATTTTTTGCTCTATAGAGCTGACTATTTTGATAACTATAAATAAAATATATCACTAATCCTAAAATTCCCCAAAATATAAATACTAATGTCGCATAAGATAGTAAATGATATATTAAAAATACACATAATATTATAGCAAGTGGTGCTATAATATAAACATAAGGGCATTTAAAGGGACGTTCTATATTAGGACGTTTATTACGCATATAAAGCACAATAATAGAGACAGTTATATATTGTATTAAGGTACCAGTACTAGCTAAATTACCCATAATTTCAATCGGTGTCAGCCCAGCAATTAAAGATACTATAAGACCTATAATAATATTACTCAAATACGGAGTTTTATATTTATGATGAAATTTACTAAATATAGAAGGTAACATGCCATCTCTAGACATAAAGAAAAGTAATCTCGATTGAGCATATAGTTGTACAATTAACACAGTAGTCATACCCGCTAATGCCCCTGTTGCTACAAGTGCAGAACCTATGTTACTTCCATTTTTACGCATCGCAGAAGCAAGGGGCTCTGCATTATTTAGTTCATCATAAGGTACAATACCAGTTAACATACCTCCAACCAATACATAGACCAAAGTACATACCAATAAAGAACCTATCAAACCTATAACTATGTCACGTTTTGGATTTTTGCATTCTTCCGTAGCTGTTGATAAAAGGTCAAATCCGGTAAAAGCAAAAAAAATTGTAGCAGCTCCTGTTAATACACCCTGCATCCCAAAAGGTAAAAAATTATCCCAATTCCGTAACTCAAAATGTGGAGCTGATAATACCAGAAATATAAAAATTGCACCTAATTTTACCATTACTAGTACACCATTTAATTTTGCACTTTCCCTTGTGCCAAGTATAAGCAGCATTGATACAAAGAAACATATAATAATAGCCGGTATATTAATAATACCTCCATGGGCAGGTACTGTTATTAAAGCATGAGGTAAATGTATATTTACAGCTTCCAAAATACCTACAATATACCCTGACCAACCAGCAGCAATAGTAGTTGCTGATACAGTATATTCAAGTAGTATATTCCATCCTACAATCCAAGCTATTATTTCTCCTAAAGAAATATAAGCATAATTATAAACACTACCAGATGTAGGCACCATAGCAGCAATCTCAATATAGGCAAGCGCTACAAAAATTGAAGATATTCCTGCAAATAAAAAAGATAACATAATCGCAGGACCTGTATATTGCGCAGCTGTAACTCCTGTCATTACAAAAACACCCGTACCTACAACAGCTCCAATTCCCATTAATAATATATCAAGCTCCCCTAAACTTTTTTTTAAAGTATGAGCAGAATTTACCTCTTGCACTGCATGAATATTTTTAATTCTAAATAAATTCATATTATTTTGATTCCAACATATTCTTTATATCTACTCTGCTGCATTTCAATTTACATATAAAATATAAAATTAAACCTATAAATAACCATATTATATAGTATATGCCTGCTTCAGGAATGAGTTGGAGAAATAAATAACCGCAACATACAATAGAAAGTATACTAATTAAATATACTACAGGACATTTAAAAGGACGCTCTATATCTGGATATTGTTTTCTAAGTACTACAACAACTATTGATGCTATAATAAATATAGATAAAGTTCCCATACTTGCCAAACTACTTAAAACATTTATAGGCACAAGACCAGCAATGATAGATACTACTATACCTACAACTATAACACTTAGATATGGTGTATGATATTTAGTATGTAATTTTGAAAAAACTCCCGGTAACAGTCCATCACGAGACATAACAAACAAAACTCGTGATTGAGCATAAATATTTACTAGAATCACAGTAGTCATTCCGGCCATACCTCCAACTGCAACCAAGGCAGAACCAATATTGCTACCATTTCTCTTTAAAGCATATGCCAAAGGTTTAGCATTATTTAATTCACTATAAGGAACTATACCTGTTAGCATCGCTGCTACCGCCATATATAATATAGCACATACTACCAAAGATCCTATTAAACCAATAGTAATATCACGTTTTGGATTTTTACATTCTTCAACTGTAGTAGCCAAAGAATCAAAACCAGTATAGGCTAGTAATACTACTGCCGCCGCTTTGATTACACCGTTTACACCAAAAGGTGTAAAATCATCCCAATTATTTAAAGAAAAATGCGGTGCTGCAATAATAAGGAATATAAATATTGCTAATAATTTAACAGCTACTAAAGTATTATTAATTAAAGCACCTGTTTGAGTGCCTCGTACTAAAATAAAAGTCAAAAATAGGGATATAATCACTGCAGGCAAGTTAATCATTCCTCCACCAAAATAAGGAGTTGTGAACATAACAGGTAATTCAATCCCACCCTGCCTTAATATCTCTACCATATAGCTAGACCATCCAACAGCAACAGTCATTGCACCCACAGAAAATTCTAAAATTAATAGACATGCACTAATCCAGGCAAAAATTTCACCTAGCGCTACATAAGAATAGGTATATACACTCCCTGAAGTAGGGATCATAGCTGCAACTTCAGTATATACCAAAGCAACAAACATGCAGACCACAGCACTAATTAAAAAAGAAAAAAACAAAGCAGGGCCAGAATATTGTGATGCTATACCCGTTAATACAAAAATACCCGTACCTATTACTGCACCTACACCTAATAATAACAAATCTATAGGACCTAAAGTCTTATCCATCTTAGAATTATTACTAGATAATTCACGTATAGATTTAATATTTTGCGTATTAAATAATTTCATTATTTCTCCTTTTAGCTTGTTGATTATAGCTATACTTACACGCTTTTATTAAGGATTACTTAAATATAGTAAATTAAGTTGTATTCGGGACTCAACGATAAGCGAAGCTTACAAACAGTAGGAGAGCTTTGAGCTCACTCGATCCCGAATTCAACTTAATTTACTATATATAAAAAGCTAATAGTCTTTTTATAATATCCTTTTATTAGCTATAATATTGTGCTCGTAATATATCAGACTTTTGCAAAAATCAATGTTTTTTAGGAAATAGAATACAAATATAGAAAAATATAACATTTTTTATGTTGAATAATATTAAATTTAGGCAAGTTTAGCAGCAACACATAATAATTCTTTCTGTACAAAAATTTTTCTATATTTGTATTTCCTAAATTTTGCTATATAAAAATGTCCTTAGTAATCCATCCACCTCCCAGCACTTTATCATTATCATATATAACACAAGCTTGACCTGGAGCTATAGCACGCTCAGGTGTTAATAATGTTACTTTCGCCAAATGATTATCCATTATCTCTATCTTAGCTTGGACACCTACATGAGAAGATCTAACCTTTACAGTTACTTCCCCTATATTATACAGATCTTCTAACCAATTTACTTCTTTAATAATAAATGAAACTGTAGACAAATGTGATTCATCACCAACAACTACTCTTTTATTTAAAGCATCAATTTTTACAACATATAACGGATCAGAACTCGCAATACCTAAACCTCTCCTTTGTCCAACAGTATAATGGATTATACCTTTATGCTTTCCTAAAACTCTACCATCAACATGAACAATATCCCCTTCTTCAGCTGCACCTGGCTTCAGCCTTTCTATAATATTATTGTACGTGCTATTAGCTACAAAACATATATCTTGGCTATCTGGCTTATTAGCTACATTTAGTCCATAAAATTCTGCTAATCTTCTTGTTTCAGATTTATGTAACTCTCCTAAAGGAAAATGTAAAAACTCTAATTGTTCTTGAGTTGTTGCAAAAAGAAAATAACTTTGATCACGACTTGGATCTACAGCTTTATATAGTTCTGCACCATTTATACCTTTTTTACGTCTTACATAATGGCCTGTAACTAAAGCATCTGCATTTAGATCTTTTGCAACTTTTAATAAATCACGAAACTTTACTGTTTGATTACAGCGCACACAGGGGATAGGAGTTTCCCCTTCTAAATAGCTATTCGCAAAATCTTCAATAACTTCTTGCTGAAAAATTGATTCGTAATTTAACACATAATGAGGTATACCCAGCTTATTTGCTACCATTTTAGCATCATGTATATCTTGACCAGCACAACAAGTTTTGGTCTTAGTATTTGAAATGGGAGTATTATAAAGTTGTAAAGTAATACCTATAACTTGATATCCTTTATCACATAATAATGCGGCAACAGTTGAACTATCAACCCCTCCGGACATAGCAACTACAACTTTTGTATCGTTTGGTTCTTTATTAATTTCTAACATAATACAAATTATTTTATATACCTAAATAAGCTATTATCTAATTTGGATATCCCTCTTTAAAGTGGTAAAAACTCTTTTTACTTAAATATAAGCAACCAAATTAATATATAACCGTGTAAGAAAGTCTTGAATATATCAAAAATTAATTTAAATTGCTAATAAAAATTAATACAACCTTTGCAAAGAGTTTTTTGATAGATTAACCAATGCAGATTTCATTGCTGAATCTTGGAATATATTTATAGAACTACAAGCATTATCTATATATACTCCCGCGCACTCTATACTTAAATCTATGCTATTATATTTATGTACTAAATTTATTGCCATTTCTAAATCAGAAGAATTTTGATCTAACTGTACAATTGTTCTATGCCAAAATAATTGCTCCTCTTTAGTACCAAAATTATATGCTATAATAGCAGGCAACGTCATTTTTCCCTCTCGAAAATCATCACCAATAGCTTTACCTAGCTGATTTTGATTAGAATTATAATCTAGAATATCATCCATTATTTGAAAAGCTATGCCTAAATTTAAACCAAAATTGTATAAAGCACTTTCTTCTTCTACTGGTCTATTTGCAATTACAGCTCCTACCTGACAAGAAGCAGCAAAAAGAGCTGCTGTTTTAGCTTTTACAATTTCCAAATATTTTTCTACTGATAATGCCACATTATTCATATTATCTAGCTGCATAACTTCACCTTCAGCAATAATAGTAGAAGTATCAGACAATATCTCTAATGCTCTCATAGATTGACTATCAACAAGCCAACGAAAGGCTTGACCAAGAAAATAATCTCCAACTAAAATACTTGCTTTGTTACCCCACGTACTATTGGCCGTAGGAACGCCTCTACGTAAGTTGCTTTCATCCACTACATCATCATGCAATAAAGTAGCAGCATGAATAAATTCTATAGCAGCTGCTATAAAAATATGATACTCACCTGTATAATTACATAACTTTGCTGAAGCAAGCGCTAATATAGTACGGAGTCTTTTTCCTCCAGCAGACATCAAATGATTAGCAAGCAATAATATAAGGGCTTCTTTACCTTGCAAAGAACTGGCTATAAGCTTATCAACACCTTGTAAATCCTCTAATACTAAGTGACGTAAGTTTTGTGATTTATCAATTTTTTCTTTATAATGCATCTTTATTTATGATTTGATCTATATCTAAATTAGGTAAAATATCTAAATAATTTTGTTTCCATAAGTTATTAAACGTATAATGATCTATATTACCACCTGATAATATAACTAACAAGTTTTTACCGGGCTTCTGAGTTTTTAACCAGTGTACTGCAGCAGCCATAGATAAAGCACTTGTAGGTTCACACATAACTTTAAGTAAATGCATTAACCAACATGTCCAATAAATTATCTCTGGTTCAGTAATTTCATATATACCAGATAAATTCTTTAAATACTCAAAAGTCTTATCTGAAACAGCTAAAGTTCTAGCACCATCCGCTATCGTAGAGGGCTCATCTTGAAATTTAATTATATTCCCTAGTTTCAGAGACTTACTTGCATCATTAGCTTCTATTGGTTCAGCCCCATATACATTAACCCCGGGAGCTAATTTTTGAACAGCTAAGTATGTGCCTGATAACAAACCTCCTCCTCCACAAGGAGCAAAAATTGCATCTATATTAGTAGGAATATCTTGTAATGCTTCAAAACAAGCAGTCCCTGCTCCTGCAATAATATAATCATTATTAGAAGGATGAATAAAATATGCATTTTTATCAGTATATTCTTTTGCTCTCTCTTCTGCTTCGATTCTAGAAGATGCCACCATAACATTAGCACCATAGGATTTCGTAGCTTGACGTTTTAATAAAGATGAATTAGGAGACATATATATAGTAGACTCTATATCCAGAATTTTTGCAGCCCATGCCACTGCCTGAGCGTGATTACCCGAACTAAAAGCTACTACTTGTTTAGGTAAATCACCCTGTTCATTTAATGCTAAAAGGGTATTTAAAGCACCTCGTACTTTAAAAGAACCTACTTTTTGTAAAGCTTCAGCTTTAAAAAATATATTACTACCTAATAAATGGTTTAAAAAGGTTGAATACAGAATTGGTGTTCTATGTAAATATCCTTTAATACGGTTATAGGCTTCTTCAATTACGGTTACAGACAACATAAGGAGCTATATATAAATAATTCAAAAAAAACAGAATTTGTTATTAAAATATTAATCATGTTTGATTATGATAGATTTTACAGTTCAGATATTACGTGAAAAAATATCAATATAAAAGCATTATTAATATAAAATTGGCACAAAAATGAAGATAAAAAACAATACGCAAGTAAGTCGTCATTCTCCTTACATAAGAGATTATACCAAAATGGGAGAAAAATCTGGAGGAGCCACAGACAGTGGTACCCATGGTGGAATATATCAATTAGAACATAATGGTACAAAAACTACTATCTTATTTAAACAAGGACGAGAAGATGGTGAAATAATTTCTGAATATGTTGCATCACAGCTCTATAAATTAACTACTAATAAAGCAGCAGATTGTTTTTTAGCAAAATGGGATCAAAATACTGATACAACAGAAAAAAATACTAATGGTTTCAGCAGTAATGTATATATAGGTTCAGTATTCTTTAATAACTTTACTGATTTGTTTAAAGAAGCAGGTTTTTCAGAAAGACCTAAATTTACTAAATTATTACATTCAGATAAAGTATCTGAAATAATTAATAAGGTACAAGCAACGAAAGAACATAATTATGGACTTGAAGATATACTTGCTGCAACGCTGTGGCACGAAAATAGAGATATACACTGGGGTAATTTAGGAGTTACACGCAATAAACACGGTAAAATAGATTCTACAGTCACTCTAGATTTTGGATGGGCTTTTCATAATATAGCAGATGAAATAAGCTTATTTGGTCATACAAAATATTTAATACCAGGCAAACCAACCAATCACTTTTGGGATTATAGCGTTGATAATAGAAAATTATATATATCGAACTATTTTACAGACGCTTTAGATAAAGTTGCAGCAGTGCCTACAAAAGAAATTAAACAAAATATTAAACAGAGTTTAAACGAAGTAGGAAAATTTTATGATAATCAAGGAATAGAAAGTTTTGCACGACGTATAGGAATGTCATTAAAGAAAGAAGAAAATATTAGCCTAGATAAAATAGGTGATTATTTATCAACAAAAATGATTAATAGACAAGTCTCTATAAAGAATCTATCTACCCAAATAAAACTGGATTTAGCCATTAGCAAAGATGAAAAAGGACAATATAAATTTGATCAAGAGAGGATCAAACAATTAGTTTTAGATAATCCTAGTTTTTTTACTGGCCAGAATAATTTAAAATTTAGAAAACTAGAACATAAAGCCGATACAAAATTTTTAAATAGTGCTATCCAGTCCATAATAAGCAGTAAGGAAGGAACAATAGCTGATAAACAAATCAATAATAAACTTTCGGAATTTATTAATAAACTTATAGAATATATTAAAGAAATTTTCTCCAACCCTAAATTAATAGCTATCTTTAAAAAAAATGATAACAAGGTAAATATATAGTAAATTAAGTTGATAAAGACATGATATATGATATATTAAAAAGCTCATAAACCCAAAACAGTAGAAGCAATGGCATATTCCTTAGATTTACGTAAAAAAGTAATTCACTATGTTAATAAAGGTTATACCAGAGAAGAAGCTGCAAGAATTTTTGGCATAGGTGAAAGAACAATTTATAGATGGTTATCGAGATCGAAATCCGGGAATTTAGCAGCCACACGAGCAGCTAAGCCATGGAAGAAGCTTGATCCAATCAAATTATTAAACGAGGTGTCTAAAAACAGCAATTGGCTATTATCTGATTTTGCAAAGGTTTTTAATGTGTCTACAGCTGCTATCTGTTTGGCATTCAAGACTTTGGGGATCACACGAAAAAAAAGACCACACTCTATCGTGAACGGGATGAAGCAAAACGGCAATTATTTTTGGCAGCTATCGCAAACTATAAAGCGGAAGATATAGTTTATATTGATGAGAGTGGAATTGATAGCTATTTGTACTATTCTTGGGGATACAGTCTCAGAGGAAGTAAAGTTTATGGTGATATCTCAGGTAAAAAACATGATCGAGAAAGCTTTATTGCAGGTAAGGTTGGGAAGAAAATTATTGCGCCAATGTGTTTCAAGGGCACATGTAATACAGAAGTTTTTAACGAGTGGGTTAGTCAGTGTTTGGTGCCCGAACTAAGATTTGGTCAAGTTGTAATACTTGATAATGCAACGTTCCATAAGTCAGCTAGAACTAGGAATTTAATAGAAGATATAGGCTGTAAACTTTTATTCTTACCACCTTACTCTCCTGATCTCAACCCAATTGAAAAATATTGGGCTCATTTAAAAGCTAAAATCAAACCTATCATTACTAATTTTAATAACCTTAGCGATGCTATTGATTATGGCTTCTCTATGCCATTCTCAACTTAATTGACTATATTAAACAAGAATTAGCTCTAACCCTTAGTACCATGCCTATTACAATTAATCCTCAAGATTTTTATAATCAAATTACAGAATCTATAAAGCGCTTGCCTCGAGAATGGCAGGAAACAATCAATATTTCTGGATCTCAAGTTAATGAGCTTCAATTTGATAACATTTTACTCAAATATAAGCAGCAAGAAGCAGAAATATTACTGAATACTTCTGCCAAGTTATTACATCAAAATAGCTTTATAATACAAGATATTGCTGATGCTATAACACCAACTTTTGAAACTTTACTCAATACTCAAATAAAAGAGTTAAATTATAAACCTCTACAGATTACATTAATAGGCGTAGATAAT
This sequence comes from Rickettsiales bacterium Ac37b, assembly GCA_000746585.2. NCBI lineage: Bacteria > Pseudomonadati > Pseudomonadota > Alphaproteobacteria > Rickettsiales > Rickettsiales bacterium Ac37b. The sequence goes on from CP009217.2 coordinate 798,376, forward strand.
GCAGGTGAAATCTTTAAAGATAGTATATTAATGTTATCTAGATTATCAGAAGCTGTATCTGCAAACTTGGTACGTGATGATTCTGAAATTATGTCCATTCTAAGTACAGTATATAAATTTCAAATGCTAGATAATAAAATCCTGAGTCTTAATGAAACTCTACTATCTCTTCAAAAAGCAGCCCCCAAGAATGAGAGCAAAATAAATTCTATATATAAGCAACTTAACACTTATGATAAAGAAAAAAATCAAATTTTGCTTAATGGTATTAATCAGTTTTCAAGTCTTATAAAGAAATATAATTCTCAAGATTTACTTTTTCAAGATCTATCAGAATTTTTTGAAAAACATCATAGCAGTATAGATTTAATATTAAAAAATGCTATGAGCCAAGAAGGAATCCTTACTGAATATTTAGATATTAATAGTAAACAAATTATAGCTATTGTTAGAGATAATAATGAAAGATTGCTTAACATTGGTAATCATTACATACAAGGTAATTATATACGTGCTATACTAAACGCTATTCCATTACTTAAAGATTCAAATGTTAGAGATATATTAAGACAAGCCTTTAAGAACTTTATCAATATTAATATTTTTTCATTATTTAGAAGTAGTAGTAAAATAAACCATGAAGTTCAAACTAATCTACAAGCTATTTTACATGAAAGTCGTCAGAGCACACCTTCATTCGATCCAAATGTTTTGCACCCTGATAATACACATAAATTTATGGATAAAAAAATACCTATCACTGAAAGGCTTATAAAGCGAGCAGCAGAGATAGAAAAATCTGCTAATGTGCTTAATTACGATACTAAAAAGCTAATTTACACATTAAGATCACGTAATCTATCTTCTCAAACGTTACCTAATATAGATTTTAGTAATGCAGATATAAAAGGATTTAATTTTTCAGATAGCACTTTAAATAATATTTCTTTCCAAAATAGTACCATATTAAATACTTCTTTTAAACATGTAAATTTCACAGGAGCGCCTAATTTTCATGGAGCTACTATATAGTCAATTAAGTTGAGAATGGCATAGAGAAGCCATAATCAATAGCATCGCTAAGGTTATTAAAATTAGTAATGATAGGTTTGATTTTAGCTTTAAGCAGCAAAAAATTATCAGAAGCATTACACATGTCTAGAGAGGTATTAGGAGAGATATTAGATAAAATTTCTGATAAAAAAAATTTTAATTTAACACCTACAGAAAAAACTCATGCTATTGAAATAATGGATAACATGAAACAAGACTTCCTTCAGAAATTAAGTGAGAAAAAACCTGCTGAAGTAGTTGGAGTAAATATTTTTGAAAAAGGAAGACAGTTTTTCTCGTCATTAGCAAAATCGAATCCAGAACATAGAGAGAAATTTTATGCTCAAAAAACCGAGTTTGTGAAAAAATACATTCCTGATAACAAGCAAAATACTGAACAGCAAAATCAAAGGTAATTTTTATAAACCTCTCACATAGATATCTAGCTTATCTATAGATTAAGCTAATTCATATGAAGGTAGGACTGCTTTATTAAAGAAGCCTAAAGATAGCTCCGTTACTATATTCTCTATTTCTCTTGCAGCGATGCTGTTAGGTTCTGTTTCAAGTACGCATTTTCCTTCAAGCATAGATGAAGCGAATGCTACCCTATTTCCTATATAATTTTGTAATAAATTTGGTAAAGAAGGCCCAAGCTTTTGCAGAAGTTTTGAATTAGGAGCTACTCTGTTTAATAGAGTAACAAAAGATTTGCGTTCTTTATTAGATATCTCCACTGTAGCTTGTGTAGCCCATATATCAGTGGGTGTAGGTTGTACAGGTATAATTACTAAATCCGCAGCTCTCATCGCTGTTTTTGTTTCTGTAGCAATATGAGGTGGACTATCTATAATAATAAAATCGTAGATTTGTTTTAATCTAGCTAATTCACTACTTATACGCCACCCACTGGTAGTTGTTAAATGTAAATTAGAATTCGCACCAGAATATTTATGCCTTTGAGCATACCAAGTAGATAAGCTATTCTGGGGATCAATGTCAATTAATGCTACACTGCTATTGTTATATATTAAAGATATAGCAAGATGTGCAGCAATAGTAGTTTTACCTGATCCGCCTTTTTGCTGGGCTATAGTAATAATTTGTACCATTTCGGCTCCTTTAAATATATGTGAGCAGATATTCAATCTTAAAACTATTATTAATTTATAAGAAAGCCGTTAAAATAATCTTAACTTAAATTATAAAGAAAGGTATTTATTACGTAAGCAAAATAGTTTATAAAAAAGATTTGCTAGAAATAAAGACATATTGTAATTAATGTATGCAAGATTCAGATCAAACTTTCTTAAGTTTTATTGTATCGCTTGTATATAGCAAATATTTTGAAATATCTTAAATAAGGTTATTGTTTAAATGAAAAAAATATCTAATTTTTATTTAGTAAGTATTATATTAATAAGTTTATTATTAGGATGTAAAAACGCTAAAGTTGAAAGTGTATATCCTAAAGATGCAGAAACTATGCGTGAAGAACGGGTAGGTTCATTAGTAAATGAAGACCCAGAAGGAGGCATAGTTTTATTTGGAGCAGGCAGCAGCTCTAGTAAAAATGCATCTAACAATTCAAGAGTAAATAATTATTTATGGTATGCATCATTAAGTGTATTAGATTTTATGCCTATTCAAAGTAGTGACTCTGCAGGGGGTGTACTCGTCACAGATTGGTATGAACATCCTAGAGTTCCTGGTGAAAGAATTAAAGTAAATGTATTAATTTTAGGCCCAGAACTAAGGGCAGAGGCATTAAAAGTCAAGGTATTTAAACAGCGTCTTAATAATAAAATTTTTGTATGGCGTGATATAGAGGTAAGCGATAGTGTTGCAAGAGAATTAGAAGATAAAATTCTTACTAAAGCTAGACAATTACGTATTGCTCAAGAAACAAAATAAAGTGCTTATAAAACTTAAAATTAATGTAAATTAATATGCATAATTTAGAAGAACAGCTAAAATTGGAAGCTAAGTGGCAGAATAATTGGGATGATTCTAATGTATTTGCCACTAAGCAGGATTTCTCTTTACCAAAATATTATGTACTTGAAATGTGGCCTTATCCTTCTGGGCGTATACATATGGGACATCTGCGCAATTATGCTATTGGAGATGTAATAGCAAGATTTAAACGAGCGCAAGGGTTTAATGTATTACATCCTATGGGCTGGGATGCTTTTGGTTTACCAGCTGAAAATGCTGCTATAGATAATAATATTCCGCCTAGTACATGGACTTATAGTAATATAGCTACTATGAAAACAGAGCTAAAATCTGTAGGTTGTTCTTATGATTGGTCACGAGAAATGGCTACATGTGATCCAAAATATTATAGACATGAACAAAAAATATTTTTACTGTTTATGCAGCATAATTTGGTATATAGAAAAGAATCAGTAGTAAATTGGGATCCTATAGATCAAACCGTTTTGGCCAATGAGCAGGTAATAGATGGTAAGGGATGGCGTTCTGGAGCTGTCGTAGAAAAAAGAAATTTAACTCAATGGTTTTTAAGAATTACAGATTTTGCAGATGAGTTAATTCAAGGGTTAGATACTTTGCCTGATTGGCCTGCTAATGTTAAATTAATGCAAGAAAACTGGATAGGAAAATCTTCAGGTGCAAAAATCTTTTTTAACATTCTAGGGGAAAAAAAACAATTAGAAGTATTTACTACCCGTCCTGAAACAATTTTTGGAGCTTCATTTGTTGCCATTGCTCCTGATCATCATTTAGCGATAGAATTAAGTAAAAATAATGTTGAATTGGCACAATTTATTGAAGAATGTAATAAATCTGACGTATCTGAAGCCACCATAGAAACTCGTGAAAAAAAGGGAATAAATACCGGTCTATTTGTAGAGCATCCTTTTTTATCAGATTCCCCTCTCCCTATATATATCGCTAATTTTGTATTATCCAACTATGGTAGCGGCGCTATATTTGGTTGTCCTGCTCATGATGAACGTGATATGGAATTTGCTAAATTATATAAATTGCCTATTATAACTGTAGTTGAAGATAATAAAATAACAAATTCAGACTTCTTAAATGACTTAATGGTTCATGAAGCCAAACTAGTAATAGTTCAAAAATTAGTACAATTAAAGCAAGGTGAAGAAGCAATAAATTATAGGTTAAGAGATTGGGGTATTTCAAGACAGCGTTATTGGGGGTGCCCTATACCCATTATTCACTGCAACCATTGTGGTGTTGTTCCTGTCCCCGACAATCAATTGCCGGTACTATTACCAGAAGAAATAAGTTTTGATCAAAGAGGCAATCCTCTTGAACATCATCCTACATGGAAATATGTAACTTGTCCGAAATGCGAAGCGAAAGCAGAGCGCGATACTGATACTCTAGATACTTTTTTTGACTCTTCTTGGTATTTCGCAAGATTTTGTGACCCTTATGCTAGTGAAATGTTAAATAAAGAAGCGTGCAATCATTTTTTACCAGTTGATCAGTATATAGGTGGAATAGAGCATGCTGTATTACATTTATTATATTCAAGGTTTTTTACTCTAGCGCTCAAAAAATGTGGTTATCTAAATATAAAAGAGCCTTTTAATAAATTGTTAACTCAAGGAATGGTTTGTCATGAAACCTACACTACCAAACAAGGAACATGGCTATATCCTGATGAAGTAATGTATGATAATCAGGGGCAATTAATACAAAAATCTACTAATGAGCCCATTATTAAAGGCCGCGTAGAGAAAATGAGTAAATCGAAAAAAAATCTTGTTAACCCAACGAGTATAATCAATGAATATGGAGCTGATACTGCACGGCTATTTATGTTATCGGATAATCCACCAGAACGTGATATAGAATGGTCATATAGTGGCGTAGAAGGAGCATGGCGCTATATATTAAGACTCTTTAAATTAGTAGATCAATATATAAATCCTGAAACTACTGAAGACACAGGTAAAGATAATGTACTATATTCTAAAATTACTACTTTAATACATAAAACTATTTATAACGTTACAGAAGATATTGATAAAAATCATTTTAATAAGGCAATTGCTCGAATTAGAGAGTTAACAAATAGTTTGGAAGAATTATCTCCTTCAAATCCTTATATAAGGTCTATACTTGAAGAAGGTATAATAACAGCTGTAAAATTATTACAACCCTTTATACCGCATACAAGTGAAGAATTATGGAGTAAGCTTGGTCATAATAATATGTTAGTATTAGAAGAATGGCCTATATATGATCCAGAACTTATTAAGGACAAAACAGTTGTTATAGCTGTTCAAATTAATGGTAAACTGAAAAACACAATAGAGGTTGAAGCAAACTTAGATCCCGCTAACTTAGAAAAGCAGGTATTGATGCTACCAAATATACAAAACCAATTAAATGATAAGGTAATAAAAAAGGTTATAATTATACCTAATCGTATTGTAAATATCGTTCTATAAAAATAATTTTATCAAGGTATAAATGTATAGATATTTTATATTGTTCTTATTTATCTCTGCCTGTGGTTTTCAGCCTATATATAGTCAGAATTTTAATTTCTCTACAGCAGATGAGCTTGCATCTATATCGATAGAGCCAATTGAAGGTGAACTAGGTAATAAATTACACCTCAAGCTTAAGGAAGCTTTCAATCCACTAAAAAAATCTATGCCTATACAATATAAATTGCATATAAAATTAATTCCAATACTTACCCCAGCGGTTATTATCCCTAATAGTCAAATTCTAAACTATACTTCTATAATAAAGGTAGAATATAAATTAATTGATAATCAAAATAATAAAGAAATTTCAGAAGGCACTATTACTTCTTCTGACAGTTATTATGCCTCATCTTCTGAATTTGCAACTTTCACCTCAAACCAAACTTCCATAGAAAACACTTTTAAGCAAATTAGTGACAACATGAAAAACAAACTCACAGCTTTTCTAACTAATACTAAACTTAACTCGCACTAAAATCTTTAACTTAATAGCATGTGATATATGGAACTATTCACAAAATAAATTAAGTTAAAATTTGCTTACTTATAACGAAACGCAATGACATACGCAAGTTCAAATATTATCAGATTCAAATATTCAAACTTTATCTTGTATAATTGAGTCTTTTACTATTACTTTAATAGTTTACACGCATTTGCAATACGCTCACATGCTTTTTTCAGTAAATTATCAGAAGTAGCGTACGAGATACGGAAAAATCCATCCATACCAAAAGCTGTACCTGAAACTACTGCAACTAGTGCTTTTTCTAACAAATAATCTGCTACATCATCACTGTTTTTAATTATCTTACCTTCAGGAGTAACCTTGCCAAACATTGCAGTGCAATTGGGAAATATGTAAAAAGCACCTTCTGGTATATTACAGTTTAATAATTCTATCTCACTTAGCATAGAGAGTACCAAATCACGGCGCTTAGAAAACAATGTTTGATTTTCTGGCATAAAACTTTGAGTCCCAGTCAAAGCTTCATGTGCTGCTGCTTGACTAATGGAACAAGGATTAGTCGTACTTTGAGATTGCATTATGGTCATCGCCTTAATTAAATCTATAGGCCCTCCAGCATATCCTATACGCCAGCCCGTCATTGAATAGGATTTTGATACACCATTAACAGTGAGAATACGCGAATAAAGCTTAGGTTCAATCTGTGCTAACGTATAAAATTTATGATTATCAAAAATAATATGCTCGTATATATCATCACTAATAATATTAACATGGGCATACTTAAGTAATACATCTGCTAATGCTCTTAGTTCTTCCTTATTGTATACACTTCCGGTAGGATTATTAGGAGAATTCAATATTAACCATTTAGTATTACCAGTTATGGCCTTTTCAAGCGCACTAGCAGTAAGTTTAAAATTATTTTGCTGAGTACAAGGTACTACTACAGGTACTCCTTCTGCCATTAATACCATATCTGGATAAGAGGTCCAAAAAGGAGATGGTATAATAACTTCATCACCAGTATCTAGCGATGCCATAAAGGCATTATAAATTACATGTTTAGCACCACATCCCACAATAATTTGTTCTGGTTTATATTCTATATTATTTTCAGTCAAAAACTTATTAGAGATTGCTTTTTTAAGTACAGCAGTCCCAGACACATCTGTATATTTTGTAGCCCCTTGTTTAATGGCAGTAATAGCAACTTCTTTGATGTTTTCAGGTGTATCAAAGTCCGGCTCTCCTGCTCCTAAGCCAATAATATCTATATTTTGCGCTCTAAGAGCAGCAGCTTTACTTGTAACCACAAGGGTAGGAGATGGTTTTATTTTTTGTAGCCTTTTTGCTATTAATGCCATTTTTGTCCTATAATAATTATGCTAATTTTGTTAAAATAATAGTGTATACCCTCATTATATAATAATATTTACTATATAATCAATGACATGTAAATCAACTAATTTTAGAGCAAAATTGTGTTAGACCATAAAACAAATAAAATAAAAAGTATGTGGAATTATATATATAAATTTTATTTAGATTATATGGGATCCATACAGGTTATTATAGAAAAGCTTAAAAACCTACCTGAAACTAATTATAAGTTGGGTCTATTTCATTTACGTAAGGGCAATATTTATGATGCTAAGTTACGTTTTAAAATAGTGTTATTATTGAATAAAAATCACTTAATGGCTTGTTATAAATTAGGCTATTGCTATTTAGTGATGGGGCACACCAAAAAAGCGGCTCAATACTTTGTAAATTGTTTGAAAATCAAAGCTGATTTTGTAGAAGCGCAATATATGTTAGCTACGATAGATAAAAAGCGATCCCCTATTTCTTTTATACCTATTTCAATCGTTGAAGAATTTTTTGATGATCTAGCAGAAAACTATCATAAAGATTTTGTAGAAAAAAAAGGTTATAAAGGGCATATTTTACTTTTTGAATCCATACAAACTCTTGGGGAAATTAAACATTTTGAAAAATTAGAAGTGCTGGATATGGGCTGTGGTACAGGATTATGTGGTGTATATTTTAAAGAAAGGTCTTCTATAGATTTCTTAACCGGTATAGATATTTCCACGCAGATGCTAGTACAAACCAAATATGCTAAAGCAGCAGGTAAACCTGCTTATGATAATTTATTAAAAACAGATTTTAATAACTATATTCTAAAACATGATAAGAAATTTCATATAATTATGTCGGCGTGTTCATTACATTATGCTAATGATTTGGAAGAAATTATAACACATTGTAAAAAAATGCTCTACCCTGGAGGGGTTTTAGCGTTTTCTGTAGAAAAGTCTATTGGAGATGATATAGTATTAAATGAACGAATGGAAAATTTTTCTTATAGTAAGCGATATTTAGAAAATGTAGCAAACAAAGCAGGATTTAATAAAGTTATAATAAATGAAGTAGCAGTAGATGAGAAAAATACTTTGGTATGGCAATTTGTGGGTAAAGTGTTTTAAGAAATTTATCCTAGTATGTATTATACAAATTATCCTACTAGCTAATGTTTTAGCGTTGTCTGATATAGATAAGCAATTAAAAGAGGATATTAAGACTTGCTTAAGAAATGAAAAAGTATTATTTGATAATCTAAATGAAGATGTCCAAATATCTTATGAGATTTCCAAAAAAGTCTATATAAATTGGCAAGAAATTGATTTTTCTACTACTCGTATAACTAATATTAATAAAAAAAATCGGCGCTTTACAGGATATATAGAAGTTATATCTCCTTCTTTAGGAAAAACAGAAATACCTATTGCTGGGCAATATGAGGAATATGTTTTAGCACCTGTCTTAAAATCACCTATGCGTTCTGGAGAAATAATTCGTATTAATAATATAGATAATATGCGCATTAGTATTTCTAAACTTAAATCTAATACTATATTAGATAGTACCTTTTTACTGAATAAAACTCCTAAAAATAGTATTGCGGCCTATCAAGTTTTAACTGAAAATCAACTAGTAGCCCCTAAAATAATTAATAAAAATGATATAGTGACAGCTATATATGAACGCGGCAATTTAATGCTAAAGCTAGAAGTTATTGCGCTCGAGGCAGGAGCAAGAGGAGAATTAATTAAAGTAAAAAATCAACGTAGTAACGCAATATTAAATGCTATTGTTGAAGATAGAGATAAAGTACGTGTAAAATAATTGACTTTACTTGTAAAATATAGCAATAGCTTATTTAGTTGAGAGTATAGTAAATTAAGTTGCATTTGGGACTAGGAACGATAAGCGAAACCTACAAATAGTAGGAGACCTTTGAGTTAACCGCGTCCGCAAGTTCATATCAATTTACTATAATACAAGGAACAAGGTTCCATGTATACAAAAAAGGGACATATATGAATCATATATTAAGAAGTTACAGTTTATACTATATCATAGCATTGTTTTCTTTAGTAGGATGTGAATATTATACTGAAAGATTCAAGAATATAGGTAAACCTCCTGAGATTAGAAAATTAGAAATGCCCACAGACCGGCAAGATTATTCACCAGTAAAATGGCCTACTGAACCCCATGAGCAAGTTATAGTAGAAAAAAGCAATCCTAATTCTTTATGGACTCCTGGAAGTAGGTTTTTTTTCAGAGATCAACGTGCAAGGAAGATAGGAGATATCTTAAAAGTTAATATCAATATTAATGATACAGCTAATTTGGCTAATAAAACGGAACAGGTCAGAAGCAATAAAGAAAAAGATGGTGTAAATAGTCTTTTTGGCTTGGAAAAAACTGTACAGAAAGCTATTTCTGCTAACATCAACCCAGCCAATCTTGTAGATTTAAGTACTAGTAATAATATGTCTGGCTCAGGTACTGTTGCACGTACTGAAGCAGTTCAAACACAAATTGCTGCTATAGTAACCCAGATATTACCCAATGGTAATTTAGTAATACGTGGTCACCAAGAAGTTAGAGTAAATTATGAATTAAGAGAAATTATAGTAGAAGGCATTATTAGGCCTGAAGATTTAACAACTGATAACATTATTAGTTCAGATTTAATTGCTGAGGCTAGAATCTCATATGGTGGTAAAGGTAATATTTCTAATTTACAGCAACCACGCTTAGGTTCTCAAGTTTTAGATATTATCTCTCCATTCTAGAAATGCAGCTCTTATCTTATCCTATAGTTGAGCTATTTCAGAATATAGCAAAAATACTATTTCCTCCGGTATGCATTATATGCAATAATATAACACATGATATAGGGGGATTGTGTTCTGAATGCTGGATAAAAATAGATTTTCATTGTAATCCTAGTTGTGCTATATGTAGCCACCCTTTTGAATACGACACAGGAAAAGCTATGCTATGTGGCCACTGTCTAACCCAGAAACCTTTGTATAAAAAATCCTATATAGTATTCAAATATAGTGAACACAGTAAAAACATAATTTACAAATTTAAATATAGTGACCAAACTTATTTGTCTCCTTATTTAGCAAAATGGTTATTTCGAGCTGCTAAGGATATATTACCATCTATAGATATATTAGTACCAGTTCCCTTGCATAAACTTAAATTATTGACCAGATTGTATAATCAATCTCTATTACTTGCTCAAGAACTAAGTCTATTATGCAAAGTACCTACTGTTCCTTATATTTTAAAGAGACGTTATTACAAACGTTCTCAAACAGGATTAAAGTATAAGGAGCGCATACATAATATAAAAAATGTTTTATTGGTACCGGAAAAATATAAAGCTCAAATTGTTGGTAAAAAAATTATGTTGATTGATGACGTTATTACAACAAGCGCTACTATTAATGAATGTACTAAACTCTTATTAGCAGCTGGAGCATCGGAAGTGTATGTTCTTGCTCTTGCAAAAACCATTCTTAATTATTAATTATATAATTAAAATTTTGAACTAAACAATATAGTTGTGTAATGTACTATAATGAATTAATTTAAATTAGAGATAGGATCAGATAGAGCAAGTAGTACATGATCCAGGAACAATGCACACATAATTTAAATTAAATACTATATATTTTAAATAAATCTAAAAATTCTATTAATATATGTTTAAAATAATATCTGATTATAAATTGGCTGGAGCTCAACCGGAAGCGCTGAAAAAGCTTTCTGCATCTATAAATAGTGGTAATAAAAATCAGGTTTTACTTGGGGTAACTGGTTCAGGTAAAACATTTACTATGGCTCACGTTATAGCAAAAACCAATCGTCCAGCTTTAATTATGGCTCATAACAAAACTTTAGCAGCCCAATTATATAGTGAGATGAAAAGTTTTTTTCCCGAAAATGCAGTTGAATATTTTGTCTCATATTATGATTATTATCAGCCTGAAGCATATATACCAAGAACTGATACATATATTGAAAAAGATGCTTCTATTAATGATCAGATAGATTTATTACGCCATTCTGCAACACGCTCTTTACTAGAGAGGAGAGATGTTATTGTGGTCGCATCAGTTTCTTGCATTTATGGTTTAGGTTCTCCAGAATTTTATTCCAAAATGGTCTTATTACTTAAAAAAGGGGAAATAATCAGTAGAGATACGTTATTAAAGAGGCTAGTAGAACTACAATATAAAAGAAATGACTTAGAGTTTGAGAGAGGAAGTTTTAGAGTCAGAGGAGATAGTATCGATATTTTACCTGTCCATTATTCAACACGTGCTTGGAGATTATCATTTTTTGGTGAAGAGCTAGAACGCATTACAGAGTTTGATGCTATTACAGGAGAACAAATTACTAAATTAAATCAAGTAGTAATTTATGCAAATAGCCATTTTATTACACCACGTGCCACGGTAGAACGTGCAATAGGAACAATTAAGCAAGAACTTAAAGAAAGGCTAGTAGAGTTAGAGCAATTAACTAAAAATATTGAAGCACATAGATTAGAAAAACGTACACAATTCGACATAGAAATGTTAATTGAAACAGGTAGTTGTAAAGGAATTGAAAATTATAGTAGACATTTATCTGGACAAAAGCCTGGTGCCCCTCCTCCAACTTTATTTTCTTATTTACCTGAAGATGCGTTATTATTTATAGACGAAAGCCATGTAACAGTGCCACAAATAATGGCTATGTATAATGGGGATAGAGCAAGAAAAAGTAATCTTGTAGAGTATGGCTTTAGGTTACCTTCTGCTTTAGATAATAGACCTCTTAAATTTGAAGAATGGGATAAAATGCGTCCCCAAACTATTTTCGTCTCAGCCACTCCAGGTAAATATGAAATGGAATTAGTAAACAACAATGTAGTAGAACAAATTGTGAGGCCTACTGGTTTAATAGACCCGTTATGTGAAGTACGTCCTGCACATAATCAGGTTGAAGATTTGCTTAATGAAGCGCAACACATAGTAAAGAACAATCAACGTATATTAGTGACAACTTTAACTAAAAAAATGGCTGAGCAATTAACAGAATATTTACAAGAACTTAATATTAAAGTCTCATACTTACATTCAGAAGTGCATACTTTAGAACGTATAGAGATTATTAAGAAATTACGTAAAGGTGATATAGATATATTAGTTGGTGTGAATTTATTACGAGAAGGTTTAGATATACCAGAATGCGCATTAGTGGCAATTTTAGATGCAGATAAAGAGGGCTTTTTACGTTCAGAAACGAGTCTTATTCAAACTATTGGTAGAGCTGCGCGTAATATAGAAGGCAGAGTAATTTTATATGCAGATAAAATGACAGGCTCTTTGCAAAGAGCTTTATCTGAAACCGAAAGACGTAGACAATTACAACTTGAGTATAATAAACAACATAATATAACCCCTGTCACAATCAAGAAAAATATTACTGAAATTTTAAGTAGTGTTTATGAACACGATAGTAAAATTATTGATTTTGATAATGAAGTTATCTTACAAGGCAAGAACTTAAAAAAACGCATAGAAGAAATACGAAAAAAAATGTTTAAGGCTGCAAGCGAATTAGAATTTGAAAAAGCGGCTAGCTACCGAGATGAGCTAAATAAATTACAAGCCCAGGCCTTACTCACCGAAGGAGATAATGACTAACAATACACTATAAAATAGTTAAAATATTAAGTATATAAGTATATGATGTAAAATTGTATCAGCAACTATATTAAAATTAATATATTTAATCGCCAGTAATCGATTAATACATAAAAGCTAACAACTTAATTAATCTTAATTAGTAATAGTTGATCTATTAAATAATAGATTATCAATATTATTAATTATGAAACTCATAAGGTATTTATTATTATATTTAGTTATTTATATACTACCTTTAACAAACCTCCATGCTACTGTTCCTACATGGACAGGAGCATTCCAGGTTAAAGAACCTACATTTATAGCCATAGATAATAATCAAGATATTTACGTTACGAATGATTATATTAATATTTTTGATAAAAATTATAGCCCCAAACACCAGATCAGAACTATAGGTAGCAGCGATAATCAATTCAATAAACCTAGGAAAATTGCTATAGATCCGGCTACTAACATGCTTTATGTAGTTGATACTCTAAATAACCGTATCCAAACAGTTAATACTACCAATTATTATATAGAGCCATTTGGCAGCAATGATTCGGAAGGAAGGTTGTATCGTCCATCTAGTATAATGTTTACTAAACATGGTATATATATAGCTGATTATGCTAATAACCTTATTAAAATCCTTGATAAAAACCATACACATATAGAACAATTTGGTTCTGCTGGAAATAAGAATGGTCAATTTTATCAACCTTGGGATATAGCTCATAAAGATTCAAAAGAAATATATGTTGGAGATTATGGTAACAATAGGGTTCAAGTATTTGATTCACAAGGTAATTTTTTAAAATCTATAGGACATGAAGGAGACCAAGAAGGTGAATTTCAATATGTACACGGCATTGCCTTAGATGGGAACAATAATTTATATGTAGTGGATTATGGTAATAACCGAATACAAATTTTTAATCCTGAAGGTAACTATTTAGAACAACTAGGTAGTAGAGGAATTAAAAAAATGGGATTTAGAAACCCTTTTGGCATTGCTATTAGTAAAACAGGTTTATTTTATGTAGCAGATCATAGCAATAACCGTGTAGTGTTATTATTTGATCCAAAAGCCTGGATAGAGCCAGGAGAGGTAACTATAGGAAATTTATCGTTGAATCAAGATTTAAAGTTGAAAGAAGGATATCATTTAAATGTAAAGAAATTAGCAGGAGACGTAACTATAGCAAATCACCCTACAGAATCTGATGGTAAATTAACGATAGAATCAGGGGGAAGCTTAACGTCAGAAATTGGCAGTAGTATGCATGCATCAGAAATAGAGCTTGCTGGAGGAAAACTTGCATTTAATCAAATTATGGATTTGAGTATACCACTTACTTTAAGCGCTCCAAGTAACGAAATATCAGTTGGACAAGCAAGTGTTGTAACTTTAGGCAAAGTGAGTTCAGAACGCTCTAACATACTACTAAAGACAGGAACTGGTAATCTTATAGTAGGAAGTGAGTTTAATCACAAAGGTAATACAGATATTAGAGAAGGAAGTTTCACATTAAATAATGCTAAGCTACTAGGTAGCGTACAAATCCAGGCAGGAGGGGAATTAAAAGGTATAGGCGAAATTACTGGTAATATAGATAATTTAGGCAAAATATCGCCAGGACTACCGCTTGGGGTATTAAAAGTAAGTGGAGATTATCACCAAGGTATTGGGGGTAGTTTAAGTAGTACTATATCAGTAGTATCTAATCCTGTAGCAGGAGTTGATAACAGTTTCTTATCAATATCGGGTAAGACAACTATAGAAGGTAGTAAGCTGCTCATCACTGCGCTGGATGGCCACTATGAAGATGAGGCAAAATATACTTTGTTAGAAGCAGAGGGAGGCATTGAAGGAGAATTTGGAGAACATATCTTAGACATAGTTGGTCCATATACAGGTAGCTTATTATATGGCGAAAATAAAGTATCTCTATTATTAAAAAAAACCGATTTAGTAGATTTAATAGAGGTAAGTAATGAAAATTCAGATTTTAATACTTCAACCAATTATAAGCTTGCAAGTTATATAGATAGTATAGTAGATGAAGCCGATTATGATTTAGATATAGTCATAGGCGATCTCCATAATATGAATAGTAGAGAAGCTTTAGATAAAACGTTAGATAGTATATCTCCTCATCGTAATTTAGTAGCTAATTATGTAAGCCATGATGTGGGTAGTTGGGTAAATAGTATAGTACATTCTAGGTTAGATACAGCACACTATATAGAAGATGAAAACATAACCGAACCAGTAAGTTTTAGCTATAATAACCATACAGGAATAAAGCTAACCAATAGAACCAAAACAGGTTTAACCATGGGCATAGGAGAATTATTATGTAGTAATACGCTAGATTCTTCTAAACATCAAATATGGTTTACACCTTTTGGCTATTTGGTAGATCAAGACACTGATAATAACCGATATGGTTATGACGCAAAGACTGGGGGGATAGTAGTAGGATATGATACCAAATATACAAAAGATATAATCCTGGGAGGATCATTAGGTTATTATGAATCAAAAATAGATTATAAAAACTCAATAAAAAATGATAACAAAATTAAAGGATTATTTGGTACGTTATATGGTAAAAAAGAATGGGAAAATAAGGTAGACGATTATTATGTCAAAGGTTCAATATATATAGGCTATAATAGAAATAATTTAAAAAGGTATATAGAATTAAATAAGGAAGAAGATTATATCGCAGAGAGCAATTATGCGTCATATAGCTTAAATCCTAGGATAGAACTAGGCTATAATTATAGATTCTGTAATAATACAGTTATAACCCCATATGTAGCAAGCGAATATGGTATGCTGTTTGCAAAAGGCTACACTGAGAAGGGGGCCGGAGCATTAAATATGCGTGTTAAAGGAGGCAAATATCAAGAATGGTCAAATGAAATAGGAGCCAAAATAAGTAAAAAATATAAACTCACTAACGAGATAACCGAAGCACTCGAAGAGCTATATATTACTGGTAAGCTTAGCTACATAAACAAGAAGCCTATCAAGAAATATGATAGAATAAGAGCAAATTTTGTGGGCATATTAGGAGATTATATAAGTAATAATGACGTGAATGTAAGAAATGAGATATCACCGTCGTTATTGGTTGAATGGCATAAAAGTAATGGTTTAATATTTGGCGCAGGATATAGTGGAAAATTTAGCAAAAAGTATCATGCTCATGAAGCTATCTTTAAAATTGCACTCTATTTTTGAAAAGCTTTATAATCAAGTATTAGTTTTATAGTAAATTAAGTTGTATTTGCGACTATGGCAGATAGAGCAAAGCCTACAAATAGTAAGAGAGCTTTGAGCTATAGCAAAGGCAATTTAAAATAATACGAGGCGCAAAGCGTAGAAATACTATTGTAGACAACGAACAACAAAGTAATATTTAAATTGCCACAGTTATAACCGCGTCCCAGATTCAAATCAATTTACTATAGTAAAATTTATGACTTTCTAGCATGTTATAGCCAAATCATTAAATATCTGGATAAAAAAATCAGTGTTATCTGACCTGGATGGGAAAGAGGTATATTATACTAAGGCTAATTTACAAAAATAAATTATAGAATCTAAGAAAATTGAAATGTCTTCTGCAGGTAAACAAAGATTTGTTGATAAGCTAATGGAAGAGTTAAGAAAAAACTCCGCGACAAACTTAGTTATGTAAGAAGTCATTATATCAGCCATAAATTACCTGAATTATCGATTAGGAAATCTTTGATATTCCTATACAATCTGTTACATCAATGTATTACTGAATGTCCAATTTTAGCTATAGGTAGCTTAGTCTTTTGCCATATCATCAAGCTCTATCCACCTTATTTCCGATTCTTCTAATTCTTGCTTTTTGGCTACCAGTTTTTCGGTAGTTTCTAAAAATACATTATGGTTAATATTATATAGATCTACCGTCGCCATTTTTTCTTCTAATGCTTTTATTTCTAAAGACAATGCTTCTATTTTTGAAGGTAAAAGCTCTAATTCTCGCTTATATTTATAAGAAAGTTTATTCTCTTTAGGAGTATTATTATGGCTAATTTTATCTTTTGATAACTTAGTATCACTATTTTTGCTGATCAGATGAGAATTTTTTGCTTCTAGACGGTAATCGCTATACCCTCCTATATAATCATTGATAACACCTTTCTCTTCAAACACCATAGTACGGGTTACTATACGATCTAAAAAGTCTCGATCATGACTAACAATAATTAATGTTCCTTCATAATTACTTAGCATATCTTGTAACATATCAAGCGTATCTATATCTAAATCATTGGTAGGTTCATCTAAAATTAATAAATTCCCAGGATTGATTAATATTTTGGCAAGCAGCAATCTATTTGCTTCCCCGCCTGATAAACTACCTACAGGAAATTTAGCTTGTTTTGGGTCAAAAAGAAAATCTTTTAAGTATGCTACCACATGTCTGGAAGAGTTATACAAAAATACAGTGTCTCCTCCTTCTGGACATAATGTTTGCCATAAAGTTTGTTCTGGATCTAGCGACTCTCGTTTTTGATCAAAATAAGATAAGTTAACAGTAGGACCTAATTTGATACTTCCCTGCTGTGCTGATAGAGCACCAGTGATGAGTTTTAAAAAAGTAGTTTTACCAGTGCCATTTTTACCAATGATACCTATACGCTCTCCTTTAATAATACGCATGGAGAAATTTTTTAATATCGGTTTTGTAGATGAAATATCATTAAAAGCATAGCTTACATTATCCATCTCAAGTACCATTTTAGAGGCCATACTACTCGGTAAAGGAGGAAGCTTTATTGAGCTACTTGCCTTGGTATAATTGTTTCTATCAATTCTAAGTTTTGATCTAAGCTCAAACAATTTCCTTAAGCGTCCCTGATTACGCTTACGTCTTGCCGTTACTCCATGTGCAAGCCAAAGATTTTCTTCATCTACTTTTTTACCTAATTTCTCTAGCTCTTTTATTTCCTGTTCTATTATTTCAGTAGACCATTCATCAAATGAAGCAAAACCCTGATTACACGTTCTAACATTACCTTGATTTAACCATAATACTTTTGTGGAAATAGACTTTAAAAATTCACGATCATGACTAATACATAAAACTCCTCCCTTATAACGCTTCAGAAAATTTTCAAGCCAATTAATAGATGCTATATCTAAGTGATTGGTTGGTTCATCAAGTAAGAGTATATCTGGTTCTGAAACTAGTGCCTGCGCTAAAGCAGTTCTACGTATTTTCCCTCCTGATAATTCCGATAATAAATCATTTCCATTAAGATCAAGAGCTTCTAGTATAATATCTGCCTTATAATATAATTCTTCTTTACTTTGCAACGAATTTGTAATTATACCTTGAATCACATATTCGCGCACAGTAATGTCTTGAGAAGGAGATAAGCTTTGAGATAAATAACCTATAATTATTCCTGGTTTTTTATATACGACCCCCTTATCATATTCAATTTTACTAGCAATAACATTCATTAAAGTGCTTTTACCTGAACCATTTCTACCAACTAAGGCAATTTTATCACCAGCAAATATTTGTAGCGATACAGAAGTAAATAGTGGTTTACCACCAAAGGCTAACTGAATGTCTTGCAAGGATAATAAGGGAAGAGATTTATTTTTCATATACTCAATAAATTAAATTACTCATCTCAAAAAATTTTATAGCATAATTTAATAATTTTGGCTGTTTGTCTATTGATTATTTGTCTAATTATCTTATAGTACCATGTAACGAGAATCTTAGTTAATATGTATTAATATTTGGAGACAAATCATGCATCAAAACAATACTACTAGCATTTTTTCTTCTATCAGCAAAGATGTTCAAAGCACTTTATCACATATAACAAATAACGTCAAAAATATAATGGCAAAGAGTAGCCCAAATAACTTTCTTAAAAATATGCATGATGTAGTAGTAAGTACTTCAGCCTTTATCCTTAATAAAGCTAACATCTTCAATTTAATCAGTAAAGATTCTTTAAAATGGTATGTAAACTATGCTTTTTTTGGTTTAGAAATTAGAGGATTAAAATCATTATTACCATCTCTCGGAGAATCTTTTTTACCTAACATTATTAGTAAGCATATGTCAGGTATAATAGTGGGTGCTACCATACAAGGTAACTCCGAATGTAGTTGGCAAGTAAAATTAGCTAGTACATCACCTGTATTAGGTGCATTGGTAGGAGGCATCCATGGAGGTATATGCTGTGCTACTATCAGTAGTGCTATGAACACGTTTGAAAGTTTAGCTCCAGATGAATATAAAGTACATGCAAAAATGCTAGGTTTTATTGCCACTACCTCTCTTGCTAGTCATGTTATGTGCTTTAATGAAAAATTTATATATAATTGGCATCAAGAAGGGTTTAAACATGCTATGAATGAAGCTAACAGCCATCTATCAGAAAATGTAAAAAGTTTTGTTCAAAAATTAAAATTTGAAAAAGCAGAGCCAGTCAAGGCCAGTTGTTGTTGTAAATAAAATCTTTTGCATAATATTTAGAAATTTAGTACTACTTATTATATGTAGTTTCAAAGGAGATGACACTCGGAATGAGGAGCCTACGCCTACTATAGCTAGGAGAGCGACGAATAACAAATATGTATCTTTATTTGAAACTACTATAGTGTGTGAGAATTTCGTATATAATGAATAATATCTTAGCAATTAATAAGCTAGTGCTGAAGAATTTTCGTAATCACAATGATCTTAATTGGAATCTAACAGAAAAGCCCATTGTGATTACTGGTAAAAATGGAGCAGGCAAAACAAATATTCTAGAAGCAGTATCATTACTTGCTCCTGGTAGAGGTATGCGTAATGCTAAATTAACTGAGTTAGATCAATATCTCACGAATGATGAACAAAAAATAAAGAATTGGTCCATTGAATCAATAGCCGCAAGTAGTTTTGGTATTACAGAGATCATTACTCATCGTGCATATAGTGACCTAGAGAATAGTAATAAAAGAGTTATAAAGGTCAATGATAAACCTTTGAAACAACAATCGGA
The DNA here is from genome assembly GCA_000746585.2 of Rickettsiales bacterium Ac37b. Lineage (NCBI taxonomy): Bacteria > Pseudomonadati > Pseudomonadota > Alphaproteobacteria > Rickettsiales > Rickettsiales bacterium Ac37b. Next base: position 818,520 of record CP009217.2, read on the forward strand.
ATTAACTAAACTATTAAATATAATATGGTTAATACCACAAATGGATTATTTATTTTTATCAGGGAGTTCTACAAGACGTAAATTTTTTGATAGATTAGTTTTTAATTTTTTTCCTGATCATGCAGAATATTTAACTAATTATGAAAATGCTATGCGTGAACGTGCAAAATTACTTAAAGAAAATAGATATGATAATTATTGGCTTAACGCTCTAGAACACACAATGGCAGAAACAGGTGTTGCTATTGCTTCTGCACGCGTACAAGTTCTTGAATATTTAAAGAGTTATATGAAGAGGCTAAATAGTTGTTTTCCAAAAGCATTATTAGATATTAGTGGTACATTAGAAACAGCTATAGTAAAAATATCTGCTACAGCGCTGGAAGAAAATTTTAGAGCAGAGCTTAGTAGTGCGCGGAGTTTAGATGTACTATCTGGTCGTACAACTACTGGCATTCATCGAAGTGATCTGTTAGTATATCATGAAGAAAAAAATATAGAGGCTAGTTCTTGCTCAACTGGTGAACAAAAAGCATTATTGATTTCAATAATTTTAGCTTTAGTTAAAGCAAAAATAGAGCTTTTTGCATCAGTACCTATATTATTACTTGATGAAATCGTAGCTCATCTTGATGACATAAGGAAAGAAGCATTATTTGTTGAGCTACTAGATTTAAAAACCCAAGTATGGATGACAAGTACTAAAGCCAATATATTTGAGAGTTTAAAAAATAATGCTCAATTTATAGAATTATAGTTGATGCAGGAAATTTATTTTAGTGTTACACTGAAAATTATTATTGTAAAGTATTATTAGTAAGTAAAGGTGATTATGAACGAGTCGGTTTTAGAACAACAAAATATAGAATATGGTGCAGATTCTATAAAAGTATTACGTGGACTTGAAGCTGTTAAGAAACGTCCAGGTATGTATATAGGGGATACTGGAGATGGCTCAGGTTTACATCATATGGTATATGAAGTTGTAGATAATGCTATAGATGAAGCTTTGGCAGGTCACTGTGATTTAGTTGAAGTAATTTTAAACGCAGATGGCTCCGTCACGGTATCTGATAATGGACGGGGTATTCCAACAGATATACATTCAGAAGAGGGTATCTCAGCCGCTGAAGTAATTATGACTCAACTTCATGCAGGTGGTAAATTTGACCAAAACTCTTATAAAGTTTCTGGAGGATTGCATGGGGTGGGTGTTTCAGTAGTGAATGCATTATCTGAATGGCTAGAACTCACTATTTGGCGTAATAATAAAGAATATTATATGAAATTTAGGGAAGGCGTATCAGAAGCTCCTCTTGCCCAAAAACAGGATAATATTGACCGTAAAGGCACACAGGTTTCGTTCTTTCCATCAAAAGAAATTTTTGACAATATTAATTTTGATTTTTCTGTATTAGAACATAGGCTTAGAGAATTAGCTTTTTTAAATTCAGGAGTACATATTATCTTAAGAGATCTGCGCGGCGCAGAAACCTTAGAAGTAGAGTTATTTTATGAAGGAGGAGTAGAGGCTTATGCAAAATATTTAGATCGATCTAAAAATGCTTTACACCCAACTATCGTGATTAACGGAGAACAAAATAATATGGTTGTCGAGATAGCTATGGAATGGAATGATAGCTATAATGAAAATTTGATGAGTTTTACTAACAACATTCGACAACGCGATGGAGGAACACATGTTATAGGGTTTAAAGCTGCTTTAACACGTGCAGTGAATCACTATGTTTCAACCCATAATGTTCTAAAAAAAGAAAAAATAGAATTCTCTGGTGATGATATACGAGAAGGCGTAACATGCGTATTATCGGTAAAAGTACCAGATCCAAAATTTTCTTCCCAAACTAAAGATAAGCTTGTAAGTTCCGAGGTAAGACCCGTAGTTGAATCAATAGTGAATGAAAAATTAGAAAGATGGTTTGAAGAACATCCCGCCGAAGCAAAAATTGTTATTACAAAAATAGTTGAAGCAGCACGCGCTAGAGAAGCTGCAAGACGTGCTCGTGAATTAACAAGACGCAAAGGAGTGTTAGAAATATCTAATTTACCTGGAAAACTGGGTGACTGTCAGGAAAAACAACCAGCTTTAAGCGAATTGTTTATTGTTGAGGGAGATGGTGCTGGTGGTTCTGCTAAGCAAGGTAGAAATAGGTTGTATCAAGCAGTTTTGCCTTTACGTGGTAAAATACTAAATGTTGAACGTGCTCGCTTTGATAAAATGCTCGGTTCTGAACAAATTGGTACGCTGATTTCAGCGCTTGGTACTAGTATTGGCGAGGAATTTAATATAGATAATTTACGTTATCATAAAGTTATTATTATGACAGACGCTGATGTTGATGGTTCTCATATACGCACTCTATTACTTACTTTCTTTTTCAGACAAATGCGTACTCTTATAGAAAAAGGATATTTGTACATTGCTCAGCCTCCTTTATACAAAATCAAGAGAGGAAATAGCGAAATTTATCTAAAAGATGAAAAAGCTTTACGTAATCATTTATTTAATCATATTATTGACTCTGCTACTATTTCTAGTGCAGATACTAACATAGGCTCTATACAACTTAGTTCATTTGTCGAAAAAGTTAAAAGGTTTAGTGATATTATCAAATCTATGAATATAAAATTACATAGAGAAGTATTACAGTATCTTGCTCTGTCGAGAATATTTTCTATTAAGACTTGGCAAGATAAGGCCTTAATGGAACAATCAATACAATATTTTATTAAAAAAATGCAGGAAATAAATAATGATAGCAAATGGGATATAGAGATTTTTGAAGATAAAATTTTAATCAAACAGTTTTTTAATGAATTTGTTGAGCAAAATACTATTGAAAAACATTTTATACAAACTTCATTGATCATAGAATTAAATGAATTAGCGGAGGAAATGCGCAAATTATTAGAAAGTCAATTAACTTTATCATATAAAGATAATGAAGCTAATATTTCTTCACCATTACAACTCTTAGACACTATGATTGAATGGGGCCAGAAGGGTATTTCTTTGCAAAGATTTAAAGGTTTGGGTGAAATGAATCCAGAACAATTATGGGAAACTACTTTAAATCCTACAACACGTACATTATTGCAAGTAAAAATTCAGCATGAGGAAGATGCAGAAGCCTTATGTTCAACTTTAATGGGCGATTTAGTTGAACCAAGACGTGAATTTATACAAAATAATGCTCTAAAAGTATTAAACTTAGATATTTAATTTTATAGCAAAAAAGTGATTTACTAAGTCTTTAAAAGTAGAGTTGGGGCGATTACAATCGCCCACCTTGTTAAGTATGTTGTCTCTTGCATTATAGGAAATTAAGTTGTATTTGGTACTAGTAGGGATAAGCGAATCCTACAATTACTAGTAGAGCTTTGAGCTATAGCAAAGGCAATTTAAAAATACGAGGCGTGAGGCAGAAAGCGTAGAAATACTATTGTAGGCAACGAACAACAAAGTAATATTTAATTGCCACAGCTATAAACGCGTCCCGGATTCAAATCAATTTACTATAGTATTATATAGCTTCAATTATCACATATGCAATCGCTAATGGATATTCGTCACTCAAGGATAAGTGAATTCTTGGTACATGATTTGAAGGCATAGCATTAGTTAATTGTTCTTTAGTATTGTTATGCAAAATAATAAAGGGGCGTCCATAACTATCATTCAAAATTTCAATTTGATTAAAAGTTATTTTATTACGTATTCCAAGGCCTGTAGCTTTTGCGTACGCTTCTTTTGCTGCAAATCTTTTTGCTAAATAATATGAAGAGCGTTTTGGAGAGGAAAATTTTTGGCTTTCAATTATTTCATTATGAGTAAAGACTCTGTTTAAGAATTTATAACCAAATTTAGTTATTAAATTCTCTATCCTTTCAATATTTACGATATCAGTGCCTATACCTACAATCATATATTATTTCGTGCAGTAGCTATAATAGTTTTCATTTTCTGTATTACTGCATTTAGGCCACTAAAAATTGATTCACCTATTATGAAATGGCCAATATTTAGTTCAGAGATAGGTAAAATACTAGCAATTTGCGAAGTTGTTTCATAATTTAAACCATGTCCAGCAGCACATTTTAAACCTAAGCTTACGGCATAATGAGCCATTTTCTCTATTTTTTCAAAGTGAAATAACTGTTCATGATGTTTACTATTACAATATGAACCGGTATGTAATTCAACCATATCAGCACATAGATCCCTTGCTGCCTTCACTTGCTCCTGTTCTGCCTCTATAAAAAGAGATACAGTAATTTCTTGAGCTTTGAGCTGTTTTATAAAGTTTTCTAATTGATTATAATATTTGACAACATTTAGTCCTCCCTCTGTGGTAAGCTCTTCTCTCTTTTCTGGTACAATACAAACATACATAGGTTGGGTATATATAGCAATATTCAGCATTTCCTCAGCTAGGGCAATTTCAAGATTCAGAGGTATATTTAATTCTTTAAGTAATGCTATATCTGGATCTTTTATATGCCTGCGATCTTCACGTAAATGAGCAGTAATAAAATCAGCGCCTAGAGCCATAGCTAGTTGCGCAGCTTGTATTGGGTCAGGATGTATACCACCACGTGCATTACGCAATGTTGCTACATGATCTATATTAATACCTAATTTCATTTGGGTCATATTTTTATACCAGCTAATTCACACATATTCTGTATATACAGTGGAAGAGGGGCTATGAATTCAAGAGATTTGTTATTCATAAAATTATTTAATAGTATTTTATATGCATGTAAGTGTAGAGGTTTTTTACTTCTTACTCCATATTTCTTATCCCCTAAAATAGGATATCCAAGTAACTGACAATGTATTCTTAATTGATGTTTTTTGCCAGTAACAGGTAATAGGCTTACAATAGAAAATTCATTATTTACTGAACCTAAAACTTTATAATGAGTTAAAGCTTCACTATTATCAATAGTGGATACGATTTTACCAACGCGATTTTTAGGCTTGCCTATGATAACAGCTATATATTGTTTTTCTATATTTTTATTTTTAAAATGTTCAGCGAGTATTGCCGCAGCTTTCGCATGGCGTGCAACCAGTAAAATACCTGTAGTTTCTTTATCTAGTCTATGTACTAATTTAGGACGCATTGATAATTCAAAACATAAATGGTCTAGCATATGATCTATACTATATTTAATTTTACTGCCTCCTTGTACAGCTAAATTATTAGCTTTATTAAGCACTATAATATTAGTATCTTTGTATAAAATACTATCTTTCACTTGCTGAAGTAACTTGGAGTCAATTTGAGGATGATTTATACTCGTAGGGGCTTGAATTTTTATAGTATGATCAATATTAATAATATCGCCTTCTTTTAAACGATCATTTGCAAGAGCTAGCATATTATTTACTTTAATCAATCCTTTGCGCAAGCTTTTTTCTATAATAGCTTGAGTTATACCTTGTCTTCTAATAACACGATCTAAGCGTGATCCTGCTTCTTGTTCAGTAATTAGCACTTGATGAAAATGCACTATAACGTTGCCTCATTTATGATGATATTGGATAAGAATATTTGACATTAATATCATATAATATTTTTTATTGCTAGTTTTTTGATATTTTATGATCAATAGTTAATCATTATTCATGAATAACTATTATAGCTGTACTCTTAATTATTTAATATAGGAATTAAAATGCTTTATATTATTGACCATACCCATTCACCGCAGCAAGTTGAGAAAACTCTTAGTGTTCCTAATTTAACTCATCTAAATATAGTACATAGAAAAGAAAATTGGCTTATAGAAGCTATATGCCAATTTTTAAAAATAAATAATTCTATTAAATTCCTTAAGTTTGATCATAGTATATGCAATAGAGAACAACTTAAAATGCTAATGGAGAGTTTGTCGTTTAATCGTTCCTTAATACACCTTGATTTAAAAAATAGTACAAATATTTATAATAATATACAGTTTGTAGTAAATTATTTAATAACTAATCCTCCATTATTACATTTAAGTCTAGAAAATACTTTCTTAAATAAAAGTGATATGATCTGTTTAGCAGATGGGTTACGAAAAAATTATATTCTAAGATCATTAAACTTATGCAGAATAACTCAAAAAAAAGAGAGTGGGATAGATAATATTATCAGCGCGTTAGCACATAATAAAGCCTTACAGCGTCTAGATTTATCACATACCATGCTATCTAACGATATAGGAACCACCATAGCATATATGTTATGCAATAATTTTAATTTAGAAGCATTAAACTTAAGCCATAACCCTCTCGGTAAGGATAGTATTCAATCTATTACATATGCGCTAAAGCTAAATAATTCATTAAAAATTCTTGATTTATCAGGTCTTGGTGATAATAGTGATAATGATTTAAGTGTTACAGATATTTTTAATGAAAATAAGTGTTTAGGAGAACAAGGTTTTCAACATCTTGCCAGGATGTTAACCGTAAATAAAGGATTAAAATCTCTTATTTTAAATAATAATTATACTTTTACTCGATGGATCATGCATTTGGGATTAGCGCTCATTAGAAACAGCACTTTGTGTAGGCTTGAGTGTAATAACAAAAACACAGATATTTTTGATGAAATAATTTTTGCTTGGGCTTTAAAAGAAAATAGAAATTTATTAAAGGTATCATTATCTCAAAATATTTGTATAGAGAAAGAATTATATTTGCAATTTAATAATATACAAGCTTATAATACAGCACTTCTTATTATTGAACACAAATCTTTATCTAATACACAAACGTTAGCGATTTTTCAGCAGAAATCCGCAGTAGAATATATATTAGAAGAAACTTCATTCAATATCAGCAGTCATGAAGCTACTAAATTAGTAGAAGAAGCATTGATGCCTGCTCGTGCTAAATATACTCTTGAACTTTTAAAAGTAAGGAAACAATGTCAACCAGGGATTTCTATCAATAACATAGATTTTGGAAATAAAAAATATCCTTTTTTAGAGGCTATGCCTGTTATGATTTTAGAGAAAATTTTTGGTTATAACGTTTTTGAAGAAAATGTAGATAAGTACGTAAGAAGCGCTATTACAATAAAGAAAAAATTTAATACAAGCATAGAAAAAAATGACCACGATACAATAGAGAGAATATTACCCAAAATGACACACTCGGTGTTTGATAACATATTATTACAGGGTAGATATAATTCAAAAGATACCAACATTAAAAATCTCATTGATAACCATCAATTAGACACTACAAGTAAAAGAAAATACCAAGATTTTGTGAGTGAAAGAAAAAGAGCATGGGCAAGGTAAATATAACTTTTATAAAATTTAATTTCTCAGCCAGAATAGTAGTATTGCTAATTTAAATTAAAATTTATATAGTGATATAAATTATTCTTTCTATAGAAAATACTACGAGAACATGCACCCTAACACAATAGAACAAATTTTTGCAAGGTTTTCTGCGAGTTTATCAGATCCTAAAACTGAATTAAATTATACCAATGATTTTACCTTGCTTGTAGCTATTATACTTTCAGCCCAAAGTACTGATATAGGTGTAAATAAAGCAACTGCTAAATTATTTGCATTCGCAGATACGCCCTCAAAAATATTAACTCTTGGTGAAGAAGGCTTAAAAAATTACATTAAAACTATAGGGTTGTTTAATAATAAAGCTAAAAATATAATAGCTTTAAGTAAAATATTACTAGAAGACTATAATAGTCAAGTACCAGCTTCTTTTGATTTATTATATAGTTTACCAGGTGTAGGCAGAAAGACAGCCAATGTATTTTTAAACTGTGCCTATGATCATCCTACTATAGCGGTTGATACACATGTTTTTAGAGTAAGTAATAGATTAGGTTTGGTAAATACAGGTAATGTACTGGATACCGAAAAACAACTATGTAAAGTAGTGCCAGAAAAATATAAAACTAAAGCACATCACTGGCTTATTTTACATGGGCGTTATACGTGTAAAGCTAGAAAACCTGAATGTAGCAAATGCATAGTACAAGACTTATGCGAATATGAAAAAAAACATAATTTGTAGAAACCATAAAAAATAATAATACTGGATTTTCAAAGAGAAAGTATAATAGTTTCAAATGGAGATGACATTAGGGATGAGGCATCGAAGCCTACTAATTGTTAGGTAAGCACTAATGACGACATACGCATCTTCATTTGAAAGTTAATTCATGAATTTTTAATATAATATTCTGCGTCTTTTTTGATATGTACTATAGAAGATTTAATTTCACTTATATCAATATTGAATCCTGCTGAGGTAAGATCGTTATATATTTTATTTACTAAATCGTCTTCACTGTAGTTGTTATTAACGCTATCTTCAACTAATTTTGTTGCATAAGAATCACTTGCAGTTTGATCCATCTTCATTTGAGATGCTGCCCAAAGACCAAGCATTTTATTAGTACGAGCATTAATTTTAAATTCAATTTCTGCATCATGTGCAAATTTATTTTCATATGCTTGCTCACGATCATCTATTTTATTCATTCTTTTCTCCTTGGTAGTTTTATAGGATGTAAATATACTATAACTTTTATTAAAGCAAAGTAATAATTAATTGTTTACTAAATAAAAAAATACCGCTATTACATTAAATAATAATTAATGTATCATTTTATAATAAGAGGCATTGTCTTGTTTAAAAAGAAACAAATATATGAAGGTAAGGCGAAAATTCTTTTTGAGGGGCCCGAACCTGGCACTATCATTCAACATTTTAAAGATGATGTAACAGCCTTTAATAATCAAAAACGTGGCTTAGTATCAGGTAAAGGTGTTATTAATAACAGGATATCTGAGCTTGTTATGTTAAAATTAGGCGAGATTGGTATTCCTAACCATTTTATTCGTACGCTCAATATGCGAGAACAATTAGTCAAAAAAGTTGATATTATACCCGTAGAAGTAATTGTAAGAAATGTAGTGGCTGGTTCTATGGCAAAAAGGCTTGGCTTTGAAGAAGGCGTGGTGTTACCTCGTAATATTATAGAATTTTGTTTTAAAAATGATAATTTAAACGATCCTCTCATTAGCGAAGAACATATTATAACATTTGGGTGGGCTAACCCAATAGAATTAGAAGAAATTAAGGCTTTTGCTACTAGAATTAATGATTTTCTTATAGGAATGTTTTTTGGTGTTGGCATTAGATTAATAGATTTTAAAATAGAATTTGGTCGTATCAATATAAATGATATGGAACATATAGTACTAGCTGATGAAATTAGTCCTGATAGTTGTAGATTATGGGATATTAAAACTAACGAAAGAATGGATAAAGATAGGTTTCGTAGAGATTTAGGAAATATAGAGGAAGCCTATAGAGAAGTAGCTAGAAGATTAGGTGTATTAGTGAATATTGATCCAAATGAAGAGGAATAAAGATAAATATGAAAGTTAGAATTTATGTAATGCCACGTAAAGAAGTATTAGATCCTCAGGGTAAGGCTATTATGTCTTCTTTAAGCACACTCGGATTTTCAAATCTTCAAGAAGTGAGACAAGGTAAATTACTCGAATTAACCCTAGCTGAACAAAACACTGATAAAATTGCTGATATTGTGCACGAAATGTGTAAAAAATTATTAGTTAATGAAATTATTGAAGATTATAATTTTGAAATTGTACAAAATACCTAACTTAATTTGAAGAGATTAAAGATAGAACTTATAGACTAGGATAATTCTAGCATAGAAGAGAGAAAAGTATGAAAGTAGGTATAATAGTTTTTCCCGGGTCAAATTGTGATCATGACGTATTTAAAGTATTTGGATCTTATTCTGGGTGTTTTCCACAAAAGATTTGGCATAATGACATTTTTTTACCTAAAGGGCTAGATTTAATAATATTACCTGGAGGGTTTTCATATGGTGATTATTTGCGTACGGGTGCAATTGCTGCTAACTCTCCTATAATACAAGAAGTCATCAAGGAAGCAGAAAAAGGTGTATATATTTTAGGTATTTGTAATGGTTTTCAAATTCTCACCGAAACACGTTTGTTACCTGGAACATTAATTAGAAACAAGCATTTAAAATTTATTAGTAAAAGTGTTTATTTACGTGTAAATAAAACTAAGTCATTATATACCGAAGCTTATAAAGATCATCCTGTTATTAAAATACCAATTGCCCATCAAGAGGGGTGTTATTTTACCGATCAGGAAACTTTGAGGAAATTAATTGATCAAGAGTTAATAGCATTTAGTTACTCTGATGAACGAGGGGTTGTAAATGAAGAATCTAATATTAATGGTTCACTAAATAATATTGCAGGAATTATTAATGCAAAGGGTAATATATTAGGTCTTATGCCCCATCCGGAAAGAGCGGTAGATATTTTAACAGGCAGTGAAGATGGCAAATATTTATTTAACTATTTATCTAAAGAACTAAGATGATGAATTTAGAAGAAATTAACAAGGATGTGGCTAAAGAATTAGGTCTATCTAATGAAGAATATGAAAAGATTTTAGAGATATTAGGGAGAAAACCTAACTATACGGAACTGGGGATTTTTACCGTAATGTGGAGTGAGCATTGTTCTTACAAATCTACCAAATTACATTTACGCAAGCTACCTACAGAAGCTGAGTGGGTTATATGTGGCCCTGGAGAGAATGCAGGGGTGATAGATATTGGCGAAGGTAAGGCTATAATTTTTAAAATGGAAAGCCATAATCATCCTTCTTTTATTGAACCATATCAAGGTGCGGCAACTGGTGTTGGTGGTATTATGAGGGATGTATTTACTATGGGTGCCCGTCCTATAGCTAATTTAAATTCTCTACGCTTTGGAGATTTTAACCATCCAAAAACTAAGTATTTACTAGCAGGTGTTGCCGCTGGTATAGGTGGATATGGTAACGCTATGGGTATACCTACGGTTGGGGGGGAATGCACTTTCCACTCTTCTTATAATGGAAATATTTTAGTTAATGCAATGACAGTTGGCATTGCTGATCAAGATAAAATCTTTTATTCAAAAGCTTCGATACCGGGTACGGTAGTTGTTTATGTAGGATCAAAAACAGGACGTGATGGCATACATGGTGCCACTATGGCTTCAGCTTCTTTTGATGATTTATCAGAACAAAAGAGACCTACTGTACAAGTAGGGGATCCTTTTGCAGAAAAATTATTACTCGAAGCATGCTTGGAGTTAATGTCTAAAGATGCTATTCTTGGTATTCAAGATATGGGTGCTGCAGGACTCACCTGTGCTTCTTTAGAAATGGCTGGTAAGGGTGGGACTGGTATAGAATTAGATTTAGATAAAGTACCAGTACGTGATCCTAAGATGATACCATATGAAATCATGTTATCTGAAAGCCAAGAGCGTATGTTAATGGTACTTAAACCAGAATGTGTCGAAATGGCATATAAAATTTTTGCTAAATGGGGATTAGATTTTGCTGTTGTTGGTACTATTACTACTACAGGTAGATTAATTTTAAAAGCAGGTAATCAAGTTGTTGGAGATATACCAATCGATCCTTTGCATGAAAACTCTCCTGAGTATGACCGTTCATTTATACAACCTATTCCTAGGAAAGATATAAAAATAGATATTAATATAGATCATAATATTAATGATATTTTACTAAAATTGCTTGCTAGCCCGGATTTATGTGCTAAAAACTGGATTTATGAACAATATGATTCAACAGTAGGAGCAAGCACTATCTCTGGCCCCGGTGGGGATGCTGCCGTGTTACGTATAAATGCAAATAAAGCCCTGGCTATGACAAGTGACTGCACCCCTCGTTATTGTGCTGCAGATCCTTATGGTGGCGCAAAACAAGCAGTTGTAGAAAACTGGCGTAATTTGATTTGTGTAGGAAGTAAGCCTTTAGCTATTACAGATTGTCTAAATTTTGGTAATCCTGAGAAACCTGAAATTATGGGGCAAATCGTTGCTTGTATAGAAGGTATGGCAGAAGCATGTAAAGTATTAAAATTCCCTGTAATTTCTGGGAATGTATCTTTATATAATGAAACCAATGATAAAGCAATTTATCCAACTCCAACAGTAGGCAGTGTAGGTTTGATAGAAGATATAGATAAGCTTACAAGAAACTGTTTTCAGAAAGCGAATGACACTATAGTTTTACTTGGTAAAACAGAAGGACATCTAGGCGCTTCTTTATTTTTACGTGAAATATACGGTGAGGAAGATGGGCAAGCACCAAGTGTGAATTTATTTGAAGAAAAAAAATATGGTGAATTTATATTACACCTTATAAAACACAAAATGATTACTGCTTGTCATGATGTATCTGATGGCGGATTATATATATCTTTAGCAGAAATGGCTATGAAATCTAATATTGGCGCTATTATTCAAATTCCCTCTAATGTTAATAAATATAATTGGTTATTTGGTGAAGATCAATGTAGATATATTATTACTTGTAATAATGAATCCTTATCAGGTATAGAAAAACTTATAGAAGAACATAATATTTATTATCAAATTTTAGGTAAAACTGGTGGAGATAAAATTCAAGCTAACGATGAAGAAATTACGTTAGATCAACTGAAGTTAACTTATAATAAATCTTTATCTGACAAAATGTCTTAACAAAAACTTATTATACACCTCAAGTAACTGAAGAGAGTAGTATGCAAAGGTCAATTTTATAAAAGACAGGGAGTTTGAAATCGAGGAACGGGACATACATAGATACGTGAGTACCGTAGATTTTCAAAGATGACGACGTCTATTTTTGAAATCCACCGAGTATACATAAAAATCTTCCGTTTACTAGAAGCAATTTTTATGCTGATAAGTAAATATGAAGATATAGGTAAGATGATTTTTTTAAATCTTAATTATCTTAAAAAACAGTTACTACCAGTACATTTATCTCATTAATGCTCATTAGCATCCTTTTTATATTGTTCTCAAGAATGACGCTGAGAATAATAAGAAAACTACAGTAAAAACAGTTTAAGTTTGATACAAGAAATGAGGAGCAAAGCCACTAATTGCTAGGTGAACATTGAGCGACGCCATCCGCAGCAAGTTCAAATCAATTTACTATATATGTCCTAATTTTATGCCTGCATTATCGAGAGTTATAATATTCTATAATTAATATTATAGGATGAATACATTAATATTTTTGATTCTATTAACTTACTTTAACTCTTATTACACTAAAGCAAGTTAATAGTTGGGGCTATCGATTACTATACTGACATCAAATTTTCTTTGTTGGCAGAAATGTCATTATTATACGCATTATAGTTACTAATTACTTTTTCAATAACGTTGTATAATTTTTTACCTATAGCTTTACTTTCATAATTTGTTGTTACATTATTAAAACCTTCCTTAGCAAGCTTTGTTGCAAAATTAGGATTTTGTATTAATTTTTCCAAAGCATTAGCTAATTTATTAGCATCACCTGCTTCAACCATTAAGGCATCTATATGCGGCCTTACTATTTCCATAGGTCCATCTGTATCAGAAGTTACAACGGTTATAGAATGCATAAAAGCTTCCAGTATAACCATGCCCACTGGTTCATGAAGAGAAGGCAAACAAAATATATCGATTGCAGAAAAGAAACTATTTTTATCTTCTATCCATCCTGGAAATTCTATTAGGTTTTCTAAATTTAGCTCGTGCGCTAATTGTTTAAGCTTAAGCATTTCTATGCCATCTCCTCCTAAAATAGCTTTAAAAGGAATATTTCTATTTCTTAATATATTAAGCGCATTAAGGAAAACAGTAAATCCTTTTTTAGCCACAAACCTACCAAGTGCTCCTATTACAGGCGGATTATGCCATGTATTATTTTTTTCAGTAAGATGTGTAGGTATATATACCATATGTGGGATAGTATATATATAATTAGGATTATGCCCTTTTTTAATTAATGTACGCCGCAATTCATCTGAAACCGTAATAAGAGGGTTATGTTCCGCTGCTTGCCTTAAATTGATATTATGACATACACCTATAATTGGAATATCAGTAATGGTTTTATTAAGCAAAGAGTTAGTTCTATTGCCATGAGCTATTATTACATCTGGCTTGATTTCTTGAATAGCATTTTTTAATTTCCACCCTACTAACGGGTCCCATTGTCCAAAATTAGGTATAGTATGCACAGGTATATCTTTAGGAATAACATTAAGTATAGGCGCATCTTTATACGCTAAGAGTGCTGTATTACAACCTAAGTCTATTAAACATTTTGTATAATCAATAAATGTTTGTTCTATGTCACCTTTACGGCGCCCAAAAATAGTATTTACAACAAGCAATTTTTTCTCCTTTCTTCATTAAAACATAAAACTAAATATATTATTAATGTATATTTAATATTTTACATTAACATAATTATTTGAATTGATTATATCCCAAGTGCCAAGGAAGACTAAGCTTACCTTGACATTTGAAGATTGATTCCAAAAATTAAGAATTTTTCCTAAAATTGAAACATCTGATGATATACCAAATTCTCTGCCCAATATAACTTTTGCTATGTAACAAGAATTATTTCTGTTATATGCCATAATATACACCAAGCTATTTTGTACATTTTTTATAAACAAAAAATAATTATTATAAATATTCGTTAATATATGGTAAACAAATAGTAAATAAATGAAAATTAATAATAAAAATAATATTTAGTAGTTTTATACTTATAATTATTGGTATTATTGTGGTAATGATTGTAAACAGATAACTAAATATAATAGGAAAATAGAGACAAAACTGTTATATAACATTTTAATTAAAATATTTACTATGCAAGAAAAAATAAAAAATCATTTATATTATTCAATTAGAGGACATTATTGGTGCCTTAAAGACGTGGATGAACGCAATTGCTCATATATACAGCAAAAATACAATATTCCAGCAATGATTGCAGAATTACTTATTAATCGAGGGGTGAAACTGGACCAGGTAAATGATTATTTAAATCCCACTTTACGTGCTTTTTTACCCAATCCTATGATATTGCTTGATATGGAAAAGGCCGCAAATAGAATAGTTGAAGCTATAGAATATAATCATAAGATAGTAATTTTTGGAGATTACGATGTTGATGGTGCTACATCTAGTGCATTATTAAAACGCTTTTTTTCTGCAATTTCTTTTCATAATCATACAATTTATATACCTGATAGATTTACAGAAGGTTATGGTCCTAATTTACAAGCTTTTGAACAAATGCTTGATGAAAAAGTGAAATTAGTGATTACAGTTGATTGCGGAACAGCGGCAATTGATACAATTAATAAAATAACGGATAAAGGTCTAGAGATTATTGTGGTTGATCATCATTTAGGAGGGGAAATATTGCCTCGTGCTGTAGCTATTGTTAATCCAAATCGTTATGATGAAACTTCTAAATATGGCTATTTAGCTGCAGTAGGAGTAACTTTCCTATTAGTTGTAGCAATCACTTCTATACTTAGACAAAAAGGGTGGTTTAAGGTGGTTTCAGAACCTGATTTATTATCATTCCTAGATATAGTAGCTTTAGGTACAGTATGTGATGTAGTACCTTTAATAGAGCTTAATAGAGCCTTTGTTAAACAAGGGCTCAAAGTAATGTCCAAGAGAAATAATATAGGATTAACTTCTTTAATTGATCTAGCTGGTATAAACGAAGAATTGAACATTTATCATCTTGGATATGTAATAGGTCCACGTATCAATGCAGGAGGTAGAATAGGTAAATCATGGCTGGGTGCTAAATTATTAGCTAATGATGATTTTAATGAAGCCAATGATATTGCGAAGACATTAAATCATTTAAATCAAGAAAGACGTGCTATAGAAACCATGACATTAGAGGAAGCCTTTGTGCTTGCGGAGCAAAGTTTATCAGAATTACCATTTGTATATATTACAGGTAACAAGTGGCATCAGGGAGTAATAGGTATAGTAGCAAGTAGATTAAAGGATAAATATGATAAAGTAGTTATAGTTATTTCTGTTGAAAACAATATAGGTAAAGCTTCATGTCGTTCGATTGTTGGCATAGATATAGGAGCATTAATAATTAATGCCAAAAATTTGGGATTAGTTATAGAGGGTGGAGGTCATGCTATGGCCGCTGGATTCACTATTATGCTAGACAAAGTGATTTTATTAAAGCAATTTTTAAATGAGCAATTGCAAGATATTCCAGCTCTTTTAGAATATGATTGTCGAACACGATATTTTGAAGGATTTCTATCACTAGAAGCCATCACTCTAGAGTTAGCTAAATTATTAGATAAACTTGAACCTTATGGTGCAAGTAATCCTGCTCCAAAATTTCTTGTCAAAAATAGTAAGCTAATAAAAATAAATGTAATAGCTGGCAAACATATTAGCTGTTTATTTAAAACGCAAAGTAGTACAGGTGTTATTAAAGGAATTATTTTTAATGCAGTTAATACTTTAATAGGTAATTTTTTGCTTTCATCTTTGGGTAGAGACCTAGATATTATTGGTCAATTACAGATCAGTAAATGGCAAGGTAATGAAAGGGTAGAATTAATAATAAGTGATGTAATAAAATAATGTAAGTATTGTTATATAAAAAAAATTGTAGGCAATATAAATATTTGGTGATAAAAGCAAGTATTGGATTTTTGTTAAAATAAAATAATTTATAAATAAGTATTAATTTTATGACTTCTAATGTAAATTCTCTTACATTTGCAGGTGTAACCGTTGTTGATGTAAATGTACAAGCCCATATTGCAACGGGACTACCTGCTTTTACTATAGTTGGATTACCTGATAAAACCATAGCTGAATCGAAAGAAAGAGTAAGAGCAGCTCTTAGTTCTATAGGATTACAATTACCTGCAAAACGTATTACGGTTAATCTTGCTCCTGCTGATTTACTTAAAGAAGGTAGTCATTTCGATTTAGCTATAGCTTGCTGTTTACTAAGTGTCATAAATATTCTACCTGAAGAAGAATTGGATAATTATTTTATTTTAGGAGAGCTATCACTTGATGGAAGCATCTCTAAAGTTGTAGGTGTATTACCTGCAGCTGTGGGCGCTAATGCTCGTGGTAAAGGCATTATTTGTCCAATGGCTAATGGCCAGGAAGCAGCTTGGTCTGGTAATGAGAATATTTTGGCTCCTGATAGTATATTGTCTTTAATTAATCATTTTAAAGGTGTGCAATTATTATCTTATCCTAAAACTACACCATATGAGGATGCGGAAGAACATCAAGATTTATACGATATTAAAGGTCAAGAAATAGCAAAGAGAGCCCTAGAAATAGCAGCTAGTGGTGGACATAATATGTTAATGTCTGGCCCACCTGGAGTTGGTAAGTCAATGCTTGCTAGAAGATTGCAAGGAATATTGCCGCCAATGGATGCTAAAGAAATACTTGAATGTAGTATGGTTGCGAGTATAGCTGGTATATTATCAGATGGCAAATTACAACGTATCCGTCCTTTTAGAAATCCACATCATTCTTGCTCGATAGCAGCTATGGTAGGGGGAGGAATGGGACGAAAACTAGTTCCAGGAGAAATATCATTAGCTCATAATGGAGTATTATTTTTGGACGAATTACCAGAATTTCCTGCACAAGTACTAGAAGCTTTAAGACAACCTATAGAAACGCGTGAGATATCGATAGCTAGAGTGAATGCTCATATTACATATCCTGCAAAATTTCAGTTAATCGCAGCCATGAATCCTTGTCGTTGTGGTTATTTAGATGATATAGAGCGTAATTGCAATAAAGCTCCTAGATGTGCTGTAGATTATCAATCACGTATTTCAGGTCCTTTATTAGATAGGATAGATTTAAATGTAGAACTTTCCAATATTAATATTGGAAATTTTAACAATGTGAGTAATGAAGATACCAAAACGATTGCAAATAGAGTACTACAAGCAAGGATAATTCAGCAAAAGCGTTATGATGGGTTTGGTATAAGAATCAATTCTGATTTAGATGGTAAATTATTATTAGAATTTGCTACCCCTAATACAGAAGGATTAGCTTTGTTAAATAAAGCTGCTGAGCAGCTTAAATTATCTATGCGTGGATATAATAGAATATTACGTGTTGCCCGTACTATAGCAGATATGGAAAATGTTTATCACATTAATAAAATACATATTGCTGAAGCCCTACATTATAGACAATTACCTATTAGAAAATCATCAAATTAAAAATATAGGTTGACAAGTGGGGGGTTTTTGTAATATTTACTCCTTATAATTAATGATTGTGAGTAAATAGAATTTATTATGAAAAAAACTTATTCTGCAAAAATTTCTGATATTCAGAAAAAATGGTTTGTTGTTGATGCCACTGACTTAGTGTTAGGTAGAATGGCAACAATAGTTGCTAAGATGTTGCGTGGCAAACATAAACCTACTTTTACACCTCATATGGATTGTGGTGATAATATAATTATTATTAATGCTGAAAAGATATTTTTGTCTGGCCGTAAAACAGATCAAAAACATGGTAAAAAATATTATTATCATACAGGATATCCTGGAGGTATTAAGGAGCGTAATGCTACTGATATATTAAGTGGTAAATATCCCGAGCGAGTCATTAGAGATGCTGTAGAGCGTATGATTACTAGAGGTCCTTTAGGTAGAGTACAAATGAAAAATCTTTATGTATATAAGGGACCACAACATACGCATGCGGCGCAAACTCCTCAATTGTTAGATATCGCATCTATGAATAATAAAAATAGTAAAAAATAAGAGGATATATGGCAGTAACCACTAAAAAATCTACAGTAAAAGTAGTAAAAAAGAGTTCTACTAATAAAGTTGAGCCTGCTTTACGTAAATATGGTACCGGTAGAAGAAAAGAAGCTGTCGCCCGCGTATGGATTAGCCCAGGCAGTGGAAAAATTGTTATTAATGGTAAAGAAGTAAATACTTATTTTGGTAGATCTGTACTTAAAATGATAGTAAATCAGCCTTTTGAAGCTACCAAAACTGTAGGGCAGTTTGATGTATTATGTACAGTAACAGGTGGAGGATTATCTGGTCAAGCTGGTGCTATACGTCATGGTATAAGCAGAGCTCTAGATCAAGTTGATGAAAATTTACATAAACCACTTCGTCAAGGTGGGTTTTTAACACGAGATAGTAGAGTTGTAGAACGTAAAAAATATGGTAGAGCAAAAGCTCGTAAGAGATTCCAGTTCTCAAAACGTTAATTTTCTTTTCATCTTATGAGCTTCATTTGGAAGCTCATAAATCTCTTTTGTATTCAAAAATTTTTCTACTGAAAGTGGAATCACAATATGATGCTTTTATCTCATTGATTATGGGTAAAAGTGTAGTAAAGTAATTTCAATTAGAAGGAAACATGAGAGTAGCGAATAGTATAAAATTAGCACATCTGCAAGGAACAACGCACACATATTTAAATTAAAAAATTATATAGTAAATTTAGTAAATTAAGTTGTATTTGAGGCTAGGAGCGATAAGCGAAACATCCAAATAGTAGGAAAACTATGAGCTAACTGCATCCAGAATTCAAATGTTTTTATAGTCCAGAGCTACATTTTATTTACTTGTAGTAGGTCGGTAGCTGTACAATCCATACATCATTTGAAACTATCTTATACATGTTTCAACGTTATTTACTATAAGATGAAAATATCGCTATAATCTATATATATAATAATTAAAATACGTATTTTATTTAAAAATAATTTTTCTAAAATATACTAAAATTTAGTATTTTAGCATTGCAATATGTCTCGTATATTGATATTACATAAGAGTTATAAAGATAACTATTAATTAGTTTCAATTTTCTTCTTAAATTTTAAGCAAAATTTTTATACCTATGTTAAATATTGATACAGTTATAGATAAGGTTTTAATTCTAGATTTTGGTTCTCAAGTTACCCAATTAATTGCACGTAGAATCAGAGAATATGGTATTTATTCAGAGATTAAATTAAACAATATTACTATTGAAGAAGTTAAAAAATTTAATCCAAAAGCAATTATTTTATCAGGTGGTCCTGCATCTGTACTGGAACAGAATTCTCCTACCTTAAATAAAGAAATATTATCTTTAGGTATACCCATACTCGGCATTTGTTATGGACAACAAATAATTTGCCATCTTTTAGGTGGAGAGGTTGAGAAAGCAGAACACCGAGAATTTGGAAGAACAAGTTTACATATTATTGAAGATTCTATACTTTTTGATAATGTATGGACCAAAGGTCAGCAACATGATGTATGGATGAGTCATGGTGATTTAGTTGTAGCAATTCCTCAAGGATTTCATAAGCTCGCAGCGACTACTCACACTAACTTTGCGGTAATTGCAAATGAGCAACTTGGTATTTATGCTGTTCAGTTTCATCCTGAAGTAACCCACACTATTAATGGAATGCGATTATTAGAAAATTTTGTAATTAAAATTGCAAAATGTAACCCTTCTTGGAATATTGCTTCTTTTGCTGATAAATCTATAAATGAAATACGTAATAAGGTTGGTGATAAAAAAGTTATTTGTGGTGTAAGCGGTGGAGTTGATTCTACAGTTGTTGCTATTTTATTAAATAAAGCCATAGGCGATAATCTTAATTGTATTTTTGTAGATACAGGATTATTAAGAAAAAATGAGGTTAGAGAAGTTAAAAATACTTTTGAATCACTAGGGGTAAAACTCAATCATATTGATGCAAGCGAATTATTTATTAATAGCCTAAAAGGTATTACTGACCCAGAAGAAAAACGAAAAATCATAGGTAAACTTTTTATTGAGGCGTTTGATCAAGAAGCCTCCAAATTAGGTAAAATAGATTTCTTAGCACAAGGTACTTTATACTCAGATGTTATAGAATCTTCAGTAGGACATACAGTAGCAAATACTATAAAATCTCATCATAATGTTGGTGGATTGCCAAGAAATATGACATTTACTTTAATTGAACCACTTAGAGAATTATTTAAAGATGAGGTTAGATTACTGGGAAAAGAATTAGGTATTTCTGATGAATATTTAAATAGACATCCTTTTCCTGGACCAGGCTTAGCAGTTAGAATACCAGGCGAGGTAACCAAAGAGAAAATATCTATGTTACAAAATGCTGATTATTTATTTATAGAATCTTTAAAAAAAGCAGGATTATATGATAAAATTTGGCAAGCGTTTGCAGTATTATTACCTGTTAAAACAGTAGGGGTTATGGGAGATGGTAGGAGTTATGAGCATGTTTGTGCTTTACGTGCAGTAACTTCATGTGATGCTATGACAGCCGATTTTTTTGATCTCCCATATGATTTTCTGCGTTCTACAAGTAACTTGATTATAAACTCAGTTAAGGGTATTAATCGTATAGTATATGATATTACAAGTAAACCCCCAGGTACAATTGAATGGGAATAATTTCCCTTAGATTGTTTAGCATTAATAACTTATTAGGATATAACGAATATAGTGATATACAAAATTATAAGTATTTATAGATAAAACTTGTATTTAATACCGATTTTTGAGTATTATAGTAAAAAGTTTCTAAATTAGAGGATATTATGAGCATAAATTTACGTTTACCAGAAAATACCATATTAAAACCTAGTATTACAGTATTTGGTGCTGGAGGTGCTGGTGGTAATGCTGTAAATAATATGATTAGTGCTAATTTAGAAGGTGTAAAATTTGTTACAGCAAACACAGATGCTCAAGCTTTAGAATATTCACTTTCAGAAAACAGAATTCAATTAGGTGAAACTATTACTAGAGGGTTAGGTGCAGGTGCTTCACCAGAAGTAGGTAGGGCAGCCGCAGAAGAAGCAGCTGAACTAATTATAGATAATTTACAAGGCAGTAATATGTTATTTATTACTGCTGGTATGGGAGGAGGAACAGGTACAGGAGCTGCTCCAGTAATTGCTCGTATAGCACGTGAACATGGTATTTTGACTGTAGGTGTGGTGACAAAGCCTTTTCATTTTGAGGGTGCACATCGCATGAAATTGGCAGAACTTGGCTTGTTAGAACTCCAAAAATATGTTGATACATTAATTGTAATACCTAATCAAAATTTATTTCGGCTTGCTAATGAAAAAACTACTTTTGCAGATGCGTTTCGTATGGCAGATGAGGTGTTACATGCGGGCGTACGTGGTATAACAGATTTAATGATTATGCCTGGATTAATTAACTTAGACTTTGCAGATATACGTGCTGTGATGAGTGAAATGGGCAAGGCTATGATGGGAACTGGCGAAGCAGAAGGAGAGGATAGAGCTATTAAAGCTGCTGAAGCTGCTATTGCTAATCCATTATTAGATAACTGTTCGATGAAAGGTGCAAGAGGAGTCCTAATTAATATTACTGGTGGACTTGATATGACTCTCTTTGAGGTAGATGCAGCAGCAAACCGTATTAGAGATGAAGTAGATGCAGAAGAGGCTAATATTATTTTTGGATCTACATTTAACCCAGCATTGGAAGGGCGTATAAGAGTGTCTGTTGTCGCGACTGGAATAGATGCTCATTCCCATCAGGAAAATGATAAATATTATTTACTCAAAGATATGGTAGATAATAATAGTAAAGCTGCAATATCTTCTAAAATTACTACTACAGAATTACATGAGAATAAATTAGCAGAAGAAGATACTGATAGCTATGAGCATCAAAATGAGGTTTTTTCATCTAATCGTTCTGTAGAATCACAATTTTCATATGATATTCCAAATAGTGAGAATGTAAAAAAAACAGAAAAATATAATACTAGGTATAATACGACTCCTGCTTCTTCAAAAGCTAATGATAAATTATCAGATAAAAATACACGTTTAGGTTTATTTGGGCGTATGGCCAACTCAGTAGGATTACGTACTAATGTAGAAGAGCACAATAAATCATACGAAAGAGAAGAAGAGCTTGTATCAGCAGATGGTTTAGGTGAAGATGTGTTTGATATACCAGCTTTTTTAAGACGCAAAAATACTAATAAATAGAGTGAATGATGCTCGGAAACAGCATTATTTTTTAGGTATAGTATCTGAAAAACTTGCTGTATTGTTCTTAAAATTTAAGCTTTATAGAGTGATTGCAACTAGAGTACGTAATAAATTTGGAGAAATCGATATAATAGCTTATAAAAATAATACACTTATTTTTATAGAAGTTAAGCTAAGAACTAGCGCTGTATATCTATATGAGGCAATAACGTACAAACAGAAAAAACGTATTACTAGGGCAGCAACTTTGTTTAGTAGTACTAATATGAAATTCATAAACGCAAATATGCGTTTCAATTTTCATATCTCCCTATAAATGGCCTGTACATATAAAAAACGCTTGGGATCTTGAATGTAAATAATATCTCATAAATAATTTTAGGTTTTGATATGGATATATCTTTAAGTTATATATCCTTAATTAAGCACATTAACTTCCGCTTATCAGAGCTTGCATACTATTATCACGACTCTTCATTACCAAATCAACATAGCTTGGCCCTTTTACCCTTTCTTTAATAAAAGGTACTATAAGTTCTAAAGGCTCATCTTTTATATTCTGAGCTTTTTCTACATCATTAACATTTTGAGGCGCATCTGTATTACGTACTTTACCTATTAACCCCCATACAGAGATTCCTATCCCAGAAACAAATGTTCCAGGAACAAAATTGGCAATTAAGGGAAGAGCCCCTGGAATCAGGGTAGCAATTATAGGAACTTCTGGAAATGCCCAAAATAACAATGATAAACCTGTCACTAATAAACCAGCTATGAGAGCTTTACTACTATGACGAGGCTTAATAGCTTGTTTATGTATACAGGTCTGATTAGAGACTGGCTTTATTATGTTTTCTAACTTATTTTGGGCGTGAATTTGCTTATCACGGTCTTTATTTATTTCATCAATTAACTCTGGCGATAATTCCCTTTGATTAATGGATGATAATCCTCTATTTTTAACCTCATCTTCCGTTCCTATAATACAACCATATTTTTCAATATCACGAACTTTACCAAATATGCGTCCATCCTCTAGCATGACGCCAGCTTTACTAAGTATTCCGTCTGCTACCCAATCTTTACCATATCTTCCTTGTACTACTTCAGTATATAAAAATCTTTTCTTATTATTTGATTCACCTTTATATATACCTTCATATAGCATTTTTTCATAATCCAGAGGTACCGGATCATTATCCATAATACGATTAAACCACTCTTTTGGATCAACTTTCTTCATTATCTTTTGTATTATCCCTGTATGAGAAAATAAATGGTTCATCATTCGCTCTACTGCCGCATCAGCAAGAAATTCTAGTGATTTATCATCTTTAATATTTGCAAGTTGAGAACCATATTTTTTTGCTAATTCCTTTGAGATTTTTTCAATCAAATCTAGTGACTTTTGACCTCGTGGAAGCATTTCATCAACTTCCTTATTAGCATTAATTACAACATCTTTATAAAATTTATAAGCTACATCCGTAGCAAAAGCACCTATGACGTATGTGAACGCATTACCTCCTAATAAATTACCAATATAGCATAAAGGAGGTATATTCATGGCCATAAGGCTACGATCTAGTATATATTTTATATCATCTATGGTATCCGGAAGTGGTAAAGCTCTCCCACCTGCTATTGTTTCAATAGTATCTCTACCCACTCTGAATTTTTCACATATCAATGCCTGGAACCTGCTTTGCGCATCCATTAACTTATATTCCTCTTTAGTCATAACCAATTCAGATTGAACTTCTTCATTACACACTTTTTTTAAAGTGTTTTCAATTAGAGCCACAAAGCGTCCGAATCTTTGCCTTGTACGGTTTCAGTAGTTGATGGTTAGGATTAATTCTAAAATTATTAGCATTTTGTGTGTAACAAGTCAAGATCATTTCAAAAGGCGTTTTTCTAGCAATAGAAGAAAGCCTTTTAGCATAATTATAAGCCATAACAAAAGCTTGTAGATGACTATCTAACTCTTCTCTACTAGTATAATGATACTTCTTAGTAGTAGCTTCTTTTATAGTCCTATTCATTCTTTCTACTTGACCATTGGTACTTGGACTATAAGGCCTTGTTGTGCGATGCCTGATACCGTAATCTTTACATTTTAGATCAAATCTATGTCTTGCTTTAGGAGCTCTGTACCTGGCTAAACCATTGTAAGCAAATTGAACACCATTATCAGTTAATATGGTATGTATCTTAAAGGGACAGCTACTTACCAAGTTATCAAGAAAATTAACTGTAGTATCGCCATTGCTATTATTATGCAGCTCAACATAAGCAAATTTACTCACTCTACATATTGCCACAAATATGTAAAATTTTCCCTCACCAATTCTTACTTCTGTGATATCAAGATGCATAAATCCTATTTCATAAGCCTTAAATTTCTTCTTCTCTTTGATATTATCTTCTTTGGGTAAACAAGATAAACCGTACCGTTTAAGGCATCGGTAAAGATTTGAACGAGTTAAATAAGGTATTTCTTTAATAAGTGCATCAAAGCAATCATCCAAAGGTAATTGCGTAGACTTACGAAAAGCAATAATCAAAGCTTCATCTTCGGGCTTCAAAATAGTAGTTGCTTTTTTAGGAGCATTAGAGCGATCTTCTACTCCTTCTTCTTTTCTTTGACGCCATTTTATCACAGTTTTAGGGTTAATATTATATTGTTCACTTAATTCTTTGATCGTAGCTTGCGATCGCTGTAATTCTTTTCTAATTGCGTGCGTAGTCGTGGCGCAGCCATGTAATATTTGTCCCACAATTCCTCCAAATTAATTATATCCCTAGCTCTTATTATATACTCTTTTTTTCTTCCATCAACCCTTGAAATTGTACACCTAGGCGCTATAGCTTCAATCTTGGCCTTGTTAAGTAGAGTTTTTATGTGAGTAGGAAAAACTTTTAGGGCTTGATTTATTTTAGTTTTTAAATGTTCAAAGCTTACTTTTTTATTTATACGCTCATGGAGCAATACTTTTAAATTTAATATGCCAAGATCAGCTTTATGTAACTTTAGTTTTTGCGCTTTCTCAAAATTTAGGGCTATATCTTTTGTAGCCCGATTAAATTCTTCTTCAGTATTATATTTTTGAGATTTTTCTGCAAATTTTGCACTTTCTATCCAACCAATCCTATTCAGCACTCTAGCTTTGTCTAAATTATTAATAGCATACTCATTATAAAGTTCTAAAGATTTCTTATAATAAGATAATGCTTCGTCTACCTGATTTTCGTCAACTGGTTTTTGTTTCTCACACATTCTACCTAGACGAAAATAAGCAAAAGCCGCATTTCCTGCAAATAGTTTTAAATTATCTCCTTCAGATTTATCATCTTTTTTCTTATCATATGTTGATATTAATTTTTCATATTCTGTTTTTACATTAGAGATATTTTCTTTTTCATCAAAATAACATTTTCTAGCCTTGGCTTCTATGCACCCCGCATCTATAGCTTGTTCATAATATCCTCTAATTACAGCTGGTAAGTCTTCTGGCTTTATATTACGATCCTTGGTTAAATTAAATTCTAGTATAAAGCCGAGTGTAAAATATATATTACCTTTATCTATATTTTTCTCCTTAGAACCTGCTTTTTCCTTTAATTGTTCATAGGCTGCCTGATATTGACCTTGATTTAGTAAATCAAATACGTTATCTACTTGATCTTGCTCTCGCGAAGCATATACAGACTTACTAACATCAGGCTGAATACTTTTTTGTGCGCTATAAGGTTTTTTAGATATTATATTTTGAAACTTTTTTTTCATAAATTATTAACTTTTTCTGCATTATATAATTAATATCTTAATTTAAGATATCAAAAACAACTTAAGAAATCAACGCTTAAATAATAAGAATTTGTTAGGAAAATTTAGTAAAAATATTAAAGAAATCTTTAAGCAAGATATATAACAAAAGAAACTATTACAAGACTATAATTTATAAAATTCATTTAAATAACTAAGGTTGTGTATACTGATATTTTAAAAATGCAACAAATATATATGACTTTAGTATATAAGGCTATATACTATTTCTCCACCAACAATGGTTTTGATTGCCCTGCCCTTTACCTTCCTTCCATTAAATGGAGAATTTTTAGATTTACTGCTAAATTTTTCTGTCTCTATTACCCACTCACGATTCAGATCGATTAACACTAAATCAGCCTTATTACCCTTCAGTAATCTTCCAGACTGAAGACCTAATATCTCTGCAGGCTTAGATGTCATCTTTGATAATACATCTTGTAAAGAAAGTAATCCATTATGATACAACTCCAGAGATAATGGTAACATTGTTTCTACACCTACTATACCAAAACTAGCACTAGCTAGGGACACTTGCTTACTTTCTTCATCGTGTGGCGCATGATCTGTAGCAATGGCATCTATTATTCCTTCTTGGAGCCCTTGAATTAAAGCTAATCTATCTTCTTCCGATCTAAGAGGAGGATTCATTTTTGCATAGCTACCATGCTCTAAAACTGCCTTATCAGTTAGTAAAAAATGGTGAGGAGCTACTTCACAGGTAACTTTTAATCCCTCTTCTTTTGCCCGTTTTACAGCCTTAAGAGCTTCTTTAGTGGATATATGTAATACATGATACTTGCCTCCTGTAATTCCTAAAATAGCTAGATCTCTTTCCACCATAACTGACTCAGAAATATTCGGTATACCTGTAACTCCTAGTTTAAATGATACCTCTCCTTCATTAATACATCCACCTTGAGAAAGGTGGAGATCTTCTGCGTGCTGGGCAATAGGAACTCCAAACATACTTGAATAAGATAATGCTCTTCTCATGAGCAAAGGATTCATCACCGGACCGCCATCGTCAGTAAACCCAACTACCCCAGCTTCCACCAACTTTCCCATCTCAGTCAGCTCTTGACCATTTCTTTTTTTAGTAATTGCAGCATATGCTAATATATTCAGATAGGCAGTATCTTTTGCTTTTGCTTTAAGCAATTCTACCACTTCTACGCTATCTATAGCAGGCTCAGTATTAGGCTGGCATACTACAGTAGTAATTCCTCCACTCACTGCTGATTTGCTACCTGTAGCAAGAGTTTCTTTATGCGTTTGACCAGGCTCACGAAAATGCACTTGCATATCTATCAAACCAGGCGCTAATAAATGGCCTTTACAATCTATGACCTCTATTCCATCCGGTATATTATCTCGAAATAAATCCTTACCAAAATCAGCAATTTGATCTCCGATAGTGAGCAATGCTCCTTGCGCATCTAGCCCCGTGCTTGGATCGTATAACCTAGCATTTATATAAGCTATTTTTTTATGTTGATTTGTACGTAGTGGCAATTGCCATTGCTGCTGCATAGACATTTTCCTTTTTATGATAAAATTTTTTTCAAAATGACATAATTATCTCTTTAAATCAATCAATTTTAATAACATTAAGTTGCCAAATTTATAAATATGATATTAAATCAAGGGAAAGGAATGTTTTGTTTGTATTCAATTATAGAGGTAATAAAATGCAAGTTATTCCAGGTAAAGAATTAGTTACTCCCAAAGCTATTATATTCGACTTCGATGAAACTTTGGTATCTACCTTAAGATTCATAAATGATGCATTTACTAAAGTATATGAAACAACGCAAGGTAAATATGGCACAAAAGAAGAGTTAGATCAGAAATTACGCGGTCCTTCATTTGACATAACATTTCAAGAAACTTTTAAAGACGAATATGAATATTATAAAAAAGTTTTTTTAGAGAAATATTATAACGCATTTGAAAACACACAAATAGAGGAAATTTTCAAGCCAGGCGCGCAAGAATTAATAGATTTTTTATCAAAGCAAAATGTACCTTTAATTTTAACGAGTAATAAACCTTTTGAATATCTTGATAAAGAAGTAAAATTACTAAAGGTAAATCAGTTCTTTAAATTTATAATAGGAGCTGAAGATTTTAATAAAATTAAACCCGATCCTTACATGGCATTTAAAGCACTTAATAATTGCGGCATAACTTATAAAGAAGGTGCATTTAATCGTGATATATGGCTTATAGGTAATCATAAATTTGATTTAGAATGTGCTAAAAATATACCATGTACAGCAATTTATTATGGAAATCATGTTCCTACTGATTATGCCGTAGATTGTATATATGAAAATCATACCCAATTTAAAAATTATATAGAAACAAAACTATTTAACAAAACAACGGAAATGCATTATTAATGTTAAACTGGGTACTTTTAAAATACTATTTTTATATTAGGTACACATAAACTTAAATGACCTAAACACTCATGGAAGTGCCAAAGCATATACAAGTCAACTATATAATATTTTTTACTAATTTCTATTCTCCTTTTTACCAGAAAGCAATAATGCTTTGTCATAGATTTCTTTTTTCATACAATCAGGATAGCGTGCTAATAATTTTGCTGCTGTATCTTTTACACTATTTGCTGCAAGTAATGTTAAGATTTCTTGGGCATTAATATCATTTACATCTTTAATTATATATATAATAGGAGGCCCAACAACAATTACAATCTCTCCTTTAACATCTACATTATTGTACCTCTCAAGCAGCTCACTTATAGTGCCATGTATATGCTCTTCATAAATCTTGGTTAATTCTCTTAATATGCTAATTTTACGATCCGAACCAAATATTTCTAACATTGCTTGTAATGTAACTCTTAAACGTTTGGCTGATTCAAAAAATACTAAACTCGCTTTCAACTCTTTTATTTCTTTCAAATTAGAAAGTCTAGCTTCATGCTTATTAGGTAAAAATCCCATAAATAAAAATCTATCTGTGGGCAGCGCTGCAACTGTTAATGCTGCAATAACAGAAGAAGGCCCAGGTATAGTCGTTACCTTTATATTAGCTTCTTTAAATGTTTGAATTAGCTTATATCCTGGATCAGATATCAAAGGTGTCCCAGCATCTGATACCAGCGCTGCACTTAATCCTTCAGAAAGTTTCTTACGAAATTTAAATCGATCTTGATCTGTACTATAGTCATTATAGCAAAACATAGATTTTTTTATATTCAGATGGGTTAATAACCTACCCGTTACTCTCGTATCTTCGCATATAATAAAATCAACAGAGCGTAAAATACGCATAGCGTGTAACGTAATATCCTCATAGTTACCAATAGGCGTTGCAACTATGTATAATCCTGTAAGTTTACCTTGCATAATATTAAGCAGCATTTTAATGTTAATTAAAGTATTTTTAGAACTAACTATATAATAGAATGTATAATGTTTAAATATGTTATTAAGATTATTTTAGCTGTTTGTATAATATTACTTCCTGCTTGCCAACTAAAAAATGCTTCTAAATCTAACTCTATTTCTAGTAAGTCTAAACCCATTTCTAATACCCAAGAACAAGTTAAGATAGCATTGCTCTTACCTCTCTCAGGTAAATCGCAAAAGCTAGGGCGTGCTATGTCAGAAATGGCAGAGTTATCTCTTTTTCATACAAATAACAATAATATAAAGCTTTTAATGTACGATACAAATGATGATACTCTTATGGCACAAAATCGTATAAAAGAAGCAATAAATAATGGAGCAAAATTAATTATTGGTCCGGTCTTTTCTAACACTACTATGGCAGTTAAAGATATAGCAATAAACAATAAAATAAATCTCATATCATTCTCTAATGACCCTAATTTAACCAATAAAGGTATTTTTATATTAGGATTTTCTTCTGATGCACAAATAAAGGTAATTACTGCGTATACTATGAATCAAGGCATTAATCAGTTTTATACCTTATTGCCTGCAACTTCTTATGGGCGTGTTGTTGCACAAATTTTACGTGATATTGTTATTAATAACGGTGGAAATATAGTCAAAACTGAATTTTATACCCATAATATAGCTGAACTCGAGATTGCCGTAGAAAGTATCGTCACGGCAATCAACAATAATCTTAATAACCGACAAGACGATTCCATCAACAAACAAGCACTATTTATACCAGAAGGTGGAAATCAATTAAAAGCTATTTTAACATTATTATCTAAGTATAAATTAGATTTTGATCAAGTACAATTACTTGGCACTGGTCAATGGGATGATTATGACACTTTTTCCATATCAGAATTAAATGGAGCGTGGTTCGCAGGTAGCTATAATAAAGAACGCGAACTCTTAGAAAACATGTTTAATAGAGAGTATGGTTATAGACCACCTCGCTTATCAATTCTAGCTTATGATGCAATTGCACTAGCTAGCACACTTGCCGATAAGAAGAATTTTAGCAAAGAAGCGCTTATAAATAAAAATGGATTTATAGGAGTAGATGGTACATTTAGATTTAATAGCAATGGCCTTACAGAAAGGAATTTAGCCATTATTAAAATTCTGGATCAACATTTGGAAGTTATTGAACCGTCTTCTGCAACTTTTATTGATTAAATATAACGAAAATACTTATGAAATAGACAACCATTTTAGAACTTAAAAATATAATTTGTGATATTTTTATAGTAAACTCTTGACATGTTAATCAGCTAAATTTATACCCTTAAGTATAGTTCCTATGGCGGAGTAGCTCAGTTGGTTAGAGCGGTGGAATCATAATCCATGTGTCGGGGGTTCAAATCCCTCCTTCGCTACCAATCTATTGGTTGTTAATATTATCTTCGCGTAATTTTATCCACTTTTTTTTAATTGTCTCTAGTATAAACTCATTAGATGTAGATGGATAATCATCAAAATCTAATAAAGATATAATACGTTTATGTAACCTAGGTAAACTTAAATTTTCTATATCTTCTTCAGGATAGTTTTCTTCCAAAGCTTCTATTATTACTTCAATATCTGCCCAACGCATCTTACACCATTCAAAAATAATTTAAAAATAATAATGACATAATGTTTTAAATACCTAAAATA
Source organism: Rickettsiales bacterium Ac37b (assembly GCA_000746585.2). Classification (NCBI taxonomy): domain Bacteria; kingdom Pseudomonadati; phylum Pseudomonadota; class Alphaproteobacteria; order Rickettsiales; species Rickettsiales bacterium Ac37b. The sequence continues at coordinate 850,478 of CP009217.2, forward strand.
AAATTATAATATATAATAATTTAAAGCTGCAATATAAATATGTCCGATAACCACTTTTTTGAAACCAATCCTTTCTTATTGTTTGAACAATGGAAACACGAGGCTGAAAGTTCAGGAGCTTTAAGACCTGAATCAATGGTCCTTGCAACAGCTACTAAAGATGGTTTACCCTCCGCACGAGTTGTTTTACTAAAACAATATGATGAAAGAGGCTTTGTCTTTTTTACCAATTTAAGCAGTAGAAAAGGTCAGGAATTACATGTTAATCCCCATGCGGCCTTATGTATATATTGGCCTATCATTGAAAAACAAATACGCATAGAAGGAAAGATAGAACTAATTTCTGCAGATGAAGCAGATCTATATTATAATAGCCGTCCTAAAGCTTTTCAGATTAATTCATGGGCTTCTAAACAATCAGCAAAATTAGTTAATTTTGAACAATTACAGTCTAGAACCACTCACTTTGAAACTTTATTTAAAAATAAGCATATACCTAGACCAGAATTTTGGTCTGGATTTAGATTAGCAGCTCAATCTATAGAGTTTTGGAATGAAGGCCAAAATAGAATGCATACTCGTATTTTATATGTAAAACAATCTACGAACTGGGATATAACACTATTATATCCTTAGCCTAAAATAAACTCTGTATAAATTTCATTTACTTTATAGCTCAGAAATTTTCAGACTGCTTGACTATAATAACTCTGCTAATTATAATGTAGCGTTCCTTATAAACTGCTAACCTAGAACAAAAACACCAACTGTTTTCAAAAAACTATTGTAATGCAGTAAATGTATAATATTATTTAGGATATATTACGTGAAATTATATGTTAAATACATTTTAAAAGAACTGACTTCTTTAGTAATATTGATAAGCTTTGCCCTTACCGCAATTATTTTCCTTAGCCAATCATTAAGATATCTAACTCTTGTCACAAATAATGGTATATATTTTATAGATTTTTTACAACTCTCTATATTAATGGTACCTTACTTATTAATGATAATATTACCTATAGCCAGCTTTATATCTGTTATTTACGTTTATAATAAATTCATTATGGATGGAGAATTAATAGTACTAAGCAGTACAGGACTAAATAGATTTGCATTATCATTACCAGCTTTTATTATGACATTTGTTATATTAATTATTAGTTATACCATTTCATTATATGTATCACCTATCTCTTATAATATTTTTAAAAACAAAATAGCATTTTATAAAGAAAATTATACCTCTATCTTCTTGGAAGATGGGGTATTTAATGAAAAAAAGGGACTCACTATTTATATTGCTGAACGCACAGCGGATGATTCTTTCAACGGTATATTTATTTATGATGCTCGTACTACGGACACCACAACTCTCATGGCAGAAACTGCTAAATTAATTACAAAAGATAATTTTATAAGTTTTGAATTATATAACGGTAATCGTCAGAAAGTTAATAAATATAATGAATTAGACATACTATATTTTGATTATCTTTCCTATAATATAGAGCTAAAGTCTAATAATTACACCACAAGATGGCGTGAACCTCAAGAACGTTACCTCAATGAACTCTTATATCCTCCCCAAGACGAGATACCAGAAATGTTCAATAAATTAAAGGCCGAAGCACATTATAGATTAACTTGGCCTCTACTTAATTTTATATTAACTATCATGGCTTTAATTGCTATATATCCACGTCACTTTAGTCGTAGAGGACAAGCTAAACGCATAACTTTTACCTCTATATGTGCAATAGCTATGATTGTATTATTTATTGGTTTTAATAATATAATAACCATAACCCCCAAAATAGTGCCATCAATATATGGTATTATTGGTCTTATTATTATTTTCTGTAATTATTTATTATTTTGTCGTTACAGAGCACTTTAAAGCAGCGCACACAAACGTAGACTAAAAATTATTTAAGAATACAGAATGAATCGTGCTATTCTTGCAAAGCTGAACTCAAGTAAGTATGCCTTTTGCCTCGTAGTATTGTATACCATACTGCTAAAATGACTATAGTTGGTACTAAGAAATTAATAGCAGTAGTTGTAATCATTAATTCACCTACATTAGCATAATAACCTCGTTCTATCAGATATTCTTTAGATAGCATCTTTTTTATAATTCTACTACCTGAAACAAAGGATAAACTCATTAAGCTCATAGTTAACGCAAACCAACTGGCTATGTTATGTTTGGGTGAATAATAGGTAATTACCGTACACAATACCAAAAATTCTAGTCTTTTAAATGGACCTTCAGATATTTTATCTAGCAATACAAAAACCTTAGGTCCTATACCTAAGATCTCCATAGACCATTCCTGCAATCCGAAATGTATTCCTATCATAGGAAGTTGTAATATGCAGTGTATAATATTAAAACATAATAATACTATAACCAAATTATAACTTAATACACGCTTCGCAATAAAAATAACTGCTATTAAACCGAGTATAATGCTAATTTGGTTAAATATAGCAAAATCTTCAGGAGTAATTTTTAGTATATCAATTTGCCACCATTCAACCCCAGGACTGTAAACAGGCATGATTCTCACAGTAAATAACACTAATAATATACCAAAAATCTCTTTTTTTTGCTGCACACTAAGATGTTTACATATTATATTTAATGACAAAGATACTATAATTGTACCTGTAAAGAAAATTATTTCTTGACCATATTCAAAATTAGATAAAGAAATAAACCCAATAAATACTAAATAAATGACCCCTGCAATAAATAATAATATATTAACCGGCTCCGTTTGACTAGCCGGTTCTTTTTTAGCTATTAATACTCCCAATATACTTATTAAAGACGCTATTGGAATAAAATAGCTAATAGTACCATAAGAAAATTTACTTGCTATAATTCCACTAATTAAAGCAGCTAATATGGAACCTGTAATCTCAAATATTCTCGATAATATCTGTACATGCCCTATTTCTTGTTTTATTTCTGCATCATTACGTACATTACCACTACTATCGACCTTATCTACAATTTCATAACATAATGTATCAGCTACTAAGTCCTGAATAACTAACCCTAGCTGTATCAAGACCCCAGACATAATTAACAATTGATAAGTAGAAAAATAATGATTTAAGAAAGGCCAGTGATTAGCTATAGATATAGTAATAACATTACCACTTAACATTATAATAGCTGCTATTATTATATATATATGTCTTCTGCTCCCGAATATTTTAACTGAATCTAAGAGTTGGCCAAAAAATATTTTGGTAGTCCATGGCACGTTAGCCCAAATCGTAATTGATATTAATTGTTCTGCTGTAAGAAAAAGATCATTCTTAAACCAAAAAGTTTCAGCAATCTGGCTAAATAGGCAAAAACTGTTAGCAAAATATACAAATAATAATGGTAAATATTTGATACGTATTGACTTTAGATATGTATAAAACATTTACTTATCTACCTCGGGTACCACTAAACCTAAATGACTAAATGCTTGTATAGTTAAGATCCGTCCTCTTGGAGTACGCTGAATAAGCCCTTGTTGAATTAAATATGGTTCTATCGTTTCACAAATTGTATCCTTTTGTTCAAAAAGTGCTGCTGCAATGGTTTCTAAACCCACCGGATTCATTCCATAATGCTCTGCAATAAAATTCAAGTAACGTTTATCATTTACATCCAAACCTAAATTATCTACCTCTAATCTTTGTAATGCTAGTTCTGCACTCTTAGCATTAATTATACCATTTTCATATACTTCTACAATATCACGAACTCTTCTTAATAACCTTAGTGCTATACGCGGAGTACCTCTCGACCTTTTGGCAATTTCATGATGACCATCTATAGTAGTATTTAATCCTAAAATATTCGCTCCTCTTTCTATAACTTGTTCTAATTCAATAAAACTATAAAAATTCATACGTAGTTGTATGCCAAATCTATCCCGCAATGGGTTAGTAAGTAATCCTAGTCTTGTTGTTGCACCTACTAAAGTAAAGGGAGGTATATCTATACGTACACTACGTGCTCCAGGCCCTTCTCCAATAATTAAATCTAAAGTAAAATCTTCCATAGCTGAGTAAAGTACTTCTTCTACTTGCGTAGGCAGCCTATGAATTTCATCAATAAATAATATATCACCTTGCTCTAAGTTAGTTAAAAGCGCAGCTAAATCTCCAGCCTTGGTTAATAAAGGCCCAGCTGTCGCTTTAAAGTTACTTCCCATTTCTCGGGCAATAATTTGTGCCATAGTGGTTTTGCCAAGACCAGGAGGACCATGTAATAAAACATGATCTAAAGCACTTTTTCTTGCTTTTGCTGCTGTAATAAATATTTGTAAATTTTCTTTAGTACCTTGCTGCCCTATAAAATCACTCAAATTGAGTGGCCGTAATTTCTTTTCTTGCTGTTTTTCTTCCTCACTCGCATTATAATTTACTAAATTACTGGAATCTGGTAATGTATTCATTTAGATAATTCTTTTAGAGCCAATTTTATAAGCTGCTCAGTAGTCACGTTATCATTATTGGCTATCAATCTATTAGTAACTTGATAAGCTTCATGTTTAGCATATCCTAAATTTACTAAAGCCGATATTGCATCTGTTTGAGCGTCATATCTAGTATTAGTTACATGAGTTTCTGCATCACTACTTATAACAATATTTGAAATATTTTTATGACTTTTAAGTTCAGTCAAAAGTCTTTCAATTAATTTTGGCCCAACACCAGTAATAGGAGCAAAGCTTGTTTTATCTTGAAGAGCTATAGCCTTCACAAGAGCGTCTGGCGTTAAAGTGCCTAAAATTGTAAGCGCGAGCTTAGGACCCACACCTTTAATTTTTGTTAATTCACCAAACCAGTATTTTTCATGAGTATCATAAAAACCATACAATGAAATTTGATCTTCACGTACATAAGTTTCTATAATAAGGCTAACATTTTCCTGCTGTACAGATAATTTTTTAATTGTCATATTAGAGCAAAATACTATATATCCTACCCCCATCACATCAATTAATACTGTATCTTTGTCAATATGATCTACCTTACCAGTTAATTTACCTATCATAATTTTACTCTCTGAAAAGAAGAATGGCATATAGCAATTGCTAAAGCATCTGCTTCATCAGCTGAACTTACTATAGCCTTTGGTAATAAGTGTTTTACCATAAGTTCAACTTGTACTTTTTCAGCATTTCCAACACCTGTGACTGTTTTTTTTACTAATTTAGCAGCATATTCTTTTATTTCTAACCCAGCTAATCTTAAAGTTAATAATATAGCCCCTCTTGCACAACCAAGTTTTAAAGACGTTGAAGCATTTTTATTTACAAAACTTTCTTCAATAGCACATTCATCTATTTCATGATTTTGAATTACTTCCGTCAAGGATTTATATAAAAACTCCAATTTTATGCTTATATCAGATACAACAGGAGGTATAATAGTACCACTTTTTATATAACTAATATGCTGGCCATTGCTACTAATAATTCCCCAACCTGTGCGAGTTAACCCTGGATCTATACCTAAAATAAAAGTCACAATCCTATTTTTTTCATTATTTCTTCAGTAATATTATAATTACCATATACATTCTGTACATCATCATTATCTTCTAGTACACTAACTAACTTCAATAATTTTTCTGCCTGTTCCCCTTCTACATCAATTAATGAATTTGCTTTCCATGCTAGTTTACAAACTTCAGGTTCACCATATTTATTTATTAACTCTTTTTGAACTAGTCCAAAAGCTTCAGGTTCACAACATATTTCATGTACTAATTCATCACTTTCACAACTATTTGCGCCTACATCTAAAGCTGTCTCAAACATTTCTTCTGCAGTTGATACCTTAGCAGGATAAATAATTAAACCTATATGTTCAAATAAAAAACTTACACTACCTGTTTCACCTAAGCTCCCTCCATATTTAGTAAAAGATGATCTAATTTCTGAAGCTGCTCTGTTACGATTATCACTTAATACTTCCACTATTAGGGCAATTCCCCCAGGCGCATATCCTTCATAGCGAATGTCCTCATAATTATCGCCTTCTCCTATAGTAGATCCTTTTTTAATAGCATTTTCTATTTTATCTTTAGGCAAATTCAATGATCTAGCTGTAGATATCGCACTACGTAATCTAGCATTAAAATCAGGATCAGCTTGACCTTCCCTAACTGCAATAATAATTTCTCGAATTAATTTAGTAAATAATTTAGCTCGTTTTGCATCTTGAGCACTTTTTCTATGCATTATATTTTTAAACTGTGAATGACCTGCCACTCTTTTAACTCACTTTATATTTATTATTAATTACAAGTGCTTTATACTCTTAATTAAAGAAATAGTTTCATAAAGTGGTAACCCTATTATACTGGAAACAGTGCCTTTCATCCATTTTATGAATCCAGACGCCATACCCTCAATATTACATCCACCACTTTTATTTAAACCTTCTTTACTGAGTATATAGTTGATAATTTCACTCTCATCTAATTGTTTGAATCTAATTATATTTATGGTTAATTTAGAAATTTGTTTTTCAATTTTACCTTGATGTATACGTAAAACTGAAACAGCACTATAAACTCTATGCCTTCTACCTGAAAGTAATTTTAAACAATTCATCACATCTTCATCCGATGATGCTTTAGGTAAAATCCTTCTACCACATGCTGACACGGTATCAGCGGCAATAATTATAGCATCAGAAAAACCACTACTCACCTTTTTAGCTTTAGTTATTGCTAATCTTAGAGCAAGACTTTTTGGTAATTCGTCTTTTAGAGGTGTTTCATCTATATCAGGATGACATATTTGATCAGGATAAATTTGCATACTGTGAAGTAATTTTAAACGCCCTTCTGAGGAAGATGCTAATACTAACACTTCTTTATTACTTAACATCACTAATAAACTTCTTTATTCCTAGCTGTAATTCTGCCTTTGGTCTTATCATAAGGCGTGATTGCCACTTTTACAATATCACCTACTAATATTCTTATTCTGTTTTTACGCATTTTTCCTGAAGTATAACAAATAATTGTGCAATTATTACTAAGCTTAACCCTAAACATAGCATTAGGTAATAATTCTAATATAGTTCCTTCTGTTTCAATTGCTTCTTCTTTTGCCATACATCTATCTTTACATTATATTTAATTTGATATAATTAATACCAATTAATCCCCTTACTCGCAAGAGTTTTGTATCGTTTTACCATAAATAATCTACAAAAATTTCTTTTTATACGAAATTGACCCAATCATCACATGATAATAAAGGAGTTACAAAAGTAGGCATAACATTAAATTTTTTACACAACCTTTGTAACTGTTGTTGATCAATCTTATTATCAGTTAACACTTCCCTTTTAAACATTCCTCCTGCAATAAAAAGTGAATCTATTCCAAATTTATTTGCTCCTAAAATATCTGTTTCTAAGCCATCCCCAATTGCTAATATCTTAGATTTATTAGTTATATTGGCAATTCTACTGGTAAAATCATAAATAGCATCATATGGTTTACCAAAATAAATTACTTGTCCACCCATTTTAGTATAAATGGCTGCAATAGTACCAGCACATAACTCTTTTTGTCCATTCTGTTTCATAACTTCTAAATCAGGATTTAAACAAAACATTATTAGCTGTTTACTTAATGCTTCATTCAAATACGGTATGATAGTTTCTAATTTGTAATCATCAAAAAATCCTGTGGTAACTATGCATAATGCCTCAGAAATTTTCTGTACAGCATTGTACCTTAATCCTTCAAAAACATCAGAATCTTGCTTTAAACCTATATAGAAATAATCTCCTTTTAATAAATTATATTCTAAGCATAATAGATAGGCTAACTCTCCGGAAGTAATTACATCTTTATACAAACTCTTATCTATGCCTAATTTTTTTAATACCTGCTTTACGCTATTTGCTCTACGTGGAGCATTAGACAAAAAATATACTTCTTTATTATAATAATTAAAGCTTTCTAATGCTTTTTGTACATTGGGGTAAAGGTTTTTTCCGTCATGTATTACTCCAAATAAGTCTATTAATAATACTTGATATGATTTTATATTACTATATTCCATGATTGCTCAATCTTTGTAAAATAGTATCCAATTGGGTTAAATCTTGGAAAAAAACAGTAACTTTTCCACCATCTGGACTATCCTCTATTGTAATTTTCATACCTAAAGTTTGTGATACTGTCTCTTCTAATTTAATTATATCTTCATTATGTGCTTTATCATATTTTGTTGAGAATAATTTATTTTCTTTTTTTACTAACGATTCTGTTTGTCTTACATTTAATTTGTTTTTTACTACTTCTTTAGCAGCATCGTCTATATTTTCAGCACTCATTATTGCTCTAGCATGCCCCATAGATAATTCGCCCCTATTTATCATTTCTTTTATACTATCTGGCAATGTTAACAACCTTAACAAATTCGCTATATGACTCCTACTTTTGCCAATTACTTCTGATAATTTTTCTTGAGTGTAATTAAATTCTTCAATTAATTTTTTATACCCTTCTGCTTCTTCAAGAACTGTTAAATCTTGTCTTTGTACGTTTTCAATTAATGCTATCTCTAAAGCTTGATTATCATCCACTTCTTTGATAATGACTGGTATTTTCGATAATCCTGCCAATTTAGCTGCTCTCCATCTACGCTCTCCAGCTATGATTTCGTATTTATTATGTATTTTTGAAAATCTAACTATAATCGGTATAATTATACCATTCTTCTTAATAGATTCAGCTAACTCCAAAATATGTTCTTCTGAAAAAATTTGCCTTGGCTGAATTTTAGAAGCTATTATCATCTCAATAGCAATACTATCCTCAAGATAATTATCCTTATTATCTACATTTTCACTAATCAACGCTGACAATCCTCTACCTAATGCTTTATTTTTAATCATATTTTTCTCTCTATTAAGCTGCAATTACCATCTGTTCTTTATTTAAAATTTCTTTAGCTAAATGCACATATGCTATAGCCCCAGAACATTTTAAATCATAAATTAATGCTGGCTTTCCATGAGATGGAGCTTCCGAAATACGAACATTGCGCGGAATCACTGTTTTATAAACACTCTCACCCAAACATTCTCTTACATCATATTCTACCTGTTCTGTTAATTTATTGCGTTTATCATACATAGTTAATACTATCCCATTTATATCCAATATTGGATTAAGACGACTACGTACTAGTTGTATTGTTTGCAATAAATGGCTTAATCCTTCCAAAGCAAAAAATTCACATTGAAGAGGTATAATAATAGATTTAGACGCGACAAGAGCATTTAAAGTTAAAATACCTAAAGACGGTGGACAATCAATTAAAATGTAATCATATTGTTGCTTGCTTTCATCTAATTTATTTTTTAGAACAAATTCTCTTCGTTTTAAATTTATGAGTTCTATTTCAGCCGCTGATAAATCAACAGTCGCTGTAATTATATGCAATTTAGGAATTTCTGTTGTAATTATAGCATCATCTATGTTGATTTGGTCAGTTAATACATCATAAATTGTATGGATTCTCTGCTCTTTAGTAACACCAAGCCCAGTACTAGCATTACCCTGAGGATCAAAGTCTAAAATCAAAGTTTTTTTTCCTACAGCAGCCAATGCTGTTGCCAAATTTGTTGTTGTTGTTGTTTTTCCCACCCCACCTTTTTGATTTACTACAGATATAATTTGAGTCATCATTTTCTCCTCATTTATGTTTATAAGAATTTATCTGTAATACATATGCATCTTCAAATGTAATACTATTATATAATATATAATCTACACTATATATTTTCTCTGCTTCTTTCAGCTCATTTATTACATTATGACCTTTTAATAACAGCCATTTTTTATTATGACCAATAAAACCTTTACTTATATCTAATATATTCTTTAATGGAGCAAACGCTCTAGCTATTATTATATCGTTATACCATACTTTCAAATTTTCTATTCGTGTATTATGTATTATTATTTTTTGATTACTTAATTTAGATGCTTCTAATAAAAATGCTGATTTACGCATATCACTTTCTACTAAATGAATTTCTTTTATGCCGCATATTGATAATATAACACCAGGAAGCCCAGCACCACTACCAAAATCTGTAATTATAGAATTCTTAGTATTAATATATTTGAGAAGTTGCATAGAATCAACTATATGACGTAACCATACTTCATCTATCGTTCCTTTACTTATTAAATTTATTTTATTATTCCATTTCTTAAGTAATTTTATATATAAACGCAGCTGTTCAAATGTTTCACGTGAAACATCTAACTCATGCTTCCTACAACATTCTTTAAAATCATTAAATTCCATATTGTCTTAAATATATTATCAAAGTTGTTATTGCAGCTGGAGTAATACCAGGTATACGTCTTGCATCTCCTATATTTTTAGGTTGATAATTTATAAATTTCTCTACAACTTCATTAGATAAACTCTTAATTATTTTATAATTAAAATTATTTGGTATTAATAAACTTTCTTCTTTTCTAAATAATTCTATATCTTCATCTTGACGCTTTATATAAAACAAATATTTTGCTTCAATTTCCAATTGCTCCTGAATATCATCGCTAAAATGTGCTATTTCCTGCCATATATCTACAATATTTTTTATTGAAATATTAGGATGACTTAATATTTCAAAAGCATTTCTTATTCTACCATCTTGACTTATATTAATATTATAATTTTTAAGCTTATTAGGGGTAAGAGAAAGAACTCGCATTTTATCTTTTGCTTCAACTAACTTAGCTTTTTTATTTTCAAAATTTTCCTGCCTTGCTTTACTAATACATCCCACCAGAATACCTTTATCAGTTAATCTAAGATCTGCATTATCCGGACGCATAGTTAATCTATATTCTGCTCTTGAAGTAAACATTCTGTAAGGCTCATTTGTACCTAGATGTATTAGATCATCTATCATAACTCCTATATAAGCCTCTGTTCTATCTAACACAAAATCTCCTTTACCCGCAAGAGAAGCTGCTGCATTTATGCCAGCTATAATGCCTTGCCCAGCCGCCTCTTCATATCCAGTAGTGCCATTAATTTGGCCAGCTAAATATAAACCATTTATACGCTTAGTTTCTAAAGTTGCCTTCAATTCTCTAGGATCTACAAAATCATATTCTATTGCATATCCAGGCCTAATCATTAAAGCTTTTTCCAATCCAGGAATAGATTTTAATAATTCTAATTGAATTTCTTCTGGCAAGGAGGTTGAAATACCATTTGGATATATAGTATGATCATTTAAACCTTCTGGTTCTAAAAAAATCTGATGCTGTTCTTTATTACTAAAGCGCACTATCTTATCTTCAATAGATGGACAATATCTAGGTCCTCTACTTTCTATTTGCCCTGAATACATAGGAGAATTATGTAAATTCTGCTTTATAATTTGGTGAGTTTTTGATGTAGTATGAGTTATATAACAACTAACTTGCGGAATGTGTATTGTATCTGTCATGGTAGAAAATGGTTTTGGAGGATTATCACCCTTTTGTTCTTCCAATTGGTTCCAATCTATTGTCTTACCATCTAAACGAGGAGGAGTGCCTGTTTTTAATCTAGACAAATTAAAGCCTGCTTTTAACAAAAATAAAGACAATCCTTGAGATGGAGGCTCTCCTATTCTACCAGCAGATGTTTTTTTACTACCTATATGAATTAACCCTCTTAAAAAGGTACCTGTAGTTAAAATAATTTTTTGAGCAAAAATCTTTACATTATCGTTTAAAATCACTCCAATAGCTTTATTATTATTTAAGATAATATCTTCTACAGATGCTTCTTTTATAGTAAGATTAGATTGATTAAACAGCTCTTCTTGCATCGCATGACGATATAATTTTCTGTCTGCTTGAGCTCTTGGCCCCCTAACAGCTGGACCTTTACTATTATTTAATATTTTATAATGTATTCCAGCTTTATCAATTACCCTAGCCATCAATCCATCTAGAGCATCTATTTCTTTTACTATAATTCCTTTGGCCACCCCTCCAATAGCTGGGTTACATGACATTTCACCAAGGTTAGAATATTTTAAAGTAATAAGCAAGGTGGCTGCCCCCATACGTGCAGCAGCAGCTGCCGCTTCACAACCCGCATGACCTCCTCCTATTACTATTATATCATAGTTATATTGTTCCACGTGAAACACTCTCAATATTTATTTTTTATAGTCTTTTCTCTTAATTTAGCTAATCTTATAAATCTAGAAAACGCATATATCATGCTGTCAATAAAACCATCAATACCGTAAATAAAATATCTGCGCAATAAATAAAATTTTATAAACACCATCCAGAACTCTATTAATACCCTTATTGGATTTATTTTTCTACCTTTTTTTAAATCTTCTTCAACTTGAATATTAGTATAAAAATTAATTTTATCCATCATTTGCTGTATAGATCTAAAAGATCTATGCCAAATTACATTTTTTAACTCTAAAGGACTAACTTCCATTTTTTTGTTTAATTTTACAGAATCACGATATAAACTTGATAAATCCCCGTAGCAAAATCCTGCTATTTCGATATTATAAAATCTAATAACCTTATTTCTAGGGGCAATTTTACAAAGAAATTTCTTTTTAAATCTGTGCACCATTACTACATTTATATAATAAGCGCTTGGAGTTAAAGTATTTTTGGAAAATAATAAAAACACTTCCTCTTTTAAGTTCTCTGAAAACTCTTCATCTGCATCAATATTAATTATCCATTTATTTCTACATAAAGATTCACCAAATATCTTTTGATTTACATATCCAGACCATTCATTATATACAACCCTAGCTCCTAAATTTGTAGCAATTTCTACAGTTTTATCCTGACTGCCACTATCAATAACTATAACTTCGTCTATCCAATCTACTAAGCTTTTAATTGCTGTACCAATAAAATCTTGTTCGTTCTTAGCTATAATAAAGGCAGAAATAGGCAACTTTATTTTCATTTAAGGAGCTTTTTATAAATGTTAATTGTTTTATTACACATCATTTCTACAGAAAAATTATCCCTAATATGATTACGAGCTGCTTCACTAATAATATCTTTTTCACGTGGAGCTAATTTTAAAACTTTTTCAATAGTTTGGTATAATATCTCTGCATCATCATGCGGTACAAGCCAACCTGTTTTTCCATGTAAGACAGTTTCACATGCACCACCCAAATTTGTAGCAATAACCATTCTGCCCATAGCTTGCGCCTCCGTTACCACTCTACCAAAAGCCTCAGGCTCAATTGAAGCCGAAATTACAATATCAGCTAACATATATAAAGCAGGCATATCTAAAACATTATTTATTATAGCAACTTCATGGTTAAGACCATATTCCGCTATAGTACGCTTTATTTCTTTTCTATAGCTTACATGCCCTTTATCACTTCCTACAAAAATACATGCAAAACTATTTGCAGGCAATCGCCTTAAAGCCTGTAATAGGTATAAATGTCCTTTCCAACGCGTAATTCTTGCTGGTAACAAGATTAATGGCTTATCTAACTGAATATTCAATTTTTTTGCCATTTGCATTATTCTATGTTCATTTATGGTGTTAGGATCAAAATATGATAAATCCACTCCTCTATGAATTACTTTAATATTTTTTTCCTCAACTATATAATTTCTCTTAATATGATCATCAATATAATTTGAAACAGCTATAATATATTGGCCCTTAGTCATAATGGCATTGTAAGCACGTTTTATAAAATTTGTAATTTTATACACCCCGTGAAAAGTAGTAATAAAATTACAACCGGTCCTACGTGCAGCTAAATATGCACTCCATGCAGGTGCTCTTGATCTTGCATGTATAATTTGTATATTATATTCTTTGATGATTGATGCTAGTAATTTGCTATTTTTGTATATTACAAAAGGATTTTTACTTTCCAAAGACATTTTTATGTGAGTTGCACCCATCTGATATAAGGCCGAAATCATAGGTCCTCCTGCAGACACAACATAAGCTCTATAGCCATTTTTAATTAGTGCTTCTGTAATCTCAATGGTCCCTCGCTCTACCCCACCTGAAATTAAGGCTGGTAAAACTTGCAAAATTCCTGTTTTATGGTAAGAATCTTTATTTGAATTATTTATCATATTTCTTCTTTTATGAGCTTAAAATGAATATAGCTTTTAATGTTCAAAAACTTTTACTTAGTAATAATAATTATATTGCTTATAGCAAAATAAATAGCAAAACTCAAAATGAATTACCAGGAATAATTTTTTTTTCTGGATTTAATTCCAATATGCAAGGTACCAAAGCTAGAAATTTAACTGAATATTGTCAAAATAACAATTATAATTTTATTAAATTCGATTATTTAGGACATGGGCTATCTTCAGGGATTTTTCATGAATGTACTATAGGGATATGGCTTGAAAACTGCCTTTCTATTATTGATAACCTTACTACAGATAAACATATCTTTATTGGTTCAAGCATGGGAGGGTGGCTAGCTTTACTTGCTTCTATACTTAGACCAGAAAAAGTTGCTGGTATTATATGTATTGCTGCAGCTCCAGACTTTACAGAAAATTTAATTTGGAATACTTTAAGTCTTGAAGAAAAAAATAAACTTCAAACTCAAGGTATAATCAAATTGTCTTCGAATTATTGTGAAGGAGAATATGAAATTTCTCTAAAATTAATAGAAGAAGCAAGAGAGCATTTGATTTTAAATAAACCTTTAGATATTAAATGTCCTATTTACTTATTACATGGGATGGCAGATAAAGATGTACCCTATAATTTTTCGCTAGATTTAGTAAATTCAATCTCCTCTCAAGATATAACAGTAAAATTAGTAAAAGATGCTGGACATGGCATGTCTACTAAAGTAAATTTATATTTACTCTATAATACCATTAATGAATTAATAACCAAAATTACAAATAAATAAAATGTATAAAATAACTTCTTCAGAATTCTCTAAATTATCTCATATAAGCCATGCTTTTTTTACAAGAAATATTCCTAGTAATTCTAATATTTATATAGACAAAACTTCTGATAATACGCTTAAGCCACAAATTGAACATAATAAGCAAATTATTGCCTCTATGTTTAATCAGCCTTCAAGCAACTTATGTATTCTCAAACAAGTACATGGAAATAAGGTAATCACTACTAACTATGTTTGGCCAACAGGCTCAGAGCCAGAAGCTGATGCTATTATTACCTCAACACCAAATATTTTACTTGCAATCATGACAGCTGATTGCTGCCCTCTTCTGTTTGCTGACTATAATCAAAATATAATAGCTGCAGCACATGCAGGGTGGCGTGGAGCAAAAGAAGGGATACTTGAGCATACCGTTCAAGATATGCTAAAATTAGGTGCGAAATTAGAGGATATTAAAGTGGTAATAGGACCATGCATCCATCAAAATTCTTATGAAATTGGACCAGAGTTTTATCAACTATTTATGGATGAATCTAAGCTAAATTCTCAATTTTTTATTACCTCACCTAAAGCAAATTATTTTAAATTTGACTTACCAGGTTATGTTACGAATAAATTGCAATTATTAGGAATTAATGCTATTAGTAACATTAATCGTAACACTTTTGCTGAGACAGAACATTTTTTCAGTTATAGGCGTCATACATTAAGTAATGATATTAATGATAAAGGCAGCCTTTTGTCCGTTATCACTTTGAAATAATTCTTAAATAATAATATGTTTAATATAACAGCTAATTTTTTAAAGCCTGCTAACCTCATAAAGTCATCATCTATATATATAAAATGGCTATCAACTTTAACTTTGATATTCACGGTAATTGGGTTATATTATGCTTTTTTTAATTCTCCAGATGACTATCAGCAAGGTAGTGCCATAAAAATAATGTATATACATGTGCCTGCTGCTTGGTTATCCATGTTAATTTATACTATATTAACCTTAAATAGTATATTATATTTAATATATCGTAATCCTATCTATGATTTAATTGCTAAATCAATTGTAATAATAGGTGCTATTTTTACATTTATCACCCTTCTTACAGGAGCATTATGGGGGAAACCTATATGGGGAACATGGTGGGTATGGGATGCCAGATTAACTTCAGTATTAGTTTTATTTTTTCTATATCTTTCTTATATAGTATTACATTACAATTTTGAAGTTAGAGAAAATAGTGCCATGCCCTGTGCAATTCTTGCTATTGTTGGGTGTATCAATATACCTATAATAAAATTTTCAGTAAATTTTTGGCATACACTTCATCAACCAGCTACTGTTTTTAGGATTGATAGCCTACATATACATTATTCTATGCTTATACCTTTACTACTAATGTTTTTAGGATATTTATGCTTTTTCTTATTAATCAGCACTATTAGACTTAAAACTTTATTATTAAATAAAAAAATTACCCGTTTACAAAAAGGGTATTAAATTATAAAAGTAGTGTAATTTTTACTAAATAATCATATAAGTAATATTAGGTTAAGATATTATAGATAATTTATTTATTTAAAACCAGAGATAACATCTGCAAATTCAAATGTTTTCACTATATATAAAATATCTATCACTTAATTCTAAAATGGTATAATATTAGAAGGTTTAATAAAATGACTTATGTTGTAACCGAGGCATGCATTAAATGCAAATATACAGATTGTGTAGAGGTTTGTCCTGTAGATTGTTTTTATGAAGGTGAAAATATGCTAGTTATTAATCCTGATGAATGTATTGACTGTGGAGTATGTGAACCAGAATGTCCGATTGAAGCTATTATTCCAGATACCGATACAGATAAGTCAGTAAAATGGTTAGAAATAAATAAAGAATATTCTGCAAAGTGGCCTAACATTAATAATCGTAAAGATCCTTTACCAGAAGCTGAAGAATTTAAAAATAAAAAAGATAAATTTGATCAATTTTTTAGTCCTAAGTCAGGTGGATAGTTTTGCTTAAAAAATTATGTTACATAATTTTTGTTTATATTTTCTTGCTATTATGTTTAGTGCAAAAGGCCTCCGCTATTGCGTTAATTACTGATGATGAGATTGAAAGCTCACTTAAAAAACTAGCTACACCCCTGTTACTGGCAGCTAATATAAATCCTAATAATATTTCTATAAGGCTGGTTCAGGATAAATCTGCCAATGCTTTTGTCGCTGATAATAAAAATATTTTTTTAAATACAGGATTATTACTTGCCTTTTCCGATACTCCTGAAGCAATTTTAGGAATTCTAGCCCATGAAATAGGTCATATAAAGGCAGGACATTTATTACGAAATCAAGAAAAATTATCTCAAGTAAGAAAAGCAACTATCACTAGCTTAATATTGGCTACTGCTGCTGCAGTAGCTGGAGGAAACCCCGATGGAGTAGCTGCTGCCGTGATAGGCTCATCCCATATAGGAGAACGTGAAATGTTAAGGCATTCTCGTGAAAATGAGGAAACTGCCGATCAAATAGCAGTAACATTACTAAAAAAAATTAATATTTCTCCACAGGGATTAGTGAAGGTACTAGAGTATTTTAAACAAAGAGAATTAGCAAGCTATGATTCTATCAATCCATATACTCTTACTCATCCTATTAGTAGAGAGAGGCTAACTTTTATAAGAAATTATCTTCATAATTTAAATTATTCGCCTGTTTCTATTTCGCCTGCAATAAAGGAGAGTTTTATGCGTTCAATGAAAAAATTAAAGGCTTTTTTAGAACCCTCTGATATAACCTTAAATTCTACTCCAAGTAATGATAGTATTAATGATATATACGCCCGTGCTATAGCTTTATTTAAACTACCTGATTTAAAGAAAGCCATTAATTTAATGAAAATATTAACTACACGTGAACCAAATAACCCCTATTTTCTAGAATTTACAGGGCAAATCTTGTTTGAAAATGGCCATATTCAAGATTCTATCAAATATTATGAAAATGCTCATAAATTATTACCTAAAGCTTTAGGTATAAAATTAGGCTTATCTATAGCATTAATAGCTTCTACAGATAATAATCACCATATACACAACTCTGCTAATTTAAATCAAGCAATTAGTTACTTAAAGCAAGTTTTAGAACAAGAGGATGATAATTTATTAGCTTTAAGATCACTTGCTATTGCTTACGGACGTCAAGGCCAAATTGGAATCGCTAATGCCATTCTAGCTAATATAGCCTTACTTAATGGTAATGCCCAAGAGGCTATAAAATTTGCAAAATTAGCTAGTAATCAATTACCAAAAAATCATCCTTACATGTTTAAAGTAAAAGATATCCTTAATTCAGTTAAATAATTATGACCATACTAAAATGCATAGGATTAATGAGCGGTACATCTATGGATGGTATAGACGCTGTTTTACTCGAAACAGATGGAAAAACTTATACAAAACAATTATCTAGTCTATCCTTATCTTATGACAATTCTTTTAGGTCATTATTAAAAGCTGCCGAATTAGTAGTTAGAAAGTACAAAGGTAACCTAGAATTAGCACAAGAAAATTATCAAAATTTATCAGATATTATCGCTACTTCTACCATATCACATACGAAAATTGTAAAAAAACTGTTAGAAAAATCCTTATTTACTGCTAAAGAAATAGATGTAATTGGATATCATGGACAATCTCTATATCATAATCCAGAAGAAAAAATTACTATATCTGTTGGATACAGCCAATTATTGGCAAATAATACTGGTATTCCTGTGGTTGCTAACTTTCGTGAACGAGATGTAAAAAATGGAGGACAAGGGGCACCATTCGCCCCCATATATCATCAAGCACTTGCTATTCGAGATAAGCGTTTGCCTATAGCGGTTGTAAATTGTGGTGGCATTGCCAATGTCACTTTTATAAGGGACTCTAACCCAAATAATTTGATTGGCTTTGATACAGGACCAGGTAACGTACTAATAGATCAATACATACGCAAATTTTCAAATAATACTGAATTTATGGATAAAGATGGAAAACATGGTAAATTAGGAAAAATGCACGATAATATCTTTAAAACACTATATAATTCAGCTGTTGTCAAAAATAACGTTAACTATCTTAATAGCTATCCTCCTAAGTCCCTTGACTCTAGTAATTTTATTTTAACGGAAGAAATTTTTACCTTAACTCCCCAAGATGCTTGTAGAACCCTTGCTGCGTTTACAGCATATATAATTGCAGAATGCACAAAATTTATTACTTTTCCGTCCCCTTTAACTTGGGTGATGTGTGGTGGAGGATTTAATAATCCTGTAATTGTTACAGAACTAAATAAATATATAAAAGAAAAATTAGGAGAACAAGCAAAAATAATAAAGGCAAGTTCTATAGGCTGGGATAGCCAATATATGGAGGCCGAAATATTTGCATATATCGCAGCTCGTACTATGCTTCAGTTACCTTCAAGTTTTCCTCAAATTACTAACGTTAAATCCCCTACTATAGCTGGCGATATTTTTTTACCTCATGTAGATTTTTCCCATGATGTGAGTAAAATATAAAATCTCTGTAATATCAATACTTGGAAATTTAATACTATCAATTTAGATAACTAGATCTTCCTTATCTCCCCTATCTAGATCTATCTCATATACTATAGTTTTTCAGCTTCCTTAGCAGATAGGAATGATGAGCAAATCCTACTTTTTGTTAGGTTAGCGAAGAGTGACGCATATACTAATTATAAGTTTAAAATATGTTATAAAAGTTAGTAATTAATTCAGGACAATTTTCCTAATTTAAGTTGAAAACCATAAATAATCAGTCTTGAATTATTCTAATAAATTTATTAAGCTAACTTAAAGTTTATTAAGGAAATTTTTGTTAAAACAAAACTAATAATTAAATAGGAGAAAATAAATGAACTATTTATTAAAAATATCTTTAGTGTTAGGCTGTTTAGCATTATCATCTTGTGCAACTGTATTTTCTGGTACTAAACAGAAAATAAATGTCGTAGCTGTAGATGCTACAACTCAGCAACCTCTATTAGATGTCTCTTGCCATGTCACTGATGGAACAGGAACATATTTACCAGTTCCTACCAATCCTGGTACTGTAAAAGTAACTAGAACAAGCAATGGTGTAACTCCTATATGTACGAAAGTTGGCTATACTCAGAAAAATTTTGGTGTAGGAAGTAGTTTCAATGCAGTTACTAGTTAATGTACTATTTTGGCCAGGTTTCATTGTAGATGCTGCTACTGGTGCCGTACATAAAGCTCCTTCACATATTACTGTCTTTATGGAAAGTAAGTAAAAGATTTTATCAACCCTATTAAGCTATCAGGATATTCTCTGCTGGTAGCTTAATTCTTATAATATTCTCAATATCATTATAATTTATTCTATAGTTTCTTGATTTGAATCAGCATATGCGTCACTCTTCGCTAACCTAACAAAAAGTAGATTTTGCTCATCATTCCTATCTGATAAGGAAGCTACAAAAACTATAGTCTTGGAAACATTATTAATACATCCTAAAAATAAATAACTATTCTTAAGTTTTATAACATATTTATTAAAATAATTTGACTTTTATTAATAAATATTTTATAAACGCCAAATTAATAATTAAATATAGGTAAATAAATGAACTATTTATTAAAAATATCTTTAGTGTTAGGATGTTTAATACTATCTTCTTGCGCTACCATATTTTCTGGTACTACACAAAAAATAAATATAGTAGCTATAGATGCTAAAACTCAGCAACCTTTACAGGATGTATCATGCCATATTACCGATGGTACAGGCTCATACTTACCAATATATGGTAATCCTGGAACTGTAGTAATTACTAGAACAAGTAGTGCTATAACGCCTAGATGTACAAAAGATGGTTACACCCAAAAAAGTTTTGGTGTGGGTAATAGCTTTAATGGAACAACTATAGTGAATGTTCTATTTTGGCCAGGCTTTCTTGTAGATGCTGCTACTGGTGCTATGCATAAGGCTCCTTCACATATAACCATACTCATGGAACGTAATTAAAAGAGTTTTGTAAACAATTCTAAATAGCTACCTAAATAATCGGTAGCTATGTATTGATCTTAGGAAACGGCGTTATATTAATTATATTTTTAGAGCCTGTAAAATTATTTATAAGAGTTAATGCTGATTTATGCATAAAAATTCCTTCAATAGGATACTTCCAATCTGGCCATAACTCAGCTAAAGGTACTAGAAAAAAGTCTCTATTAAGAAGGTCTATATGAGGTATAACAAGCGACATAGAGCCTACAGAAATCTCGATATATTCTTCTGCATATACTAATATATCTATATCTATTTCTCTAGGCGCCCATTTTAATCTTTTTTTGCGTCCTAGAATTGTCTCTATTTCTTTAATTTTTTGTAAGAGTTGAAGAGGCTTATAATTAGTTGCACCTTTTATTACAATGTTATAAAAAGTTTTATTCCAATTACTTGGAGCATTTTCAGGTACTAAAGGCGCTGTTTCGTATAAAGATGAAATAGTAATATTAGATATGACATTCGCGCTTAATAAATAGTCAACAGCCTTTCTTAAATTTTCTAATCTATTACCAAGATTGGCACCTAATCCTAGCGCAATATTAATCATGATAAGTAAAACTTGTGGCCCCCAAAAGATCCTTTATTACACCTGGATATTTATCTAATTTTAACCAAATTTTAACATTAGAATTATTTATAAAATCTTTAATTGACTGATATAATTGGTAAGTTAAATATTCTATTAGCTTAAATTCCCTATTTTCACAAAATTCTTTTATAACATTAGCTAACTGATTATAGCAAATCGTATCTTCTATATTATCACTAAAACAACCTTTAGGCGGTGTTATAAAAATTAATTTTAACGACAAATAAATTTCTTGAGAAATTTTACGTTCTATATCACTTACCCCTAAATTTACCTTAATAGATAATTTATCAAAAGATAAAATTGGACCTATAGCACTATTCACAAAAAGATTACTTGAATTTACCATTTAATTAAACTCGCTCCCCAAGTTAAGCCAGCCCCAATCGCAACTAATAATACTAAATTACCCTTCTTTATACGATTATTACGTAATGCGTGATCTAACGCAAGTGGAATAGAGGCAGCTGAAGTATTAGCATGCTCTGATACGGTAGAAATTACTTTATCTAGAGGAAAAGATAGCTTGGTTGCTAAAGCCTCAATAATTCTGTAATTAGCTTGGTGCGGAATTAATAAATCTATATCTTCTATAGATAATTTTTCTTCAGATAAAATCTGTAAAATAGAATCTGCCATCTTGGTAATAGCATGTTTAAACACTTCTCGACCAAGCATTCTGATTTTTCCAGCTTGACCCGTAGAAGCTACCCCTCCATCAGTATATAATATATTATTATATTGCCCATCCGAATAAAGCTTAGTATTTATTATGCCTGAATCCCCTACATCACTTGCAGATAATATAACGGCTCCCGCTCCATCTCCAAATAATACACAAGTAGACCGATCCTGCCAATCTAAAAGATTGGACATAGTTTCTGCTCCCACTACCAATATATTTCTGGCCTGAGATGTCTTGATCATAGAATCTGCTATTGAAAGAGCATAAATAAAACCTGCACAAACAGCTTGTATATCAAAAGATGCACCTTTCCTCATACCAAGAGATGCTTGCAATTTGGCTGCTGTAGAAGGAAATGTAGTATCAGGAGTAGTAGTAGCCACTATAATCAAATCTATATCTAATATAGAAACTCCACTAGCATTGATAGCCTTCTTTGCAGCATTTAAGGCTAAATCTGAGGTTAATTCACCTTTAGTTACTAAATATCTTTGCTTTATACCAGTTCTTTCAGTAATCCAAGCATCATTGGTATCCACTGTTTTAGATAATTCATCATTTGTTATTAACCTACTAGGTAGATATGAACCAGACCCAATAATTATAGATTTTGTTTTATTTTGCATAATTCTTAAATAGTAATAAATTCTTGAGAACTGCTAATTTCACGATTAATTTTAGCATTTATATCATGGTATACTAATTCTACTGCAACTGAAATAGCATTAGCAAATGCAAGCTCATCAGCAGAGCCATGACTTTTTACAACAATACCATTTAATCCTAAAAACATCGCACCATTATATAATCTATGATCTAATTTTTTTAAAGTTCTTCTTAAAGCAGGAGCAGCTAACAATCCTCCCAGTTTTGCTATAAATGAACTTTCAAAAGCTTGTTTAAAGAAATATTTACAAGCCTGAGCTGTGCCTTCAGCAGTCTTTAATGCAATATTACCAGAAAAACCATCTGTGACGATTACATCAGCTGTACCTTCAGCTATATCGTTACCTTCTATATACCCAATAAAATTTATCGGTATATTTTCTGCTTTCAGCATTGCGCTAGCAGCCTTTACTATTTCATTACCCTTAACGTCTTCTGACCCTATGTTAAGTAAGCCTATCGTGGGGCTAGATAATCCTAATACAGCTTTTGCAAAAGCATCCCCCATAAAGGCAAACTGGAATAAATTTTCAGCTGAACACTCAGCATTAGCACCTAAATCTAACATTACAGATTTATTACGTAAAGTTGGAAGAAGCGTAGCTATTGCAGGTCTATCAATCTGAGGTAAAGTCCTTAAGGCTAATTTTGAAATAGCCATTAAAGCTCCTGTATTACCAGAAGACACTATAGCATCAGCTACACCATCTTTCACTGCGTTCACAGCCTGCCCCATACTAGTATTTTTACTATTACGTACTGCAAAAGAAGGTCTAGTTTCAGGAGAAATAACTTCTTCAGTATGTATAATTTCACATCTAGATTTTAGATTTGTAAATTTACTTAACTCAGAATTAAGATCCTTTTGGTTGCCATATAACACAAATTTTACATTAGGTTTGGTCAATAAAATATTATTAGCCCCTGCAAGTACTGACCAGGGCGCACCTTCACCTCCCATAGCATCTAAAGCAATTACGGGATCTTTTTTGAGTATATTCTCCATTTTAATTTAGAATCTACGCTTCTTTTGTAACTAATACTTGACGTTTATTATAATAACCATCCTCTAATGAAAGATGGTGAGGTAATTTATATTCCCCGGTAGTAGCATCTACTACTACATTTATCTTTTTTATACCTAAATGAGCTCTACGCATTTTACTCTTCGATTTCGAAGTTTTTTTCTTAGGAACAGCCATGTTCAAAATCCTTATTTTTAAGAATACATACTAAATTGTTTACTTATTACTAGAAATACATTATAAACTTCAAGATATTTTATCTTGTTTATATAATCTAGTTGAAAAAGATGTTTAACCTATTTTTTATATTAAGTCAAATTAGACAAAAATTATTATTAATATTTGTATTAGCAGTAATGGCTACTGCTTGCACAAAAAATATATTAGTGCATGGCTTTATTTTTAAGAGCCAGGATTTAGCTAAATTACAGAAAAATGTTACCTCTCAAAACGATGTTTTAGAAATATTAGGTACTCCTACTACTACCTCAGAGTTTGGTAATAATACTTGGTATTATCTATCTTCAAAATATGAAAGGATTGCTTTTTTAAACCCTAAAGTAATAGAAAAGCGTGTCTTATTACTAAAATTTAATAATCATAATATTCTTGAAGATGTAGAAGAATATGTCTTAGATCAAGATGACTTAGTAGTATTTTCCGATGAATCTACTGGTGTAGCCGGAGATGATACTAGAATATTCAAGCAATTTATAGAAAATATAGGACGTTTTAATAAAAAAGGTCCACGTAATAAGGGAAGACCATGATAGAACACTCTAATAAAAGTTGGTATGGCACTACTATTTTATCTGTACGAAAAAATGGTAAAGTGGTAATTGCCGCAGACGGGCAAGTTTCTATTGCACATACGGTAATAAAATCTTCAGCCAATAAACTAAGAAAATTAGCAAATGGTACAATACTCGCTGGATTTGCTGGCGCAACTGCAGATGCATTAACTTTATTTGAAAGGTTAGAAGCAAAGCTGGAAAAACATCCTGGACAATTAACTAGAGCCTGCGTAGAACTAGCCAAAGATTGGCGTACAGACCGCTATTTACGTAAATTAGAAGCAATGATGATAGTTGTAGATCAAAACGTATCTTTAGTGCTTACTGGTAATGGTGACGTGTTAGAACCAGAAGGTGGAATTGCAGCTATTGGCTCTGGGGGTAATTATGCACTAGCAGCTGCACGTGCACTAATAGACATCAAATCCCTAACAGCAGAAAAAATTGTAAATCGTGCTATGAATATAGCAGCAGAAATATGTGTATATACCAATAATAACATCACAATAGAGACAATAGGGCAAGAAAAAGATGAGCGCTGATTCTAAAAATTTAACTCCTCAAGCAATAGTTGCAGAACTAAATCGTTTTATCATAGGCCAATTAGCGGCTAAAAAGGCTGTAGCTATTGCACTGCGTAATCGTTGGCGTCGCAAACAAGTTCCAGAACCTCTCCGTGATGAAATTGTACCAAAAAATATTTTAATGATTGGACCAACAGGAGTAGGTAAAACAGAAATTGCAAGAAGATTAGCAAAGCTTGCCAATGCTCCTTTTATTAAAATAGAAGCTACTAAGTTTACAGAAGTAGGATATGTCGGTAGAGATGTTGATTCTATTATTAGAGATTTGGTAGAAATTTCTATAAATATTATACGTCAAAAATTACGTAAAGAAGTATATGAAAAAGCAAAAAACGCTACTGAAGAACGCATTCTAGATACGTTAGTAGGAGATACAGCTAGCTTAGAAACAAGAGAAAAATTTAAAACTTTACTACAAGAAGGTAAATTACAAGATAAAGAAATAGAAATACAGGTAAAAGAATCTGCTCAATCTATGCCTACATTTGATATACCCGGTATTCCGGGAGGACAAATGGGAGTAATAAACGTAGGTGAAATGCTAAACAAAACCTTAGGCTTAGGAGGACGTACTAAAAATAAGAAAATGACCGTTCTAGACGCTTATGGTGTTTTAATGGCAGAAGAAAGTGATAAGCTACTCGATGAGGATAAAATCATTAGCCAAGCTATTGATATGGTAGAAAATGAAGGAATAGTGTTTATTGACGAAATAGATAAAATTGCTGCTAGATATGAAGCTAAAGGTGGAGAAGTAAGCAGAGAAGGTGTACAAAGAGATCTATTACCACTTATAGAAGGTACTACTGTCTCCACAAAATATGGTTCTGTTAAAACTGATTATATTTTATTTATAGCTTCAGGTGCCTTTCATATGGCTAAGCCTTCTGATTTACTCCCAGAATTACAAGGCAGATTACCTATTAGAGTTGAATTGAAAGCTCTAACTCATGAAGATATGGTTAGTATTCTTAAAGAGCCTGAAACTAGTTTGCTTAAACAATATGAAGCTTTGCTTGCAACTGAAAATATTAACCTAACATTCACAACTGATGGTATTAATGAATTAGCTCGTATTGCAACTATAGTAAATCAAGATGTAGAAAATATAGGCGCTAGAAGACTACATACAATTTTAGAAAAATTACTTGATGAAATAAGCTTTAATGCAAGTGAAGAATCAGGAGCTAAGATAGTTATAGATGAACAATACGTGAAAAACAAATTAGATAATATTCTACAATACTCAGATTTATCAAAATTTATTTTGTAATTAATTATCTGCCGGGAGTTAAATAGTATAAAATTAATAGTACGATTTTATTATATTTGCATTTAGTATAACAATAATACTATATAATTAAATATTTTTTTATTAATCGTATTATTATTGTAATAATTGTAAAATTATATTAAGAATAAGTAACGATGTAAATAAGGGAATTGGAGCAAGAAATGAAATGTATATTAAAAAATAAATTAGATACTACTATTAAATTATCTGAACAAGAGAAAATATTGGCAGATTATTATCAATTTTTTACTGATCCAAAAGGTATAGATATGTTACCTTATGCTTATATGGGATCAAGCTCTACCTATGACTTAATGGTGAAAAATAACCCTGATTATTATTTATTTAGTGAGGAAGTAGCTATAATAAAAAATAATGCTGAAAAGCTTACTACTCATCTATCAGATATTAAAGATATTATTGAAATTGGACCAGGATCAAATCATACAATAACTAATAAAACTATCCCTCTATTAAATTATGCGAAGTCGTTGAAACGTTATTATGCTATAGACCATTCAAAACCTTATTTAGATAAGGCCTGTGCCTTTATAAAAGAAAATACGTATAACATAGATATAAGGGGTGTTGAAGCTGATTTAATGTCTCTTGGTAATCTTAAATCATTAAAAAAAGAGGATGATAAGAAATGTATATTATTGCTGGGGGGAACAATAGGGAATTTTTCTTCCTCTCTACAATTACAGGCTTTACAGCAAATATTCAAATTAATGAATATTGGAGATAAATTGCTTCTAGCAGTTGATACGAATCAAGATGAACAAACTCTTATTAAAGCCTATGATAATATATATTCTTATAAGTTAATTAGGGGTATTTTAGAATATTTTGCTATTATTCATCCTCCCTTTAAAGATTATTTAAATTTTTTTGAAATAAGATTTTTATGGCATAAACATTGTAGGACGATAGA
This sequence comes from Rickettsiales bacterium Ac37b, assembly GCA_000746585.2. Classification (NCBI taxonomy): domain Bacteria; kingdom Pseudomonadati; phylum Pseudomonadota; class Alphaproteobacteria; order Rickettsiales; species Rickettsiales bacterium Ac37b. The sequence goes on from CP009217.2 coordinate 878,150, forward strand.
AAAATTTTTTGTAGCAAAAGAAAATATAATTTTTGAAATGGAAAAATATGGTACTATTGCTATAAGACAAAATCAAGAACTTCGGGGAGCTGCCTCACAAAAATTTACCCTAATGGATATTAACAATTTATTACATAAAATAGGATTTGGTGTGTTAGATATATTGAATTATAATAATAAAGTACGGTTAATAATATGCAAAAAGCCATAAACCTTGCCTTTTGGATTAAAGCTCTAGCAAATATTGCTGAAAATAGGGTAAAAAAATATGGAGCATCTTATTATACATTTTCTATAGTTGGTCTCATCAATTTTCCTATTGCTATTATATATGAAATATACACAAAATCTTACCTTACTGGGATAATAATAAGAATTATTTCACTCATACTATGCTTAGTATTGTTATTTCATAAACAATGGCCATATAAATTAAAATTTTATTTACCATTATATTGGTTTAGTGTGATTATTTTTACACTCCCGTTTTTGACCACTTATCTTTTACTAAAAAATAATTTCTCATTAGAATGGCTTATCAACTTTAACATAGGAGTGATGATTGTCATTTTGCTATTAGACTCTATTACTTTTTTGAGTGTTGAGGCTATAGGTATAATTTTAGGCTTATTATTTTTCTATGTGTTGGGCAATAAGATTGATAGTTGGCCTACAGGTTATCAAACTTATCTATTTTTTTATATGTTTTTGTGTATTACAATACTTGGTACTATATTTGCAAAAAATAAGGAAATTTTTAATCATTTCAAAGAAAAAACTCTAAATGAAGTAAATGAATATTTAGAAACTCAGGTTCAAAGCAGAACCGCAGAGTTGGAACATGCACTTTCAGCCAAGACAGAGTTCCTAAATAATATGAGTCATGAGATTAGGACGCCGACACAAGGATTTACCAATTTATCTGAAGGGTTAGTAGAACACTGGAATATTCTTGAAGATCAAAGAAAATTTGATTTGGCTAAACAAGTAGCAACAAATGCGAAGAGATTATCTTCGCTGCTTAACCATCTCCTTGATCTTTCTAAGTTTCAGGCTGGCAAGATGATTATGAAGCTAGAAAAAATAGACTTAAATCTCATCATCCTTAAAATGATTGAGGAAGCTAAAATTTTATATATGGCTGAAAAAGAGGTTCTTATCAATTATACTCCTTTAAAAGACGCCTTTATCCTGGCGGACAAAGAAAGAATAGGCCAAGTCCTCCGTAATTTATTTGTTAATAGCATCAAATTCAGCCCAAATAATTCTACTCTAACTGTTTCTCTTAGCTCTTCAGAAATCACTTATGATGATGAAAATAAGTGCGAAGCTTATCATTTTGCTATTAAAGATGAAGGGATAGGCATTCCTGAAAATGAATTATATACTATCTTTGAGGTCTTTGTTCAAAGCAGTAAGACCAAAACAAAAGCAGGTGGTACCGGCCTTGGACTTGCATATGTAAAGAAATTATCGAAGCTCATCATGGTGAAATTTGGGCAGAAAATAATGAACAAGGTGCAACTTTTAACTTTGTTATTCCAATATCGCAGGCCAAACAAATGGACGGCCATCATATTATTGCCGAAAATAATGTCGAAATACCTACAAAACCTGCCACTCAAACTACTAAATCAGCTAACATTTTAATAATAGATGATGAAGATGCCTGCCTAATGAGTATGGAATTACTGCTTTTTGGAAGTGGCTATAATCTCCATAAAGCAGTGGGAGGTTATGCGGGCCTTGAATATTTAAAAGAACATTTTAAGGAAATAGATTTAATTTTGCTCGACTTAATGATGCCAGATATTTATGGCTTAAATGTACTCGCTGAGATCAAGCAGAACCCAGAGCTTGCTAAAATTCCAGTTATTTTACAGACTGGTTCTTCCGATAGTGCTGAAATTGAAAGAGCATTCACACTTGGCATTTTCACCTATATCAAAAAGCCCTACCAAAAACAGAATATAATGTATGAATTGGAAAAAGCTTTATAGCTTTAAATAATTTAATCTTTAGGAATCAAAAACATAAAAACTATAGCAAATTAATTGGTAATAGGGATAGAAACGAGGCGCTAAGTACATAGCTAAGCTAACCGAGTGACGACGTACCTATTGCAAATTAAAAAGCTTATATGTTGAACTCTTAATATTGTAATATATATATAGCCAAATAAATTTACTATATTCTAACCCTATCAATTTAAGATGAATAGGAGATTTCCAGATGGTATTAAGTTTTATATTATCTGATACTACAGGATTAAATATTATATCTTCCTTACTAATAGCCATTGCAAATTCTAAACAAGCTCTAGGCATATGGTATTCTGAGGTAACTAATCTTATAGTTTTAAAATTATTATCTTTCATCCAGTGGATAGTTTCTTGCACATTACCTTTCGTATTAGTTGCAACATAACCTAAAGTTATTTTATCACTAAGTAATTTAGCTTGTTCGTAATCATATATATGTATTTCTTCTAATTTAGCTTGTGATCCTACACCTGTTATTAACAATTTTTGAGCTTTATTCGCTGCCAGCAAAGCTATACCTTGATCAATTCTTCCTTTTCCCCCTGTTAATACTACTATTGCATCCGTCATAGTATGATTATCAGGAACAACCAAAGACATAGTATGGACAAAATACACAAACCCAATAAACCAAAAACTAATTAAAATTAATAGAATAAATGAAAAAGTTCTTATATATCTCAGCATATCTAACCAAAAATCTTATGAAATTCTCTTTTTAATACTTGATCTATAATATACAATTCACCGTTATATCCCAGTTCTTGCATTGAAGTTACTCCATATTCCTTAATTCCACAGGGTATAATTGAATTAAAATAACTCATTTCTGGATTAACATTTAAAGCTATTCCATGATAAGTTATCCACTTACTAACTCTTACTCCTATCGCAGCAATCTTTTCCTCTTTACCAGCTTGAGTCTGAACCCAAATACCTATTCTACTTGGTCTTCTTTCTCCATTAATACCAAAACATAATAAGCTATTAATTAACCATTGTTCCAAATTTTTAATATATTCCTTTAAATCTGGGATTTTATCTTTAGCCCTTTTTTTTAAATTAATCATAACATAAGCTATTCTTTGTCCAGGACCATGATAAGTATATTTACCTCCTCTACCCGTATTAATCACAGGTAAAACATTGGTATTTAATAATTCATTTTGATTTGCTGAAGTACCAGCTGTATAAACTGGACAATGTTCAAGTAACCATACCATTTCTGGAGCGATGTCAGCTTGTATATCTCTAACCCGGTGCTCCATAACCTGCAACGCTTCTTCGTATAAAAGAGGTTCCGGCGATATATTCCATTCTATTACATTATTCATATTAGCAAACATTAACGTAATTAAACTTCTATTTAGTAGTAGTATACCATTTTATACGGCAATATCTATTGACAATTTAACTCTTTATTTAACTGCAATGTTTTATTTTTTATATCGGTAGATTGATCAGGAAAATCTTTTGACAGCTTATTTAATATTAAACAAGCATCCTTTACTCTTTGTAAATTTTTAAGAGAAATGGATAATTTTAACATACTATCTACAGTTTTTTCTCCATGAGGAGAGAGTTTATAATTTCGTAAGAAATTGATAGAAGCATTTTCAAAATCTTTTTTAGAAAAATAGATTTCCCCTAACCAATAATATGCTTCTGGTGTTAGGTCAGTGTTAGGATAATTTTTAATAAATTGTTTAAAATATCTAATTGATTCATCTTTTTTAGCTGTTTTTAATAACGTAAAAGCTTTCTTAAAATCTTCTTCCATGGTATCATCAAATGAAGAATTATTACGTTTTACATCTTCTATCAATTTAGTGCTAACTATACCCAGGCTGTTATTTTCCTCAGGAGAGATTTTTTGATTTTCCATAGAAATATTTTGTTCTGAAGTTTTATTATTTGCTATAGATTGGTCAAGTTTTTTAGCTAAGGTATTAATATTATGTTCAAGCTGCTCCATTTGTCCAACAATAGTTCTCATTTGCTCTTCTACAATATCTATCCTATTTTCAATTGATGCTACAATATTATCATCTGGATTCATACCCTGTTTAGTACCACTTCTACTATATAAGTGTTTTTGTATAGTAATAAGATCGTGTTCTAATTTATCTATTCTATCGAGTAACATATTATTAGGTTGATCATTATAGTCATATGCCATAACTTGTATACTTAACATACATGTAATAATAGTATATAATCTCTTTTTAGAAAAAATAAAATCCAACATTTTAAACTATATCTTTAGATTAATATTATAAAATATGCATTATAATTAGTTTTTTATAAATTGTCAGCTTACTATTTAAAATTTGATGATACTTTTACTAATATTTTTTAATTATAAAGATATATTTTAATTGTATTAGCAGTTAAATACTGTAAATTCCTCTAGAAGTAATATTAGTTTACTATGGGACTGTTAACAAAATATTTTTAGATAAGATTTTGGGGGTAATTTTAGGGTATATTAAGTGAATTTTTGCAGCTAATATTGGTAATATTAGCAAAAAAATTACCGAAATATAGAAAAAATGAGATCAAAAGATTGCTAATAAAGACTTTGTTAACAGTCCCATATATAAAAATTTTATGTAAGGTCATCTATGCTTAAAAGAAATTTATTAATAATAATTATTATATCTTTTTACACTATTAATTATGCCCATGCTACTTCAAGGATAGATATAACCAGAGGGGTAAGAGAACCTTTACCAATTGCTATAACTGACTTACATGGTATTTCAGATGAAGAAAAAGAATTAGGGAACCAAATATCTAGCGTAATAGAAAACGATCTAGAAAGCAGCGGCCTATTTAGATCTATTGATAAATTGGCTTTTATAGAACAATCTTTGCATCTTAACAATATTCCATCCTTTGCTTCTTGGAGGCAAATTAATGCGGCTTCTTTAGTAATGGGAAATATAAAAATTAGTTCTGATGGATTGATTAAAGTCGAATTTAAATTATGGGATACCTATTCTGAATTACAAATTGCAGGCAAATCATATGCTCTAAATTCAGCTTTATGGCGCAGAGTAGCGCATAAAATAGCCGATGAAATATATCAACGACTTACTGGAGATACAAGTTATTTTGATACTCGTATTGCGTATATTTCAGAAACAGGACCAGGCCTTAAAAGAATAAAGCGCTTAGCTATTATGGACCAAGATGGAGAAAATAATGAATTCTTAACAAAAGGTAATTTTTTAGTATTAACACCTAGATTCTCTCCCTCAGGGCAACAATTATTATATTTATCTTATGAAAATAAAAATCCTAATGTCTATCTAATGGATATAAAAAGTAAACGCAGCATATTATTGGGAAAATTCCCAGGTATGACTCTAGCACCTAGATTTTCACCTGATGGCAAAAAAATAGTTATGTCTGTGTCATATAATGGCAATACTGATATATATTTATTAGATCTTACCACTTCGCAATCTATTCAACTTACCGACGATCGTGCAATTGATATTTCACCTTCATTTTCACCTGATAGCAACCAAATAGTCTTTGCTTCAGACAGAGGAGGAAGACCGCAACTATATATTATGGATTCTAATGGCACCAATCTTCAAAGAATCAGTTTTGGAGAAGGAAGTTATACTACCCCTATATGGTCTCCACGAGGAGATATGATAGCTTTTACTAAAAAACAATCAGGATCTTTTTATATAGGGGTTATGAACTCTGATGGTAGTGGTGAACGCATATTAGCACAAGGATTTTTAGTAGAAGGACCAACATGGTCCCCCAACGGACGTACTATCATGTATACTAGAGGGGAACCCAGTCATGGTGGCAAAATAGGCACATCTAGAATTTTTTCTATAGATTTAACAGGTTATAACGAAAGAGAGATTATAACACCTACTGATGCCTCAGATCCTGCTTGGTCACCACTATTACCATAAAAATTTAAGGAAAAATAACAGTTTAATATAGGATTTTGATTGACTATAATTATAGGTAATGTATTTGATGATGCGGAATTTATAAATAATTCCATTCTAAACATTTTCATAGGAGTAAATAAATGATTCGTAAAATAATGATTATATTATTTGTATTAGCTACCGCTACTGCATGTAATAAGAAAGGACTTGATAATGGAGCCGCTGGTGCTAATGGTTTAGATGCTGGGACAATTGTACCTGGTACTGAAGCAGACTTAGTAGCTAATGTAGGTAATGTAGTTTATTTTTCTTTTGATAGTTCTATACTAGATGAAGAATCAAGAGCTACTCTTGATCGTCAAGTTGCATGGCTAAAAGCTAATCCTTCTGTAAATGTAACAGTAGAAGGAAATTGTGATGAACGTGGTACTCGTGATTATAACTTAGCTTTAGGTGAACGTCGTGCTGAAGCTGCAAAACGTTATTTAGTACGTTCTGGTATTGATGCTTCTCGTATTTGCACAGTTTCATATGGTAAAGAACGCCCTGCTGTTTTAGGCACTGGGGAATCAGTTTGGAGACTTAATCGTCGTGATGTAACTATAGTTACTAACAACAATTAAAATAAGTTAAGAGCCCTATAAATAGGGCTCTTATCTATACAATTCTGGATCTGCATTTTTTTACATTTCTTACTTGCAAACTTTTCCTACATTGCCTATATATAATTAAATTTAAAGTAATTCCATTCGGACAAAAGAGAGCATAATGGGTGATTAGCTCAGGTGGTTAGAGCGCTACCTTGACATGGTAGAGGTCGTAAGTTCGAGTCTTATATCACCCACCATTAACCCTATAAAATAGTTCCTTTAGGTATATTAAATCCCCTTAAAAAGGTAGAGGTATCCATAGGTTTACGTCCTGTTCTCTGCAAAATCTTAGGTTTTAGTATACCACCGCTGCAGAAGATAGATAAATTATCATCTAATACTTTTCCTACTTCCTCTTTAACTGCCATATCTATATAATCTGTTTCTAATATTTTAATTATTTCATTATTGTAATTAAAATATACACCAGGCCATGGATTTAATGCACGTACCATCCTATGAATATATTCTGCAGTATAATTCCACCTAATAAGGCCTTCTTCTTTACTTAATTTATCTGCATAAGTTACACTAATTTCTGATTGCTCAACTGGTACACAATTATCTATATTATCTAAGGTTTGTAACAATAAATCTGCCCCTATATTAGATAATTGATCATGTAGTGCAGATGAAGTAATATCTTTATTTAATGGCATTTTATAACTAGACAAAATTGCACCAGCATCCAATTTTTGTACTAATTTCATAATACAAACGCCTGTTTCATTATCACCTGCAAGAACAGTTCGTTGTATAGGCGCCGCTCCTCTCCATTTTGGCAACAAAGATGGATGTATATTTATAGAACCATATTTAGGTGCTGATAATATGGCTTCAGGTAATATTAAGCCATATGCTGCAACTACAATTATATCACTTCTAAGATCTATTAACTCCTTTTGTACTAGAGGATCACGTAAGCTAACAGGATATTTTACTTCTAAATTGTTTTCCAGTGCAAACTGATGTATAGGAGATAATCTTTCTTTATACCCACGGCCAGCAGCTTTTGGTGACTGTGTATATACAGCTACTACTTCATGGGAAGAAGAAGTTAAAAGTTTAAGCGCTGGAACTGCAAAAAGCGGAGTACCCATAAATATTATTTTCATACTCAATACTTATCCCAAGTAATATGTTTTTATTGCTCTGAAGAGAGATATGTTTTTTTTATTTTTTTTGCTTTTCTGATCATAGTATCACGTTTTACTAAAGAAGCATGATCTAATAGCAATACTCCATTTAAATGATCCATTTCATGTTGTATAGCTGTTGCTAGCCACCCATCAGCCTCTAATTCTTGTGTATTCCCATTATAATCCAAATATTTAACTTTAATATTACTAGGACGCTCTATGTCTAATATTTGAGTTGGTATGGAAAGACAGCCTTCCTGACGTATGCATTTCTCCTCAGATATATAAATTATTTCAGGATTAACCATAAAAATAGGATTTTTAGCCTCATCATTTTCTTTGTTACTTACATCTACTATTAATATACGTTTTGCTATACCCACTTGTATAGCCGCTAAACCTGCTCCTTCTGAATAATACATGGTTTCTAACATATCATCCATAAACTTACGTAAATCATCATCTACCTTCTCAACCGGTAGTGATTTTTGTTTAAGTCTTGGATCAGGAGCTAGTACAAGTGCTAAAATTGCCATAGTATTACCTTTAACTCACATATAGTGTTCTTCTTTTTGTTAAAATATAAAGAAAGACCATGCCAGGTATGCTTATAGCTATCGTAAGGGCAAAAAATGCAATCCAGCCTATTTGATCTATAAGGTATCCGACTGGGATTGATAATATATCTCTACCAACCGCAGATAAAGCTGTATATAAAGCATATTGGGTGGCTGTATACTGAACTTTATTGCATAAGCTTCCTAAATAAGCAATAAACACAGAGGTACCTAATCCTCCAGAGAGATTTTCTATACCTATGGTGACGGCTAAAAAATGAGTATCATAGCCAATAATAGCTTGTAAACAATACATAAAATTTGAAGAAGCTTGTATAATAGCTCCTATCCATAAACTTTTTTTAATTCCTAGGCTATATATTAGTACTCCTCCAATCATTGATCCAAAAATAGTAGCTATCAATCCCCAAAATTTGGCTATAGTAGCTATTTCAGCTTTACTAAACCCAACATTAACTAAAAAGGGACCTGTCATTGAAAACAATAAAGAGTCTCCTAATTTATAACATAAGACAAATAATATAATTATTATACCATCTGAACGTTTTACCATTTCTACAAAAGGATTAATTATTACTTTATCTACAAAAGCTATCCTCTTATCATTTATGGTTCTAACTAAATCTTTATCCATAGGTTTTTCATTCATAGATAAAACTACGATCATACCTACCATTATGCCCAGAGTAGATAAAGAATATGTAACTGACCAATCAAAATATTCAGAAAAATACAAAGCACCCGCACTCGTAAGAAGCATACCTATTCTATAACCAAAGACTGACATTGCTGCGCCATAACTTTGTTCTTCCTTAGATAAAACCTCTATTCTATAGGCATCTACTATTATATCTTGAGTTGCTGAACAAAACACCACTATAAACGCACAAATGGCCATTCGTATCATATTAAATGAGGGGTTAGAATGACCTAATGCTATTATAGCAATAGCTAAAAGTAATTGGGTAATTATTAACCAACTACGTCTTCTACCTAATACTTTAGACAAATAAGGTAAAGAAAAATAATCTATAAAAGGTGCCCATAAAAATTTAAGCGTATATGGCAAAGTTACAGCACTAAAAACCCCTATAGCCTGAATACTTATTCCCACTTCTGTAAGCCATATTTTGAGTGTAGAAGATACAAGAGCAAAAGGTAATCCGCTAGATATTCCAAGCAAAAATATTGCCAAAACTTTAGGTCTGGAATAGACGCTCAGATTTTCTATTAATTTTCTACTATACATTATATCATATCTTAATTATTACACTATAATAATTAGTTGTAAGACTAATCTCTATTCGTGTCAAGCAGTAGGATTTTTTATATATTAAGAAAAAGGTAGATATGTTTTTATTTTTTAAAGGATTTTTTCTTTCTATCAGCATTATTGCATCTATAGGCGCACAAAATGTCCATGTATTAAAATGCGGTATTAACAAGACTCACATTATTCCTGTATGTATAATATGTTTTTTATGTGACGTTATATTAATGAGCTTAGCCATATGGAATTCTAGCTATCTTGCCTATAATAACACTGTAAAATTTTTATTATCCTTAAGCGGTATAGTTTTCTTAGTAATCTATGGGGGGATGTCTGCATATAACGCTTATAAAGGCTCCTCATTAAATACCCCTTGTAAAGGTAAAACTACAAGCTTACGTAAAAATATTCTTATAACCCTTGCAGTTACTTTACTAAACCCAAATGTATATATAGATATTTTCATTATTATAGGAAGCCTAGCACTATATTTGTCTAATCAAGAAAAATTTGCGTTTTTTTATGGAGCTATCACTGCTTCATTTTTATGGTTTTTTACATTAGCAATTAGTACAAACTTAATCTCTTCTTATCTTACACAACCTAAATATTGGCGTATAATTAATTGCCTAACCACAATAATCATGTGGAGTATAGCACTAAAATTATTATTCGATATTATATAGTGTTTAATTTCCTATAATAACAAAACCTATCTTTTATATAAAAGATAATCCAACTCTCGTACCTATCACAAAAATTATACACCTTTACGTTCAGCAATTTTTCTCTTAATACTCGAAATAGCTTCCGCTGGATTTAGTCCTTTAGGACAGGTATTTGTACAATTCAAAATTGTATGACATCTATATAATTTAAAAGGATCTTCTAAGGCATCCAACCTTTCACCTGTATATTCATCCCTACTATCCTCAATCCAACGATGAGCTTGCAATAAAATAGCAGGCCCTAAATATTTATCACCATTCCACCAATAGCTCGGACAACTAGCAGAACAACAAGCACATAAAATACAGTCTGCTGGACCGTCCAATTTTGCTCTATCTTCTGGTGATTGTAATCTCTCACGATCTTGGGGATTAGGTGTATCAGTTTTAAGCCATGGCTCAATAGATTCATACTGAGCATAAAACATATTCAGATCTGGCACCAAGTCTTTAATCACCTGCATGTGAGGTAAAGGATAAATTTTTACATCTCCCTTTATGGCAGATATTTCCTTAGTACAAGCCAAAGTATTAGTTCCATCTATATTCATAGAACAACTACCACAAATACCTTCTCTGCAAGAACGCCTAAAAGTAAGAGTAGGATCTATCTCATTTTTAATTTTTATTAAAGCATCTAAAACCATCGGCCCGCACGTATCCATATCTACTTCAAATGTATCTAGCCTTGGATTATCAGTATCATCAGGATTGTAACGATATATTTTGAACTTTCTAACATTCTTAGTCCCAGCCGGAGCAGAGAATACTTTACCTTGTGTTACTTTAGAATTCGGAGGTAATCTAAGTTCTACCATAATTTTATCCCTTAAATTTTAATATACTCTTTTCTTAGGTTTAATATACTCAACTTCATCAGTAAGTGTATGAAGATGAACAGGACGATAATCCAGTTTTACTTCTCCATTTTCATCCACCCATGATATAGTGTGTTTTAGCCAATTTTCATCATCACGTTCTGGGTAATCATCTCTAGCATGAGCCCCTCTACTCTCTTTGCGATTATAAGCACCATGCATAGTAACCACAGCTTGCCCTAACAAATTATGTAATTCCAGCGCTTCCACTAAATCACTGTTCCATATTAAACTACGATCAGAAATACCTATATCATCAAAACTTTTATATACATCATGAATTAGGCTAACACCTTCTTTTAATACTTCATCAGTCCTAAATACTGCTGCATGAGATTGCATAGTAAGTTGCATATTTTCTCTAATTTTAGCAGCAGAATAAGGGCCTGTAGAGTAACGTATTTTATCAAAACGTGCTAAAATTTTATCTGTAATTTCCTTTGACAATTTTTTATGAGGCATATCTTTTTTTACTATCTCAGCTGCATGTAACGCTGCAGCACGGCCAAATACCACTAAATCTAATAATGAATTAGAACCAAGTCTATTAGCACCATGTACCGATACACAAGCAGCTTCTCCTATAGCCATTAAACCTGGAACAACAGAATTCTTATCTCCCTTAATAACTTCAGCATTATAATTAGTAGGTATACCACCCATATTATAATGTACTGTCGGCATGATAGGTACAGGTTCTTTAGTTGCGTCAATGCCAGCAAAAACACGTGCTGTTTCAACAACACCTGGCAGTCTCTCATGTACTACTTTTGGATCTAAATGCGATAAACATAAATACATATGATCTTTTTTAGGCCCTACTCCCCTTCCCTCTTTTATTTCAATAGTAATAGCTCTGCTTACTACATCTCGAGAAGCTAAATCTTTAGCATGAGGAGCATATCGCTCCATAAATTTTTCCCCTTCAGAATTAATAAGATAGCCACCTTCACCTCTAGCACCTTCTGTGATTAAACACCCTGCTCCATAAATCCCCGTAGGATGAAACTGTACAAACTCCATATCTTGAAGGGGTAAACCAGCTCTAAGACACATACCATTACCATCACCGGTACAAGTATGTGCAGAAGTAGCAGAGAAATAGGCTCTTCCATATCCACCTGTAGCAATAACTGTCATATGCGCATTAAATCTATGCAATGTCCCATCATCTAAATTCCAAGCTATAATTCCTTTGCAAGCACCTTCTTCATCCATAAGCAAGTCTATAGCAAAATATTCTATGAAAAATTTTGCTTTATGTTTTAATGCCTGCTGATACAAACTATGTAAAATAGCATGTCCTGTACGATCAGCAGCAGCACATGTTCTCTGTGCAGCTTTACCTTCTCCATAATACGTTGTCATTCCCCCAAAAGGACGTTGATATATTTTCCCATCTTTAGTACGAGAAAAAGGTACACCATAATGCTCTAATTCTATTACAGCCTTAGGAGCATTCTTACACATATACTCAATAGCATCTTGGTCCCCAAGCCAATCTGACCCTTTAACTGTATCATACATATGCCAACGCCAATCATCTTCACCCATATTACCAAGCGCTGCACTTATTCCTCCTTGAGCAGCCACAGTATGACTACGCGTAGGAAAAACTTTAGTAACACATGCAGTAGAAAGTCCTGCTTCAGCCATACCAAGAGTAGCACGTAGACCAGATCCTCCTGCTCCAACAACAACTACATCATAATAATGGTCTATTATTTCATAACTCTTCTCAGCCATGGATTAACTCTCTTTCTAAATATTCAATTAAAAATTGCAAAATGAAAAGCAAGTATAGCAGCTAAACTTGTCATTACTGTCACTATTGATATAGCTTTTACCAAAACTATTAATACTGTCCTTATAGGTTCAGCACAATAATCTTCTATAATAACACGCATACCAAGCATTCCATGATAAAATATACTTATGATAAATAACATCGTAAGTACAATTGTAATAGGAGATCTAATGAGTAATAATAATTCTTCATTACCAGCAAGCATCATTTTTATAATGGTAATTACAAACCAAATTGATAAAGGGATTAGCGCCAAAGCGCTCAAACGTTGTCCCCACCAATGATCTGCACCACTATGTATCGAGCCCACACCTTTTACTTGTCCTAACAATGAACGAAAACGGTTATATTTCATATAAACTCATTAATTACTTAGTTGTATAATACAATTGACCAACTTAAAACTGTTGAAAGAATACTAGCTATAATCACTACTATTCCTGACCAATTAAATTGCTTTTTTTGAAAACCAAAACCAGCATCCCAAAATAGATGCCTTATTCCATTAAAAAGATGAAAAAATAAAGCAAAACTCCATCCACATAACATTATTTTCCCCAAGATAGTAGAAAAAAATGTCCATTTCACTAGAGTTGGATTAAACGCGGAATATACTCCTAAAATAATCCACCATGTTATCAATAAAGCCCCTACGAATAGTACAATTCCTGAAAAACGATGTAGGATTGATAAAGCCGAGGTAATTTGTATTTTATAAACACTTAAATGTGGGGATAAAGGACGTCTATTATGTATGGAATCTATATTACTCATTATATTTACTTAAATATGATATTAACATCTGCGACAACTATAAACACATATACAGTCTTAGTCAACTAATCACTTGATTTCTTTTGTTATACAACGTTTTTTAAAAAAGTCATTTCTTTATTTTGTAAATATCTTCTTACAAGATTTAATTCTTCTTCTGTACTAATATGTAACCAAAAATGCGAGGTTTCTATACCATATATTCTATCTAATTTTCCATCGTCAGCTTTTTTTGCTTTAAATATAAAATCCTTAAAGAGTTTAAAATTCTTTACTTCAAGTCCTTTTAATAAATTAGGAGACATTATTTGTATACCGCAAAATACATAAGGATGATCATACGCTTTATCCGCTCTATAAACACTCCCACCTTCTGCTAAATGCAAATCTCCTCTGCCTTGATAATAAGGTATACGCTTTGTTTGTTGTAATAATAATAGGCTATCCATCTTATCATTATCAAAATTATTTGATAATGATTCTAATACTGAAGGTTCATTATCATTATCAATCCATAGCATGTCACTATTTATCACATAAAAAGGTTTTTCTGCAAAATAATGTAATACTTTCACTATACCACCAGCTTCTAATAATTCTGCTTCGTAAGAAAAAATAATGTTTAAACGTTGTGCTACTTCTAAACTATTTACATAGTCTTTTAATAAATCAGCTTTATGGTGTAGATTAATTACCACGCTAATAATATTATTTCTATATAGCTGTTCCAAAATACGTTGAATAAACGTTTTATGAGCAATCTGAATCATAGGCTTGGGTATATGATTAGTAATAGGACGTAACCTTGTACCTAAACCAGCTGCCATAATCATAGCTTGCTTTATTGTTGTCATATATTTCTCCTACATTATTTGAGTATTTAATACGCAATTTTACTTACATCACGGTAATTATTTGTAGATTTAAACACTTGTATAGGTAGTATCTTTTCAATGTATTCTTTTATAGGCCTTAACAGTGGATACTTTACACTATTATTAATATATCCCCATACTCTTGGTATAAGCCTTAAATAGTAAGAATTGTGGTCATTTACTGCCTTACGAGCAAAAATACCTATAATTTTTAAATTCCTTTGCACACCAAAAATTGCATAATGAGCCAAGAATTCTTTACGTGTAATATTAATATTTTTCTCTAAATAATAAGAAATCATCTCTTCAACCAAAAATTCATTTACCGTACGCCTAGCATCTTCAAGCAAAGATACTACATCATACACAGGTGAACCTATAACTGCATCTTGGAAATCAAGCACTCCTACCTTTTGTATACCAGACCTTTCTGGTAACCACATCAGGTTATCCGCATGATAATCCCTAAGTACTATAGTATTCTCTAAAGGTTGTATATAAGTTAACAATCTGGACCAAATTTCTATATATTCTTCCCTCATATTTTGTGGAACTTCTTCTCCATTTAATAAAGGTACATACCAAGATACAAATAACTCAACCTCTTTTAATAATGCTTCTATGTTATATGAAGGCAATAAATTAGCAGTAACTTTTTGCTTTTGTAAATCTATTATCAAATCAATAGCATATTTATATAATAATCGCTCTTTATCTATTTCAACCTCTAAAAAATTTTTATAGCTATCATCTCCAAAATCCTCTAATAGAGCAAAACCATGATCGTAATCATGAGCCATTACTTTAGGCACGGATAAATAAAATCCAATAATAACTGATCTACTAAAACAAAAGATTCTAACATTTTACGATCTAAGTTAACATCCATTAAAATATAACTTTTTTCGTTATGTATCAACCTTTCATAAATCCGTGTTGAAGCATCTTGGATAGTTTTTTGCGTAACAGCTTTACCCAAATTATTATGATTTAAAAATTGCTGTTTTCTTAATATACGATCTGACATTTGTTATCTCTCATAATAATCCTTTTAGTCTGTTACACCATATTCCTTTAGGTATTATTTCAATATATCTTTTATTATCATTACTAGAAAAAGCAAAATTCAACACTAACTTATCTAACGGTAAAATATCAGAAATTAAATCAGGCCACTCTATCAAAGTTATACCACTATCTATTGCCTCCTCTATCCCTAATTCCCACACTTCTTCTTTATTATTTAATCTGTATAAATCAAAATGCCACACCATTCCCTTTTCAGTATTATATACAAATAATAAATTAAAAGTTGGACTTAATATAGTTAATTTATCCTTTGTTAACGCATTGATAAAATATCTGCTAAAAGTAGTTTTTCCACTACCTAAATCACCTTTCAATTCTATTATATCGCCTACTTTCACTAAAATAGCTAATTTCTCTGCTAATCCTTTAGTATCATCCATATTATCTAATTTTATATTCATTACCATAAAAACTCTCAAGTAACATTATATACCAATAATAAGCTTTTGAGTTAACAATAATAAAAACAATGTAATTATGATTTGATAACTACTAAGAACTTATCTAGTTCTTCATTCAGAATATTAGATTGACGGGCAAGTTCAGCACAAGCATCAACCATATCAGAAATAGCTCTAGTACTCTCAGAGGTAGTCTCCAATACCGTTTTGGCGTTTTTAGACACATCTTGTACGCTTTTTGCAGCTTCTTGTATATTATTAGCTATTTCTTGAGTTGAACTACCTTGCTGCCTTACTGTACTAGAAATATTACCAGATATATTATTGATTTCTTCAATAATTTCACCAATTTTCTTAATAACATCTACAGTATTATTAGCCTCAGTTTGAATTGAAGAAATCTGCACCGTAATCTCTTCAGTTGCCTTAGCAGTTTGATTAGCAAGATTTTTTACCTCAGCCGCAACAACTGCAAATCCTTTACCAGCTTCACCCGCTCTAGCTGCTTCTATTGTTGCATTCAATGCAAGTAAATTAATCTGCTCAGCAATATCATTTATTAGATTTACAATATCACCTATTTTATTAGTAGAATTTGCTAAACCTTGCACAGCATTATTAGCTATATAAGATTTTTTTACAGCTTCATTTGTAATTTCTGAAGAGGCAATCATTTGTCTACTAATATCTATTACAGAAGTAGAAAGCTCCTCTGCCGCGCTTGCTACCATATTAACATTGCCTGAAGTATAAGAAGATAATCTTACTAATTCGTCAATATATGAGGTATTTTCTTTAGCAGAATTAACCATATTTTTCGCTGTTATTTCCATCTCTACTGCTGCAGAGCTAACCATATCTGCTATGTGTCTAACCGTTGTATCAAATTTATTGGCTATTTCCTTTATAGTATTTTTTTTATGCAATTCTAAAGCTTGTTGGGTTCTAGTTTTTTCTTGATTTATTTGTTCCATACGTAAATTATTTTGTTTAAATATATCTAATCCCCGGGCTAAATCTCCTATTTCATCTTTATATTCTGTATAAGGTATCTCAATATCATTTTCACCTATTGCAATCTTATGTGTAACTTTAATTATTTGAGAAAAAGGTTCAATAACAGCTTTAAGAAAATATCCATTAACTATTATAATAATTAATACATAAAAAATAACTGTTATAATTATAGCTTTTTGGGATTTGTTAATAATATCATATTGTAAATTATTAAATTTATCATTTAATTGTTTAATTTTTTGAAATACACTTCCATATAATATTTCAATTTCTTTAAAAGTCCCAGGCAAATTATAAACACCTAAAGCAACTGTATTACAACAAAAATCTTTAGACATCTCAATATATCTATTTTGTATAATTTCCATTTTTGCTAATAAGCTATCTATGGCTAATGCCAAATCTGCACTAGTATTTTCTTTTAAAATTTCACGTATAATATAACCGTGTTTTTCTTTAGATTTGGTAATAAAATTTACAACTTCATCCTTACTCTGTACATTTCCTTTTAAAGAATTTATACGCAATTCAATTATATAATCATTCATAGTAGTTTGGAGAAGATATGCATCCATTAGCTGAAATTGAATTTTAGATAACTTTGCCATTTCTTTATAGGTATTAGCAAAGGTAAGCATTAACACATATACTATCGAAAAAATTGTAATGGCTATAAACAAGCGTGTTAAGTTTATAATAAAAAGCTTTTTTCTAATAGTCATATTCCCCAAACCTATTATTACTTATAAATAAATGAACTCTAAAAAATTATAATAACATTTTTCTTTCAAAATCCTTAATTAAAACTTATTATAATAAACTATATTACACTCTAGTGCTATTAAAAACACTAAAATCACTTATATTAAATTAAAAGCTTAATCTCTTTCTTTTATAATGTTAATTCATTAGTATGGTAAAATAATAATAGAAGAACGAGTCAAATGTTTACTAATTATTTAATAATTTGTACTACAATTTTTAGAATAATAGGAGATAATTATGAAAAGAAAAAAGCCTCAAGCATTTGATACTTCTGAAATTGATAACGATAGTTCACCTGCTCAATCTCAAATTCCACCATCTAATGCAGAAGATTCTAAACTAATTAGAATTAAAGGTGCAGGTAAAGCTTTGCTCGGAGGAACAGGAATAGGTATTCTAGCAGGAACCATTGTGGCTACTGGAGGTATAGCTTTTTTACCCCTAGTAATAGCAGCCGTTGCTGTACCAGAAATAATCAACAAACCTACAAGAATGCTATATGACGGTGTAAAAGAAGCCCTATCAGGTAAAAAGGCTGAAATACCAACAAGAGATTTTGCTTCTAAAAACAAAACTATAGCTTTAGGCGCAGGTAAAATAGCTTTAGGTGTAGCTTCCATAGGTGCTGCAGCTTTACTTACTATAGGAACTGGAGGATGGTTTTTAGCACCTATAGTTATTGCAGGATTAATTAATAACGATATAGTTAAAAAACCATTTCAACTTATTTATTCGGGATGTAAAGACATTATATCAGCTTCTAAACAAAATGCGGGTATTAATAAGGAACCAGAAACTCCTTTAAAATCAAATACGCAGAAGCAACCATCTCAAGAACGTTCATATTCTTCGAATATTGACCACGGTATTAATGTAATTAGTAGCGATAATAAATCTTTACCACGTAAGCCTAAAAGTGTCAAAATAAAACTTGACTAAATTATTATATAAATTTTGGAATAAAAATGGTTTTTAAATTTTTTTCAAGCAATAAAACTCATGAGGATAAACCTAAGGGAAATAATGATGTTGAAGATATTGTACCTAGGCCACCTCCTAAGATACAAAGAATTTCTGTTAAAGAATCTTGGAATTTTTTAGTTAATATAATCGTTGAAGTAAAAAATAAGTTTAGCAAAAAAGAACTAGCGATGGTATTACAATTAGGAAAAGCATTATCAAACCTAGGGGTAAAATATCAACATGTAGTAGAATATAGCAAATTACCTTTTGATAATCAACCTGTAAGAGATCAGGGTGTTAAGGATAAACCTTCTAAAACCACAGATGATAAAAGAGGGAGATGATTATCTAATAAGAATAGATATTCATATCTATTCTTATTAGAACATATTCTAGTTTATGGTATTTTCATCTTCTTGAGATTGCTTTTTTTGGTGATACAAACTATAAAAATCTACAGGATTAATCATAAGTGGTTGATATCCACCATCTCTGGTAGCGTCTGCTATTATTCTACGAGCAAATGGAAATAATAAATTAGGGCAATTAACCAATAAAATAAATTCCCTTTGTTCTTCTGGAGTATTAACTAAAGTAAATATACCTGCATATTCCAATTCTACTATAAAGAGTGTATTATCTTCTACCGATGCAGAACTATTAACAGTAAGTGATACTTCATAGCTATTTTCCTGTATAGCTTTTACTCCTATATCTATATTTACACTTACTTTTGGAGTAGTATCTATACTTAAATTAGCAACAGGGTTTGGGTTCTCAAATGATAAATCTTTAATATATTGAGCATTAATAAACATTTGAGGTTCATTTGTATTATAATTTGGATCATTATTCATAAAAACTTCTTTCTGTGATAAAAATTTGTTATAAGATAACATAAAACTATAGATGCTTATAACAATATATACTAATATTGTCTAACAATTATTATATTTTTGAAAGAATGAAATTATGCTCGACATACTTATTATCGCTATAATATCTGGATTTATATTATATAAACTTTATACCATGCTAGGACAAGATGATAACCATGATATGGAGTTAAAAAATAGAAAAATTATAGATGTTACACCCAAACAAGATCTTTCTGAAAAAAATAACAACTCCAAAAACATTTTTGATTTAAAACCACCAACAAACTCTGCTTTAAAAAGCATTATAGATAAAGTTTTATTTTACGATCCAAGTTTTTCAGAAGATACTTTTATTAATGGTGCTAAACGTGCTTTTGAAATGATTCTGGAATCATTTTCTAAAGGTGACATTAATACGCTCAAATTTTTATTAGCAGAGAATGTTTTAAAAGAGTTCGTAAGTAGTATTAACTCAAGAGGATTAGATGGATCTTATCCAGAAACCACTTTAGTATCTATTTTAAACGCTAATATTATTAGTGCTGTTATTGAAAAGTCATTAGTTGAAATAAAAATAAATTTCATTTCAGAACAAATTAATATTTCTAGGGATAAAGAAGGAAAAATTTTAAAAGGTAATCCTTCACATATTGATCGTGTTGAAGATACATGGACATTTGCACGAGATTTACGGTCTAATGATCCTAATTGGAAATTAGTTGCTACTAATATATAATATAATTTTATGAAAAAGCTCTTACTCTTATTAGTATGCATTTATATATCTGCATGTACTACTACTATTCCTTCCTCTAATCGCTTAAAATTAGCAAAAGTGGATTTTGCAGATTTGCCTGATTGGGGACAAGATGATTATAAAAGTGCATTATATAGTTTCATTAATTCTTGTAATAAACTTACTTTTTCGTCGCATAAACTCACTTCAAATTCTGCTTCCTGGTATAGAGTATGTAATAAAGCTAATGATTTATTACATTCCAGTAATGAATCTATTTTAGAATTTTTTGAATATAATTTTGTACCATTTAAGATACAAACTTATGATAAAGATATTTGTTTATTTACAGGTTATTATGAAGCTATATTAAATGGTAGTAGAAAACCCTACGGACCTTATAAATATCCTATATACAACGTGCCAAATAATATGGTTAAAGGGACTAAACCGATATCTAGAGAATTTATAGAAAAAGGGACATTAAAAAATTCTGGATTAGAGATAGTGTATGTGGACGATAAAATAGATTTATTTTTCCTACATATACAAGGATCAGGACGTGTTAATTTAGATGACGGTTCTACAATAAAAATAGGATACAAAGACCAAAATGGTCATCCTTATACACCTATTGGGCGCTATATATCTAAAAATTATAATATAGATATAGATAAAATATCAGCTCCTTTTATAAAAAATTGGCTACGCACTAATAAACAACATATAGCTGAAAATGTCATGAATCAAAATGCTTCATACGTATTTTTCCAAGAAATGATAACACCTTATGATAATCCCATAGGAGGGCAAGGTGTAGCTTTAACTCCCGAAAGATCTTTAGCGGTTGATATTAATTTTATACCTTATGGTATGCCCATATGGATAGATACTCACTATCCTCACACACCTAACTGCTCAAAAAAACCCTTAAGAAAACTTATGATAGCTCAAGATAAAGGTGGCGCAATCAAGGGACCTTTAAGAGCAGATATCTTTTTTGGCAGAGGAAAACAAGCTGAAGAATTAGCAGGATATATGAAACAAAAAGGACAATATTATGTGTTATTGCCTATAGCTAAAGAATAAATTAAGGCTTAATAATTAAATTTTCTCCTTCAATATTAACTTTACTAAATTGATTTAAAAACGACATACCAAGTAAACATGTATCCATTTCTGCTTGATTAATATAAACATTAACATTATTAAGCTTTAAAGGACCTATTTCTAAAGAAGATACTAAGCTTTTTGCAACCAACCCTCTGCCATTTGCTGTCATAACTGGTATATTGAAATTTAATGTAGACATTTCTATACCTATATTTTGAATATTGTTAGGGCTTAACACTATATTTGTTGCACCTGTATCTATTATACAATCTAGCTTTGCTCCATTTATAATAACTTCTACATGAAAAGCTCCATCTAATTGCCTAGAAAACATTAATGAACCATCTTTAAGCTGCACCGCTCGCATAGGAAGTAAAGAACTAACAATTTTAGACCTTAATATTATATCTTTATAACTATATAAACCTAAAGATATTACAAAGAATAACAGCCAAATTCCTATATTTCTTGCTATGACCGATATTTTTTCATTACGCAAAGAATATACGTATCCTATCCCTATGGCTGAAATTAATAAGGCTAAATATAATATCCTTAATGTATCTTCAGAATTATTAATATTATACATATATAATTTTTATTATTTTAACAAATTATCTAGTTTATTTTGGGCTTCTAATGCATATAAGTCATCACAACCACCTATATGCTTATCATTTATAAAAATTTGTGGAACTGAACGACGGCCATTTGATTTTATCATCATATCTTTACGTAGCTCTTCATTATCAGATACATCTACTTCTTTAAAAGATTTCCCTTTCGATTTTAAAAGTTCCTTTGCCTTAACACAATAAGGACAAGTTTTTGTAGTATAAATTACAATATTATTAGTCATTTTTATCTTCTCTTTTATTTATCATTAAATGTCATTTTCTTATATTTATCTACATAAATATTAATATATTCTTCTATTTTAGATTTAGTAAAAGGCTTTGCAATAAATCCTTGTGCTCCATTTTTAAGTGCTAATTGTACATTATTATTTAAAGTTACGGTGGACGTCATAATAACAAAAGCATTTACATCTATTTCTTTTATTTTAGTTAATACATCATAACCATTATAATCTGACAATTCAGCATCCAGAAATAATATATCTGGTGCATTATTTATATAAGATTTTATAGTTTGTATAGCATTTTTTGTAGCTATAGTTTCATAATTCCAGCGCAATCTTAGCGCTTCCAACATTAATTGCCTAGAAAGTATCTGACTCTCTGCAATTAATATACAAACACCTGTCCTCTCTTTCTTTTTTTGTTTTATCCCTTGTGCAAGAGCCGGACTATATTTAACTTCTTCTAATTTTATTTGATTACTCGCAATATTCTTATCCATTTTAAAACCACTCAACCTTATAAACCTCTTTCTTCATTTATACAAAAATTAATTTAAAGATCTATTAATAATGCTACAACCTTTTATTTTAAAGGTTATAATTAAATTAATTACCGTTTATTGCAAAATTAATATTTACTATTAAAATATTTCTCTATATAATATCTTTATAAGTTAACTTTATAACATATAGTAATATTTATACGATATGAGTGTTATCGGTAATCTACTTCGCGAAGAACGTTTAAAAAAGGGGCTTAGCTTAGAAGAAGTTTCTGAAAAAACAAAAGTTCGTACTTTTTATCTTTCTGCAATTGAAGAAAATTCAAATCGTGAAGACATACCTGCTCCTGTATATATGCTAGGATATTTAAAAATATATGCTGATTTTTTAGGTTTAGACGGTAAACAAATTGTAACTCATCTTAAATCTGAAATAGAATTATCTAATTTGAGCTTTCCTAATAATTATCAAGACGATCATAAACCTAATTTTTTTACTGTATTAGTATCCATATTACTTTTAATATTGAGCTATAGTTTTTATTATATGGTACAAAATCAATATAATATCTTTAATTATACATCCAACAATTCTATTAAGCTTAAAGAAGATCTAAGTCATAGTTCTTCACTTTTATTTAAAGATCAGATATTAACAAAAAATATTATAGGACAGAATGATAATAAAGAAAAATTGATTCTTCTTGCACAATCAAACGATATTTTGACTATTTTCGACCCGAAGGGAAACGTGATTAAAAAGATCAATACCAACATAGGAGATATTTATCAAATATCTGCTTCTAATAAAATTAGCCTTGCAAACGATAAACAAAGAATTATTTCTATAGTAAAACCATAACATGGTGGAGATGAGCGGAATCGAACCGCTGACATCTTGCTTGCAAAGCAAGCGCTCTACCATCTGAGCTACACCCCCATATACGTACATCTCGAATTTATTATCCTTTTTTATAAATTAAATCAAGATATTTTTTCACAAAAATGTATTTTTAAGCTTCTTCCTCCCAAATAGGTAATTTTATTTTCTTCAGCAATTCCTTATGTAAAGCTACTTCATCATTTGAAGGTGTAAATACCCTTTTTAATCTCGAAGAAGAAGAAATATATGGTTGTAGTTCTTGTACAATTTTTTGTTGATTATCAATTAGTAAAGTGCTTTGCCTACTATCAGTTAAATCTATATAAACCTCTGCTAATAATTCTGCGTCAAGTAATGCTCCATGTTTAGTTCTTTTTGAAGTATCTACGCTAAACTTTCTACATAAGGCATCCAGACTGCTAGGAGATCCAGGAAATTTTTTTCTTGCTAAAGCAAGCGTATCAACTATTGTATTCTTCGTAATAGGGGCTAAATTTATTTTTTCAAATTCACTATTCAAAAATTTTAAATCGAATTTAGCATTATGAATTATTAATGCTGAATCTAAAATAAACTCTAAAAAACCAGTAGCTATGCTAGAAAATAAAGGTTTATCTTCTAAAAATTCTTCTGTTATTCCATGTATATCAGAAGCTTCTTTAGGCATATTTCTTTCTGGGTTAATATAAGTGTGGAAAAAATTACCAGTTTTCACCTTATTAATTAACTCTATACACCCTATTTCTACTATACGGTGTCCTTGTTTAGGATCTAAACCAGTAGTTTCTGTATCTAAAATGATTTCACGCATAAAAACTTTTTTATCTCTCTCATACTAAAAGATTTACCTGCCCCTGTATGTATAACGAAGTCAGCCTTTTTCCTTTTTTTATAATCACTCAATTGATATCTTAAAATTTTCTCTAATTTTTTTTCTGTCATCAAATATCTTTTTAAAGCTCTTCTTTTCTGCATATATTTACTGGCAGATACTACTATTATATAATCAAATTTATGTTGATAAGATTTTTCAAATAATAAAGGTATATCTATCAATACCATTTTTCTTCTATAATAAATAGATTTTTTTACAAAAACATCCATTTCTTTATTTAAAAGAGGATATAATATTGTTTCTAGATCAGATAAACGTTTATGATCAGCGAATACAATTTCTGATAATTGAGTTTTATCTATTTTATTTTCCTTATCTATCGTTTCTGGAAATTTATTTTTTATTTTATCATAAGCGTTTTCATTTGAACGAATTATTTTATCTATCATTAAATCACAATTAAAACTATCTATTTGATAGTATTTAAACTGATTTGCTATGAAACTTTTTCCCATAGCAATTGATCCTGTTAATCCTACGATAATCATTATACATTTTTACTATTTAATTTTATTTTCATTATAATATTGTATAATTAAAGCTGTTATTTCTTCTACTGACCTTTTAGTAACATCAATAATAGGCCAATTATTTTTTATAAAAATTTTATTCGCTTCATTTAATTCTTCCTTAATTTTATCCTCATTAATATAATCACTTTCTGTAATTTCACTGAGAGAAAGCAATCTACTTTTTCTAATTTGCAATAATCTATCTGGAGAGATAGTTAAAGCAACTATTAAAGGCTTCTTAGATGTAAATAAACTAGCAGGTAACTCACAATTATGTACATAAGGAATATTAGCTGCTTTATACCCTCTATGAGCCAAATACATACAAGTAGGAGATTTTGATGTCCTCGATACTCCAACTAATATTATATCCGCCTCATCTATGTCCCATGCGGATTGTCCATCATCATGAGCAATAGAAAAATTTACTGCTTCAACACGAATAAAATAATTATTATCCATTTCATGCTGTTTCCCAGGTTGAGGCGTAGTTTGTATATTTAGGTAATTAGATAAATCTGCTATGGCCCTTGATAATACTGGTATGCATGGTATAGATAATTTTGCACAATGTTCTCTTAACATATTCCTTAATTCTTCTTCAACAATGGTATACATTACTACTCCTGGTTTATCAGAAATAGCTTTTATTACTTTTGTTAATTGTTCTTTATCTCTAATCAATGACCATATATGCTCTTCAGCTTCTATGCCATCAAACTGAACTAGTGCAGCTCTTGCTACTCCACAAACCGTTTCACCTGTAGAATCTGAGACTAAATGTAAATCAAATTTCCGCAAAATATCTCCTATATTTATAATTGTATATCTATGTATAAAACATATGTGTAACTCTGTTGATAAGTCTCTTTATAACTTTTTGCCTTAATTATCAAAAATCAAAACACATTTTATATATAAAATAATAAACATGTTGATAAAATTTTATTCTATATATATGTTATGTTAGGTTAAATAATTATTAAAAAACTATCCACAGTTATAATTATACATCAAGATATAGAAAAATGTAGCAATATATGAATTTTATACATAATATTATCCACAGAAAAAACCTTACTAATTTATTACTTTTTTTTGTGGATAAATTTGTGTATAAAAATTAATCCACAAAAAAACGTGGTGTAACTATAACAACTACCTTAAATAAATATAAAAGAGTTTTTGATGAGAAAAAGCACAATGAGTCAATTAATAGAGAATAATTCTCTTACAAAAAAACAAATTCCTATATGGTTAATGCGTCAAGCAGGTAGATATCTTCCTGAATATATGGAAATAAGAAAAGGTACAAAAAATTTTTTAGAGTTATGTTACACCCCTAAATTAGCATGTGAAGTAACTTTACAACCGATAAAGAGATTTGGGTTAGATGCAGCTATTATATTCTCTGACATATTAACTATAGTAGATGCACTAGGAATTAAAGTAACTTTCGAAGAAAATATAGGTCCTATAATTGCTGAAATTTTTCCAGAAGATTTAGATAAAATTAGAAAAAATATTAATAATATTACTAAAAAATTAGAACCAGTTTACGAAGCTGTTTCTCTTACGAGGTCAAAATTAGATAAATCAGTACCATTAATAGGTTTTGCAGGAGCTCCATGGACTTTAGCTTCTTATATAATTGAAGGAAGAGGTACCAGAGACTTTAATAAAGCAAAAACTACAGCTTATCATAATAAAAAATTCTTTCTGGAAATAATAGATATTTTAAAAGAAGCTATAATTATACATCTTAACAATCAAATAAACGCAGGGGCAGATTTAATACAGATATTTGATTCTTGGGCGGGTGTGTTACCTGAAGGAGAATTTCAAGAATTAGTTATAAAACCTACTTCTGATATAGTTAAATCAGTAATATTAGAAAATAATAATATCCCCATTATAGGTTTTCCAAAAGGTGCTTCTTTTTACTATGAAGAATATGTAAAACAAACAAAAGTAGATATAATAAGTTTGGATAGTAACGTATCTAGTACATTTGCACAAAACAATTTGATGAATAATTGTGTAATCCAAGGTAATTTAGACCCTATTTATTTATTAGGCAAAAAAGATGTTATTGCTAAAGAAGCAGAAAAAGTATTAAGCAATTTTGCAGGAGGAAAGTTGATTTTTAATTTAGGACATGGGGTTTTACCTAATACTCCTATAGAAAATGTACAATTTTTGGTTGAGTTAGTAAAAAAATGGAAAAATTAGCAGTAGTAATTTTTAATTTAGGAGGACCTACAGAGGAAAAAGAGATTAAAAGTTTTCTATTTAGCCTATTTTATGATAAATATATTTTAAGAATTCCTAATCCCTTTAGATGGATACTAGCTAAGTTTATTACCGTAAAACGTATAAAAAAGGCTAAAGATATATATGATAAAATAGGAGGGGGATCTCCTATTTTATCAGAAACTAATAAACAAGCTGAAGCTTTATATAAAAAAATGATAGAATATAACTGTTCTAATAAAGAATTTAATGTATTTGTGTCTATGCGTCATTCTAAGCCATTAATTTCTGATACAATTGAAAAGTTAAAAGATTATAATCCAGACCAAATTTTCCTTATACCTCTTTATCCTCAATATTCTTCTACTACCACACGCTCTTTTATAGAAGAATTTTTAAAAATTTCTTTTAAAAATAATATAAAATCTTCTATTAAATATTTATGTTGTTACCCAGATGCGCATAAATTTATAGATGCTTATATACAGTTAATAAAAATAAAATATGAGCAAGCTAAATTATTAGGTAATCCAAAAATTATATTTTCTGCGCATAGTTTACCTAAAAGGATAATAGAAAAAGGAGACCCTTATCAATGGCAGGTAGAATATACTGTACAAAAAATAATAGATAAATTAAAAATAGAGTATAATTTAGATTGGGTTATCTCTTATCAAAGTCGGGTAGGGTATTCTAAATGGTTAACACCTTATACTGAAGAGGAAATTATTAAAGCTTCTCACCAACATTTTCCTATAATACTTGTACCTATTACCTTTGTTTCTGAACATTCTGAAACTTTAGTAGAGCTTGATATTATATATAAAGATATAGCTAGACAAAATGGATGTATAGGGTATTTTAGAGTAGAAACGCTTAGAAATAGTGAATTATTTATAGAATATTTAGCTGAGACATGTATAAAACTGTTGAATTCTAATTCTGGACGTATTTCAAGGATATGTCCTGAACAATTTAAAGAATGTATATTTTAAAAATAAATTAAGAGGAATATTTATGGCAGAATATTATTTATGGATAAAATCTTTTCATGTAGTGGCTATTATATCATGGATGGCTGGTATGTTATATCTACCACGTTTATACGCTTATCACGCTTCTGTAAAATTAGGGTCAGAATTAGATAAAACTTTTCAAATTATGGAAAATAGATTATTAAGATATATAATCAATCCTGCTATGGTAATAACTGTCATTTTAGGTATTTTACTAGCTTATATATTTGGATTTGCTACACTTGGAATATGGTTCCATTTGAAAATGATGTTAGTAATAATATTGTTTGCAATACATGGTATGTTTTCTAAATGGCGTAAAAATTTTGTTAATGGTACAAATCATCATGGTAGTAAATTCTATAAAATAATTAATGAATCTATTACTATGATAATGATAGCTATAGTTATTTTAGTAATTGTAAAACCATTTAGTGATTAATTAATAATTTATAGTTAAAATGCAAAACTGATAAAATTTGAGGAGTTTTTATAAATGATTTAAAAAATATTATTTGACAGAAAAGAGGTATTAGTTTAGCTATTCTATACGGTTCCTTTTTCTGGAAACTCCAAAGGTTTAATTCCTGCTTATTTTAACACTTTAATTTTAACTTAATCTGAATATGTAATTCTCATGAATGAAATTGTTGCAACTCATAATAATACCGAAAATAATGTTTATTTAAAAAATTTTAAAAGAAAACTTCCTGCAGAGTTACTTGCTGAAGCAGAACAATACGGAGTAGAAAATCCTAATGTATTGCTTAAGCAAGATATAATTTTTGCTATTCTAAAAAAAATAGCTGAACAAGGTGGAGTGATTATTGGTGAAGGGGTTTTAGAAGTTTTACCTGATGGGTTTGGATTCTTAAGGTCACCAGAAGCTAATTATTCTGCTGGTACTGATGATATATATGTTTCTCCCAGTCAAATCAAAAAATTTAGTTTAAGAACAGGAGATACGGTTGAAGGACAAATTAGGGCTCCTAAACAAGGTGAAAGATATTTTGCTTTACTAAAAGTTACAAAAATTAATTTTGATACGCCTGAATTATCTACTCATAGAATCAATTTTGATAACTTAATACCATTATATCCTAATCAGAGAATTAATTTAGAACATTTAGAAATGGCTGGTATAAATGGTTCAAAAGATTTAAGTAATAGAGTAATCGATTTGGTATGTCCTCTTGGGAAAGGGCAAAGAGCATTAATAGTAGCTCCACCGCGTAGTGGTAAAACAGTATTAATGCAGAATATAGCACATGCTATTACAGCTAACCATCCTGAAATATATTTGATAGTATTGCTTATAGATGAGCGTCCTGAAGAAGTAACTGATATGGCTAGATCAGTAAAAGGAGAAGTTGTTAGTTCTACATTTGATGAACCAGCAGTACGTCATGTGCAGTTAGCAGAAATGGTAATTGAAAAAGCTAAAAGATTAGTAGAACAAGGTAAGGATGTAGTTATATTACTTGATAATATAACAAGACTTGCAAGAGCATATAATACAGTAGTTCCTTCTTCTGGAAAAGTACTAACAGGTGGTGTGGATTCGAATGCTTTGCAAAGGCCTAAAAGATTTTTGGGAGCAGCAAGAAATATAGAAGATGGAGGATCGCTTACTATTATAGCTACTGCATTAATAGAGACAGGTTCTCGTATGGATGAAGTTATTTTTGAAGAATTTAAAGGTACTGGTAACTCCGAAATAGTATTAGATAGAAAAATTGCTGAAAAAAGGATATTTCCAGCAATCGACATTACAAGATCTGGTACCAGAAAAGAAGAATTATTGTATGATAAATCTACTTTATCTAAAATATGGGTATTAAGAAGAATATTAGTATCAATGGGTCCAGTGGATGCTATAGAGTTTTTATTAGATAAAATGAAAAATTCTAAAACGAATAATGAATTTTTTGACTTAATGAATTCATAGTGTATTAATTTTTTAAAGTTACTATTATATATGGTTTATTAATGAATTTGGGAGGATTTTATGTCAACTCGTAAAAAAATAGCTCTAATAGGTGGTGGTAACATAGGGGGAACTTTAGCTCATTTAATAGGGTTAAAAGAGCTTGGAGATGTTATATTATTCGATGTGGTAGAAGGATTACCTCAAGGAAAATCTTTAGATATAGCGCAAAGCTCAGGGGTAGAAGGTTTTGATATACATTTTAAAGGCGCTAATGATTATTCAGAAATAAAAGGAGCTGATGTAGTAATAGTTACAGCTGGTATACCTAGAAAGCCTGGTATGAGTAGAGACGATTTAGTGGCTACAAATGCTAAAGTTATGCAATCTGTTGGTGAAGGTATTAATAAATATGCTCCAGAGGCTTTTGTTATAGTAGTAACTAATCCTCTAGATTCTATGGTTTGGGTTATGAAAGAAGCCAGTAAACTTCCTGCTCATAAAGTTGTAGGCATGGCTGGTGTACTAGATTCTACTAGATTTAAATATTTTCTTGCTGAAGAATTAAAAGTATCTATCAATGATATTACTGCTTTTGTTTTAGGGGGACACGGAGATACCATGGTTCCCTTAGCTAGATATTCTACAGTTGCAGGCATTCCTTTACCAGATCTTATCAAAATGGGGTGGTTATCTCAAAGCAAATTAGATTCTATAGTACAGCGTACTCGTGATGGTGGAGCAGAAATAGTAGGATTGTTAAAGACAGGTTCAGCTTTCTATGCCCCTGCCTCTTCTGCTATAAAAATGGCAGAATCTTATTTACACGATAAAAAACATGTATTACCATGTGCTGCATATTTGACTGGAGAATATGGGATAAAAGATTTATATGTAGGAGTTCCAGTAGTAATAGGGTCAAATGGTGTTGAAAAAATAATAGAAATAGAATTAAACCAAGAAGAAAAAATTGCTTTTAATAAATCAGCTGATGCTGTGCGTAGTTTAATAGAAAAAATAAAATTATAATATTAAAATTATTTGGAGAAAATATGAATATCCATGAATATCAAGCTAAACAAATTTTAGCTAAATACCAAATTCCTGTTCCTAGAGGAAAAGAGGCATTTACTGCTGAAGAAGCAAAAGCTATAGCAAAATCTTTAAAAAGCAATGTTACTGTAGTAAAAGCACAAATTCATGCTGGAGGAAGAGGAAAGGCTGGTGGTGTAAAATTAGTAAAGTCTCCGGAAGAGGCTTATGAACAGGCTAAGAATTTGTTAGGTAAGGTATTAGTTACGCATCAAACTGGTCCGGAAGGTAGAGAAATTAAATGTCTTTATATTGAAGAAGGTTCTGATATTGCAAAAGAGTATTATGTAGGTATGGTGGTTGATCGTAGTACTAGTACAGTGACTTTTATGGTTTCTCAGGAAGGTGGGATGGATATAGAAGAGGTTGCAGCTAAGACACCTGAAAAACTTATAAAACAAATTATAGATCCTGCAGTGGGAATACAGCCATTTCATGGTAGAAAAATGGCTTATGCTTTAGGATTAAGTGGTGATTTAGTTAAGAAGTTTACTGTATTAGTAGCTAATTTATATAAGGCTTTTATAGAAACTGATTCTAGTCAAGTAGAAATTAACCCGTTAGTTATAACCAAAACTAATGAAATAATTGCTCTAGATGCAAAAATTAATTTTGATGATAATGCTTTATTTAGACATGCAGATATAAAAGATATGCGTGATGAAAATGAAGAAGATCCTCTTGAAAGAGAAGCGGCTGATGCTGAATTAAGTTATGTAAAGATGTCAGGTAACATAGGTTGTATGGTTAATGGAGCAGGCCTTGCAATGGCTACAATGGACATAATTAAACTATATGGAGCTGAACCAGCTAATTTCCTTGATGTAGGAGGTGGAGCTGATAAACAAAGAGTAACAAAAGCATTTAAGATAATTTTATCTGATAAAAATGTTAAAGCTATCTTGATTAATATATTTGGAGGCATAATGCGTTGTGATATTATAGCTGAAGGAGTTATAGCTGCTGCTAAAGAAGTAGGATTATCTGTACCACTTGTAGTTAGATTAGCTGGTACTAATGTTGATTTGGGTAAGGAAATTCTCAGTAATTCTGGGCTAAAGATTATAGCTGCTGATGATTTAGGAGATGCTGCAGATAAAATTGTTAAAGCTATAAAATAAAGGGATTTATATGTCTGTACTTGTTAATAAAAATACTAAAGTTATATGTCAGGGTTTTACGGGTTCTCAAGGGACTTTTCATTCTACCCAAGCTATAGAATATGGTACAAAAATGGTAGGAGGCGTAACTCCTGGTAAAGGAGGAACTAGCCATTTGGAACTACCTGTATTTAATACAGTAAAAGAAGCTGTGGATGTTACAGGAGCGAACGCATCTGTTATATATGTTCCACCACCATTTGCAGCAGATTCAATTTTGGAAGCAATCGATGCTGAATTAGAGTTAGTAGTATGTATTACAGAAGGTATACCTGTATTAGATATGGTAAAGGTTAAAAGAGCATTAGCTGGTTCTAGAACAAGATTAATAGGGCCTAACTGTCCAGGAATAATCACTCCTAATGAATGTAAGATAGGTATTATGCCAGGTCATATTCATAAAAGAGGATCTGTGGGTATAGTTTCTAGATCTGGTACTCTTACCTATGAAGCTGTAGCACAAACTACTGCGCTTGGATTAGGTCAATCTACATGTATTGGTATAGGTGGTGATCCTGTAAACGGTACTAACTTCATTGATTGTTTAGAATTATTTTTAAATGATGAAGAGACTAAATCTATTATAATGATAGGAGAGATAGGTGGTTCTGCGGAAGAAGAAGCAGCTGTATTCTTGAAAGAGTCTAAAATTAAAAAGCCTGTAGTAGGATTTATAGCTGGTAGAACAGCTCCTCCTGGTAAACGTATGGGACATGCAGGAGCTATTATTTCTGGTACTAGAGGTAGTGCTGAGCATAAATTAGAAGCAATGAAATCCTCTGGTATAATAGTAGCGGAATCTCCTGCTGCAATAGGTAGAACATTAAAAGAATTGCTAGGTTAAT
The DNA here is from genome assembly GCA_000746585.2 of Rickettsiales bacterium Ac37b. Classification (NCBI taxonomy): domain Bacteria; kingdom Pseudomonadati; phylum Pseudomonadota; class Alphaproteobacteria; order Rickettsiales; species Rickettsiales bacterium Ac37b. The sequence goes on from CP009217.2 coordinate 911,727, forward strand.
GTAAAAATCGGTAGTAAAATGTACGAAGAAAAAAATAGTTATTTATATCCTGCAAATGTATCTTTTATAGAAGAATTATATGCTAAATACTTAGAAGATAAAGAATCTGTAGATAAAACGTGGCAGGATTTTTTTGCTTCTTTTCCAAATGAACAAGAATTAAAAGCTTCGTGGACTAAAATTGATACTAAGGTTATTTTAGGTCCAGAAAAAACTCCAGAGATTAAGGGCAAAGCTATTCCTGTAGAATCTAATAATAAACTGCAAGTAAAAGCATTAATAAATGATTATCGTAGATTAGGGCATTTTGCTGCTGATTTAGATCCATTAAAATTAGAAAAAACACCTTCCATTAATGATTTAGGATTGGAAGCAATTAACTATGGTTTTGCTGAATCTGATTATGATCAAAATCTTCCTGAAGAAATAGAGGGATTAGGCTTAGTTACTTTACGAAAATTAGAATCTTTCTTACAAAAAGTATATTGTAATCATATAGGAACTGAATTTCTACATATAGAAAATAAAGAAGAAGTTGAATGGATTAAAAATAAAATAGAATCTTTGCCTTTTGAAAAGGAATTTTCTGCAGATAAGAAAAAATCTTTATTAAAAGATATTATTCAAGTAGAAGGCTTTGAGCAATTTGTACATAGTAGATTTCCTGGAGCAAAAAGATTTTCAGTAGAAGGTGGTGCCAATTCTATTTGTGTAATAGATGAAATTATTAATAAATCTACAGATTTTGATGTTAAAGAAGCCATTTTAGGTATGGCCCATAGAGGAAGGTTAAATGTTTTAACTAAAATTGTGGGAAAACCTTATAAACATATGTTAGCAGAATTTAGTGGTACAAAAGCTTATCCGGAAGATTTAAATGTAGATGGAGATGTTAAATATCACTTAGGTGCTTCTGGAGATAGAGAAGTTAATAATAAAAAAATATACCTTTCTCTTACCCCCAATCCTTCGCATTTAGAAGCTGTAAATCCAGTTGTAGCTGGGAAAGTCAGAGCAAAACAAGATTTCTGTGGAGATAAAGAACGTAATAAGATAATGGGCATTCTTATTCATGGTGATGCAGCTTTTACAGGTCAGGGTGTGGTAGCAGAAACTTTAGTTCTTGGAGAGCTAGAAGGGTATTGTACTGGAGGTACAATACATGTTGTTATTAACAATCAAATAGGTTTTACAACAGATCCTAAAAAAGGTAGGCCTAATAGATACTCTACCGAGTTTGCAAAAATTATAGAAGCTCCTATATTTCACGTAAATGGCGATGATATAGAAGCTTTAATAAGAATAAGCCATATAGCGGTAGAGTTTAGACAAAAATTTAAAAAAGATGTAGTTATAGATGTAACTTGTTATAGATTATATGGTCATAATGAAACTGATGAACCAGCATTTACTCAACCTATTATGTATAAAAACATAGGAAAACATAAAACTTCTGCTGAAGTATATGCAGAAAAACTTATAGAACAAAAAATTATTAATGTCGATGAGTTTAAGCAAATTAAAGAAGATTTTTTCAAGTATCTAGATCAAGAATTAGAAGCAGCAAAATCATACAAACCTAAAGAAGCTGATTGGTTGTCAGGTAAATGGCAGGGGTTTGAAAGAGTATCAGATGAAGGATTTATTGATAAAGAAAATACAGGTGTGGATATTGATAAATTGAAATCTATAGGGAAAGCATTAACTAATATACCTTCTGGATTTTCAGTTAATTCTAAAATTAGTCGTCAATTAGAGCTTAAGAAAAAAATGCTTGAAACTGGTGAAGGAATAGATTGGTCTACAGCTGAATCTTTAGCTTTTGGAACTCTTTTATCTGAAAAAATAGCTGTAAGGCTTAGTGGTCAAGATTCTGGTAGAGGAACTTTTTCGCATAGACATGCTGTTTTAGTAGACCAAGAAAATAATTCTAATTATATACCTTTAAATAATTTAAACCAAGAGCAGTCTAATTTTGAGGTTATAGATAGTAATTTATCCGAATATGCGGTATTAGGATTTGAATATGGCTACAGCTATGTTGAGCCAAAAAGTTTAGTATTATGGGAAGCACAATTTGGTGATTTTGCTAATGGTGCTCAAATTATTATAGATCAGTTTATAGCAGCAGCAGAAACTAAATGGCTTAGAATGAGTGGTTTAGTGATGTTACTTCCACATGGATATGAAGGGCAAGGCCCTGAACATAGTTCAGCACGTTTAGAAAGATTTTTACAGCTTTGTGCGGAATATAATTTACAGATAGCTAACTGCTCAACACCAGCTTCGTATTTTCATATATTACGTAGGCAAATTCATAGAAAATACCGTAAACCTTTGATCATAATGTCGCCCAAATCTTTGCTTAGACACAAGTTAGCTATTTCAAATCTTAAAGAATTTTCTGGTGATAGTAAATTTAGACCTTTAATTCCTGAAGAATTGTTAAACCCTAATGATAAAGATATTAGAAAAGTAGTATTTTCTAGCGGAAAAGTATATTACGATTTACTCGAAGAAAGAAATAAATTAGGTATCAATGATGTGGCTTTAGTAAGATTAGAGCAATATTATCCTTTACCGAAAGTAGCTATAATAGAACAGTTGAAGAAATATAAAAATGCTGAGTTTGTATGGTGTCAGGAAGAGCCTAGAAATATGGGAGCATGGGGATTCTTGAAAGATAAATTTGAAGAATTATTGCAAGAGTTAAAATTATCGAATAAAGTACTTCTTTATGCAGGTAGAAAAGAGGCAGCTTCTCCTGCTTCTGGGTATAAAAAGACTCATGATCAAGAGCAAGAAACACTTATAAAAGAAGCATTAAATTAAAAAGTATGTGGAGTATAAAATGGCTATAGATATAAAAGTACCTCAACTTGGTGAATCTGTTACTAGTGCTACTATTGCAAAATGGCATAAAAATCCGGGTGATGCAGTAAAAGCAGATGAATTACTAGTAGAGCTTGAAACAGATAAAATTACTATGGAGGTTAACGCCCCAGTTTCAGGCGTATTAGAGGCTTTAAAAGTGCAAGAAGGGGATACAGTAGAAGTTGGGCAAGTAATAGGTGAAATAGCTGAAGGGAAAGTATCTGAACAAAAAGCGGATAGTAAAGGATCTGAAAAAAAAGTTGAAACTAAAGCTAATGAACGAAAACCAGAAAAACAACATGAATCTGAGGTACTAGCTCCATCAGTTCGAAAACTTGTAACAGAAAATAATTTATCACCTAACAATATACCGGGCACTGGTAAAGATAATAGGATTATAAAGGGAGATGTATTACAAGTATTGAATTCTAAGGATAATTCTTCTGGAATAAGTAATGATAGACAGGTGGAAAGAGTAAAAATGACTCGTCTGCGTAAGCGTATAGCAGAACGTCTAAAAGAGTCACAAAATACAGCTGCTATTCTTACAACTTTTAATGAAGTTGATATGAGTAATGTTATGGCATTACGTTCTAAACATAAAGATATTTTTGAAAAGAAGCATGGCGTAAAATTAGGATTTATGTCATTTTTTATTAAAGCAGCAATAGTTGCTTTGCAAGAAATACCAGCTGTGAATGCTGAAATAGCAGGAGAAGAAATTATATATAAAAACTTCTATGATATGGGAGTAGCTGTAGGTACAGAGCAGGGATTGGTTGTGCCAGTAATACGTAATGCACATAAGTTGTCATTTGCAGAAACAGAAAAGACTATGGTATTACTTGGGAAGAAAGCAAGAGAAGGTAAGTTAACTTTAGATGATTTATCTGGAGGAACATTTACTATTTCTAATGGAGGAGTATATGGTTCTTTATTATCAACTCCTATTATTAATCCTCCTCAATCTGCTATTCTTGGAATGCATAATATACAAGAAAGACCAGTAGCTATTGCTGGTAAAGTTGAAATCAGGCCTATGATGTATCTTGCTTTATCGTATGATCATCGTATTATTGATGGGAAAGAGGCTGTAACATTTTTGGTAAGAATTAAAGAAAATATAGAATCTCCAGATAGATTATTATTGGGACTATAGTACAGTTTTATACAGAATAATAAAAAGGATATAAAATGACTCAAGATAATTATGATGTTGTAGTAATTGGTGGTGGTCCTGCAGGTTATGTTGCGGCCATAAAGGCAGCTCAATTAGGAATGAAAACTGTATGTATAGAAAAGAGAGGAACTTTAGGTGGAACATGTTTGAATGTTGGATGTATACCTTCTAAGGCTTTGCTTGAATCGAGTAAGATCTATGAAAAAACTCTTCATGAAACAAAAGAACATGGGGTAATTTGTAATAAAATTCAATTAGATTTAGCTACGATGTTAAAACGTAAAAATGAAGTAGTAAGCACTTTGTGTAAAGGAATTGAAGGCTTATTCAAGAAAAACAAGGTAGATTATATAATAGGGACTGCTAAAATAGAAGAAATTGGTAAGATTTCTATTACAAATGATAAAGATAAACAAACTATATCTTCTAAAAATATTATAATTGCTACAGGTTCTGAAGTAACTACGTTGCCTGGAATTTCAATAGATGAAAAATATATAGTTTCTTCTACAGGAGCTCTTTCTTTAGAAAAAGTTCCTGAAAAAATGGTAGTAATTGGTGGTGGATATATAGGGCTAGAATTAGGTTCGGTCTGGAAACGTTTAGGTAGTGAAGTTACAGTAGTTGAATTTTTAGATAAAATAGTGCCAGCTATAGATTCTGAAATAGGTAGAAACTTACAAAAATCTCTTGAAAAGCAAGGTATAAAATTTGCTTTAGGTAAAAAAGTTTTATCGGCAGTTGTAATAAATAATAAAGTGAAATTAGAAATAGAATCTGTTTCAGAGGGAAAAAAAGAACAATTAGAGGTAGATGTAGTTCTGGTAGCTGTTGGACGTAAGCCATATACTTCAGGATTAGTTTCTGAAAATTTAGGATTAAAAACTGATACTCAAGGAAGAATAGAAGTGAGTGATCATTTTGAAACTAATATTAAAAACGTATATGCAATAGGAGACGTTATAAAAGGACCTATGCTTGCTCATAAGGCGGAAGAAGAAGCGGTTGCAGTTGCAGAAATTATAGCTGGTCAAGCAGGTCATGTGAATTATTCTACAATTCCTAGTGTTGTATATACTTGGCCAGAAGTGGCAATGGTTGGTAAAACAGAAGAAGAATTAAAATCGCAAGGCATTACATACAAAGTAGGCAAATTTCCATTTGCTGCAAATAGTAGAGCGAGAGCTGTGGCTGAGACTGAAGGTATGGTAAAAATTATTGCTTGTGATAAAACAGATAAGATTTTTGGTGTTCATATTATAGGTCCAGAAGCAGGAACTATAATAGCTGAAGCTGTAGTTGCTATGGAATATGTTGCTTCTTCAGAAGATTTAGCAAGAATTTGTCATGCTCATCCTACGCTAAATGAGGCTGTAAGAGAAGCTTCAATGGCAATTACTATGAAAACTATAAATTTCTAAAAATGTAAGTGTATATATTATCTTGACTTATTAGTATGTATAAGTTAATAAAAGAGTAGCATAATTGTAGGAGTTAAAAATGACTAGACGTTGTAGTTTAACAGGTAAGTCTGTATTAGTAGGACATAAAGTCTCTCACTCAAATAAAAAGAGTAAAAAAAGGTTTCTTCCTAATTTACAAAAGCTCACTTTAACAAGTGATATATTAGGTTGTAGAGTAAGATTAAGAATATCTCCCAATGCTTTACGCACTGTAGAGGCAAAGGGCGGTTTGGATTTTTATTTACTGCAAACTAAGGATGAGCAATTAAGTGTAGATGCTTTAGATATAAAAAAACGTATAAAGAAAGTGTCTAAATTAAAAGAACAAAGTAGTGTGGTGGAGTAAGGTTTATGGCTAAAAAAGGTATTCATCCTAAATATAAACCTTTTACCATTATAAGAATGGATGGTTCTAAATTTGTGACTAATTCAGCTAGTGAAGCGGATCATTTATCTTTAGATGTTGATTTCCAAAATCATCCAGCTTGGTCAGGTGGGGTCGCTAATCAAATTAACCAAAAAGCTACTACTGTAGCTAAATTTAATAAAAGATTTGGTTCGATTAGTTCATTAAAAAAGAATAAAGAATCAGATACAAACTCCTAACAAAGCTTAGGAGTTTTGCTTCTATAATTAATCATGAAGCTATTATTTTCTTCAAAATTAGTTTATTATTTTTGGTAAAGCAGAGTTTTTTACTTTGATGTATTATATATAATACCCCAGCCTCTGTAATAATATAGTCAAGTATGTATCAACTATATTATTTTTTACTAAAAATGCATAAAAGAAAGTAATTTACGCATGACAGATACTAAAGCTACTTTAAGTTAGACCTAATAAACACCGATCACCTCTTAACTTCTTTGCTTCTCTTATCTTAGCTCTTATCGCATTCCAAATTAAACCTAATAAACCTAACTTAACTTATCCATAGTTCATACAATAAGAGTTGCCAAAAAGTATAATCTGATCAATGATAGGTTGGTAGGATGGGTAAACTGTATCCATAGGTGAAGATTTACTTCGAACTTCAGGCCTTGACCCATCCTAATAAATATGATTATGAACGGATGTCGTAAGTATAAATTTTGTATGAACAGGTAGTAACATATTCGATAATATTATAGAAGATGAGATATAATATGATAATTTATCTTAATAAACATTATATTAATCTTACAGATTTAATTTTAGTATTTGAATCTACAGGTAATTAATAACATTTATATTATTATTGATCTCATAAATATGAGAAGCTTACTATTTTTTATTACTGTCATTTGAATTGAAAATCATTTTGCCAATAAGCGTTTCAAGATTCACAGAAGATTGAGTATATTCAATAGTTTCACCTGATTTTAATAACTGTGGAGCTGATCCAGGAGTAATATCAATATATTTTCCTCCTATTAAACCACTACTTGCAATTTGTGCAGAAGAATCTTTAGGTATTTTTATTTCGCCATTTATAGACATTTCTACAACAGCTAAGTATGATTTAACATCAAGAGTTTGTTTTGTTACAGTTCCCACCTTAACACCAGCAATGGAAACATCACTACCCAAAGTAATACCATCTACACGTTCAAATTTTGCCTTTACAGTATATCCATTACTTACAGGTTTAACATCTCCCCATTGGTAAGCAAAAAACGTGAATGTACCTGCAATTATGAGTACTAAAGCTCCAATCAATGTTTCAGTAAAATTATCTTTCATATAATCCTTTAAATATTAAGGTTGCCATGGTTGATAGTCATTTATGGTACGGTCATGTTTATCATTTTTATTTACATGCCCAGAAGGTATATAAGCTAAATCGGTACCTGTCATATTTACAGTACGTTTGTTTTGCCATTTATAAGTAATATTATTTTTAGGTATTATATCCGTTTTGTAATGCATCCAAGAATGCCACAGAGGAGGAATTTTGCTAGGTTCAGCAATACCTTTATATAATATTATACGTTTTGGTTTTTTTTCAGAATTTAAGCATTTTGATAAATAATATCTATTACCAAACTCATCTTCGCCAACTTTTTTAGCAAAAAGCCATACTGAAAGCAATGTACCTATAATCGCCATTAATTACCTACTATTTATATATTAATATTATTATACAACAATTTTCGTTATACGCAAATTCCATAATTAGCAGTTTTTCGTAAAAGTTACTAATAGCTAAGAATTAAAAATGTTACAACTATTAAATCAAATTAAAAGTTTTTAAATCTATTTATTTAATAACAGTTGTGCTTCATTTCTACCTTTAACAGCTAATTGGTCTGCTACGTCATTCCATTTATTGCCACTATGAGCACGTATCCAATGCCATGTTACATTATGTTTTAAGGTTTCATATTCTAAACTTTGCCATAATTCAATATTTTTTATGGGAGCTTTATTGCTAGTACGCCAATTATTCTGTTTCCAATTATGTATCCATTTAGTAATACCTTCGCGTAAATAATTACTATCTGTGTATAGATTTACCTCACATCTTTTTTTTAATAATTTTAATGCTTCAATTGGGGCAGTTAATTCCATACGATTATTTGTAGTATATTCTACGCTCCCATATATTTCCTTAGTTGTTGTCCTATAAATCAATACAGCTCCCCATCCTCCTGGCCCCGGATTACCACTACATGCACCATCAGTATAAATCTCTACATCTGACATTATCCTAGTCCTATAAAAGATTTTATTTCTGATAAATGTTTACTAGCAAGATCATTGGCTTTTTCATTACCTATTTTAATAATGGAATCTATATAATTTTTATCTTCAATTAATTCTAATATTCTTGTGGTAATAGGTTTCATTTTTTCAATAACTAAATCTGTAAGTTGTTTTTTAAAGATAGCAAAACCCTTGTTACTAAATTGATCAATTACTTTTTCTATAGAAGAGCTACTCAGTATTGAATAAATATTAATTAGATTGGTAGCTTCAGGTCTATTTTCTTTGTCATATGTAATTGTAGGGAAAGCATCGGATTTAGCTTTCTGGAGTTTTTTTGCTATTAAATCTGCATTATCTGTTAAATTTATACGTGAATAATCAGAGCTATCAGATTTACTCATTTTTTTTGTGCCATCACGTAAGCTCATTATACGTGCTGATTCTTTTGTAATTAGAGCTTCAGGCAAAGGAAAATAATCTTCTTTTATATAACGGTTAAAAGCAGATGCCACATCACGTGTAAGTTCTAAATGTTGAGTTTGATCTTCGCCTACTGGTACTATTTGTGCTTTATACACTAATATATCAGCAGCCATTAATACCGGATAGCTATATAACCCTAAGGAAGCTTGTTCACGCGCTTTTCCAGCTTTTTCTTTAAATTGAGTCATCCGATTAAGCCATCCAAGGGGAGTAATACAACTTAATATCCATGCTAGTTCACTATGGGCTGATACTGAGCTTTGGATAAAGATAGTAGAATTAGTAATATCTATACCACTTGCTATATAGGTTGCTGCTGTTAACCTAATAGCATTTTTTAATTCTATTGGGTTTTGAGGTAAAGTAATTGCGTGTAAATCTACTATACAAAAATAAGAGTCATATTTATTTTGTAAATTTACCCAATTACTTATAGCACCTAAATAATTACCTAAATGTAAAATACCTGTAGGTTGTATTCCTGATAAAACACGCTTCATATATACCTAAATTTTAAAAATAGCTCTATCTATTTTGACTCTGTCAATAACATGGATATTAATTCCTAAATAAGATTAATAGCTGATAAGTAAATAATATGCTAGTAGATATATTGAATTTATTATAAGGATAACTTTTTCGTATATCGCTCGATAGAAGAATAGGAATATTATTAATAAATTAACTATTGTATTTTTTTCTTTTTACTAATAATTAATGTAATTATCGTATATTAATAGAATGTTTAAATATTTTTTTTATTACATTCTTATATTTATAACATCGGTTAATATAAGTTTAGCTGATAATCAAACTTGGAATAAAATAAGAAGTAGAGGATTAAAAGTCGGTAAATTATATGAAATTTCAAGCGGTACAGGCTTCTTTATAACTCCTTCTGAGATAGTTACTAGTGCCCATGTAGTAGAAAATTGTTTGACTATTAGTGTAAGAGGTGCGGTTAATCCAGCTTCAGCATTTTTGCTTGCACAAGATATAGAAAATGATTTGGCTTTGTTAACTACAGATGCTCTTGCTCCACAAATAGCATATTTACGTTCAAATATTGATTTAAGAGTAGGGGAAAACTTATTTATAATTGGTTATCCTAACAATAGAGCCCATGAAGGAATCCTTTTAACAAAACAAGCTCAATTATAGTAAATTAAGTTGATAAAGACATGATATATGATATATTAAAAAGCTCATAAACCCAAAACAGTAGAAGCAATGGCATATTCCTTAGATTTACGTAAAAAAGTAATTCACTATGTTAATAAAGGTTATACCAGAGAAGAAGCTGCAAGAATTTTTGGCATAGGTGAAAGAACAATTTATAGATGGTTATCGAGATCGAAATCCGGGAATTTAGCAGCCACACGAGCAGCTAAGCCATGGAAGAAGCTTGATCCAATCAAATTATTAAACGAGGTGTCTAAAAACAGCAATTGGCTATTATCTGATTTTGCAAAGGTTTTTAATGTGTCTACAGCTGCTATCTGTTTGGCATTCAAGACTTTGGGGATCACACGAAAAAAAAGACCACACTCTATCGTGAACGGGATGAAGCAAAACGGCAATTATTTTTGGCAGCTATCGCAAACTATAAAGCGGAAGATATAGTTTATATTGATGAGAGTGGAATTGATAGCTATTTGTACTATTCTTGGGGATACAGTCTCAGAGGAAGTAAAGTTTATGGTGATATCTCAGGTAAAAAACATGATTGAGAAAGCTTTATTGCAGGTAAGGTTGGGAAGAAAATTATTGCGCCAATGTGTTTCAAGGGCACATGTAATACAGAAGTTTTTAACGAGTGGGTTAGTCAGTGTTTGGTGCCCGAACTAAGATTTGGTCAAGTTGTAATACTTGATAATGCAACGTTCCATAAGTCAGCTAGAACTAGGAATTTAATAGAAGATATAGGCTGTAAACTTTTATTCTTACCACTTTACTCTCCTGATCTCAACCCAATTGAAAAATATTGGGCTCATTTAAAAGCTAAAATCAAACCTATCATTACTAATTTTAATAACCTTAGCGATGCTATTGATTATGGCTTCTCTATGCCATTCTCAACTTAATTGACTATAACAAGCGATACCCCAACGCAACAGAAAAATATTGAGTTAAGACCTCTAAAAACATCAAAAATAGTAAATCAAAAAGGCGAAGTATTAGATTATAAGAATATACCACTTATACAAAAATCCTTAGCAGAAGAAGCCAAAGCATTATATGATTCTAAATTTAATAAGAAACAAAACATCACAGATCAACCTTCCTCTAGAAGAGAAGAAAAAAGTCAAAAAGAAAATATAAAATTACCTTCAAGCAAACCTAATAGAGGACCTCAACGGTAATCTTAGGTTACATTAATACTACCCCTACTTAATATTAAAAAGAGATAAACAACAAAAGGGAGGATTAAGTTCAACTGAACTCTATCACCTAATCAAGATAATTTTACTGCTTTATCTAATAGGATTAAGATAATATATTTACACCTTCTCTTCCTAGTAGCACATATAGCAATATTTTATATATTTATTGATAATAGTTTATTCTAAGGGTTGTAATTTTGCTACATTTGGTCTATATAATCTTAGCGAAATTACAAAAAGAATTCTGATCTTTATATAAAATTAGATGGACAATTATATTAATGACAACAAGAGAATTTGGATTTCAAATCAATAATATTTTAGGTAAAGCTCGTACTGGAATAATTTCTACAGCTCATGGTGAAATACATACGCCTGCATTTATGCCAGTTGGTACAGTTGGCTCTGTTAAAGCTATGACCACAGACGCAATTAACCAAACGGGTGCTGAAATTATTCTAGGGAATACTTATCATTTAATGCTACGTCCAACTGCTGAGCGCATATATGAGCTGGGCGGATTACATAAATTTATGAATTGGAACAAACCTATTCTTACAGATTCAGGTGGTTTTCAAGTAATGTCTCTTGCTAAATTACGCACTATAAGTGAACAGGGAGTAGTATTTAAATCCTATTTAGATGGGAAGCAGCACATGCTTTCTCCAGAACGTTCTATGGAAATACAATATTTTCTTGATAGTAATATAACTATGATTTTTGATGAATGTACTCAGTTTCCAATAGAACATAAAGAAGCTGAACTTTCTATGAAACTATCTTTAAGATGGGCAGAACGTTCAAAACTAGCATTTAAAGAGCGAAAGGGTTATGGTTTATTTGGAATAGTACAAGGTAGTGTTTATAAAGATTTACGCTTAATATCTGCTAAAGAACTACACAATATAGGTTTCGATGGATATGCTGTAGGTGGCATGACAGAAACTCAACAAGCATTATATGAAGTTCTAGATTATACTATACCAAATTTACCCGAAGATAAGCCACACTATGTTATGGGTATTGGAAAACCTTCCGATATAATAGGTAGCGTTATAAGAGGTGTAGATATGTTTGACTGCGTTATACCAACACGTTCTGGACGCAATGGTCAAGCATTTGTGAGATCAGGCACTATTAACATACGAAATTCTAAATACTCTACAGATCTCAGGCCTCTTGATGAACTATGTAAATGCCCAGCATGTATCAACCATTCTAGAGCTTATTTAAATCATTTAGTCAAAACTAAAGAAATTTTGGGTTCTATATTAATGACTTGGCATAATTTAACTTTTTACCAGGACCTAATGGCCAAAATTAGAGAATCAATTAACATAGGTGATTGGAGCATTTTAGAAGAGTGGCTCGGTTATTCAATTAAAGATATGGTAGGTTGTTGAATTAATCATAATATAAAGCAGCTCCTTCAAACCAAGAGTTTCCATCTATTCCATCAAAACCAAGTATATTTTCTATACTAAGTAATAGGCAAACAATCATTATAATTAGTCCAAAGAATATGCTGCTTTTACTTTGGTATTTGTATCCATTATATCCATTGAGCTTTTAAGATTTTCGATATCGCTTTCTCTCATTTCTTTTGATTTATTTATATTAATACTATTAATATTATCTAATAGGCAGCTTGAATTCCATATCTTTGATTGCCATTTTTTTGTTTATCAACATTTAAAAATTAATATTATTATAATGTTAAAAGGATGTAAATATAAAAATATTAATATAAATTAAAACATAAAGAACAATAATTACTACAAGGACAAAATATGTTACAAGATTTAATAACTTTTCCTAATCATTGTACCAAATATAAATCTTTACATGGTACAGCTTCTTCTATGAGAACAGAATTGGACATTGAAGATGCCTTACCTTTCATTGAGAAAATTATAGATCAGAACTTAATATATGTATTTTCTGCACTTAAAGGGCAATCTGCTACCGATATGTATATTGGCACTGCTCTTCAATGTAAAGATATTGTTAAAAATTTTATAGCTACACATGTAGAAGAAAATTTTGATGGCGTATTGGTAGTAGGAAATGAATCAAGCGTTATTTATGAATGTGCATAAATTTATAGCTAAATTATAATATAATTGTTATATTCTTTAATTTACTATATTAATAATATATGAACAACTAATAGTTTATCTTGTATTATGTAGAACAGTTTGGTTCCTAACACAATGTATATTTACAATAAATCTTTCTGCTCTAACATGAGGATTATAGCTAGATATTAAATTTTGGCTTACGTTAGTTTTATAATCTACATTATTTTTTTTTAAAAAATCTACAAGCGGTGCTAAGCCAATAGCCATACCATCAGTTTTAAATGGCTCTGAATAAATAGGTATCTCTTGCTCTGCTTGATTTAACGTTACTGTGTAATATTTTCTTTTAGCTTCTACTACTCCTACAACATTGCCTTGTGTATCAATAACCGGCCCTCCACTGTTTCCTCTCTCAATTACTGCTGTAAATTCTATATAATTTAAATTATTATTTTTTAATCCTAACCCAAGTATAGTCAATTAAGTTGAGAATGGCATAGAGAAGCCATAATCAATAGCATCGCTAAGGTTATTAAAATTAGTAATGATAGGTTTGATTTTAGCTTTTAAATGAGCCCAATATTTTTCAATTGGGTTGAGATCAGGAGAGTAAGGTGGTAAGAATAAAAGTTTACAGCCTATATCTTCTATTAAATTCCTAGTTCTAGCTGACTTATGGAACGTTGCATTATCAAGTATTACAACTTGACCAAATCTTAGTTCGGGCACCAAACACTGACTAACCCACTCGTTAAAAACTTCTGTATTACATGTGCCCTTGAAACACATTGGCGCAATAATTTTCTTCCCAACCTTACCTGCAATAAAGCTTTCTCGATCATGTTTTTTACCTGAGATATCACCATAAACTTTACTTCCTCTGAGACTGTATCCCCAAGAATAGTACAAATAGCTATCAATTCCACTCTCATCAATATAAACTATATCTTCCGCTTTATAGTTTGCGATAGCTGCCAAAAATAATTGCCGTTTTGCTTCATCCCGTTCACGATAGAGTGTGGTCTTTTTTTTCGTGTGATCCCCAAAGTCTTGAATGCCAAACAGATAGCAGCTGTAGACACATTAAAAACCTTTGCAAAATCAGATAATAGCCAATTGCTGTTTTTAGACACCTCGTTTAATAATTTGATTGGATCAAGCTTCTTCCATGGCTTAGCTGCTCGTGTGGCTGCTAAATTCCCGGATTTCGATCTCGATAACCATCTATAAATTGTTCTTTCACCTATGCCAAAAATTCTTGCAGCTTCTTCTCTGGTATAACCTTTATTAACATAGTGAATTACTTTTTTACGTAAATCTAAGGAATATGCCATTGCTTCTACTGTTTTGGGTTTATGAGCTTTTTAATATATCATATATCATGTCTTTATCAACTTAATTTACTATATATAAAACAAAATTAGATATATAGTATAGTAAATTAAGCTGTATCTGACACTAGGCTAAGAATAAAGCAAAGCCTCCAAATAGTAGGCAAACTTTGAGTGAACCGCGTCCCGGATTCAAATCAATTTACTATAGCCAGTTATAGAATAATTGTGGAGAGATGTGATAAATCTTAAACCAATTTAACTAAAATATCACTTTGACTATGGAATAACTACCAACTCCTAGCAGGAAAAATAATGTTATAGCAAAGTAAAGAGGCCTTAGACCAACAGTCTTGATTTTCTTGATATTTGTTTCAATGCCAATAGCTGCCATAGCCATAGTCATCAAAAATAAATCAAATCTGTGTATTAATATTTCTACATTTTCTGGTAATAAATATAAAGAATTAAAACAAACTACCATAGCAAAAGTGACAGCGAACCAAGGAATTATTAGCTTAGGATTCTTTATTCCGGTTATATTAGAACTTTTATTTTCATACATAGATAGTAAAATTAGTATAGGAATCAATAATAATACCCTAGTCATTTTAACTATAATCGCTATATTCGCAGCATCCTGACTAACCTGATTTCCAGCAACAACTACTTGCGCTACTTCATGAATAGATGCGCCAGCAAAAATACCAAATTGGTAGGTAGTTAAACTAAATATACTGGTATGTTGTAATAGAGGAAACAAAAACATTGCAATTGTACCAAAAATTACTACAGTACCTACTGCAACACTTGATTTATAAGTTTCACTTTTAAGTACACTTTCAACTGCCAGCACTGCAGCTGCCCCACAGATTGCAGAGCCTGAAGCAATTAAAATAGCCAAATGCCTATCAAGTTTAAATAATTTTATACCAATTAATACACCTATAGCTAAAATAAAGCTTACCACGAAGATATCGAGTAGCAATCCCTCTACACCAATTAAAGCTATTTGCTGTAAACTTACCCTAAAACCATATAAAATTATTCCTAAACGGAGTAATTGCTTAGCTGAAAACTCAATACCTGTTATCCATTTGATACTCACCTTAGAATGAATAGTATTGCCATATATAATTCCAAGTATAATAGCAATAACTAAGGGACTTATACCTAAATTAACCATAATAGGAAGCTCTGCTAAATAGATTGCGCTGCCGGCAAATAACGAAACAAATACTATCCCAAATATAGTATTAATCATATGTTCTCTAAAAAAATGCATCTAAATCCTTACCTTATTACCCCGACTTTATTGGAAATATTAGCAGATATGTTAGAACTAAAGAATATTAAGTTATATTGCAGTTCAGTAAGCAAAACATTTAAAAGTAACTATCCCTTACTAAGATAAATGTAAATTAATAAAAAATCTAAGGTTCTATTATAATTTTTGTTGTTTTAGATTCTGATTCTTCAGTTAATCTCATTTCAAGCCAAATAGCATTTAGAATAGAAAAAGTACATGCAAGACCGAGCCCAAGTACCCACGTAAAATACCACATAATCTTCTCCTAATATAAATTTTTTTGATTTTGCACTAATACTTTACCTCTAATAACTTTATATACCCAAGAAGTATATAGCAAAATGATTGGTAAGAAAAATATTACAGCTAGCATCATAGCATATAAAGTACCCCTACTACTTGACGCATCCCATACAGTTAAGCTGCTTGATGGAGAAGTACTAGAAGGTATAATAAAAGGAAACATACTAAGTCCCACGGTTGCCACTATACAAGCAAGAGCCGTAGCACTAGTTATAAAACTTAATTTTTCTCTTTTAAGATTAACAAGTAAAATTGTTAAAGCTAAAGCTAGTAAACCAATGATAGGTACTATTTTAAAAATAGGATAACGCATATAATTATCACTCCATGCTCCAGTCTTCATTGTAGCCATTTTATATAATGGATTAGAAGGCCCATGTTCAACATAAGATCCTTTTAATATATATCCTGGCAAATTATGAGACCAAAAATATCCGCAAATAAACAATATCGCAAGCAAACCAGCTGTTATATATATTATTTTTCTACAACGGTCTGCAATTACAGCCTCAGTTTTTAAGACCAAATATACAGCCCCATGCATAATAACCATAAGCAAACTTATACATCCACAAAATAAGGTAAAGGGCTTAAATAAATCAAGAAATTTGCCACTATATATTACACGTAAATTATCATCAAACATAAATGGTATACCAAGTAAAACATTCCCAACCGCTACACCAAATACTAAACTCGGGACAAATCCTGAGATAAATATACATATGTCCCAAATTTTGCGCCAAGTATTATTATCAATTTTATTACGAAAATCAAAACCTACCGGACGTAAAATTAATGCTAACAATACTAATAACATGGCATAATAAAAACCTGAAAACACTAGTGCATATATAGCAGGCCAAGCAGCAAATATTGAAGCAGCTCCAGTTATAAGCCATACTTGATTACCTTCCCATACAGCAGCAATACTGTTCATTAAGACTCTTTTTTCAGCATCATTTTTTGTAACAATAGGCATTAATATAGCTACACCCATATCAAACCCATCCATAATAATAAATCCTATTAATAATAAACCAAGTAACACCCACCAAATGACCCTTAAAGTTGTATAATCTAACATCATAGTTTCTGGAAACATCACATACCTCTCATTAAACTTCTATATAAGATGGACCTAATTTTACATATTTTTTCATTAGCATTATATCTATAACCGCAAGAGTACTATAAAATATTATAAAAGCTATTAAACTAAATAATACGTTAGTACTTGACACACTTGACACACCTAAAAATGTAGGCAATATTCCTTCAATTGCCCAAGGCTGTCTACCATATTCTGCTACGATCCAGCCAAGTTCTGCAGCAATCCATGGTAAAGGTAAGCTAAATAACATGACATAACACAGTCTTCTCATAAAGACCGTATCATAATTTGAAACCTGCTTTAAGTTGAATAAGTAAAATACTATAGCAAATAGTATAATAAAATATATACCAAGTCCTACCATTATTCTAAAAGACCAAAATAACGGTAACACATTAGGTATAGTACTTTGTGCTGCTGTCTTTATTTCAACCACACTTGCATTTTCTATGTCATTTCTTTGTTTCTTCAGAAGTAATGCATATCCTAAATCTTTAAAATGCTTATTTAAAATATCACGAGCATTTATATCATATCTATTTTCTTTAAACTCAGATAATGCTTTATAGGCAATGAGACCATTTTTGATTTTAGATTCTGCTTCTATAATTAATTCATTAATACCTGGTATTTGTGTATTAAATGATCTAGTTGCAATTAACCCAAGTAAATAAGGCACCTTAATTGTGTAGTGAGTTGTGTGATTTTTTTGATCCGGAATACCAAACAACACCAAATCAGCAGGAGCCTTCTCTGTTTCCCACATTGCTTCTAAAGCCGCTATTTTACTTTTCTGATTCAAAGTTGCTGTATAGCCACTTTCATCACCAAGCACCATCACAGATAAAGCGGATAATAAACCAAAACTTGCTGCAACAAAAATTGATCTTCTTGCTATTTCCACTTCTTGTTTTTTTAATATATAAAAGGCACTAATTGATAATACAAACATAGAACCAACTACATAACCTGCGCTTACTGTATGCACAAATTTTGCTTGAGCTACTATATTAAAAAATACCTCATATATTGAGGTTAATTCCATTCTTATCGTTTCTGGATTAAATTCTGCTCCTACAGGATTTTGCATCCATCCATTTGCTACTAAAATCCATAAAGCAGATAAATTTGCTCCCAGCGCAGTTAACCATGTAACTAACAAATGTTGTAATTTTGAAAGACGATCCCATCCATATAACATTAAGCCTACAAAAGTAGATTCTAAGAAAAAAGCCATTAACCCCTCTAATGCAAGTGGTACTCCAAAAATATCCCCTACATAATGAGAGTAATAAGCCCAATTGGTACCAAATTGAAATTCCATGGTAATACCTGTTGCCACGCCCATAGCAAAATTAATCGCAAAAAGCTTTGACCAAAACTTGGTCATCTTTTTCCAAATAATTTTAGAAGTCATTACGTATACGCTTTCCATAATGGCTATAATAAATGCTAATCCTATTGTCAAAGGCACAAAAAGAAAATGGTAAATTGCTGTAACAGCAAATTGTAGTCGTGATAAATCAACTAATGTATTATCAATCATTCTTAGCCTCTGCATTAATATAAGAAGTAAATATTTTTGTTTGTACTTTTTGAGGGGAGATTATAACTTTCTGATTATAAAAAAACACCACCATATTATTATTAGCGCTATCATCTTGCACATTATAATTCTAGATATTTCTTTTAGAAATTTACTCATTACCACTGCAAATTCTAATAATTAATAATTAGGTGATTACAAGCTACAATACATATTAAAAAATTGCAATATTTTTATACCTAATATTACAATTTAGGCTATATAATGTTAAATTCATTGAAACTTAATTGACAATGATAAATTAAGCTTTTAGTATACGATGAAAAATAAGGGGGCCATAGCTCAGTTGGTAGAGCGTTTGAATGGCATTCAAAAGGCCGGGAGTTCGATTCTCCCTGGCTCCACCAGGAAAAGCAAGGTTTATAAAGAAAGGATCTAAAGCAAAATCAAAATAAAGTGACCAATAAGTGACCATTGACAAATAAATTTTTGAGAGTTATTTCTAGAAAATGATTATCTAAATGAAATGTTTGAATCTATTATTTGTTTTATTTTTTCTTAGGATCATGCACTAAAACAGAAATGATTTCTTTTAACAAAAACAAAAAAATATTATCTCGTAATCCAGAAAATTTATCTGAAACAAGACATATTCCTACTGTCAAAAAACCCTATATTCTTTTGCAATATCCTTTAGATCCAGAGCATGAAACTTATTGTTCTCAAGGAAATGCTAATTTAGAAGGGAGCCATTCGCATGATAATATATTATATGCAATAGATTTCTTAACCCCTCCGAATAAAGAAGCTGGTATAATCCGTTCTGCTCATGAAGGGACAGCTTATGTGTACGATAAATGCGAATTTCGGAAGAATGATTATAATAGTTTATAATCTAGATGGATGTGGTAACGGTTATGGAAATCATGTTAGAATCTTACATCCAGATGGATATTTAACTATATATGCCCATCTTTCATATATAACTATCAAAGATAAATCTTATGTTAAAATAGCAGATAAAATAGGTATTGAAGGTGTTTCAGGAAATGCTGGAAAACGACACCTACATTTTGGTTTACATTTACCTGAAAATATTCAACAAATTGCACAAGAACCTGGTTATACTGGTATATCCATACCTTTTGATATGAGACTAATTATTAATGAGAAAGTTCAAATATTATCTTCTACCGATATAATATGTAGTAATAATTTATCTACTCCTTTATTAAAAGGTGTAAAATAGTCTTAAATCTGATTAGCAATTTTTTCCAAAATAAAGTTAATCATTGTAATTATAAGTTGTGAAGTTGCAAGTCTCATTTTATTGCTATCCTCTTCTTTATATTCCATAATATCTACGCTTTTTATATTAAGTATAGTTTTTATTGTGTGCCCAATATTTCTACATTTAGTAATGCCTAAAAACACAGTATGAAAAAACGTATACTCTTCAGTCTCAATAAGCTTTAAACGCTGTTGATTTTCGATAGCCCAGGGGAGATTATAATTGCCTTGAACTTCTTTTTCAATAAGTACTAAATTTTCAGTAACTTTATTATTATCAATTTTAGGAAGAGTGAATTTTTCAACTGAAGACCAAAAATCAATTATATTTTTTGTTTCATCTGACATATAATTATCATAAATATGAATTCAACCATAAATGATTTTTACCAATTAATAGACATACAGTCTTAATAGTTTGGGATTTTTCACTCGTCAAGAGGAATTTTCTATCTTGATCTGGTTCAATAGAAATTCTAAACCCAAGCCCTTTAATAATAGATAATGCTGTATCAAATTGTGGAGCTAAATTTTAAAATAATATATTAAAAAGAAATAAGGTTAAGAAAAAATTATATATCCTCTACACAATTTGAGATGATTATTGCATCTATAGATAAGTCCTTATATAGTGAATATCTATATAAAATTTTATAAAAAGTGACCTAACAAAACATGACTGATACGAAGAAAATACTAATTACTGGAGGTGCAGGATTTATTGGTTCTAATTTTATTCATTATTTTCTTAATAAATATCCTACTTACCAGGTCATAAATCTGGACAAATTAACATATGCAGGTAACTTAGCAAATCTAGATAATATACCATCTTCTGCAAATTATGTTTTTATTAAAGGTGATATTTGCAACTCAGATTTACTAAATAAAATTTTTTCTGAATACAGCATTAACTCTGTGATTAACTTTGCTGCAGAATCACATGTTGATAATTCGATAAAAAACCCAAAAGAGTTTATCACAACTAATGTATTAGGTACCTTTACTTTATTAAATATTGCCAAAACCTTTTGGCAAGATAAAATGATTAAAAATGCTTCTGATTGCCGATTTCATCATATTTCAACAGATGAGGTATATGGTACACTTGGAGATACAGGTTATTTTACTGAAGAGACTCCTTATGCACCTAATTCTCCATATAGCGCCTCTAAAGCTGCCAGTGATATGATAGCTAGAAGTTATATTCATACTTATGATATGAACATCACTATTTCCAATTGCTCTAATAATTATGGTCCAAGACAACACTATGAAAAATTAATACCCACTATTATAAATAATGCTTTGCAAAATAGACCTATACCTATCTATGGAAGCGGTATGAACATCCGAGATTGGTTATATGTCGATGATCATTGCCATGCTATAGATTTAATTTTTCATCAAGGTAAAAAAGGGGATATGTATAATATCGGAGGTAATAATGAACAAAATAATTTACAACTTGCTAAATTACTCTGCACTTTATTAGATAAAATACATCCTAAAAAGAATAATGAGTCTTACCAAAATCAAATCCATTTTGTATCAGATAGAGCAGGACATGACTATCGATATGCTATAGATTATTCAAAATTAAAAAGAGAGTTAAATTGGCATCCATCACAAGATTTCGATGCAAATTTAACAAAAACTATTAAATATTATTTAGAAAAATTTTAGGTTGATACCATGCCATATACATATCAGGATAATTATTTAAAACTCTATCCTTCTGATGTTCAGCAAGTAAACATATGGCAAGAGAAGGCTAGAGATATTGTAGCTGAATATTTTAAAACTTCAACAAATAGTCTTAATTATAGCGTATTACATCCAATAAGAATAGAAGAATACGATTATTTAACAAAAATTGCTCAAAAGATTATTAATAATTTTAAACAAATAATAATAGTAGGAATGGGAGCTTCGAGTCTAAATCCTAAAATGACTACTTCTTTAGGGTATACAAGGAATAATATCAGTATAAAATATCTAGATACTACTGATCAATTGTATTATACCCAGGTAATGGAAAATATTAATTTACGTGATACGTGTTTTTTGGTTATTAGCAAATCTGGAAATACTATAGAAGTTTTATCACTCATTGGGGCAATTTTACATGATTTTCAAAAGCAACAAATTACTAAATATAGTAATAATTTTTGTATTATTACAGGTAATGGAGATAATCCTCTTAGAAACATTGCTACTAAAATAGGAGCCATCATCCTAGATCATGACGAAAATATAGGAGGTAGATTTTCAACCTTTACGAATGTTGGTATACTTCCTGGGTTGATTGCTGGCTATGATATCAAAGCCTTTATTAATGGAGCTAATTCAGTTATTAATTCTCTTTGGCAAGAGAGAGAGAATAGTTTACCTGTAAAAGCTGCAATATCACTATTATTATTTAATAAACCCCTATTAATTAACATAGGTTACCTAAAAATATTTTCTGATTATCTTAATTGGTATAATCAAATTGTTTCAGAATCGCTTGGAAAGAATGGTCGGGGTTTTACTCCTTTAAAAAATCTAGGCCCTATGGCTCAGCATAGTATGTTTCAACTATATTTAGACGGGCCAACTGATAAAGTTTATAGCTTTATATATGCTAAAAATAGCACTCCAAAAGGAGATATTATAATTGGAGATATACCAATACTCACATCATATAATTTAACAAATAAATCTCTTGCCCAAATTAATTATGCTCAATTTATAGCTAGTGCAACTTCTTTGGAAGAGACTCAACCCGTGCGCAAAATTATTTTAGAACAGTTAAATGAAGAAAATTTAGGTATGTTAGTTATGCACTCTATACTTGAAATTATAATTTTAGGTCATTTAATGGAAGTTGATCCCTTTAACCAACCAAGTGTGGAAAAGATAAAAACTACAGTGCTTAAATTGTTGTAAATAAGGATGAATTTGTATTATATCACGTTATCAGGGAACTGTTCCAATCAGAAATTTTTAGGAAAATATATAGTTTTTTCAGCTTCCTTAACAGATAGGAATAATGAGCAAAACCTACTTTTTGTTAGGTGAACATTGATCGACACCGTACGCAAATTCAAATGTTTTTACTATAAATATATTTGAGGAACGCAGATAAATTTTGACAACCAAATTCTTAAAAAAGGTCTGATTACAAAAGTTCTAATATACATAATTGCCCTTTATCAGCATTCTCTTTTTATTACGTATAAATTTGAGTGAATTTAGAAATCAGTAAATTAAGCTCCGTGGAAACCATATTCTTTCCATTTCGCTGTCACTTTCTCAATAACATCTATATCCATTTTTATTTTTTTACCCCAATTACGCTTAGTTTCTGGATAGATTTTGTCAGTAGCATCAATACCTATTTTACTACCTAACCATGCCTCTTCAGAAGCAAAATCTAAATAATCAATAGGAGTGTTATCTATAATGCTTAAATCTCTAACTGGATCTACTTTTGTTGCAACTGCCCACATTACATCTTTCCAGTCTCTGCAATTAATATCTGCATCTACGACAATAATCCATTTAGTATACATGAATTGTCTTAAAAATCCCCACACTCCCATCATTACACGACGCGCCTGCCCAGGATACTCTTTCTTAATTGAGACTACTGCAATACGATAGGAACATCCTTCTGGAGGTAACCAAAAATCTACTATCTCTGAAAATTGTTGTTTAATCAGCGGTATAAAAACTTCATTTAATACTTCTCCAAGGATTGATGGCTCATCTGGTGGACGCCCTGTAAAAGTACTAAGATAAATCGGAGACTTGCGCATAGTAATAGCTGTAATATTGAATTCTGGAAATTGTTCTACATCATTATAATAACCAGTATGATCGCCATAAGGGCCTTCATCATGATAAGTTTCTAAATCTATATACCCTTCCAATATTATTTCAGCATTAGCTGGCACTTTAATAGGCACCGTCTTACAATCTACTAACTTTAGCCTTTTTCCTCTAAGTAGCCCAGCAAATTGATACTCAGATACATTATCTGGAATAGGGGTGACAGCTGCAATAATAGTTGCTGGATCTGCACCAATTACTACTGCTGCTGGCATTTTCTTATGTTGTTTTGCCCAAGATCTACTATGAGCTGCACCCCCTCTATGCTTTAGCCAGCGCATAATAGTTTTATTCTTGCCTATCACTTGCATACGATATATGCCTAAATTATACTTTTCTTCCTGATGCCCAGGAGAATCTTTAGTTACAACAAGCGGCCAAGTAATCAAAGGAGCAGGTTCATTAGGCCAACAAGTCTGAATAGGTAATAATGATAGATCTATCTCATCTCCTAGTAATACTTTCTCTTGACAAGGAGCGTTATTTACATTCTTAGGCCTGCTAGCTAAAACTTTTTTCAAGATAGGTAGTACATTTACTAATTCCTGCCACCCGCCTGGCGGTTCAGGTTGTCTAAGAAAAGCTAATAACTCACCTACTTCTTTAAGTTTTTCAATACTGCTATCTATACCAGCCGCTACACGTTTAACTGTACCAAATAAATTGACTAGGACTGGAATATTATTAATACCATTTTCTGTCACAACATTTTCAAATAATACTGCGGGTCCACCACTTGCTAATAACCTAGTTTGAATTTCTGTCATTTCTAATACTGTGGATACTTGTGTATTAACACGCACTAAATCTTTTTCTTGTTCTAAAAATGAGATAAAATCCCTTAATGATTCGTATGGCATAATGATAGTTGTAATTTTCTAAAATAATATTCTATTATATAGATAATATAATTTAAAATTTATGGAAATAAAATATACAATAACTACTAACTTTATAATTTGTAAATAGATAATAAACTTAATAATGTCATATAAAAACAAAGATATCAATAAAAGGCGTTCTACAACTGCAGTGAAAACTGCTAAAGGAAGAAGAATTTCATCTACTCACTGGTTACAGCGGCAATTAAATGACCCCTATGTGGCTTTATCAAAACAGGAAGGATATCGATCGAGGGCAGCCTATAAATTGCTTGAAATAGATCAAAAATTTCAAATACTCAAGCCTGGATATATTGTAGTAGATCTAGGAGCTGCGCCTGGAGGCTGGTCGCAAGTTACTTTAGATAAAGTGATAAGCCACAAAAAAGAACAAACTGTTGGCTTAGTTATTGCTATAGACCTCATCCCTTTAGAACCCATTGAAAATTTAATTACTATCGAAGGAGATTTTACCAAACAAGAAACACAAAATATTTTAAATACACATCTTCATCAAAAGGCTAATGTCATATTAAGTGATATGGCCGCTCCGGCATCGGGATATCCTGATATTGATCATATACGTATTATTAATTTATGTGAAACCGCATTAGAGTTTGCACATTCACATTTAATTGAAGGTGGCTATTTTGTTACAAAGCTTTTTGCGGGTAAAGAAGAACAAAAATTTATTAAAATGTTACAGAAGCATTTTCAATCTGTAAAGCGCTTTAAACCACCTGCAAGCCGAGCTGAATCATCAGAATTTTATATTATAGCTCAAGGATTCAGAATTTGAATAGTCACCTACCTACAGTTTGGACATTAATTGATGATAGAATAGGCAATACCAATCAAACACTTGGTCTAGCGAAAGCTCTTAATTTCCCATATGTCGTTAAAAATATACAATACACTAATTTGATTAAATTACCTAATTTTTTAAAATATAATGCTTTAATAGGTATAACTAACCAAACTATCGATACGCTAACGGACCCTTTTCCAGATATTGTGATAGCATCTGGCCGTAGAGCAGCAGTAGTTTCACTTTATATCAAACGCAAAAGCCCAAAAACCTTTATTATCCACATTATGGATCCTCAAATAAACTATCAATATTTTGATTTATTAATTATACCAGAACATGATCGTCCTCCTGCACATCCTAATATTATTAAGTCAATTGGAGCAATACATAATGTAAGCCCTACTCTACTTACCGAACATGCACAAAAATGGGCACCAACTTTTGCAGCTTTAAATCGTCCATTAATTGCAGTCATTATTGGAGGCAATAGTAAACATGGTGCTTTTACTGATAATAATATTAAATCTCTTATAACTAATATAAATAATATAGCCGATAAGCTATCAGGTTCTTTACTAATTACCACTAGTAGAAGAACTCCTTCCCATTTACGTACAATGCTTACCAATTCTTTTACTGTTCCATGTTTTTTACATGATTTTAAAGATCACGCTGCTAACCCTTATTATGGTATTTTAGCTTTAAGTGATATAATAATTGTGACAGGTGATTCAGTTTCTATGTGTTCAGAAGCATGTTATACAGGTAAACCTGTGTATGTTTTTGCACCTAATAACATAATGAGCAAAAAACACTCTAGGTTTATCGAGCAATTAGCCAAAAATCATTATATTAATATATTCACTAATACTTTATTATATGATAGAACTAACCCTAATAAATTTACTTTAGATGAAGCGAGTAGAATTGCAAAGCTTATCAAGCAACAATTTAATTATTAATTAACTTTCAAATTAGATATTTATATGCATAATATTTTAAAGGATTCTATTAATTTTCAAGATAATGTTTATAATTATACTCATTGTAATCCATAATAATAAAAACAATTTTTAGAAGAAAAATTTGAATTATTCATTCACTTAAAGTAACGCCACCATACAAAAATTCCTGTGAATAAAGCTGATAATAACGTTGTGACGATCGTTTTTATCCATAATTTGGAATCCTCAGGAGCACTATCTGCATAGCCTACCTTAGGGCGCTCTGGTATCTTAATACCTATAGGTAAGGCCATAAAAAATATTATTACCCAGATCCCAAGGAATACTAAAGCAATTGATGGTATATATTGCAGCATATTTTTTAATAATTATTAGCTGTTAATTAATAAATCTATATTATCATTAGTATTAATTATTACAAGCTTAATAAGGGATATCATTATGTTAAAAGGTAAAACTGCCATAGTAACTGGCTCTACAAGTGGTATAGGACTTGCAATTGCAACAGTTCTTGCTGAAGCCGGATGTAATCTAGTATTAAATGGATTTACAGATAAAGCTACCATAAAAAATATACAAGACTCCTTACAAAATAAATTTGGAGTAAATACCTTTTATTCCGGCGCTGATATGATTAAACCTTCAGAAATAGAGCAAATGATTAAAGATACCATAAAACATTTTAATACTATAGATATATTAGTAAATAATGCTGGTATACAGCATGTTGCACCTATAGAAGAGTTTCCCGATAATAAATGGGATGCTATTATTGGTATCAACCTTTCTTCAAGTTTCTATACTATTAAACATGCAATACCTCAAATGAAAAAACAAAACTCAGGCCGAATAATTAATATTGCTTCTGCACATGGATTGGTAGCCTCAACTGGTAAGGCTGCTTATGTTGCTGCAAAACACGGTCTAATTGGCTTAACTAAAGTAGTAGCTCTCGAAAATGCGCAGCTAAATATTACTTGTAACTCAATTTGTCCTGGCTGGGTATTAACTCCACTTGTTGAACAACAAATTAAAAATAATGCTATAAGCCATAACATATCTATTGAAGAAGCAACTCGTGCGTTACTGGCAGAAAAACAGCCTTCGTTACGTTTTGTTAAAGATATGGATATTGGGCAATTGGTTTTGTTTCTATGTAGCGAGGCAAGTCTCTCTATTACAGGCACTCATGTTTCTATTGATGGTGGATGGACTGCGCAATAGAGTATGTAATAAAAAATATTATAGCAATTGACATTAATGTTTTAAAGCATTATTACTCGATGTAATATAGATAAAAAATCGCTTATATTTAAACAACAACTTGTCAGGCGATTAATAAATGTAACTAAAGCGTTGTGTTTGTATTTTGGGTATTTGCTTTATAATTTTCTTAGATACTACTTCGCTTATATTAAGAAAGGTATGAAGCAAATATGTCTAGTATTAAATTTTTTACTTCTGAGTCTGTATCTGAAGGCCATCCTGATAAAATTGCTGATCAAATTTCTGATGCTGTCCTTGATGCTTTATTAACCATTGATCAAAACAGCCGAGTAGCCTGTGAAACTTTTGTTAAAACTGGTATGATCTTAGTAGGAGGAGAAATTACAACCCAAGGCTGGGTAGATATAGATCAAATAGCACGCGATGTAGTTCGCGAAATAGGATATAATAGTTCTGACATGGGATTTGATGCAGATTCTTGCGCTGTTATTACAGCTATAGGCAAACAATCTCCTGACATTGCTCAAGGGGTACATCATACTAACCATGAGATAGGAGCAGGAGATCAAGGGATGGTTTTCGGTTATGCCACCAATGAAACTCCCTCTCTTATGCCTGCCCCAATTTATTATGCACATAAATTAATGAAAAGACAGTCTTATATGCGTAAGAGCAACGTATTACCCTGGTTACGTCCTGATGCTAAAGCACAAATCACTTTCCAATATGTGAATAACAAGCCTAATGCTATTAATACTATAGTTTTCTCAACCCAGCATCAACCAACTATTAAACATAAAGAACTAACAGAAGCTATAATTGAAGAAATAATCAAACCTGTGTTACCAATTGAATTTATAAATCAAGATACAAAGTTTTTAGTAAATCCCACAGGACAATTTATTATAGGAGGCCCTCTAGGGGATTGTGGATTAACAGGAAGGAAAATTATTGTTGACTCATATGGAGGTATGGCCCGTCATGGTGGAGGTTGTTTCTCTGGTAAAGATCCCACAAAAATTGATCGCTCTGCGGCTTATGCGGCTCGATATATAGCTAAAAATATTGTAGCAGCAGGCTTTGCAGACAAATGTGAAATACAAATAGCATATGCAATTGGTGTTGCAGAACCTGTATCAATAGAAGTAGAAACCTTCGGTACAGGCAAAATAGCCGATAATTTGCTTGTAAAACTAATTAATAATAACTTTGATTTACGTCCTAAAGCAATTATAGAAACTCTCAATCTTTATAATCCTATATATAGAAAAACTGCAGTTTATGGTCATTTCGGGCAAGAAGAACATAAATTTCCTTGGGAACAAACTAATAAATCTGCACCATTACAAACACAATTTGCACAATTATTATAAACAGCAAAGATAAATTAATAATTAATAAAAATTGTTTATATCTTAATTTTTCTGATTAAAACAATAACTGCATTTAATAATTTTTTAAGATAAATATATTAATATATTTTATATATTAAAAGTTGATACGTAGGTAGGATTATTATGCGCAGTAAATCTGATAAAACAAAAAACCCTAGCCTTAAAACGCAAAAATTCATTCAAAAAAAGAGAGAGGTTTTAAAACTTACCACGATATTAGCAGAACGACTCAATAAAGAATCTGTAAAATTTTCTTCTGAAATTTCTCTAAATAAAGCCCCTACCGTATGGAATATCGTATGGACAGTACTTACTCCTAAATTAATGTTAAATGCGGTAAAAGCTGCACCTGCTTTACAAAAAGATTTAAATAAAATGTTAAAGTTTATAGAAAATCCTATAGAGAATTATAATCCGAATAAACCTCCTTTTTTCTTACAATTAATTGAAGAACATCTTAATTCTGTACCAGACCCTCAGAATCAAACCCTTAAAGATTATCTAGTCTCAGAACAAACTACTCTGACTTTAGCATTAGAAAAATTGATAACCCAAGTAGTATAGTAAATTAAGTTGATAAAGACATGATATATGATATATTAAAAAGCTCATAAACCCAAAACAGTAGAAGCAATGGCATATTCCTTAGATTTACGTAAAAAAGTAATTCACTATGTTAATAAAGGTTATACCAGAGAAGAAGCTGCAAGAATTTTTGGCATAGGTGAAAGAACAATTTATAGATGGTTATCGAGATCGAAATCCGGGAATTTAGCAGCCACACGAGCAGCTAAGCCATGGAAGAAGCTTGATCCAATCAAATTATTAAACGAGGTGTCTAAAAACAGCAATTGGCTATTATCTGATTTTGCAAAGGTTTTTAATGTGTCTACAGCTGCTATCTGTTTGGCATTCAAGACTTTGGGGATCACACGAAAAAAAAGACCACACTCTATCGTGAACGGGATGAAGCAAAACGGCAATTATTTTTGGCAGCTATCGCAAACTATAAAGCGGAAGATATAGTTTATATTGATGAGAGTGGAATTGATAGCTATTTGTACTATTCTTGGGGATACAGTCTCAGAGGAAGTAAAGTTTATGGTGATATCTCAGGTAAAAAACATGATTGAGAAAGCTTTATTGCAGGTAAGGTTGGGAAGAAAATTATTGCGCCAATGTGTTTCAAGGGCACATGTAATACAGAAGTTTTTAACGAGTGGGTTAGTCAGTGTTTGGTGCCCGAACTAAGATTTGGTCAAGTTGTAATACTTGATAATGCAACGTTCCATAAGTCAGCTAGAACTAGGAATTTAATAGAAGATATAGGCTGTAAACTTTTATTCTTACCACTTTACTCTCCTGATCTCAACCCAATTGAAAAATATTGGGCTCATTTAAAAGCTAAAATCAAACCTATCATTACTAATTTTAATAACCTTAGCGATGCTATTGATTATGGCTTCTCTATGCCATTCTCAACTTAATTGACTATACTATGGGATTGTTAACAAAGTCTTTATTGATAGTCTTATAGTTAATGATTTAATTATTTTTATTATAAAAATTTTATAAAAAATTAATATATATTATATATTATTTTATATAGATTGATTTCTTAATTAATAAGAGAGGTATAATAATGGAAGAAGATAGATTAGAATTATATGCACCCAAAAAGCAAAAAGAAAATATTTGGTTTATGGATAAAAAAACTTTTTTTGAAAAACTAAAGGATGATAGCCTTCCTCTGGAAGAGCTGAAAGATGTATTATTAAAAGCCCCTTTACTGAACGCAAAAGATAAGGAAGGTAATACGCCTTTATTCTATGCAGTTTCAAATAATAATATACCAATGGTTAATTTTTTTATTAAAAAGGGGTTAAAAGTTAATGAGGAGAATGCTAAAGGAGAAACACCTATATTTGCAGCTTTTAGACATGGTCATTTAAAAATGGCCCAACATTTATTGGATAAAGGGGCGGATATTAACCATAAAAATAAGGAATTTGGTGAAACCCCTTTATTTATAGTGGCTTCAAAAGGAAATATAAAACTATTAGAATATTTATTTAAAAATTATAAGGCAAATCCCTTTCAAGTTGATAACCGGAGTAGAACTATTTTATTTCAGGCGGTGGGTTCAAGTAATATAGAGATGGTACAGAATTTAATAATAAATT
The DNA here is from genome assembly GCA_000746585.2 of Rickettsiales bacterium Ac37b. NCBI lineage: Bacteria > Pseudomonadati > Pseudomonadota > Alphaproteobacteria > Rickettsiales > Rickettsiales bacterium Ac37b. The sequence continues at coordinate 943,110 of CP009217.2, forward strand.
ACGGCTTAGATATAAATCGTTCTGATAACGTAGGTAAAGTACCTTTATTTATAGCTGCACATAGTTGCAATATAAAGATGGTAGATTTTTTATTAGAGCAAGGTGCTGATTTACACCACAAAGATCAAGCCGGGAAAACAGCGTTATTTTATGTAGACCTTCCAAAAAGAAACGATGATAAAATGAAGATATTATCTTATGAGGAAAAGGAAGCAAACACTCATAAGGATGTTAATCATAGAGTAGAAATGATAATGCATTTATGTGAAAAAGGACTGAGTTTAGATGAAGAAGATAATGAGGGTAAATTTCCTTTAGATGATGCGCAAGAGAAGGTACAAAATAGGGTTTATGAACAAAAGCATGGTGCGCAACCATATATTATGGTTGAACCTGCCACTACTAAGTATGGAGGCATAATACCTGTTCAAGCAGAAGAAAAGCTTCAAAAAAATGTAGAAGAGTTGAGCACGAGTCTTACTAATGCATTAAAGCACAATCAAAGTTTTAAGGAATATAACTCATTATTAATCAAAACATTACATGAAAAAGACAGAATTATTGAAAATTTAAGTGCTGCTATGAATAATGCACAAAATTGTCAAGAGATGAATAAGGAAATGGTTAAGCAGATGAAGGAAATGTTTCAGGAGATACGTAATGAAATATTTAAGGATAAAGGGAAATTGTCTACTACTTTTAGTAGTATTAACATGGATGAGAGTTCGAGCGATTTATCTGATTCACAAGATAAGGGTGAATCATCTAAACGTACTGTTAGTACTAATTTAAGTGAGAGATCAAATGACTTCTCCAATTCTTACGATATGAGTAAAAATGGAGATAAGGGCAAGTTATCAAATAAAGATAAGATATGGGATAAATTATCCGCTTCTTATAAAAAGAATAAAGCTAAAGATAAATTTTCCTCATTTGTTGATGAGATAGAGATGAAAGAGAGGGTGAATAATTTCTTAGATTCTCAAGATCAGACCACAGATAAAGGTAAAGGTAAATTATCTTTACCTGCACACAGTAATAATTTAAAACCGGATAAAGTACCTAATAATAAAACTAAGAAAATAAGTATATTTACTAGAGAATAGTATAACCACAATTAAGGTTAATCAACAACTCTAACTAAGATATGATTTTTCTTACCTGCAGAAAGTTTAATAATATTATCTTTCTGTAGGTCCTTTGAGGTAATCGTATATAGCTCAGATTCAATTACTTGATCATTGAGTTTGGCACCTTTACCTCTAATTAACCTACGAGCTTCTCCTCCAGAATTACTGAGTTTTGCTAATAAAAATAGCTCAAATGCTGGAATACCTTGGGTTAATTGCTCTGATGTTATTTCAATAGATGGTAAAGTATGAGCTGTTTGTTTATCTATAAATACCTGCTCTGCAGTTTGGCTTGCAATTTCTGCCTTTCCTATACCATGACATAGCTTTGTGGCTTCAAAAGCAAGAATTTTTTTAGCTTCATTAATTTCACTGCCCTGTAATTGGGCTAGCTGATTTATAGTATTTGGGTCTAGCTCTGTAAATAGGTATAAGAAGCGTACTATGTCCTCATCAACTACATTACGCCAAAATTGATAATAATCATAAGGAGATAGTAAATCTGCACTTAGCCATATCGCACCTTTGACTGTTTTGCCCATTTTATTTCCATCAGCTGTGGTAACTAAAGGAGTAGTGAGACCATATAATTCTGGTAGGCCAAGCTTTTTACCTAGTTCTACACCATTAACTATATTGCCCCATTGATCGCTACCACCAATTTGTAATCTACAATTATGGGTTTTATTTAATTGTACAAAATCATAAGCCTGTAATAACATATAGTTAAATTCTAGAAAGCTAAGATTTTGCTCGCGCTCTAGACGTAGCTTTACACTGTCAAAGCTTAGCATACGATTCACAGAAAAATATCGACCGTAATCACGTAAAAAATTCATATAATTTAACTGATCTAACCAATCTGCATTATTGACCACAATGGCACCATTTTGCTTATCGTCAAAATCAATGAATTTTTCTAAAACATTTTTAATACCTTGCATATTTTGAGCAATCTCTTCATTGCCAAGTAACTTACGTTCTTCTGATTTAAAAGAAGGGTCGCCAATTTTAGTAGTTCCTCCTCCAAGCAATATAACTGGTTTATGCCCATAAGATTGTAATAATCTTAGAATCATAATTTGCATTAAACTACCTACGTGTAGAGAAGGAGCTGTACAATCAAAACCTAAATATGCAACTATTTTATCATTTAAAGTAAGAGTATTAAGGTTATCTAAATTAGTACACTGATAGAAAAAACCTCGTTCTTTGAAGGCTTTTAATAGAGGAGATAAGTTTAAAGTCATGTTATATAGTTATTATGATTGTTAATTTTACATCGCTAGAGTAATTGTAAGCTATAAAACATATTAATTTATTTGTCAATGAATAGACTTTTTGTATATTTTATGATTCTGTCTCTTGTAGACTAATTTTACCGTCAGGTTGTTGTACAATTTTATCTACTCTCATTTGTGCTTCTGCGAGTTTCTTTTCACAATGTTGCTTTAATTTATTGCCTAACTCGTAATATTCTAAAGATTTTTCTAAGGCTTCTTTACCGCTTTCAAGTTTTTTAACAATGGTTTCTAGCTGCGTTAATGCTTCTTCGAAACTTAGATTCTCAATCGTATTATCATTAGACATATAGTCTCCTATTAAATTTATACTGATAAAATAAGTCTAACACTTGCATATAATGAATGCTTAAACTATAAGCTGACCTAGTTATATAATATTGTAATTGTAAAAATATAAGAGTAAAATATATTTTAGGCAATCATTAATGGAGTAAATTATGCAAGCTAGGATATATAAACCTACTAAAACTGCCATGCAATCTGGGACTGAAAATACTAAAAATTGGGTGTTAGAGTTTGAATACGATAAAAGTAAAGGAATAAGGTATGTTGAATCAATTATGGGATGGATAAGTGGCTCTGATATGCAGCAAGAAATATGCTTGTGCTTTGGTAATCAAGAAGAAGCTATAAGATTTGCTACTAACAACAATATTCAATACACATTAATAGAACCACAACTTAAAAAAGTAAAACCTAAAGCTTATGCTGATAATTTCATGAAACGTTAAAGTATAAGTTCATTTTAAGATAATTATAAATATATATTACAGTTCTATTATATTTTGCATCATCTTATTTTCAATTAGTTGGGGAATGTTTTTTTCATTTAATACATGAACTTTTATTTTATCCGGAGTAATATTTAAACAAACTGTACCAGGAGTTAAAGTTATAGAATGAGCATAAATAGAAGATTTTATATCATTTAGATTAGTAAAAGGTAACCATATAGTTGTCGGTCTAATATATTTTTCGGGTTGTTTTGTCCAAACAATTTTTGCTACTGAGCAAGATGAGATAATAATTTCTTTAAACAGCCATATTGCATACAGAAACAATTTATAGCTTAATTTAATAGGCATGGTCTTCGTACTGTATAGTTTCATTCTATATATGAGGACTAAAATAAGAATGATAGAAATAGTGCCTAATAGTAAAAATAATAAATCATACCTTCCGGATAAAATATACCAGCATAGATATAAAGATATGAATAATAATGTTTTTCTCATAATTAAAACTATAGGTTAATAAATCTTATAATATCTGCCAACTTTCCCCTTCATCCAAGATCTTAAATTTTTCAGTTGATATATTAAGCTGTTTTAGAGCAATATGCAAATCTTCTACGGGCTGGTTATATCCTTCATCGGAAAGATTAAATGTGCCAAAGTGAATAGCCATACTATAATGAGCATTTAAATCTAGATGGGCAAGAGCTGCTTCATAGGGGTTAACATGTGCTGATTTCATAAAATACTGTGGTTGATATGCACCAATAGGGAGTAGAGCTAGCTTAAATTCATTAAATTTATCTTTAAGTAATTTAAAATGACTATCATATGCGGTATCGCCAGCAAAAAAGATATTGGATGAAGGTGTTTCAATAACGAAACCTCCCCATAAGGTGGTATTAACTTTTCGGATTAGTTTACGTCCAGACCAATGTTTAGCCGGTACAAAATGTATATGAATTTCGCCTATTTTTAAAGGAATTGTATTATACTCCCACTAATCTAAGGTAATAACCTTTGCAGATAATTTATATTCTTTCAGTAAATTATCTATACCAAGACCTGCATATATAGTAGGAGCAAATTTTTGATTTAGCTTCTCTAGGGTGTGGAGATCTAGATGATCATAATGATCATGACTTAAAAGTATTAAGTCAATAGGAGGTAATTGATCAAACGCTATACCAGGCTTTTTAACTCTTTTAGGACCTAAGTTTTTAAAAGGGCTAACACGCTTGGACCATACAGGATCAGTTAGAATGTTTAATCCATGTGTTTGTATTAAGATTGTGGCATGGTTTACAAAAGTAACTACTAAATTTTCATCAAGTACCCTTTCTTGGGGAGCCGGATAGAGCTTGTTTTCGACAAAACTTGGCCATTTTACTGGTTTTCTAGTTAAACGCCAATGTAATAATCGAAGTAAGCTCTTTTTGGCTCTTTCTTTATTAAAGAATCTCTTACCATCAAAATGATCAGATATGGGGCCATTGTGATAGACCATTTTTTTACTCTTAGGTTTTAATGTAAAACTCTGATTTTTTCCATTCCATCTAAAAATTGCCATAGAGCTTTTGCAGCAGTTAGAGCAGCTTCCTGGGCTTTTTCTTGCTCACTAGCGGTTAATTGATTAAGTAAGTTAGCACATTCTTCCGAATGCCATTCATCAGCAGACATATGTACTGTGAAAAATTTAGTACCCCGTTCTTCAGCTATACCATAAAATTCTGCTAAACCTTCAATTTTTGATTTTGCTACACTAGGTACTTGATATTCATATGTGAATAATGCTCCTATTCCTTCAGCTACAGAAGACTGACTTAATTTAAAGAAGGTACTAACTAAATTATTGGTTTCAGGACTTACTTCAGCTGTATTTAACTCTTCACGTGTTACCCCCAAAGCTTCTGCAAATCTAGCCCATAATTCTGGGTGATTTTCATCGCCTTTTTCTTCATCAACTAAATTATCCAAAATAACTTGGCGTGTTTTAATATCTTTACAATTAGTATGGATAGCACTTAAATATCTGGGAAAAGCGTTTACATGCTGAAAATATTGACATGCGTAACTTTTTAGTATTTCAATATCTAGAGCACCACAGCTCCATGCTTCATAAAAAGGGTGTGATAATAAATGGTAGGGCTTTAAAAGTTCTATAAGTTTAGTGGTAAAATTATTCATCAGCTGATCCCTTTCTTCAGAGGTTCTTAATTATTTATTACATTAATATTATATATAATATATGCAGTCAAGAATTTATAGTGTTTTAATTGTGAGTATGGATTTTATTGTTTCTTGCCTTTTATTTTACTTCAAATTAATTATACATGTTCAAAATAACTCTCCCTATAATAACTATTGGCGGCAATGATTTCAGCGTATTTTTCTGCAGTTAATTCATCTATGATAGCAGCTAACCTATCATTATACTCGTTTTTCAAAGTTTCTGTATTATGGTCTAGAAAATCAGATTCTTGATCAAACTTTTCTGAAATTTGTTTAGCAGCTAAAAGTTTTTGTGAGGCTTTATGTTCTGAAAGTAAATTTTGGTATTTATTATAAATATCATCGCAATCAACTTTTATAGTGCATTCATAATGGTGAATGCAATCTTGCCTCCCAAAGAAATCAGGTGTAGAGCAACGTACAGATGTTAACACTCCATTTGCAGCCGTGCAAGGGGTATTTTTTAATACATTTTCGCGAGCAGTACATTCGCTATCTGCAGCAGCTTGTAAGCTAGTTACTTTAGCTGAAGTTTCTTTCTCTTGTATATCTAATAACTTTTCCTTCCATTCTTTAAAAGAAGCAAGGAATGCTTCTTGCAATTTTTCTCCTTCAATATTAAATTCTTGCTGCAACCTTGCTTTTTCTTCTTCTTTTAAATTGGCGTATTTTTCCATAATATCAATCATAGATACTTTCTCAGCTTTATTAGCTTTTGTTACTTCCTCAGCATTTTCTTTACTTTTTAAGTTAATTTTTGCTCCAATGGAAAGTTTGTCAGGATTACGTAACTTAGGATTTAGTTTTTTTATTGCCTCAAGTGATAAACCATGGCTATCAGCAATAGCTTTTAAAGTCTCACCCGGTTTAACAAGATGTATATTATCAAACTGCATTTTTCCTTCTTCTACAAATGAAGCTCTGAGCTCTGCTCTAGCTTTTAGGCTATCATGATTAGTTTTGCGCATGATATCAGCAGCTTTTTGGTAATCTCCATTAATTAAAGCTTGTTTGATAGCAAAAACATTACCCCTATGAAAACAATGATCCATAACGCCAATTTGTTGCGCCAGATTTAACTTATTCCAATGTTCTTCACCAAGAGTTGTTTTGATATGTTTATATTTATCCTCAATAGAAGAACGGAGTAAATTTTCTGCTGTTTTAGGAGTTATAGAAAAATCGAGCTTATCTAGTTCTTGCTTTAAATGTTTTGTGCTCTTATGATTGGATTTTGCATCTGCATAATCTGTAATAATTTTATGCTGTTCGTTTGTGAGATTAATTCCTAGATCTTTTAAATCATTTTTATCCCATGCTTCCCACCCCTCTTTAACCTTATTAATTAAAGCAAAACCAGCGCCAATAGTAGGCACGCCAAAACCATCATCATAGATTTTTAATTTTACATTTTCATGCTCTTTAGCAAAATTTCCATAAGTGTTATAAAATTCTTCAGTAATTATTTTTGCCTCGCTTTTGTTTTGATAATATAATTTTTATAACCCGATAAATTATCTTGTATTGCTAGTTTGATTTTCATAACCTGTTCTATTTTTATATTTTCATAGGAATTCCCTTCTTCTATAGAATAGATATAATATTTCCCCTGATATTTAAAAATACCAGTTACGGTCTCTCCCCAAAAAGGATGAGTTGTATATATTTCATCACTATATAAACACTTGTTTGGGTCAAAATGTAGATATGCTCCTCTAATATCAAAGGCTTCTTTTTGTCTGTTGATATCACGAACTTTTCCCATACTTCTGATTGTTCTATAATCCTCACAGTAAAGCACATATTCTTGCTTATTATCTTTAGTATTAAAAAGATTAAAGTGATAAATTTTGATATTTTTTTTACATTTGTATATATTTATGGAAAATGCAAACTCACCCTTTGCATCTTCTAAATCTTCTTCAGTGATGATAGAAGATGGCTCAGCAGAGCCACTTATCCACTTTCGATGAAGATCAATAGGCTTTTTATCAGGGCAAGCCGTGTTAAATTTAGCGATGGCAGGATCTTCTATGGATTTTCCAATTGCAATTGGTTCAAGATGTTCAATATTATTTTGGTTAATAAAATCTTTTAAAATTTGTCTTGCAAAAGCCTTTTCTGCTTTAGTTGCATCCATAGGATATTCAATAGGGGCAAATTCTTGATCTTTAAAGAAGTTTTTGATCCAAACTCCTTTTTCTTTTTCTGTTTTAAATTCTATAGCAAACACCTGATTGTGAGTGCTGAGGAATGCCAAAATAATAAATTTTAATAATGTTTGAATATACATTTTATAGTAAATTAAGTTGATAAAGACATGATATATGATATATTAAAAAGCTCATAAACCCAAAACAGTAGAAGCAATGGCATATTCCTTAGATTTACGTAAAAAAGTAATTCACTATGTTAATAAAGGTTATACCAGAGAAGAAGCTGCAAGAATTTTTGGCATAGGTGAAAGAACAATTTATAGATGGTTATCGAGATCGAAATCCGGGAATTTAGCAGCCACACGAGCAGCTAAGCCATGGAAGAAGCTTGATCCAATCAAATTATTAAACGAGGTGTCTAAAAACAGCAATTGGCTATTATCTGATTTTGCAAAGGTTTTTAATGTGTCTACAGCTGCTATCTGTTTGGCATTCAAGACTTTGGGGATCACACGAAAAAAAAGACCACACTCTATCGTGAACGGGATGAAGCAAAACGGCAATTATTTTTGGCAGCTATCGCAAACTATAAAGCGGAAGATATAGTTTATATTGATGAGAGTGGAATTGATAGCTATTTGTACTATTCTTGGGGATACAGTCTCAGAGGAAGTAAAGTTTATGGTGATATCTCAGGTAAAAAACATGATTGAGAAAGCTTTATTGCAGGTAAGGTTGGGAAGAAAATTATTGCGCCAATGTGTTTCAAGGGCACATGTAATACAGAAGTTTTTAACGAGTGGGTTAGTCAGTGTTTGGTGCCCGAACTAAGATTTGGTCAAGTTGTAATACTTGATAATGCAACGTTCCATAAGTCAGCTAGAACTAGGAATTTAATAGAAGATATAGGCTGTAAACTTTTATTCTTACCACTTTACTCTCCTGATCTCAACCCAATTGAAAAATATTGGGCTCATTTAAAAGCTAAAATCAAACCTATCATTACTAATTTTAATAACCTTAGCGATGCTATTGATTATGGCTTCTCTATGCCATTCTCAACTTAATTGACTATACTATGATTTAGAGTGAATTAAGAATAAAATATAACAAACTTATTGAAGCTATTAATAAGAGTCAATATATTATTTACTTAATAACGTTTGAGAATGATATTATTTTTATTATGAACCTAAGATTAGTGTTGTCCAAGCATTTCGCTGAATTCTATATATTAGGCTTAGTCCTTGCAGGCGGTGTGCATTAAGTACCATTTTTTCTTGTTTGCTAAGTAATCCAGAAAGTATGGCAATCCCTCCTCTTGCTAAATTACGCGCTAAATAAGGAGCAAACTTTACTAAAGGTTTAGCAAGGATGTTGCTGATTATTAGATCATAAGGTGCATTATTATTTATATATTTAGACTGATAACCATTACTTTGCTGAGGAGTAACTAATTTATGCACCTTATTAATTTGTATATTACGTTTTGTAGTAATAACCGATTGTAGGTCTATATCTACAGCATGTACAGATTGTTGCCATGTTTTAGCTTGAGCTATGGCAAGTATACCTGAGCCACATCCCATATCAAGCATGTTATAGAATTGATATTTTTTGGCTAATTTGCTGATAGCAAGTAAACAGCAGCTAGTGGTCTCATGTTCTCCGGTACCAAAAGCACGCCCAGCATCAATTTCAAGTGGATAAAGATGGATAGGTTTGTGCTCATGAAAGCTAGAATTATGAACAAAGAAATTTCCTACAGCAAAAGGTGGAAAATTTTCTTGAGTATGTTTAATCCAATCAATATCTTGAACTAAGCTTGTGTTGAATTTTGGGACTGCTATATTTAGTGTTGTTGCAATAACATTTAGCCTATTGTAAATAAGCTCTTCTTTAGGAGCACTATCAAAATATAATTGGAGCATCCATAGGTCATCTGGTTTACTATCAAAACTTCCATTCCCTTCTAGTTCAAAATATGATATTGACAGTGTAATATCTTCAAAGATAAGAGCAAATGCTTCTATGTAAGCAAAGTTTATAGGAATTTCTGTAAGCCAAGTATGTTTGGATTGATTAAAGGGATTATTATAGCTTAGATTAAAATTTTTGGAATTATTGTATGAATTTGAAAGGTTTAACATGTTATTATCAATAGTGGTTCCAGTATATAATGAAGCTGAGAATGTAAAATTACTTGTGCACAAGCTACAAGAATCTTTAAATAATATCAACTACGAAATTATCTTTGTAGATGATGGGTCGAATGATAATACCATACAGGAAATTATAGATATTAAAGCCTTTAATATTTCAGTTATAGCGTTTACACGTAATTTTGGCCAAACATCCGCACTAGCAGCGGGTATAGAATATACAAGAGGTGAGTATATTGCTACTTTAGATGGTGATTTGCAAAATGATCCTAGTGATATTTTAATAATGTTAGATTATTTAATAAGGAATAAGCTTGATATTGTAGCTGGACGTAGACTTAATAGACAAGATAATTATTTACGTAATATACCCAGTAAAATAGCAAATTATTTAATTCGTAAACTCACGAAAGTTGAAATCCAAGATTATGGTTGTACATTGAAGGTTTTTAAAGCATCTATTGCTAAAAATTTGGATCTATATGGAGAATTACACCGTTTTATACCAATCCTAGCAGAATTACAGGGGGCAAAAATTGGAGAAATTGGAGTCAAGCATCACCCTAGGATATATGGTACATCCAAATATGGTTTAAACCGAACAATTAAAGTAATTAGTGATTTATTGCTTATGTATTTTTTTCAAAAATACAAACAAAAACCTATGCATCTTTTTGGTAATCTAGGAATTATTATGTTTATGATAGGGGGTGTAATAGAATTATATTTATTATGTATGAAATTTCTAGGCGAAAATATTGGCACAAGACCTTTATTTTATGTAGGAATATTGTTCCTTATAGCTTCAATACAGTTTATTACTACAGGCTTTTTGGCAGAACTTATGATGCGTACATATTATAGTGTTGGCAATAAGAAGCCCTATTCTATAGAGCATATATATAAAAATGATCAAAATAATGAATAAAAAGTTAGTATTATGCCTCAAGATAATGTTTTTGATAGTTATCTTAGTATTAATTTATTTAAAAGCAGATATATCATTAATGTTAAAATTGCTAAAGCAAATAAACATTCTATGGGTTATTGTAGCAATCGTAATATTATTCTTTAGTTTGATATTTAGTGCTTTGAGGCTTGGTGTATATTTGGCTGCTGATGATATACATTGTTCAAGATATTTTAATATAGCATTATATTTTGTAGGTATGTTATATAATAATATTTTGCCTGGAGGTATTGGGGGTGATGCTTATAAAATTTATAAAATTTCTAAATTATATCAAGTACCAAAATTAATCTTACTAAAAATAATATTAAGTGATAGAGCAAATGGATTGTTAGTTTTAATATTACTAATGATAGTATTAGCATTTTTTAATGAAGATATTAAATCATTTTCATATAGCGATATATTAGGTATGTTATTTCTAATTGTAACAATTACAACATATAGGTTAGTAACAGCAAAAATATTAAAAGAAAAATTAAAAATTACCATCAAAGCTTTTAAATATTCTATAATAGTGCAAGTTTTTTCTTTAATATCAGCCGTATTTGTATTAAAAAGTTTACAGTCAATAAGTTATAAAGATCCACAAATGGTAAGTTATTTAATTATCTTTATGGTATCATCAATTGTATCAATTATTCCTATTTCTGTAGGAAATGCAGGCCTTCGAGAACTTACTTTCATTTATGGGAGTGAATATTTAGGATTAAATATTGATGTAGGAGTAATATTTGCTTTTGTTTATTTTTGTATTAATTTGCTACTATCGACTATCGGTATAGTTTTTATGCATAATCTGGATGCAATGAATGATTATAATATGAAGGAGAGGATATGAACAGAGATATAGAATTAATGATCACTAATATTAAGCAATCGTTAGAATTGCTAAGGGGGTCTCTTTGATTTTGATCAATCTAGCCTAAGATTAGAAGAACTTAAGAGACTTAGTGAAGATCCAAAACTTTGGGATAATCAGGCAGACGCTCAAAAACTGCTAAAGGAACAAAGTCATTTAGAGCATTCATTATCTAGCTATAGTAGATTAGTGAATTCTTTTGAGGAACATGTTGCATTGCTTGAATTAGCTGAGCTAGAAGAAGATACAGAAGTTATAAATGAAGTTATAGCTACTCTAAGTAAACTAGAAAAACAAACGCGGCAATTGGAAGTGGAATGTTTATTTTCAGGAGAAGTTGATTCGAATGATTGCTTTTTAGAGATACACGCAGGAGCTGGTGGAACAGAAAGCCATGACTGGGCTGAAATGCTACTCCGTATGTATAGTAGGTTTGTTGAAAGGCATAATTTTAAAAGCGAAATTATTGATGAAATCAATGGTGAAGAGGCTGGTATTAAGTCTATAACCTTAAAAATTATGGGACATAATGCATATGGATGGCTTAAAACTGAAGGAGGAGTGCATAGATTAGTGCGTATTTCTCCATTTAATGCTGCTGGTAAAAGGCAAACAAGTTTTGCCAGTGTATGGGTATATCCTCTTATAGATGATAATGTTAGTATTGAAATTAATGAAAAAGATCTAAGAATCGATACCTATAGGGCTTCAGGTGCTGGTGGACAGCATGTGAATAAAACCGATAGTGCTGTACGTATAACGCATTTGCCTACAGGCATTGTAGTACAGTCACAAAATGATCGATCGCAGCATCGTAACAGAGCAGAAGCATTTTCAATGCTTAAAGCCAGATTATATGAGATAGAAATGCGTAAACAGCAGGAAAAAGTTGATGCTATGAATGCAACTAAAACGGATAATAGCTGGGGCCATCAGATAAGATCTTATGTATTACATCCGTACCAAATGGTGAAGGATTTACGTCATGATTATGAAACAAGTGATACGCAAAAGGTATTGGATGGAGAAATAGATGGCTTTATTGAAAAAAGTTTAGCTTTACTTGTCACTAATAAAATAAATAATTAAATTTTTATTTACTAATTCTTCGATATATATTATAAATTTATTAATAATAAATTTAACTATTATCTTTAATTTATTACTTATTGGTACGATTTTTCTAGGTTATACTATGTTATTAAAGTATATATTTAAGGTTTATTAGTTTTTATATCAAAAATGGAATTATTATGTTCATACAAACGGAATTTACTCCTAACCCTTTGACTTTAAAATTTATTCCTGGGGTTCAAATAACCGAAAATGCACCTGTGAGTTTTGTAAAGAAAGATGATGCTATAACTTCTCCTCTTGCTCAAAATCTTTTTGAAATTGGAGAAGTAACAGGAGTATTTTTTGGTTCAGATTTTATTACTATAACTAAGACTGAAGGAAGCGACTGGGAATTATTAAAACCTCAAATATTGCTTACTATTATGGAATATTTGAATTCAGGACGTCCTATATTTAACGCAAATTCAGCTGTAAATACTAAAAACATAATAAATGATGAAGATAGTGAATTAGTTAAAGAAATAAAAGAATTAAAAGAATTAATTGAAACACGTGTTCGTCCAGCAGTAGCTATGGATGGTGGAGATATTATATTTAAGGGTTTTGAAGATGGAATAGTAAAGTTAGAATTACATGGATCATGTTCTGGATGTCCTAGTTCAACTATTACGTTAAAAAATGGCATAGAAAATATGTTAAAACACTATATTCCTGAGATAGTAGCGGTGGAAGCTGTATAGTTTGTATAAGATATTGCACAACAAAATAGGCTGTTTAATATTATTTTAATCTAAGAAGTGTATATTAATAGTAATTTAACAAAAATAGAGAAAGAGGTATTATGCCTGAAGCTAATGCTAATTTATATACAAGATTTAAGCTCAAATCTGAAAAATTATCAAAATGTAAAATAGGTACTCTAGGCAGTATGGCAAGAGTAAGCGATTTTTTTGATATGTTACATATAAAACCTCTTAATGATTTATATCACTTACTGGAAACTAAGCAGCAATTATCTGAAGAAGAAAGAAAGCATTATGCCAAAGAATTATATAATGTACTGGCTTCTAATGAATTAAAAGATCAAGAATTTGCTACATATTATATGAGGATAGATAGTGAATTGACAGTTCCCTATTTTGATGGAGGAAAAAAATTTACAGCTTTTGTAGAGCGTAAAATTCAGGCTTCTGATCCTATAAAGCAATGCATGGCAGTATTAATTAAAAATTTAATGAATGATACCCAAAAAAATGTAAACTATAGACGTATATTTGATCAAGCGGTATCTATGAATTTTAGTCAATTTGCTCTAGATTTAAAACGTGGTAGTAATATCATCATTCAGCAAAATCAAGAAAATTCATTAATTGCTCGTCATGATTTAAGTTTTAAAAAAATTGATAGTAATGGTCAAATTACCTTTAAGAGCTCTCCTTTAGCTGCCCATAGGGGAGATAATAGTACGATTTCTACCAATGGTGAAATAGAAACTCTCCCTTATGTATTAAGAGATTATATATGCAAGAAATCAGGTTTGGATATAGAGACTCCTGATAAAGCGATGCGTAATTTAGGCAAATGGCCTAAAGTGATTAATGAACAAATTAATAATGAGGGTATAAAAGAATATGAGATAGAAACCAGTGATGGTAGCCTAAAATTAGGAAAACTTATTTTTGCTGAGCAAGTGGCAAAAACTGATATACAAGAATATTGTAAGAAGTATAATTTGCCAGTTATGAGTAATTATCAAGCAGCGGAAGAAAAATATAAATTATTGAAACAAGAAATTGTTGATTATAAAAATCAAGAATCTAGCGTTAGGGTTGATGATTCTATAGAACATTTACAGACTTACTTATCTCTTAGTGATGCAGAATTAAGACACCGGGTAGAAGGAGAGATAATGCAAGAGTATCAATTGCAGCAAGTAGAGCTGATTGCTTTTATTAAATTATTAAAGGAAGATTATAATTTACCAGATCAAGATATAAGTAATTTTATTAATATTCATCACCAAGGGTTACTTACAGGTATTCAATCGGGTGTTTTACCTGAAATATTTCGTGCTGATATACACACAAAAAGTCCTATAGCAAACCCCTCCTATGCTATAGGTACTACTAAATTAATTTGTGATGATAATGGTATTAAGACTTTAAAACATACTGATACAATAAGCTATAAAGATTTTCATGGAAATGCTCTAGAGAATATAGCTCATTTAAAGACGGTCATTGATTTTAGTGATCAAGGTAAATCCAAGACAGAGGTAGGATATAATAGGCCTCCAGGAATGAATAACTTAAAAGCTATTATATATTATCAAGCTCAACCTTATGGTCAAATAGAAGTTAAAAATAATATTCCGCTTGAACACGCTCAGCATGTTAGTGCATTTAAACAACTTATATATATAATAGCAAATGCTTTATCTAAAATACGTAAAATTTTTGCACGTGCATCTAATGATGTAGAACCTAAAATAGAAGATAAGTATTTTATGAAAGACAATATAAATCAAACTAGTGAAGCACACAAAAAGAGTATAGAAGAAATAAGCCCTATAGTTAAACCAATTATATCAAAATCGGTTAGAGAAAATCGAGAAACTGGAAGGAGTCTATAATATATACCAATAGCGTTTCATAGTATTATACTAGTTTACAAAATATAAGAAAGAGGCTATAAGTACTTTATAGTAATAAATCTTATGAGGTTAATAAATATGGCGCGTAGTAATAAATCTATTTTATCTCCAGTTATTTTGGTAGCGGTGATATTAGTAGTTGGATTGTATATCTTTTATAAGTCTCCAGTAAAAACTGATACACTATCTATAGGGTCTATAGGTAAATCTACTAAAGAAGAACTAGCTTCAGTAGTAAAAGAAATACTCCAAGAAAATCCTGAAATGATTATAAGTTCTTTAGAAGGCTATCAACAAAAGAAAATGAAAGAAATGGAAGCTCAGTTTAAAGAAACTATGCAAAGTAAAAAGGGTGAATTACAAAATTCTTCTACATCACCTTATATAGGTAATGCAAGTGGTGATATAACAATTGTTGAATTCTTTGACTATAATTGTAAATATTGTAAGAGTGTAAATAAGGTTTTAGAACAATTGCTAGAAAGTGATAAAAATGTAAAGATAGTATTTAAAGAATTGCCAGTACTTGGGCCTAAGTCTCAGGCTGTTGCTGAAGCTGCTTTAGCTGTGCATTTTATAGATCCAAATAAATTTTTAGAATTTCACAATGCTCTAATGTATAATGATAATGATGATCAGTCTATTAGACAACTTGCTCAAAATATGTCTATTGATACTGCTAAACTAGAAGAAACAATGAAAAGCACTGCTGTAGCAGATGAATTAAATAAAGTACGCGAATTAGCTGCTAAAATTGGTATACGTGGTACCCCAGCATTTGTAATTGAAGATGAATTAATACCTGGAGCTATAGATTTAAATGTATTAAAGCAAAAAATAGCTGATATACGTGCTAAAAAGGCTCAAAAATAAATATCAATAGTAGAGATGACATAAAAAATGTAATCTCTACTCTCTTTTTATTAATCTTATTATAAAATTTTTAGCTTAAGATCTTAATAAATATTAATATAATTCAGACTTGACTATATAAAATAATTAATATATGTTAAGTATTCTTCCTTAGGATAGATTAATAGAAATTAAAGTGAAGGTTTAAATGAATATATTAAATATACTTGCGGACATTCAAGCTACCCATTGGAATTTGGATCCAATATCTCATTTAGATAAAAATGGGAAAGTGAAATCTATGGAGGAATATAGAAAAGAAGCGAAGCCATTTTTACGTATTATTGAGGATGGGCATGCAGATTTGTTAAAGAATGCTCAGCTTAGCTTAGTAGAAAAAGTTTGTAATAAAGTAGGTACCATTTTTTCAGGAAAATATTCTTTTAGTCAATTTACAAACGACATATATAGTGAAGAATTATCGCCAGTTTCTCATTATAATGCAAAGGGTCAATTAAAAACTCAAACAGAATTTAATCAAGACTTAAAAAGGCATATGATAGATAAAGTGTATCCTAGTCATCGAGAATTTATTGATTATGAAAACTCAACATATACAGAGCTAGTATGTACAAAAACTGGACAAAGTATTAGTAACTTATGTTATGGTAAAGTGTTTAGTGCGCTAGGGCATGGCGTGGAAGCAAGTATATATTTTATGCTAGGAGTAACAAATGTTACTTGTAAAACTATATATAATGTGAGTAATACTAGTTATAAACTAACTAAAAATATTGTCTCTAAGTTACATTCTACACACACAAAACATAATGATATGACCACAATTGACCAGTATGATAATTGTTATGTAGAAGATAATATTATTTCTTTAGATGGTAGTAGTGCTGCTGTAGTAATAGCTGGAGCAGAAAATTCTTTATCTGGATGGAATATATAAATAACATTCTAAGCCTAAATAGTAGTATTATAATTTTTAACTTGGCGTAATATATAAAAATGTTTAGAATCTCAGCAAATAAATATAATTATGTTGAGTGTAGATGTATAATAATATTAATGCGCAAATAGATAAATATTACAGGCTATTTAGGCTACATCAGCCTGCAGGTATAGCTCCTCTACTCTGGCCTGGTATATGGGCCATAACTTTTGCATCAAATCATTTACCTGATATCAAGCTATTAATAGTATTTATAGTTGGCAGTATTATAATGCGTGCAGCTGGATGTATTCTTAATGATATTGCGGATAGAGATTTTGATTCTTTAGTTACACGTACATGTAAGCGTCCTCTTGCTTGTGGTGAAATATCTATATGGCAGGCGTTTGGTGCATTTATTATTTTAGTGATCTTATCTTTTATTCTTATTTTATTGACGTTAAATAAATACGCTATTTTGATAGCAATTTCTTCTATTATACCTGTGATAATCTATCCTTTTATGAAAAGAGTTACCTATTGGCCCCAAGCTTTTTTAGGAATAACCTTCAATTGGGGTGTATTAGTAGGGTGGGTAGCTGTACAACAACAGTTTACTTTCAATACATTTATATTATATATAACATGTATATGTTGGACTTTGGGTTATGATACAATTTATGCCCATCAAGATAAGGTAGATGATATATTAGTAGGAATAAAATCAACAGCTATAAGATTTGGTGAGAATACAAAAAAATGGCTTACATTATTTTATTCTTGTGTGGCAGGGGGTTTAGTAAGTGTTGGTTATTTATCTAATATGCACTATATTTATTATATAGGATTTATACCAATCATTTATCATTTATATTGGCAGATAGCAACTTTAGATATTAATGATGCATATGATTGTAGATTAAAATTTATTTCCAATATTGGCTTTGGTTTAATAGTTTTTACTACAATTCTTTGTGGAAAAATATATGGTTACGCTTATTACTAGACCTAAAGCAGAGGCTGAATTATTGCAACAAAAGCTGCATAGTATGAACATTTACAGTGTCATAGAGTCTTTATTTACCGTGGTACATATTCATGTAGATATAAATGATCTAAATAATATATTAGGTACTAATAAATTACAGTTTATAATTTTTACTAGCATTAATGCTATTAAAGCTTTTGCAGAATTGAGCAACATCAGAGATATCTTAGTACTGACTGTTGGTAGTTCAACGGCTAGACAAGCTAAAACAATAGGATTTAAGCAAGTAATTACAGTTAATAAAGATGCAACCGAGCTACTACATTATATAAGAAGAAATTTTATTCCTTCGAAAGGTATGGTGCTGTATCCTCATGGTAAAATTATTTCTCTAGACATAATGGCGATATTAAAGAAAGATGGCTTTGACGTGCGAGATAGAGTAGTATATGATACTTTACCGGTAAAATGTTTATCTAATCATTTAATTGATATGATTAATTCTCGATATATTACATCTGCATTGTTTTTTTCTGCAGAAACTGCTAGAATTTTTATATCTCTGGTAAGGCAAGCAGATATAGGGCAAATGTTTAATTCTATAACAGCTTTTAGTTTAAGTGCTAATATTACTAAGATTTTAGAAAGTTTACCATGGAAGTCTATATATACTTCTTCTAGGCCTACTGAAAACTCTCTATTACAATTACTTGAGGATAAATTATGAAAAATAAATATAGTCTTCTTGTTTATTTGCTATTACTAATATGTGTAGTCGCCTTTATTGGGGTAGAAGGAGTAAGATATTTTTCTGCTATGCTTACACAGAAGATTAGTCCACTAGAGCAAAAATTATCTGAATTATCTACTCAGATAAATGAGTCTAAAATAGAAGATAATAATATTGCAAATGTAATATCTCCTAAGCTAGAAGCACAAGAAACAGCTCCTATACCTACAAAAAAAGAACAAGATGTAAGTTATAATACGGGCTGTGAAAAGTTATTACAGTTAATAATAGATAGCTATAAATTATTAAAAGCAGTAAAAACTGGACAGTTTTATAATGAATTAGCGGTATTAAAGAGTGTAGTAGTTGATGATACAATATTAAAAGAAAAGTTGAATATTCTTACCAAATATTCGGATCGCGGGGTGTATACATTAGAGCATTTGCAAAATACATTCAAAGTACTCTCTAAGCAGATATTGCATAGTATTAATGATATAGCGACTGAAGATGAAGTAACAAAGCCTAATAAAATTCTATCATTTTTGCAGCAAATGGTAATAGTACAAAAGACTGCACAAGTTAATAATCTTGAGCATGTTACAAAATTGCTAGATACAGTTTCAGCAGTAGTAATGGCAGGTAATTTAGAAGAGGCATTAAAGATATTAAAGCAGCTACCTAATAATTATGTTATAACTATACATGATTGGGTAGAAAATGCAGAAAGATTTTTAATTGTGAATAAAACAGCAGAAGAAATATATGAGCATATCATTTTCAGTTATTAATGAAGTCTCTAATTTAAATTAAAAAATTATAGTTATACTGTCAAAACCATATTAATAAGGTTATTTACGTCTTCTTCAGAAAGCAAATTAAACCACCTGCCTTCAGGATATAAAACTGCAACAGGTCCTTCCTTACACCTACCAAGACATCCAGAAAATGAGATGCGTACTGCATTATGGCCAGAAATATTACGTTCTTTGGTAATATTTTTTAGTTTCAGAGCAAGTTCCTTAGATATAGCATGCTTACCACAGCATTGGCCATTTTCTTTAAGATTAGTGCAAATAAAAGCATGTTTTTTATAGTAATTTTGTTCTATCATTTCTTGAACCTTATAAAAATGGTATATAAACCTATGATTAAAAATATCATAGGCGTGATCCATAATAACATAGTATATTTGTTAAAAGGGGTAGCAAATAGTATAAATTCTCCATATCTTGAGACTAAATACTCCTTAATTTCTTCTTGAGATTGGCCTTGATTTAGCTTATTTATAATAAGGGTACGTAAGCTTTGTGCAAATTCTGCATTAGATTCGTCTATAGATTGGCTTGCGCATACTATACAACGTATAGATTTAAACATTTCTTTTGCAGTATCATAGTTACTAGCATAGGTAATATTGGTGTAAATTGTAATAATAAATATCATATATAATAAACGCATATATATCTATATATCCTTTTTTAATTCTTTTTCAATCAGTGGTGCCATTTCTTTTTCATATAGTTGTCTGGTTAAGGCACCTCTTGTATGATATATAATTATACCTTCTTTATTGATCAAAATAGTTTCTGGAAAACCTTTGATACCAAACTCTATCGCAATATGTCCGAGTGAATCATTACCTATATCTTGATATGGGTTACCATAATTGTCTAAAAATTTTTTTAGATTTACGGGATTATCACGAACAGCTATACCATAAATTGGTATTTTACTATGGGAGTTAAGTGAAAAAAGAAAGCCATGTTCACTGCGGCAATAATTACACCAAGATGCAAAAAAGTTAATTATACATAATTGATGTTTAAGTTGTCCAGAAGTAAATGAGCGCTCAGGATGTAGATTGGATACTAACGAAAAATCTTTAATTTTTGTTCCAATTAAGGGTGATTGATAGGAAGAGGTATTAAAAAATTTTATGGCTATTAATATGCTAGTAGCTGCAAAAAAATATAAAGGTAAATGATAAAGAATACGCATATATTAACTAATTATTATATTTAATAAATTTAATTTTAGCAATTTGTCCAATTATAGCTACTATACCGCTAATTGTAATTAATATTATACTGCCCCACAACCAATTAATCATAGGTTGATAATATATGCGTATTGGTATTTTAAGTTCATTATGATTGCTGTCTCCTAAAATGGCATATAAATCAGAGTGACCATGCATATAAATTGCGCTTTCAGTAGTTTTAGTTTGTTCTACAGGATAAAATCTGATTTCTGGATATAAGGTAGTGATTTCATTACCTAATTTATCTGATATATAAAGCTTAGCTCGTTTATAAAAATAATTATTATCAGAACCATAATCTATTTTCTTTAAGGTACTATTATAATGAGCAAATTGTATTTTTTCTCCTACAGTTAAAGCTTGTTCAGTATCTATCCGTAAATTGGCATTTAAAGTAATGGCTATGACCATAATAGCAAATGCTATATGTCCTATAATCATAGCTAAAAAAGATTGAGGTAATAATACAATATTATAGATAGTATTTGATACAGAAACTTCAAAAAGCTTAATACGTGTGAGAAATAACATACACATATTTACTATTAAGATAGTACTACTAAATAAAAGTAGCATGGATATAATAGTATAAATTTTAAAGTAATAATATAAAATAGTGATAGTTAGAATTGAACTAAATAATGAAAAGATAAATTTATATAGTGTAATTTTTGTAATGGAATGTTTTACCCATTTTAGGTAAGGAGCAAGTGAGGCAAGGAATAATATTATGGGTATTAATGGAATAAAAGTAATACCAAAATAATGTTCTGCTACACTAATTTGTTGATCTGTAAAGAGTGAATAAAATATTGGATATAAAGTTCCCCATAGCACTACAAAACATCCATATACAAGAAATAAAGTAGCAAATAATATATATCCTGACTTAGAGTTTAATATAACTGGTACAGAAAATATTCTATGAGACTTAACTGCAAAAATGAGTAGAGATCCTATAGTAATAAAGGCTAAAATGATTAATATAAATATACCTCGTGTAGGGTCGCTAGCAAAGCTATGTACCGAGAGTAAAATACCAGATCTCACTAAGAAAGTACCAAGTATGCTTAAAGTTAGGGTAATAATGGCAAGAAAAATTGACCAATTTTTTAAGGCATTTTGTTTGATAGATACTATAATTGAATGAAGTAATGCGGTTGAGGTGAGCCAAGGCATTAAAGATGCATTTTCGACTGGATCCCAAAACCAGAAACCACCCCAGCCTAATTCACGATAAGCCCACCAACTTCCTAGCCCTATGCCAGCTCCAAGGGATAACCATGCTAAAGTAATCCAAGGACGCATTATATAAGCTATATATATTTTTAAATCTGCTTTTAGCAAAGCAAGTATCGCTAGAGAAAATGGTATTGAACAGCTGGTATAGCCTAAGTATAAAATGGGAGGATGAATTGCAAGGCCTATATCTTGTAATAAAGGGTTCAAACCTAAACCATCTTGTATGCCAAAAACACGTGTAAATGGATTAGAAGTATAAATTAAAAATAATAAAAATATTCCGATTAATAACGACTGTATAGATAAGATAATAGTTTTATCTAAAGGAGGGATATTACTTGTGAGAGCAAATAAAGTAGTAATTATCGAAAGTTCTAATACCCATAACATCATCGAACCTTCATGATTACCCCATGTACCAGTTATCTTATATAGTAGAGGTTTAAGAGTATGAGAATGCTTGGCTACAAGAGCTATAGAAAAGTCAGAAATAATAAAAGAATAAACTAATATTATAAATGCCAGTATACTAAACATACACTGTAGTATGATAGTTTGAGTTGTTACCTGGGCGATATGTTCTGCCCTTTTAAAAGGTATTAGAAGCAGCATACTAGCACTCGCCCATGCTAAGATGCAAGCAATAATTAGTGAGAATGCACCCAATTCTGCGATCATATTTTTTATAATTTATTTTAATTTTGAATATTCTATATTTGATAGAGTTGTATAACACTTAAAAAAAATAACAAGTAAAAACTAATGCATAATATGATTATTTTAATAAAGTGTTTATGATAATACCTATTATTGTCATTTTTAGAAGTTTAAAATATCTTATTTATCTGTTAATTCATATTGCACTTTATATATATACGATTTTTTGATAAATTCAGTTAATTTATTAATTTTTTATATTTTAAATAGGAGGGAAAGCCAAGAGTGATATAAAACACCTTTACTTTCCCTCGGATTATTTAGAGTTCATCATGCTGTTCAGTAGTTTCAGAAGTACCAACTAAACCTGGCCCTTCGTCAGTAGGTGGAGTGGGTGGTGTAGGTGCTTCATCATTTGCTCCCTCAATTTTTTCTTTAATTACATCAATAGGCTGTTGAATGGTAGCTTTGGCTTTAACCGAAGTATCTAACGCATCAAATTGGACAAAACCTTTTTCTGCTAATCTATTTAGATAGCTTTCTAGTTGATCTCCACCGTCATATCTACCAATACCTTCAGGTAAGTTATTTTGATCTAGCTCTTTACCAGTATCTTTATTATAAAGTTTAATACCTTTTTCTGATAAATAGTTAGCGCCATCTTGAGCTCTTTCTTCTTTATCACTGGTAACGTCTCTTATAACTTCTTTAAATTTTGGCATAATAACCTCCTAAATATTATTGAAGAATTTTTAACCAGAGTTAGTTAAATTAAACAAATTCAACATTATTAACTTAGTGGTATATTTATTAATATATAAACTCCTAGAGTTAATAATTAAGCTTTTTTTAATATAACTACTTTAACTCTGGATAAACTTTAGTGTAATAATTTAAATTTCAGAAATCAATACCTAAATAGATTTTAAGTAAAAAAAATTTTAGTAATTGATTATTTTTTCATTTTTTTATTATATTTACCAAATAGGTGCCCAATTTTTTCTTCTTTAAAAGCCGTATAGTAATTGAAATAAAGTTTTTATAAATTAATAACCTAATAATAGGTAAATAAAATGGTAGAATTTGGTAATAATATTATTAATAGAACAATAGGTAAAGTAATTTCTTCTGCATTTACACTTTTAAATAGTAGATTAAATACTGATATAAATATATATTTTCCATTAGGTATTATAATAGGGATAACATTTCCTCTATATTTTGAGTCTTCTTTAAATCAACTAGCTACAAAAGTAATAGAACCTGGCGATTCAGTATTAGAAGGAGCGACAAATACTGTCTCAAAAGTAACGCATACCTCTTCGAAAGAAATATCAAATAAATATGGCTTTTCTTTGAAAGGGTTGATAGCAGCAGTGGTAGCTATACCGTTTTTTGATGATCAATTTTTGAGTGGTATGTTAATTGGAATAGGTATAACCATAATATACGAATTGCCTTATATAGGAATGCTTGCTATAATGGCCGGAATATTGTTAGAATATAAAGTAGCAAGAAATAAGTAAACAAGTCTTAATTACAGTAATAAAATTAAGAAATTTAAAATATATTGTCAATTTTATTTCCTATTGACAGTACAGAGATTATTAATAAAATAACCTAATATAACTTTGTGAAGGTGGATTATGCATGCAATTATTTTGTCAGGTGGAGTAGGCAGCCGTCTTTGGCCTGTCTCGCGCGAGCTTTATCCTAAGCCTTTTATTAGGTTATCTGATAATCAGAGCTTTTTGCAAAAAGTACTTATACGTTGTATGAATATACAGACTATAAAAAGTATTACTAATGTTACAAATAGTCAGTTTCTGTTTAAAGTAAAAGATGAATATAATGAAATTATTGATGAGCAAGAAAAAGATTTTGATATTAACTACTTATTAGAACCTTTTGGCCGCAACACAGCAGCGGCAATTGCCGCTGTTACTTTGTATATTGTAGAGCTTTATGGGGAAAATTCGACCTTATTAGTACTACCCTCTGACCATATTATATCAGATCAACAGGCGTTTAATACAGCAATTTTAGAGGCTGAGTCCTTAACAAAACAAGGTAAAATTGTAGTATTTGGTATAAAGCCTAATAAACCTGAAACTGGATATGGTTATATAGAAAGTTTAAATACTTATCAAGTTTCTAGGTTTGTAGAAAAACCATCACAAGAACAGGCAGAAATTTATTTAAATTCTGGAAATTTTCTTTGGAATTCTGGTATATTTTGCTTTTCAGCTAAGATAATGCTGCAAGAGATGGTACAACATTGTCCTGATATTTTAGAAAGTGTAAAATATTGTATTAATAATTCACGAACTCTTAAAGGTAAGAAAGTGCATCAATTGAATATAGATGCAATAAGTTTTTCTAAGGTTAGAGAAGAATCTATAGATTATGCTGTGATGGAGAAATCTTCTAATCTTGCGGTAGTTTCGTGTAATATTGGTTGGAAAGATGTAGGAACATGGAATGCCATGAGTGAACTAGAAAATAGTGATAATTTAGGTAATATCATAAATGGCGAGACTGTATTACATAATGTTACAAATTGTTATATTAGTAGCAGTACAAGAGTTGTAGGGGCAGTTGGTATAGATAATTTATTAGTTATAGATACCCCAGATGCATTATTAATAGCAAATAAAGATAGTGCGCAAGATGTGAAAAGTGTATACGCTCAGCTAAAATACAATCAACATGAAGCACATAAATTGCATAAAACTGTACATAGACCTTGGGGCACATATACAATATTAGAAGAATCTAGTAAGTTTAAGATAAAGAGAATAGAAATAAATCCTAATGCCAGTTTAAGTTTACAGCTGCATAAATATAGATCAGAACATTGGGTAGTAGTAAATGGCCAAGCACGAGTTATTAATGGAGATCAGGAAATTATTCTTAATGTTAATGAATCTACCTATATTCCTGCAGGAGCTAAACATAGACTTAGTAACATGTCATTTAAAGAGAAGTTAGTAATAATCGAAATTCAGACAGGTAACTATTTAGGAGAAGATGATATAGTACGGTTTGATGATATTTATGGTAGAGTTGCTAATGTATGATGTAAAATGTTTTAAAGCATACGATATTAGGGGACGTGTGCCTGAAGAGCTAAATGAAGAGTTAGCTTATAATGTAGGATATGCGTATAGTAAAGTTTTTCAACCGAGAACAGTGGTAGTAGGTTATGATGTACGCTTAGAAAGTAATGCGCTTGCTAATGCGGTTATAAAAGGTTTAAATCACGCGCATACAAATGTAATTAATATAGGGTTATGTGGTACAGAAGAGGTATATTTTCATACATTTAACCGTTATTCAGAAGGTGTAGGAGGGGGAATTATGATTACTGCTAGTCATAATCCTAAAGGTTATAATGGTATGAAATTGGTACGTGAACAGAGTAAGCCTATTTCTGGAGACGATGGTTTATTTGATATTTTGGACTATATACGCAAATTTCCTCAAATTATGGCGTGGCATGACATTGATAAATCATATAATCTTAATAATGATTATAATAAAACAAGCTATATAGAACATCTATTAACATATATAAACTATAATAATCTTAAGCCTTTAAAAATAGTAGTAAATCCTGGTAATAGTTCAGCGGGGGTAGTGATAAAGTTGTTACAACGCTATTTGCCTTTTGAATTCATATATATACATGATGAGCCAGATGGTAACTTTCCAAATGGGGTTCCTAACCCTTTATTGCCTGAAAATAGACTTGTAACCTCAGAAGCTATAAAGTTGCATAAAGCTGATCTAGGAGTAGCTTGGGATGGTGATTTTGATCGTTGTTTTTTATTTGATGAAAAAGGAGAATTTATTGAGGGATATTATATAGTTGGATTACTTGCAGAGGTATTTTTAAAAAAATTTCCTAAAGAAAAAATTATACATGACCCAAGATTGTATTGGAATACAGTTGATATTGCTAATAACTTTGGAGGACAAGCTATACAAAGTAAAACTGGTCATGCCTTTATCAAAGCTAGTATGAGAAATGAAAATGCAATTTATGGTGGGGAAATGAGTGCTCATCATTATTTTCGAGATTTTGCGTATTGTGATAGTGGTATGATACCATGGTTATTGATTTCAGAACTTATTAGTATGCGTAATATATCATTAGCTCAACTAGTAGCGGAACAAATTAACCATTACCCTTGTAGTGGTGAAATGAATTATACTGTACATAATAAAAATTTCTTATTTGCAAAAATTTTAGAGTATTTTGAAAAATTTAATCCTAAAATAGATTATACAGATGGTTTAAGCTTAGAATTTGATGATTGGCGTTTCAATATTCGTGGATCTAATACAGAACCCTTAGTAAGATTAAATATAGAAACACGCGGTGATAAGGTAATTATAGACTCCTATAAAAGCATCATAGAGAGCATTATAGAAAACTATGGATCTAATATATTAGCTGTTTCTTAAAATTTTATAGAAAAATATTTAAACTTAATACATAGTTATTCATAAAAGCTCTTCTACTCTCGGACAATAAATGTAAATAATGAGCAAGAATGATGTCATACCCGTGAAAACGACTATCTGGAACATTACTATTACCACTTTCGCAGGTAGTGACAAAAAAGAGTATATCTGATATTATAACCTCTTTTACAATTTTTTGTCTGAGAGTAGGACCAATGGTAGGCTTCGCTTATCGCTTCTAGAGTATTTACCAACTCAATAAATATTACGTGTACGAGCAATATTATTCTTAAGCTCTTTACTAACATATGGTACTTCAAACCCCTTAAAATCTAGGTTAAAAAAATACAATAATTGTTTTTATACCCTTTTTACTACTTAGGCTTCACGCAACGATTTATTTAAACTATCTGTAAGAGGATCAAGTAAATACCTAAGTAAAGTACGTGTTCCTGTGACTACGTATACATCTGCAGGCATACCAGGCAATAACTCTATATCCTTTAATCTAGGATTGTCTATAAATTGTGATTTATCTATTTCAATACGTGCCACATAATGAGGTTGAGGATTCATTTGTTGTTTATCTACCAATATATCAGGAGAGATGTATACTACTTTTCCATCTACCAAAGGTGTATTACGACTTTTATATGCGCCAAGTCTTACATGTGCAATAAATCCTACATGAATATGGCTAATATCCTGAGGCCTGACTTGTGCTTCTATAACTAATTGGTCTTTTTCTGGTACTATATCTACAATGATACCCCCAGGTGGAATAACGCCCCCTAGAGTATGGAATTTTAAATCATGTACTACACCATCTTGAGGAGCTATGATCATTATTCTATCTAATATATCGGTAGCAGCTTTAATTTTTTCATGTATGGTTGAAAGCTGCACTTGGGTATCTCGTAGTTCTTTTGCTACCTCATTTAAAATAGTTGTAGTAGTATTTATCATTTCAATTTGCAAACCATTAATTTGTTGTTCTGCTTGGGAAATACGTCCGGTATATTCTCCCATATTGCCGCGTAGGGCGGCAACACGTGATTGTAGGTCTTGAAATTTAAATTTTTGATATGTACCTTTTTTAACCAAAGGATCTAAAATTCTTAATTGTTCTTCGTTTATTTTTAATTGAGCCATAGCTGATTCTTTTTGAGATTGATAACTGCTAATTTCATTTTTATGTTGCTCAATTTTTTTGTGTATAATATCAATTTTTTCATTAATAAATTTTTTTCTAGTATTAAAAATATTAGTTTGGCCTTCTATATTAGTTTTAATTTCTGGTATGTTAAGGTGTGATAATAATTCTGGAGAGAATTTTATGGTTTCAGTTTGATCTCGTTCAGCAATTAATCTATCTTCCTGCGCTTTAAGAGCGCGCTCTTGACTGATTAAAGAATCTAATTCTGATTTTGCACGTGCTGCACTTAATAAAATTAGAGGATCTCCAGCTTTTACATGGTCTCCGTCTTTAACATAGATTTTTTCAATAATGCCTCCCTCTAGATGTTGGATAGTTTTCCGATTGCTATCTACAACTATTTTTCCAGGTGCGATAACAGCACTGTCAAGTGGAGCAAGAGTAGCCCATAAGCCAAATACCCCAAACGTTAAAATAAGAACCCATATACCAAAAACAATAGGTGAACGTGCATTTTGTAATATATCGCTTCTTTCATATTTGTGTGGCCGTTCCCTAATAATGAAATCTATAGATTTATCTATATTGCGTAGTATAACAAACAGATAATGTTTAACTTTATCATTTTTTGTGATATTTCCAGCTTTAACAATAAGTTTATTAACAAAGCTTAGGTTATGAATTTTTAAATCTTGTTCTGTGTCTTGCTGATTTTTATTCTGTAACATAAATTTATTCACCTAAGATGGATTACTTTTTTGTAAATGGGGTGTATTATTAGCAGAAGGTGTTTTTGCAAATCTTGCCAAAACTTCGTCACGTGGTCCAAATGCTACTATACTACCTTCTTGTAATATTAGAATTTTATCAACGTTTGCAAGGACAGAAGGACGATGAGAAATTACTATAGTAGTAATTTTCTTAGTTCTAGCACTGCTTAAAGCTCGCATTAGAGCTTGTTCTCCTATCTCATCTAAATTTGCATTAGGTTCGTCCAGTACTACAAGTTTAGGATCTCCAAAAAATGCTCTAGCTAAGCCAATACGTTGACGTTGTCCCCCAGATAAAGAGGAACCACCCATACCAATATCTGTATCATATCCATTTGGTAAATGTAAAATCATCTCGTGTGCACCAGCTATTTGAGCTGCTTCTACCACTTTTGCAGGATCGACATCAGCTTGCATACGAGCTATGTTATCTTTTATAGTACCATTGAATAATTCTACATCCTGAGGCAAGTATCCTACATGTTTTCCAAAATCATCTCTTTTCCATGAGTAAACATCTGCATCGTCTAGTCGTACTGTTCCACTTATCGGTTTCCATACACCTACTATTAATTTAGCTAAAGATGATTTACCAGCAGCGCTAGGGCCAATCACTGCTAAGATATCTCCAGCATCGATGGCAAAATTTACTCCCTTTAAAGTATATTTATTTGCTTGAGGCGTATTACTTGGAGGCGCAAAAAAAGCATTTTCTACTATTAAACGCCCTATAGGGGCAGGTAATGCCATAGCTTCTGGACGTAAACTAGGGCGATCTAAGGTAGCATTCAATCTTTGGTAAGCTTTGCGTGCACCAGTGATTTGTTTCCAAGTTTCAATTGCAGTATCAATAGGAGCTAAAGCTCTACCTACTAATATAGATGCGGCAATCATTCCACCTGTAGTAAATCCTATAGGTGGGACCATTAATACTAGATATGCACCTATAGCAGTAACCAACATTTGCAATAGCATACGCAAGAATTTTGATATATTAGAAATAATACCATTCCTATAGCTAGCTACTGACTGTGCCTCAAGTTTTTTGTTATTAAATTTTACCCAATTATTATTAATAGCTGGAAGCATCCCCATTGCTTCAATAACTTCTGCATTACGTGTAGCAATATCAGATTGATACATACTTTTCATATAATGCTCATTTGCCTCATTGAGTTTATTACTTGTAGCATATGCATTTAAAATAGCAAAACCTAGTAATAATATACCACCAATTAAAGTTAGGTAGCCTAAATAAGGATGTAATATAAAAATTACTGCTAAATACACAATAGCCCAAGGTGCATCAAATAAAGTATTGATACCAGCGCTAGTTAAGAAATTTTTGACTGTATCTAAGTCTCTTAAAGCTTGGTTTGCACCAACTGAAGAGCGTAAAACTGACAGTGAAATACTATGGCTAAATAATATAGGAGTTAAAAGAGTATCTAACCATTCACTGATCTTGATTAAAACAAAGGAACGTGTAATTTGTAATAATGTAAGAGCTACATAAGCCGCTACCACAATTAAAGATAGCATTAACAGAGTTTCTAAGTTACGACTTGAAATTACCCTATCTAAAACCTGTAAGGAGTATACTGAGGTTAAAAGCATTAATACATTTACAGCAAAGGCAAAAATAAAGGTAATAATAAAAGCTTTTCTACAATGTTGTAATGCAACTTTTAGAGGATTATGAAAATTTATCTGACTTTTAACCATTCAATCCTTGCTTTTTATTTTATAAGTTAATTATATAATATTATTATAATATAAATAAATTATTAAATTAAATATAATAAAAAATTAATATTATTAGAAATTTATATTAACCTAATAATTTTTTATAGTATAGTAATTTATTGCTTTTTTCAGGTAGCTTATTAATAATCGAATTATAGTTTTTGGATAAAAACTATAATTTAATGTTTAATGGCGGAAGGACAGGGATTCGAACCCTGGACACGCTGTGCGTGAACATACTTTCCAGGCATGCGCCTTAAACCACTCGGCCATCCTTCCTATTCCTGAAGAAAATTTTAAACTCTTCTTGTATGTCTACATAATATTATGATAAAAGTCAATTTAGTGATATAATTTATTTAAAAAGGTAGTCATTATGTATCTAGATAAAATTCCGACAGGTAAAAATCCGCCACATGAATTTAATGTTATAGTTGAGATACCCATGGGAGGCCCTCCTGTTAAATATGAGGTTGATAAAAATTCTAATGCTATTATGGTAGATAGGTTTTTACCTACAGCAATGTTTTATCCATGTAATTATGGTTTTATACCACATACTTTATCTGATGATGGAGATCCTATAGATGTATTAGTTGTTAGTGAATTTTCAGTAATTCCTGGTAGTATATTGCCTGCACGTCCTATAGGAGTCTTGATTATGGAAGATGAATCGGGACAAGATGAAAAAATTCTGGCTGTACCTACTCAGAAACTTACTACTTATTATGATAATGTACATTCATATCAAGATTTACCTCAAATTACAATTCAACGTATTAATCACTTTTTTGAGTATTATAAAAAACTTGAAGTAGGGAAATGGGTAAAGATTACAGGGTGGCAAGATGTAGAAATGGCTATGAAACTTATAACAGATGCCATTTCTAGACATAAATCAGCAAAATAGTATTACCGTAATGAATAGAATAAAGTTATGAGCTTTGTTCTATTCATTAATAGGATTTGTAAATAATTTTTATTAAAGGCTTCATGATTTTTAGAGAAGAAAATATTTATAAATGCTAGTATAAAAAACTTGACTTTCACAATAAGCTGGTTATTTTCAGGATAAAGCAAGTAAGCTCTTGTATAAACTGTATTTATTCAGTTATATGGTATATAGTAATGAAATTTTTTATAGATACTGCTAATATTGATGAAATAAAAGAATTAGCTAATACAGGGTTAATTGATGGTGTTACAACCAATCCAAGCTTGATAGCTAAATCTGGCCGCCAATTTTTAGAAGTAATAAAAGAGATTTGTCATATAGTAGATGGTCCTGTAAGCGCAGAAGTTATTGCAACTGAGTATATGCAAATGGTAGCAGAAGGAAAAAAACTTAGCAAAATTGCCAGGAATGTTGTAGTAAAGTTGCCTCTTACTTTAGATGGATTAAAAGCATGTAAGATATTAACAAATGAAGATATTATGGTGAACATCACTTTATGTTTTTCTGCAGCGCAGGCGATTCTTGCTGCTAAAGTTGGTGCTACTTTTGTATCCCCGTTTGTTGGTAGACTAGATGATATTGGTCAAGATGGCTTTAAGCTTATTGAAGATATTTGTAGTATTTATAATAAATATCCAGATTTTAATACACAAGTACTAGTTGCATCTGTACGTAATCCTTTGCACATAATAAAAAGTGCTAAATTAGGGGTTCATGTAGCGACTATACCTCCATCTGTAATAAAACAACTGGTTTATCATCACCTTACTGATAAAGGGTTACAAACCTTTTTAGAGGATTGGCATAAAACTAATCAAAAGATTTTATAGATAGCTGTAAAACTTTACTTGCAAATAAAAAAAAAAAATGTATGGTAATACCCTGCTGCGTTAAAAGTAACGTAATGCATGTTATTATTATTTTAGGAATATAAAATTGAACGGTAACCATGGCTTTTTATGAATCTACATTTATAGTGCGTCCTGATATATCTAAACAAGAGATTAACAGATTAGTAGATACTTTTTCTAAAGTTATCTCTGAGAGCGGGGGTAAAGTGTTAAAAACCGAGCACTGGGGACTGCGTAATTTAGCTTATATTATTAATAAAAGTAAAAAGGGTTATTACGTGATGTTAGTTCTTGATGCGTTACATACTGCTGTTGAAGAAATGGAAAGACGTATTAAACTTAATCCAGATATATTGCGTCACCTTACAATAAGAGTAAAAGAAGTTAGCGAAGGTCCTTCTTCTATTATTGCATCTCAGGATGATGATACAGATGGTGTAAGTAATGTTATAATAGATGAGTAAATGCAGGAGTAAAAAATGAGTAAAACAAGACATGGCTCTAATGATCAAGATAAAATAAAAATGGTATCACCTACTCAGGTGTTTTTTAAAAGAAAGAAAAGATGTCCATTATCAGAAGAAGGAAGTCCAAAAGTTGATTATAAAAATGTAAAATTGTTATCACGTTTTATTTCGGAAAGAGGGCGTATTTTACCTAGTCGTATTACTTCTGTTTCGGCAAAAAAGCAGCGTGAATTGAAAATAGCTATAAAACGTGCTCGTTCATTAGCCTTGCTTCCTTATGCACAAAAGTAATGTAATTATATAGTTGAGGAAAAAGTCAATGGAAGTTATTTTATTAGAGAAAGTTGGTAGATTAGGTTCAGTAGGAGATACAGTAAAAGTTAAGGGTGGTTATGCACGTAACTTTTTACTACCACGTAATAAGGCTTTACGTGCTACGGATGCAA
Source organism: Rickettsiales bacterium Ac37b (assembly GCA_000746585.2). Lineage (NCBI taxonomy): Bacteria > Pseudomonadati > Pseudomonadota > Alphaproteobacteria > Rickettsiales > Rickettsiales bacterium Ac37b. The sequence continues at coordinate 976,704 of CP009217.2, forward strand.
ATAAAGCGTTGTTCGAACAGAAGAGAATTGAGATTGAACAAAAAAACCTTTCCCATAAACAGGCCGCAGAAAACATTGCATCACAGATTCAAAATATTGAATTAGAAATTTTAAGACAAGCTAGTGATGATGGTAAACTTTTTGGTTCTGTAAGTGCAAAAGATATTGCTGCTGCTTTTAAAGCAAAGGGTGTTGAAGTAACCAAGCATCAAGTTATAATAAATACTGCAATAAAATTTATAGGTACGTATGCAATTGTTATTGGTCTTCATCCAGAAGTAGAAATTTCTGTTAATGTGCATGTTAAACGCCCAGAGTTGAATGGGTCTAATATTTAAAACTTTTTATTTTATTATTGAGGTTTGTGGGATATAAATTTTATAGTTTTTGTATCCCTTTTTTATATAGCATAATTATAAGAAAAATATTCTTAAGTAGTTACAATTAGTGTAGTGATTTATTATATTGAGTAAGCGATATACTTCTTCGTGTATATCTAATTTTTATTTTATCCATATAAGTATAGTAAATTAAATTCTAATACGTCTAAAACTGTGATAAAATGGCGTCAAAGAAAAGAAGAAGGAATAGAAGATCGCTCTAACGCTCCTAAAAAAGCAACTACTATTTTGAAGCCCGAAGATGAAGCTTTGATTATTGCTTTTCGTAAGTCTACGCAATTACCTTTGGATGATTGCTTTGATGCACTTATTAAAGAAATACCTTATTTAACTCGTTCTAATCTTTACCGATGTCTTAAACGCTATGGTTTATCTTGCTTACCCAAAGAAGTTAATATCAAAGAGAAGAAGAAATTTAAAACTTATGAAATAGGATTTATGCATCTTGATATCACAGAAGTAAGAATTGGAGAAGGAAAATTCTACATATTTGTGGCAATATGTAGAGTGAGTAAATTTGCTTATGTTGAACTGCATAATAATAGCAATGGAGATACCACAAGTAATTTTCTTGATAACTTGGTAAGCAGCTGTCCATTTAAGATACATACCATATTGACTGATAATGGTGTTCAATTTGCTTATAATAGCTTAGCCAGGTACAGAGCCCCAAAAGTAAGACATAGATTTGATCTGAAATGCAAAAATTATGGTATCAGGCATCGTACAACAAGGCCTTATACTCCAAGTACTAATGGTCAAGTAGAAAGAATGAATAGGACTATCAAAGAAGCTACCACTAAACAATATCATTATAGCAGTAGAGAAGAGTTAGATAATCATCTGCAAGCTTTTGTTATGGCTTATAATTATGCTAAAAGGCTTTCTACTATTGCTAGAAAAACCCCTTGGAAAATGATCTTGACTTGTTATCAACAGAATGCTAAAAACTTTAGAATTAATCCTAACCATCAACCCTCGAAACTATACACCTAGTTACCAAACAAATTACTTTTGATATATTAATTTATTTATAGATATTTTTAAACCATGTAAATTAGGTTAAAATCGGACCAAGAGATTTACCTGCTAAAATATGTACGTGAAAATGAAAGATTTCTTGTAATGCATCAGAACCTATATTAGTAACAAGTCTATAACCATTTTTATCTAGTTCCTTTAAAGAAGCTATTTTTTGTATAGTTTTAAAGAAAATACTAATTTCCTTGCTGGAAGCTTTTTCAAGAAAATCATGAAAAGAAATATAGCCAATTTTTTTAGGAACAACTAATATATGTACTGGTGCAGAAGGAGAAATATCATTGAAAGCTAAAACATTTTCATCTTCATATATTTTCTGAGTATTTAACTCTCCACGTATAATACGTGCAAATACGTTATTGTTATCATAAGTATTGTTATGCATTTAATTAATCCTAATTTATAATCATTATAGTAAATTATGTTAAGAGTTTAGTTTTACCTTAGCTATGCATATAGGTCAAATAATTTTAATTTTTATATAGCAATATAGAAATTATCAATTATATGTATAGATTATTAATTTGAGTATATAACTGTTTAGCATTATTTACATAGTATGTTGTATAAAATGTTCTGAATGTTACTAATATTTTAATTACTATATTTTATTATTTTCTTAATTTATATATTATGGCCTTATATACAAGGTATAAAATTATTATAGAGTATGATGGCACTAACTATTGTGGGTGGCAGAAACAACAAAATGCTGTTTCTGTACAACAAAGAATAGAAGAAGCTATACGCAAATTTTCTCAAGAAGTGGCTGTAGTATATGGTGCAGGACGCACTGATGCAGGTGTACATGCAACCGGACAAGTAGCTCATTTTGATTTATATAAAAAATTTAACTGTATTACTATACAAAATGCTTTGAATTTTTATTTACAACGCACAAATATAAGCATTTTAAATTGTGAAATTGTAGATAAGCATTTCCATGCTCGATTTAGTGCCTTAAAACGGGCATATAAATATATAATCATTAACAGAGCGGCTCCTTTATCCTTAGAACGAAATAGAGCGTGGCATATTAAGCATTCATTGGATCTGAATGCTATGCAAAAAGCTGTTCAATATTTGATTGGTCAACATGATTTTAGTAGTTTTCGAGCAGCGGCTTGTCAAGCATCTACACCTATTAGAACTATAGACAAAATAAATATTGAACAAATCAATGAATATATATTTTTTGATATAGCAGCTCCTTCTTTTTTACATCATATGGTGCGTAACATTGTTGGTAGTCTTAAATTAGTAGGAGAGCATGCTTGGTTACCAGAGAATTTAAATGAAGTTTTACTTGCAAGAGATCGTGCGAAAGCAGGTCCAACTTCTCCTGCTTGTGGCTTATATTTTACACAAGTGATTTATTAATGAATTTAGAATTCTAAAATCTTATTTTATTTATTAGTTATTTATTTTACAATCGGTTATCATATCAATACATATTGACATATATTACTTAAGATTTTATTTAGTATCTATAAAGAATTATACTTTTTAAATTATAAGAGTAACATTATGTCTAAAGAGATACAGTATAGCCATCATTATCCTAATTCTAATTTCATGTTAGGTAACTTACCTAAGCATCCTATTATTGCTCATATGAATCAATCCCAAAGACTCTTTCATGAGCAAAAGAGTCGTGATTTAAATATAATGTTTGCTGAATTTAATATTGAAGAAATAAAGAGGATAATAGAAGAAATAGAAGAAGCATTAAATAAATTGCCAACAGAGAAATTGTGGAAAAATCAGGGTGTACTCGCTACTATTTATATAGACGATTTTCATAAAAATCTTTTTGTTGTTTTAGAAAAAAGTATTAAAGAAAATAATCGTGATTTTTTAAAGTATTTATTAAATAAAGGCGTTGATATAGATAAACAATATTTTCATAATATGCCGCCTTCTAATATTTTAGAAGTTGCAGTAAAGAACAATAAATTAGAAATAGTAAAGTATTTAATAGAGCAAGGAGCTAAATTTTTTGATGACAATCATATATCCCTTTTGGGGGAAATGGAGTATGGTAGTAGTGCTTTAGATATAGCTCTTGAATCGGGTTTTAATGAGATTGCTATATATTTAATAACCCAATTGCCTCAAGAAGCCTATGATAATTTAGTTCCTAAAATTATACCTAATACCATCACACATGATAATATTGCTATAATAAAATCATGTGCAGAATTTATTCATAATAAAGCGAATAAGGAAGAATTATTAGAAAAAGCTACGCAAGATAATAGTTTTGAGATAATGTCTTATTTAGTAGAGAATGGAGCTAATATAACGCACAATGCTATAAAAATTGCCTATTCAAAAGAGAATCAAAGCTATCTTAAGTATTTACTTGCATGTAGTAACATCGATTTAAATGAAGTAGAAAAGGGAGATGGTTATTATAAAGATTTTTCTGAAAGTGAGGAAATATCTGATGAAGAGCAAGAAAACATTGATTTACAAATAGAGGTGTTTGTTAAGGAAATAAATTCTATTTTTGCCCATACACTAGAAGAAGATATAATATGCAACTTTATTACTATAGAAGATTTAAGAATCGTGAAGGCAATATTTAAATATCGTATCGAGAATGAGGGTTACCCTGTAAACTTAATAGCTCATATAGAAAAAATTAATGACTTACAGATTGCTCGAGAGTTAAAAACTATAGCTAATAGTTTTAGAGTTACTGATAAAGAAGAAATAGGTAAAAAAATTGAACCTATGTTTGCAACTTTATTACACGAGAATAACCCTATAGAATTTACTTCTATGGTGCCATATTCACTCCTAACTGGGATCACAATTGCTACAATGAAAAAAGAAGCTTCTGATAGAGATAGTTATGAGAAGTATCCAGAGTATAAAACTAAGAATTGTTTTGGCTATATCATTAATCCAAAGAATTTTAAGCAAGTTTTGTTATTGTTATCATCAAGGCCTGAGCAAACAGAGCAAATGTTATCTATATTAAATAACCAATTTTCTCCAAATTTGGATCGTATTATATATACCAATGAAGATATGTGTCAATTAAAGGATGTGACTCGTAGATTTAGGTCAATTGATCCAGAAGTTTTAGAATTATTATCAGAACGGCACCAGAAATGTAATATTTTAGAAGAACAATTGTCAGAGTATAGAGAGGATAAGTCAACATTTGTCTCCAGAATATCGAGTAAAAGAAAATATCATAGTGCAGATGACGCAAGTGATGTAAGTTATAAAAGTCCCCGACTATAGAGAAAATTACTATCTACAGAAAGTAGGATAAAAATGGATGTAACTTAAAACCCTCGTTGTTTACATTTAAAAGTATATACTATATATATTAAGCAAGAGATAGTGAAGCATTTTAGCAAAAATTATATTGTGCCATCAAAAAGTTAGTTGGCTATAGTATATTTTAATAATTTGATTTTGAGGGTGCATGAATCAAAAATTTAATCCATCTTTACTTATATATTTAATAGTCTTTAGTGGGCCTATATTAGCATTGTCAGGGGGTTTAATTGCGTCCATATTTATTGTTATGGCTTTAATTATAATATATAATTTAAAAGGATCTTCTAAAGAGGTGTTAAAATTACTTCGTGCCGATAATATAGTATTAATGTTTTTAATATTTTTGCTTTATGCGTTAATTACAAGTTATTGGTCTGCTAATAAAATGCGTAGTTTAAGCACTATTATAAAAATCTTTCTTTTATTTGGTACCGGAATGTATGTATTTCGCTTATTAAGTTCTAGTGCCCTTCAACCTATGAAGTTGAGAAAGAATTATCTAATATGGGCTTTAATTATAGTGAATACTCTTTTAATGGCTGAATGTTTATCAGGACATTCCTTGAATGTCTTTTTGCGTAATATTTTTTCCTTTAAAGTTGATAAATTGCGTGAACCAGGCGAAAAAGCAACAGCATTATTTACAATACTGTTACCAGTATTATATACATATCTATATGAAAAATCGTGGAGTTATCTATTTTTAATATTAATTACAGTGCTTAATTATTGTACGCATAATATGCTTGCTGCATTATTATCAGTTTGTATTGCATTAATTGCAATGGGTATGGGTATAGTAATAAAGCGTGTAGCTGTCAAAATTATTATGTTTAGTATAATTTTATTATTTATTTATACTCCTGTGATTTTTATTATAATATTACAATGTGAATATGTTAAGGATTATATTATACCGAACCTCCCTTTCAATTGCCTTGAAAGAGTAAATATGTGGAATAATGCTCTTATTTTAATACAAGATCGTCCTTTCTTAGGATGGGGAATTAATGCTTCAGATGCTTTAAATAAACTAGTGAATCAAAGTCAAAATATTATACAATTACACCCACATAACGCTTTTATTCAGATTTGGCTTGAAACAGGATTGTTAGGCGTGAGTATTATCTCTATAATATTATATCAGCTTTATTTAAAACTCTCCACGATAACGAATGCTAAACAAATTAGTATTTATATGGGGTCTATCAGTGCTTTTTTTGTGTTTGCGATGTTAAGTTTTGGAATATGGCAAACATGGTGGCTTAGCACGCTTTGGATAGTTGTTATAATTAATTATATAATAACAAAAAACCCAAATGAGGTGCATAACAAAAATAATATAATCAAAACAGCTACAGTTTGATTACTATGAACGAGGAGAAAACCCTATAAGTTTTGCTCATATATATGCATTTAAATAATATTAAAATAGTTGATAATTGACATAAGGCAGATAAACCAAAACCTAGCAATTAGTTATACTACCGGACAAAAAATGTAAAGAAATGATGGAGTAATAAAAAAAAGCAATTCCTCTTGGTCATACCCGTGAAAACGGGTATTTATAGTTTTTTAATTTGTAATAGGGACACCGTCATTCGGTTAGCTTATGTAGCTACAAGTATACTTCGCACCTTGTTTCTACCCCTATTACCAATTAATTCGCTATAGTGAAGTTTGGTCCATATTACTAGATTACCGCATGCGTGAGTATGACAAAAAAGAGTATATCTTATATATAGCCTATCTTACAATTTTTTGTCCGGTAGTATGAGCAATTAGTAGACTTTACTCCTTAGTATCAACCTTCAACTGTTTTTACTATAAGCATTGATACTTTCTGCCAAAAAATTTCTTCTAATTTTATGTTGTAGAATTTATTTACACTTACAAAGCCTGTAGGAGACGTAATATTAATTTCAGTTATATACTCATTTATAAAGTCAAGCCCTGCTAGAAATAAGCCTCTTTTTTTCAGTTCTAATCCTACAATATTGCAAATATATTTTTCATGAGAAGTGAGCTCAGCAGCACATGCTATGCCTCCTGCTGCTAAATTAGAAACAATTTTCCCTGACTCAGGTATTCTAGAAAATGCTCCTACTAATTCCCCATCAATTAAAATAGCACGTTTATCGCCATATTTTACCTCTGGTAGATATTGTTGTATTATTAATGGAGTGGAATATAGCTTCATATACATATTTATAAGGCTGTCCAGATTATCATCATTATGGGTTAAATGTATAATATCCTGCCCACCATAGCAATATAAGGGCTTTAGAACAACTTCATTATGTTTATTTTTAAATTCTTTAATTAATTGTATATTATTTGTAATTAAGGTAGGAGGCATAAATTGCTGGAAATTATGAACAAAAATTTTCTCAGGGCAATTTCTGATTTCAGTAGGATTATTAATCACTAGTACTTTAGAAGATAAATGTTCAAGAATATATGTAGTAGTGAGATAAGTCATGTCAAAAGGAGGATCTTGTCTTATTAGAATTACCTGCATAGTGCTTAAATCAAGCAATTCTGGAGGGCTTAATTTATAGGCTTTGTGCTCCTGACCAAAAGTTAATTGCTGTACGTAAGCCATAACTTTACTTTGGTTAAGGGCTAAGTTTGTAGGGTTATAATAATGGATCTTATATCCTCTAAGATAAGCCTCGTAAGCAAGTAATATGGTTGTATCAGTTAGAAAGTTTATGTTAGCTAGAGGATCCATTTGGATCGCTATATTTATTGTCATATTACCCTATGTGTTCTAAATAATTACAGTTATTATGTTGATTATTACACCATTTATTTAATATTTGCTTTATATCTTTTTGTTTTATAGGTTTTGCTATATAATCATCCATGCCATAAGCTAAACATTTTTCACGGTCACCTATTAAAGCATTAGCGGTCATGGCTATAATAATCAGATGATTTTTGGGATATTTATTCCGTAAAATAGTAGTAGTCTCATATCCATCCATATGCGGCATTTGGCAATCCATAAATATTAAATCGTAGCAATATTGTTCTATCATTTGAATAGCTTCCTGTCCACTACTTGCAATATTTACTTTACACCCAAATTTTTCTAGAATTTTTTGTGTTAAACGTTGATTGGGAGGATAATCTTCTACTACTAAAATATTAAGATCTAGATTGGTATTAGAAGAGGTAAGAGGTGTAGTTATCTGAGTGTACTCTTGGATAGAAGAATTACCCAATGTATTATTTAAGGTAGCTAATAAATTACTAGCATAGATAGGCTTTACTATAAATGCATCGAAATAATGTTGAGTGGTTAAGGAAAAGCTATTTAATTGATCAATACTAATAATAGCTATTAACTTTATATTATTACGCCCAGAGTGTGTATACATATAGGAACCAAACTCTAGTAACGATAGATCCTTGATTATATTATTAATAATAACAAAGTTGTATATCTTATTAGAGTTTGTCAAGATATCTAGAGCTTGGTAAGCAGAAATAGCAAAATCAATTTCCATACTAAAAATTTTTACATATTCCTTTATTATATTATGATTCTCAATATATGGATCTATAAATAGTATTTTTTTATTTATTAAGGGGTGCATTAGATCTTGCTTAGGAGCTGGGGTAGCCAATATAGCGGTGTTTATAGAAAAATAGAATGTAGATCCCTTAGATAGTTCGCTTTTTACTCCGATAGTGCCTCCGAATAATCCTACTAGTTTTTTACATATAGCAAGTCCTAGACCTGTACCTCCATATTGTCTGGTAGTAGATTCATCTGCTTGTGTAAAATTCTCAAAAATTTTATCTAACTTGTTATTTAATATACCAATGCCGTTATCTTTAATTTCAATTAATAAATCTATTGAATGATCATTTTGTGCTACTTTAATAATATTAATTAATATATAGCTATCATTAGAAAATTTAATTGCATTGCTAAGTAAGTTAATAATAATTTGTCGTAATTTAATGGTGTCTGTAATTAATGTAGGTAAATCTATAGGATAAGATACTAAAATGTCTAAATTGTTTTCAGTTGCCCTAGGTGTAAGCAGTTGTATAACTTCAGTAAGTAATACCCTTAGATCAATGGGTGAGATGTTAATAGTTAATTCGCCTGATTCAATTTTTGACAAATCTAAAATATCATTAATAATTTCAATCAATAAATCACTAGAATTATGTATAGCTTGAGCATATTTTCGCTGCTCTCGAGTGAGTTCTGTATTTAATAACAATTCTACCATGCCTATAACACTATTCATGGGTGTTCGAATTTCATGACTCATATTAGCCAAGAATTCGCTTTTAGCTTTATTAGCATTATCTGCTTTTTTACGCTCTTGTTCGAGCTCATGTGTATATAATGCTAGCCGTTGTGCTGTGTGTTTACGTTCTGTAATGTCATGCACACTAGCTACAATCATAATTTCTTGATTAATTTTTATTGTATTGATCCCAATGTCTATAAAAAGGGTAGAGTCATTTTTACGTATAGCCTCTATATCATCGATTTGGGTAGTTTTATGTTGGGAAGGCGTAAAGAGAAAACGTATGTATCCTAAGTATTTCTTTAAGTATGGTTTGGGTATTAATATTTTGATATGTTGATTAATTAATTCTTCAGATGTATACCCAAAAATACGTTCAATGGCTGGATTAATGGATTGAATCATACCTTGTGCATTAAATATAATAATACCATCTACCATCGTATATAATATAGTACTTAATCTATATTGATTTTCTTCAAGAGTTTCTTTTGCCTTTTCTAATTCTGTTGTACGCTCGCTTACCAATGTTTGAATTTGCGTATTGCGATTAATTAGATAATATAACAGCATCTCAATTAAAGTAGTAATAAACATCCCGTATAGCAAAATGATCCAAGGAGGCCAATTATTATGAACGGTATTAAAATAATGTTTTGTTGGTATAAATACTAATTTCCAAGATCTAGATAATAATTTAAGATATTCAATATGTGCAAAAGTAAGTGAATTATTGGTAAAATTATAGTTAAGTGATAATTTTTTAGAACCAGAAAATTTAGAAAAATGCTTATCTGTATAATATATATGCTGAGCACTGTTTTTGCTAGTTTCATCATATATGTGGATTACAAATTCATTTTCCATATGATTATTCCATTTTAATATAGTCTCAAAAAACTCCCCTAAGTCTAGTACCCCAATTAAAAACTTTGGTGATATATCGCCATATGTATTAGTTAATTGAGTAGATACAGGTATAATTATAGCAATTTCATTGTTATAATTTTTGTAATATGAAAAAGGCGCTGTTGCTATAGGTTGTATAATGGGATAATTTGCTTCAAATGTCTGTATAATATTGGATATTAAATTTTGCTTTCCTTGTTCAGTTGGGAAATAGCGATTTTGTGGTTTATGAAGCCACGTAATTTCATGCTCAAAATTAGAGTCGTATTTTGGAGAAAACCAGGCTAAAGTAGTAAATTGTTTTTTGTTAAAAATATACTGAATTAAAAATTGTAATTTATTGTTATCTACATCTAATTCTTTTGCATATAGTTTTGCTAGTAGCTCTAATTCGCGTATATGGCTATTTAATTCATTACGGAGCAAAACGCGCGTTGTACGTGTGTTAGCATAGAAATGCTCTTTATTTTTTTTATGAAGATTTTGTAGGGCAAATATAAAAGCAAAGAGTGAAATGGAGACGCCTATAAAAAAAGTTATTATAAGCATTTTATAATGCTTTATAAAAGTAATATAGTTTCTATAAGGTATGTTTATAACCATGCTTTTAAATTATGTTAAAAATTGAGAAAATATTATACTAAAAGAAGCTTTGATGTAGACATTAGCACATAAAAGTTAGCCTACTAATTGTAGTATTTTTCCCTATACCTACAACTTCTCTTATTATATTTATTTTTTTAAATATAATAGGTTGTGTTGTAATAATAAACATATAATATTATAAATATAGTTTAAGCAGTTTAAAAATTACTTTATTGCCCGTTAGTCATGTAGAATTGCTTTTGCTGTATTGTATAGAGTTGTAATATTGATATATGTCAAAACAAAATGAAATTAGAAATAATGCTGTAGATAGTGATTATGAGCTAATAACATATGTGTTGTCGCATGATTTAAAAAAGCCGCTACGTGTATTAGATACAGAATACGCTGAGTTGGTAACATTACTTAAAAATAAACATATTTTTTTAGGTAATATATATTTGCACGAGATAGAAGCAGCTATTCAGGATATGAAGATTTTGATAAATGCTTTGCTTGAATATATGAATTTGCGTAATCATCCTGTTATGTTAACAGTGGTAAATTGTGACAATATTATTTTGAAGGCAATCAGTAATTTATCAGAGCAAATTATAGCTAGTAATGTTACTGTTAATTATGCAAACGAACTTCATACTATAGTTGGTTCAGAAAAATATTTGATTTATGTCTTTAGAGAATTAATAGAAAATGCAATAAAATTTAGAAAAAAAGATGTAGATACTGTTATTACTATTAGCTGTATTGAGTATAAAGATAAAATTCAATATATTGTTGAGGATAATAGTATAGGAATTGAAGAAGAGTTTTTTGAAATAATATTTACGCTTTTTCAAAGATTGCATACAAAAGAAGAGGTTATAGGATATGGCATTGGCCTAGGGATGTGTAAAAGAATTATAGAAGTATGTGGCGGTACAATAAATCTGGAATCAGAGGTAGGAAAAGGAAGTAAATTTTATCTGAATTTTAGAAAATCTTAGCTATTGGCTCAAGAAAATAAGTTAACATAAATGGAGAATTATATGTCATATATTGCAAGTAATATATCATTGTTGCTAATAGAAGATTTAATTGGGGATGCTAAGGCTATTACTAAAGCACTTGCGTATCAAGAAAGTCGTAATTATTTTAATATAGTGACAGCTCACAGATTAAAAGATAGTATTAATATTCTTAATTCAGAAAAAATAGACATAATATTGTTAGATCTATCTTTACCTGATGCAAAAGATATTAAGGCTCTGGTAGAATTAAAAGCTTTATTTCCATCTATGCCTATTATTGTAATCAGTGATCATTCTGATGAGCGTATGATTAATAGAGTGATGGAAAATGGTGCTGATTATTTTTTATCGAAGAGTGAATCTAGCGGTATTATTATTAAGAAAGCTATAAATGAAGTTTTAAGTTGTAAATTTCATAATGCAATGATAGTTTAAGAAGACATTCCAACTGATTTTCTATATATGTCTATCTTAATGGTCGGGGATATTTTACCTATTACATTACAAGTTATCACTCAAAGAATGAAGGAATTTGAGCCTTTTGAGGATCAGCCTATAATAGCGGTTGCATTATCTGGAGGGATAGATTCTATGGCGCTAACTTATTTGCTTACAGAATGGGTGTATAATAAAAAAGGGAAAATAATAGCTATTACAGTTGATCATGGATTGCGTGCGGAATCTGCGAGTGAAGCGCAATTAGTAGGTGCTCAATTATTAAGATATGGTATAGAACATATTATCTTACGCTGGGATAACCCCATTAAGCCAACGAGTAATATACAAGCTCACGCTAGAAAGGTGCGTTATGAGTTACTTACTAACTGGTGCCAAGAAAATAATATTTTACATTTATGTATTGCGCATAATCAAGAGGACCAAATTGAGACATTTTTAAATAATATTGATCGAGGTAGTGGTATTGATGGGTTATCTGCTATGTATAAAATTAGTTATTTTAATAACATTAGAATTATTAGACCTTTTTTGAATATTTCTAAAGCGAGCTTAAAGCATTATTTAGAAGTAAATAACTATGTATGGTATGAAGATCCATCTAATAAAAGTGATAAATATCAACGCAATAGATTAAGAAAAATTTTACTCGCTTATGGAGGTGATGAATCGTTATTAACTAAACGTTTAAACTCTACAATTGACAATATGCAGAGAGTGCGTAATAGTATAGAAAATAGTGTAAGCAGAGAAGCAATAAATGCCATACGTATTTATACAGAAGGTTATGCTAGAATATTAGTTGAAAAATTTCTTAAGATAGATCCAGAAGAATCTTTATGTTTATTATCACGGTTAATAACAACAATTTCTGGGAATGAAAAAAGGCCACGATTTAAAAGTATTAATTTATTAAGATCTGTAATCATAAATAATAAAATTTTTAATACACTTACTTTAGGTAATTGTAAAATATCATTAACTAGAGACAAAAATGAAATATTAGTGTATCGTGAAGCGGTAAAACATAATATAAATACTATTTTAATAGATAATAATTCTATGATGTGGGATAATAGGTTTTTGGTTGTTACTAATGAAATAAATGGGCATTCTGATCACGATATAACAATAAATTATTTACTCTGTGAAGGACTGTCTATATATATGAAAAATCAAAATAGTTTATTATATAATAAAAATATGCCAAAAAGCGTTATGGCAACTTTGCCAGCTCTTAGGATACTTGATAAAGTAGTTGCCATTCCCCATATAGATTATTATGAATATGAATGGTTAAAGAATAATATAAAGATAGATTTTAATCCAGTTACGCCACTTACACGTATGATATAAGAAAGGTAGGTTTGTTTTATTATGAAAAATGCAGGCAAGAATTTAATTTTTTGGATAGTATTATTAGGGCTATTAATAGTTGTATATGATCTATTTCATGACAATATTACTCATGAAAGCTATGGAAATATGGCTTTTTCTGATTTTTTGAATAAAGTTGATGAAGGGCAAGTAAATAGCGTCTTAATTCAAGGACGTGATATTGAAGGTAAATTCCAAGATGGAACACGTTTTACTACTTATGCTCCTGAATATCCTGCATTAGTAGAGAAACTCAAAAATCATAATATAAGAATTGAAGCAGCACCACGTGAGAGTAAAATGAACTCTTTACTTGGTGTATTATTATCATGGTTTCCTATTTTATTACTGATCGGAGTATGGATCTTCTTCATGAAGCAAATGCAAGGTGGAGGTGGTAGAGCGATGGGATTTGGAAAATCTAGGGCTAGGTTACTAACTGAGAAAAGTGTAAAAGTTACATTTAATGATGTTGCGGGTATTGATGAGGCTAAGGAAGAGTTATTAGAAATAGTCGATTTTTTAAAAGATCCAAGTAAATTCCAGTCTGTAGGTGGCAAAATACCGAAAGGTTGTTTATTAATAGGCCCTCCAGGTACTGGTAAAACTCTACTTGCGCGTGCTATTGCTGGTGAAGCAAATGTGCCATTTTTTACAATTTCTGGGTCTGATTTTGTTGAAATGTTTGTAGGGGTTGGTGCAAGTCGTGTTCGTGATATGTTTGAACAAGCTAAAAAAGGAGCGCCTTGTATAGTATTTATTGATGAAATAGATGCAGTTGGGCGTCATAGAGGGATAGGACTTGGCGGTGGTAATGATGAACGTGAACAAACTTTGAATCAGCTATTAGTCGAAATGGATGGATTTGAAGCTAATGAAGGCGTAATAGTGATAGCGGCAACTAATCGTCCAGATGTGTTAGATCCCGCATTGCTGCGTCCTGGTAGATTTGATAGACAAATTACAGTACCGCCACCTGATATAGTTGGGCGTGAGCAAATTTTAAAAGTGCATTTGAAAAAAGTAATTTTAGGTCCAGATGTTGAAGCACGTACTATTGCTCGAGGTACTCCAGGATTCTCAGGTGCTGACCTTGCAAATCTGGTAAATGAAGCAGCTCTACTTGCGGCTCGTAATAATAAGAAAGTCGTGACCATGCATGAATTAGAATCAGCCAAAGATAAGGTAATGATGGGGGCAGAACGTAAGTCTATGGTGATGAGTGAAGAAGAAAAAAAATTAACAGCTTATCATGAGGGGGGACATGCTATTGTAGCTATTTTTTGTCCTGCCTCTGATCCTATTCATAAAGCTACAATTATTCCGCGTGGTAGGGCGCTAGGCTTAGTTATGAGATTACCGGAAAGTGATAGATTTTCAGTAACAAGGGAAAAATTAAAAGCAGATATAGCAGTTGCTATGGGTGGACGTGTTGCCGAAGAATTGATATTTGGATATGAAAAAGTAACAAGCGGTGCTTCATCTGATATACAGCAAGCTACAAAAATGGCATCAGCTATGGTAACTGAATGGGGTATGAGCGATAAAATAGGCCCCTTGTTTTATGGTAAGGAGGGGCAAGATATGTACCTTGGCAGTGCTGGAACTCAAAAACACAAATCAGAATCTATTACTAGTATTATTGATAGTGAAATTAAAATAATAGTTGAAGAAGGATATAATTTAGCCAAAGATATATTAAATAAGCATATTGATAAATTGCATAAATTAGCTAATGCTTTATTAGAATATGAGACATTAACTGGTGATGAAATTAAAGATGTTACAGAAGGTAAGCCAATTAAACGTGTAGAGAACCTAGAAAATAATAATATTAAGCAATCTTCTATTCCGAAAACTAAAACTGGTACAGATATGAATGATGCTAATCCACAGCAAGCTTAAGTAAAGGATTATAAAATATTATGGCTAAGAAATTTTTTGGTACCGATGGGATTAGAGATACTGCAAACCAGGGCGTGATGACTGCTGAAGTTGCCTTGCAATTAGGGATGGCAGCAGGTGGCATTTTTACTAATGGTGGGCATAGGCATAGAGTGATTATAGGAAAAGATACTAGGTTATCGGGTTATTTGATAGAGTCAGCATTAACTGCAGGTTTTATTTCAGTAGGGATGGATGTAGTAATGGTAGGGCCTATGCCTACTCCTGCTGTTGCAATGCTAACTAGATCTTTGCGTGCAGATTTAGGAGTAGTGATTTCTGCATCTCATAATCCTTACTATGATAATGGCATTAAGTTATTTGGTCCGGATGGATTTAAATTATCAGATAAAGTTGAATTACGCATTGAAAAATTAATGCATCATAGACATTTAGAAAGCTTTTTAGCAAAGCCACGTAATTTAGGTAAGGCGAAACGTCTTGATGATGCTCCAGGTAGATATATAGAATTTGTTAAAAACACCTTCCCTAAAGGAAAAACTTTAGATGGATTGAAGATTGTTATAGATTGTGCTAATGGTGCAGCTTATAGTCTAGGACCAACTATATTACAGGAGCTAGGCGCTGAATTAATACCCATAGCTGTTACTCCAGATGGATTTAATATTAATAATGAATGTGGTTCTTCATTTCCTACCCTTTTAATAGAAAATGTTAAAAAGCATAATGCTAATCTTGGTATTGCCCTTGATGGAGACGCTGATAGATTACTTGTAGTGGATGAATGTGGCAATGTTATAGATGGAGACCAAATTTTAGCAGCTATAGCTGGTTATTTTCATGCTAATGAAATGTTAACTTGCAATAAAGTTGTAGCTACCATTATGTCAAATCTTGGTCTTGAATATTATTTAAGAAAACTTAAATTATCCCTAGTACGTACAAAAGTTGGTGATAGATATGTTGCTGAGGCTATGCAAAAATATAAGAGTAATGTAGGGGGTGAGCAATCTGGTCACATTATATTAGGGAATTATAATACTACAGGTGATGGGTTAATAGCTGCACTGCAATTATTAGCTATAATGGTAGAAGATGATAAATGTGCTAGTGAAATTTGTCCTGCCTTTGAGCCATTGCCTCAAATACTACGTAATGTGTCCTATAATAAATTAATTGATTTAAGTAGCCTAAAACTACAGAAGCTTATTAAAGAAAGTAATAATAAGCTTAGTGGTAAAGGTAGATTGATAATTAGAAAATCTGGTACTGAGCCTTTAATTAGAATAATGGCCGAAGGAGAAAATGAAACATTAATTAAACAATTAGTGGATGATATAGAAAATGAATTAAGAGGATAATTAATAGGGAGTAGAAATATGATTAAAGTAGGTGTAGCTGGATGTACAGGTCGTATGGGAATATATGTAATGAAGGCAGTACTTGATAATGATAAGCTTTCCTTAGCTGGGGCTACTACTCGTGCTAATAATCCTTATATAGGTGAAGATGTAGGAATGCTGGTATCTACTAATCCTATCGGTATTAAAATTGATAATGATTATGAAGCACTTTGTCAAAATTCTGATGTTATTATAGATTTTACGACTCCTGAAGCAAGTTTACATTTAAGTAATATTAATTCCTATTATAAAAAAAGCCATATCATAGGAACAACAGGTTTTATTGTAGAGCAGAAGAAATTACTTTTAGAATATGCTCGTAATAATGTATTAGTAATATCTGCTAATATGAGTATTGGTATTAATTTACTCAGTAAATTAATAAGGCAGGCTGTAAAATCGTTACCAGTTAACGATTTTGATATTGAAATTATTGAAAAACACCATCGTAATAAAAAGGATGCTCCATCTGGGACGGCATTATTGCTTGGTAGTGTTATAGCAGAAACTCAAGGTGTAAATTTATCAGAGAAAGTAGTATTAAATAGATTAGGGGATATTAAGCGCAAGAACGGAGAAATAGGCTTTTCTGTAGTTAGAGGAGGAGATATAATAGGGGAACATACCGTACTATTTGCTGGTATTGGAGAGCAGATTGAAATTGTCCATAAGGCTACAGATAGATCTATATTCGCTAAAGGTGCCATTAGAGCTGCACTATGGTCAGTTAATCAGGCGCCAGGATTATATTCTATGGAAGACGTACTAGGCTAAAAATATATCAATATTTAAGTTTTTAGCTGTATTTGTTTGACAATTCTTGATAATCTAACCATCTATATTGCGCGTCTGAACTGCTAGTACCACGCATTATATCAATTATTTTATAACCTTTAAGTGATAATGTAATCCTACGTAAATCATAGGCGAATAGGCTAAATATTATATTTATACAAAGTTGTAATACTGCGCCTCCTATTTCTGTAATGATTTGGGAGTGCATTGTATTACCTATTAGTATATTAATGCCTAACAATATTAGCGCTATCAACCACATACGATGATATAATGCCCAGAAAATACCAAAGATTAGCGCTGTAAGGCAAAAATTTCCTTCTTTAATCAACACGGCATTATTAAAATCATTATTTTTTACATGTATAGTGTATATATTTGACATTAGGTACCTATTACTGTTAATACGGCAATATTGTCCTGATCTCTGATAATCATCTTATTGCCGGAACTAGCATTTTGTTCATAATCCTCGGTGCGTATTAAAGCTAAACCTATATTACTATAACTTGAGCATATTATTCCAACTTTATTTTCTCCTATGTATATATCATTACCTAATTCTGGTATACTAGTATCAGATTTCACTCGTATAATTTTTTTTCTTATGGACCCACGGTGTTTAGTACGTGAGGTTAGTTCTTGTCCTATATAGCAGCCTTTATTAAAGTCTATAGCATTAAGTAAATCAAATCCATATTCTAAAGGAAAGGATTTGCCGGGAATCAAGTCTTTGTCACCTTCCGGTATATTATTTTGAATACGCAAGTGATCATATGGATCAGATGAGGGCTTAAAACCCCAATCTTTAAAAAATTGTATAGCAGTATTAGTAGGTAGCACAGTACGGGCCCCCATTAATGTAGTTCTGGGATCAACATATACATAGCCATTCATAAAGCTTTTGCTATATCCTGGTATGTCTGAAAGAGCTAATTCTGATAATAAATCATCGCCGTGTAGACTAAAAACTGTATATTGATCGGTTAAATCTTGAATTTGAACTGAGGATCTTAATTTATATATATTAAGTTTGCTAATAATTTCTTCCCGGCGTGCATATGAACAGTCTAGTATAATAGTATCGTTAAATAGCATGACAAAGAAATCACAAAAATATTTACCTTGAGGGGTAAGTAAACATGTATAAATTGAGTTATTAGCATTTACTTTATTGATATCATTTGAAATTAGATTTTGTAGAAAAGTTTTTGTATCTTCACCATGAATGCTAAAGGTAGCTCTATCCTTTAATATATTATAAAGCAAATTACTCATGGTATTGATCCTAACTCTTATTAATTTATATACCATTAATTTTATTATATTTGTCCAATATCTCAAGAGATATTTTATTTATAATGTTCAAATAAGCTAAAATACTAATAAAAATTATTATTACTCAATAGGTTTTACTAGTTTGTTTTGAAGAAAAGTAAAGATTTTTTATACTCCTATACATTTTCTTCTAAAACAAACTATTTTGCTACTTTTTGGTTAACCTTTACTCAGGGCTTCAATCTCCTTATTTTTATAAGTGGTTAGTTTATCAATAAATTGAGCAAAAGCCCCATTACCAAGCACATTTGCACAGGTAATAATTGGATCAAATAAAATATATAGGGTAGTAATTATAGGCATCATATCGGTATTAAAGCCAAGATGTTGATTTAATATAGGTAACATCACAATAATACCACCTCCGGGTATGGCTGCTACGGAGAATTTTGCTATGACAAAATACAGCGCAAAAATTACATATTGCATTAGACTAGGCTCAGCTAAGCCAAAACTTTTAATAATAGCATAAGCGAGTATCGGTATAGCAAAGCAATCACCAATTAAATGTATATTAACTGTTATAGGAATTACAGAACGTATTATATGTTTATTTTTAGCATTATTTTCTGCACCTATAATAGTAAGAGGCATACTTGCTGCACTAGACATACTGCTAAAAGCGCTAATTGCAGCAGGTAGCATATTTTTAATATTATTTAAAAAAGCTGTAAAAGATAAGTGATTTAATAAATAATATAATATAAAAATGTAAGTAAACTGCGCAAGTGCTATAATTAAAAAGATAAGGCTATATTCTTTTAGAATTAGTAAAGCTTTTCCGTCATATTGCAATTTAACTATAAAACCTACTATGAACATAGGAATTATATAAATAATAGCTTTTAATATAGAGGCTATGTATTTTTCAAGATATTCTAAAAATTTTGTTAAGAAGGGTGATTTTGACTTAGAGCATAGTATTCCTGCTATAATACTTGCAAACATTGCATGATCATTATCAAGTATTTTAGGTAAATTAAAAGACCATAAAGCTTGTAAATCAAGGCCATTTTGAGGCAATATTATAGAAAAATCAAATTTATACACCCATGCACCTACATAATGGCTAATCATAGTAGAGCAAAAGTTAGAAACACATACTAAAGCTATAATACTTACTATAATTTTGGTTGTGTTAGTAGCAAGTGCTATAGAAGTTTTAAATAATAGACCAAAAATTATAAAAGGTAATAAAAATGTAATAATAGACTTAATGCTAAGGCTTATAGAATATAAGAATTGCTTATACTGTAGAGGAATGATGGGGTTTAATATTACAATCAATACAATTAGTATTAATAGAATAAAAGGCATTTTATGAAACATATCTGATTGCTCCTTTTCAGAAGTAAATTTGTAAATAAAAAATAAAATATAAAAGGAAATAAAGTATGGTTACCGGCTTAGGCCGGTTGTTGCGGTAGCTGTGGTAGATATGTTTTGAAGATTAAAATAATTTTTATACATTTTGCCTTTGTTAAAAAAACGCTTTAAATTTTATTGTACTGAAAAATGCATAAATATTCAATATATAAAATTAATTATTGTCAATATTATTAAAAAATACAAAAAACTCGATCTTCTCTTAATAAAAATTTATTACAATTATATTAATAAATAAAAATTAGTCTAAAAATTGCTTATTTTTTAGAAAGTTGAAATAATGATATTATTTAAGGAGATTTATGGCTTATATACCAGCTTATATATTAGAAAGTAATAAAGAACAATTTGTTGATAATAACCAATATATACAGATTACAAATTGGAATTTATACTTAATTATAAGAAGAGAGGGATTTTTTTTAGTAAGGGATAAAAATAATCCAGAAAAGATTTTATTAACTACAGATAATTTATTTTCGCGAGACTCATCCGGTGTATATATTAATCAAAATGGATTAGAGTTACTAGGACATGACTCACGCAAAATTTTTGTACCAAGGGAAATTGATCAGTTAGAAGTTGTGTCAATACCTAAACATATATCTAAGGCTACAAGTTTTATAAGTATAGAAACAAATTTAAATAGGGCAACTTCGGATCAAGGAACATCTTTATATAATGCTACTAATCCTGAATGTAATATGGCGAGTGGAAAAATTGCTCCTCATTTTTCTGAAGATGTATTGGTTTATGATGAGTTTGGTATCGATCATAATATAAGAATAAGTTTCTTAAAAACAGAGACTAATGTATGGCAAACTGAAATATATTCATTATATCCCAAAGAATTGGCTGATCCATCAAATAAATTTGGGCAAATAGATTATGGTATATTAATGTTTAATGAGTATGGCACTTTAAGTGATCCTGATAAGAAAATAGAAATTGCTTGGAGTAATGGTAGTAAGAGTTCGCAAATTCTTCTATACTTAGGTCATGTAATGGATAGAGATAATAACGGTGTCTATGGTATGCTTACAGGAATAACCCAATTAGATCATCCAAGTACTATGAACTATATAAGTAATGGTTATGCGCCTGGGGAACTTATTTCTGTAGAAATGTCTCTGTGGCAAATAATAGCTGATTATACTAATGGTTGTAGGATACTAAGTTACGATTTACCTGTAGCTAAAGTTAATTGTTCTTCTTGTTTAGTAGAGTATAATAAGGATACTTATGAATATATAGAAGAATCAGCTGAAGATTTAATCCTAGAGTGGCCTAGCTATGCGTGGTTTGAAGCGATTCTTAAAGGAGAGTTAGAATTCCATGATATAAATAATTTCTTTGAAAAATTTTAAAGAAAGCTTAGGGAACTAAATATAGGTTCCCTAAATTAAGTCACTATTCTACAGGTGCTGCTTGACGACGTCTTCTATCTGGTTTAATTTTTTTTGGTCTGACGTAAGTCATTTTATGTGCAATATATTCACTCACATTGCTATTTAATTCATCAATTTTTTCTCTAAAAAAATGGTCAGCTCCACTAATAATACGATAATCAATATCAGAATTACGTTGTTTTGAAAGTTTTTCTACAAATGATGAAACAGATTCTTCTGGAACAATACTATCTCTATCTCCTTGTACTATAATGCCTGGCGCTGGACAATGAGATAAGAATGAAAAATCATATTTATTTACAGGAGGAGAAATAGCTACAAATCCTTGCACTTCGGGCCTGCGCATTAGGATTTGCATTGCAATCCATGCACCGAATGAAAAGCCACTAATACAAAAATTAGTAGTATTAGGATTTTGCAATTGCAGCCAGTCTAAAGCCATAGCAGCATCACTTAGTTCTCCAATACCATTATCAAAACTACCTTCTGAATTACCTACACCACGAAAATTGATTCTTAGGACAGAAAAATCGTTATTTGCAAAACATTGAAAAACGTTATATACAACTTTATTATTCATAGTACCACCATGTAAAGTATGGGGATGTAATACTAAAGCTGCTGGTGCGTTTTCATTTTTACTAGGTGTATATCGTCCTTCCAAGCGTCCTTCTGAACCGTTAATAATTACTTCGGCCATATTTTAATTCCTCCGATAAGCCTATTTAATAAGTTAGTAAATAAAATCGCAAAAATTCTTTAATGATTAGTTGACTAATTTACTCAAGTATTTATATTATAGATTAGTATAAAAATTTTATTTTTCTTTTAATAATTCAGATTAAAGAGCTAATACTAGCAAGATTAATGGTATTATTCAAGAATATACTTTTAAAATAGGCAAATAAAGCCTTTATAAAATAAGTAATTAATATGATATTAGGTAGTAAAGGTAGATACGCTGTAATGGCTATGGTTGAGATAGCTATGCAAGATAATTTAGGTTTACCCATGAGTTTGGATAAAATCGCTATTAGGCAAAATATAAAACTTAATTATTTAGAGCAGATTTTTATGAAATTACGTAAAAATGGGTTGGTACGATCTTCTAAGGGACCAGGAGGAGGCTATATCTTGAATAAAAATAGTGCTGAAATTTCTATAGCAAGTATTGTAGAAGCTGTAGAGGAGCCAATAAAGATGGTGCGATGTGATAATCAGCCAGGTATGGGTTGTATGCCAAATGGAAAAAGATGTGTTACTCATGATTTATGGGATGGATTAAGTAATCAAATATTTATATATCTTAATTCTATATCTCTACAAGATCTTTCTAATAACGCTAAGAGTCTATAGGAATGGTGATATATTTAGATAATAATGCTACAACGTTTGTAAGACCAGAAATAAATGAATTTATGTATAGTATTTATAAATATCCATATAATGCTTCTTCAACTCATGTATATGGGAGGCAAGCACGAAATTTGATAGAAGATTCACGTGCCAAAATTCAACAAGCTATTGGAGATGAAAAACAAAATAAATATAGAATAATTTTTACCAGTTCTGGTACTGAAGCTAATAATTTAGTAATACAAAATTATCAAAGTAATTATGCTATCTTAGTATCAGCTATAGAGCATTCATCTATTTTAAAGGCAGTAGAATCTAGTCATAATTTACAATTTGTAGAGGTGGATAAGCAAGGACTAATTAAACTTAATGTTTTAGAAGAAAAATTAGCAGAAACAGTTGAGAAAAAACTAGTTTCTATTATGTTTGCTAATAATGAAACCGGTGTAATACAAAACATAAAATCTATAGCAAAACTGGTACATAAATATCAGGGGTTAATTCATTGTGATGCAGTACAGGGATTTAGTAAGGAAAAAATTGATATTAATGATTTAGATGTAGACATGATGACTATTTCAGCGCATAAATGTGGAGGACCCATTGGTGCAGCTTGTTTAATAGCAAAAACAGAAATTGGTCTACAGCCTATACTCGTAGGTGGGGCACAAGAATATAATATGCGCGCTGGTACTGAAAATATTGGTGCTATTGCAGGTTTTGGTAAAGTTGCAGAGAATATTAATGAAAATGTAATAAAGATGTCCTATCTGAAAGAACTAAGAGATTATATGGAAGAGCGTATAGTAGCTTATGCTTCTGATGCTTATATAGCGAGTCAGAAGGCTCCAAGGCTATCCAATACTAGTTGTATAATAATGCCCAATATGTCAAGTGATACCCAATTAATTCATTTTGATTTAGCTGGTATTGCTATAGGAAATGGTTCGGCGTGTACATCTGGTAGAACTACGAAATCACATGTATTAAGCGCTCTAGGCTTTGATAATAAAGAAGCTGGTTGTGCAATAAGGGTTAGCTTAGGAACGCATAATACATTAGAAGAAATAGAAATTTTTATTCAAGAGTGGAAAACTTTATATGATCGTTCTAAAACAAGTAATATAAATTAATTTAAGCAAGGTTTTTATGTCTATAACATTACCCATATATATGGATTATCAGGCAACTACTCCTACTGATAAAAGAGTAGTTGACCATATGATACCATACTTTACTGAAAAGTTTGGTAATCCTCATTCACGTAGCCATAGCTATGGTTGGATTGCAGAGGAAGCGGTGGAGACTGCCAGATCACAAATCAGTTCTTTAATTGGCGCAAATACAAAAGAAATTATTTTTACTTCTGGTGCTACTGAATCTAATAATCTTGCGCTTAAAGGTGTTGCAAATTTTTATGGAGATAAACGTAATCATATTATTACCGTTGCCACTGAACATAAATGTGTACTTGATGCGTGTCGTCACTTAGAGCAAGAAGGTTTTAAAGTCACTTATCTACCTGTAAAGCCAAATGGTATTATTGATTTAAATATACTTGAAGATAAGATTACAGAACAAACCTTAATGGTGTCAGTAATGGCAGTAAATAATGAAATTGGCGTAATACAACCATTAAAAGAAATTGGAGCAATATGCCGTAAGCATGGTGTATTTTTTCATACAGATGCAGCTCAAGCATTTGGTAAAATACCTTTAGACGTGAATGATATGAATATAGATTTGATGAGTATATCAGGTCATAAAATTTATGGACCTAAGGGAATAGGGGCGCTATTTGTGAGGAGAAAACCTCGTATACGTATAGAGCCTATGATTAATGGAGGAGGGCAAGAACGTGGTATGCGTTCAGGAACGTTACCTACACCTTTAATTGTAGGCCTTGGTTATGCGGCTTTTCTTGCTTCAGAAGAAATGACTATAGAATTTGAGCGTATTCAGAAATTAAGCGATAAATTTTATCAAGAAATAATAAATAATATAGAATTCGTATTTTTAAATGGTGATAGGATAAAGCGTTATCCTGGAAATTTAAACTTAAGTTTTTCTTATGTTGAAGGAGAGTCTTTTATTATGGCTGTCAAAGATTTAGCGGTCTCTTCTGGATCTGCTTGTACTTCTGCATCTCTTGAGCCTTCTTATGTATTAAAAGCTCTAGGCGTTGGAGATGAACTTGCGCATACATCGATACGTTTTGGTATAGGTAGGTTTACCACTGAAGAAGAAATAGATTATGCTGTAAAAGTAATACGTAATAATGTACAGAAACTACGTGATATGAGTCCATTATGGGAAATGGTACAAGAAGGTGTAGATCTATCGACCGTACAATGGGCAACACATTAATTTAATTACAAGGAATATTATATGGCATATAATGAAAAAGTAATAGAGCATTATGAGAATCCTAAAAATGTAGGTTCTCTAGATAAAAATGATATAGCTGTAGGGACGGGTTTAGTAGGTGCTCCTGCATGTGGTGATGTAATGAAGCTTCAGATAAAAGTGAATAGGGAAGGTGTTATAGAAGAAGCTAAATTTAAAACTTTTGGATGTGGATCTGCTATTGCATCAAGCTCATTAATTACGGAGTGGATTAAGGGTAAAACAATTGAAGAAGCAGGTGGGATAAAAAACTCACAAATTGCTGAACATTTATCGTTACCTCCGGTAAAAATACATTGTTCAGTACTGGCAGAAGAAGCAGTGAGAGCTGCAATAAATGATTATACAAAGAAAAATTTGCAGCAGTCTGATAACCAAGAGGAATAATTTATGTCTAAAAAAGGGGCAATTATTAATATAACTGATAATGCAGCTGCACAAATTCAGTTTTTATTAGCTAAACGGAATAAGCCATCTTTAGGTATTAGAGTAAAAGTTAAGGAAGGAGGCTGTTCAGGTCTATCTTATGATATTGAATATGCTGATGATGTAGGGTCTTTTGAAGAGAGAATAGAGGACAAAGGTGTGGTTGTATATGTTGACCCTAAGGCAGTTATTTATTTGTTAGGCACTACTATGGATTACATAGAAGAAAAATTAAAATCAGGATTTGTGTTTATTAATCCCAATGAGAAGGGACGGTGTGGATGTGGAGAATCTTTTCATGTATAGTTCTTCAATGTTTTGTAATAGATTTTTTAAATTTGTATGGAATCAGTTTATTTTCTAAATAATATGTCTCAAGATTTTTTTACACTTTTAAATATAGATATAGAATTTGATATTGATTTAAATAAATTAAATAGAAATTATTTTCAATTGCAAAAGCAGTTTCATCCTGATCAGCATGTTAAGATAGATGCTCAGGGAAAAATACAAGAGTTAGAATATAGCGCTAAAATTAATGAAGCATATACTACTATTAAGGACCCACTATCTAGGGCGGCATATTTATTGGTTTTACAAGGAATAGAAATAAACGAAAATACATATACTATTGGTGATTCAGTATTTCTTGAAAAATCTATGGAAGATAGAGAGTTATTGCAAGAAGTAGAAACATTACCTATTTTGGAAAAATTTGAAGCAGAGATATTGTCAAGACAGACTATTGCTCTTAAAGAATTTTCAGAATGTTATAAAAAGAAATTTATGATAGAAGCTACGGAGATTTATATACAATTAAAATATATAACAAGATTATTAGAAGAAATTAGCCATAAAAGAAGATTTATAAATGATGCAACTACTCACAATAAATGAACCAGCGGTTAAAAATAAACGTAATGAAACTGAGCTGGCTATAGGCATTGATTTAGGCACTACTAATTCTTTAGTGGCTGTCACTAGTCAAGGTATACCTACGGTTATTGGTAATATTATACCATCTATTGTAAACTATCAAGCAAGAGGAGTTATCACTGTAGGAAAGGAACCTGAGGATAAATTGTCCACTATTACTGTACGTTCTATTAAAAGATTTATGGGAAAAAATGCAGAAGAAATTATTTCTATGAATTTAATTAATTCTGATGTACAAAAATTAATAGTTAATGAAGAAAGGGGTGTGATAGGATTAAATATTCATAATATAGTACAAACTCCAACTCAGATTTCAGCAGAAATTTTAGGCCATTTAAAAAATATTGCAGAGAAAGCCTTACAAAGACCTGTAACAAAGGCTGTGATAACTGTACCAGCCTATTTTGATGATGCTGCAAGAAATGCTACTAAGGAAGCAGCAAGATTAGCTAATTTAGAAGTTCTGCGATTATTAAATGAGCCAACAGCTGCAGCCCTTGCATATGGTTTAGATAATAAATTAGAAGGTATATATATAGTGTATGATTTAGGTGGAGGCACATTTGATGTATCCATATTACGTATGACTCAAGGAGTGTTTCAAGTGATTGCAACTGGTGGAGACACCCTGCTTGGAGGAGATGATTTTGATAATTTGATTTTACAGGCACTATTACGTAATTTAGGTAGTAATGCAGAATTAGATATTGCTGCTCTTAAGTTAGAAGCTAAATCTATTAAAGAACTCTTATCAACGGAGCTATCAGTTATCAAGCAATTTAAAGTAGATAACAGTATGATAGATTTTAAAATAACTAGATCAGAATTTGATAATATGATTAGCAATCATGTTAATAAAACTATCTATATTTTAGAGCAGGTATTAAAAGATGCAAAATTAGGCATAAATGATATTTTAGGTGTGATATTAGTAGGTGGTGCTACGCGTATTCCTCTAATTAAAGCTAAACTTACAACATTTTTTAATCAAGAACCGTTATGTGATTTAGATCCAGATAAGGTAGTTGCTTTAGGGGCGGCTTTGCAAGCAAAGAATTTATCTATAGGCTCAGATCATTTGTTGCTTGATGTCACGCCTTTGTCGCTTGGTGTTGAAATGATGGGAGGAGTGGTAGAAAAAATTATTCCACGCAATACTCCTATACCAGTTAGTTATTCACAAGAATTTACTACCTATCAAGATGGTCAGACAGGGATGAAATTTCATATTGTACAAGGGGAACGAGAAATGGCAGAGAATTGCAGATCTCTAGCACATTTTGAACTGAATAATATACCACCGCTACGTGCAGGTGTAGCTCGTATTAAGGTAACATTTAATATAGATGCTGATGGAATACTAACAGTACATGCAGTTGAAAAAACTACTGGCATAAAACAAAAAATTATTATAAAACCAACATATGGATTGCATCATGAAGACGTAACTAAGGCTTTATATGATGCAGCAAAGCATGCAGCTCAAGATATAGAGGTAAAATTATTAGTAGACTTAAGGATAAAAGCTAACAAACTTTTAGAAGACGTAAAAAGAGCAGATTTAATAAATAATAATTTGTTAAGTCTTGTAGAAAAAGAAGATTTGCGTGATATTATCGCAAAACTAGATCAAGCTTTAAATAGTGATGATCGAGGGTTGATAGATAATAATATTCTTATTTTTGAATCTATGGTTAACCCTTTGATTTCAAAGATTACAAATCAATATTTAAAACAGGCTCTGAAAAAACAGGATACACATGATACTACAAATTAGGATAAAGGAATAAAATATATGCCTAAAATTATATTTATTTGTAAGGATGGCGCGCGAAAAGAGGTAGATGCGCCTTTAGGGCTATCAGTACTTGAAATTGCACATAAAAATAATATAGAATTAGAGGGTGCATGCGAAGGATCGCTTGCATGTTCCACATGTCATGTTATAGTAGATTCTAAATATTATAACATGCTTGCAGAGCCTTCGGAGGCAGAAGACGATATGCTTGACTTGGCTTTTGGATTAACACGTACTTCAAGACTTGGTTGTCAAATAATAATAACTGACGAATTGGATGGTTTAACTGTTACATTGCCTGCTGCAACAAGAAATATGATGCCAAAAACTTAATTAGGATATAACTTATGCGTAAAATGCGAATCAGTATATTAGTATTATTAATTATTGCTAGTATAGCTTATAGTTCTGTATGGTTCTTTTCAGCTACTGCCATAAAAAACAATATTTTAGCAAGTTTAAAACACTTTAAAGAGGAGCGCAAATTTGATATTGCGTATGAATCTGTTAGTTTAGGCGGGTTCCCTTATCATATAAAAGTTACCTTCAAAAAACCTGTGATTACTTTATATAAAAGTGCTGTAGAGTTGTTGTCTATGAATATGCCGACATTGACGATTGCGTCTGATTTATTAGGTAAACAATATGAGATATTAGAGAGTAATGATATTCAATTTAGCGTCAATAAGAAGATATATAGTTTGAATTATAATGCTCCCCCAACAATTAAAGTAGAATTTAATCATTCTCCTTTATTTAGTAAATTAAAAGCAGGAGAAGAGTATAAATGGTGGAACAATGTTAATGCTATTGATTACAGTGATAAGGGATACAAAATATTTGATCGCGCTAACCAACCTGTATATGCAAGTTCACATACTGGTTTTAAGGTTAAACATAATATATCTCCTACATCTAATACTGTGGATGGTAATATTATATTTAAAGATTTTGTATGCTTAACTAAGGGTAAAGTAATAAAATTTGATTTTGATACAGGTATGGGAGTAGAAATTATACATAACGAAAATAAGGAAGATATAGCTCCGTATGATCTCATTAAACTTAGTTTAAAAAACTATAATCTTATTGCAGAAAATTTTACAGTGAAAGCTTCTGGGGAGTTTCAGTCTTCTAAAGAAGAATTTACACCTTTAGGTAAGTTAAATATCGATATTAGTAATTATAATAATTTACTTGAACAGTTATATATAATACTAAATATAGAAAATCAAGAAAAGTTTGCCAATTTGTTAACAGAAAAAATAGCAACTGTTAATGGTGATAATTTATCATTTAGTATAGAACGTAAATCAGGTGGTATGTTACAAGTAGGTAATATTACTATGCCTGAAATATTAGCATATTTTTTAGGGGCGAATAATCAGTGAAATATTGGTTAATATTATCATTTGTATTTATAGTTTCATGTAGTGATATTGAATCTATAGATTCTTTATTAGGAAAAAGTAAGTCATTATTTAGTAATACTAAAATGTCACAAGAGGACTCTTTACTAAAAGAGGCACTAATAAGTGAGCAGTATGGAGATTATAAAAGATCGGTTGATTTATATAATAAACTAATTACATTGTATTCAAGCAATAATAAATATTTGCTAGGAAAAGCAAATAATTTACGCTTTGATAAACGATGCAAGGAGGCCTTAATTACTTATGATATTATTTTAGCAAAGATAGATAATAAAAATAAAGATTTTTTAACTGTAGAAGAAGGTAAAGGCCTTTGTTATATGCAAGAAGGTTCGTTTGATTTGGCGCTCGATTCCTTTAAGCGTGTTATAAGTGAAGATGCAACTCGGTGGAGGGTTATTAATGCGATAGGGGTAATATTTGCTTTAACAGGGCATGATAATGAAGCAATAGAATATTATAATTTAGCTTTGTCTATAGAACCTAACTATATTATACTAAATAATTTGGGACTTACTCACGCCTTAAACCACCAATTTTCTGAATCAATTAATAGTTTTAGGAAGGCACTAGAATATAGTGAACATAATAATTTGGTTAAAAAAAGTATCACACTTAACTTAGCTTTAGTATATGGATTATCTGGACAAATATCTAAGGCAGAAGAGATATCGAGACCTTTCTTAAGTGAAGAGCAGTTAAATAATAATGTTAAGATATATGAACGTCTTGCACAAGATAAGAAATTGACCAAATCATATATTGATAAGGCTTTAAAACCATAATTTTGGTAAACTCAATATAGAAATTATTAATATAGTTCTTTGAATATTACTCATAATTGCGGTAATAGGTAGATTAATTTTAGACAAGTAATTATATTGATTTTTAATGTAAAATTAAGTACTTTCGAGTAAAATTTATTAATTAAGGTATAGTATTATGGGTTTTAGTTTTTCTCATTTGGTGGTGTTATTATTGGTAATTTTAATAGTATTTGGTGCTGGAAAATTGCCTAAAGTTATGGGAGATCTTGGAAGAGGAATTAAAAATTTTAGAGATGGTATAAAAGGGGAAGATAATTCTGATAAAAAACTAACTCATGATTATGACAAAAATAACTTAGAGTAATATATAGTTATATGTTAAATTATTTAAGTCATATATTTAAGCGTATTATTTTATTGTTTATAATACTAGTGTTTTCTGGTATTATAGGAGTATCGAGTGGCTTAATGTATTTTGGTAGGGAATTACCCGATTATCAACAATTATCTGAGTATAACCCTTCTCTTGTAACACGTTTATATTCTTATAATAATAAATTACTTGCAGAATATGCCATAGAGCATAGAATTTTTACTCCTATTGATGAAATACCAGATTATGTAATTAATGCTTTTATTGCGGCTGAAGATAAAAATTTTTATGATCATCCTGGGGTGGATATTACAAGTATTGCAAGAGCTTTTATCCAAAATCTTGCTAATGTAAATCAAAATAAAGGACTCGTAGGAGGTTCTACTATTACGCAACAAGTGATTAAAAATTTTTTATTAACAAATGAAAAATCTTTAACTAGAAAAATTAAAGAAGCAATTTTATCTTTTAGAATTAGTAAAGTGTATTCTAAGAAAAGGGTACTAGAGTTATACCTAAATCAAATTTATTTGGGAAATGGGTCGTATGGGGTAGCTTCTGCCGCATTAAATTATTTTAATAAAACTTTATCTGAATTAACAATAGAAGAGGTAGCTTTTATTGCTGCTATGCCTAAGGCGCCTAGTAATTATGATCCTCGTAAAAATTATGAGAGAGCTAAAATTAGGCGTGATTGGGTAATTGATAGGATGCTAGAAGATGGATATTTATCAGAAGAAGAAGCTCGCAAATCTATTGCGAAGCCTATTGTTCTTAATGCAAGAGATAAAAGACAGATAGTACAGGCTGATTTTTTTGCTGAAGAAATACGTAAAACACTTACTAGCTTGTATGGCACAAAAATTTTATACGAAGGAGGGCTAACAGTAAAAACTACATTACATCCTCAATTGCAAGTTTTTGCTGAGCAAGCGTTTAAAATTGGTATAATTAATTATGATCAGCGTCATGGATACCGTGGGCCTTTAAAACATCTAGATACTATTGATAATTGGCTAGTAAAATTAAAGGAGGTAGAGTTAGAAAAAAACTTGTACCCGTGGACAGTTGCAGTTGTATTAGGTTTTAAAGCTGGTTACGCTATTTTAGGAATGAGTGATGGTACAAATACCACGATGTTACCTCTAAAAGAGATGATGTGGGCAAAAGCTGGAATTGTCAAACCTTCAGACTTATTAAAAATCGGTGATATTATAGTGGTAGAAAAGTATAGCAATCATAATACGGCTACATTGCGTCAAATACCTGAAGTGAATGGTGGAATAGTTGTATTGGAGCCGGTCACAGGTAGAATATTAGCTATGGTAGGTGGTTTTAATTATGATCAAAGTAAATTTAATCGTGTAACGCAGGCAAAAAGACAATCTGGATCAGCATTTAAACCATTTGCATATTTAGCAGCGCTTGAAAGTGGATTTACACCAGATAGTATTATACTAGACGGTCCTATAGAGTTGTCGCAGGGACCAGGATTGCCTATGTGGCGTCCTAAAAATTATACTGGAGATTTTCTTGGTCCTACTACGCTGAGAGTAGGGTTAGAAAAATCTAGAAATACTATGACTGTACGTCTTGCTCAAATCTTAGGTATAAAGAAATTAGTAGAAATAACTAAGAGATTTGGTATAGAGGAGAATCCTACTTCTAATTTTTCATTAGTACTTGGAGCAGGTGAAACTACATTGTTAAATATTACAAATGCTTATGCAATGATAGCTAACGGGGGTAAACGTATAAAACCTTATATGATTGAATATATTCAAGATAAATTAGGTAAAACCATATATAGGCATGATGATAGTACATGTGAAATGTGTTATATAGAAGATAGTAATGCATTTAACATTATTCCTCCAGAAGTTAAAGAAGAGCATGAATTTGTAACAGATCCGCGTACTGCTTATCAAATGATTTCACTACTTGAAGGTGTAATACAAAATGGCACGGGGAGAGGGGCAAAGAAATTAGGTAAAATTGTTGCCGGTAAAACAGGTACTACTAATGATAGTAAGGATGTTTGGTTTATAGGTTTTTCACCTGGTTTAGTGGTAGGTACTTATTTGGGATATGATCAGCCTAAGAGTTTGGGTAGTAGAGAAACGGGGGCAACTAGTGCCTTACCAATTTTTGTAAATTTTATGGAAAATGCCTTAAAGGATCAGGAAAATAAGCCTTTTATTATACCAGAAGGAATAAAATTAGTCAAAATACATAACGAGAGTAGTGATTCTACGAATACTGAAATATATGAAGCATATAAGGTTGGCACAGAACCAAATGATTCTTTAAACAATCAAGGAACAACTTATAGTCCTTCTATTATGGAGGGAACTGGAGGTATTTATTAATTTATTATAGTTTTTTGATTTAAATTAATATATATGTTGCTTATGATTTTTTATAATTAACTTTAATTGAAGAGATATATTTGGAAGTGAATAATCTTGCACTCTTGTAAAGGCGGATTGAGCTAAATGTTCGGCCTGCTCACGCTTAGCTATTAATTGTATTAAGAATTCTGCTATTTGGTTGTAATCACCGATTGGTGCTAACAAAGCATCTATATTATGTGTAGCTATATCCAGAGCGCCGGGCGTCATGGTAAGCACTGATGGTTTACTATATTTAAATGCTTCTAGGATTACTATACCAAAACTTTCTTCCGAAGATGTTAGACAAAATATATCTATAGATTTATAAAATTCTTCTTTATTATCAACCCATCCAATTAATGTTACATAATTCTCAAGCCCTAAATTTATGATAATTTTTTGGAGCAAATTTTTACTTTTGCCCTCTCCTGCAATTTTTGCTTTAAAGGGTATATTTTTCAATTTTATTGAATGTAAGGCTTGTAAAAAAATATCTATACTTTTTTCATCCGATAATCTACTCATTAATCCTATAATGGGTGGTGTTCTAAATTTTGGTTTTGTAAATTTAGTAGATCCAATCTCAATCATATTAGGTAAGATGTATATAGCTTTTGATGGTGCATCTAAAGTAGCATATAATTTATTATGCATATCCTGTGTTAATACGATGATAGAATCTGCTCTTAACAAAGGTTTAAAATTATAATTATGGCTTACAGCAAACCAATGAGGACGTGTTGTTATTCTTTTAACTAGATTAGCGGCCCTACCTCCATGTGTAATTATTGCATCAGGCTTATATTTATTTATCAAATTACGTAATGCTAATATAGCTTTAAAATCGTATTTACTCCAATTATAGATACTCTTATAAGGAATATCTAAATAAGGTTTAACGAGCGCCTTAGGATGAATTACCGGTAGCACTTCAAAGTCTTGATGTTTTAGGGCTATATTATAATCAAGAAAAGCTTGTTCAATACCACCTAGATATTTTTGAAACATTATATTGAGAATTTTCATATTGTATGTTTAATTAATATAAAATATTAAAAATATATAATGAATGAATTTTTATCAATAGTTATAATATTTCTTTTATTGTTCAACCTTTTCTATCAGCACTTTATCAATTCTGTTTTTATCCATATCGATCACTTCAAATCTATAGCCGTGAAATATAAAATGATCTCCAGCGCGGGGAATTTGGGAGACTTGAGCTAATATAAAACCAGCAATAGTATGAAAATTCTTACTAATATGTAGATCTTGCATTCCAATACATTTCATAACCTTATCAAATTCTACTTCACCATCAATCAGCCATGTCCCATCTTCTCTTATTGTAATGGTAGCTTCTTCTATATCTTCAGCATCTGCAAGATCTCCTACGATTGCTTCTAAAATATTTGTAGCAGTTATAATACCGCTAACAGTTCCATATTCATCAACAATAATAGCTATATGAAGTGTAGATTCTCTTAAAAAATCAATAATTTTTAAAGCTGGAGAATTTTCAGCAAAAAATATTGTGTTAATTATGAGTGCTTTTAGGTCTAGTTTATTTTGTATCATGAGTTGATTAGCTATATCCTTAGCTTGTGCAATACCCAGAACCTGGTCAAGATTACCATCACATATAATAAAGCGCGAATAATTGCTTTGTAATATTTTCTTACGTATACTATTTTCCGAATCATTCACATCTATCCATTCAATTTTGATTCTAGGAGTCATAAATGACTTTACCGATTTATCTGCAAAACGCATTACTCCTTCTATCATATCTTTTTCCTTGGGTTTGAGTATGCCTGCCTCTGAGCTTGCAGTAATTAATGCTTGTACCTCTTCTTCAGTAACCTCTGGTGTATGGTGCGTAGCTATTCCAAGGCATTTTAGTAATATGCTAGATGAGATTTCTAAAAACCATACAATTGGTGATGCAAAATGCGCTATATAATTAAGTATTGGAGCACAAATTATGGAAATAACTTCAGGATAACGTAAAGCAAGTCTCTTAGGCACTAATTCGCCTATAATTAATGAAAAATAAGTAATGATAATAACTACTGTAGACATAGCAATAGTTGTGCTAGTATTTTGTGATACCATAGTTCATGAATATATTAGCCAATTTTTCTGATAAGGTAGCGCCACTAAAAGCTCCTGCTAAAATCCCAATAAGAGTAATACCTATCTGTACTATAGGCAAAAATTTACCTGTATCTTCTGCTAGTATTAAGGCTATTTTAGCATTTTGATTACCTTCCTCAGCTTTTTTCTTTAATATGGGTTTACGTGCAGAAACTATTGCGAGCTCAGACATAGCAAAACAGCCATTGAGTATTATGAGTATCGCGATCACAAATATTTCAAGAAACATATAAATCAACTCTTGATAATGCTATTTTAAATTGCTTTTGTTATATATTATTTAATAAAAGTAAATAATATTATAATAGTTTTGTAAATCTTGTCTTCATAACTATTACTTTTGCTGTTCGCTTTTATCGTATATAAATATAAATTAAAGTAAATTATATATAGTTTTTAATTTAAATTATAAAAACTCTTTTTTAACATGTGTACAAAAAATTATGAATAGCGAGAATAAAAAACGGTGTATCTGGGTTCCTATTAATAATCCTCAATATATTGATTACCATGATCAAGAATGGGGAGTACCAGTGTATAATGATAATAAGCACTTTGAAATGCTTATACTTGAAGGGGCTCAAGCAGGTTTAAGTTGGGAAACTGTTTTAAACAAAAGAGAAAATTATTATCAAGCCTTCAAGCAGTTTATACCTGAAGAGGTAGCAAGCATGATGGATCAGGAATTAGAATTTCTGTTATGTAATCCTGGTATAATTCGTAATAGACTTAAAGTATTCTCTGCTCGTAAAAATGCTCAGGTATTTTTAGATATTCAAAAGGAATTTGGCTCTTACAATGATTATATTTGGCAGTTTGTTCAAGGTAAACCTCTGATCAATTATCCCTCTTCGCTAAAGAATATACCTACACGTAGTTTAGAATCGGATCTAATTTCTAAAGACTTAAAAAAACGTGGTATGAGTTTTGTAGGTACGACCATAATATACGCATACATGCAAGCAGTTGGGCTTGTAAATGACCATATGGTAGGTTGTTTCCTATGTAATAGGAAATAGACGAATATGTTTTGGAGTGTAAAACTAAGTTGGGTTCAGAATTAATAAATATAGATTTAAAAAGCAAAACCTATTAACTGCTTTTTTGAATGCTAAAATTTATAATATAGAGCACAACTTAGCTTTAAAATGTTTAAGTAGTATAATAACCGGTATGATTTCCTACATATTCTATGAGACTCATCGTTAAGTTATGGGCTATATCTAAATCAAGTCTATACATATCGTATTACTGTGCATTGGTATGCTATAAGAGTCTATGAAATTTGAATATATTTGATCATGTGGATGATTTTGATGTAATTCCCATGCTACGCTTACTAAAGGTACCATTACAGATAAAGCGCCTAGAACTGTAGGTGCGTATGGTATCATCATAACAGCTGTTGGTATTGATATAGATAAGCCAATACTAGTGTATATATGGTCTTTAACCTCTTGTGGGTCATAATAATTTTCTTTATTAAGAGTCAAGTCGTAGCCAAATAAAGATACAACAAATGTAGCATTATCTTGAGTTTGGCTATAATTATGATCACTTTTTGGTATATTAGAATCTATATTATCTTCACCAATTAATTCATCTACCAGGAGTGGATTAACTTTGCCAACTGAATTAATTTTCTGGGCCTCGTTACCTTTTGCAGTATTTAATGATTCTTTATCATTTATAGAGGGAGGTTGGCTTGTATATAAATCGTCTGGAGCTTTAGTTGAAGGTGGGGTTTTGCTATTATCTGTAGTATGTTTGTAAGATATTTCATCATCTTCATCAATTAAACGTTCTTCTATTTTTTGAATTTTTTCTTTAGCATTTAAAGTGTTTTTATTATTAGTAGCAAGAAACTGATGCGTATATAAATCATCTGGTGCCCTAGATGGAGAAGGTGTTTTACTATAATCTGCAGTATCTATTTTTTGGTATATTTTATCATCGTCTTCTTCTTGACTAGTAAATGGAGTATCACTATCCATTTTTGATTTTATATTATTTGTGGCAGGTGTTTTACTAGCATCTGCTAGATCCGCTCTTGTAAATATTTCATCATCTTCTCTATCTTCATCCACTAAGCTGTCTGCTGTTTTGTGATTATTTTTTTTGATATTTAGGGGTTCTTTGTTTAGAGCAATAGGTTCTTTTCTATCTAAATTATCTGTGGCTTTAGTTGGGGCAGGGGTTTTAGTAGCATCTACCAGATCCGCTCTTGTAGATATTTCATCATCATTTGTATTCTTAGATCCGGTAGAATCTTTTGATCCTAATCCTATAGTATCTAGAATTGTAGTAAAGACAGACTCGATTCCAGAATTTGCAACATCTGTTCTTTTAGAATTACTGTTTGCTTCTAAATTATTTAAATTTGTTTGGCTTAGCTTCTTTGTCTTTATATCTTCAGTCATATTATTACACTCCACTTTATAGTAATTATTAATAATATTTCTTACCCTCTTAACATGTCTTAATTTAGCTGTCAATCAGATTAGCGCTTACATATAAAGCATTATCTATAAAAAAAATATATATATGGCATTAGATGATATTAATGATTTTATATACTATTTATTTATTTTTTAATTAAAATTTAATACAGCTAGAAGTTAAGCTATAATAATTGTGAATAATCTGCTATATAGTAATTGATTTGAATTCGGGATGCAATTAGCTTAAAGCTCTCCTATTATTTGTGGGCTTCGCTTATTGCTCATAGTCCCAAATACAACTTAATTTACTATAATGGGAATCAAGATTTAAAAAGGAGAATATACGTGTCAAATGTAATAGTGATAGGATCCCAGTGGGGTGACGAAGGTAAAGGTAAAATTGTTGATTGGCTTTCTGAACGTGCTGATATTGTTGTAAGATTTCAAGGTGGACATAATGCTGGTCATACATTAGTTGTTGATAATAAGGTATTTAAATTAAGCTTATTACCTTCTGGTATTATTAGACCTAATAAATTGTCTATCATAGGTAACGGTGTGGTAATAGATCCTAGTGCATTACTTTCTGAAATAACACTGCTTAAAAGCCAAGGCATAGAGATTTCTCCAAAAAATTTAATTGTTGCTGAAAATGCTCCTATCATACTCAATTTACATAAAAATGCTGATCAAGTTATTGAGCAAGAACGTGGTATGAATAAAATTGGTACCACAGGGCGTGGTATTGGTCCTGCATATGAAGATAAAATAGGTAGGCGAGCTATAAGAATATGTGACTTATTTGATCTGCATTCTTTAAGTGAATATGTGGATCACTTACTTATATTTCATAATGCATTGCGACGAGGATTTAGTACTGATACTATTGATAAAGTTTCTATCATGCAGGAATTAAAAGAGATACGTGATCAATTAATTCCATTTATTCAGCCAGTATGGAAAATACTTAATGCAGCGCAAAATAGCAGAAAAGCTATTTTATTTGAAGGTGCGCAAGGAGTTATGCTAGACGTAGATCATGGAACTTATCCTTATGTGACGTCTTCGTCAACTGTAGCAGGACAGGCCTTTATTGGCTCTGGTATAGGGTTTAATAAGGCTACTTATGTACTGGGTATTACTAAAGCATATACTACACGCGTGGGTAGTGGGCCTTTGCCCACAGAACAAAACAATGAAATTGGAACATTACTTGGTACTATAGGGAAAGAGTTTGGTACTGTCACCGGTAGAAAACGTAGATGCGGATGGTTTGATGCAACGTTAGTAAAACAAGCTGCTAAAATTTCTGGTATAGATGGTATTGCTCTGACAAAACTAGATGTGTTAGATGGTATGGATAAAGTTAAGATAGCTATAGGCTATAAATATAATGGCCAGCTTTATGACTATTTACCTGCATCAAGAGCTATACAGGCACAAGTACAACCTATATATGAAGAATTGCCAGGCTGGGATTCTAATACTCAAGGAGCTCGTAGTTTTAAAGATTTACCAGCTAATGCAATAAAATATATTAGGCGTATAGAAGAATTAATAGAGGTACCCATGTCCATATTATCTACAAGTCCGGAACGTGAAGACACTATATTAGTACGTGATCCATTTATGATATAGTATATTTTAGATAAGTCTTCACGTGTTTTTGCTAGAAATCCAGAGTTTTGATATGAGATTGGTATATAAAAAAATAGTGTATAGTAAATTGATTTGAATTCGGGATATTGTTGTATCAAAGTTCTCCTATTAATTGTAGGTTTTACTTATCGCTCCTAGTCCCATAAGATTAAATTGAAAAAATAAAATTTACAATTAATTAAAAAGTTATATTTACGCGCTATTATACACTGCTTTTGATGCACTACTCTAATATATAGATTTAATATATAGATTTTATTATTTTTGGGCAATTACAGTGGGAAACATCGATTGCTTATCATAAATAATCTCTAAAATACGAAATCCAACTTGCTCTAATTGATAGCGTATTTGTTCTTCTGTACGAAATGTTTGCCACTTTGCTTGTAATATATCTACAAAAATAGCTTTTTGCTTAATAACATCGTGCATGGAAAAATTTTTCCAAGGTGAGTCAGGAGTTAAAGTAGGAGGTAGGGTTAGAAAGCTAGTTATTAAATAACCATCTTTAGATAGTGCATTATAGAGCTTTTTATATAATTCTATTACTTTTGTATCATTTGGTTCATAAATATTTAATCCATTACTAGTAATTAAATCATATTCTTCAGAAGAGGATAAATTCCAGGCATTTTCTAGTTTAAAACTTACATTGACATTTTTATTGTATGTCAAAGAATTTTCCTCAGCTTGCTTCAGAGAAAGAGGATCAAGATCAATCCCTACTAATTTGATATTTTCTTTACCTGTATAATCTAAAGATAGTAAGTCATCCATTAGGCCACATGGTATAGAAGCAAGAGTCATGTTTGATTTTAGTATTTCATTTGTTT
The DNA here is from genome assembly GCA_000746585.2 of Rickettsiales bacterium Ac37b. Classification (NCBI taxonomy): domain Bacteria; kingdom Pseudomonadati; phylum Pseudomonadota; class Alphaproteobacteria; order Rickettsiales; species Rickettsiales bacterium Ac37b. The sequence goes on from CP009217.2 coordinate 1,017,292, forward strand.
TTTGCTTAAAAATAGAGAATCTTTCTTGAGTTGCTAAAACAGCAGGAGCCTTATTGAATACCCAATATTCAAGTGAATTTTGGTTAAGGTTACTGTGGTCTCCTAGGATTACATATTGTGTCCAATAACCATTTAAGCCTTTGTTTTGTAGTAAAAATCTACCTAATTCAAAACCTATTATCTCTTGTAATAAAGAGATTTCTTCCTCAAGAGGCAGAGCTAAATTATGACTTGCTCTTAGGCGTTTTTCAGTTGCTTGAACTATATTGTGATCAAAATCTAATTCTAGATGACTAGCATACTTAGTATTTACAATATTTATACAATCTTGTTCCATATTATACTCTCATTTAGTAATGGTATTATAAATCATTAATATCTATATAACATGAAAAGTAGGTGTATTACAACGTTAAAAATTGTTGAGATATATTGTATTTTTATTAATACTTTAGAGCCAAATATATTTTAAACTAAAAAGCTATGTTAAACTTTAGGTCTTATAAGTGCCACCTACAGTAAGCTTATCTAGAAGCAATGTAGGTTGTCCTACTCCAACAGGAACCATTTGTCCATTTTTAACGCAGGTACCAATGCCTGGATCGAGTTGTAGATCATTACCCACTGCTATAATTTTAGTTAGGACATCTGGTCCATTACCTATTAATGTAGCACCTTTAACTGGTGTAGTAATTTTACCGTTTTCAACTAAATATGCTTCTGAAGCAGAAAAAACAAATTTTCCTGACGTAATATCAACCTGTCCTCCACTAAAATTCACAGCATATAGGCCTTTTTTAACTGAACTAATAATATTTTCTTTAGAAACATTACCAGGTAGCATATAGGTATTAGTCATGCGTGGAAAAGGTTGATGAACAAAACTTGCTCTACGCCCGTTACCAGTCGAGGTTTTATTCATTAATCGTGCATTCATGCGATCTAACATATAAGATTCTAGTATACCATTGGAAATTAAAGTTGTTTTTTGGGTGGGAGTGCCTTCATCATCAATATTTAGAGAACCTCTTCTGTTTAGGATAGTACCATCATCAACTACTGTAACATTTTGTGCTGCAATTTGCTTACCTTGTAATTCTGAAAAGCTTGAAACTTTTTTTCTGTTAAAATCGCCTTCTAAACCATGTCCTATTGCTTCATGTAATAAAATACCAGGCCATCCTGCGCCAAGTATAATTTGCATTTCTCCTGCAGGTGAAGGCACTGCTTCTAGATTCACTAAAGCTTGTCTTAAAGCTTCATTTGCATAATATTGCCATTGCTCTTTTACAAATAAATCGTGATACTCTACGCGGCCGCCTGCACCATAAAATCCTCTTTCCATCTTGCCATTTTTTTCTACAATTACGGAAATATTCAGCCTAACTAAAGGGCGTATATCTAGAACTTTAAAACCACCTAATTTAATAATTTCTATATTTTGCCATTCTCCGAGTAAGGATATTGAAACTTGTTTTACATAAGGATTTTGTCTGAGATAACTATCTATATACTGTAGTAATTTAATTTTACTATTAAAATCTTTAGTTTCAATAGGATTTAGCTGAGGATATAAAATAGAATTTTGTTTAAGAGTTATAGTATTATCTATGTTGGTATGTAGGTTACTATTGCTATGAACTATTTTAGCAGCCTGAGTAAGAGAATTAAGATTAACTTTATTAGCATAAGCATAACTTGTAGAATCACCTATAGTTGATCTTAATCCAAACCCGCTGCTAATAGTATATGTAGAATTATGTAATTTACCATCATCGAAAGAAAATAGTTCTTTTTGAGTATATTCAAGAAATAATTCTCCATCATCGCTATTTAATAAGGCATCAGTTACTATTGTTTTAACAGTTTCTTCATTCAGATTATGGTATTCACAAAATGAGATAGGTGACTGATAGTTTAAAGACATATATACTAACCTTTTAAATTAATTTATTAGTGAATTAAATATAAAGTGTATTAATAATTTATGGTAAAATTTGACGCCATCCAAATATAAATATATTATTATATTTGATTTAGCAATGAGAGTTTATTGTGTAGTATAGACATTATTAATAATGTAAATATTAATCATTTGTTACTTGGTAATATTAAAAAATATTTTCATATTATTAATATCTTAATATAAGCTATAATATAGCTTATATTAATTATTATAAATCTTTTTTATAAACGTAACTAAATAAATATTGATTATTATCTAATCTACGTTATAATTTAAAACTTTTATGTAATTTTGGATAAAATCTATGCAGTCATCTACGTTACCTAAAAAACTTGGACAATTTTTTGTATATTTTTTGAAGCAGCAAAAAATTGGCTTTATCTTGTTATTATTTACAATGACTAGTTGGTCTGTACAAGAGTCATTCTTTCCTTATTTTATTAAGGTAATTGTAGATGCAGTTTCTGTTTATGATGGAGATAAGTCTTTAATTTTTTCTTACTTATCTGGTAAACTTATTATAGCTTTATTATTCTTACTATTTATAGAGATAAACTTCCGTACAAATGATTTTTTGATGTGTAAAGTGTATCCTAGATTTATGTCTAATATGAGGGCTACTATTTTTGACTATGTTCAACATCACTCTCATAGTTTTTTTGTTAATAACTTTGCTGGTACCATTGCTAGTAAGATTGCGAGGTTACCCGAAGCCTCTCAGAAAATAATAGATGAATTTATTACAGTATTTTGGCCTGTTACTATTACTATTATTATTAGTTGCATATTATTGTTTCTTGAAAAACCTTTTTTTGCATATGTAGTTATTGTCTGGTTTATTTCCCAAATAGCTATTACTTTAGCTTTTTCTCATAAGTGTCAATCTTCATCGATGCACAGATTTAATAAGCTTACAGCATTAAATGGTAAGATTGTAGATAATGTATCTAATATTATGAATGTTCGTTTATTTGCTCGTCATAAATATGAAAAAAAATATTTAGATCAATACCAGCAAGAAGAAATGCAAGCTTTTGATAAAAGCTTATTCTATAATGCTTTGATGAAACTTTGTTTAGGTTTGTCCTCTCTCACATTTGTTATGACTATGGTAGGGGGTGCCTTATATTTTTATAGTCAAAATAAACTCTCAGTTGGAGATGTAGCGCTGATATTATCTTATTATAATTTAATAGGTCTCACATGGTTTATGTGTATGGAGTTTGTAATATTTTATGAGTTAATAGGTGCATGTAATGATGCCTTATCAGTTGTAATCGAAGATTATAATATTTTGGATGAGCCTGATGCTAAGGTTTTACAGGTTGTAGATGGTCGTATAGAATTCAAGGATGTTACGTTTACTTATATTCGTAATCAAAATGTTTTTCATAATAAATCAATAGCTATTATGCCTAAGCAAAAAGTAGGTTTAGTAGGTTTTTCTGGATCAGGTAAAACTACATTTGTAAATTTAATTTTACGTTATTTTGATGTAGTATCTGGGTCAATTCTTATTGATGGTCAAAATATATCTGAAGTTACTCAAGATTCATTACGTAATTCTATATCTATCATTCCTCAGGATCCCTCATTATTTCATAGAACATTGTTAGAAAATATACGTTATGGCAAGCTAGATGCTACGGAAGAAGAAGTTATTGAGGCAGCAAAATCAGCTTATATACATGATTTTATTATGGAATTGCCTGAAAAATATAATACTTTAGTTGGAGAAAGAGGTACAAAGCTTTCAGGTGGCCAAAGACAACGTATTGCAATGGCTAGAGCGATTCTTAAAAATGCTCCTATCTTAATTCTTGATGAAGCAACAAGTAGTTTAGACTCTATTACAGAAAGCAATGTACAAAATAGTTTAGCAAATTTAATGCAAGGTAAAACAGTAATAGTAATTGCTCATAGATTATCAACACTCTTGAATATGGATAGAATACTAGTTTTTGAGCATGGTCATATTGTGGAAGATGGCGATCATAAGACATTATTAAAACAACCTCATAGTCATTATGCTACTTTATGGAATATGCAGGCTGGAGGTTTTTTGCCAGAAAAGGAAGATTAACTAATTATAAATTTACTCTACAAAACGAAAACTTATGGATGCATTTATTATTTGACTAATGGTTAATATTATATTAAGTAATATCAAAGTTCAGAATTGGAAATTTACTTGGAATTAATAATAAAACGAAATAGAATAATTATATAGTGTTATTTATAATATTGTTTATAGAATTTCTATTCTAATATTATTAAATCTTGTTAATAACAGTTTTTAGTCTCAATTCATTTAGAACTTGGTAGAAAACACATAATTTGTTAACTAGCAATATATTACTTTCATGAAATTTGAAAAAGCTTTTACTTTTGATGATGTATTACTGAAGCCGGCATTTTCTTCCACTTTACCATCTGATGTTGATCTTTCAACCTTCCTCACTTCTAAAATTAAGTTATCTATACCTTTAATGTCTGCATCTATGGATACAGTTACAGGTAGTTCTATGGCTATTGCTATGGCTCAAAATGGTGGTATAGGTTGTATACATAAAAACCTTACTATTGAACAACAGGCATCTAAAATTCGTAAGGTAAAAAAGTTTGAATCTGGTATGGTAATTAATCCTATTACAATTAATCCAGAGGCTAAGCTATATGAAGCTCTTGCTTTGATGAAAAAGCATAATATTTCAGGAATACCTGTAGTAGAAGTAAAAGGTAATGTATTAGTTGGCATCTTAACAAACCGAGACGTACGTTTTGCTGATAATCATAATCAAGTAATATCTGAATTAATGACTCAAGATAACTTAATCACAGTACGTAAGGGAGTGAGTGAAGAAGAAGCCAAAAGGTTATTGCATCAGCATCGTATAGAAAAATTAATAGTAGTGGACGAACATAATAGCTGTATAGGACTAATTACAGTTAAAGATATTGAAAAAGCGCAAGCTTTTCCTTATGCATCCAAGGATAGTCAAGGAAGGTTAAGAGTATCTGGTGCAGTAGGTATCGATGAAGAAGGTTTTGAGAGAGCTAAGGCATTGATTGATGCGGAAGTAGATGTAATAGTTGTTGACACTGCCCATGGACATTCAGAAAAAGTATTAAAAGCTATTTCTAGGATTAAGGCCTACGATAGTAATATACAGATTATAGGTGGTAATATTGCTACTGCAGAAGGAGCAAAAGCTTTAATTGATGTAGGATGTGATGCAGTGAAGGTGGGAATAGGTCCCGGCTCAATTTGTACTACTAGGATAGTGGCAGGTGTTGGTGTACCTCAATTAAGTGCAATTTTAGATGTATCTGAAGTGTGTAAACAAGCAGGAGTTAAGTTAATTGCTGATGGTGGTATCAAATATTCGGGTGATATAGCAAAAGCTATAGCAGCTGGGGCAGATATTGTAATGGTAGGTAGCTTATTTGCTGGAACTGAAGAAAGTCCTGGAGAAATAATTTTATATCATGGAAGATCTTATAAATCTTATAGAGGTATGGGATCACTTGCTGCAATGGCTGCTGGCTCTGCTGATCGTTATTTTCAGCGTAAATCTACTAAAGGGTTAAAACTCGTTCCAGAAGGTGTTGAAGGTATGGTGCCATTTAAGGGAGCTGTAGCTAATGTTATATATCAACTTATGGGTGGATTGCGTGCATCTATGGGATATACGGGTAATTCTTCTATAGATTTAATGCAAAAGAATTGTAAGTTTGTGTGTATTACTGGTGCAGGTTTAAAAGAAAGTCATGCACATGATGTAGTAATTACTCGTGAAGCGCCTAATTATGCTGTTCATCATGGTGACGAATAATAAAGGTTGAATTATATATTTTAAATTTATTGCATAATAAAATAAGCACTCAAGCACTTATCTTGCAGTTTTTGTATATTTTAGAAATTATGTAGTAGTAAAAACAGTTTAAGTTTGATACAAAGCATGAGAAGTAAGGCCTACTAATTGCTAGGTGAACGATGAATGACGTCGTACGCAAACTCAAATCAATTTACTATAGTAGTAAAATAGCTAGAAAGGTATTATATGCATAAAATAATAGGGCCTGAAGTTTTGCCATTATCAGGAAAGCAAGCAAAGCAATTAGTGGTAATGCTGCATGGAGTTGGGGCTGATGGAGAAAATTTAATAGATCTAGCTAATAATTTTCAAGATATGTTACCAGATGCACATTTTATTGCACCTAATGCGCCATTTCCCTATGAAAATGCTCCTATAGGATATCAATGGTTTTCATTGAATGATAGAAGTGAAAAGGCTCTCTTAGGTGGTATGGAAATAGCTATGCCTATACTTAATGCATTTATTGATCAACAGCTAGAACGCTTCAATCTTTCAGAGGATAAATTAATTCTTATAGGATTTTCTCAGGGCACAATGATGTCTTTGCATTTGTCGTTTAGGAGAAAAAATCCTCTGGCGGCTGTAATAGGTTTTTCAGGTGCTTTAATAGGAGAGCAAGCTTTAGAAAGAGAATTAAATTCACGCCCTCCTGTGTTATTAGTGCATGGCGAAGAAGATAGTGTAGTACCTTTTCCTTTAATGTTATACGCTAGTAGAGTTTTACATAAGATGTCTATACCAATTACTACTTATAAATGTGAAGGATTAGGGCATATGATAAATTTAGAAGGTATAAATAAGGCAAGAGATTTTTTAAAGCAATTAATTTGATGATACGTACCTAATAAAATACTTGATCTATAAAAGTAAAAGAGTTAAAACTTAGATGCGCTTAAATAGAAGAGTTTAATTAGGTTAGAAGTAAGTTAAGTTGATAATTATAATGTAATTTATAGACATTACTATGCTTATCTATATGTCTTGTGAAATAAATGTAAGCTTTTAAGTTGCTATATAAATAATATTTTTAAGAGAAAGAAATGACGCTTGCTATAGAAGAAGTAAAAAAAGTTGCAAAATTAAGTCGCATTGGGTGTGGTGAGCAGGATTTAGGATTACTCAAAGAAGAATTATCTAAGATTCTCGATATGATTGAAACATTAAAAGAAGTTCAAACGGATCATATTGAACCTTTAATTAATGTGTCTAGGGCAACACTTTCGATGCGTGAAGATATTGCTTATAGTATAAATACTCTAGAAGATGTACTTGCAAATGCTCCAGTGAAAGAGTTGAATTGTTTTGTTGTGCCTAAGGTAATAGAATAATGATTAAATTATACACCTTAAATATAAAAGAAACTATAGAACATTTAAAAAAGAAAGATTTTACTGCTCTAGAGTTGATGGAAAGCCATATACAGGCGATGGAACAGTCAAAAAATCTAAATGCTTTTATTACAAATAACTATGAGGCATCTATAGACGCTGCTAAAGTAGCCGATAATCGAATCAAGGACGGTTCTGCTCGTGTTTTGGAAGGTATTCCTTTAGCAATTAAAGATAATTTTTGTACTAAAGATATATTAACCACGGCAGCTTCTAAAATGTTGTATAATTTTGTTCCTACCTATGAATCAACTGTTACCAGTAAATTATGGGCAGAAGGAGCAATTCTTACAGGTAAAACCAATATGGATGAATTTGCTATGGGTTCATCTGGCTTGACTAGTCATTATGGTCCAACAAAAAATCCTTGGAAAGCGCTTGGGAGCGATAAGGATTTGGTGCCAGGTGGCTCTTCCAGTGGCTCTGCTGCAGCTGTGGCAGCATATTTATCAATGGGAGCATTAGGTACTGATACTGGTGGATCTATTAGGCAGCCAGCCTCTTATTGTGGTGTTGTAGGTATGAAACCTTCTTATGGTAGATGTTCTAGGTATGGTATGATTTCATTTGCAAGTTCTTTAGATCAGGCTGGGGTATACGCTAGAACTGTAGACGATTGTGCCTTATTATTAACTCATATTATGGGTCATGATGCTAAAGATTCTACTTCTGTAAATATAGCATTACCTGATATTACTAATTTAAATGTTAGGGATTTAAAAGGTATAAAAGTAGGTATTCCTAAAGAATATAATGTTGAAGGACTTGATAATGAGATATCAGCATTATGGAACAAAGGTGCAGAATGGTTAAAAGAGCAAGGAGCAGAAATTATTGATATTAGTTTATCTCATACTAAATATGCTTTACCAGTATATTATATCCTTGCTCCTGCTGAAGCGTCTTCTAATTTATCACGCTATGATGGCGTAAGGTTTGGTTTAAGAGAAACTGGCAAAACTTTAGATGAAATGTATGAGTTAACCCGTAAAAATGGGTTTGGAAAAGAAGTAAAAAGACGTATTATGATAGGTACATACGTATTATCAGCAGGTTTTTATGATGCGTATTATAGAAAAGCACAAAAAGTGCGTTCTTTAGTAGCGCATGATTTTTGGAATAGTTTTTCTAAGGTGGATGTTATTCTTGCGCCTACAGCCCCCAGTACTGCCTTTCCTTTAGATATTAAAATTACCAATCCTGTGACTATGTATCTTAATGATGTATTTACTATACCAGCAAGTTTGGCAGGGTTACCATGTATTTCAGTGCCAGCAGGTTTAAGTAAGAACAGATTACCTTTAGGTTTGCAATTAATAGGTAATAACTATGATGAGCTTACTGTGTTGAAGGTAGCAAAAGCTTTAGAAAATGCTGCTGATTTTAAGGGATATAAGGGATAATACATGAATTTAATACAAGGAAAAACTGGCAAGTGGGAGTTAATAATAGGGTTAGAAATACATGCACAAGTTGCATCTGAATCTAAATTATTTTCTGAAGCATCTACAAAATTTGGTGCTGCGCCTAATACTCAAGTATCTTTGATAGATGCAGCTTTCCCTGGGATGTTACCGGTGATTAATGCGTTTTGCGTAGAACAAGCTGTAAAAACTGGCCTAGGATTACAAGCAAAAATTAATTTAAAATCAGCTTTTGATCGTAAAAATTATTTTTATCCTGATTTGCCTTCGGGCTATCAAATTTCTCAGTTTTCTTATCCAATTGTAGGACATGGTAAAGTATCTTTAGATATGTCTGATGGTCCAAGGGATATTAATATTGAGAGAATACATTTAGAGCAGGATGCAGGTAAAAGCTTACATGATCAGCATCCAGATTATAGTTTTATAGATTTGAATCGAGCTGGAATTGCATTGATGGAAATAGTTACTGAACCTGATTTAAGATCATCTGCAGAAGCTGGTGAGTTTATGAGAAAGCTACGCATCTTATTAAGATATTTGGGCACTTGTGATGGCGATATGGAGAAAGGTTCTTTAAGGTGTGATGCGAATGTATCGGTGCGTAAGCCTGGAGAAAAGTTAGGCATAAGATGTGAAATTAAGAATCTTAATTCTATACGTAATATTGAGAATGCAATTGATTATGAAGCTAGTAGACAAATAGAAATTCTTGAAAATGGTGGTAAAATTGATCAGGAAACTAGGTTATTTGATGCTGATCAAGGGATTACAAGGCTTATGCGTTCAAAAGAAGATGCTCAAGATTATAGATATTTTCCTGATCCAGATTTATTACCTTTAGAGCTTACGGAAGAATTCGTAAATAATATTGCTCGAAGATTACCTGAATTACCAGATCAAAAGAAATTGCGTTATATAAATGATTTAGGTTTATCGTCATATGATGCTGAAATTCTTGTAGAAAATCAAGAAGTGGCGGATTATTTTGAAGAAGTAATAAAAACTCAAGATCCAAAGCTTGCATCTAACTGGATTACTGCTGAATTATTTGGGCGTCTTAAAAAATATGACCAATCTATTAATGACACTAACATAACTCCGCATAGATTAGCAGAATTATTGGATTTGCTAAGTAATGAGGTAATTTCTGGTAAATTGGCTAAGCAGGTATTTGATTTAATGTTTGAAACCAATGAAAATCCTATCTCAATTGTTAAAAAACATGGATTGCAGCAAGTTACGGATCAAAATACTATTAGTAAAATAGTAGAAGAAGTATTAGCAGCTAATGTAGAAAAAGTACAAGAATATCAATCTGGTAAAGATAAACTTTTTGGCTTTTTTGTAGGACAAGTTATGAAATTATCTAATGGTAAAGCCAATCCTGAATTAGTCAATCAAGAATTAAAAGAGCAATTGTCTAAATAAAAATTTATATAGATAAAAATTTTCAATATATTATCATAATAATAGTAAATTGACAAAAATGGTAAAGGATAACAAGCATAATGAAGCGTAATGATGTAGCATATTGTATATTATTGTTAATGGCGGAGTTGTTTTTTGCATACCAGTTTATGCTGAGAGTTTATCCTGGACTTGTAATGCAGGATATAATGCACAAATTTCATATAAGTTCTACATTATTTGGTATGCTTGCAGCTTTTTATTATATAGGATATGCGGGTATGCAAATTCCTATAGGAGTATTTTTGGATAGATATGGTCCTAAGTTTATATCATTATGTATACTTATATGTGTTATGGGTAGTTTAACCTTTTTATTTTCTGATAACTGGATTATTGCGTTAATTGGTAGGTTTTGTATAGGTCTAGGTTCAGTAGCTGGTTTTTTAGGAGCTACTAAAGTCATTAGTATGTCTTTTTTATCTAAATATTTTTCTTATATGGTGAGTTTAACATTCACTGTTGGCTATATGGGTGCTATTTATGGAGGTAAGCCTGTAGCTCTGCTTATAGATAAGTTTGGTTGGGAGTATGTATTAATAGCTTTAGCTTTTATAGGATTATTAATAGCATTATTTATTCTTAGCCTAGATATAAAATATGATGAAACGGAAAGATATGAAGGTTCTATCTATAGCGCTTTAAAGTTATTAATAAAGAATAAAAGAGTGCTCTTAGTATGTTTATGTGGAGCATTGCAGGTAGGACCTTTAGAAGCATTTGCTGATATATGGGGAGTAGGTTATTTTATAAAAATGTATGGTATTGCTAAGCCTGATGCAGCTTTATTAAGCTCAAGTATTTATTTAGGATTATGTGTTGGGGGGCCAATTATAGCGTATATTGCAGAAAAATATAATTGTCATTATAGATTATGTTCTGGGTGTGGTGTTATAATGATGATGATTTTTATAATGCTATTATGTACTGTTAAGCTGCAGTACTGGCAATTATTAAGCTTAATGTTTATAATAGGCATTTGTTCTGGCTATCAAATTATAGTTTTTTCGATTACGGCTAAATTAAGTGATTTATCGACTAACAGTATTACTATGTCTCTAACTAATATGTTAATTATGTCTGCAGGATTTGCCTTCCACTTTATTATAGGAATAATTATGGACATGAGTTGGGTGGGTAGCATGCAACATAATATTAAAATTTATACTCCAGACTCGTATATTTATTCTATATCTATAATACCTATAGCACTAGGAATAGGTAGTATAGGATTTCTATTATTGGATTATAAAAAAGACTGGGATAATGTTGGGAATCGCAAAATGAATTTTATTTCAAAGGCTAACCAATAAAGCACTTACCATTTTTGAAGTAGCATGATTACAGTCTTTAAAAATTATAGGGACTAATACTATTATAAATACATCAATTAATCTTTTATAAACAATTTAATTTTATCCTTAGCTTACTGTATAAAAGTTTTTGTAACAAGGCATAATAGTGATAATAAAAATTCCTGATAGTATTTCTGCAAAAATTACTTTAGCTATAGTGCTTATTAGTGCCTTTTTTTATAGCATCTCTTTTCCGCAATTACTTTTATCCAAAAAATATATGTTAAATTATATGTTGGAAAGCTTATTAACGAGCCATTATTATAATATCTCATATCGTTTGCAATCTTCTCTTACCGAAGAAAATATTAAAAACATTGATAATAATTTTATTCAAATGATAGATGATTTTTTGGATGAATATAAAAAGGGAACTGATTTAGACATAGCATTATACGTCTTTAATAAAGGTATGCCTGTAGAAATTGCTGCTACAGTTAATTTTACTGCAACTAATATGGTGAACTATTTAGATTTAGATAAAGTACCTTTAAATTGCCAGATAAAAGAAATTTTTATGGAGCGAAAACAGTTATACGCATGTGCTATGGCTCTTAAAGCTTCAGATGGTCATATTATTGGATTTATAGTAGAAAGTGTTAATAGTCAGAGATTTAAAGAGTCATTTTATATAGATTTGAGCTATCAACTTATTTTTGTTGCAATTGTTTTAGTGATCTCAATAGGAGTAGGGCGAATGGTTGCGTTAAATATAGGTAGACCTACTGAAATATTAACAGCAGCAATAAAGCAATTATCTCAAGGTAAATATGATACTGTTATTCCTTTTACGGAGCAAGATAATGAGATGGGTAAGGTAGCAAAAGCTGTTGTGGTATTTAAAGAACATATTAAAAAATCTCAAGAACTAGCTTTATTAACGCAAAGGGAGCAAGAAGAAAGAGATCAGCGTCGTCATATTATGGAACAAACTATTAAAGTATTTAATAAAGAAGTGGAAAATGAGATTAACACAGTATCTAATTCTTCAGTAAAAGTACATAATATTATTGAAAAAATGGTTAATATTGCTGAAGAATTAAAAAATATGAGTGTGCAAGCTACAGAAGCATCAGATAATGCTTCAAGTAATGTCCAGATAGTAGCAAAAGCAGCGGAAGTATTGGTCTCATCTATTAATGAAATTGGAGAACAAGCTTTAAATGCAAGTAATACCACCAAAGATGCTGTATCTAGTATTAATAAAACCAATTTAGTAGTACAAGAATTATCATCAGCTGCAGGTAGAATAGGTGATATAATATCTATCATTAGTACTATTGCCGAACAAACTAACCTTTTAGCATTAAATGCCACAATAGAAGCAGCGCGTGCTGGAGAAGCGGGTAAGGGATTTGCAGTGGTGGCTTCTGAAGTAAAAACTTTAGCAAACCAGACTGCTAAGGCTACTGAAGAAATAAAAAATCAAATAGCTAATATACAAAATTCTGCTAGTGATGCAGTTGATGCTATGAAAAATACTGATAAAACTATTAGTGTAATTAATGAAATATCAATAGAAGTTTCAAATTCAGTCAAAGAAGAAACTGAAACTATGCAAGATATATTTAACAATATTATTAATGCGGTAGATAATGCGCGTATGGCAAGCCAAAATGTAAAATATGTTATGGAAGCGAGTAATAATGCTGGTGATGCAGCTAGCGCATTATTTACTGCATCAGAAGTAATGTATAGAAATGCAGAAAGTCTTGGTAAGATAATTAAGAAATTTTCTGCTGATATTCAAGACACACATTCTCTAAACGATACAAAAGCTTAAATATTAAAAGTTTTATTAGAGTATATAATGTTATACATAAAATATTATAAATACTTACTATTCAATTATATTGGCAAATGGGTTGATCAAAATTTAGAAGTGGGAATATTATGCAGAGCTATAATAGTGACTGTGCCGATGTTTATATTAGCATGGTGGTTTAATAATATAAATTGGCAAAAGGTTGTAATAGTTACAATTTCTGTATTTATAGTGCAAGATCGTTTAAATGTACCGCCCTTATTAATAATACTCCATGGTTTAGTGATTGCTATAGGATTTATGCTATTCTTTTTATCTAAACCAATACCATGGTTATTTGTCATAATATGTGGGATGATGGCTGCTTTATGCATTTTTTTAGAAGAATGGAATATTAAATTACGTACTTTAGGTAATTTTATATTTTTGCCTGCTTTATATACAGCATGCGGTTATACAGAAATTTCAGGTCTATCTAGATTACAAAGCGCTTTAATGTTTATACCCTATATAATGTCTGCTTTATTACCAGTATTAATTTTAGGTATATATAAGTATTATAAATTTTCTGTCCTGCATAAAATTTCATTTATAAAATATATGAGTAGATTACATGTTAAAATAGAAAAATTATTACTTCAAGGAAAATATCATGTGGAGCCGCTAATAGCGATGATCATAGCTAGTACTTTTACGGCATTATTTGTAGAAGAAAAGCATATACCTCAAGGACAATGGTTAATTTGGTCTGCTTCTAGTGTAATTGCGGGCGAAATTATATTAGCAAAACGTAAGTTTCAAGAGCGATTTATAGGGTGTTTATTAGGTGTTCCTGTTGGTGTAATACTAGCTATGTGTACGACGCACAGTGAGTTTCTTTTAAATTTAGCTGCGTTGTTTGTTATTATTACGTTAGTAGCTTTCAAACAATATATAGTAGGATTTGGAATGCGCTGCGCAGGAGTAGCTTTTATAATTATACTCAGCGGAGGAGGTCTGTCAGGAGCTACTATACGTATTGTAAATGTATTATTAGGGGGATTAATAGGTTTTAGCACTTTTTTGATTGTAGAAAATATTATCAAAAAGTATTACAAATATTAGTATTTTCTTAAGATATTTATCTGATTATTAAAACTATATAGTTTTAATAAGGTCTATATTGAATAATTATAATATATACCGTTTTGATTTATTTGGTATTTGAAAACCATTGCGTATTTATTAAATAGGCAATAAATGTAAAAGGAAAATTATGTCATCACTAAAACTTAAAAATGATAATATGTTAATACATGAAAAAACGTATCTAAGTAGTTTAGTAGAAGTTTATAGTAAAGGAAATGATCAAGAAAAAATTAATGCAGTTATACGTTCTTTAGCCGCTAGGACGTTTTTTCCATTTATATCTGATAAACAGGCTATAGCTTTAGAACTCGGCTGTTCAGATGGTTTTATGGCTAATTTAATTGCAGATAAAATACAAGCAGTACATGTTCTGGAAGGAGCGCAGGAGTTAATTGTGCAAGCAGAAAAAGAGGCAAAGCCTAATGTAAAGTTTATACATACATTATTTGAAGAATTTAATTCTGAGCAAAAATATGATTATATCTTTGCTTTATTTGTACTGGAGCATGTCTTTGATGTACAAATGGTATTAGATATGGTCAAAAGGGTATTAAAACCTGGCGGTATATTCTTTGTTACTGTTCCAAATGCTCGTGCATTATCTAGGCAAATTTCTAGACATATGGGAATAATCGAAGATTTAAAACAGTTAACAGCAAATGATATACGTTTTGGACACCGTCGTGTATACGATAGATGTACCTTAAATGAAGAACTAACGCAAGCAGGATTTAGTCAAATTATGCAAGGGGGATTATTGCTAAAAATATTAGCAGATTTTCAACTAAATGAATTATTTACTAATGGGTTTTTATCAGACCAGCATATAGATGCTTTATATAAGCTAGGTTTAGAATATCCTGATTTATGTGGAAGTTTATTTAGCGTTTGTAAATTAACGGTAGACTAATAGCTGATAAGATAATATTAACTTTTTCCAATTATTATTATATACTTAATGCAAAGCAGATATTTAAGGGTTATCTAGCAGTTGATATTAATAGAATTATTCCTAGAGGACTTTATTAGGACATAACTTATGCAGTTAATAGTTGCAATTATTATATTTATAACATGTTTAGCTGAAATTACTTATGCAATGCCTCCTAAGGAAAGTTTTGTATTAAAGTGTGAATATGGTACCTCGATTAAGAATATTTTGCCGGATAGTTCATCGATGCCTACAAACAGTGAGAGCGTTAATATATATGGAAATTATGGCAAATATTTACCTTATGATTTATTTCTAAGTAAGTGTAAAAGAGGAGATGATATAGGCAAAAGTCAGGATATAGAATTATGGGGAGTTACCAATAATTTAATACATAATGCTAATAATCCTGAAAACGTTGATATGCAAGTTTTGATTATTCAAGGTAGACTTTTAGATGCTAACTGTGTACCAATATCAGATGCTACTATACGTATCATGCAGCCGTCTTTGATGGAAAGTAGAGTTGATTATCGTAAGCTTACTGAAGATGAAAATAAAAATTTAAGGTTAGCCAGAGAGTCTATAGGTACGGCGACGGCTATTACAAATAATTTAGGTCTATTTACTCTAATTACAAGACGCCCAAATGTTGGTAAATTACCTTCTAATATTAGCTTATATATATTACATTCAGATTTTAGTAATCATTATGAAGTGATTTCTTCTAAAAAAGTGTATACCTTAGATGCCTTATATCCTGAATTAAATATAACGCAATACATACCCTTATATAGACAGGATATTATATTAAATCAGCTAAATAAATATCGCACCTTTTAAAAAAACCTTAGCTTGTATATATTCTATTATTTTGCTATAGCATCCAAAGCTTCTATTTGATTATATTATCATTGTATTCTCTCTTTTTATTTTTTCGTTTTTTACATTTAAACTCAAAGTACCAATAATCGTCTAAATATTTTTTCCAGGTTTTAAGGCTTTTTAGCACCTAATTAGGTACATCAAGCACGCATTTAAAGAATTCTCAGAATCCTATATAGCTGCAGCAATTCCTTTGCTATAGCTTATGAGAAATTATCTGGATAGAATTAAAACATTAAATTATTAATGCATTTTTGGCTACAGTCATAATTCATCTTTTAACTTATCGGTCCTTAATTTCTCTTTAATCCTGGCCCATTCTTTAAACGACTACTGGTACTCTTGATAGTAGATACAATTTTTCATCTATGGAAGTACCTTTTTTTAATTTTTTCAAAAATTTTTATTTTTTAGTTAAAAAGTAAGAGAAATAATTTTTGATTTTACCTTGCCCTTAAAATAAACTTGTATTTTTGCTATATCGGCTTTGTCTTCAAAGGCAGGCTATTTTAGCTAGAAGTTTTGCTGCTGTAAATCCATAATATCTGCCTGTGGCAGCGCCTAAGAACGCGAAAGATGCTTGTGCTATATTAATAAAGCTTACTATATACTATCTATATACTTCGATATTGAGTTTTCTTGTAAAAAATTAAATGTTTACGTCTATTATGTAGTGATAGGGACGTTTATACAAATTATTAATATTTTTCTTTTATTCTTTACTACATAAATGAATTTCGAAGAATTTATATAATATTATAGTAAATGAATGAACAGAAAAAGCTTTTCCTAAGTTTAATGGTAGGTGCAATAGGTATCGTATATGGTGATATTGGTACTAGTCCACTATATGCTATTAAAAATTGTTTTACTGCACATAAGGTAGCCTTAACCGAGATAAATATATTAGGGGTAAGTTCCTTAATTTTTTGGTCACTAGTGATTGTTGTTTCTTTTAAATATGTTTTTCTAATATTAAAGCTAGATAATCAAGAAGAAGGAGGGATATTAACTCTCACTTATCTTTGTTCTAAGATCAAAAATAAATTTAGTACATATATACTTACTTTAGGTATGATTGGTACTTCCCTATTTTTTGGCGATGCCATCATTACGCCTGCTATCTCAGTTTTAGGAGCGCTGGAAGGTTTAAGTATAATTTCAAAGGAAAGTGAAGTTTATATAATTCCCATATCTTTAATAATTATAAGCTTGCTTTTTCTTAATCAAAAAAGGGGAAGTGCTAAAATTGGTATGGTATTTGGTGCAGTAATGTTATTATGGTTTTTGATTATAGGATATCTAGGCTTAATTCAAATTATTAAAGTACCCAGTATTTTATTATCAATAAATCCATATTATGCTATGAAGTTTCTATTATTAAACAAATATGTAGGTATATTGACTTTAGGTACCACCGTACTCGTTGTTACAGGGGCAGAAGCATTATATGCAGATATAGGTCATTTTGGTAAAATGCCTATAAAGATAGCATGGTATTTTATAGTTTTTCCTTTACTAGTGTTGAATTATTTGGGGCAAGCTGCCTTATTAATGCATAATCCAAAAGCAATCGTGAATCCTTTCTATTTATTAGCCCCTGATTGGTTTTTGTATCCATTAATATAGTCAATTAAGTTGAGAATGGCATAGAGAAGCCATAATCAATAGCATCGCTAAGGTTATTAAAATTAGTAATGATAGGTTTGATTTTAGCTTTTAAATGAGCCCAATATTTTTCAATTGGGTTGAGATCAGGAGAGTAAGGTGGTAAGAATAAAAGTTTACAGCCTATATCTTCTATTAAATTCCTAGTTCTAGCTGACTTATGGAACGTTGCATTATCAAGTATTACAACTTGACCAAATCTTAGTTCGGGCACCAAACACTGACTAACCCACTCGTTAAAAACTTCTGTATTACATGTGCCCTTGAAACACATTGGCGCAATAATTTTCTTCCCAACCTTACCTGCAATAAAGCTTTCTCAATCATGTTTTTTACCTGAGATATCACCATAAACTTTACTTCCTCTGAGACTGTATCCCCAAGAATAGTACAAATAGCTATCAATTCCACTCTCATCAATATAAACTATATCTTCCGCTTTATAGTTTGCGATAGCTGCCAAAAATAATTGCCGTTTTGCTTCATCCCGTTCACGATAGAGTGTGGTCTTTTTTTTCGTGTGATCCCCAAAGTCTTGAATGCCAAACAGATAGCAGCTGTAGACACATTAAAAACCTTTGCAAAATCAGATAATAGCCAATTGCTGTTTTTAGACACCTCGTTTAATAATTTGATTGGATCAAGCTTCTTCCATGGCTTAGCTGCTCGTGTGGCTGCTAAATTCCCGGATTTCGATCTCGATAACCATCTATAAATTGTTCTTTCACCTATGCCAAAAATTCTTGCAGCTTCTTCTCTGGTATAACCTTTATTAACATAGTGAATTACTTTTTTACGTAAATCTAAGGAATATGCCATTATTTTGCATATTTAGTTTGATATGGAAAGTATGTAATTGTATTTGATGAGATAGTTAAATTATTTTCATCAACGTATGTTTTTAGTATATTTAGAAAATTTGTGAAATATGTACTATGTACCTCCCTTGTTATTAAATTATCTAATCCTGAAAGTTTAGGGGGCACATAATATTTATTATTTGCAATTAATGCCGTAATATTGGTAGCATTATGAGTTAAGGAAATGCCAATTGGAGTTTCCCCTTTTTCGGTGCATATATTAACATCACCACCGCCTCTTATAATAGCTTGCACTAGGTTAATATCTTTATGATATACCACAAAATGTAAAGAAGTATAACCATCATAACATATTGTATTAGGATCAACCATATTATCTAATAATATTTCAGTTCCTTGCAGCAGTAGATTCTCTTTGGATAGTCTGTAAGAAGGTCCTTTACTTATGTAATCATCTAATATGTTACATAATGTAATATTATTATATATGTATGACAAATTAATGTTAAGATTTAATGAGGGAATAAATGACCAATAGTTTTGTTGTATGATAAATGGTATGAGATGTTTATCAGCATCTTTAGAGGAAATATATTTGCTTAACTCCTGAACCATAAAATAATTCTCAGCATATATAGCTGCAATAATGGGATGAGTAGAATATTGCTCAGAAAAATTTTGTGAGAAATCCAAACCTTTTTCTGATAGTTTTTTAATAAACTCGTTATTTGAGGTTTCTGAGTTTCAGAATAAGACTTTGGATTCTTAGCTAATGAAACTAAAATACTCAGTATATTTTGTTGGGCATAATAATTATCAACGTAAATATAATTATCATACCCAGCTTGCAAAAGTGGAGCTACAGAAATTTTATGATATCTATCCTTAATATGTTGTGAGGTAATTTGCACTAGACTCTTATCAGAATTCACTATTTCCCAATATAATTCTAATGCCCTGTTATATGTTATTCCTTTAGTTGTTACATGCTCATTATTAAATACATCATGATAATTTTTATTATATATATGAGCATATATAATACCCATATTAATAGTGCTAGAAATCTGAAATATAAAACGATCTACAATATTATCATCAAGAATTTTTGCTCCAATTTCTTCAAATAATATATATTGATTTAGATAATTATAATCTTTAAATACACATTGAGAAGAAACAAGCATAAAAAATGCTTGATATTCATTAACCTTACAAAAATACTCATGAATATCATAAAATAACCAAGATGCACATATATACCGAATAAGTAGCTTTTGTTTAGAATCCAAATGCTCTATAACATCTATAATTTTATCTCTGAAGGATTTCTCTACATCATTAGAGATATCATCATTATATCCTACAATATTAACTATCTTATTCCCATCAAATACATTTTGCTTCATAATCTCTTCTACTGTATATTCAGTACAAGTCATATTAGTATCTTTGCCACCAATTTTCTTAATAACATAAGGATCTATTTTAAAAAAAATAATAATGTTATATTCGTTATTAGCTATATTACACAAATGTAATTTATACGTATCTAGTGTTATATTACTTTCTAGTTCTGACTTTATAGAGAGATCTCTGCTAAATTTTTTTCCTCCAAAATGCTTAGTATCATGGTCATGATCCCAAAGGTTATTATATATATTTGGCTTACTTTGTAATAATTCAGCAGCAGCAATATTTTCAACTTTATGGGGCTCCTCATTCGATAAGAAGTTTTTTATCCCTTGAGCTAATTTATAAACTCCCCATGTTCCTGGAATAGCTATTAATCCCACTAAACCATATTTATATTTAAGAACAGTAGATGTAGCTATAGCTAAAGGCAAATTTATTTCTTGATTTACTTGAGTATATTGACCGGCATTTGAAATAATATTTTCTTCTAAATAGTCGGGCTCTTCTAGCATAAAATGATCTTCTAAATATAAACGATATATACTATCATATGATTTAGAAGTACTATTATTGTAAGTTATTACTTCTAGATAATCAGAGGAATCGTTAGTGCCAAGTAATTGGATCATATCATAACTTCTTATTTAGTATTAGATATACAACTTATATGTATAATTATCATAAATTGCAGCAACAGTAATTTAAACTCTAGCGTTGCTTTTAAGGCAAAACTAAAATTCAATTCTTACCAAAGTATTTAACAGTAAAATTAATTTAAAATATAATTATTACATTAAGTAATATTACTTAAATATACTCTTAATTCAATATAAAAATTTATTTTTTTCTCGGGTAAAAGATTATTTGAGAATATTTCCAACATTTTACTCATACTTAAAAATAAATAAAAACTCCCTGAATTTTATTTTCTTTGATTATTATGATAATTGTAGCTATTTTATAGATATTCTTGCTGCGCTTTTGATAAGGCTATTTATTAGTAGCTTGAAGTATCCAATTAATAATAGAAAATAACAATTATGATTCCTAAAATATTACCTGTTTATGATAGAACTAAAATACAATTTAGTCATGGTTATGGGGCTTACCTTGTGACTCTTGAGGGTGATCATTATTTAGACTTTGCTTCTGGTATTGCAGTAAATGCCCTGGGGCATTGTCATCCTCAAATAGTGAAAGCTTTAAATGAACAAGCGAGTAAGCTATGGCATATTTCAAATTTATATGAAATACCAGAAATGTATAAGTTAGCGGAATTACTTGTGGATAATAGTTTTGCTGACACAGTTTTTTTTACTAATTCTGGTACAGAAGCTGTAGAATGTGCTATTAAAATAGTTAGAAAATATAACTATAATTTAGGTAATTATAAACGTAATCATATTATTACATTTAAGGGTGGATATCATGGTAGAACACTTGCTGCATTATCAGGTAGTGATCGTCCTAGCGTAATGGAAGGGTTTGCCCCATTTGTATCAGGATTTTGTAAGGTAGAATTTAATGATTTACAGGCTGTAGAAGAGGCTATTACGGAAGAAACAGCTGCTATTATGATAGAACCTATTCAAGGAGAGGGTGGTATTAGGGTTGCCACAAATGAATTCTTGAAGGGGTTACGTGTTTTAGCTAACAAATATAAGTTAATTTTGATTTTTGATGAGATACAATGTGGATTAGGGCGAACTGGTAAATTATTTGCCTATGAGCATGCAAACATTAAGCCTGATATTATGACAATATCTAAAGCTATGGGTAACGGATTCCCAGTAGGAGCTTGCCTTGCAACTGAAGAAGTAGCAAGTTGTATGACAGTAGGTGCCCATGGTTCGACTTTTGGGGGTAATCCTTTAGCGATGGCGGTTGGGTATGCGGTAGTATCAATTTTACGTGAGTCAGAATTATTAAAAAATGTAGCTGATATGGGCGTTTTAATGCAGAATCAGTTAAAAAAATTACGGGAAAAATTTCCAAATATTATAGAATCAGTTCGGGGTAAGGGGTTAATGATTGGCATAAAAACACATATACCTAATACTAAAGTTATAGAGAAATTAAGAAAGAATAAATTACTTACAGCCCCAGCTGGGGATAATGTAATCAAAGTTTATCCTCCACTTATTGTTAAGGAAGCTGAAATCAACAAAGCAATTGATGTTATGGAAACTAGCTTTGCTGAGCTGTAGTTTTAATTTGGATTAGGAGAGGTTCATAGCTCTCTTAGGGTTTAACCCCTTCCTAATGTTATCAACTATTGTTAACAGTCCCATAATTAGCGTTTAGATATATCTTTATCTGTTTTTACTATTTCAGTTAAAGTTATACCAATACGATTATCAACTATTACTACTTCTCCTTTTGCTACTAATCGATCATTAACATATATATCAATTGCTTCTCCTACGTTTTTGTCCAGCTCTACAACTGCTCCTCGACCAAGTTTTAATAATTGATTAATAGTCATAGTAGCTTTACCAAGCACAACTGATATTTGTACAGGTATATCATATACAGCTTCTAAGTTAATATCTATATCTGCTATATCGTTCATTTGGCGTCTCCATAAATAAATAATATTTTATTTTATTTTTAATATCGTTTTTTCTATTTCTTTAAATAATTGATCTTGATTATATTCAATATATCCTTGTTTCCATTCAATTCTATAATCTTCTTTAAGGATAGTATGGTCTGTTTCTATTGTTAGAAGTTGTGTGTTTATTGTACTGAGCTCTTTTAAATAATCTTTAAATTGTTCTGCTATTTTAGGATTTATCTTTATGGTAAGGTGAGTATGATTTGGCAAAAGTTTAATAATTTGGTCTGTATATTTGGCAATTTTTTGTACAGTTGATTTTTCGCTAAGGCAATTATTATTAGCTTTTTTAGCTATTTCTAGAGCTATTTTATTGATAATATTTAAATGGGTTTGAGTATATTCAAAGTTTTGATTTAAAATACTCTCTAATTGCTCACTGATTTTAGTTAAAGTGGTATCGATAGTAGAGTTTTGTTTATTAGTTAATTCATCGATAGCTTTATTATATCCTTCTTCATATGCTTTTAATTTAATAGTTTCTATTTCTTCTGCTGTATGGGTTATAGTATTATCCTTTAAAGGTTCTGTATTTTCCTGAGTTGCTGTTATGGTTTGAATATGATGAATTTCTTCAGATAAGCATGAGTTATCTATAGGCGTA
Organism: Rickettsiales bacterium Ac37b; assembly: GCA_000746585.2. Lineage (NCBI taxonomy): Bacteria > Pseudomonadati > Pseudomonadota > Alphaproteobacteria > Rickettsiales > Rickettsiales bacterium Ac37b. Next base: position 1,040,611 of record CP009217.2, read on the forward strand.
TCAGTATTTTCAGAAATTGTTTCTTTTTCTTCCGACCAATCTTGTAAAATGAATTGTTGTATTAATTTTGACATATCACTAATAAATAAGTTCGTCTTCTTCGGTATTACCAGATATAGCAATTTCTCCTTTGTTAGCCATATCTCGTGCTAGCGAAACTATAGCACTTTGTGCCTCATCTACATCCTTAACGCGTACGGGCCCCAGAGACTCAATATCTTCAAGTAATATTTTAGCGGCGCGTTGTGATATATTAGATAAAAATAAATTACGTACCTGTTCAGGAGCACCTTTGAGTGCCAATGATAATTTGCTTTTATCAATACTTCGTAATAGAGCTTGTATTCCCGAGCCACTAATATGTGTAAGATCGTTAAAGGTGAACATTAAATCTTTGATGGTATCAGCATTTTCTGGTGAATTTGTTTCAAGTAAAGACATAAACTTAGATTCATGAGCACGATCAAAATTATTAAATATCTCAGCCACAGCTTCTTTAGTATCATATTTTTGGGTTTTTGATAGAGAAGTGATAAATTCTGAGCGAAGAGTTTTTTCAACACGATCCAGTACTTCTTTTTTGACGGGCTCCATATTTAACATACGCATGATTACTTCAAAAGCAAAATTTTCTGGCAAAATACTCAGAATTTTTGCTGATTGTGCTGCAGAAAGTTTAGATATAATTAATGCTACAGTTTGTGGATATTCATTTTTTAAATAAGTAGCTAAAATATCTTCATTTACATTGCCGAGTTTATCCCAAGTATTTTTACCTGCAGGTCCTTTAATTTCTTCTATAATATTTTTAACATGCTCTTTATCAAGAATTTTACCTAGAATTCTTTCTGTAGTTTCAATATTACCGATAAATGAGGTAGTATTTGAAATCTCGCTAGTAAATTCATTAATGAGCTGATCTATAACAGCAGGACTTACTACACCTAAAGAAGACATAGCGGTAGAAATTTCTTTGATTTCTTCTTCAGTCATCATAGCAAAGATTTTAGCTGCATTTTCATCATCCACAGATAAAAGTAATATAGCAGCTTTCTCTGGGCCCGTAAGTTGTTTGTGATATGTACTTTCTTCTGCCATAGTTAGTCCTTACTCAGCCATTTTCTTATTGTACTAAGGGTTTCTTGTGGATACTTATTAAATATCTCATTTACAGATTTATAAGTTGCATTTGACTGAAATCTTGCTTCAATTTTTGAAATATCTACCGGCGCTTCTTGTGAAGGCCAAGTAGTATTATCGTCTATATTTGTAGTAACAGTGCTTGCAGATAGTGAAGCAGAGGTTTGCGCCGATTTGGTCATATCCAAGATATTGCTTACAGTAGGTTTAACTACAAGCAATAATATTAAAATTATAATAATTCCTATTACGGCTGTTTTGATGATACCAGATAATTCATTCTTAACCCATGCTAAAGGATCATGTTCAGCACTTAAATCGCCTGCAAATTGCATATTGACTATTTCAACGCTATCTCCTCTCTTTTGATCAAATCCTGCGGCTGATTTTACTAAAGTTTCAAATTGTGATAATTCAGTAGAGCTTCTAGGAGTATATACAGTTTTTTTAGTTTCTGGGTCTAAATTATAAGTACCATCTATTAAAACTGCTATAGATAGACGCTTAATCGTACCAGCTTCAGTAATTTGATTACGCACTGTTTTCGATATTTCATAATTGGTTGTAGTATCAGTACGTTGATTATTAGAATTGCTCGTAGCAGATGGAGATTGTTGAGGGGTATTAGGTAAATTATTAGCTACAGATACATTTTGATTAAAGTCATTATTATTAGAAGATTCTTGTTCATCCACCTCTTGTACAGATCTTACTACTTGCCCATCAGGATCATAGGTTTCAGAATTAGTAATTATACGGTCAAAATTTATGTCAGCTGATACTTCAACTTTTACATGTCCAAAACCCACTGATTGTGCAAGTAAATCTTCTAAAACTGTTTTAAGTCTTTTTTCATATTCAGCTTTAAATTCCTCTGCTTTACTGGAATTTAACGTCTCAACATCACTATTACCTAACTTAAGGGGTCTACCAGCTGTATCAACAATAGTAATTTTATTTGTTTCTAAGCCAGGAATAGCAGTAGCCACTAAATGCCCTATTGCTTCAATTTCAGCTTTATTTAAAGGAACGTTACCACGGGTGCTAATTATAATAGATGCAGAAGGTTGCTGTTTATCACGTATAAATAATTCTCTTTTCGGTAGCACCAAATGAACTCTGGCGCTTTCAATTTTAGATAAAGAAGAGATAGTTCTGGATAACTCTCCTTCTAAGGCTCTCACTAAATTAATATTTTGTACAAAATTTGAAGACCCCAACGTATCAGTTTTATCAAAAATTTCATATCCAATTAGTGAACCGTTGGAAGGTATACCGCTACTTGCAAGTTTCATACGCATTTTTAATACTTGATCATCTGGGACTAAAATTTCACTGCCATTTGCACGAAATTTAAAGGGAATGTTTTGTAATTCTAATTCCTTTACAATTTCGTTACTATCCTTTAAATCAAGATTACCATATAAGGGAACAAAATTATGTGATGAATATTTAAACGTCATTAATAATATGGTAGCTAGTACTAATACTGCGCCTCCAATAATTGCTGCTAGTTTGGTAGTACCTAAGTCTTTTAATAATATAGATAATTGGTTCATATTTATCAGTTATGTGGTTTTGCGTTTATAATACAACATCTTTACGCATACCAAAATAGTTTTTTTATTAATAAGATTGGTAATTAAATCTCTTTAAGTACAAGATAGCCCAAAAAGTTAGTAATAGGGAATAATATGAAGAATAAAGCGAATAAACAGCTAAACGGTGTAAAAAGTGATATAGTTGCGCTATTATAGTTAAATAATTCAATAGTACTACTTGCAAAAATTACTAAAATTATCATAAATGGGGTGGTAATAAGTAAATTAGTTAAATAATTATGCTGAGTATGTATAGTTAAAAGACTACTTAAAATATTCATACTGCTGAGAGCAAGGGTAGAGCATATAATTGCGAGTATTAGTATCATAATTGTCATAGTTTCTAAAGAAAATATTATTGATACTATAGGAAGAGCTGTAATAATAGGAAGAAATGTTAAAGCAGCAAGTGTTAAGATTTTTGAACTAATAATGTGAGAGCTGGGTTTTAAAACTAATAATAATTCTAGTGTACCATTTAAATAATCTCGTATTATAATATCTTGTCCTAATAAAACGGAAGATAAGAAAAATATTACTAAAATAATATAAGGCCCTAGTTTTGTAAGTAAAATAGGGTCTGTTCCTAAGGCAAATACAAATAAACAATTTCCAGTAAGGATGAATACGAAAGTATTAAATAATATTCCAGGATTTTTGATATAAAATAATATATCTGATTTTGTTAGAAAAAATATTTCTTTAAGCATCTGATATTTTTTTATATTTAGTATTAACTTTAATTTTGAATTTAATTGAACCATTATCAATAATTCTAGGGGATGTACGCGAGATTGCAAGTGCATTTTCAGGAATATTAATATTGATAGTACTTCCTGCTCCAATTAGAGAGTTATCAGAAATCGTGATAGGTGCTATCAAACTACTGTTAGACCCAATAAAAACATTATTACCAATAGTAGTTTTATATTTATTAATACCATCATAATTACATGTTATAGTGCCTGCACCTATATTAGTATTATAACCTACTGTAGTATCTCCTATATAAGAGAGATGGTTGATTTTAGAATTATTAGCTATGTGGCTATTTTTAATTTCAACAAAATTACCAATTTTAGAATGTTCTTCTATGATGGTAGTTGGCCTAATTCTAGCAAAAGGTCCAATTATTGTATGTGATTTTAGGGTTGCTCCTTCGATATGACAAAAACTTTTTATTTCCACGTTATTTTCGATTTTTACTTTTGTACCAAAAACTACGTGTGGATGTATAGTGACATCTTGATCTATGACAGTATCATAAGAAAAAGTTATACTATCTGGATTTAATAAAGTAACGCCTTCTTTTAGAAAATAGGTACGTAATCTATTTTGTTGAATTTGTTCAGCGTGTGCCAGCTGTGCTTTATCATTAATGCCTAAAACTTCTTCCTCTTCTGTCTCTAGGTAAGTACAGCTATAACCTTTGTTAGTTGCAATTTTTACTAGGTCAGTTAAATAAAATTCATTTTGATTATTTTTATTATCTAGAGAAGAGAGTAGCTCTTCTAATTTATCACGTTTTATAATCATTACTCCAGAATTGCATAAATTATATAAAAATTGATCTGATTCAATGTCTTTTGACTCTATTACCTCGGTAAGGTGATTATCTTGAATTACTAGTCTACCATATCCTGCTGGGTTATTAGCTCTAAAACCAAGTAAACCTAGAACATGATTTTGGTTTTTTTGCAAAATTGTGAGTAAGTTATTTAATGTATTATGGGTAATAAAGGGAGTATCACCAAACAATATTATAATATATTCTACGTCTTCAGAAATTATAGGTAAAGAGCACAATACTGCATGGCCTGTACCTACTGGATTTGGTTGATTACATAAGATAATATTTGGATAAAATTTGTGTAAAAAATCTTTTACAATAGTATGGTTAGGGTTAATAATAGTTATAATTTGTTCTGGCAATAAAGTTGTAGCTACGTCAACTACATATGAGATTAACTCTCTACTAGCAAGCTTGTGTAATATTTTAGGAGTATTAGAGTGCATACGCCTACTATGCCCAGCTGCCAAAATTACTACTGATACTTTCATAACCACCCATTATATTAGTATATAATTCACTATAAAAGAAATTAATAGACTTTTATTATAATATATACAACTATAAATTATTCTTTTCTAAAAATGGTTTATATTGAAACTGATGTATTTTTTCTGAAATTTTATTTCTTATATCATCGTGATATTGTAATAAATTAATATAATCAAAATCATAATATATGTTAATTTTATTGTTATAATTCACATATGTTTTGCATTTGTGGCTGGGATTCTTATTGTATTTAACTCCATCACAATGTAGCCAATAATCAGGGTTAAGAGGATTCCCTCTAATTAAGAATTCTTCTTGGTTATTAATTTTATAAGCTATTAGTTTTGATTCTGGGAGTTTATATAGTTTCTCAACAGTATTGGGAATCTCTTGAGTATCATTATAGGCTATGTTTGTAATGTTTTTATATTCAGCTTGTGAGGCATCACATTGGTTATCTATGCAGGTTGTAGTTAAAGATGAAGTATACAAAATAACATTAATGTTAGAATTACCATCTTTGTTAGTAGTAGCAATCATATCCGGATATTTAAATATTAAATGTATAGAATCATTGCCAGGAGTGTCAAAATTATTTTGCCAAATATATTCTCCTGGAATGTAAAGATTCAGGTCATTGAAAGCAAATTCTACAATTGAGTTTTGAGTTAATTTAGACCAAGGACATAGAGTATTAGATGATATAGGTATTGCTTGGTTATGTAGCCATTCCATATATTGATTACAATTACGTGACCATACTATATGTTTGGGCACTTGTATTTTATTATGGTTATTTAATGGTATGTATAATATTGCATTTTTGTAATAATAAGCATAACCAAGTACTAACAAAACAAATAAGAATATAAACTTTCTAAAAATATAGCCCATTTGTTTCCTCTTAAAAACTTGCCTCAATGATTAATGTAGAATATTGATAATATAATATTACAATTTTATTATTACAGATATAATTCTTTTACATTTAAAAGTCTATATATAGTTTTTTAATTTAAATTAAATTACTATAGTAAAAACATTTGAATTTGCATACGGCGTCATTCGTTGCTCACCTAGCAATTAGTAGGCTTTGCTCCTCATTCCTTGTATCAAACTTCAACTGTTTTTACTATATAGGCTGGGGGGATAATCATTATATTAATTTACGGTATAATAAAATATTTGAGTTTGCTACACTCTCATTATTTATATATAGTTTTAATATTCTAATTTTATTCATAGGAATCAATGATTTTATATATTTGTTTAGGTGTAATATTTTTTCTTTTTTTAACTATAGTTGTCCTAACTTATAAGTTACAAGCTTATATTGCTAAATATGAAGAAGTATTGATTGCCAAAATTTCTGCAGAGAAACAGTTAGAATTGCAATTACAATTAGCACAAGAAGCTGATAAGCGTAGTAAAGATTTTGAACAAGCTAAATTAGAAACGATGAGCTACGCTAAGGCTGCAATATTTGAAGTAGGTCAAAAACTTTCTAGTCATTTAATTGAAGATCATAAACGTGAAGCTGAACAAGTTCGTAAAGAAACAGCAGATAATATGCATAATACGACAGCAAAACTATATGAGCAATTCCAACATATAACTAGTGTACTTAGCATACTTAATAATCAGGTACAAGAATCAAAAACTACAGTAGATTTGGTCAAGAGAGCATTGTTATCACCAACTGGTGCTGGTAATCTTGCAGAAATCGCGTTAGAAAATATTCTAAAAGCATCAGGGCTTAGAGAACAGCAAGATTTTATTATGCAATACAATATTTATAATGAATATGGTAGTAGAATGAGGCCAGATGCTGTAGTATTTTTACCCAATAATAATATTATGGTGATTGATAGTAAAGCATCTAAATTTTTTCTAGAAATAGATATGTCAGAAGGTGCAATATTGGATACAAAATTGCTTGATTCCATGTATCAGCATTTAAAAGATTTGACTAATAAAGATTATAAAGAAGCAGTGCGCAGCCAACTAAAAAAAATAAAGCCACTATACAAAGTTAACCATATTACTATGGTAATGTTCTTACCTAGTGAACTTGCTTTAGAAAAGTTACAATCTGCCAATAAAAACTTTATGCAAAAAGCTTGGGATTTAAGTATTTTTCCATCTGGTCCTATAGGCATAGTAAATATGCTTTCTCATGCACGATTTTTAATTAATGAAAATCAACAATTAAATAATTATCAGGTTATTATAGAAGAAATACAAAAACTATTACAAACTATTTCGATTATGTATGAGCATGCTCATAAATTAGGTAAAACTATATCTACTAGTATGAGTCATTATGATAAATTTGCAGGTTCATTTAATAATAATTTATTAAGCAGAGTTAGGAAGTTATATAAATTGGGCCTAAATACTACGAAAAATTCATATGTAAATTTGGAAAGATATCAAATTATTCCTCATCATGCTAATGACGCAATATTAATAGAAGACGATAATACAGAAAATGATGTAACAGATACTGCGTTAGAAGCCTTAGAATAAAATTTAATATAATTATCTTATAAATATTTACGTTTGATAACGATTTTCACCTTTTATAAGCGTAAACTAATTAATAAAAAATTAATAGAATATTAGTAGTATTGCTAATAATTTAACTATAGCAAAAACATTTGAACTTGTTACGCAGTTAGCTCAAAGCTCTCCTACTAATTGTAGGTTTCGCTCTATCTGCCATAGTCGCAAATATAATTTAATTTACTAGAGATTGTAATAATTGATAAATACTAGGAGAATAATATGCAAGCGCAAAAAACTACATTAAAATCTGAAACAGTTATGAATGATTTATCTCTGGAAGATAAAATTGAGGAATTAAAATTAGCACCAGAGTCGGGAGATTTAAAAACAGTAGAATCTTTATGGTATGAAATAGGTGATAATATATCATCAAAAGATAAGGTTATAATATTAAAATTCGCTGTAGAAAGTAAACATTCAGATATAGTAGAATTTTTCTTAGGTCAAATAACAACCGAGGATTTTTCTGTAGAAGATAGAAGAGAATTATCTAAATTAACTGCACAAACAGGAAACAAGAAGATAGTAGAAAGCTGGTTAACTAAAATGGAGCGCGAGCTATCATCTAGTGATGTAGAAGTAGCATTACGTGCAGCTGCTTCAAACGGTTATGATCCTATTGTCAATTTAATATTTACTAAATTTCAGATCCCAGCAAGTGATTGGGGGAAGGCATTTAATTTTGCTGCAATTAGTGGAAAACAGTCTGTAATAGATCTATTATTAGAGAAACTAAAAGAGTTACCATTAAGTGAGAAAGACGAAAAAACAGTATCCACATATAAAGGAGCGGCTTTAGATGGAGCTGTACGCAATGGTCAAGAGCTAATAACAAAATATCTGATGGAAAAAATAGGTGATGATATATCGATCGCAGCTAAAGGAAAATCATTAATTTCCTCTGTAAAAAGTAAATACCCTGATATAACGAAAATGCTCTTGGAAGAATATAAAGATGAAATGCCGCTAAAATATATAGATGAAGCAAAAGCTTTTGCTATTAAATACGGATACGAAGATATAGAAGAAATATTAAATGATTATTTTGCGCCTACAGAAGTAAATCATTCAATATCTGATAATGTAGTAGATGCTTCGTCTTCAGAAGATACAGAATATACAATTGTATCATCCAAGCCAGAAGTAGTTGGAGAAGATCACCGTCTACTAGACGAATTATAGGTTTCATTCTATCGCTTCTTGTCCCAAATACAACTTAATTTACTATAAATAATTATATCTACCATTCCCATCTCCTTAGGAGATGGGAAAAACTATCTAAATTTAAAAGAAGTATTGAGTAAGGTAAGTCATCTAGTATATTAAGATAGCTTTATCATTAATTAAGGCCATTTTACTATTGGGGGTAATGACATCAAAATAGCTTCTGTATTGCCATCAGTCATAAGTCCAAATTTTGTTCCACGATCATACAATAAGTTAAATTCTACATAACGTCCACGTTTTACCAATAAACGTTCCCTTTGCTCTAAAGTCCAAGATTGATTCATGTGCTCTCTAACTAATTTAGGATATATCTCAAGAAAAGCTTTGCCTACATCTTGGGTAAAAGCAAAATCATTATTCCAATTGTTAGTATTAAGGTAATCATAAAATATACCACCTATACCTCTTGCTTCTTTTCTATGAGGTAAGAAAAAATATTCATCACACTGTTTTTTAAATTGGGGGTAGTAATTTAAGTTATGCTTATCGCACATATCCTTCACATCTTGATGAAACCGGGCAGTATCATTGCTATTTTCTATGGCAGGTGTAAGATCTACGCCACCGCCAAACCAATGTTTAGTTGTAACAATAAATCTGGTATTTAAATGAATTGCAGGTACAAGCGGTGAATAAGGGTGTATAACTAATGAAATACCACTTGCCCAGAAATTTGGATTTTCTTCAGCACCAGGTATTTCATGACGAAATTTTTCCGAAAATTCTCCATGAACAGTAGATATATTTACACCTGCTTTTTCAAAGACTCTACCGTGTAATAATGATTTTTCGCCCCCACCCCCCCCAGGTCTATTCCATGTTTCTCTTAAGAATTTTCCTGCAAGTAATTCGCTGCCTTGGCCTGATAATTCTTGTTCTATAGCTTCAAGTTCTTGGCATATTAAATCACGTAGTTGCTTAAACCAGGCAGTTGCTGCGGATTTATGTGCTTCGATATTATTTAGTGTCATGCTCTTTACCCTTTTTATCAGAAAAAAGTCTTTGAAAACCATCTGTAAAAATTTGTAAATTATTTTTAGTCATGGTTTCCAGTAATGATAGTGGAAAAAAACTCTCCATGGTATTGGTAAGGTATTTATTCATATATTGACGAAAATGATCCTGATTTTGTACGAATAATTGCATGCTACTTTCTAAATAATATGGTAATATTTTATGTAAATTATCGTCATAAAGGGCTAAAATTTGCTTTAAAAAGCTTATGGGAAGTATGTTAGTATTACCTTTTAATTCACGATCCAAAATTAATTGGGTTAAAGTAAAATGAGTTAAATCTTCGCCTGTTTTAGCGTCTTGAACTATGAATTCTTGCTTGTTTTTAATAAGTTGATGTAGATCATCAAGAGTAATATAGTCACTGATTTGGGTGTTATATAAACGTCTATTAGAGTATTTTTTAATAATAATAGGCTCGATATTTTTAGACATTATGTCATTACTCTATATGCTGGTAAAATTAATTCAATTATATTGACGTTATCGTGACTATGCAAATTTAATTTTCCACCATGTAATTCAGTGAATGAGTGTGCAAGTAATAGTATAACATCATTTTCTTCAAGATTGTCTATATGGTTAAGATTTTCGGAGAAAGATAATATTTGAGAAGTATTATCATCTTCAAATGGAGAACCTTTGCTATAAATAGCAAGGCCTAAATCTGAGTCATCATTGAAACTTTCTTGGATAATGAGTTTGCTAGAAGTAGTTGCATAATCTATAGATATTTTAATTAAATTGAAAATAATTTGTTCCATTTTAAATTTGTCCACTTTAATAACAGTAGAGCTACTAGAAAAATTATATGTAATTTCTATATCTTTAAACGCGGCTATTCTTTCAGAAATATTTATTACATTTTCAATAATGTGGTATAGTTTTTCTTCTGTTTCGACTAGCACATTGAAGTCTTCTTCTTGATTAAATAGACGAGTTAAGTGGTCAATCGTATTTGCAATATGATTATTACATATTTTAATATCTTCAACTCTTTTATATTGACCAGGAGTAAGAGGGCCAAAATATTCTGCTTGTAATATATCAATAAAACCTTGTATGGCATTAATTGGAGATTTTATTTGATGCACAGTTTTAGCAATAAATATAACTTTGTTCCAGCGTGACATTATACCTAAGCGTTCCATTCTTTCTGTAAGCTCTATTTTTCTAATAACAGTTAGAGCAACAAAATAAGCAATACTAGCTATAATAATAGCGAGTAATAGAAAAAATATGCTACTTATATTGGCCATCCAATGTTGGAACATATTATCTTCAAGAGTAATTAGGGCTACACTTATAGGTAAAAAATGAAAATGTTTAAATGAAAACACATATAAAGAATCATTCATTGATAATTCATCAGTAAATACCTGATGTGAAGTAAGGGAATTGATTTTACTTAGCCTTTCAGGATGTTGTGAAAACTTAATAATATTCAGGTCTTTCTTTATATCACGACTTTTAAAAAGAACATTATTATTACTTGTTGATAATAAAATCATTTCAGTTGAATTAGTAGAATCTATGGCAGTAAAAAACGTATTAAGATAGTTACTGTCAATAATTGCTGTAACAATGCCACTAAATACGCCGTTATTATATATTTTTCTACTTAATAAAATAAATTGAGTTTCTCCATCATCACTGCAAAAGGTACTTACTGCAGGTTTAGTATCAGTATTTTCTAGAAAATATGAAATATCATGAGAGAATTTTAACGGTTCTCCTATATTAAAAAAATTATTTAATTCTTGAGATTTACCATAAATATCTTTGATAATACCTTGTCCATCAGTAATAATTATGGCAGAGCAATAGGGAATTTCTCCATCAAGGCGCTGTGAATAAAATTTTTGTAATTCTAAATCTTGTATAGTATCACTATTATTTTGAGCATGGTAATCAGCGAATTTTTTGAGATAAGCATCAACAAAAAGTAAGCTTGCTTCAACGTAATTGGTTATTACATTCGCCAAAATTTCAGCATTATCTTTAGTTGCATGTACTTTTGCAGAATAGTGTTCATTTTCCTGATATATTATGACAGCGGTGACAAATATTATAGAGAGTAAGCTAAAGATTATTACAATCCTTGCTAAAATAGATCGATTGCCTCTTTTGAACACATTCACACCTAGAGTAATTTATTATACAAATTAAGAATGACAGTGTAATTTAGACTAACCATTCTATTATAGCAATAACTTTGTATGCAAGCTTTTTTTAAGCTATGTAGAAGGTGTTTTTACTAAATTATAACTTAATAATATTTAATAAATATGGAAAATTTACAAAAAATTAACATTTTATTATTAAATCATTATATCAAACAATAATATATTATTTTTGTTACTTGATCTACAGTAAAATACGTTTTGCAATAAAAATTATATTAATTTAATAAAAAAGCTTGGCATGTTTTCGATATGCTGCTATATCAGTAGTCTGGTATTTTGGAGAGGTGGCCGAGAGGTCTAAGGCAGCGGTTTGCTAAACCGTAGTACGAATAAAATCGTACCGAGGGTTCGAATCCCTCTCTCTCCGCCAGCCACTGTCTAGGCGCTTCTATTTCTATTGAAAATAATACCTAAGATATAAAAGGCTCGATATGGTGACTACCATCGCGTCCAAAATAAATTACTTTCTTTCCCTTAAGAAACACTTCATAATGGCAACACCCAGCTTTAATGATACAATTAAGAAAGGTGATATAGTTAATTTTGTGTTGTTGAATATCAGCTATAGTATTTTTAATGATGGGCGTATTAAAATCTGTAGATACTGTTTGTGTAGCATATTCAATTGTGCTTAAGTAAGTTTCACCATTAATACCATAATAAAGGGCATTCAAACCTACTAAATCTATAATATAGCGTTCTACACCGCTGTTGGTTAATTTTATAATTGTTTCAGGGAAAGAAATTTTTCCCATAAGAGAAAGTGATTTGCAGTCATTAATAATTGAAATATCCATATTATCTTCCTTTATTTAATACGTGTATTACCATGAGTTGTTGATGTCCAGCCATTATCTTTAAGTAATTGTTTGATTATTAAGAGAAAATCTTTACGTTGCTTAGAAGTCAAATTTTTGAAAAAAACTTTATCATTATCATCAGCAAGTTTTGCGAGCTGTGGTATTAATTTTTCTGCCGTATTAGTTAGAGTTAATCCTATAGAACGGCGATCTTCACCCGCAGTACGATGTATTAATTTTCGTTGCACAAGACGTTCTACCATACGTGAAGCAGAGCTTTTATCTATACCAATTAGCTGTGATATATTATTTAAAGTAATCCCACTATTATCGTATAGTATTCTAAGTAATACCCATTGTGCTACAGAAATATTATGCATAGAAAGTTTTTTGGCAAAGCTTTCAGAAACAAAATTTGAAAGACATCTTAACCAATATCCTAAATGACCTTCTAAGTTGCTTGGGTGTAATGCTTTTTTCATATTACTAATATAGTTGATTATACAATAGTTGTCAATACAACAATCTAAAAACACATTCACGCGCTGAAAATATAAGAAATTTTTGGTATACGTATAATTAGAATATAAATAGAAATAGTAATAAAAGGAGGATAGAAATGAGTATACTATCCTCCATTTAAATTAATCTTGGGCATCGTCTTTAGGTTTGCGTCCACCACCATGGCTATGGTGTCCACCTTCTTTCCCCATTGCTACAGCAGCATCATGTCGCTCTTGAGAGGAACTGTTTTTGTCCCGTAATTTAGCAGCAGCTTCAGATAAGTTATAATTTTTTTTATTATTAGTCATGATCTATCTCCATTATTTTGAGGTTGGTATATTACTTCTGTAGATAAATTGAAAAAACTATATAATATAAATTATAAGTTGTATAAGTAGTATATATCAGACTAGCACAATGTAATACTAAGTCAAATACAAAACGTTAGTTTTTTAAATTAAAATAAGTAAAATTTTTGGATAAAATATGACTATTACGGAAAAAATTTATGTAGGCTTATGTAGTCTTTTTAGTGTGTTAATTGTAGTCGGAAATCTCACATACCAGAAGTTTGTGGTACTTAATCTGCCTTTTTATAATTTTCAATTATCTGTTGGAGCAATCTTATATCCGCTTACTTTTTTAATTACAGATTTGATAGCAGAATTTTTTGGAAAGGAAAAAGCTAATTTTTGTGTAAGAATAGGTCTTGTAATAAATGTATTAGTAGCATTAATCATAATGGTTATGGATTTATTACCAGCAACGAATTGGTCTAAAATTAATGATCAAGCATTTCATAATATGTTTGGATTTTATGCTATTGCATTTGTTGGCTCTATAATTGCGTGTTATGTTTCTCAAACTGTAGATGTAATTATATATTTATGGGTACGTAATAAAACTAGAAATAAATATTTATGGTTAAGAAACAATCTTAGTACAGCAATTTCGCTTTTGATAGATACTTGTATTGTTATAATATTTATGACTATTTTTGGAATTTTACCTAGAGAACAGATGTTTCTACTTATATTCAATAGCTATAGCTGGAAATTATTTTTTACAATATGTAGTACTCCCTTGTTTTATGGTTGTGTAGGGATTATCAATATGATGATTAAACGTGCTTCTTAGAATTAAGGTGGTAAAATTAAAATTGCTTAGGTTATAGAAAGTAATTTTTTATAAAGTTTTATATATTCCATAGACATTTTTTCTGCTGTAAAGAGGGTATTATACCTGTTAAAAGCATTTTTTCCCATAAGTTCTACTTGATCTGGATGATCTAGAAAAAATTGCATTGCATGGGCAAGTGCTAAAGAATCGGCAGGAGCTATAACATATCCTGTATGATTTATATGATTAATGTAACTAGTACCCGTTCCAATTTCGCATGAAATCATAGGTTTGCCAAACATAGCTGCTTCTAAAAGTGATAATCCAAAAGCTTCTGATCGTAGGTGTGAAGGAAAGATGAAGGCATAACAGAGTGTGAGTAAAGCAGTTTTATCTTCTTCTGATAATTGACCTAAGAAATATACATTACTTATTCCTAAAGTATTAGATAAAGATTTTAGATCGTTTTCTATTTTACCAGAGCCTACTATTAATATGGGTGCCTTAACATATTTAGCTGCTTCAATTAAGAAATTGAGTCCTTTATAATATCTTAATACTCCCGTAAATAGAAAAAATCTATTTGGAAATCTACCTTTCCAATATTCAATAGTTTCTTTAGTTGGAATAGGATAGTGTTTCTTATCAAGTCCAAGAGGTATTACGGTTGTTTTATCTATAAATGAAGATAGCACTTTACTAGATTGCACATAATTTGGTGAGGTTGCTACTATTTTATCAACTTTTTTAAGAAAGTAGTACATTAAAGGTTGATACAATTTGTATAGATATTGTTGTTTAACAATATCAGAATGATAGGTTAAGACAGTAGGTTTTTTAGTATTAGCCAATAAATGTACCATATCAGCAAATGGCCAAGGAAAATGGTAATGTATGATATCTGCTTTTTGTACAAATTCTTTAAAATATTTGAGTACTTGCCAAGAAAAGGGAGTAGACGCAATTTCAAAACATTGCGGTATAAGGCATACTTGATAACCGTTTATAATATGAGATGTAACTTCAGATTTGGTACTTAATGCAAGTACCGTATTCTGTAAACCCGTAGCTGTAGTATTAGTTGCAAGCTCATCAATAACTTTCTGTGCTCCCCCTATGGTATCAGGAAAGCAAGTTTTATAAAAATGTAGTATGTGCAAGGGTATAACCGCTTATAATCTAAATATATAACCCTGAGGTATTTATATGGCATCTTATCAAAATTTTATCGGAATTGATATTGGAAATTCAATTTTGTAGTTGCTATTTATGATCAGAAATTTAATCTAGTTTTGAATCTTGAAATTTAGAAAAAATTATTACTTATTTAATTATACATTTACTATTTTTTTACGTTATTACATTTTAATAGTTAGAATTATAATTATAACTCTTATATGATAGCAGTAATGACATATCTTAAATGGCTATTTTATCCAATTTTAGCATTATTTATTACACAACCAACTTTTGCGGCTCCTATATGGACTACTAGTTTTGGTTCTCAAGGCACAGGGGATGGACAGTTTGATAATCCAACAGGAATCACTACTCTTCCTACAGGAGAAATTTACGTAGTTGATGGAAATAGGAATGATGTACAAATTTTTAATCCAGATACTACATTTTCAAGTAAATTTGGTTCTCCAGGTAATGGTAACGGAGAATTTAATTTACCCATTAGTATTTTTAGATCGCCTTCTACTGGTTTATTGTATATAAGCGATAACTTTAACCATCGTGTACAAATTTTCAATCCTGATGGAACTTATTCCGCGCAATTTGGTTCTTTTGGAGATGGGGATGGACAGTTTATGGATCATTATGGTATTACGATGGATACCGTTAATAATAAATTTTTCGTATCTGATGTAGGAAATAACAATAATCCACGTGTGCAAATTTTTAATGATGATGGTACATATTTTTCGCAGTTTGGTGGCTTCGGTACTGCTAACGGGGAGTTTTATAGCCCTATGTCTCTTACCTTTGGAAATAGCCAATTATATGTAGCAGACTATTTTCTTAATAATATACAAACTTTTGATGAAAATGCGAACTTTTTAAATAAATTTGATGTTTCAAGCATTCCTTCTGTGTATCTTTCACGACCTAGAGATCTAGCTGTAGATAATGCTCATGATATGTATTAGAGTATGATGACTCTCTTCGCACCTTTGATTCTTCTAGCATGACCTTTCTTAATCAGTTTGGCCAGTCAGGCGCTGGAAAAAATCAATTTTCTGCTCCCCAAGCTATGCGTCTAACTAATCATGGAACAATATATGTAGCGGATTCTGCTAATCGCCGCATCGTTGTACTATTTGATCCAAATAGCTGGACAGCTCCAGGTACTGCAGTACTTGGTACATTACCCCTTAACCAAAATTTAACATTACTTAGTGGCTATCATTTACAAATACAGCCAATAAATGATATCACTTCTGGCACACCTCTCACCTCAGATGGCAAACTTTCTGTAATAGATGGAGCAACTTTAACTGCAAATAATGGAAGCAGTATCACTGCCAGTTCAATGGAAATTGATAATACCTCAACTTTTTACTTAAGATCAAGTGCTACTTTTACTATTGCAGGAAATATTACATCTAACGGTACGCTCCGAATTCTAGGACCACGTGCCATTAATAATAATATTTTAGGTACTGGTACTATAATTAAAGAAGGTATTGAGTCTTTAAATTTTATTGGTATTACTGTAAATGCTGCAAACTTAAATATTCAGCAAGGTAGAGTAAATCTATCTAATAGCGCTACTTTAAATTCACCCGTTACTATGGCAACAGGTACTACTCTAGGGTTTCTAGGGGCTAATACCTTAAATACTGATGTCACAGGAACTGGTCAAATATCAAAAACTAATCCAGGTGAATTAGCTTTTGATTCTAATAGTGTGACTGCTAATACAGTTAACATACAGCAAGGTTCTTTTAAATTAAATAATGCAACAGTTAATGCTAATATTACTTTAGGTAACAACGTACCTTTAACTATACAAGGTAATAATAGCATTACCGGCAATATTTCTAGCGTAGGTAATATTGTCACCACAGGCTTAGGTGAAGTATTATTTAATAATAGCGCTATTACCACTCCTGCTCTGGATATCCAGCAAGGCACTATAGTTCTAAATAACAGTAATATTAATGCCCCTGTCACCGTTGGAAATAGTGCAAAACTAAAGGGCACAGGAGCTATTTTAAGCAACCTTATTAATAATGGTATTGTAGCACCTGGTGCTTCTCCTGGCATCATCACCGTAACTGGCAATTATACTACAGCTCCCGGCGCTTCTCTTGAAAGCTATATTGCTCCAAGCGCAAGTCCCGTTGCTGGTATTGATTATTCTCAGCTCTTAGTCAATGGCACAGCTGACATTACAGCTAACAACCTTGTGGTGAATGCTGCAATTGGATCGTACACTAATGGTGCTGAATATCAACTTTTAACAGCTGATAATGGCATTAATGGAGAGTTTGCTAATTATACCTTAAACATTACAGGACCTTATGAAGCTCCTATAACTTACACGCCTAACCAGGTGTTATTAACTATTGTCAAAAAAGATATCCCTCATATCCCTGATATTCCTCCTTCCCTTACTATTAAACATGCTAATAGTTTAGTTGACTATATCAATTCTTTAACCAATATGAGTCCTGATTTTATTAAAATACTTGATGTTTTAGATAAATTACCTATCGATGAACGAGATAATGCTGTTAAAAGTATGTCTCCTAATCGCAATTTAACTGCTAATTATGTTAATCAAGATATGAACCAACTTATTCAGGGCATTACTAGCGCTCGTTTAGATATCATTAGTTCTCATGATACTAATTTTAACGCTCACTCAAACCTTATGGCTACTGATCATAATAAAAAGGATCTTTTATCATCCACTAAGGCTAGTTTGATCAATAATATTTCTTCTAATCTCAATAATAACTGGTTAAACTCTGAAAAACATGCTGTATGGGCCTCACCATTTGCGCAGTTTATTAGGCAAGATACTTCTAAAAAGGGTAGGGGATATAAAGCAAAAATTGGTGGAATGATTATTGGTTATGATCAAAAACTTTCCAGTTCAGTGATAGGAGGTATATCTCTTGGTTATTATCAGGCTATGTTTGATCATAATAGTCATGGAGGTAATGATAATAAAATTAAAGGCACTTTTGCAACTATTTATGGTAGTAAAACTATAAATAATAGTTATCTTAATGGATCTTTACTAACAGCGTATAATAATCATCATTTAAATAGGCAGATTAATATACCAACATTAGCCACTGCTTATGCAACAAGTAAACATAGATCTTATGAGGTTAGCCCAAGAGTAGAGCTAGGATATAATATTAAAACAGATTGTAATTACCAAATCACGCCTTTTGCAGCGACTGAATATAGTATAATTTTTGAAAATGGCTATACCGAAAAAGGAGCAAACGCGCTTGATATGCGAGTTAAGTCTGGGCAAAATCATCTATTCACAAATGAACTGGGTATCAAGTTACGTAAAGCTATAAAACTAAGTTCAGAAGAAGAATTAAATATTAAAGGCAAACTTAGTTATATAAATAAAACTCGCTCTAAAAAACATAACAAAATTAAATCAGGCTTTAAAGAACAAACTGCTAGCTATAGTAGTAACAATTATAGCAAAGCTGAGCATCAAATCTCTCCATCAGTTGAGATAGAACTCAATAAGAAAAATGGTGTTTCTGTTGGAGGAAGATATAGTGGTGAATTTAGTAAATCCTTCCAGGCTCATGAAGCACTCTTCAATTTGGGAATGCAATTTTAAAAATTATGGCATTGATGTGCATAAATAAATATTATATATTCTTATATATGTCTATATTACAATTTTTTTGTCCTATAGTTTTTTAATTTGAATTAGGTGGGGCGTTATTCGTCTCTCACCTAGCTATTAGTAGGCTTTGACTCCTCACTCCTGCGCCTAATTCAAATTAATTCACTATATATCTATTTCCCTATACAAAACTTACTAAAAACTTGATCCAAAATTTCATCAACACTGATTTTACCAGTGATTTTTCCAAGTTCAGTAGCTGCTATTCTTAAATCTTCTGCTGCTAGCTCGATAGGTTTATCCAAATTAAAAGCTCTTAGATAATATAAGCATTTATGAAGGGCATCTCTATATCTAGTATGGGTTATTACAGCATCAGCCGAAGGTGTTAATATATTAAACGCTTTTGTTTCTAATATTTTTAATAATTCATTAATTCCAATGTTTTGTGATACTGATAAGGGTAAGGTTTCTGCTGAAAAAATAGAAGGTAGATTACCAAAATTATTATTACATAAATCAATTTTATTGAATATGCAAATGGTATTATCGTCTATTAAATTAAGAGTAAAAGGATCTAGATAGGGTAGTGTATTTACATCAAAAAGAGCGATTTTAATATCGGCTGCTTCAGCACAAGATCTAGCACGATTAATACCCTCATTTTCGATGATATCATTACTATCTCTAAGTCCGGCAGTATCAGCTATAGTCATGGGATAACCAGCTATATCTAATTGGACTTCAATAACATCCCTAGTTGTTCCTGCTATATGCGATACGATTGCGACTTCTCGTTTAGCAAGAAGATTAAGTAAACTAGATTTACCAACATTGGGCGCGCCTATAATAGCGATATTTAATCCAGCACGTAATTTTTCTCCTCGATGATTATCATTTAAATGTGCTGAAATATCTTGTATGAGATTTATAATTAGATTATTTAAATCATTCATTATATGTGTTGGTAGCTCTTCATCAGGAAAATCTATATATGATTCAATCAGGCTTAATGCTTCTATAATCAAGGTACGCCATTTATTATATAATTTTTCTAAAACACCATTCATTTGCTGTAAAGCTTGTTTTTGCTGCAAACTAGTTTCTGCATCTATTAAATCTCGAAGACCATCTATTTGCGTTAAATCCATCTTACCATTTAAGAAGCTACGTAAAGAAAATTCTCCAGGACCAGCTAAAGTCATATTTGGTAAAGTGGATAATAATTCCATAATAGATTTAATGACTGCTCTACTGCCATGTATATTTAGCTCTATGATATCTTCACCGGTAAAACTATTAGGTCCAGGAAAATATGTAATCAAAGCTTCGTCAATGACTGCTTTAGTATATGGGTTATATAATTTTGTTAAGGTGGCATAACGTGGTGTAAGTTTTTTTTCATATCCAAAGTAATGCACAGCAGAGAGTGCCTCTCTGCCTGAGATTCTAATAATAGCAATACCTGATTTACCAGGAGCTGTAGAAAGAGCAAAAATAGTATTCATAAATATTAATAAAATTTTAGTTGTGTATTTTAATAAAGTTCTTATTATGCCTTGCCATATAGGTATTTTTATCTGTTGTATTGTTATTAGTAAAGAATAATAAGTATAGTTGTAATAATTTGTTTTGTAGTGTAATAATAGTTTATATTATAATAAAATTAAATTAATAAATAAATCAATAATCGAATTGATAATAATTTAACTAGTAGTTTACTTTTTGTCATTATAATATAATGTAAATAAAAAAATAGAAAGGGAGTCTGTTGATGGGGAAACCAGGGTCATATAGAGTATTTCAAGAAAAACTATTTATTGAAAATATACTTAAAGAAGTAAAACAGGCAGATCAGTCAGAATTATTAAAGACATTTATAGAGAATTTGTATCTGCATTTTCCCTTAGAAAATGGCGATAGCCACGATGTTAATTATAAGCAATTTGCAGAAATTGCAGAACAGGTATTTGAATTTATTCAAAAGCGTCATCCTGGCGAAATTAAATTAAGTATTGATGCAGCTATTAATAGTAAAAATAATAATAACAAAAAGCTTAAATATAGTTCTATAAAAATTGTAAATGATGATATGCCATTTTTGGTAGATTCGGTAAAGGAAGAGTTAGCAAGAAAAGGTTTTAAAATATATGAAATTACTCATCCAGTTATAAGGGTAAAACGTGATAAAAAAGGTATAATTACAGATCTTTTTGGGCGCAATGAAAAAGTAAAAGATACATATTTAGAGTCAGTAATTTACATACATTGTACCTATATAAGTAGTAAGAAATTAGCAGAACAGATTGAAGCAGATTTAAAATCTGTATTAGATAGTGTAAGGCTAGCAGTCCTAGATTGGCAGAATATGGTGCAAAATCTAGATTTATCTTTAAAGTCATTACAGGATTTTGGTACATCAGATTATAATCAAGAAGAAATAGCGTTTTTAAACTGGCTAAAAAATAATAATTTTACTTTTCTTGGATATAATGAGTATAAAGTTGTAAATAAATTATCTGCAGACAATGAAGAAAATACTTTAGGTATTGTTAAAAATCATGCAAAACTTAAGAAATCTATTATGCAAGAGGTGTCTGCTATTCCTAAAAAGGCAGAAAATTGTGGTGTTTATATAAGCAAAATAAACACTATATCTCCAGTACATCGTCATGCTAATATGGATTTAGTGTGTATTTATTATCGTCAAAAAGATACTCTGTTTATTAGAAATTTCGTTGGATTATTTACCTCAGTTTTATTTTATCAAAGTGTTAACATTATACCACTGATGCGTAAAAAAATAGAGTTTATTAAAAATACTTCAGGATTCGCTTCAGCTAGCTATAGCGGTAAAGAAATAGTTTCAATACTTGAAGCATTACCACGTGAAGAGTTATTACAGGTCAAACAAGAAAATTTATTTGAATTAGTAATGGGTATATATCATCTTTTAGTGCGGCCAAAATTGAAATTATTTATATGCCAAAATAATAGTGTTGCTTTTACAACCTGTATGATTTTTATACCGCGTGAAAGATTTAGTTACGATGTGGGAGAAAAAATTATCAAAATTTTGGAATTAGATATAGGGGAGCTTGTATCAAGTAGCTACATGCCAATTGCCAATTTGCCTATTTCTTGCCTTTATGTACAGTTAAAAGTAAATTCTGATAAAGTATATGATCAGCTGGAAGTTATAGAGAATAAATTAAAGTCGTTAGTAAGTTTATGGGATGATAAATTACATGTATCGTTAGTTAAATATTATGGTGAAAGTAAAGGTGAGGCTTTGTTTTCAAGTTATAAGCATGCTTTCCCTATAGATTATCAAGAGCGCTTTAGTAATAGTGTTGTTATTAATGACATAGAATTTTTAGAAGCAGTTCAAAAAGGCAATGAAATAACCTTTAATTTTTTACTACCTGAGAAAGAAGCAGAGAATAATATTATAAATTTAAAAATTTTTTCTAGTCATAATAAAGTTCCGTTATCGGAAATTATACCTATTCTTGAGAACATGGGATTTAGGACTATTGACGAAGATTTATTTGCAATTAGTACATATAATAGATTAGAAAATCCAATGTGGATACATAATTTCCGCCTTACAATTGCAGGATACGAAACTCAAGTTATCTCAGAAATTAAAGAATATGTATTAGAAGAACCTGCTCAGGCTAAGCAATATATAGAAGAAGCTTTATCTGCTATATGGTTAAACAAAGTACAAAATGATTCTCTAAATAAGCTTATCTTAAGAGCAAATTTATCATACAGACAAGTTATGTTAGTGAGAGCTATATGTAAGTATATAAGGCAAACTGGATTTAGTTATAGCGAAGAATATGTTAATGATATACTAACGCGTAATCCTCAGTTATGTAAATTGATGGTAAAACTATTTTATAGTAGATTTGATCCAAGGCTTAAAGGTTCAAGAGAAAAACAAATTAAGCAATCCTTACAAGAGATAGATGATAAACTTAGTACAATTGTTAGTAATATAGAAGATTTTGTACTAAGGAAAGTGTTAGATATAATTAAAGCTATTCTGAGAACAAATTATTTCCAAAAGCAAGAAGATGGTCAATATAAGGAATATGTTTCATTTAAATTGAATTCTTCAGAAATTCCTGGATTGCCTTTACCTGTACCTTATGCAGAAATTTTTGTGTATTGTTCTAATAAAGTAGAAGCTATACATTTAAGAGGTGGAAAAGTTTCAAGAGGAGGAATACGCTGGTCTGATCGTAGCGAGGATTTCCGTACCGAAGTTTTAGGCCTTATGAAAGCCCAAATGACTAAAAACGCCATTATTGTACCAGTAGGCGCAAAAGGTGGGTTTGTAGTCAAGAAATCCATAGCTTTGCTCGGGCGCACCGAGTATTTGAAAGAAGGTCAAGAATGTTATAAAATATTTTTACGTGGATTATTGGATGTAACTGATAATATAGTGCAAGGTGTTATACAAACTCCGATGAATGTAATTAGGTATGATGGAGACGATCCATATCTAGTGGTGGCTGCTGATAAAGGTACAGCAACTTTTTCGGATATAGCTAATTCTGTTGCAGCTGAATATAATTTTTGGTTAGGAGATGCCTTTGCTTCTGGTGGTTCTGCAGGCTATGATCATAAAAAAATGGCTATTACAGCACGAGGTACTTGGATTTCTGTAATTAGGCATTTTCAGGAAATTGGTATAGATGTAAATAAGCAAGAATTTACAGTAGTTGGTATAGGGGATATGTCAGGAGACGTATTTGGTAATGGTATGCTTTTATCAGATAATATTTTGTTAGTTGCTGCTTTTAATCATGCTTATATGTTTATAGATCCTAAACCTGATAGTAAGATTAGTTTTAAGGAACGTAAGAGGCTATTTGATTTAGCTGGTTCAAACTGGAATGATTATGATACGAAGCTTATTTCTCAAGGAGGAGGGATTTTTGATCGTAAGGCTAAGACTATTAAATTGACAAAGGAAATCAAAGATTATTTTAATATTAATAAGGATGAAGTTACCCCTGATCAACTGATAAGAATATTACTTACAGCAAAGGTAGATTTATTATGGAATGGTGGGATAGGGACCTATGTTAAATCATCAGAAGAAGTAAATGAGCAGGTGGGTGATAAAACGAATGATAGTGTACGTGTGGATGGCAAAGAATTGCATTGTAGGGCAGTAGCTGAAGGAGGAAATTTAGGTTGTACTCAACGTGGACGTATAGAATATGCCTTAAATGGTGGAAAAATTAATACAGATTATATTGATAATTCGGCTGGGGTTGATTGCTCTGACCATGAAGTGAATATTAAAATTGCCTTACAAGAATCATTAATCAAAGGTAAGCTTACAAAAGAAAAACGTGACAAAATGCTTGCTCAAATGACAGATGAAATTGCGCATTTAGTATTACGTGATAATATATTGCAAACACAGATTATTAGTATGATTGAACAGCATGGTCATGCTCTTTTATCTAATCATATAAGGTTAATTACTGCATTAGAGGCAAAGAAAGTATTAAATCGTTCAGTCGAATTTTTACCTTCAAAGCAAGAATTAACAAGACGTGATAATGCAAAACAAGGTTTAACTAGACCTGAAATATCAGTCTTAGTATCATATAGTAAATTTACTATATATAATGAACTAATCTTTACGGATATTGCAGAAGATCAATATTTTGCTGATTTTCTTTTAGCCTATTTTCCTAAAACAATGAGTCAGCAATATAAAGAAGAGATAGCAAATCATAGATTGCGTCAAGAAATTATAGCAACGATGATAGCTAATAGCTTGGTAAATAGAATGGGTGCTTCATTTTACCATTTTGTAGCAGATGATACGGCGGCAAAAGGAAGCGATATAGCACGCGCATATGTTATTACAGTAGATGCGTTTGACTTACGCGCTATATGGGAAGAGTTAAGTACATTAGATAATAATATTAAGATTGCTGATAGAACAATACTATTTACAGAAATTAATAAAATGATTTCAAGATGTGTATTTTGGTTATTACGTAATTTCATGCATGCTTTAAATATTGCAGAATTAGTAGCGTATTTAAAGCCTATGATTAAGGATTTGATGTTGCATCTTGAGGTATCTTTAGCGGGTAAAGTAAAGAAACGCTTTAGTAGCAAATTATCACAATTTAAAAATATGAATATTACTCAAGAGCTTGCTCATAAAATTGCATGTATTAGTGTGCTGTCTTCGGCTTATGATATTGTTAGTGTTGCTGCTAAGAATGCGCTTACTGTAACAGAAGTAGGAAAGATTTATTTTGAAATTGGTGCTAGAGTAAACTTTGATTGGTTAAGAGCATGCATAGATAAAATTGATACCGAAAGCTATTGGGGTAGGTTGTCTCTGAAATCTCTTAAAGATGATTTATACGATAGACAAAGAAGGTTAACAAGTTTGGTGATAGAATTTATGACCAATAATAAATCAGACCCTATTAAACAATGGTCCCAGAAAAATGAAGTACAAATAGAATTATATGATAACTTTATTAATGATTTAATTAGTCAAGATCATATCGATTTATCTATGTTAATTGTAGCTGTTAAAAGGTCTGAGGCTTTATTATCTCCGGCGGAATTTTAGTAAAATATAGATGTAGATTATTAGAAGATGGAGATAATATTTAAAAAAAAATAGGACATAAATTGTTAAGTAGTGAGTAGGAATGAATATTTTTGCTACAGATCTATGTCCTAAATTATGCGCGCATAACTTAGATGATAGACGGCTTATCAAGATGATTCTAGAATCAGCACAGTTACTATCTACGGCCATATTTATTAACAGTAATATAAAACATAATGAACTTTATAAACCAACCCATATCAAACATCCTTGTACAATATGGGTATCGTTAAATAGATCAAATTGGATGTGGTTATATAAGCATTTAGAAGCTTTATGCGCAGAATATACATATCGCTTTAATAAAACACATAAAACCTCATCATTGCTTATATATTTATTAAAATATGCTGAAAATCTTCCCATTGGACAAGCGACGTCTTTCGTTAATTGCACCCAATCACAGTTGCTAGGTGTAGATTTTAGGAATATAGAAAATACACACTTAGCTTATAGAAAATATTTAGGAGCCAAGTGGGATGCAGATAAAAAAAGACCAAAATGGACTAGAAGAGGAGGTCCTGATTGGTATAAATGTAATAAATATATAATTATATAGCATCTTTAAACTTTCCTTTATAATATACTTAACAAGTATAAATATAACTAATAGATATTATATATTTATTAATTTTTAAAGTAGAATAATAATCAGATGTTAGAAATTTCCTTATAGAACTTTGATAACAATATTATTCATTATTCCTAAAGTAGCCTTGATTAAAACTCTAGTAAATTAAGATTTGCTCTTATAGTAAAAATAGCTAATTTCACATGCATCTGACTTTCTCACTTCGAAAGATCAATTGTTTTGATTAGAGTTTTTTATCTCAAATAAAGTAAATCCTGGAAATATGTTACTCTTTTGTTTAGATACAGCTATAGCCGATAGCAGCTGTTCTTCAACGGCTTGATTCCCTATGGAAGTTGCATGCCTTAAATAAATTTTATTATCACGGATAAAAGCAAAACCTACATGAGCTATATTGTGTTCTGATTTTGTAAGCTCAAGCATTTTAGGATTATCCATAATCATCACAAAAAGATAAATTTTATTCCCTAGTTTTTTTGTTAAAGTTTTTTCATGAGTTAGAAAATCTGAAAACGTAATGTAACTTATGGCAGAGTTTATAGGTTCCATAATTTCTAAAGGTTTTTGATATTTATTGAAAAAATTTATATGCTGATTTTGAGGAATATATTTTTTAGCATAGTTATGTAGCTGAGTATTTAATAAACCTGCTTTATCAATTAAAGCAATTTTATGTTTTGTATAGGCAAGGTTGGCAAAGGCATTAATGCCAATAATATTAGCATTAGATTTCAGCCATTCAGTATCCATAAAATGATTACGAGTACAATAATTTGTATCTTTTGAACTAAACATTAACTGCATTAAATTATTGGTAAGCATAGTGATAAATAATTTATTATCATACGGAACAGGATCTATTTCAGAAAGGGCTAATACCATTTCAACATAACTAATACAATCAAAGGTGTCGAGGTTGAGTAATGCCAGCTGATTGCGATGCTGATCCCAGCTAATTAATTTTTCTCCCAAAGTATAATCATAAGGCTTACCGATAAAATATTCGGAGAATTTTAAAATTTTCTCATAAAAAGGCTGAGTAGAGATTGGAATAGCTAATTGATGCAAAGGTTCTAATGAAGAAAATTCAGGCTCTACAGCTTTTGGAGCAGTTTCATCAATGTTGTTTGCTTGCACATTTGTAAAACTATTACACATCAAGGTAATTAATAATATAACTCTAACTAAAATATTCATTCTAATCCATATTTAAATAAATATAATTAATAATAAGAATTTACTGGCAATTTCATCGTAAGTCAAATATATATCCATAAATAATATATGTACAAAATGTAAAAATGGAATATTATTTAAATTTTTATAGTTATTAATAAAGAAAACCATATGCAAAAAAAGAATGAAGTTAGACAGAAAAATAGACCATATATAGTGGCAATGTTTGGTACTGCTCTAGAGCATTATGATACTTCTCTCTATGGCTTTATGGCTCCTATTTTAATCTCAGTCTTTTTACCGGAAATTAATATGTTAAACGCTTTAATTATTTCCTATGCTTTTTATCCAATAAATATTATCTCTAGGCCAATTGGAGCAATAGTTTTAGGACGTTATGGTGATCAACATGGTAGAAGAAAAGCCCTGATTCTTTCTTTATTAGGTACAGCTATTATTACAGGTATTATTGGTTTATTACCTACTTATAATGATATTGGTATTTGGGCACCTATTTTATTTACCATGTGTAGGTTTATACAAGGTTTTTTTTCAGGTGGTGAATATAATGGTGGAGCAATATATGTTTTAGAACATTCTGGTTCGGCACATAGAGGATGGATAAGTGGAGTTTATTGTGCTTATACGGTGCTTGGAATATTAATTGCAGCAATAGTTAGTGCAGTGGTTTCTTATTTCCCAGAATATTGGAGGTGGCCTTATATTGCGGCATGGATTACAGGATTAATAGGCGTATATATTAGATTATTTGCTCACGAAACGCCAGAATTTATAGAATCTAAAGCAATAAAACATAAACCTATTTCTGTTGTTAAAGTTATTGCCAAATATTATCCTACTTTGCTTGCCATGATAGTAGTATCAGGCTTTTTTGGTACTTTATATACTTTGCCTTCTATTTTAATGAATGCGTTTGTACCGCTAATAACTAGTATCAGTACCAGTACTATTATGAATGTAAATGTAGGCACTACTCTTTTATATATGACTTTATTACCTGTTTCTGGCTTTATTAGCGATAAGATATCCTATAAAAAATCCATGAGTTTTGCAGCAATTGCCACAGCTTTACTTACCTATCCTTTATTATTATTACTAAGTTATAATGAATTATATTATGTCATTATAATGAAAATTATATTTGCAATATTAAGTGCATGGTTTATTGGGCCATTTCATGCCTGGGCTCAAAGCCTATGTGATACTAAAAACCGTTATCTTATTATCTCATTAACTTATGCTATTGGTGGGCAAATAGGAGGAGTTACTCCAGCTATTAGTTTAGTGCTATGGAAATATACGCATAATTTATTACACGTAGCATTTGTATTAATCATATGGGCTATGATCGCTTCAATTGCTGCTTATTATGCTAAATATATTAATTTAGCCAAAGATATGAAATAATAGCTATAGTATAATATTTTATATTTTTTACAGCAAAAAATATATTTTATTTCATAATATGCACATATTGGTTCTTATTATTAGTTTTATCATTTTATCCTCTTTTATTTTTCTTTTTTTATTTTTTATATTTAAACTTAAAGTATCAATAATCGTCTAAATATTTTTGCCAGCTTATTACATTTAAAGATTTTTAGGGCCCTATAAACTCAGGACTAACGTAAAAAAATTATAACTGCATTTTTGGCTACAGTTAATATTAATTTTTTTAATCATTATCCCTCGTAAATTCTCCTTAAGGACATTACTCCTTAAGTACTGGCCTATTCTTTAAACGATTACTGATAATTATCATAGTATTTAAAAATTTATATTCATGGAAGTACCTTTTTCTAATTTTTTTCAAAAATTTTTATTTTTTAATTAAAATTTAAGGGAAATAGTTATGCTCATCCAATAGATATCTCGTGCTAGGCGAACATAAATGGATTTCCATAATGAGTTTGTAATTTGCTTTAATGCAAATTACTTGAGGGTGCTTAAATTATATTAAAATAATTTTTTAAAGTTAAATAATAAATTTGAGTAAGAGTATTTATATCTTCTATTGAAACATGTTCATCAATTTTATGTGCCGTTTTATTGATTAAGCCAAATTCTATTACCGGACAAATATCTTTAATAAATCTGGCATCAGATGTGCCGCCAGTTGTGCTTAATATAGGGTGATGATTCGTGGTGGTTTGAATAGCATTAATTAAAATATTCTTTAAAGGATTTTCAGTAAAAATAAAAGGAGATGCAGATTCATAGGCATCTAATTGAAAATTATCTGTAAATTCTTCACAAATGGATTTAACCCAGAAAATCAATGAGTTTCCAGTGTGTAAATTATTAAATCTAATATTAAATTGGCTTACTGCTTTGGCAGGTATTACATTTTTTGCGTTATTATCTACATCAATAGACGTGATTTCTAAATGGGAGGGATCAAAAAACTCGTTGCCCTTATCAAGAGTAGTTAAATGTAATTTATTTAAAATTTTTACCAAAGTATGTATGGGATTGTCAGCTAAATGTGGATAAGCTACATGGCCTTGTATGCCATTCACCGTTAAGCTAAAAGATATACTACCTCTTCTGCCAATTTTAATCATTTCGCCTATATAGTTTGGATTAGTAGGTTCACCTACTAAACATGCATCTATAGTTTCATTTTGTTCTTGTAACCATTGTAGTATTTTCCTAGTACCATTTATAGCTATTCCTTCTTCATCACCCGTAATCATAAGGCTTATAGAGCCAGAAAAATTTGTTTTAACTTCTTGAAGTAGAATGCTTACTGCGCTTATAAAACAAGCTATAGCAGGCTTCATATCTACAGCACCACGTCCATATAAGTAATTATTCTGAATATGAGCTTGAAAAGGATTATATGTCCATAAAGATTCATCGCCAGGGGGAACTACGTCGGTATGGCCTGCAAAACAAAAATTAGGTTGGTTAGTGCCAAGGCGTGCATATAAATTTACTACACCTTCAAATGGTAATTTATTACATTTAAAACCAAGATTTGTTAAAATCTCTATAAGTAGGTCAATAGCACCAGCATCAATTGGTGTTATACTAGGGCAATTTATTAAATCACAGCTTAATTTTATTGGATCAATAATCATTTTTTTACCTCCTTAGTAGCGTAGCAACTCATTGATTGCAGTTTTAGAACGTGTAGTAGAATCAACCCTTTTTACAATTACTGCGCAATATAAGGCAGGGGAAGGAAAACCATTTGGCATAGCATTATTATTAGGTAAAGTTCCTGGCACTACTACCGAATAGGCTGGAACACGTCCTTGGAAAATTTCACCAGTAGTTCTATCAATAATTTTGGTAGACGCTCCTATATAAACCCCCATTGAAATTACAGCTCCTTCTTCTACTATTACACCTTCAGCTATTTCACTGCGAGCCCCTATAAAACAATTATCTTCTATAATAACGGGGTTAGATTGTAATGGTTCTAATACCCCACCAATGCCAACTCCTCCGGAAATATGACAGTTCTTTCCTATTTGAGCGCAGCTTCCAATAGTCGACCATGTATCTACCATAGTACCGCTATCTATATATGCGCCTACGTTTACAAAGCAAGGCATTAATACTACATTTTCTGCAATATAGGCAGGATGCCTTACCATTGATCCTGGAACCGCTCTTATATTAGCAGTTTTAAAATCTTCTTCCTGCCAATTGTAAAATTTAAGCGGTATTTTATCAAACCAGTTATATTCTTGATTCAATATTTTAGAGCCACTATTAATTAATTGAGAATTATTAATTGCAAATGATAATAAAATAGCTTTTTTTACCCAAGTATTTACATACCACTTCTCTTTTTTCTCTGCAACCCTTATTTTACCGTTATTAAGCAGAGATAATATATAATCTATGGTTTTTTTTTGATCACTATTAAAAATTTGTTGTCTATTTTCCCATAATTCTTCAATGAGTTTCTTTGACCTTTCTAATAAATCATTGTATGTATTGTTGTCAGTCATGTTATTTCCTTATAAATTATTATGGCTGAATATTATAATTTTTATTATAAAAAAACTAGAGATATTTGATGATTATTACTTGTAACAAATGTAATACAAGCTATTTAGTTGAAGTTGAATCTATAGGAATTAATGGCAGAAAGGTTAAATGCTTAAAATGCAGTCATATATGGATGGCAATTCTAAATGAAGAACAACTTAAAGAATTAAGTAGTAAAGAAACAGAAATTATTCAGTCTGATCCATCTGAAGATGTGGAAAAGCCAATAGAAGGTATTACTTCTGTTCCTGCTTTAATGCAGCCTAAAGTCTCGCCAGTCTTAAAAATTGTACCAGTGATGTTGTTGATATTATTATTGTTAATGTCGGGATTATTTTATAATCACAAGATTATTGAATATGTTCCAAGTGCATCTTCTATGTATATAGCCGCAGGTTTATATCCATCTAACGGCTTGATCATAGATAATGTTGTAGTAAAAGAAGAACAAGAACAATATAGTATTAGCTATGTAATTAAAAATACCAATGATATAGAAATTTATATGCCTTTAGTGCGTGTAACAGTTTTTGATGATAAAAAAAATAATGTGGCTTATCAAAAAGTAAAAATAAAACATAAATTATTAGAGCCAGGTGAAAGCTATGTAAATAATACTAATATATTAATTCCTGATAATGCAACTTATATAGTTGTAGATCTAGGTAATAAGTGGGAATTATTTTTAAGGCAAGTTTCTGATTTAATATATAAGATAGCCTTAAACGCTACATAAGTAGTAGTAAATTAAGCTCTAATACGCCCCAGCGTTGCTTAATCATGTACTTATTTTGTACCTCGTTCTTGGTACTGTTATCAACTTAATTTACTAATAGTTATGATAATATTTTAATTAAAAATGGTTAAGATTTTAGTACAGAAAAATATTATGTTTTAATTAAATGTTTATATTCTTGAATTAAACTGTAAGAAATAATAAAAAGAGAAAAATATGATTCTAAATCGTAGATTCAGTAAATGGATAATAATAATTGTAATAATAATTATAACCTTAATATTATTGCAAATGTTAAGTCGTAATAGCAAAGCTAAATCACAGAGTAATATACCTAGTGTACAAATACATAATGTTATATCAGAAAATATACCGTTAAGTTTCGAATATCCTGGAAGAGTAGCGGGTATAAAAGAAGTTGAAGTACGTGCTCAGGTTAGTGGTATATTGCTAAAAACAAATTATCAAGAAGGGTTAAGAGTTCAAGAGAAAGATATATTATTTACCATAGATCCCAAATCTTTTATAGCTGCTTATAAAGCAGCAGAAGCAGAAGTAAGTTCTGCAAAGAGCGTATTAGTACAAGAAGAAAAGGAATTTAACAGAACTGGTATTTTATTTAAAAAAGGTGTAATTTCAGCAGGAGCTAGAGATCAATCTATTTCAGACTATGAACAAGCAAAAAGTCGAGTTAAGGGTGCTCAAGAAAAGTTAAAAACAGCTAAAATTAACTTAGATTATACCAATGTTAAGGCTCCCATAACAGGTATTACATCGGATGCTGTATATTCTGAAGGCAATCTCATTGATAATGGTAGTTTGTTAACAACAATCGTACAAAATGATGTTGTATATGTAAATTTTTCTTATCCTGAGAATGAATATAATAACATTCGGCAGTTAATAGAAAATAAAAAAGCGTCTATACCAAGTGATAAATTACTTAGAGCAGCGATTAAACTTGAGGATGACACTATATTAGCAGAGGAAGGTGTAATAGATTTTACCGATAATAGCTTAAGCGAGAATACAGCTTCAGTGATGTCTAGGGTAACAATAAAAAACCCAGATCAAAAATTAATGTCAAATCAATATGTGCGTGTTCAAGTTAAAGGCTTAAATTATCAAAATGCTATTGTTATACCTGAAAAAGCTATTATTTATACGCCAGGTGGTACTAGTGTATATATAGTTGAAAACGCAAAAATTGCTATTAAACCTGTAACTTTAGGGATGATAATTAACAAAGGTAGATTAGTACTCAATGGTTTAAAAGCAGGTGATAAGGTGGTTGTTGAAGATATAATAAAGTTAAAACCTGGACAAGAGGTCAAAATCGCTGATACTATCTCCAAATCTCTAGAGAGCTAATTATGATTTCACGTTTTTTTATTAATAGGCCAGTTTTTGCAGCAGTGATTTCAATTATGATTGTGCTTGCAGGATTAATCTCAATGCATGCGTTACCTATTGCCCAATATCCTAATATCTTACCTACTACAGTTACTGTTTCTACAACATATTTAGGAGCATCTCCTGAAGTAATTGCAACCACTGTTGCTGCTCCTTTAGAGGAGCAAATTAATGGTGTAGAAAATATGCTATATTTAATCTCTACCAGTTCTAGTAGCGGACAGTTAAGTATTACAATTACTTTTGCAATAGGTACAGATCCTGCGCAAGCTGAAATAGATGTAAATAACCGCGTGCAAGCAGTGTTACCAAAATTACCAGCAGAAGTAAGACAAAATGGTTTAACTGTAAATCGTGCTTCTGGGACATTGCTTGGTGTTATTGCTTTATTTTCACCTGATAAAAGTTTAGATACATTGTTTATTAGTAATTATGCTGTGCTTAACGTATTAGATAATCTTAAAAGAATTGAGGGAGTAGGCAATGCTTCTTTATTTGGGGCATCAAACTATGCCATGCGTGTATGGCTAAAACCAGATAAAATGGCCCAATATAAGTTAGCAGTAAGTGATATAAAATCTGCAATAACAGAACAAAATTCACAATTTGCATTAGGTAAGTTTGCCGATGAACCAATGGAAAATCCCAGGAATTTTACCTATCTTGCTTTAACTCAGGGTAGATTTTCTACAGAAAAAGAATTTGAAAACATAATTATTAAAAATAACCCAGATGGAGGACATTTACTGTTAAAGGATGTAGCAAGAATAGAATTAGGTGCACAAAATTATAATTTTCTATCTACGTTAAATTCAAATCCTGCAGTAATGCTTGGTATTTATCTGGATACTAATGCTAATGCTCTTAGTGTAATACAGGATATTAGCAAGGCAATGGCAGAATTGTCCAAAAGTTTTCCTGATGGCTTATCATATTCTATACCTTTTGATACTACTGTGTTTGTAAATGTATCTATAAAAGAAGTGATTAAAACATTTGTTGAAGCTATTATATTAGTTTTAATAGTTGTATATTTATTTTTGCAGAATGTAAGGGCAACTATTATACCTCTACTTGCTGTTCCTATATCTCTAATAGGTACTTTTGCGGGTATGTATTTATTAGGTTTTTCAATCAATTTACTTACCTTATTTGGGTTAATTTTGGCTATTGGTATAGTAGTTGATGATGCTATTATAGTACTTGAGAATGTAGAACGTATTATGAGAGAAGAAAAACTTGGTCCTAAAGAAGCTGCAATTAAAGCTATGGAAGAAGTAAGCGGACCTGTAATTGCAATCGTATTAATTCTTTCTTCTGTATTTTTACCAGTAGCATTTATAGGTGGGATTTCAGGATTAATTTATCAGCAGTTTGCTGTTACTATGATTATTTCTGTAGTTTTATCTGGTACGGTAGCATTAGTTTTAACTCCATCATTATGTGCGCATTTTATTAAAGATCATGAAACGCAAACTAGTAAATTTTTTGTATGGTTTAATACTACTTTTGATAAACTAACCCAAAAATTTACGCAAATTGTTGATTTTCTACTCATCAGAGCGGCACTTGGTCTAATATTATTTGGTTTAGCAATTGCAGGAGCAATTATTACGTTCAGAGTATTACCTACAGGTCTTGTACCTGACGAAGACCAAGGTTATCTGATTGTGGCACAAAATATGATGCCAGGTACTGCTTTAAAAAATTCTGATAAAGTTATGCAAGATTTTCTAGAACTTTTGAAAAAGGAATCAACAATTCAAGATATTATAGGTTTAGTGGGGCTAGATTTATTAGGAGGTATGGGAAAAAACTAGTGCGAGTGCAGCATTTATTCGCCTAAAAACTTGGGATCAACGTGCAGGTGAAAAGGAAGATTCCTTTACTTTAGCACAAAAATTTACAGTAATAGGTAAACAAGTAAAAGATTCAGTTATATCCATTTTTAACCCTCTTCCTATTACAGGGATGAGTACTACTGGAGGATTTGAATTTTATATACAGTACAAAGGGGATAATAATGATTATGCGTTGTTATTACAGCAAGCTGCGACGAAATTAACTCAAGCTATTCAAAAAAGGCCAGAAATATTGTGGATGCAAAGCATGTTTTCTGCAAATACTCCTGCCTATAATATTATATTAGATAGAACTAAGGCTAAAGCTTTGGATGTTAATGTATCGGATGTATTTTCAACTATGCAATCTACATTTGGTACTTACTATGTTAATGATTTCTTATTATATGGTCGTGCATATAACGTTTATTTACAATCAGAAAGTAAATATCGGGAAACTATAGATAATCTAAAAGATGTATTTGTACGTTCTAATATAGGTAATATGGTTCCCTTAAGCTCATTGCTGAAGGTAGAATTACAATTACAAGCCGATACCATTACTAGATATAATATTTTCCCAGCTGCAAAAATTATGGGAAATCCTGCTCCTGGATATAGTTCAGGACAAGCTATAAAGGCGATCAATGAAACAGCTACAGAAATATTGTCTTCAGATTTTGCAATAGGATGGTCAGGATCTGCATATCAAGAAGAAATGACAAGTAATACAGGTAATATTGCCTTAGCATTTGGAATTATTGCCATATTTTTAATTTTAGCGGCTTTATACGAAAGATGGACCTTACCTTTTGCTGTTATATCATCTCTACCTTTTGCAGTTTTGGGTGCTATAATATTTCAGCTACTCCGAGGTCTTGCAAATGATGTATATTTTCAGGTGGGATTGTTAACCTTAATAGGACTCGCTGCAAAAAACGCTATTCTAATTATAGAGTTTGCTGTATTAGAAACGCAAAAAGGTAAAACAATACATGAAGCTGCGCGAATAGCCGCAAAATTAAGATTTCGTCCAATCGTTATGACCTCTTTAGCTTTTATTTTGGGATGTGTACCATTATTTTTTAGTTCAGGTGCCGGTGCAGCAAGTAGGCATTCGATTAGCACAGGTATTATAGGTGGTATGCTTGTATCTACATTTATAGCAACGTTTTTTGTACCATTATTCTTTAGATTAATTATGAAATATAGTAAATTACGCTAAAATTATAATTTTTTAATAAATAACTACTATTGTCATTAAAAAATTAAACTTTTGTTTAGTATTTTGATTTATCCTTATATACATTATTAATGTAATAGGTAGGTATTTATGGCTTCTATATATAATAAAAAATTTGATCTTCAAACATGGAAAGATGCTATTAGTGTAGTGCCAAAGAAAGAAATACAGCCAATATATTCTGCCGTTATTAAAGCTTTCATAGAAAATAATGCAATTAAAACTATGGATCCTCCTCAAAAATCTCAATATAGAAAGCCTTTTGGAACTAAAATTGTTAGAGCTAAAGACCATAAACAAGATATTGCTTTTGGTATGAGTGATACTGCTACTCTCAGGAGATATTTTTCAGATTTCCCTCATTCTGAATTAAATATGCAGTCGTTAGGAATATTTGCTAATATATATGCTGGTATGTTAAGCAGCAGAATCAATAGTAAAGATGCCTATCAAATGTCTTACTCAAAAAAATCCGATGGTTTAAATATAATAGGAGAAGAACGGTTAGCTAGAGATGCTGCTCTTTTTATAGCTAAAAATTCTTATGATCAAATTAAAGATTTATCTTCAGAAGAATTATTTTCATTAGGTCAAAAAATTGCTTACTCCAGTAAAAGCTAAAAAAACAAGTAAAGAAGGTAGTATTTGGTATATAGATACACCAGATAATACGTCTAAAAAATATAATTTAATAGTCGCAGAATTAAAAGAAGAATTCAAAAAAAGAAATATAAAAGAAGTTATGGATCTCAATAAAGATATGGGCAAAGAACCTAAGAATATTCGTAACTTTAGCAAAGAAAAAAATACTAAAGACAAACCTAGTGGAAGGGCAAAATAGATATAATTTTTACTCAAAATTCTTTAAAAATAAAAGTTTTACTAAATTAAATGCACATAACCTAGATAATAGTTGTGGCAATTTAAATATTACTTTGTTGTGTCCGTTGCCTACAATAGCATTTCTACGATTCGTATTATTTTAAATTGCCTTTGCTATATTAGAACGGTTCTCTAGATTCTGTACCTCTAATTTGCTTATATTACTAAAAATTTTACCTATATATACCTTAGAATTTTATGTATAGTCTTGATTATCTTACATTTGCGTAACTCTTGTTATCACTATTGTATGAAGAAAATGTTGGTCTACGCTGTATAAGATCTGTGTATTCTCTAGGGGTTACTGGTTCATTATCTATTTCTTCTAGCGTATTATCTATCTTAGCTCCTGCTACATGATAAACTTTACCATTTTTAATACTGTAATGTGAGGTATAAAAATCCTTACTTTTATCCGGATGGTGATCAACACTAATAATAGTGGTATTGGGTAATTCGTCATTAATAATTCTTTGTATATTTTTAACAGAATTTTCGTCAAGCCCAACAAACACTTCATCAAGCAGTAATAAATCTGGTTTTTGTAAAATAGCAGAAACTAGCTTAAGTTTCTTTTTTTGCCCACCACTGAGTTCTGCTCCCCAATTAGTTTTTGTTTCTTCTAAATCAATATCGCGCCCAAAATTTAGGGTTGTTAATAATTTTTGGGCTTGGGTTTTTAATTGTTCTCGTTTTACGTTATGGGTAGGAGCTTTATTAGGTAAACATAAAACATCAATGATATTGCTATGAGCTGGAAAATAATCATCTTGCGTTAGCATAATTCTTTTTTGATTCGGTTGAGAAATTATCCCTTTCGCATTAATTCCATCATGAATTATACCATTAATTTTGGCTATTAAAGATGATTTTCCGCTGCCTGAAGGACCAGAAAAGACATATCTTTCTTGGGTCTTAAAAACCATATTATTAATAGTAAAAAAATTTCTATCTGTTGTAGATAATGATAAATTATTTAAAGCTAAGTACTTTCCTCTGTTATATTCTATTTTTTGAGGGGAATTTAAAATTTCTTTTTCTTTATTTAAAAATGTTTTTAATCTATCTAATCGTGGTTCTAGATTTCTAATTTGGGCTTGATTGTCATCTGGCCAGGAGAATAATTCGTCTATATCATTAAAATAAGAATATCCTGTATAAATTTCATCACTTTGAATTGCGCCAGTAAATACCTTATAACCCATAATTACATATTTAAATATACTATTAGCATAAGAAGTTGAAGATAACCAAATGTTATTAACCGAAGTTATTATACTTAATTTCATTTCTAAAGTATCCAATTTATCTAATAAATTTTTATGTTTTTCTGCAACAGCGCTTTGTGCATTGGCAGTAAAAATTGGTTTAACGTTAGAAAAGTCATGGGATATGGTGGTATTTTTTTTGGCATTTTCCATAGTATATTGATTACTGTAGGATGTAGTTAAATTTGTAATAAATGATGAAACGAATTGTTTAGCTCCCGAAAAAACAAAAGATACAAGTAATAAATCAGGTAATTTTATTCCTAAAATATTAATATTATTTGATAATCTATATAAAGGCATAAATGATAGAGCAGCTTTTTGAAAACTATTTGTAGCACTTCTAACTAAACTTAACCCTTCTTTTGCTATTATGTCTACATCTTCTGGTAAATTTCTGACTATTTCTGCGGTTTCTTCAGAATTACTTAATTTAATACCAACCTGATTTTCATTGAAAACTTTTTCATTAAAAAGCTGTTTAAGTTTTTTTGCCATTCTAGTATTATAAATTGTTTCATATGTAGAAACTATTAAGCTTATGCTTATATATTTTAAGATAGGGTATAAAATATCAATAGCTTGCTCTTTAAAATTTTCAAAGTCCTCTTCTTTTACATTTTCTTGGCCTAGCGAATTAAAAACATAGTTATCTAACTTACCAAAACCTTTCATTATATCCTTCTGAATAGTATATAAAATATAATTTGAGGCTGAAGATATAATCATTCGTAATACAAGATGCTTTAAAAATGTGCCAGATTTATCCACGTTTTTAATAACATCATACATTTTCCTACCTATAGTAATAGGAGGCCATGATATATAATTATAGATTTTATTAGTGATTGAAGA
This sequence comes from Rickettsiales bacterium Ac37b, assembly GCA_000746585.2. Taxonomy (NCBI): domain Bacteria; kingdom Pseudomonadati; phylum Pseudomonadota; class Alphaproteobacteria; order Rickettsiales; species Rickettsiales bacterium Ac37b. Next base: position 1,080,371 of record CP009217.2, read on the forward strand.
GATAGGCATTTTTTAATCTATTATCCTAGTTTCATTTATTGTATATTTTTTTTATAATTTCAAAAAAGTTATTACTATATTTTTAACAATATATTTATTACGAATTAGTTATATAATAATTTTTTTAAAGGAAGTAAAGAAAAAACGTAAAGATATTTATTATATTATAGAGATTAAAAATGAAGGTAAAATTTATAATTAATTAGGCTGAGTTTAGGTAGGTAAAGGATTAAGAATAACTTTATTTTTGCTTCTAAGTATACTACAAATCCATACTGTACATAGTGGTATAGTAACGCCTATTATAAGTTTTGCTATAAGTAAATTACTCACTTGACTGTATTCTCCTCTTTCAATTATAAAAAATTTATTTAAATATTTGCCAATCAGTGTACTACTTGATAAAGCTAAGTTTAGCCAGCAAGCTGCTATAGCAAACCAAGTGGGTTTATTGTATTTTGGTGCATAAAGTGTTGATAATGCAAGAATAGGTACCATAATAATAGCAGTGAAGGGGCCATCTATAAAGGTATCAACTACGGCAATAGTTTTAGCGCCAAATCCAAAGTGTCTTAAAGTCCAGTTATGTAATCCGTATGACATGCCAATATATGGCAAAAATAGAATTGCATTAATTAAGACTAAAACTACTATTATTATGCTAATATCTTTCTTTAGTAAATATCCTGAGAGGAGCCAAGTTCCTATTAATCCTAATAAAAAACTAATTTGTCGTAAAACTCCAAAAAATATAGGATCAAATTTTAATTCATCAATCATCCACCATTCAATACCTACTCCTGTCTGGGGATCAATTCTAGCAGCAAATAACATTATTCCAATTAAAGTAATTTCTCTAAACGTTTGATTATCTTGATGAGTGCAAATAATTTTAAACAAAAATATTATGAGTATTAAATTGAAACAAAACACTATTTCCTGATTATAAGGTATTTTTAACATACCAAAGAATAAGCTTATAACTACTATTATAATGCCTATTATAGAAATTTTGAAATTAAATATGCCTTCGCTTTGAATGATATTTTTATTTAAAAAACAAGATGAGGTAACACTTATTATAGGTAAAAGCAAAGTTAGCCATGTAATATCGGAGTAATTATAATTACTTGCTATATAGCCTCCAATAATTGTAGCTAGTAATATAGCAAACATTAAGCTGATTCTACCTAACATTTGTATAATACCTATTTCGTATTTTTTCTCTTCAAAAGAAGCATTATGATTAACTAGTTCAGCACATAAAGTATCTGCTACTAAATCCTGTATCATAAAACCAGTGGAAACTAATATTCCGCTTAATAATAATTGATGATATACAGAACCTAAGTATGTTAGGTCATAATCGTTGGCTAAAGCAATGAGTATGCTAGAGCCCAGCAAATTACAGAATGCTCCGATATATATGTATGATTGTCTTCTATTACCCATTATTGATATATTATCAATAATTTGAGAAAATAAAATTTTTACAGTCCAGGGGGAACTTACCCAAAATGATAGCTCTACAAGTTCTATTGCAGAAATAGATAACTTATCTTTAACCCAAAACATTTGGGCGATACTAGTAAAGCTTGAAAAGCCATAACAGAAATAAAGAATTATTATAGGTAAATAACGTAACTGAAAAGCTCTAATGGGAAGCAGAATATTTTCTTTTATTGTATCTAACATAGATTATTATTAGTTTTAAGTTCTGGATATAATCTTAAAATTTGAATTGAAGAGGTAGCGGCTTATATTGGTTTCTACTTTCCTAACATATGTTTCTTATCCAAATTCATTGACCTGTTAATAATAAAATGACATATTAAATTAAGACTTGCAATGAAAAATTTTAATATATTTACTTCGTTGGTATCAATAAGAATTTAAAATCCCTTTATGCCCTTTAATTAATATAATATGTTTTAATTGTTATTCTTCTTTTATCACTTCTATTACACCTAAAACACAAACTTTAAGGCAAATATCTTTAGGTTGTGAGATAGTTGTTTCGGAGTCAAAATTTAAGGTGGTAGAAATTAAGGAGAACAAAAATGATTAAGTATCAAAAATTTGACTCATATATGTATGAGAAGCTGAAAGATCCAGAAGAAGCAAAATCATTTTTGGAACTTGCTATCGAAGAATATGAAAATGATGGAGATACAAAAGCTTTCTTGCATACTCTTAGATTGGTAGCAGAAGCTCAAGGCGGGATTAGTAAGTTAGCTACTCAAAGTAAGTTAAATAGGCAAATTTATATAAGATTTTTTCTGGTAAAACTACCCCTAAATTTGATACAGCACTGTCTATCATAAAGGGGCTTGGTTTTAGAATTTCTATTGAATCAGAGCAAGTTAATTATATGGAACATACAGAAAGATAGAAAATTCCTCTTGACGGGTGAAAAATGCCCTATTCTAAAACTTTGTAAAAGTAATAAATCTAATTTAGTACCGTGGAACTTATGTAAAGGGTCAAATAGAATAGAAAAAGATATAATGTTAATGAGAGAAGATCATCAATTATTTAATGGAATTACCATATCAACTCAAATAGGAGGAGTAAAAGAATTGGTAGGATGGGCTTCTGATGAAAGAAAGTATGATATTTCTAAAGTGGTAATAGAAAATTTAGATACGTTTTATAAATGCATATTAAAATTGAGAAAAGCTGCATTTAATTCGAATCCAGTAAAATTTGATGTTAAGTTAATAAATCCAACAATTACTACTACTGTTAACTAAAAACATTTTTATAAATTTTTCTATACCAAATAATAGGAGCTATTTCTGATAATTTTACTTCGTTGATGAAGACAGGAAACACTGTAGTAGCAGGATTCAAAGTACAAATATTATATATGCCATCTTTATTAGTAGATTGAATAGACCTAACAAGTAAAATATCATCATGGGTTCTTATAATACAATGTTTATTATGTAGTTTAATATTTATCATTGAGTCATCTAAAGGAATTCCTGCCACATAATCTCCGATTTTATAAAAGGGCTCCATACCATCATCCGTGATTACCATTATAATGGCCTTAGGATGAAGGCTTTTAAAACATTCCTTTTCTTTGAATAAGGACATTTCATCTTCTATATTAATTTTTTGTTGTAAATCAATGTCATCAAAAAGCTCATGAATCATATTACTAACAATATTTTGAACGCTTGGAGGATGACCAACTCCATATAATAGCCATTCTATTGAGCAATAAAAGCCATCTGATAATAAAGCTTCACATATCCTTCGAGCTCCTTTTTTAGTAAGAGGTGTTCTTCCCAATTCCCATGACTGTAAGGTATTAATACTAATATTATATCTTAGGCAGAAATCTTTTTTATTGACAAAACCTGCTAGAATTCGAGCTTGCTTTATTCGGTTTCCACATTCTTTATAATTAATGTTGTAATTTTTATTCATGTTGTTTGCGTCTAACCATTTTTTTATTATTAATGTATGAAGAAATTACTAAATATAAAGTAATTACTGAAATAATATATAAAGCTTGAGCATAATTGAAAGATATTTTATTTAGATATTTTGAGATTATTATAGAAACAGTAGCTACTATTGAATTTCCTAAATTAAGGCTAAATGAAATTCCTGTACACCTTTCGCTTGGAGCATATAAATTGAAAATATAAGAATAAATGCAGGAACATACTGAAGCTGCCATAATGCTAAATAGAGCTAAACTTGATAAGGTGAGATATATAGATTTAGAAGATATACAATAAAAAACAGGTAATACTAGGATAATAATCCAATAACAAGCTCTTTTAAATAATACTTTATAAGTAATTTTATCACAAATATACCCCATTATTATTAATGACATAATAAAGAAGAAAGAACAAAATAAGCTATAAGACATTGCTAAATGAGAAGAAAGTAATAATATTTTTTGAAAAAAAATATTAAAATACCCAGTAATTGTATAAGACATAACACAAGTAACGGTACTAACAGAAGTTGCTAATATAACATTTTTATAGTTATACCGAAGAAGATTCTTAATTGGTAGTTTTTCTATGAGCTTATCCTTTTGTAAGCTTAGAAATATAGGAGTTTCTTGTACTTTAAGCCGCAAGTATAATCCTACTACAGCTACAAATCCTCCTAAAATAAAAGGGATTCTCCATGATAAACTGGAATTAGGAAATAATTTTTGTGATGGTAACCTATAATTAAAGCTAAAAAAGTACCGAAAGCAGCAGTTGCAACTGTGATACCACACTCCTTTCTTGTGATTACTCAGATGTTCAATAATGAATATAGCAGCATTTGGGACTTCTCCTCCTATAGATAGTCCTTGGATTATCCTAATTAAACAAAATATTCCGGTAGCATATATTCCCCAAACAGAATTATCGGGCAATACTCCAAGTAAAGCAGTACTAATTCCAGTAGCAAACAAAGAAATAATTAGAGAAGTTTTTCTACCGTACTTATCTCCAATATATCCAAATAAAAGTCCTCCAAAAAACCTAAAGGCTATTCCTAAAATGTAAATATTAAAAGTAATCAAGGTATAATGTTCAGCAATTGAAGATGGAAAAAAAACTGGGTATTAAGATAGTTACGAAAACTGAGAATATAGCAAAATCGTAATATTTTAAGCTATTACCAATTAATCCTGATATAATAACAAACTTGTTATTATTTAAACTCATAGTTGCTCCAAATGAATAGAAATAATAAATCATTGTAAACTACTTTACTAATAATATAATCATAAAAGATATAATTTTAAATATAAAATATAAAAATAGGGACAAAAAATAAATGAAAAATGTAATTATACTTACAGGTGCTAGTAGAGGAATAGGGAGAGAAATTGCTTTAGAACTCTCTAAATTTTACTGCAATTTAGCATTGGTTGGAAGAGATAAACAGTCATTAGAAGAAACAGCGAATTTATGCTCTCAAGCTAATAGCTCTAATAAAAATATGGTAATTGCAATAGATCTGGCTAAGCAAACAGATATAGAAATAATGGTAGATCAAGTTATCAAAGAATATGGTAGCATAACTACCCTAATAAATAACCATGGAATACATTATCGTAACTTTATCAAAGATTTGGCTCATGATGATTATGGTATGGAAAAAATGATCGATATTAATTTGCGCTCTCCTATCACCATTACGAGACTAGTTTTACCTTATATTATTCAAAATAGTTCTAATAAAGCTAATAAAAATGCCATAATTTATATATCTTCGTTAGTAGCTCGCAACCCTGTTGCAATGAGCGCAGCTTATACTGCTAGCAAAAGTGGATTATTAGGATTTGCTCATGCCTTATATGATGAGGTAAAGTCATATGGCATAAAAGTTTCAACAATTTGCCCAGGGTATGTAAATACATTTCAATATGATAGAGATGAGAGATTAAAACTTAATCCGGAAAATATGATATTACCTGCTGATGTAGCCCAAGCAGTAAATTTTGTTATACTTTTTCCTGGTAGCAGTTGTCCAGTGGAAATACAAATTAGACCGCAATATTCTCCATTCTTATAAATCTTATATTAGAGTTCAATTATAATAGATAAGGGTACTGTCTTCTTCGGATATCCTTATTTATTGGTTTCATAAATAAGATTTATGGTGTCTCTATATCAAGTCTTTCTTTATTTTAATAATAAAATACGTGAAAACTGTTTTTTTTTAGAAAAAAATACATTTTGGATAGAACAGCAAGATTCTAAAATAGGGGGATTCATTAAGTTACTTGATCATACGTTAGTAAGATGTGAGCAGATTAATAACAATATCAAGATCTATCTATTAGAATTGACAGAAAATTATAACATTTTAAGACGTAATTTCTTTAGGGTTACAGCTTTGTATAATCATACGGCATCTGAAAGACAGTATAAGTATGTTTCGTTATTACTAGCAAAACTCACTTCAGAGCTCGAAAATATTATAGGTAAGCATGATGAATTTTTAAAAGAGCAATTATTAATAATAGAATTAAAAATTAACACTGATAGGGAGAATTTAATGAAAGGAAATAGTTATGAATGAGTAGCACTTTGAAAGTTATTCTCTCATTGAATTGTTAAAATTTCTAGCTGACTCAAATGTTTTAAATTATTTAAATATAGTCAAAGTTATACTGAAAAAGGAATGGATTATTATGAAACATTACGCTGAAAGAGTGGTATGGAACCTTGAGAAAAAGGCTAAAGCATTAGGCTTTGAATTAGTAAAAACGAACTGAAAGTAAATATTGTTTCTTAGGAGATAAAGAAAATCTCCTCTAGTTCAGTTTATTAGTGTATGTGCTGCAGATTTCCATGGTTTTAAGAGGAAAAATTTAATCTATTTAGGAAGAAAGTACAGCTGTAAATTTTAACTTTTATTTCGCAAATGTTAATTCTTATTAAATATTAAACTTGTCTTTTAAATTTAAATTTATATAATAAAAATTAAAATTTTCTATTTATATATAAAATTCTTAATATTTTGTAGAAGAAATTAAAAAATGAAAAATAACATATATAAAATTCTTGGGATAAGTAAGGATACTCCGCCTGAAGAAATTTCCAAACAATATAAAAAACAATTATTATTTATGCACCCTGATAAAGGAGGGGATTTAGAAAAATTTAAAGAATTTCAACGTGCATATGAGGACTGGAAATTTTCTCCTGAACTTGTTCAAGAGTAGGAAAATGATCTAGATGTTAAAGATCAACCAATTAATGCTGAACGTATTGATACTAATAGGATTCCATATTCAGAACAACTTAAAACAAAACGCCATAATCTTGTTGAAAAATATAAGCAAAATCAATTAACAAAAATTAATACCACTCTATTATTTTCTAAAATTACCTTAGACTTATATAACGGTAAAGAAAGTCTTTTCGCTTTTATTCATGATGAAACTATTTTAGGTCAAAATGTTATACTGTTTAAGCCTTTAAATTCTAAAATAAACGTACAAGATATAATAAAAATTTTTATTTGTTTTTTACAAGGAGAGTATTACGGAAGTAATTTAGTAAGACTTCTAAAATATTTTGAATCAGGAATTAAAAAACTACAAGATAACAAGTCATACTATCCTGAAATAGCTTTATATGAAGGAATATATGATATTATGGATATGGCAGAAAAGAATTCTATAAATTCAGATAGCCTTCTAATTTCCATCAAAAAGATCACTGATTATACCAAAACTTCAGACCACGCAATAGTTCTTCTGACTGATCTTCTAGAAAATAAGTATTTTCGTCATCTTTTTGCCTATTCACTAAATTTATACTGGCAAGAATTTAATTCTATCCAAAGAGATCGTAAAGTATTTGATGGCCAAGAAGAAACCAAAAGAATGTTAAATCACTTTAAAGCCAAAGTATCAAAAAACGCTCCTACAGAATTAGGAAGGCTTATTCGCTATATGAATCTTTTATATAAAACAGAAAAAACTTTAAACGAAAAAGAGGCAACTAGTTCTGCAACTAGCTATAGAGAATCAGCCTATATGTTAGCTGACTTAACTATGGCACTCATAGATAGATCGAGCCGACAGATTACGGTCAATACATTACTTCAAGCTGGAATATATTTCCAAAGAGCAGCAAATGCTAAAGATATCCCTCCCGAAGAACAAATGGCAGATGAACAACTGGCACTTGAGATGTATTTAACAGCTATTTATATTAGCAGCTATACTACTCCGAATGTTGAACTTTATACACTTATCCAGTCACTTAAAGCAATTGCTTCATTTAAGTTCAAAAATGAATCATTAAGTGAAATGATACCTCATCTACAAGCCAAATGCTTAAAAATTGCCGATATATATCCTTTATTTGAATTACCACAGTCAAATATTTCTTTCTTTCAAGATGGTACAGACTCTCTTATTTTGATGAGGAAGTTCTTACACCATAAAATAAAGGATATTCAAGAAAAGTCATTCAATAGTGAGAAATTTATATTATATATAGAGAACGAAAAATTACTAAAGTTAAAAACATTATTTGAAGATTTATTAAACTATAGACCGGATTTAGTAGCATTAATAGGATTGATAGAAGATTATGAAGAGATCATAAAAAATAAACCTGATTTTCTTGAAGCAAATCCTGCATTAAAAGAATTTCTCTTGATCAACCTTTACAATATAGGAATTGATCAACCCAAAATATCACAAAATAAAAATTTAACAGAATTGATAGAATATATAAAATCTGACCTCATAGAGTATGAGCAGATAGTAAAAAACAGACAAGATATCCTTAAAGAACAACCTACACTAAAAGAATCTTTGTTGAGCAAATTTCACAATATAGGGATTAATAAACCTAAATTATTACCAAATAAAAATTTAATAGGGCTAGTAGAATATATAAAATCTGAGAAAGTAAGTGAACTTGAGACAATTAATGACTTAATATCAGCTTTGAAAATACTGCAAAAAACCCATATGGCACATAAAGTATACACCAATAGAGATCTCACTGCTAAAGAAAAACTACTTCAGATGGATAAAAAAGCTTTTAAGTCGTATAAAAAAACTCTGAAATTGGACAAAAAAGATTCAGGAACTGAAATAGAAAGATTTTTTAAAAAAGAATCTTTAAGCGGACATACTCATATTGTTATGCTATATCAAGCATATGAAGCTTCACTAAAAGGCTGGTATGAAGAAGAGCATAACCCTATACAAGAGCAAATTCTGCGCTTAGATCTCATGCAAGAATTACTGGCAAAAGATAATTGGACTTTTGCAGATCTTGATAAAAATATTGATAGCCCCTGGATAATGGTAGACCAAGATTCTGAAGGATGGATGAAACCAAATGCATCCCTGCCTCTTATAGAAGATCCAAGAGTTAAAAAATATAGTAGCTTAGAAGGAGTAGAAATCAACCATACAACAGGAGAAATAAATTTTCAACTTAAGGAATGGAAAACATCTGATCCTTTATATGAGAAGCTATTTACTATTCATGATTTAAATGAAATGCTAGAGAGAAAGATAAGCTATATTTCTTTCAGTTTGGATCCTGCTGATCCTGATATGCGATATCATCCCTTTAATGAAGTGTATTTTAAGCCACATTCATTATATCAAACCCAATTTTTACATACTTCTTTAATGGCGGATTATATCCTCAAATTTTTAACAATGGGACAGGAAGTACAAGGTAGATATCCCTACCAGATTCGTTCAATCGAGCAACTAATAGGGCATATGCCTGAGGAATTAAAGAATATCATATATGATTTTAATAAAGCTAAGAATTCTAAGAATTCTAATTCTATTCATCGTTTTTGGATTGAAGCAGAAGAAATACCAACTGCCATAGGAACTCAAGATAAATCAGATGATATCCAAAGAATATCGCTTGATCACGTTAGAATGGTTGTAAAAAAACATAAGATGGTCTTAGATAAAGAAGGTAATCTAGTTGATCAAGATGAAAAGGAAGAGGGCTGGCAGCATTATGTTGTAACCAATTTAGAAGAAGCAAAGAAATTAAAGCTTAATTTACCTAGTTTAATTTATGTTCAAAATGAAAGAAAGATTTATTCATTTGAAAATGATGAAATGAATTTATTATCTTTAAGTAAAGAATTAACTGATGATTTCTTGAGTGGTATCAACAAATTTCCATTAGATAAAAATCAGAAAGTAAAAGTATAGTAAATTAAGTTGATAAAGACATGATATATGATATATTAAAAAGCTCATAAACCCAAAACAGTAGAAGCAATGGCATATTCCTTAGATTTACGTAAAAAAGTAATTCACTATGTTAATAAAGGTTATACCAGAGAAGAAGCTGCAAGAATTTTTGGCATAGGTGAAAGAACAATTTATAGATGGTTATCGAGATCGAAATCCGGGAATTTAGCAGCCACACGAGCAGCTAAGCCATGGAAGAAGCTTGATCCAATCAAATTATTAAACGAGGTGTCTAAAAACAGCAATTGGCTATTATCTGATTTTGCAAAGGTTTTTAATGTGTCTACAGCTGCTATCTGTTTGGCATTCAAGACTTTGGGGATCACACGAAAAAAAAGACCACACTCTATCGTGAACGGGATGAAGCAAAACGGCAATTATTTTTGGCAGCTATCGCAAACTATAAAGCGGAAGATATAGTTTATATTGATGAGAGTGGAATTGATAGCTATTTGTACTATTCTTGGGGATACAGTCTCAGAGGAAGTAAAGTTTATGGTGATATCTCAGGTAAAAAACATGATCGAGAAAGCTTTATTGCAGGTAAGGTTGGGAAGAAAATTATTGCGCCAATGTGTTTCAAGGGCACATGTAATACAGAAGTTTTTAACGAGTGGGTTAGTCAGTGTTTGGTGCCCGAACTAAGATTTGGTCAAGTTGTAATACTTGATAATGCAACGTTCCATAAGTCAGCTAGAACTAGGAATTTAATAGAAGATATAGGCTGTAAACTTTTATTCTTACCACCTTACTCTCCTGATCTCAACCCAATTGAAAAATATTGGGCTCATTTAAAAGCTAAAATCAAACCTATCATTACTAATTTTAATAACCTTAGCGATGCTATTGATTATGGCTTCTCTATGCTATTCTCAACTTAATTGACTATAGATTATAATGCGCAAATATTATGGGCAATAACCGTTGATTTAGCTAGAGCTGCTAAAATTGATCATCATTTCTCACCCGAATATATGTTTGCTTCATTATTCACTCTCCACTACGATAGATTTGCTGAATATTTGCCGGTGTTTGGCCAATTAAGAGAATTTAGTAAAATATGTGCAGCAATAAACATACTTGGGAATGTAAGAAAAGGAAATAAAGAATCTATACTTAAATTAAAAGAAGCATTAGTTGATTCGAGAAAACAAACTCAAAATTTCATCAGTAGATTAGAAGATGTGCTGTATGGGAGAAAGAAAAGTGATATAATTCTTAATGAAGAACAAGAGCAAGAAGTTGTAAGATGGCAGAATTTATTATCCAAGGTAACGTATACAGGATGAAGTATATGACTCTCTAAACAAGATACGGGATAAAATGGGATCTTTGTACTTTAGAACTGACTCACCTGAAGTAGAAAAGCATTATCAGGAATGGTATAAAGAAACAAAAAATAAGATTATTAGCGAACGAGGCTGGATTTTCTGGTGGCGCTTTCCAAGTAATGAGTGGAATGAGATAACTACCAAAATTAGGGTAGATATAGCAACTCAGCTCTCAGAAAGTAAAAGAAAAGGGTGGTTTAATGCATTATATGAAGCATATTCACCTGACTTAGGTTTTGGAGTTTTCACTTTAATCAAAGATTTTCTTTATGGTGATATGTCAGGACTGCTAAAAGAACTTGCAAATAATAATTATCGAAATATCAAAGAGCAATTTTTAGAACAGATTGAAGAAATAAAACATGCTCAAACAAAAATAGAAAAGCAAATTAAAGAAAAGATTTTAGAATTAACACAACTTGAACAGGAATTTCTTCAGGTAGGGTATGGAAGAGAGAAGAAATACGCGCCTGATTTAAGCAGAGTATGTTTAAAGGTTCCAGCGAATGTGAGGCATGATGAAGAGAGGCTTGCGTATGGAGGAGTATTGATACTGCCAAGAATCAAAGCAGTGGAGAAAACGGATCCAAGATATAGCCAAATGATGAATAATGCCTTTGGTAAAAATACGCAAACAACTAGTAGTGTAGAACTAGCAAGAGTTCGAGCAGCAAATAGCAGAGAGGGGAGTGTTAGCGGAGAGAATAATCCAGCTTTTTTCCAAAGAAAACAAGCGGCAGATAGAGCAAGAGATTGGGAGAGAAGGAAAGCTGAAGAGCAGGTTCAAGCACAAAGAGATGCGCAAGCTAAGAAAGAATCAGCAGGCCATGATGGAAACAAGAATAAGTACAGCTTTAGTGGATTAAATAATAGAGCATCAAGCGAAGCTTCAGGAAGGTTTGGAGGAAGCTCTAGAGGAGGAGGTAGTAATTGGTATGGTACTGCAGGAAGCTCTAAAGCAGGAGGTAGCGCTAATTCTAGTAAAGGAAGAAGCTCCGGGGGAGGGAATAGCAGCGGTAGTGGCTCTGATAATGAAGAAAACGGAGGTAGAAGCTCTCCCCCGGCTACATCGTTTGGTGGATGGTATAAAAAAGCAGAGAAAAAAACTTACCCCCTGCGAGAGGAAGAAAGAGCTAGCTTTGTCCAGAAAAAAGAGGTACCATCAACGCAAGAATCAGCGAAAGGGCCATCTAAAACTGAGAAATATGAATATACTCAAACAAGTAGGTTAAAAGCTGAACAATTACCACGCGAGGGAAAAGTAAGGTTTATTCCTCGTGATGATTGGAATCCTAATGATCCCGATAGAGGTCCTAATGGTAAAGGATTTAAAGATAAATATGGTAATATATGGGTTTCAGGGCCATCTCGTACCAAAGGACAAAAATTTGAATGGGATGTTCAATTATCAGATAAAGGTAGGCAAATGTTTGGCTGGGCCTCACGAGATGGAAAACATATAAATGTTTCGCTAGATGGAAAAATAACACATAGATAAGGTATAGAAATGGAAGAAATAAATAAAGAACCAAATAAGTTTAAAAAATGGGAAATTGTAAAAGTAAAAAAATGTCCAGTAAATGTTTTAGATGGACGTCTAGGTTTTATAACTAATATACGCCAATTTTACTGGAATGGAATATGGGAATATAGCATATTATTTGATGGCTTTGATGCTGTACAAGAAAAATTAGAGGAAGACCTTGAATCAACAGGAGAATTTTTATCTCAAGAAGAAATAGATGAAAGACTCAGAATAATATCAAGAAAGAGTAAATTTGATTTTAATGAAATTATTGAAATAATGAATCATCGAAAACCACAATATATTGGTAAGAAAGGTTATATAGATGGTATGAGCCAAAATTATAATACTGGAGAATGGAAATATGGAATTTCTTTTTTGGAACCTATAAACGATAATTATGGAATAAGTAGTCTTAAAGAAGAAGATCTAGTCTCGACGGGAGAGTTCATCCCCAAAGAAAAAACCGACAGTGGAATGTCAATAAAAGTAACCACCCAAGGTGAAGTGACTGAAATCAATATTAAAGACCCAAAAACTTGGGAAGAAAGCATTGCCGCCCCTGATCGTGCTGCAGGCTGGAAAGATGATAATACAGTAGAAGACGAATAAAGTAAGTTTAAACTGATAATTCCTGTTGTAATTGCCGGAGATCATTCTTTTACGTATTCGGTAGTTAAGGCCATAAAAGAGAAAGAACAAAATCAAGAATTATGTCTCGTACAGTTTGATAGTCATCTTGATATGCATTTAAATGGTGAATTTATAGAAGGTAAACCTAAAAAATTAAGTAAAATTAGTCATGCAAATTTTGTTTCATGGTTAATTCAAGATGTTCCTCGATTAGAAATATATCATCTTGATGTACATGCCTATCAAACTGCTTCTCATCCAGATCAAGCAGAAGAAGTAATTTCCTATTTGAATAATACCACTAAATTAATTACAGACTATGAGTTACATGTTTTGTCTGAAGATGAAATTTTTGCTAAATTACCGAAAAATAAAAAGATCTATTTATCTATAGACGTGGATGTTTTGCAAACAGCCCTGATGCCTAGTACTGGTTTCCCTGTTGCTACAGGGATAAGTTTATCCAAATTTTGGATTATGCTAAATTATATTTTAAATAATAATATCATACGAGGAGTAGATATTATGGAATATAAAGAAGAGGATAGCAATAAAATGAGACTTGCAACTTCACAACTTATAATTACAATGATTAACTTTATTTTGGAAAAAATTGCTAATCAGATTTAAGACTATTTTACACCTTTTAATAAAGGAGTAGATAAATTATTACTACATATTATATCGGTAGAAGATAATATTTGAACTTTCTCATTAATAATTAGTCTCATATCAAAAGGTATGGATATACCAGTATAACCAGGTTCTTGTGCAATTTGTTGAATATTTTCAGGTAAATGTAAACCAAAATGTAGGTGTCGTTTTCCAGCATTTCCTGAAACACCTTCAATACCTATTTTATCTGCTATTTTAACATAAGATTTATCTTTGATAGTTATATATGAAAGATGGGCATATATAGTTAAATATCCATCTGGATGTAAGATTCTAACATGATTTCCATAACCGTTACCACATCCATCTAGATTATAAACTATTATAATCATTCTTCCGAAATTCGCATTTATCGTACACATAAGCTGTCCCTTCATGAGCAGAACGGATTATACCAGCTTCTTTATTCGGAGGGGTTAAGAAATCTATTGCATATAATATATTATCATGCGAATGGCTCCCTTCTAAATTAGCATTTCCTTGAGAACAATAAGTTTCATGCTCTGGATCTAAAGGATATTGCAAAAGAATATAGGGTTTTTTGACAGTAGGAATATGTCTTGTTTCAGATAAATTTTCTGGATTACGAGATAATATTTTTTTGTTTTTGTTAAAAGAAATCATTTCTGTTTTAGTGCATGATCCTAAGAAAAAATAAAACAAATAATAGATTCAAACATTTCATTTAGATAATCATTTTCTAGAAATAACTCTCAAAAATTTATTTGTCAATGGTCACTTATTGGTCACTTTATGTAATAACAATATTAGTATTAATTCCTATAACCCCTGTATTTTATGGTGCACCCTGAGCGATTCGAACGCCCGACCTTTTGATTCGTAGTCAAATGCTCTATCCAGCTGAGCTAAGGGTGCGTATACTTCATTCAGTGAGAAAGTAAACGAATATAAAATAATGAGAGATACTATGGTTCAAATTATAGGATGTCAAGTATAGATCTTGTTTTTATATTAAAATTATTATAGCATTCTCCAAAATCATATATTCAATATATATTGAATCATTAAAAAATTTATTACATTTTTATTAATATGAAAATTTCTCAAAGTAATATTATCGAATTTATAAATAATATACCTTCACATATCAAGGCATTTTTAGTTTATGGTCCAGATGGAGGATTGGTTACTGAGCGTGTAAACAGTATAATATCAAAATTTTTAAATAAAAATTTTCAAAATAGCTTATCTTTTTTTGAATTTAACTATGATAAATTGAAAGATAATTTAGAAGAATTCATTAGTATTTTGTATTCTCGTAGTTTAACTGGAGAAAAAAAAGTAATAAAAATATATGATGTACGCTCTTCTATGATTACTACGCTTCAAGAAATATTATTAAAATATGAAGGGCAAAATATAGTTGTGTTTGCATCTGGTGATTTGCCTCCTGGTTCTACGGTACGCAAATTTTTTGAAAATGGTAAATCTGTAGCCGCTATAGCCTGTTATCATGATGAGCAAAAAACTATTAAAAATATTATTATATATAAGTTAAAATCATATGGATTTTCCTATGATAATGATGCGTTGTTATTTTTAGAATCTCATATTTCTGGGGATAGGGTTTTGATATTAAATGCTATAGAAAAGTTAATAACCTATAAGGGTAATGATAAACATATTAAGCTACAGGATGTATTAGAATCTACCGTGGATCAATTATCTACCTCTTTGGATGCATTATGTTATAGTGTTGCTGATTTTAATTATGAGAATACAAATGATATATTGCAGCAATTATTGGCCGAAAATATTCAAGTGATTACTATTATTAGATCGTTATCTAGATATTTTATAAGATTATACCAGGTAAAATGTGAGGAAGAAAAAGGAATAGTGGCTACTGAAGCGATAAAAATTTTAGAACCGCCTTTATTTTTTAAAAATGTACATATTTTCTTGCAACATATTAAAAAGTGGACTAGTAGTATGCTTATTCAGATAATAGAAGAATTATGTATACTTGAAGCAAATAGCAAAAAGACAGGAGCGTCTGTACAAATGATGTTGGATGGTTTTATTTTAAAAAAATCTTCACGGGTATAAGGTATATTTATGAAGACACTGTATAGTATTATAATAGGGATGGTAGTTTATATGGGATCTGCATTAGCTAGTGATAATAAATTACCAGAAGGGTTTATATATCTTGATCAAGTCGATCCTTCAATAAAATGTTCATTACGTTATTATAGTGAGGATAATTTTTTGGGACGGGTAGTAAAAGGTTATAATGGTAGTAGGGTGATTCTATCTAAAGAAGCAGCTTATGCGCTGCATAAAATACAAAATGAGTTAAAAAAGGAAAATTTATCTTTATTGATTTATGATTCATATAGACCTCAACAAGCTGTAAATGATTTTATAGCTTGGAGCGAAGAGATTGAAAATAGCAATAGTAATAAAAAATGGTTCTATCCTAATCTGGATAAGGTGAATTTATTTAGTGCAGGTTATATAGCAAAAAAATCTGGACATTCAAGAGGTAGTACTGTTGATTTAACTATTATTAGCCAAAATCAAGAAGTAAAAGAGCCTAAATATTATTATATAAAATTACCAAATGGGCAGGAAATACCATTTATTGATGATGGTAGTATCAATATGGGCAGTTCATTTGATTTACTCGATGAGGTCAGTCATACAGAATATAATAATTTGTCTGAATCAGCAAAAATTAATAGAAAGTTTTTAAAAGATATTATGTTGAAATATGGTTTTGAGAATTATTATAAAGAATGGTGGCACTTTACTCTGAAAGATGACCATTTAAAGATAGTTACTTTGATTTTCCTGTGCGTTAATAAAATAGCATAAGATATATAGTAGTATAGTGCGTTTTCCTATTACTTTATCATTATATATAAGCAAAATCTTCTTAGTACGGTTAGCTATAGTGTTATCTGTAGTATCTGTTATTATAATATTTTCTTCTATATTTGAGTTTATGCGTGTTTCGTATGGTAAAGAAATACCCTTTAGAGTTATTTTAAAATTGGCATTTTTAAAATATCCCTACCTTATACAAAGAACTGTACCTTTTATTATTTTGTTTGCTAGTACATTTACATTTTTGTATGTTGCTCGTACTGCTGAACTTGTGGTAATGAAAGCAACTGGAATATCGATATGGCAGTTTCTAGCTCCTATACTAAGTATTACTTTGTTGATAGGTATATTAATGACGGTGGTTTTTAGCTATGTTTCTTCTAGCTTGCTTAGCAAGCATGAAAAAATTACACAAAAATATTTACGTGATGTGCCACAAACATTACTTGTATCTAAATCTGGTTTATGGCTGAGAGAAAATAATAAACAAAATAATATTATTATTTATGCTAAATACTATACTTATCAAGAAGAAATGTCGTTACATGATATAAAATTTTTTATATTATCTCATCAAAATGTATTTGAAAAACGTATAGATGCTGTAATGGCTAAATTACAGCCTGGGTATTGGCAATTAAATGATGTCAGAATTAGGCAAGAAAATCGTCCTGCAGAGTATTATAATATGCTTGAATTTCCAACAAAGCTTGTAAAAGAACAGTTACAGGATAGCTTTGCTACACCAGAAATGATACCGTTTATAGAACTCCCATATTTTATAAATATGTTAAAAGAGGCAGGTTTTTCAGCCATAAAATATTCTTTATACTACTATAGATTATTGCTTCAACCTATCTTTATGTGTACAATGGTGCTGATGGCAGCTTCATTTGCGTTGCCCTTACCTAGGAAACAAAAGGTTAGTCCAATTATTGCTTTAGGTTTAATTATAGGTTTTATAGTATATTTTGTAGTAGACTTAGTAGCTGTACTTGGATTATCAGGGAAAATTCCTTTAATACTAGCGGCATCTTCTCCAATCATTATATCTATGCTTATTACTACGGCAGTTGTATTACATTTGGAAGATGGTTAATGTATTATTATAAGTTGAATTTTAAAAAATTTAATTATGTGTTGTTGGTTTTTATAACCATATTGGTTATGGCTTTCCGGAGTGTTACGTATGCTTTATCATCTCCTATATCTCAGGGTGAAGAAATATTGCTTAAAGCTAATGATATAAGTTATGATAATCAAGGTGTGGTAGTAGCTAGTGGGAATGTTGAAGTAAATCAATTAAAAAATGTATTACTTGCTGATCAGATAATATATAATAGCAAATCAGGTGAAGTTAAGGCATTTGGTAATGTAAGCTTTATGCGTGATAATGGTGATATAATATTTGCAGAAGAATTAATAGTGCAAGATGATATGACTAAGGGTATAGCTTCTTATTTTAGTGCAAGGCTGCAAGATAATGCTTTATTAATTGCCAAAGAAGCAAAAATTTTAGGTAAAAATTTGTATCAATTGGAAAAAGCTGCATATACAGCATGTACTATTTGTAATAATAAAGCACCTCAATGGCAAATTAAGGCTGATGCAGTAGAATTAAATCAAGAGGAATCACGTGTGAGATATAAGAATGCTTTTTTTGAAGTATATGGAGTGCCAGTACTTTATACACCTTATTTTGCTCATGCTTCAGCTAATGCTCCACGTAAAAGTGGATTTATGGTTCCTAAACTTGGTTATATTTCTTCTATTGGTAGGACAGTAATGGTTCCGTATTATTTTAATATAGCACCAGATAAAGAAGCTATATTATCGCCTATTTTTACTACCCAATCAGGAATAGTATTATCTGGTAAGTATAATCAATTGACAAAATACGGATTGCTTAGCTTTGATGGAAGTATTACAAAAGCTGATAGCGATAATGTTATCATTAATCAAAAAGCAAAAAAAGTTTGGAGGCATCATATTAATGGTAATGGGTATTTCCATTTTTCTGATCATGTCACTGGGGGGGCACAATTACATAGAGCATCTGATAAAAACTATCTAAGAAAATATAAATTTGGTGACCAAGATTATTTAACTACAACTGTGTTTGGAGAATATTATAATGATTATAGTTTGCATAATATAAGAACATTACATTTTCAAGGATTATCACCTTCTGCAAATGCATCATATACACCTTCGATTGTTCCATTAGTAAATTCACATTTTGAAACTGAGGCTTACTCTAATAATTCTATCTTTTTCTTAGATAGTAATGTATTATCTTTAACACGTAAAATAGGAATGCATAGTAAGAGAATATCTTTAAATGGCGGGTGGAAAATGCCATATATTACTAAGCGTGGTCATGTACTAGAAATGAGTGGCAGTATTAGAGAAGATATATATAATATAAGTCATGCGTTCAATTCTGTTCATAATAATTATAATAAAACACGTTTTATTCCTGAGGCTAAATTAATGTGGAAATTACCATTAATAAATCAATTAAATAATTATCAAATATTATTAGAGCCAAAAATAGAAGCTATCTTGGCTCCTAATGGTAAAAATAGTTCCAAAATTCCTAATGAAGATAGTCATAATTTAGAGTTAACTGATATGAATTTATTTAATAGTAACCATTTTACTGGATTAGATCGCGTTGAATATGGTCCAAGAATAAATTATGGGATCAATACCCTAATATTAGGTCCTAAAAATACGAATTTTGAACTCTTTTTAGGCCAGAATTATCATAAAAAAATAGATAGTATGGTTAATTCTAGTAGTGGAATGATAACGAATTTTTCTGACTATGTAGCAAAAATAGGTATGAAATTAAACAATGTTTTTGATATAAATTATAGAACAAAGGTAAATTCACAAGATTTATCCATACGTCGTCACGAAATTGGAACTAATTTTTATTTATCAAGAATGGATATTAACATAAATTATATTACTTCAGATAAAAAGATGTTGATAGATAAACAGCAAAGTAATAAACAGATTTTTGTTAATGCGAATTTGATACTCAATCCAAGATGGAAAATAGGTGGAAATATACGAAGAAATTTAAATAAAAAGAATAGCAAAACTATAGCAACACAAGGTCAAATTTTGTACAATGGTGATTGTATAGATATGTCATATAGTGTGACACGTGATTTTACTCAGGATCAAGCTATAAATAGAAAAAAATCTATTAGTCATTTTATCAATGTTTCATTAAAAAGTTTAACAAATTAGAAGGTAGTATGTTTAGAATTACATTAATATTAATATTTTTGGTTTGTATGCCAGTATATGCATATGAACCTGGAAAGATTGTTGCAATTGTTGGAAAAGAAATTATTACTTCTCAAGATTTACAAGATAGAATGATAGTAGTAAAAGATACATTAGCAGCAGAACATGCTAATATAAATATGCATTTTCTAGAACAACAAGTATTACAATCCTTGATTGACGATAAAATCTTTATATACGAGGCAAAGAGGCTAAAATTAGATGTTACTGATGAAGATATGAAGTTTGCGCTTCAGATGATTGAAGAACGTAATAATTTGCCTAAGGAAGGTTTTGTTAATTATCTTAAAAGTCGTCATATACCTAAAGCTTCTGTGCTGGAACAAATCAAAGCCCAAATTGCTTGGAGTAAGATTTTAAATTATGTTGTACGTCCTAGAATTAATATTAGTGAAAAGGAAGTAGATGAGGTGCTATCACATATATTACCTGAAAATGCAGAAATTACATTTCGCCAAATTACCATACCTATTAATGGCCTAAACAGAGAAGCTATAGATAAAAATATGTTACTGCTCAATGAGTTACGAGCGAAAATTAGAAATTGCGAAGAGGCTGTAAATGTTGCAAAAAAGAAAAATTTATCAGCACAGCTTATGTCAGTGCCAATTAATCAGCTACATGAAGAATTACGTAATATGATTATGGTTACTCCCCGTGGTACAGCAAGTAAAGTAATTAAAACTGACGATATATTAAGCTTAATTATCACATGTCAGAGAGATTATACTGGGGTTGCAAAAAAGGAAAGAGAAGAGATACGTGATACTCTTATTCAAAAGAAATTATCCTTGCAAGCTACTCATTATTTGCATGAATTAAGGAAAAAGGCCTTTATTGAAATACGTATGTAGTAATATTAAGAATTCACCGATTTTGTAAATTAAGTTGCAATATGTACAGTATCGTGCATTATATTATTCCAAATTAATTTAGTAAATTTAGCGTATGAAGATTAATAATTATTACTTGTATTTAGTCTTTAATAATTCAAGCATAGGCTTCGCTCTTATTTGAGGTCAGCATTATATATTAACCAATAAAACTATTATAAAATTCTAAGATCATGTTACGGACATGATTTGCATCTGTTGATTGGTTAATCTTTGATCTGAACTCTGCTGAATTAGGGAGTCCATTACTATACCAACCTATATGCTTGCGTGCCATACGTACACCAGTGGTTTCACCATAAAGTTCTATAATATCGTCATAATGTTCTAAAATAATGTTAAGCTGAGAATTGAGATCAGGTGAGGCTAATTTTTCTCCAGTTTCAAGATAATGAATTGCTTGCTGTATTAACCATGGTTTACCATAAGCACCTCTACCTATCATTATACCATCAGCGCCAGAAGCATCCAGAGATTCTTCTACATCCTCAAATGTCTTAATATCGCCATTTGCAATAACAGGAATTGAAATATTCTGTTTAACATTTTTAATAAAATGCCAATCTGCTTTACCTTCATAAAATTGACAACGTGTACGTCCATGAACGGTAACCATTTGTATCCCACATTCTTCTGCTATTTTAGCAAGTTTTGGAGCATTAAGATTGTTGTGGTCCCATCCCATGCGCATTTTAACAGTTACTGGAATTTTAACAGCCTTAACAGTTGCCTCCATTATATTAGCTGCTAATATTTCGTCACGCATTAAACTTGAACCGGCATTACCACCTACTACTTTTTTTACAGGGCAACCAAAATTGATATCTATGATTTTTGCACCTTTATCTTCATTGAGTTTAGCAGCCTCTGCCATGACGTTAGGTTCGCATCCTGCTAATTGTACCGAAGTATAATCTTCTTCTTCAGAAATCGCACATTTTTGTAAAGATTGTTTAGTCTCTAAAATCATTGCACGGCTCGCTATCATTTCAGATACTACGAGTCCTGCTCCTAATTTTTTAACTAACCTCCTAAAGGGCATATCGGTGACTCCAGACATAGGAGCCAAAATAACCGGTTTAGTAATTAAATTATTGCCAATTGTAATCGAAATCATAAATATTTTCTTATTATTTGCGTAATAATGCTATCGCTTTAACTATTTAATAACGAATATTATATTAGAATTATAACATACTAGTAATGATACTAAAAAGCAAAATAGAGGATATCTTAGGATAATTAATATGGAAAAGCAAGGTGATTTTGATGCAGAGTGTACTATAAGGCAAGATATCTACATGAAAACTGCTAAGTTTATGTTGTATCGTATATGGTTAATTAATAGTAATAAAATTAATAAAGAAATGTTATTATTTATTTTTAAAAAATATTTAAATATTTCTAAACGTAAGATCGTTAGTTACGTTAATGTATTATGCGATAAAAACTATATAAATTATAGAGATCTTATAAAAGAAATAGTTAAAGAAAAAACAAAAGATATTCGTAACGCAACTAACCTGAATGGTTACATTATACAATGCCTACTATGCAAGGATGAAAAATATGTTATCAAAAAACCTTGAATTAAGCTTACATAGGGCACTTAATATAGCTTTAGGATATAAGCATGAATATGCAACTCTTGAGCATTTATTATTAGCGCTTTCCGAAGACCCCGATGCTAAAAACGCATTGCGTGTGTGTAATGCTAATATTTCTTTATTATCTAATAGATTAAGAGAATTTTTAAATAGCGAATTATCAACATTTGCTTGTAAAAATCTTATTGAAGCTAAGCCTACTGCTGGGTTTCAGAGAGTGGTGCATAGGGCTGCTTTACATATGAGTAATGATGGACAAAAAGAAATCACAGGTGTTAACGTTTTGGCAGAAATATTAAGTGAGCAGGAATCTTTTGCAGTATTTTTCTTACATGAACAGAGTGTAACTAAAAACGACATAATTAATTATATAGCCTATAGTGCTAATAAACCAGAAAATGTGGTACAAAGCAATTCGAATGTACAATTACAGCCGAATCGAGTAAATAATAGAGAAGAAGCCGATAACATAGGTAGTATTCTCAAAGAACCTAAAGATATACCTAATGTATTAGTAAATTATTGTGTTAACCTAAATAAAATGGCTGAAGAGGGACAATTAGACATATTAGTTGGGCGAGAAGGTGAAATTGAAAGGACAATAGAAGTATTATGCCGTCGTACTAAAAATAATCCACTTTATGTAGGGGAGCCTGGGGTAGGAAAAACAGCAATTGTTGAAGGATTAGCGTTACGTATAATTAAAGGTATGGTACCATCTTCATTGAAAAATGCAGTTATTTTTTCTTTAGATATGGGATCATTAGTAGCGGGAACTCGTTATAGAGGAGATTTTGAAGAAAGAATTAAAGCGATTATTAGAGAAATACAAAAGTTAGATTCAGCTATTTTATTTATTGATGAAATTCATACTATTATAGGGGCGGGTGCAACTAGTGGTGGATCTCTTGATGCGGGGAATTTATTAAAACCAGTGTTATCTAGAGGCAAATTAAGGTGTATAGGTGCTACTACTTTTAAAGAATATAAAGATCATTTTGAAAAAGATAATGCGTTAACACGTAGATTCCAGAAAATCGTAGTAGAAGAACCTTCGGTAGCTAATACTATTAAAATCTTAAAAGGATTAAAGCCATATTATGAAGAACATCATGGTATTAAATACACTAAAGGTGCTTTAGAAGCTGCGGCTATCCTGTCTGAACGATATATTTCAGAACGGCATTTACCAGATAAAGCAATAGATGTATTAGATGAGGCGGGTTCTCACCATAAAATTATGAATAAAAATAAAATTATTACTGTACGTGATATAGAAAATATTATTGCTAAAATGGTACATATTCCTAGTAGAACATTATCAATTAATGATTCTCGTAAATTGATGAAGTTACAAGATGAACTTAAGAAGATCATGTTTGGACAAGATAAGGCAATAGAGGAATTAGTGGCAGCAATTAAGCTTTCTAAGGCTGGTCTTAGAGATAGTAAAAAACCTATAGGGTGTTATCTCTTTTCTGGACCTACAGGGGTTGGTAAGACAGAACTTGCAAAGCAGCTTGCATTATTAATTGATATGGAACTTTTAAGATTTGATATGTCAGAATATATGGAGCAACATTCTATATCACGTTTGATTGGTACTCCGCCTGGATATGTGGGGTTTGATCAAGGGGGATTACTCAGTGATGCTGTAAGTAAAAATCCTTATTCAGTCATTTTATTGGATGAAATAGAAAAAGCGCACCGTGATATATATAATATCTTACTGCAAGTTATGGATTATGGTCATTTGACAGATAATACTGGCAAAACTATTAATTTTACTCATAGTATTATTATCATGACAACTAATATAGGTGCATTTGAAATGAGTAGGCCAGTACTTGGTTTTGGTAAGACAAAAAGAGAACATGAAGATACAGAACAAATTAATTTGCTATTTACACCGGAATTTATAGGAAGACTTGATGCTATTATTCCTTTCACTCCTTTATCTCCAGAAACAATTTCTTATGTTGTAGACAAGTTTTTGCTTCATCTTTCATCGCAACTATCTGAAAAATCGGTTATGATGTCTATAACTACTCATGCTAAGCATTATTTATGTAAGCTGGGCGAAGAAAATCAATCGAAAGGTGCTCGTATTATTGAAAAAACAATTGATGAAAAAATTAGAAAGAAGCTAGCTGATGAGATTTTATTTGGTAAGCTGGCCAAAGGTGGAAAAATTGAAATTGATTTATTGGATAATCAGCTCCTATTTAATTATAATTAGTGATTAAGATTTATAAACTGATTATTTAGGTTTGAACATTAATATATATAATAAATAATTAATAGAAATAACTATAAATCCTGAAAATATTACATCACTGAAAAAATGTCCACCTTGCAAAATCCTGGCGGCACCAATGATAAAACCAAATATGACGGAGCTATAAAATATTAAGGTTGCAAGAGATTTCTTTCTTATTAAAAAAGCAAAAGCGGTAAAATAAAATCCTATAGCTGCATGTCCTGAAACAAAGGAACAATTTTTCATACATTCTTTAGCTATGGTAAAAGGAGTAGAAAAAGATTTACTGCCACCAAATTCCGTAATATGCTTAGGCCTAGCCCTACCAAACACTTGATCTTTAAAAATAGTATTTATTGTTAAGCCTGGTCCAATAATTAATGCAAGTGCAAGATATATGATAATTTTGTTGTTTAATAAAAATGACTTTTTTTTATTAATATTAATAATTATAAAGATAATAGCATAGCTAACTATTAAAGCTTTTACTATATACGGTACAATATTGTAAAAGAACAATACTATATTATGATGACCAAGGAAAAATTGATGATTTTGTTTATAAAATATCTTAGTTATATATAAATCTAAATTTGGAAATAAAAAAAATAATATACCTGTAATAGCGACCAAACATAGGAAGTATTTAACATAACGAGTATTAAGAGAATCTAACATAAAATACTATGATAATGATTAAACAATTATATAAGTTAGTGTCTAATATACACGATAATTTTTTAGAAGAAAGAGCACAATGGATATTATGGGTGCCAATATTCTATTCGTTAGGTATATTGATATATTTTTTTCTTAAGAAAGAACCTAATATTATTTATATTTTATCTATAATTAGTACATTATTAATAGTTTTATATTTTAAAAGAACGTTATTAATAATCACTTTAATTATTATATCCCTTGGTTTTGCAGCAATAAATATTAGATCTTGTTTATTGTATGTCCCAAAATTAACCGAAGAAATAAAATATGCAACAATTATAGGTAAAATAGAGGCTATCACTGTTCTTCCTGTTGGAGATCGTATTATTTTAAAATCTACAGAGATTAGAAAAAATTCATTCAAATTATCATTACCTAAAGTAAGGTTAGTAGTTAAAACAGGCCTAAATAAAGCTAAAATTGGTGATGTAGTTATAATAAAAGCTAATATTATGCCTCCCCCAGAATCTGTTGTTGCAGAAGGGTATGATTTTGCACGTAGTAGTTATTTTGAACAGATAGGAGCAGTAGGCTACAACATTGCTCCTATTAAAGTATTGAAAAAAAATCAAGGCAATATTTTAACAAACTATATAGCTAATTTGAGAAAAAACATAGAAAAGCAGGTGATTAAGTTACTTGGTAAAGATATTGGTGGTGTAGCAACAGCTTTAATGATTGGTGAATATAATCTTATTAATAGAACTATATTAAATAATATGCGTATCGCAGGTGTATCGCATATTTTATCTGTTTCAGGTATGCATTTATCTCTTGCTGCAGCGATATTTTTTTATACGGTGCGTTTATTGCTTAATTTATTTTATCCTATCTTTTATCGCGCTAATATAAAAAAAATAGCAGCTTTTATGGCGTTACTTGGTAGTTTTGGTTATTTACTGATCTCAGGCATGCAAGTGGCAGCAGTACGTTCATTTATTATGACCAGTATGATAATTATAGCGGTAATGTTAGATCGTACTGCTAATCCTGCACGTAGTTTGGCTTTTGCTGCAATAATAATTTTAATATTTAGACCAGAAGTAGTTGTAAATCCTAGTTTCCAAATGTCATTTATGGCAGTACTCGCCTTAATCTCTTGTTATAGTTTATATAAAAAATATTTATCACCTAAAGTACAATCATGGAGTTTGGTAACTAAATTTTTCTTTTATATACTGTCTACCGCATTTTCATCATTAATAGCAGGGCTCGCTACTGCACCCTTTGTTATTTATCATTTTAATCAATATTCTAATTATAGTGTAATTGCCAATGTAATTGCTGTGCCTATAACCTCATTTCTTGTAATGCCATGCGTAGTTTTATCATTTATACTTTATCCATTTCATTTAATGTCGGTTGCTTTAGTTCCTATGGGTTATGGAATTAAAATGTTTATTGCAATATCTAACCTAATTGCGGAGTGGCCATATTCAGTTAAACCTATACATTTTATGTCTAATTTTACACTATTTATCATGACATCTGGTATGTTGATCCTATATATATGCAAAACTAAATTAAGATTTGCTGGAATGTTATTAATGGTGATAGCAGGTATTATGACCTATACACAGCTTATGCCAGATTTAATTATTAATAGTAAAGATAATACTTTTTTAATTAATAATAAAAATGCTGTAATATTATCCAGTAAACAGATACCTAAATATACAAGAGAGGCTTGGTTACATTATCTAGGTAAAAAGGATTTTGCATGGCTAGATCTTAAACATTCTTCAAATATTATTGATTGCAAAAA
Organism: Rickettsiales bacterium Ac37b; assembly: GCA_000746585.2. Classification (NCBI taxonomy): domain Bacteria; kingdom Pseudomonadati; phylum Pseudomonadota; class Alphaproteobacteria; order Rickettsiales; species Rickettsiales bacterium Ac37b. Next base: position 1,107,693 of record CP009217.2, read on the forward strand.
CGATTTTGAATGTAGATATAATAAGGGTAATTATGATCTTATTTTTACTAAACATTCCATAGATATTGTAAATAATAGTACAAAAAAAATTTTACAACATCTTAAAATAACTTCCCAATTAGGAGATATCTACATGGTTTATCTTGATAAGCTAAAAATTGTTTCTTTACAACAGTTACGTGGAGATAGGTTATGGACCATAAATTGATTTGAACTTGCGGACGCAGTTATAGTTTCTTGATTTGAATTAGCATATGCGTCACTCTTCACTAACCTAACAAAAAGTAGGTTTCGCTTATCTCTCCAAGTAATCAATATTCAACTTTTTACTAGGTTCTGTGAAGGTTTCTCAACAACTGTTTTCTTAGCACTTTTTGGCTGCAAAAAAAGCTTTTATTGCTTGAAATATATTAATATTCCTTCGAATAAAAGCTATTTTTTCGCTCAAAAATTTGCTAAAAACCATATTTTTTAGAAAACTTCACAGAACCTAATATAATAAGTAAACTATCGTAAATTGTTTAGTTTTCACAATTATTATTTTTACAATTACCTATAGTTTCTACTGTTTCAAAACAGAAACTGATATCAGGAGCGTGAAAACTCTTTGGCAGCTCTAAGTCATTAATGTATGTAGAGGACGAGTCTTGATTCCCTGGAATAAGCGAAATAGGCGTTATAGGTTGCGTTATTGGTTTCACAGGTGGAGGTTGAATAGGCTCTATTAATTTAGTGTTTTCGGGGCATCCATGCCCTTCAACTATAAATAAAGCTGGTCCTGGTTTCCCTCATTCTGGCTTTAAAACATATTTAATTTTATGAGTAGGATATTTAGCCTGTAAAGCTGGATCTTTATGAAACATCTACTATTCTCCATGCGGAAATAATTAATATAGATAGATGTTACTATAATATTAATTCATTATCACGATGTTTTATTAACTATTGTATTATCTTATTCAAGTTTGTATCTGACTTCATAACATTTTTTAGTTATCTAATGTTATTTTAGTCATTGGATAAGAGTATTTTAATTTAGTGCATTTTGTGGTATCAAAATTATTAATTTTATTTCTTAAATTTATAATATAATCTATTAGGCTCAAATAAAAATTATTACATTTATACATTATAAAATTTGAAATTATAAAATCTGTAGAAGCTTGGAGAGTTTGCTTTAAGTGGAAATAGTCAGAATGATTACATATATAGTAATAATCATATTTACTATGAAATAATTTATTCGTAACAATTCTAATATATTTTGTTAATAATATTAATCGTGCTTCTTTATTAAGATGATAATTTTTATTTTCTATAGAATTTCTAAGCTTGGTTTCAAAAAAATTTGTAAAAACCAAATTTTTATTAATAGTCTTGTTATATAAAAAATAATTTACTATATAGTTTATGTATTTGTATTTTAAAATATCGTTTACTTTTTTAATTTTACTAGATTTGGTTATGTAATTATCAAAATTTAATATGATAATACTATTTAAAATCTCTGAGTTATTTTTTGTTTCTAAATATACCAAATATTTGATATCAAGTAGTAATAGATCTAGCAATAAATCATCTTTAAAAACTTTTTCTTTGATTAATTCATAATATTTAATTTGTAAGTTTTTTAAATAATGGGATAAAAAATTATTATCAGAAACACCGCTCTTTATAATTTTTTGTCTAATAGCGGTTGATATAAGAAAACCTTGATATTCCCATTGTATATTATATGGTGACTCCATTTGATTCCATTCTTCATTTAATGCCAGGAAAAATATGACTATATTAAATATCAATATTAATATCATTATCCCTAATATGCCGAAGGCATATATTTTCTTTTTGTTCAAATATTCTAATACTCTTTTAATTGTTTTCATTAATACTCAACTGTATTCACTATAGAGTTTAATCTGTAGGAGTATATATAGTAAATTAATTTGAATCCGGGGCGCAGTTAAATTAAAGCTCTCCTACTATTTGTAGGCTTCGCTTATCACTCCTAGTCCCAAATACAACTTAATTTACTATAATATAATATTAATAAAAGTCTATAATTAATTAATAGCGTTAATTAATATGTAATATTTAAAGTGTCTTTCCTCTCTAATATTTTGTCTTGCTATTAACTTTTTTAAGCGATAATAAAATTGATATTAATTATTTGAAAAACATTATAGTTTTAACTCATAAGATATTTTTTTGGCAATAGAGTTATAATAATGTAAAATAGAGTTATCGCTGATAGTTGAGGGATGATCAGATGTTTCTCTGATTTCTGGATCTAATGGAATGTCTCCTAAAAAATTAAGATGGAACTCTTCTGCAAGTTTAGATGCTCCCCCCTTACCAAAAATATAATGTTTTTCTGAGGAGATGGGGTTAATAAAATAACTCATATTTTCTATAATCCCTAATATTTTGACTCCTACTTTTTGAAACATGTTAATAGATTTACGGACATCAATTAAAGCAACCTCCTGAGGAGTTGATACTAAAATGTTACCGGAAATAAAGTAATTTTCAATTAAACTAAGATAGATGTCACCTGTACCTGGAGGCATATCTATTAACAATAGATCCAAATTTCCCCATTTTGTTCCATTTAATAATTTATATAAAGTTTTAGTTGCCATAGGGCCACGCCAGATAGTTGCTATGTTTTGTGATATAAGATGACCTATTGAGATAGATTTTATATTATGAGATTCAAAAGGAAGAATTAAATTATTTTCTAATTTAGGTTGAGTAGTGTGCCCAAGCATATGAGGTATAGACGGCCCATATATATCGGCATCAACTAATCCTATTTTATATCCTTGCTTCGCAAGTACTTTAGCTAAATTGACTGAAATTGTAGATTTTCCTACTCCACCCTTGCATGAAGATACTGTAACTATATGTTTAATATTATCAAATTTGTTTTTAGGTTTAAAAGTAGTAGTTTTATTTTTAAGGAAATTATTATCACTATCTTTAAGATCATTGGTAAATACAATTTTGACTTCTTCTATTGGTAGCTTAGATTTAAGTTTAGTAGTGCATTCAGTAGTTAAGGCAGTTTGATCTGTGGCAGATTTAAGTGTAATGGCAAATCCTAGTTGTTGATTTCTGATTATGATTGATGAGACATAACCATTAGTTACTATATCTTTATTATCGCCAGGAATTCTAATAGTTTTTAAAATATTTAAAACTTGTTCTGCATTTATAGTGGACATATACTTTACATTATTAACTTGATTGCTTATATTATAGATTTTCTACTTGACTAAATGGGTCTAATTAGAGAATGTATTGTTAGGTAGGATTATAAAATATTTATTATATAAATAAAAGTTTTAATCTCCAATTTTTAGTAATAATTTATGTTGTGGTATAGTCAATTGTTTGGAATACACAATAAAATAGAATCGCCCTGGGGACCAAAACGTCAGCCATCCAATAATGATAATGAATTGGATGAGTTATTACGTAGTAGCCAAGAAAAAATACAAAAGGTTTTACGTGATGGTAAGAAAGGTGGAGGCAAGGTTTTTTTATTAATTGTGCTGGTAGTGCTATTAGCATGGTTATCATCAGGGTTTTATAATGTAGAACAAGGTGAACAGGCCATTGTATTACGTTTTGGAAAATTTGTTCGTCTTGCAATGCCTGGTCTTAATTATCATATACCAGATCCTATTGAAAAAGTAATAAAACAACGTGTAGAAAGAATAGAAAGCGAAGAAATAGGTTCTAGATCTGCACAAACAGATGGTATATATATCCAACGGAATACGCCAAGACAAGTTCCAGAAGAAAGCTTAATGCTTACGGGTGATGAAAATTTGGTGGATGTAAATTTTATTGTACAGTGGAAAATTCGCGATATTAAGCAATATATTTTTAATGTATTAAAACCAAGAGATGCAGTCAAAAGTGCTGCTGAAAGTGCAATGCGTGATGTTATAGGTAACACACCAATTGTTGTTGCTCAAACACAAGGCAGATCAGTTGTAGAAACTAGAGTCAGGGAGTTGTTACAGCATATGCTTGATATATACCAGGCTGGTATTGAAATAGTAAATGTACGCTTACTTAAGGTTGAGCCTCCGTCTGAAGTAATAGATGCGTTTAGAGATGTTCAAACTGCTAGAGCAGATAAAGAAAGAGAAATAAATCAGGCTCAGGCATATCAAAATGATATTATGCCACGCGCTAAAGGTGAGGCTGCGATGATTATACAGGAAGCAGAAGCTTATAAGCAGCAAGTAATTGCGGTGGCTACTGGGGAAGTGAGTAGATTTAATGCTCTTTATAAACAATATCAAGGTGCACAACAATTAACAAGAAAACGTTTATACATAGAGGCTATGGAAAATATTCTACAGAGTACTAATAAAATTATATTAGATGGTAATATGGATAAAAATGTTATACCATATTTACCTTTAGGTCCTGCAATGAAAACAGATAATACGGCATCAGCGAAATGACAAAGAAAACTATTTTTACTATCATAACTATTACTGCGCTTATTTTATTAATAAATACTTTGTTTATAGTAGATCAGCGTCAACAAGCTTTAATCTTTCAATTTGGAGAAGTGGTCAAAGTAGAGAAATCTCCTGGATTACATTTTAAATTACCTTTTATACAAAACATAATTTATTTTGATAATAGGTTACTGAATGTTACAGCTGATGAAAAAGAAGTGATAGCTAATGACCAAAAAAGGCTAATTATTAGTGCTTTTGCTAGATATAAAATTATTGACCCTCTTAAGTTTTATCAAACAGTGAGAGATGAATCTGGCATAAAATTGCGCTTGAATACTATGCTTGATTCATCATTAAGGCAAGTGTTAGGTGAAGTTCCATTGGTAGCATTACTTACAAATGAACGTTCCAATATTATGAAAAAGATCAAAGATTTAATTAACTCTCAGACTCTGAATTTTGGTATAGATGTAATAGATGTTCGTATACTTAGAGCGGATTTACCTAAAGAAAATAGTAACGCAATTTATAAGCGTATGCAAACTGAACGAGAAAAAGAAGCTAAAGAACTACGTGCTGAAGGTGCAGGGGAGGCACAGCGTATAAAATCTAAAGCAGATAAAGATAAGGCTGTACTACTCGCCGAAGCTAAAAGAGATGCTGATATTACTCGTGGTGAAGGAGATGGAATTGCAGCAAAAATCTTTGCAGATAATTTAGGTAAAGATCCAGAGTTTTTTGATTTTTATCGCTCTCTACAAGCTTATAAAAAAGTTATAAATAAAGATAACACAACGCTTGTTTTATCTCCTAAAAGTGAGTTCTTTAAGTACTTAAAAGATTTAGATAATAAATAAATTGAGTTTTTAATAGGTTAAATTTTAGGGAAAAATATGATGAAAAATTACGCTATAAAATTGCATATAGGGTTATTTGTAATATTTATTATAATACTATCTGCGCTTACAGCTAATGCTCTAACATCATCTGTATCTATACAACCTCAAGGATTTGCTGAGATTGTTGAGCCTTTATTACCAGCTGTAGTTAATATTTCTACTACACAAAAAATAATTAATAATAAAAATAATTTAGCTTATAAAGAAGGATATCCTTTAGAAGAATTCGGAGATTTATTAGAAAAATTTGGTTTACTGCCTCCAGGTTTTGAATTGGATCAAAAAGAACGTAGAGTAGTATCATTGGGTTCTGGTTTTATTATTGATCCTGAAGGATATATAGTTACGAATCATCATGTCATTAGTGAAGCAGAAGAAGTTACTGTAAAATTTAATGATGAAAAAGAAATAAAAGCTAAAGTTATAGGTTATGATACTAAAACTGATTTGGCTTTATTAAAGGTCGATTTACCTGAACCTCTACCTTATGTAAAATTAGGAGATTCTGATTCTTTAAGAGTTGGAGATTTAGTGATTGCAATAGGTAATCCTTTTGGATTAGGAGGAACTGTAACTAGTGGAATAGTATCTTCACGATCAAGAGATATAAATGCAGGTGGTTTAGTAGATAATTTTATACAAACAGATGCTGCTATTAATCGTGGTAATTCAGGTGGTCCTATGTTTAACATTAAAGGAGAAGTAGTAGGAATTAATACAGCTATTTTAACTCCGTCTATGGGAAATGTAGGTATAGGATTTGCAACTCCTTCTTCACTGGCTAAGTCTGTATTAGAGCAGTTAAAAAATAATGGTAAAGTGACTAGAGGTTGGTTAGGGGTTTATATACAGCCTATAGATGATGAGGTAGCTGAGAGCTTGAGTTTGCATGATACTAAAGGGGCTCTTGTTGCAGAAGTGGCGGTAGGTAGTCCTGCTGAAAAAGTTGGCATTTTGCCAGGTGATATTATTTTGTCATTTGCGGGTAAAGAAGTTTCTTCTATGAGGAAATTACCAAGAATAGTTGCAGAAACTCCCCTTGGTCAAAAAGCTGAAATAGTTTATTTACGTAATGGAGTGAAAAAAACAGTTGATGTAATGCTTGTGGCATTTAAAGAAGAGACTAATAAAGCTATGGATGGTAATGATTCTACCTTATCTGAATCACCAGGTTCTCAAAATATTTTAGGTGCTATAGTAGTTGCAAAGCTCACTCCTGATTTGAAGAGTAATTTTGGTATAGATTCTAAGATAAAAGGTGTAATTGTTTTAAAAGTAAATAGACACAGTAATTTTGTTGGTAAATTACGTAAAGGAGATGTCATTCTCTCTGCTGGTGGGAATCAGATAAATACTCCAGAAGAATTAGAGAAAATAATTATTAAAGCTCAAAAAGATAATAAGAAATCTGTACTATTACATGTAATAAGAGAAAATAAAGCTATATTTATAGCAGTTAGCATTGTAAAACAATAAGGTATATATGTTAAAAATTGTAATATATTTGATAATATTGGTAGGTACAGTATTTCCAGCCACTGCTGAAGTTATAAATAAAGATGAAGAGCATATAGATGAAACTGTATTAAATATAGGGCCTAATGAGTTATTTCTAGGTAATAAAGATGCTCCTATTACGGTAATAGAATATTCTTCTCTTTCATGTCCACATTGTGCTTATTTCCACCAAAATGTTTTTAATCAATTTAAAACAAAATATTTAGATTCTGGAAAAGTAAAATATGTACAACGTCCATGTCCTTTTGATAATGTAGCGTTAAAAGGAGCCATGCTCGCTAGTTGTACTGGTGATGATTATTATACTTATTTAAAAATATTGTTTGATGTCCAATCTAGCTGGATTACTCAGAAGAATTTCGTAGAGATTTTAGAGAATATAGCTAAGCTTGGAGGGATGAGTGGAGAAGATTTTTGGAAGTGTATTAAGAGTAAAGAGGTAGAAGATAAAATTCTAAAAATTAGATTAGATGCCACTAATAAATTGCATATAAATGCTACTCCTATCTTTTTTATTAATAACAAAAAATTTATGGGTGCAATGAATCTAGAAAAATTATCAAATATACTTGATAATGAATATAAAAAATCAAATTAATATTTATAAATATTAATAGCGAGAGTTATATCTATAGTAATATAAAATCTTATGGTAGATAAAAGTATTATTTTCTATAACTCTATATTAATTTTATATATTTTGAATATAATAAAATACATAATTCAAAATATTTAAATTACTTAAGTGATATATTTTTTATTTGTATATTTATTTTAGATAAGTTATAACACTGGTTTTATAATTTTGGTACTAGAATGAGACTAGAATTAAGTATTATTATTCCAACTTATAATGAAGCGGGAAATATTATCCCTTGATATGAAGAAATAATACTAATTCCCGAATTTAATTGAGTTAATAATTGATAGTACATATGGTTTTAACAATATCTTGATTTAACTGCGCTATAAATTCACAAACCTTATTTTCAAGCTTGCCAATAGTATCATATATCCTATTTTTAATAATGTGGTTTTTCATATATTTCCATAGCCTCTCTACAGGATTTAACTCAGGAGAATTAAGAAGGTAAATAAACTATATTTAAATTATCTGGTATCTTAAGTGTTTTTGCTTTATGCCATCCGGCTTGATCCATTATTACTGTAGCAGGGCTATTATCCAAATATTTAGCCATCTCCTCCAAAAATATAGTCATACATTCCGTATTTACATTAGGCAGAAGTAAGCTAAAACTTTTTCCATTGTTAGAGTGAGTAGCACTATAAACGTAAAAATTTTTAAAACCTAACTTTACCTTTACCTGACTTCTAATTCCCTTTTTAAACCAACTATGTCCTAATTTAGAGTAAGTACCAAATCTTGACTCATCAAAAAAATATAATTCTTGATGCTTTCCTTCTTCAATTTCCCTCCTTAGATTTTTTTTTAAACAGCTCTTGAGCCTCTAAATTACCTTTAGAATGTGTTGGACGGGACGTAATGTAACTAAGCTTTAAATCATCCAATACTCTATGTACTGCAGATTTACTGCTTTTAATAGAAAATTCTTCTTCTAATCTTATTACAATCTGCGCTAATGTTAAGTTGCAATCTTTACTTATCCATTCTTCTATAGCTTCTCTATGAACTTCTAATAATTTGCTCTTTCTTCCTCTACCAGTTCTATAGTTTAAACCTCCAACCTCCTCAGCAACAAAGCTCTTTACCCATGAACGTAAGGTGTTGCTTGTTATATTGAAAATTTTTGATACTGTCGCAACTCCATGCTCTTTGGCTGCTACTATTGCTCTTAACCTTAAAGAAACACGACTAATTTCGCTACTTTCCTTTAAAATTATCTTTGCTTTGTTGTAAATTTCTTCAGTTATTAATTTTGATGATAGTCCCATAACTTACTCTATTCTATTATTAACATAATAATTTCTATCATCTTATCTTTTTCGATACAATAATTTTCCTTCCTTAACCTCAATTAAATTCGGGAATTAGTATAAAACCTATAATTAAAAACCTAAAACACAAACCAGGGGGGCTTAAAACAAAAACTATTTATTTAGACCATCAGAAAGAATATTGTTTAGAAATGGATCTTGAAAAAAATGCAGAAATTATTTTTAGCATATATAAATATAAAACGAAAAATTTAATTTTAGAACAACCATTTAACCAGCTAAACAATAAATTCTGCTTTATAGTTAAAGATACAAGCTTATATTATTGGACAGCGTTTTCCCCTTTGCACTCAGATTTTACTATAAATAAATTGAATTTTACGACTAATAATATACCAAATAAATAAAAAAAGAATATAGCTGCGGCAATTTAAAAGTTACTTTGTTGTTAGTTGCTCACGTAGCATTTTTCTACGCTTTGTGCCTCACGCCTCGTACTATTTTAATTGCCTTTGCTATAGCGCAAAGCTTTCCTACTCTTGGTAGGCTTCGCTCTATCGTTCCTCGTCCCAAATACAATTTAATTTACTATACGTATTAATACATAAGCAACAATGGCCTCATGCACAATTTTTGAAAAGTGGTATGTTTTCTTTAGCTAGAAAATTTTATGGCTCTAGGTGGGTAAGCGGTTTATAGACAAATTGGCGGCTGCAATACGGACACATTACTTGATCATTGTTTCCCATATTGAGATATATTAAAGGGTGACCAACCTTGTTATCTGATATACCATCACATTGTATATGTTTGTCTTTTACGATTATAATATCAGTAATATTATTGTTTATCATTATTATGTACTCCTAATATTTCTCCATTTATATTACAATGTTCACTAGCAAGTTCAACAAAAATATCTGTGATATCATCAGGTTTTGGTATGTGTGTTTTATCAAGTCCTGGGAAGGCTTGTGCTAGCATACTTGTTTCAACTATTCCTGGATCAACCAAATTAGCTTTGATATTAGTAATAGATATTTCTTCAGCGTAAGTTTTAACAAGCATTTCTAATCCAGATTTTGATATAGAATATGGGCCCCAATATGAGGTTACATCTTTTGTAACTGAAGAAGTAACAAATATTGCTCTACCAGCTTTTGAATTATGTAATAATGGATCAAAGCTTCTAATTAGCCTCCAGTTAGCCGTAAGGTTTAAATCTATAATATTTTCCCATAAAGAGGGTTTTATGTGTGAAAGAGGAGATAAAACTCCCAGTGTAGCAGCGTTTCCAACTAATATATCTATGTGACCAAAGCGCTTTGCTATTTCATATCCTAATTCGTCAATTTTTATGAATTCTTGTAAGTCTAGAGGTACTATAGTAATAGCACTATTATGCTTGCGTGCATAGTCATCTAATAATTCTAGCTGAGTGGTATTACGGGCAACAGCTATTACATGTGCTCCCTCTTTTATGTATCTACGTGCTATGGCAGCACCAATGCCTCTTGAGCTGCCAGTGATTAAAGCAATTTTATCTTGTAAAAGCTTAGCCATAAAAAACCTATTAAGTGCAGTTGTTAGAATCGGTAAGCTCTATTGGGTAATCTCCAGTAAAACAAGCATCACAATATTGGGGGTAAGAATTATTACGCTTACTTTGTTCAATCGCAAAATACAATGCATCTATTGATAAAAAAGCTAAGCTATCAACGTTAATAAATTTAGCAATCTCATCAACAGAGCTGTTTGCTGCTAGTAAATCTTTTTTATTTGGTGTGTCTACACCATAAAAACATGAAAAAGCTGTTGGAGGACTTGCAATACGCATATGTACTTCCGTAGCACCTGCAGCTCTTACCATTTCTACTATTTTACGTGATGTAGTGCCACGCACTATGCTGTCATCTATTAAAATTATTTTTTTGCCTTTAAGGAGTTCTTTATTTGCGTTATGCTTAAGCTTTACTCCTAAATGTCTTACAGTTTCAGTAGGCTCAATAAAAGTGCGTCCTATATAGTGATTACGAATTATACCGAGCTCAAAAGGTATTTTACTATATTCGGCGTATCCTAGCGCTGATGCTACCCCGGAATCAGGTACAGGAACTACTAAATCTGCTTGTACTTTGGCTTCTTTTGCTAGTTCTGCACCAATTTGCTTTCTGATTTTGTAGACATCTTTATTTTCTAGTTTACTATCAGGGCGTGAGAAATATATATATTCAAAGATACAAAATCTTTGTTGAACCTGTTCAAAAGGCTTAAGGCTTTTTATAGAACCATCATTATTTATAATAACTATTTCTCCTGGTTCAACATCCCTAATATATTCAGCACCTATAATATCAAAGGCACAAGTTTCTGAAGCAAGGACATAAGAATTCTTAATTTTTCCAAGTACTAATGGCCTTACTCCAAATGGATCACGGATTCCTAGTAAGCAATGTGCTGTAAGCAAAACAAGAGAATATGCCCCTTTTACCAATTTTAAAGATTCAATGAGTCTAATAATAAAATCGTTGTGAGGCCTAGTAGCAATTAGGTGAATGAGAATTTCAGTATCCATAGCAGAGTGAAAAATACATCCTTGGGCAATAAGTTGTTTTCTTAAAGAAGCAGCATTAGTTAGGTTACCATTATGTGCTATTGCTACCCCTCCAAAACTAAATTCAGCAAAGATAGGTTGTACATTTCTGATTTCATTACCGCCAGTTGTAGAATAACGTACATGGCCAATAGCATAATTACCAACTAAACTTGATAGTACAGAGTTATTGCTAAAATTATCTCCTACTAATCCTTGGGCCTTATAATTATGAAAATTTATACCGTCAAAAGTTACTATACCTGCAGCCTCTTGCCCTCTGTGTTGGAGTGCATGTAACCCTAGTATAGTATGTGCAGCTGCATCGCTATGGTTAGAAATACCAAATACTCCACATTCCTCTTTCAGTTTATCATTAAAAGGTAATAAGTTAAATGTTTTCATATTAATCCAATACCTGTATAAGACGGTTAAAATCATTATTATCTTTGTCACTGTAACTGCCAGGATCTTTATGGTAGGTTTTTATATAGTTGATCAAGATTTTTTTCAGTTGTTCTCTAGTTAAAGGATTATTGTTTGTATTTTCTTTACCGTAGGAGTTTATTATATCTTCTATAGCTTGTTGTTTTTCTTGCGTAGAAGTATTATTATCAATTAAAATGTTAAGATGAGTTGTATCGATGTTAGACAATATATCAGGAGGTATTAATTTTGCTAACTCAGATAAAGCTATAGTATCAGATATTGTTGTAAGCTTTTTTAACTGGTTATTTATAGTTTTATTTAATTTTACACTTAGTTTTGGTGGTAATGTTTCGATTAAAGCTGTACTTCCAGTAGTTAATAACAGGAAGCTTTTTGAATGTTTAATGTTTTTAAAAATAGTATCTTCTGCAGAATCTGGTATTAAAGCTTTTGAAATGGCCACTATTATTATAAAAATTATGCAGCTTATAATACATCCGCGCGTAAATCCAAACGCCAATCCTAGAGAGCGATCTAAGGCTCCTCCTCTTATATTTTCTGTGAGTTTAAGTAATTGGTTACTAACGAAAGCTACAAAAATAGCTGCTATTATATAACTCATTAATCCAGTACTAATATTAGCCCCAGAAGGGTTTTTTATGTAATGTTTAATTAGAATTAATAAATATGGAAATATAAAATAAGCTAAAATAATAGAGAAAATAAACGCTATAAACGTTATACAAGATTTAATAAATCCTTTAAATAAAGCAAATAAAGTCGAGAGAATTATTATAGTAAAAATTATATAGTCAAAAACTGTCAAATCAAGTGGCATAGATAATTATTTACGTAGTTATAGATGATTATATTATTTTATTAGTATATAAATTTAGTTTTTATATAATATATATTACAAAACTTAATTAGTCATTATAATTATTAATAATTATATAATTTATACTTATACGTCTAAAATAAATTATTATACAAAATTATTTATTGCACTATATCATAAGTTGCAAGCAAAATATTATAATTTATAAAAATTGATATAATGCAGTAAACTAGAAAACTCAGGCCATAATTGTAGAGATTTGATTAATATTAAATATGTTAAGTAGCTGGTCAATATCCTCTACTATATGGTATAAGCTTTTTATAGAGCTATTTGCAAATCCTAAATCAATAAAATGGTCTATCAATTGAATCAGTCCATTGTAATAATTTTGATAATTGTAAATTATAATAGGTTTTTTATGCATTTTTAAGTATTTCCAGGTAATAATTTCAAAAGTTTCATCCATTGTGCCAAAGCCTCCTGGAAAGGTAATAAAAGCATCAGAGAGATTAAAAATAGACATTTTACGGCTATGCATATCTGGTACGGTAATTAATTTTGTTAAGTGAGTATGCATAATTTCTCTGGTACCTGCGATTGTTATGCTTTGAGGAAAAACACCAATCACTTCTCCTGAGGCGCTTAAAGCACCATCTGCTATAGCACCCATAGCTCCATATTTACTACCACCATAGACAACAGTTCGTTTATTCTGAGCAAGCAATTTGCCCAAATTATAAGCTTCATCTAAAAAATTTTGTGGAATATTTGGGCTTGCACCGCAAAAAATTCCTATATTATGTACTTTTTCCATAGTTAATTACAAAAATAAAAAAATAGAATTGAATTATAATAATTATTATTTATACTGCTTAAGCTAAATCAATTATAACAAATACTATTTTATAAGAAAATACAAATTATGAATTTATTAAAAATAATTTTTCCTCCTATCCATAATGACGGATATTATTTTATCTGTTTATTTGCAATTGTTTCTATTGTGATTGGGTATTTTTCTAGCACATTAGGCTTTATTGGTGCTATAGTTACAGTCTGGTGCGTATTCTTTTTTCGCGATCCAGTGCGTATTACACCCATTGGTGATGAATTAGTGGTGAGTCCAGCTGATGGTATAATACAAAGAATTGAAATGGCTGATACTCCTAAAGAATTAAACATAGGTGGTAATAAGCGGCTTCGTATTAGCATATTTCTTAATGTTTTCAATGTCCATGTTAATAGGGTGCCTGCTACGGGTAAAATTAAAGCGCTATACTATTATCCTGGTAAATTTTTGAATGCCTCGTTGGATAAAGCAAGTGAAGAAAATGAGCGTCAATTAGTATTAATGGAAACAAATAATAAAGAATTAATTTTTGTACAAATCGCAGGTCTTATAGCAAGACGTATTGTATGTACTTTAAATGAGCAGCAAGAAGTAAAAGCAGGCGAACGTTTTGGATTAATAAGGTTTGGTAGTAGAATGGACGTATACTTACCAGAAGGTGTAAATCCATTGGTAATAGAAGGTCAACAAGTAATAGCTGGTGAGACCATATTAGCTGATTTGGTAAAGGAATTGCCTGCACGCGCGGGTGAAATAAGGTAGGTTTCTTAATTAATATGATAGAAAACGATAATTTGAATACTAGAGATATACATTCTACTAAAATGCCTATCATTAGGCTTTTTCCTAATATTGTTACGCTGATAGGTTTATGTGTGGGTATGACTTCTATTAGATTGGCTTTAGATGGAAAATGGGAGAATGCTGTATTATTCATAGTTATAGCAGCCCTGATAGATGGAATGGATGGTAGGCTTGCGCGGTTACTTAAAGCCTCTAGCAATTTGGGGGCACAACTTGATTCATTGGCTGATTTTATTAATTTTGGTGTTGCTCCAGCCTTGGTATTATATTTATGGAAGTTGCATAACGTACCTGTAAAAGGATTAGGATGGGCTGTATCCTTAATTTACTCAATGTGCTGTGCTTTAAGATTAGCAAGATTTAATACAACTTTAGAAGAAGCTCAGCCAAGTTGGGCAAATAATTTTTTTGTAGGTGTACCTGCTCCTGCGGGAGCATGCTTAACTTTAGTACCAATGATGTTAAATTTTCAATATGACATGGTTTTTCAACCAGTTATGCTGGCTGTATATGTTAGTATAATAGCTATTTTAATGTCCAGTAGAATTCCTACATTTTCTGGAAAAAAGATCTCAATAGCGCGTGAGTTTATGTCATTAATCTTAGCACTGGTAAGTTTATTAATTATAGGTGTGATTATAGAACCATGGGTTATTTTACCAGTTTTAGGTATTATATATGGGTTATCTATACCGGTTAGTGTTATTATTTTTAAGAGAAATTCAAAATAAAATTTTTTGATTATTTATATATATTATATGTACGTTGTTTCTCGCTCATGTACTAATTTTCTGCTATCATTCTATCTAAGCTTATTCCTAATTCAAATTAATTTGTTGTAGTAAATCATAAAAATTTATTACTTGAATTAATATTTTTTAATATTTAATTTATCCGGAAGGTTATATTGGCCCATATAGAAAGGAAATGTCTAACTTTGTTAAGTCAATATGGGGCAAAAATTATCATGTAAGATGTGATTCTAAGGATATCAAGAATACTAAACAAATTACTAAAAAGTAATAAATGGCCTGTAGTTATACAAAAGATTGAGGAAATTAGAGATATTAGAAAGAATATTGTGCCTGTATGGAGTAAGGCAAGTTTCATTTATCATAACAGCCTTGAATATGGTATGATACCTGAGAATATTAAAATTATAATTGATTATTTTGTTAATGCAAAAATAATGTATGAAGATTTATATTACTCTTTTGGGGGGAAAATGAGAGGATATTTTATTTAGCCTATGGATTGCTTGAGAGCGTTCATTTTCGTTAAAATGTTACTAATAGTTAATAAACTTACTTTTATAAAAAAGAATTCTTTACGCATGGTATGTATCTATAGTAAAAAAGGTTAGGAGAGTAGTTGACAAATAATACATATTTTTTTCTTGTCAATATTAATATTAATATTATAATACTATTTGTAAATAAATATTAATCATTTTGATAATGTTGAGGTTACCATGAAAGAAATTATAAGAAATACTCAACACGGAACGCTTAGTAGATCTGAACAAGCCTGGGCTAAAAAAACTAGTAGGCGTATAGGGTATAGTTTGTTTGGAGTAGGGTCTAGTTTAAATAGAAAAAAAGATACCAAACAATTATATGGTTATTTATGTGAAATTTTAATGGCTCTTAAAACTAGCTACTCTGAATTTGATATTGATGTTCTAAGTATGCAAGAAGCTAAACAGGTAATTAGTGATAAGTATACAAAAGGTTCAAATGCTAAATCTACATTAAATCAGTTTATATATGAAAACTATACTTCTTATACTATGCCTGGATTAATTAGTGGTGGAATAAAAGTAAATAACCAAGCGCTTGCAGACTTAAAATTGAAGCAAGAATTTCAGAAGTTAATGGGAAATATATACAGTGGAGCTGTAAGTGGTATCAGTCCTGTGAATAGGGCAAATTTTAGGGAGGAAAAATATAAAAGATTTGAAGCTATTAAAAAAAGAAAGCATTCGAAAAATTCTTTTGAATATCAAAAATGGAAACATGGACCTAGATCTGAACAAGATTTAGAACTTATACTTAACGGTAATAAATACTTTGTACCTGCGTATAGTATAAATGAAATAGATGAAAATAATAAATCTTATAAAGTGACCTATCCTATAATAGATGCAAAAATTCTAGAATTATTTGCAAAAGATTCTGATAAAGGTGAGCAAAATTTGCACCAATGGCTAAAGGATCATATAAAATCTTTAAAAAATCAGATAATTATTGCAGATATTAGTGCAGATATTAGTAATGCGTATGATATGGGTAGTTATCTAAAAGGAATAAATTTAAGTGGTAGTATAATTAGGTCATTATATATTACAGATGCAGATTGTAGAGATATGAATTTACAAAATTGTGACATATTAAATATGTCCTTAAATAAATGTTTATATGGTAATTTAGACTTAAGAGGTGCAGATACTAATAAATTACTAATAGACTCTAACTCTTATGAAGATACTGGATTACGTGGGTTTAGTGATAAAGAATATCAAGATGATAATAAATCATATATCAAGCTTAGCAGTGCTAACCCAAAAAAATCAAGGGATAAGGGCATTATAACAGAATCTTTATATGATGCGTTAAATGATCGCGTATTATTAGATCCATTTTATGTAAGAAATGGAGAAGGCCAGTATTTTGGTAATAATAGTATTACTGTGAAGGTAACTATAGAAGATCTGCAGGCATATATTGAGGAAATTAATCAATCAGATATTGTAAAATCGTTAAAAAAGAATAATACACAAAAAATTGACTGGACACAATCATCTGTACCTAGCTTTGTTGATTTTCTCATACAAAAATATCAATATACAGATAAGAATGTATATGTAGATATCTCAAATCAAGATTTGTCTAAAATACCGCTTAATTATGGTAATTTTAGAAATGTGAATTTTGCTGGGTGTAAAATTAAAGAAGCAAAGCACACTAATTTTTTTGGAGCTTGTTTAGAGGGTGTGAATGCTGATAACGCAAATTTCACACATGCAATATTTATTCAAGCAAATATGCAGTATATTTCAGCAAAAGCGGCTATTTTTGAACAAGTTAATATGAATGATGCTAATTTAGAGCGCGCATATTTAGTCGGAATAAAAGGTCAGTTTCAAGCTAGAAGAGCTAATATGCGTTTTGCTAATTTAGAAAATGCAGAAATAGATAAGTCAGTGTTGAGTTTAATGCGTGCAGAAGGTATTACCTTGGCTCATGCCCATGCTAACTATTGTCAAATGCGTGGTGCTAAAATGGCAAATGCTATTTTAAAAGGTGGTAAATTTAAAGGCACTGACTTTACTAAAGCCATTTTTAAAAGTGCAAATGCTGAATTAGCAGAATTTAGTAACTCAATTATGGAACATATTAATGCTGAGCGTGCTAATTTTAGAATGGCTACTATGGCTTATGTAGAAGCACAAGGAGCAAATTTTAGCCATGCAGATATGGAAGCAATACAAATTAGTTATTCGAATTTCTCAGACTCATTAATAAATGAGCTAAATGCACATAAGGCAAAACTTTATGCTGTTTCTCTTGAAAATGCTGAAGCTATAGGAGCAAATTTTGAGGAAGCTATTTTAGATCACATCCAAGGGAAAGATTTGGATCTTGCATTTGCTACTCTAGATAGAGCTAAAGTAAAACGTTCAGTATTAATTAATAGCTATATGAATTATATACAAGGGCGTAAAGCGCATTTTGAAGAATGTTATATAAAGGAAGCAAATTTAAAGTTTTCTGATTTTATGGGAGCAGAATTTGTTAAAACTTATCTTAAAGGTAGCAAAATTCAGGGTACTGATTTAACAAATGTTAATATAAAGAATTCTGATTTATCAGGAGTAGAGTATGATGACACTACATCGGTAGTAGGTATAAAAAACCAGGAAACAGCGCGTCTTGATAAAGATTTCAAGGAATTGTGTAAAAAGCAGTATAGAGAGGCTTTTCCTATAAGATCTAGATGTAATGACACTATAGATTGGTGTAATAAAAAAGCTAATTGTTTTCTTAATATATTTCAAGACTTGATCCAGCTTTTTAAGAGTGGTTTACTTGCTGGAATTAGTGGGGGAATGCTAGGCTTTATAATTGGTGTTGGTATTATAGCTTTACTTGTACCTACAGCAGGTGTGGCTCTGACGATGGCGTTATGTATGGGCGGAACAGTAATAGGTACCCTATTAAGTATGTATTATAATAGTGATACTACAGCCCTAAGTAATCATTTTCTAGAATTGGTAGGATTAAAGACGTGTGAGTCTAATATAGATGTTAATCCAGAATGTATATCTGAAGAAAGGATTGAAGAAATACATCAGGAAATATTGAATGTTAAGAATCACACGAATGCTGAACAACAGCAATATGTACCTGATGCAGAAATGTTAAAAATTATAGAGAATATGACCGATATAAATACAGGTTATGTTGCTAATCTAGAAGAGATTAACAGAGTATCTAGCGCTACGCTAGGGCTGCATAATAAGTAGCTTATTGGTAAAAGTTTTAATTACTTGACCCAATATAGTGAATACTAGCTTTCTATTGTGAGTAGGAGAATCATATAAGATTTATATAGAAGGTAATATTTATTACCTTCTATGTAAATATAACAATTCTACTAAAAAGAAATTTTATATACACTCACCATTACCTTCTACTTGGCCACTGCAGGTTACTTCAGGAATAGGATTTTGTGTTTGATCAGATAAGTATACAGGGGTATGTATTGCTGATGCAGACGATAAAATATATAATTTTTGAGGATCATTTAATATTTCTATGAATTTATTTATACCAGTTATAATAGGTTCAATATTATTATCATAAATATTAGAGATATTATTTGTTTTAAGGCAAGTATCATTAAAGAAAGTTGCCTCGGTTTCAGAAGAGGTAAATATTTTAGGCATATGATTCTTAATAAAAGCAAAGGTTTTTCCTAGAGAAGACTGAGAGACAGAATCAAGTTGATTGTGAAAATTATCATATGCATCTACTAATTCTGGATATTTACATTCAATTTTTAAGACAGGAATTGCTTTAGAATCATGGGTATAAGTAGTATTATTAAGTAAATTAACAAAGGCAGTGGGATGTTTAACAATTGTATTAGACATATCATGCCATAATTTATTAATTGTATCTTTTTCAGCTTTTACCATTGTGCCATCTTGATTATTAGCAGCAATTTTTAAATTAATATAATGATTTGGTAAATCATTTAAACTATTTCTTAGAGAATTTTCTGCTTCTACTAAACTTACATAATTTTCTTGAGCCTCATTGATTGTATTTTCAATGGCTGTTTTGGCATTATCTAAGTCTTTTTTTAAGTCTTTTTCTGCGGTAGGGTTAGAAGTGATGGTATTTGTCATGATAAATCTCCTTACATTTTTATATAAATTAGTTAATAATTTTGGTATAAAGAACGCAATGAATTAACAAAAACCTCAAGCTACAAACATTTAAGCAAAATATCTGAATTTATAATTATTCATTATATTTCTATTAATTTAATAGCTTAACATTAATATTACAAAGATAACATATAATTTCTTTCTTTAAAAGAATATAATACATAAACTTAAAATTTTTTACTTAATAGTTAAAATAATTGAAATAAAATTAATATATTGTCTATTTATATATAGGATAGAAATTATACATATTTCTTATACAGGAAACTCATTATAACATAGTAGATGCTCAGTAAGTGATTATACGCTTATTGGTAAACTAGCTAGTATAGAAATTGATTTGAATTTGGTACGCAGTTATAGCTATGGCAATTTAAATATTACTTTGTTGTTCGTTGCCTACAATAGCATTTCTACGCTTCGTGCCTCACGCCTCGTATTATTTAAATTGCCTTTGCTATAGCCTCAAAGTTCTTATACTAATTGTTTTACTCTCGGATAAAAAAGTGAATAATGAGCAAAAATTAGGTCATACCTCTGAAAATGGGCATCTAATGAGCGGGTATATTACTAGATTACCATAAAGCATACTCGTGTCCGGGGAAAGAAAAAATAATTACTTTTTTCACCTCTCCATTAAGGAAAGGACCTAGGAAATCTTAGATTGCTGAGGGTGAGGGGTTAAAAGATATAATTATTTGATCACCCCCCTTCATCCGCTTAAAACTTATGATTTTTCATGACTTCTCCCTAATTGGAGAAGTGAAAAACATATTATATTTTATATATAAATTATCTTAAGCTTTTTTGTCTGAGAGTAGGACTAGGCTTTGCTTTATATAAGCCTAGTTCTAAATACAACTTAATTTACTATAAATACTAAAATAAGTAAAATGAGAAAGAATTATATTTATGTAGCGACAACTTCAGTACAGATTACATTTTGTATGGTTATATTTGTTATTATAGCCATTTATTCTTTCCTATCTTTTTGCATATAAGTTTACTATAGTTATCTAATATGCTGCGGTTTTTTACTTTCTTTATCACGTTTATATTTTTGTGTATGAGAGCCCTTTTTACTCCTAGATAATTTTTCTGCTATATTATCGAACATACTATCTATTTTATCACTAAATTTATTGAGTCCATCATTTAAGTCCGGGGATAAATCTTGAACTTCTCTACGAAAATTTTTGCACGCTCCTTTGATGCGATTTTTTGCTTTATGACTCTGTTTTTGTATATCTATATCTGTAACATCTTCAAAACTATCAGATAATTTATCTAGAGTAGTTTTTTTTCTGAAAATATTATGTTTTTGTAAAAATCGCTTTAAATCTTCAAGAGATTCTTTAATTTCTGCCCATAAATCTTTAAAAAGTCTTATAAATTCCTTAGACTCTTGTTTAGACTGCTTTTGAAAAGTTTTAAAATTCTTGTGAAGAGCTTCTATACTATCATCTATATAATCTTCCATAGATTCCTTGGTTTTATTATGTACCATACGTATACCCAATTAATTGATTATAAATTGTATATAGTAAATTGATTTGAACTTGCGGACATAGTTAGCTCAAAGCTTTCCTACTAATGGTAGGTTTTGCTTTATCGCTTCTCGTCCCAAATACAACTTAATTTATTATAGTATAAACATTATGTATTAATAAAATATTGAATATTCAGTAATATATTATTAAATATTATTTACTTTTTCACTATCTATATAAATATAATTAGGATATTTTACTTTTATATCATTATTGGCTAATAATTCTGGCTATTGATACTCTTGTTATTTCTACGTTTTTATTATAATAAGAAAGCTGAAGTCTTACGTTGTATATTTAAACTCAATAATTTATTATAGAATTTTATTATGAAACATACCAATCATATACGTGAATTATTCCTAAATTTTTTTAGGACCCATAATCACACTATAGCGCCATCAAGTCCTCTTGTGCCATATAATGATCCAAGTTTAATGTTTACTAATTCTGGAATGGTACAATTTAAAAATATCTTTACAGGTGATGAAAAAGCATTATTTACTCGTGCTGCGACTAGCCAAAAATGTGTAAGGGCTGGTGGGAAGCACAATGATTTGGATAACGTAGGATATACGGCAAGACATCATACTTTTTTTGAAATGCTTGGCAATTTTTCGTTTGGAGATTATTTTAAACAAGAAGCGATAGAATTTGCTTGGAATTTTTTGACTACTGAACTCGCAATTCCCAAACAAAAATTATACGTTACCATCTATCATGATGATGAAGAAGCATACAAAATATGGCATAAAATTACTGGCTTTGGAGATGAAAAAATTATACGTATTGCTACGGATGATAATTTTTGGTCAATGGGTGATCTTGGTCCCTGTGGTCCATGTTCTGAAATATTTTATGATCATGGAGATCGTATTTTGGGAGGGTTACCAGGGCAGCCAAATTCAGATGGTGATCGTTATGTAGAAATTTGGAATTTGGTATTTATGCAATATCAACAACTGTCAAATGGTGAGAGAATAAAATTACCAAAAGCGTCTATTGATACAGGTATGGGTTTAGAACGTATAGCAGCTGTTATGCAAAATGTACACGATAATTATGATATAGACTTATTCAAAAATATTATAGAAGAAATCCAAGAATTATCAAATGTGCCAGTAAAAATTGAAAATGCTGCGTCTTATCGTATTATTGCTGACCATATGCGTTCTTCGTGTTTTTTACTTGCTGACGGTGTTTCTCCTTCTAATGAAGGAAGAGGATATGTACTGCGTAGAATCATGCGTAGAGCTATGCGTCATGTACACCAATTAGGATGCAAAGATCCTTTATTATATAAATTAGTACCTATTATTAATAAAGAAATGAGTGAGGCTTATCCTGAATTAATAAGGGCAGAAGGGTTAATTACTAATACACTGCAGCAAGAAGAAGAAAGATTTTTAACTACTTTAGATAAAGGCTTAAAATTATTAGATCTTGAAGCTAAAGATCTAAAAACTGGAGATACTTTAAGTGGTAACGTAGCATTTAAACTTTATGATACTTATGGCTTTCCCTTTGATTTAACGAAGGATATTTTAGATAGGAAGCAAATACTTATAAATGAACCAGAGTTTGAAACTGCGATGCAAGCTCAGCGTGAATTAGCTAGGAAAGCATGGGTTGGTTCAGGCGAACAAACTGTGTCAGAAATATGGTTTGAAATATATAATAAATTTGGTGCGACAGAATTTTTAGGTTATGAATCACCCTCTGCTCAAGCTAAAGTTATAGCCTTAATTTTAGATAATAAAATAGTAGAAAAAGTTGATGTTATAGGTAAGAAATTTGCAATAGTTTTAAATCAAACCCCTTTTTATGCAGAATCTGGTGGGCAAATGGGAGATATAGGCAACATTACTGATAATAATCAAGGAATAAAATTAGAAGTATATGATACTAAAAAATATTTAAGTAAATTACATGTACATTTTGTAACTCTTGTATCTGGGGGTATCAAGATTGATGATATTGTTAATGCTGAAATTAATGAAGAATATAGAAATAAATTACGGGCAAATCATACAGTTACTCATTTATTACATGCTACCCTTAAAGCTCAGCTTGGTAGTCATGTTGCTCAAAAAGGATCACTAGTTGCAAGCGATAGATTACGTTTTGATATGAGCCATAATAAGCCTATTACTAAAGAGGAAATTTTATTAATTGAACAAACTATTAATAGAATAATTTATCAAAATATTCCTATATCTACAGTAAAACAATCAATAGATGATGCTATTAAAAGTGGTGCAGAAGCTTTATTTGGTGAAAAATATGAAGAAGAAGTGCGTGTAGTATCTGTATCGAAAAATAATAATCTTATCTCTAAAGAATTATGTGGAGGAACGCATGTTAATCGTACTGGTGATATAGGATTATTCAAAATTATTTCAGAAAGTGCAATAGCAGCTGGTATAAGACGTATTGAGGCGGTGACTGGAGAAGAAGCTGTCAAAGTTATACATCAGCAGGAAAAAACATTAGTACAGCTGTCAGAATTACTATTGGTACCTGTAGAGGATCTTAGTAGTAGAGTTACATCTTTAATAAATGATAAAAAAATATTAGAGAAAGATTTAACAAAGCTACGTAAAGATTATCTGATGTCTATCTTTGAAAAAAATTATCATGAGAAAATAGGTGATATTTCTTTCATGCATCATATAGTTGATAATATACCTGTAAAAGAATTGCGTAGTTTAGTTGAAGATTTAAAAAATAAATTTAATAATGCTGTTATTATTATTATATCTAATATAGATACAAAATTATCAGTAATCATTGGAGTAAGTAAAGATATTACTGCCAGAATAAGTGCTGTAGAATTATCACAATTATCAGCTACTATACTTGGTGGAGCAGGTGGAGGAGGCAAATCAGATTTGGCTCAATCAGGAGGTATTTATAGCGAAAAAATTCCTGAAGTTATAGCCATGATTAAGGATAAATTACAAAATATTTGAATGGTACTTCTAGCATAACTTGTTATAATATAGTGTGATATAATTCAGAACGAGGAATAAATGGAAAATGGTAAGTTGGTAACTATTTTTGGGGGTGGGGGATTTTTAGGTAATTATATAGTGAAAGAGCTATCTTCTTTAGGATATGTTATACGAGTTGTTACTAGAGATCCACAAAAATCCTTACATTTAAGAACAGCTGGGCCTACAGGGCAAGTAGTACTAATGCCTGCTGATGTATGTAATTCAAGCCATCTTAATAAAGCTATTCGTGGTGCATCAATAGTAATTAATTTACTTGGTACATTTTCTGAAAAAGACTTTGATAATTTACACCGTGAAATACCTGAAAATATAGCTAAAATATGCAAAGAGGAAAATGTTGAGCAATTAATTCATATTTCGGCACTAGCATCTAATAAGTCTCAAATTTCTTCTAAATATGCACAAAGTAAGTTTGCTGGAGAAAAAGCTGTAATTGCGGCCTTTAATAAGGCTTCTATTATTAGACCAAGTGTAGTGTTTGGTCATGAAGATAAGTTTTTTAATAAATTTGCCAAATTGATAAAATATATGTTTTGTATACCAATGGTTGGTGGGGGTAAAACAAAATTTCAGCCTGTGTATGTTGGAGATCTTGCTAAAGCTATTGGTAAAATAGCTACAGATCCTAAATTGCAGGGTAAAATATATGCCGCAGTTGGTCCAGAGGTTATTACCTTTCAATCAATGATTGAATTTATTTTAAAGACGGTAAATAAAAAACGTATTTTATTCCCAGTCCCTTTTTGGATAGCATCTATAATGGCTAAAATAGTGGAAATACTTCCTTGCCCCATTATAACTAGTGATCAGGTAGAATTATTAAAATACGATAATATATTTGATCAAGCAGAAAATTTATCTTCATTATCAGAGATACTTGTTAATTTGACTAGTATAGAGTCTATAGTGCCAAGATATTTAATATATTATAAATAAAATAGGTTTTTATGCTTAAATATTTTACTATATTATCTTTGTTTCTAATAATATTGAATATCAGTTGTACCTCAAATCATCCTGCACAAATAGTGCATTTAGGAGAAAAATTTTATGGTAAAGAGTCTAAAAATTCTCTCACGAGAGTAAATAGAAAGCATGATAAGCCTGCATTAAATATCACAGCTGAAAGTCGTGAATTATTATATAGAGAACAAGATAAATCAGAACGTATTATCGAGCAATCAGTTAAAGTTGAAAAAAATGTATTGGTAGAGGAAGAGATAAATAAAAATGATGATGCAAATAAAACTGAAGTAAGTGAACAAAAGATCGTTAAAAATGATACTGTAAAAATTGTCTCGTTGCAGCAGGAAGATGGTAAGGCCAATACAAAAGTCCAAATAGAAGAAGAGGTAGAAAATGTAACTCTAAATAACGTACAGAGTAAAAGTAATAAGGGATATATATGGCCACTCCAGGGTAAGGTTATTTCCACTTTTGGGGTAAAGGGTAAAGGGATTAAAAATGATGGAATTAATATAGCGAGCCCTGAAGGTACAAAAATTAAAGCTATTTCTGGTGGCCAAGTATTATATGCAGGTAATGAACTGCGTGGGTATGGTAATTTATTAATTATAAAGCAACCCGATGGTACTTTAGTAGCTTATGCCCACCAAAAAAATATTATAGTAAAAAAAGGGGATACTATAAAGCAGGGAGAGATAATAGGTTATGTAGGTATGACAGGAAATGTTTCAACACCTCAACTACATTTAGCTATTAGAAAAAATAAAAAACCTGTAAATCCTCTAGATTATTTACAGTAATAGTTTTTATATTTATATAGGACATAATATGACAGAACAGGAGATTAGAGCAAGCTTAGCTCTTGCATATCGCATATTTGCAAAATTAAAAATGGATGATTTAACATATACTCATCTTTCTGCTCGCATACCAGGTAAGAATGAATTTTTTATCTTCCCATTTGGGATGTTATTTGAAGAAGTTACTGCGAGTTCTTTATTAAGGGTATCTTTGTCAGGTGAAATATTATCAGGTTCTGAATATCAATATAATAAAACAGGTTATGTAATACATGGGTCAATTTATGATGCACGTCCTGATATTAATGCTATTTTCCATTTACATACTACTGCTGGGGTAGCAGTTTCTGCTCTTAAAGAAGGATTGGTTTCTATGAGTCAATTTTCTTTCCATTTTCATAATAAAATTTCATATCATAATTATAATTCTCTTGCTTTGGATTATAAAGCTCAAGGAAAGGAGCTAGTTGAAGATTTAGGGAAGAATAAAACTTTAATTTTACGTAACCATGGTACTCTTTGCTGTGGTGAAACTATTCAAGAAGCTTTTTATTTTATACCTACTATTTAGAACAAGCCTGTAAAGTGCAATTAGCAGCTTGCGGTACAGGTAAAGAGGTTATTATGCCTGATTCTAAAATATGTGAAAAAGCATCAAATGATATGAGAAATTTTGAACCTAATTTAGGTATGCGAGATTGGATTGCATTAAAGCGTATTATCGATAAGGAAGATATTAGCTATATGCTCTAATTATTGCTTGATTAGCTGATAAATAAATATTTTCAGATATATTTAGGGTACTTGCGTTAGATTATTGTATGGGTAGATAGGCAGCCTATTTAAGATATGTAACAATTTTCTGTGCTAATTTTTCAGCTATGGATTTTTTATCCATATAAGGAAAATGCTCAATACTATGTTTGGTTATTATATATATTTCATTATAATCATTTTTGAAAGCTGATTTAGCGAATTTATCAGTATGGACGTTATTTGCAATAATCCAGTCACATTGCTTAGATTCTAATTTGGTTTTGGCATTTTCTAAAAGATTTTCTGTTTCTGCTGCAAATCCTATCACCAGTTTAGGACGTTTAGTTTGATGCATGCTTATAGTTTTTAAGATATCGGGGTTTTTACATAAGGTAATAGAGATTTCATCTGCAGAAGTTTTTTTGATTTTTTGTGAAGAAATAATTTTAGGTCTAAAGTCTGCAACTGCCGCCACAAAAATTGCTATATCTACAGGCAGTAATTGCTCACAGCTACTGAGCATTTGCGAAGCAGTTTCAACATAGGTAAAATCTACATTTTTGGGAGGCATTAAACAAGTAGGCCCAGATACTAAATGTACTTTTACTAGATGCTTTGCAAGTGCCTCTGCAATTGCATAACCTTGTTTACCTGAAGAGTAATTACTGATAAAGCGCACAGGGTCTATTTTTTCTTGAGTGGGCCCTGCAGTGACTAGAGCGGTAAGTTGCTTGGATTTTAAATTCATTTATTAAAATACGTATTTACATAATTTAAAATATTTTCTGGTGAAGCCATACGGCTGCTACCCACTTCATTACAAGCTAAATCTCCTTCTTCAGGTGCAATAATATCTACACCATCTTGGGCGAGTTGTTTAATGTTACGTATGTTAGCTTTACTGTTCCACATTTGAATATTCATTGCAGGGGCAACAGCTATTTGCTTATTACTTGCCAGCAAAACGGTTGAAGCTAGATCATCTGCAAGTCCTGTAGCCATTTTTGCAATTATATTGGCACTTGCTGGCGCAACTAAAATAATATCTGCTTGCCTTGATAGGGTTATATGTCCCATTTCTACTTCCTCTGTCAGCGAGAATAAATTTTCATATACCATATTATTACTGAGGGAAGCTAAGGTAAGAGGAGTGATAAATCGTCCTGCAGACTTAGTCATTATACATGTTACATTATAATTAGCCTTTTTTAATAGCCTAACTAATTCAGCGGATTTATAGGCAGCGATACTGCCAGTAACGATAAGTAATATATTTTTTTGCATTTTTTATTTATATTATGATATAAATTATAATAAATAAGGATATCTATTTTATGAGAAAAATGCAAATAATATGAAATATATAAATTTTGATGCGGTGATTATTGGTGGGGGTATAGTGGGCCTAACACTTGCATGCGCGCTGGCAAGTAAAAATATTAAAGTTGCATTAATTGAAAAAAGCAATATGGAACTTAGATATAACGCTAAACCTGATGGGCGAGCTAGTGCTATTTCTTATGGTTCAAAGCAAATACTTCAAGCATTTAATTTATGGCATCACTTAGAATCAGAAGCAGGTTTAATAGAAGAAATTAGAGTTAGTGATAATAAATCAAAATTATTTTTACATTTTGATCATGAGTTAGTGAGTGGTCAGCCCTTAGGTTTTATGCTGGAAAATAATACATTAATACATAAATTATATGAGTCGGCTAAGAATTATGAGAATTTAATTATGTATTCTGAGTGTCATTATAATTTAATAGAAGAAAAAAATGATAAGGTTTTTATTACTTTAGAAAATAAGGCAATATTATCAGCTGACATTTTAATTGCAGCTGATGGCAAAAATTCGGCTGTTCGTAAGCTCACCAATATAGAAGTAGTTAGTAAAAATTATGATCAAACTGCCATTGTATGTAGTGTATCTCATGAATTAAATCATCATAATATTGCACAAGAGCGTTTCTTACCTTCGGGACCTTTTGCTATTTTGCCCCTCCGAGGAGGATTCCATTCTGCAATAGTGTGGACAGAGAAAAAAGACAGGGTGCCTGTGCTTATGTCTATGGTTGACGAAGAATTTCTTTATTTTTTACGCCAAAGATTTACTGATTATTTAGGAGAAATTAAGATACATAAACCAAGATTTGCTTATCCTCTCTCTTTTTCTTATGCTAAAAAATATTATTCTCATAATATTGTACTGGTAGGGGATGCTGCTCATGCGATACATCCTATTGCAGGACAAGGGGTGAATATGGGATTTAGGGATATTGAGATATTAGTAAAATTAATGGTGCAGTATAAGAAGTTGGGCTTTGCATTAAACAACAGCCAGCTGCTTGCAGAATATGAGCGCACAAGACAAGCTGACAATCAGGCAATGCTTTTGATTACCCACGGTTTAAATGCTCTTTTCTCAAATGATTATTTACCAGTTAAAGTCATGCGTAGACTCGGTCTTGCAGCAGTCAATAAAATTCCTTTACTACAAAAATATTTTATGAATTATGCCCGCGGTGTATATTGATTAACTTCTAATTAAAATCCCAGTCATTCTTCAAACTGGTTCCTCAGACAATGCCGAAATCAAGCAGTTATTGGATAGAGAAATTTAATTTTTTATTACATTTATATTTTCTGTAGCTTCAATACTATATAATTAAATATTTTTTTATTAATCGTATTATTATTGTAATAATTGTAAAATTATATTAAGAATAAGTAACGATGTAAATAAGGGAATTGGAGCAAGAAATGAAATGTATATTAAAAAATAAATTAGATACTACTATTAAATTATCTGAACAAGAGAAAATATTGGCAGATTATTATCAATTTTTTACTGATCCAAAAGGTATAGATATGTTACCTTATGCTTATATGGGATCAAGCTCTACCTATGACTTAATGGTGAAAAATAACCCTGATTATTATTTATTTAGTGAGGAAGTAGCTATAATAAAAAATAATGCTGAAAAGCTTACTACTCATCTATCAGATATTAAAGATATTATTGAAATTGGACCAGGATCAAATCATACAATAACTAATAAAACTATCCCTCTATTAAATTATGCGAAGTCGTTGAAACGTTATTATGCTATAGACCATTCAAAACCTTATTTAGATAAGGCCTGTGCCTTTATAAAAGAAAATACGTATAACATAGATATAAGGGGTGTTGAAGCTGATTTAATGTCTCTTGGTAATCTTAAATCATTAAAAAAAGAGGATGATAAGAAATGTATATTATTGCTGGGGGGAACAATAGGGAATTTTTCTTCCTCTCTACAATTACAGGCTTTACAGCAAATATTCAAATTAATGAATATTGGAGATAAATTGCTTCTAGCAGTTGATACGAATCAAGATGAACAAACTCTTATTAAAGCCTATGATAATATATATTCTTATAAGTTAATTAGGGGTATTTTAGAATATTTTGCTATTATTCATCCTCCCTTTAAAGATTATTTAAATTTTTTTGAAATAAGATTTTTATGGCATAAACATTGTAGGACGATAGAAAAATTTTTTGTAGCAAAAGAAAATATAATTTTTGAAATGGAAAAATATGGTACTATTGCTATAAGACAAAATCAAGAACTTCGGGGAGCTGCCTCACAAAAATTTACCCTAATGGATATTAACAATTTATTACATAAAATAGGATTTGGTGTGTTAGATATATTGAATTATAATAATAAAGTACGGTTAATAATATGCAAAAAGCCATAAACCTTGCCTTTTGGATTAAAGCTCTAGCAAATATTGCTGAAAATAGGGTAAAAAAATATGGAGCATCTTATTATACATTTTCTATAGTTGGTCTCATCAATTTTCCTATTGCTATTATATATGAAATATACACAAAATCTTACCTTACTGGGATAATAATAAGAATTATTTCACTCATACTATGCTTAGTATTGTTATTTCATAAACAATGGCCATATAAATTAAAATTTTATTTACCATTATATTGGTTTAGTGTGATTATTTTTACACTCCCGTTTTTGACCACTTATCTTTTACTAAAAAATAATTTCTCATTAGAATGGCTTATCAACTTTAACATAGGAGTGATGATTGTCATTTTGCTATTAGACTCTATTACTTTTTTGAGTGTTGAGGCTATAGGTATAATTTTAGGCTTATTATTTTTCTATGTGTTGGGCAATAAGATTGATAGTTGGCCTACAGGTTATCAAACTTATCTATTTTTTTATATGTTTTTGTGTATTACAATACTTGGTACTATATTTGCAAAAAATAAGGAAATTTTTAATCATTTCAAAGAAAAAACTCTAAATGAAGTAAATGAATATTTAGAAACTCAGGTTCAAAGCAGAACCGCAGAGTTGGAACATGCACTTTCAGCCAAGACAGAGTTCCTAAATAATATGAGTCATGAGATTAGGACGCCGACACAAGGATTTACCAATTTATCTGAAGGGTTAGTAGAACACTGGAATATTCTTGAAGATCAAAGAAAATTTGATTTGGCTAAACAAGTAGCAACAAATGCGAAGAGATTATCTTCGCTGCTTAACCATCTCCTTGATCTTTCTAAGTTTCAGGCTGGCAAGATGATTATGAAGCTAGAAAAAATAGACTTAAATCTCATCATCCTTAAAATGATTGAGGAAGCTAAAATTTTATATATGGCTGAAAAAGAGGTTCTTATCAATTATACTCCTTTAAAAGACGCCTTTATCCTGGCGGACAAAGAAAGAATAGGCCAAGTCCTCCGTAATTTATTTGTTAATAGCATCAAATTCAGCCCAAATAATTCTACTCTAACTGTTTCTCTTAGCTCTTCAGAAATCACTTATGATGATGAAAATAAGTGCGAAGCTTATCATTTTGCTATTAAAGATGAAGGGATAGGCATTCCTGAAAATGAATTATATACTATCTTTGAGGTCTTTGTTCAAAGCAGTAAGACCAAAACAAAAGCAGGTGGTACCGGCCTTGGACTTGCGATATGTAAAGAAATTATCGAAGCTCATCATGGTGAAATTTGGGCAGAAAATAATGAACAAGGTGCAACTTTTAACTTTGTTATTCCAATATCGCAGGCCAAACAAATGGACGGCCATCATATTATTGCCGAAAATAATGTCGAAATACCTACAAAACCTGCCACTCAAACTACTAAATCAGCTAACATTTTAATAATAGATGATGAAGATGCCTGCCTAATGAGTATGGAATTACTACTTTTTGGAAGTGGCTATAATCTCCATAAAGCAGCGGGAGGTTATGCAGGACTTGAATATTTGAAAGAACATTTTAAGGAAATAGATTTAATTTTGCTCGACTTAATGATGCCAGATATTTATGGCTTAAATGTACTCGCTGAAATCAAGCAGGATCCAGAGCTTGCTAAAATTCCAGTTATTTTACAGACTGGTTCTTCCGATAGTGCCGAAATTGAAAGAGCATTCACACTTGGCATTTTCACCTACATCAAAAAGCCCTACCAAAGACAGAATATAATATATGAACTTGAACGGACTCTACCTAAATAGTCTTTTAACATACTATATTAATACATATTATAATATTGTTAAAAAAATACGCTTGACCGTTAATAAATTGATTTCTATTATAAAAATTAAAAAATTATAAAATTTTTGGAGATTTGTTTCTATGGTTATGCAAAACAATATGGTAATGATAGTAAATGAATTGAATAATATTATTAAAAATTGTGTTATAGAAGACAAACAACTCTGTAATAAGGAAATATTTAAAAAAATTACAGATCGTAATTTAGATTTAGAACTTCATGATAAATCAAAAAAAAATCTTTTACATTATGCAGCTTATGTAGGTTATGTAGATGTTCTAGAGTGGTTAATAGAAAATACCAATTTGGATGGTAAGTCTATTGATGAGAATGGAAATACCGCTTTACATACTGCAGTAGAAAATGAGCAAATAAAGGCCGTACAATTTTTAATTTCGCATCATATTGAGATAAATGCTAAAAATATTGACGGCAAAGCGGCTGTGCATATCGCTGCAGCAATAGGTAATAAAGAATTATTACATTTATTAAAAATCTATGGTGCTAATATAACTGCTCAAAATATATTCGGCGAAACAACCTTACATTATGCTATTAAGAATAACCATCCAGAGATAGTGGACTATTTATTGGAAGGTGATAAAAATCTTATATCATACCATACTTTTTCTAACCAATCTCCTCTACATTATGCTATAGAATACGGTACTATAGCAATGGTAAAGCGTTTGTTACGCGAAAAATCCAGAGCAGATATAAATGATAAAGAATTAAAATCCCCATTACATTATGCTGTAAACAAGGGGTACAAGAATGTTATAGAGTTTTTATTGGATTGCAAGGTTAATATCAATGCACAAGATATCCATCATCAAACTCCACTATTTTATGCTTTTGAGAATAATAATCTAGAATTAGCTGAATTATTAATATCTCACGGAGCTGATATAAATATACCAGATTCCTCAGGAGAAACAATTTTAATTTGGGCTGTGCTTAAGCAAGAATTTGAAACAATAAAATATATAATAGCACATGGGGCTGATCTAAATTTACAAGATAGTGAAAATAACACCGCATTACACCATGCTGTATTTAATTGGAATAGGGAAATTGTTACTTATCTAATAAAACATGGAGCTGAGCTAAATTTACCTAATATAAAAGGTATAACTCCTATGTCTCATATAATTAAACATCATACCCAAGATTTATTAGAATTAGTGGAATATTTTATCAAATATAATTTAAATATAGATGCACAATATTCTCATGGAAAAACTCTATTACATTATTCTGTATCCAAGGGCAATAGTGCATTAGTAGAGCTTCTGGTAAATAATGGTATAGATCTTAATATACAAGATTATGATAAAAAAACTGCTTTACACTATGCGACAGAGGGGAATAATTTAGAATTAGTAAAGTATTTAATAAGTAAAGGTGCAGATATGCACATTTTAGATATTAATTTAGAAAACATTTTCCACTATGCTGCTAAAAATAATAATGAGGCGGTAATGAAATATTTAGCTGCGCAAGGGTTAGATATTAATGCAATAAACAATAATAATAAAAATGCTCTAGATTTAGCTAATATAGTAGATGTTCCAATATTTAAAACATTATTATTGCTTGGAGTAATAATAAATCAAAATATCGATCCTTTCTCCTACTCTAAAGAGCATAAAGAATTAGCAGAAATAGCCAATATAGCTTATTTTATTTACGAAAAAAAAGATATAGATATTCAGCCATTATTAAAACTTATTGATAAAGAATCTTCTTGGTGTACTTATGAAGAAGCCTTATTCATAATTAAACAGCAAATTTATAATATGGCTTTAAAAGAAGGTTACCCATATGATATAGAACTATATTTAACTGCTTTAGATAGTGAGTATAAAGAAGAGTTTTATAAAATAGATAATGATTTAAAAAATATAATTACTTCGATGGTACCTAGCAAATATAATATAGGTGAAAATATAGAAACAGATTTAGCAATATTGCTACATAAAGCCTATCCGAATAAATTTCTATCAACTGCCCCATATTCAGCATTAAAAAATACAGCCTATAATATGGCTGATAAAGATTTATTTAAAGTATATGATGAATATACTCAGTATAAAACTGAAAATTGTTTTGATTATTTTATTAATTCAGATAATGATGAAGAAATATTCTTAATATTGCATGCCGATAATAACCATGCAATTCATCTTTTTAACATATTAAAAAGAATTCCATTATATAAGGATGATTTTGAAAAATTCATGGAATTGTATAAAAAGTTTTATGGATCGCTGGAAAAAATTAGGACCTTAGATCCAGAAACCAAGAATATATTCGAATTTAAAGCTGCACAAGCTAATAACGCTGTAGAATTATTGTCAGAAACTAGAATAGAATTATTTCATGAAAAGAGTAAAAATAAACAGCTGGAAATGAGATATGCTGAACTAGAAGTTGAATTACAAAAATATAAGAGTGTTCAAATAAAAAATACCTTTCCCGAAAGAAATTGGAGAGAAAATATTCTATATGAGAAGGAAAATAATTCTCAGAGATGTATATAACTTAAGCAATTTCAATATTTATTTTGGTGCTCGTGGGGAAAATACTATTTTAAACTACTTTTTCCTACTATAGTAAAAACGTTTAAGTTTGATACTAAGTGTATGAGGAGTAAAGCCTACTAATTGCTAGGTGAGCTTTGAGCTAACTGTGCCCGCAAGTTCAAATCAATTTACTATAAATAAAAAATTAAGTGGTAAGTAAAATATTGAGAGATATATGCTAAATTAACACCATTTATTTTTTGAATAAATGGTGACCCCTACGGGATTCGAACCCGTATTGCCACCGTGAAAGGGTGATGTCCTAACCATTAGACGAAGGGGCCATAGATTTAATCACACGTACTTTGATTAATATCAATATGATGCTTGTCACCTTAATCAGGTTTAACGAATAAATCAAGATTTTTTTAACAACCTTCGTATATTATTTATATGATTAATGTAAACAAGTTCTATTTATGGTATGAAAATATGGGAAATATTAATAATAACACTTATAATAGATCTCATCATATAAATAAGTTGTTACGAGTACAGAATAAAAATTTGCATAGATTAAATTCTATTGTTGCTAATTCAATTAAAGCAGAAGAGTTATTAGTAGAAAAACTTTATCAACAATCTAAAGATGAGCAGATAACTATTGGACAAAGATTAGCTGATAAAATGGCTCGCTTTGGAGGTAGTTGGGGTTTTATTTTAGCATTTATATTATTTATCTTAATTTGGATAGGTATTAATGTCTTTAAAATTACTAATGATTTTGATCCTTATCCTTTTATATTATTGAATTTAATATTATCTTGTCTTGCTGCTATACAAGCTCCTATTATTATGATGAGTCAAAATAGACATTCTGAAAAAGACAGAAAGCAAGCTGAGAATGACTATTTAGTTAATTTGAAGTCAGAACTGTTAATTAGAGAATTAAATGAAAAAATAGATACGATTACTACCCAGCAAGTAAATCTGCTATTTGAATTAAATAAAGAACAATGTAGGCTTATTAATGAATTACATAGAAAAATTGATTCTCCTAAAGCAAGGCATTAGTTAGCAAGTATATTATGTATAGTAAATGATTTGCGGGACGTTATCGTATCAAAGCGCTCCTACTATTTGTAGGCTCTCTCTATCTGCCTTCGTTCTAAATACAACTGAATTTACTGTTTATATTATGATCTATCTATGAAGAGCAAAATTAGCATTATGACTGATACGTTACTAGCTTTTTAAAAGATAGTTATATTACTTCTTTACACTTATCTTCTCTTTACAAAAAATCAGTTTAACAGAGGAGTCTGAGAATAACAATCATGTTTCTAGCCTACATAATTCATAATTTTCTTCATTTGGGGCATGTGAGTACAGCCCTATCAAAGATAGCATACTAATTAAGATTTTATTGCCGTAAGTGTATGATGCTGCTCCTACTATTCCTCCTAATAGTCCTATAGAAAATAATGCCAAATAATTATTTGGAATATAATGGGATTCAGTTGATGTGTTACTATCATTTATATTATCTTCTGGAATGTTAGACATACTTTCTGTTATCTCTAAAGGAAATTCTAAAGGTGTAAATTTTATACTATTGTAATAAAAAATTTCTTGTATGCGTTCATTAATATCATAATGCCCATTTCGAGAGTATATACTTTTTATAAGATTATAGATGAGCTTATTAGTAGTCTCTGCCTCTGCAGTAGAGTTGTAATTATAAAGATTTTTATATAATTTGTCTGTTGAGAAAATTATAGAATGTGATCCTAAATGAACATGAGGAGTTTGCGCAAATATTCCCTTCTCATGGTTGTAATCACTAAAATAAGTCTCATTTTCTACGTTATTATAAATAAAATTATATCTTGTATAATTAATGTACTCATCAATAATCAGAGTATCCATAGATTGAAAAAAATCTGAAGTCCAACTTTTTATATGTGAAGGTTGACTGCATATATTTTCAAGTGATGTGATGAATTTCTGTACCTTATTTGAAGGCATATTGACTGTATCATATACACTGATGTTATCGCACTTGAATATTTTATACTGAAGATTAATATCTTTTTTAATTACACGCAGATAGTCATTTGAATCATTACTAATTCTGGGAGTAGTAATATAAGAAGCATTACAAAAATTATGTAACAACTCATATAGTTTAATATAGATTTGAAGGTTATAGTCACGATTTTCGCATATACCACTTACATTAGGTACGCAAATTGTATTATATAATTCTATTATCTTTGTATTAACTATAGTTAATTGATCTTGTGTTAGGTTATTAATTATTTCTTTATTATCAGTTTTAAAATTTATACATGAAACACTTTTATTTGTTAAAATATTATAATTATAGTCATGAAAAATAATATGCTCTATATTTAAGGGTGTAGAAAAATTGATAGGTATGCTATTTGCGTTCGTAGTTTGACAAGAAGATTTTAGATTTTCTAGTTCAGATAATTTATCCACAGATTGTAAGTATAAATTATTGGAACATATTAAAATTCTATATAATGTAGGTTCTTGTAAAATCAAGATATAATTTTTTTTATTCATGTTATTTACTGTTTCAATTTAAATATGATAATGATAATCATTATCTATAATGTTTGATATGTCAATACAAATCTTATTGAAATAAACTAGAAATATTACTCATAATTAAGATTGGTATAGAAATGCAGATTATAAGATGGGTATGATGTAGAAAATTAGTAAGGGGAGGTAAAAGATAATAATTATAATTAGAATGTTCCTTTTTAATACCATTAGCATATACAAAATAGGCAGTATTGCAAATAAGAAGATTTGATTAAAAATAATACATGGCAAAATTTTTAAGTTGAATAAATTCAAGAGTTTTAAATTTATTTTCTATAAAATTTTAAGTTCTTTAAAAGCTGTTTTCAGTACTACTCTTTCTAGTGTTATAATCAGAGTAATCTTCAAAATTTAAGGTTAATTATCAAAATCTAATAATTTGCCTATTAACCTAATTGACTTAGATAAATTAATTTATTATGTTCTTGCCGTGATTTAATAAATAAATAAAAAATTACTTTAATCAATTCAAACATAGGCTTTTATGGGTATTATACAAGACACTTTTTTTAATTTAAATAGGCATAAATATGATAGAGATAATATTGATACTAAAAAGAAAGTAAAATGTGAAGATAGCATTTATATCATTACTAAAGATATCCCAAAAAATTTTAGAGAAAGAGATGATATTTTAGCTGAAGCTAACCTTGAATCATCACATTTACACCATAGGCAGTATGGATTTTTAGTAAAGCTTCAGCACTATAACTTGGCATTTGCTTCTCCTATATGTCCTGATGGATATCAATTAATTGATATGATGCCTAAAAATGAAGTAAAAGAATTATATCTTCATTTTCCAGAGGAAATAAAGTGTGTTCCAGTTTGTTTGGGGGTATCAGACACACCAATTTTATAGCAAATTAATTTGAATTAGGAGTTTATTGCTCCTAATTTCTATATTAGACCTATCTAAGTGATAGGTAAAAAGCTTCTATGTCTTTACATAACCCTAATTATACAGAGTGAACAGTCCCACATATACAGTCTCTAAAATTGATACTTTATTTCATTTTTGCATATGAACCAGGAGCATCTTCAAGAGGTAATAATTTATCTTGTGATAAAGCTTTAGATGTTATTAGCTTTCCAGACATATTACTGTTCCATTGATGCCAATCTTGCCACCACGAACCAGGAAATTCTTTGGCATGATTTAACCAATCGGTTGCTTCAATAGAATAGTTATTATTTTTCCAATAACAATATTTATTATTATCAGGATGATTGATAACGCCAGCTACATGTCCTGAAGCAGATAATACGAAAGTAACAGGACAGTTGAGGAGTTTGGTTGCTAAATAGGTAGATTGCCATGGAGCTAAATGGTCATCACGTGTAGAAAGGAAATAGCATGGTACTTGGATAGTACTTAAATCAATTTTAACATCAGATAAAGTAAGAGCTCCTGGCTTAGAAAGCAAATTTTGTTGATACATATTACGTAAGAAAAAATTATGCATTTTGGCAGGTAAGCGTGTGGAATCGGCATTCCAATATAGCAAATCAAAAGGCAGTGGTAATTTTCCTAATAAATAATTATTAACAAAAAAGTTCCAAATCATATCATTGGCTCTAAGTAAGCTAAAAGCAGTAGACATTGTGATACCATCAAAATAGCCATCTTCTTTACTTGCTTTTTCTAAGTGATTTAGCTGTTCATCATCTATAAAAATAGAAATATCGCCTGCTTCTGCAAAATCAAGTAATGTGGTTAAAAAACTTGCGGATTGAACTCTTTTATCTTGTTTTGCTTCTAAATAAGCGAGAGTAGAGGCAAGTAAGGTACCTCCTATACAATATCCCATCATATTAATTTTTTTTGCGCCTATGGCTTTTTCTATCATATCTAATGCACATACTGGTCCTTCAAGCATATAATCTTCAAAATCTTTATTAGCTAAATTTTTATCTGGATTAACCCAAGAAATTAAAAATACATTATAACCTTGCATTAATAACCAACGTATAAAAGAATTCTTTTCTCTTAAGTCAAAAATATAATATTTATTAATACAAGGCGGTATAATAAGTAGAGGTATAGAATAATAGTGTTTTTGTAATGGAGCATAATGAATAAGTTGCATAAGGTCATTTTGGAAAATGACTTTTCCTTTTGTAGTAGCTATATTATACCCTAACTTAAAAGCGGTTGGATCGCTGGTTTGTATATCAAGCAAATGGTTACTACGCTCTAAATCTTTTAAAAAATTTTCCATCCCTTTAACTATATTATCTCCTTGAGATTCGATAGTTTCTTTTAGTACTAAAGGATTAATTAGAGCAAAATTTGATGGAGATAAAGCATCTAGAATTTGCTTTGTATAAAATTGGATTTTTCTTGCTGTTTTTTTATCAAGGTTCTTAGTTTGTTCATAGATGATATTGCTAATCCATGTGGAAGTCATAAAATAAGATTGTTTTATGAAGTAAAAAAAAGTGTTTTCATCCCATGATGTATCTTTAAATCTGTTATCCTTGGTAACTGCTTGGTATATAATTGTTTCTTGATCGTCACCATTCATAAATCTTTTAGTAGTGGCGTTTAATAAATTTAAGTAATCTTCTGTGTAACTTAATTGATATTGAAGGAGTTTTTCTGGGTCTGATATAAGGCTAGCAATTATAGGTAAGAAATCCTGCGTAAGTTTTAGGGTGTTTGTAAGAGAATCTTTTTGCAAAGATTGCTTCTGTAAGAAAACTTGTAATATTTTCTGATAATAATCTAAGATTTTAAAGAAATTACCAGAAATTTTATCTATCATGTTACCAACTCTTTTGGTAGTTTAAATTTAATATTTTCATCAATGCCGTCTAAATCATAGGTGGTTACTTCAGTTAAAGTGTTTAAGTAATTAATTACTTCCTCAACAAGTATTTCAGGGGCAGAAGCGCCAGCTGTTATACCAATTGTGCTCACATCTTTTAGCCAATCATTATTTATATCATGATAATTATTAATTAAATATGAAGGAATACCCATTTCGTTACCCAAATCTTTAAGACGATTTGAATTTGAACTGTTTATAGCTCCTATTACCAAAATTATATCAACTTTTTTAGATAATTCACGTACTGCATTCTGTCTATTTTGGGTTGCATAACAAATGTCTTTTAATTCTGGACCTTGAATCAAAGGAAATCGAGTCTTTAATTTATCAATAATCGTTTTTGTATCGTCTACACTTAAAGTAGTTTGCGTGACGTACGATAATTTACTAGGATCTTTCACATTAATTTGGGCTACTTCTTCAATTGAAGAAACAATGATAACTTCTTGTTTTACACGTCCAGAAGTACCTTCTACCTCAGGATGGCCTCTATGACCTATAAGAATTATTTGTCTATCTTGTTCTTCATTCCTTTGTGCTTCTTTATGTACTTTAGTAACTAAAGGGCAAGTAGCGTCTATTATAGATAGATTACGATTATGAGCCTCAATTTCTACTTGTTCTGAAACACCATGAGCACTAAAGATAGTAATTGAATTTTCCGGAATTTCATCAAGGCTATTTACGAAAATAGCTCCTTTAGATTTTAATTGATCAACAACATATTTATTATGTACTATTTCATGCCTGACATAAACAGGCCGACCATATTTTTCTAAAGCTAGTTCTACTATCTTTATGGCCCGTTCGACGCCTGCACAAAAGCCGCGAGGTTTGGCGAGTATTACCTGCATGATTTAGCTAAAACTTTTATAATTTATAAAAATAAGTATATAATACATTTTTTATAAAGCCAAGCGCTAAAAATAACACTATAGCTGATAAATCTATTCCCCCTATAGTAGGTATATAATTTCTAATGTAATTTAATACAGGCTCGACTAATTTCGTTAGGGCATGCATTAGTTTTTGTACAAGAGGTTGGTGTTTATTTAATATATTAAAATATACTAACCAACTCATTATAATCCATACGATTAATATTAAATTATATAAGCTGATAATTTGTGCAATTAAATCAATAGCAGGGTTAATATTCATATAGATATTATCATCAATAAGATTAGAAAATAATGGTGGGCCCGGCTGGACTTGAACCAGCGACCCTACCGTTATGAGCGGTATGCTCTAACCAACTGAGCTACAGGCCCCAAAATATTTTGAGGTTATTACCATTATATTTGTGGCTAATAACCACTTACCTAATTCCTTTAACAGGTTACATTTATTTTTGCAAGAGATTTTTTTACGAAAAATTTTTATATTATAATAATAGAGTATATGTTATGAATAAATGGTTCTATATAAAAGATATAATATTTCCTTATCCATAAATATGACAATATAAAAGTAGAATATAATATAAATATGGTAAAAATTTTAGCAATAGATACGTGTAATAGTTTTTGTTCAGTTGCGCTTATTGAAAATGGACAAATTATTGAAACTATATGTTCGGATGAAACATCAAAGCAAGCAGAATTACTTTTTTCGCTAATATTAAAAATATTACATAATCATAATCTGAAATATTCGAATTTAGATATGTTAGCTTTAACTGTAGGGCCTGGTAGTTTTACAGGTATTAGAGCAGGTATTGCTGCTATGCATGGCATGAAACTAGCATCAAAATTACCGGTTGTTGTGGTAAGCTGCTTTGAAGCTATAGCTCTGAATTTTACAGATACTATTAACAAAAATATCAGTATTGTACTCGATGCAAGGCGTAATCAAGTATATATGCAAAGTTTTATGCATACTATTTCAGGTATGGTATCTACCTTAGCACCATCTTTACTAGATTATGAGCAGGCAGTCAGATTAATAGCTCAAGATAGTATTATTGCTGGTAGCGGTGCAGAGTTATTAGAAGATTTGTTGAAAATTAATAAATCTTATATATTAAATGAAGATTTTAATGTTATCACTGCAGATATGGTAGCAAAGGCTGCTTGGTATAAATATCTTAGCAATGATATAAATCAAGAATTGGTACCACTTTATATAAGACCCTCGGATGCAAAACTACCTAAACAGTGAATGATAATTAATTTGCATTAGAAATTTGATTATGTTTAGATTCTTGTATTATTCTTAAGTTTTAATTTACTAAATATTAATATCTAATTAATATGATCAAAATGAATATAGTAAGAGAAGTTGAGATGTATATATTGTACTTTCATTTTTCTCCTAGAAAATTATAGACTTTAGCTAATCATCAATGATTACATCTTTAGCTTCTCTTACTATAGTAAAAACATTTGAACTTGTTATGTCGTTGTCTTGGCTATATATTTATAGTAAATTGATTTGAACTTGCGGACTCAGTTAGCTCAAAGTTCTTACCATTTGTAGGTTTTGCTTATCGCTCCGAGTCCAGAATACAACTTAATTTACTATACTTAGAAAGAATTATAATTTGGATTAATCATTATTTACTTAGGAGTTGTGTATTGTGGTAACTATTTATGGTGATGCAAAATCAGCATTACAAGGTGTTTTGCATGATAATATAACTATTATGGCGGGAGGGTTTGGCCTATGTGGTATTCCTGAAAATTTAATTTTTTCGATACGTGATTCAGGTGTTAAAAACCTTACAATAGTAAGTAATAATTGTGGAATAGATGATTTTGGTCTTGGTATTTTATTACAAACTAGGCAGATAAAAAAAATGATTTCTTCTTATGTGGGAGAAAATAAAACTTTTGAATACCAATATTTAAATGGTGAATTAGAATTGGAACTAAATCCTCAAGGTACGCTTGCAGAACGTATTAGAGCTGGAGGGGCAGGTATTTCAGCTTTTTATACTAGGACAGGTGTTGGAACGGTGGTAGCAGAAGGAAAAGAGCACAAAGATTTTGATGGAAAAACATATATTATGGAAAAGGCACTCATTGCAGATTTAGCGATTATTAAGGCATGGAAAGCGGATAAAGCTGGGAATGTTATATATCGGAAAACTGCTAGGAATTTTAATCCTATTATGGCAACAGCTGCTAAAGTGACAATTGTGGAAGTTGAACAGATAGTTGAGATTGGTGAATTGGATAGTGATAATATTCATACTCCTAGTATTTTTGTACATAGATTATTGCAAGGTGCAAATTATGAAAAACGTATTGAACGTTTAGTAGTAAATAAACATTAGTGATAAAGTTTTATAGGAGAAAAATATGGCTTGGAGTAAAGAAGACATATATCGTATTACAGCTGCTGAAGAATTAAAAGATGGGTATTATGTAAATTTAGGTATAGGTATGCCAACTGAGGTAGCAAATTATAAGCCAGAAAATGTGCATGTAATATTACAG
The DNA here is from genome assembly GCA_000746585.2 of Rickettsiales bacterium Ac37b. Taxonomy (NCBI): domain Bacteria; kingdom Pseudomonadati; phylum Pseudomonadota; class Alphaproteobacteria; order Rickettsiales; species Rickettsiales bacterium Ac37b. The sequence goes on from CP009217.2 coordinate 1,151,595, forward strand.
AGTGAGAATGGAATGTTAGGTATGGGACATTTTCCCTATGAAAATGAAGTTGATGCAGATTTAATTAATGCGGGTAAGCAAACTATATCAGCATTACCAGAAAGTAGTTATTTTGATAGTGCTACATCCTTTGGAATGATTCGTGGAGGTCATATTGATTTAAGTATACTTGGTGCGCTTGAGGTTTCAGATAAAGGTGATTTAGCGAATTGGACCGTACCGGGCAAAATGGTTAAAGGTATGGGAGGCGCTATGGATTTAGTAGCTGGTGCCAAAAGAATAGTTGTGATTATGGAACATAATACTAAGGATAAAGGGTATAAATTAGTTAAGGAATGTAGCTTGCCTTTGACAGGAAAGCATGTAGTTAATAGAGTTATTACCGATTTAGGCATTTTTGATATCACCTCTGCAGGATTAATTCTTACCAAAATTGCCCAAGATGTTTCTGTAGAAGAAATTAGAGCGCGTACTGAACCAACATTTAAAATACATATATAATATATGAAATCTAAATATCAGCGTATATATATTATAATAATTATTGCTGTAGTTTATACGATGTTATTTAATATGAAGCTGATCATGGCTGATTTAGGGCAGTTAGAAGATGTTGTACAGTCATTTAAAGAATTTATTCATCGTTATTTAGGTTCTATATTATTTAGTTTTATATTTTTCTTTGCTTTTAGCTTTAATAAAGTTTTATATAGCATTATAACTATTATTACCTTTATATGTAGTGCTATAGGAGCATATTTTGTTTATCATTATCAGATTCGTATTAATTACTATACAGTAACTTCTTTCCTACACGCCAATCAAGAAGAATGTTTGCATTTTATTAATATGCATTTTCTTGGCTATTTGTTACTAGCTATTATTGTTGCTATTTGGGCAGTTATTCTATTTATAAAATATGATTATTCTCATCCATCTTATTCTAAATTAAGTTTTGTTAGTATGGCTTTTGTAATATTTGCCGTAATATTAGGTGGTGTAGATATTACAGAGCATTATTTACCATATAACTATTTAGAAGGCACCTATCGTGCTCTAACTCATAACAGCTCTAAGAATGTAAATAAAATTGTACAGGATATATCTTTAGAAGAAGGAGTAAAGAATTTAGATGTAGTAATTATTATTGGTGAATCAGCAAGATATGATCATTTTCACATCAATGGTTATCCTAGAAATACTTCACCACAATTAGATAAAATATCTAATTTAATTAGCTTTAGTAAAATGCAGGCCTGTAATAATTTTACCTTTCATGCAGTACCTTGTTTGTTATGTTTAAATTATAATGAATATAAGCCAAATAATGTTTTCGGTCCCTCTATAATCCAAGTATTGAATCAACTTAATTTTGTGACTAGTTGGATCGCAACGCAAGGATCTAATTCTGCTTACGAAACAAGTTTTAATAATATTGCTAATGCCAATAAATATAAGACGCTAATACATTATTATATTGATAAAAATGATGTATATGATTTAGAAATCATACCATTTTTGGAACAAAAGCTACTGCAAGTTTCAGGTAATCAATTAATTATATTGCATACTAGAGGAAGTCATTTTCACTATGAATGGCGATATACGAAAGAATTTAAAAAGTTTACCCCTATATGTGAGCGGAAATTTTTTAATTGGCAAATTGGGCACTGTACGGATGACGAAATAATAAATTCGTATGATAATACAATATTATATACAGATGAGGTTATTAATGCAGTTATTGAGAGAATGCGAAATAGGAATGCAATAGTAATATATGTTTCTGATCATGGAGAATCTTTGGGAGAGAATGGGATTTATCTACATGGTACCAAGCTTACCCCAGAACAATTACATGTTCCTTTATTTATTTGGGCTTCTGATAATTTTATTAAAAATAATTCTAAGAAATTTGAGGCTTTAAGATATAATAAGAATAAGAATATAAGCTATATGCACATGTTTCACACCATTCTAGATTGTATAGGTATAAAATCTACCATTATAAATCCTAATATGAGCTTATGTAATATTACAGCCAATTAAGCCTAATCTTTTCCTAAAATCCTCTTTACTCGAGTAGACAAAAGTTGTGTAACGTATCATTTTGAAATTGTCTTTGCTATATTTACAAACATTTTATAATGTATTAAAACAGTTTATAATTTTGTAATAAGGGTGTGATAAAATGTTAACTTACCAGGAAGAAGAATTTTTATCTCTAATCAGAACAGCAGAAATCGAAACATTAGAAAAGATGCTTCAATCCTCTCCAGGCCTAATAAACATAAAAACTAATGATGGAAGTACAGCTTTGCATTATGCCATTGCTTACGGTCATAATAGTGTTATAAAGTTTTTAGAAAGCAAAGGTTTGAAAATCGACATTAAAGAGCATATACTTATATGTTTAGCTGCTCATAATGGCCATAATCATACCATAGAGTTTTTAGAAAAAAAGGGTTTAAAACTAGATGAAAAAACTAATAACGGATTCACACTGATACATTTTGCGGCTATGGGCGGTCAGAACCGTACCATAGAGTTTTTAGAAAAAAAAGGTTTAAGCATAGATGCAAAAACTAATAACGGAAGTACAGGATTACATTTAGCTGCTTATAATGGTCATAATAATACGATAAAGTTTTTAATCCAAAAAGGTTTAAGAACAGATGAAAAAACTCAAGATGGACGCACATTATTACATTTTGCAGCTATGGGCGGTCAGAACCATACCATAGAATTCTTAGAAAAGAAAGCCTTGAAAAGAAGTGATCAAGTTCATGAAGTAAGTACAAACTTAGCTGCTAACTACGTACAGTCTGTTCCAAAAGGAGTATCAAATAAACTTAATCAGGTTAATAATAATTCTATAACACCTACAAAAGATAATACAAATACTTTATCAGCAAATTTTGTTAAAGATTTTATTCTATTGACACCATCTACTCTAGTTTCTAAGCCGATTAATTCAATTAATTGCTTATCTAAAAGTACTAATAAACATAATGTATCACCTAGCTCTAATAATAGGCATGCAAACTTAACAAAACAAATTCAAGATTTGACCAAAATTAATGAGGATCTAAAAAAATCTAATAGTAATAAAGAGTTATTAATAATTCAGCAAGGTAGGGAAATATATCAATTAAAGTTTCAATTAGAGATTGCTGAACAGTACATTGATAAAAATATGAATAATAATTCTATTACTCCTTTATTATATAGCAATAATTCGCAAACGTGGAGTGAGAAAGTAAGTAATACCTCTACTAATCTTGCAGTTCCTCCTTTACTTAGAAAACGCAATTATAATTCTTATAATAGACTATCTAGTGAAAGTCCTAGTATTAAAGATAATATAACTACTTTGAAGCAGCGGAATAGTTTTGAATACAATGGACTATTACCATCTATGGAGACATTATTCTCTATGCAATCTGAAACTATTAATTTAACTTTTCAAGATCGAGAAAATAAAAAAAGAAAGGGCGACTTATCTTATATAATAGACAATAAAAGTTCACGAAGTTTTTAGAGTTACTAGGCTTCTTTGCACATCATTTGGTAAAGCCATGTTTTAAGAGCCTTTGAAAGAAAATTATAGTTTAATTTGTGGCCAAAAGAAATAAAAACATATTTATCATAATTTAGTGTAAAAAAATCTATATGGCAAATTGATTTGAATTTGGGACGCAGTTATGGCTGTGGCAATTTAAATATTACTTTGTTGTTCGTTGCCTACAATAGTATTTCTACGCTTTTAGCCTCACGCCTTGTATTATTTTAATTGCCTTTGCTATAGCTCAAAGCTTCCCTATTATTTGTAGGATTCGCTTTATCTGCCCTTGTCCCATATATAATCATTTAAATTTGTTCGTTTACTAGTTAGCAATATATTTAATGTATATTATGTCATTACGGACTGAGTAGAAATAAGTCTGGTTAGCTTAAGCTATATAGTAAATTGATTTGAATTCAAGACGCAGGTAGCTCAAAGCTCTTCTACTATTTGTAGGCTTCACTTTATCTGCTCTAGTTCTAAATACAACTTAATTTACTATAATTATAAATATTACTAACGCTTTAAGGATGAATTAGAATTGAAAATGCTTGAAGAACAAGAGTTAAATATGAATATTCAAGATAATAATCATGAGTATAGTAAATATCCTATAAAGAAAAGCAATATAATCGATGTTCTTAAAGAAGAATATCTAATTTGTTGCTTGGAATTTATCCCGGAACTTAGCAACATTTTTTGTAAAGCTTATAAGGTTAAGCGTAATAACTCTGATAATACTAATTTATATGCATTGGTATATACTAAGTCCTTACCCCTTAGATTATCAGTAATTGATAATTTAAAGCATAACCCAATAAATAATATAATATCGCCAATAGATTATGGAATAGTAAAAATCTCAGAAACTAATATGGAGCAATTTGTAGTTATATTAGAAAAACCTAGTATCATTAGCTTAGATGAATATTCTAAAGAACATGGTCCTTTTAGTGCAGAATTTATTACAGATATAATTTTAATACCTATATGTCAAATATTACAGGTTTTACATTCCTTTGGTATAGTACACGGTAATATAAATCCAAAAAACATCTATATAGATACTGATAATAAAAAGATTGTACTGGGAGATTGTGTGAATGGTAATACTGGGTTTGCACAAAATATTATATATGAGTCTTTGGAGCGTGCAGAATGTAATCCTATGATTACTAAAGGAGATGGAGCGGAACATACCGATTATTTTGCATTAGGAGTAACGTGCTTATATTTATTTTTTGGTCATGATTTTAATGTAACAGAGTCTGATGATTTAGTTAATCAGCGTTTTATGTATGGCTCTTATAAGATTTACACTCGAGGTCGCTCTATAGCAATGTCTATTAGGCCTCTCATTAAAGGGTTAGTAAATGACGATCTGGAAACACGTTGGCAGTTTCAAGAAATTATGGACTGGTACAATAGAAAACAATTAAGTGTGGTAGATAATGAGGATATAGATTCAAATCATAATATAATGTTTAATAATAATTATTATCCTAATCTTAGATCATTAGCATATAATATGCATCAAAACTGGGAAAAAGCTAAAGCTTTTCTTAAAGAGGAAGTGTTACTAAAATGGCTGGAAATGAATTCTAAAAGTCAGCAAGTAGTAAAATTAGAAAAGCTTTTAAAACCTAAAATATATGGTACTGGTACTGGCGATAAAGATGAAATTATTATCAAAGCTTTATGTATTTTAGATCAATATGCACCTATTAGATTACAAGATTGTGCGGTATCATTAGATGCTTTAGGAGTGTTAATAGCTTATGCTCTCTCCGAAAAGGCCAATAGTTACGTAGATAATATACGTCGTATTATTAATATGTCTATTTGGAATGAATTTACAGAACTAGATTATACAGAGGAAAAAGCACGTGAGCTTTTAATGCATTTAAGCAGAGCGAAATATGCCATAAATAAACCAGGTATAGGTTTTGGTGTAGAAAGGTGTTTATATGAATTAAACCCTAATTTACCTTGTCAAAGTCCTTTGATAGCAGAGGAGTATATTACTTCAGTATATGAATTATTATTATGTATAGAAAAAAAAGCCGAGCAATCTAGTACATTTGTTATAGATAGGCATATAGCTGCTTTTCTTGCTGCAAATTTAGGGATGGATCAAAGATTAAATTATAAAGATTATAATAAAGTTAGTAAAAGATTTTTAGATCATGATGCAATTACAATTTTGATTATGATGGCTATAGCTCAAGAAAAATACAAGATTTATAAGCTTAGTAATCTATCTGCAATAGTTGTAGAGATGTTATTACCTCTATTAGAAATGGTAGGTAATTATAAAAGAAGGCAAGCATTACATAATAATCTAAATAATCAAATACCTAGGGGTGATTTTATAAAATTGCTCAACATAATTATTGATACATCTTATTTAGAACTTGACCGGAAAGAGATGGAGTTAGCTGAACAACAATTAGCATCTATCAATGAACAAATAAAGGAGTTACATGATGAAAAGCAATGTTATGTGAAAGGATATAAATTAGGGTTAAAATTATGCGCTGTATTATCATATTTATCCTGTGCGATTACGTTTATAATCTTAATTATTACAAAATTTTAGGTAGAATATTATGTCAAAGTTAAACTCGAATCTAATAAAGAAAATATTATTAATTATATTATGTATCATACTTTTAAGTACTATATTTTTTTCCTATTATATTTTAATCTTCATAATAATAGGTGCAATGCCTAGTATTATTGCTATTATTATTAAAAATAGACTTAATATATATTCTTTAAATACTGTGCTTGCAATGAACACGCTTGCGTTGTTGCCTTTTATATTTCAGCTACTTAATACCTATAAAATACATGAATTCTCAAGAGTTTTGGTATCTAATAGTGATGTTTGGGTTATGATTTATGGTATTATTAGTGTAGGTATATTATGTATAATATTTTTACCTCAGCTATGCGGTAGAATATCTGTTATGATCTCTAAAAATCGTATTATACGTCTTGAGCAACGTAAAACCCATATTATGAATTCATGGGATTTTAATAAGAAAGAGAATTAAAATATCAATACCATTGACTAGAATGAATTTATGGAGAGTCTATCCTCCATAAATTGGCTTCAAATAATATTTTGATCAAAATATTATTATTCTGGTATAATATCAGAAGGTTTACCTAGGGCTTCAAGAGAGGACTCTAGATTACATTCATTTGTGCATGAACTTACCTTAACATTTTCAGGTAAGTCATTAAATGGTACATAACCTTTTTCTTCTAGTCTTTTTACGTAGCTATGCTCGTGGCTGCTACCTGAGTATCTTTCTATACTTAAATCTTCAGGTAAATTACAAGGCTTAAGTTCTTCTCCTGTATTTTTATTATATAATTTAATACCTTGACCATTTAAATATTGAACAGCATCTTGTGCTCTTTGATGTTTATTACTTGCAAGATCTCTTACTATTTGTTTAAATTTTGGCATATTTTCTACCTATATTAATAATTGTCTTTATTATACTAGTTAATTTATTTAAACATATATTTTATTATATTTAAATAATAGAAAAAATTCGATAGTATAGAATAATTAATTTTATATATTATAATGATGTGTATATTGTGATACAAAAATATAGTGTGTTCTTTAGGGCAAATTTAATATTTTTTTATGATTTTCTGAAATTCTTTACCAAATTTTAAAGTACTATATATTATATATAAGGCAGTTTTTCTGTAATTTGATATTTTAACTGATAATTTATATATTACTTGTAGACTTTAATTTTTGACTAGTAATATAGTATTCTATCTTTATTATAAAAAGTCAGTCAAAATAGTAAGATGTTAAGGAGGTGATATTATGAAACCGTTATCACAAATAAAGAAAAAAGCTACTACCCCTAAGATAGATAAGCAGCTTAATAAAGCCAAGTCTACACTAAAAAAGCAGGTGGAACATGTTGAACATGAAATGCCTCATATATCTCCTCATGGACATAAGTTAGATGAGTCTGCTATTGCAAATAATCTTACGTCTGTTTTTACGTATGGAGATGCATATATGAAAATGAGTGAAACTATTGGTGGTCAGGTTATGAACTCTATGAATGAGTTAGTAGCAGAGAATTTAGAATTATCTAAGGATTTTTTTAAATGTGCAACTTTAACAGATGTATTAAAATTGCAAGAAAAGATGTTTAAAGCTAATTATCAAGCTATCACTAGTAATATGAACAAAATTATATCAAGTATGATGGATTATAGTGGGCAGATAGAAAAAGGCCGTACATCTGGTAAACAAAATCATATATTTGGCGGTATTTGTACCTAATATATTAAATTAGGTACTATAGAAATTCTTTAGTGTTATTTAAAATACACCACAATTAACTTTTAATAATTATTTATATTATATTAATTATTAATGTTTTATCATCTGCTGATACTGATATATTATTATTATCATTAATTTTACCAGCTAATAACATAGTAGCTAATTCGTTTTGTAATTCTTTTTGGATAACACGCTTAAGAGGACGTGCTCCGTATATACTATCATATCCTTTATTGCTAAGCCAATTTCTGGCTTTATCATCTATAGAGAGAATTATATTACGATCTGCTAAGGTATCAGCCAATTGCTTTACTTGTATATCAACGATTTTGCTCATATGGGAACGTGTTAATCTGTGGAATAAGATAATTTCGTCTAATCTATTTAAAAACTCAGGCCTAAAGGTAGTGCGTACTATATCCATAACTTGTTCTCTTACTGATTCTAGCTCGGTATTTTCTGGCTGTGAGGCTAGGATTTCTGCTCCTAAATTAGAAGTTAGAATAATAATTGTATTTCTAAAATCAACAGTTCTGCCTTGTCCATCTGTTAACCTTCCTTCATCTAAGACTTGTAATAAAATATTAAACACTTCAGGATGAGCTTTTTCTACTTCATCAAATAGAATGACTTGATATGGCCTTCGACGTACTGCTTCAGTAAGTGTGCCTCCTTCTTCATAGCCTACATACCCAGGAGGGGCTCCTATTAGACGTGAGACCGCATGTTTTTCCATATATTCAGACATATCTATGCGTACTAAGGCAGCTTTATCATTAAATAAAAAGGCAGCTAAAGATTTGGTTAGTTCGGTTTTACCAACTCCAGTTGGCCCTAAGAATAAGAACGAACCTAAAGGTCTATGGATATCTTGAATGCCAGCGCGTGCTCTTCTGACGGCATTACTTACTGCAATTAATGCATCATCTTGTCCTATGACATGTTGGCGTAAATAATCCTCCATATGTAAAAGTTTTTCTTTTTCACCTGTGAGCATCCTTTCTACTGGGATGCCAGTAATGCGTGCTACAATAGAGGCAATATCTTGTTCAGTTACAGCTTCTTTAATCATAAGATTATTTTTATGTTGTTCTTCTTCCTGTAATTTTTTAGTAAGATCTGGGATAATGCTATATATGAGTTCACCAGCTCTATTTAAGTCTCCTTTACGTTCTACAAGCTCTAATTCTTGTTTTGCAGTATCAAGTTGTTCCTTAAGTTTTTGTGCATTACTAAGTTTAAGTTTTTCTGCTTCCCATTTAGTACTTAAGTCCAACGCTTCTTTTTCTAATTCCTGTAATTCTGTAGATAACAACACTAATCTTTCTTTGGACGCGGTATCCTGTTCTTTTTGTAGAGCTGTTTGTTCAATTTTTAATTGAATAATTTTACGGTCAAGCTCATCAAGTTTTTCTGGTTTACTATCTGCTTCCATACGAAGTCTGCTTGCAGCTTCATCTATCAAATCAATAGCTTTATCTGGTAGAAATCTATCTGTAATGTAGCGATTAGACAAATACGTTGCTGCGACTAAGGCGCTATCAGTAATTCTGATTCCATGATGTAATTCATATTTTTCTTTAATGCCACGTAAAATAGAAATAGTATCTATTTCTGAAGGTTCATTAATATATACGGGTTGAAATCTACGTGCCAAGGCAGCATCTTTTTCGATATGTTTTCTATATTCATCTAAAGTAGTGGCACCTATACAATGTAATTCTCCGCGTGCTAGGGCAGGTTTAAGTAAATTAGAGGCATCCATTGCACCTTCTGCAGCTCCTGCTCCAACTAGTGTATGTAATTCGTCAATAAATAATATAATTTCGCCTTCAGCATGTGCTATTTCATTTAATACGGCTTTTAATCTCTCTTCAAATTCTCCTCTAAATTTGGCACCAGCAATTAAAGCACCTAAATCTAAAGATACCAATTTACAATTTCTCAAAATTTCTGGAGCATCACCTTGTATAATACGTAATGCTAAACCTTCAGCAATAGCTGTTTTTCCTACTCCAGGTTCACCAATTAATACAGGATTGTTTTTAGTACGACGTGATAATACTTGCATGGTTCTTCTAATTTCATCATCGCGACCGATAACAGGGTCAAGTTTACCATTGCGTGCGAGTTCTGTTACATCTTTAGCATATTTTTTCAAAGCTTCATATGCTTGTTCAGCATTTGCAGTATCGGCTGTACGACCTTTGCGCATTTTAATAATAGCTGCTTCAAGCTTTTGAGTAGTAATACCATTGGTGGGCAAAACTTTTATATAAGATGGTAATGCTTGTAATATTCTTTCTACAGGGATAAATTTATCACTTGCTTTGCGCGCTAATTCTTCTGCGGTATCAAATAGTTTTACTGTTTCAGAATCCAGATAAAGGCCAGAAGCGCCTGAGCCTGAAATCATAGGTATAGCTTTTAGTTCCTGTTCTACAGTAGTGGCGATATTTTGTATATTACCTTCGCATTCATTAATTAGGCGCACTGCTAATTGATCTTCATCATCGAGTAATGCCTTTAAGACATGTAGAGGAACAAATCTTTGATGATTGTTTTTAATAGCTAAAGTTTGAGCAGTTTGAATGATATTTCTTGCATTTTCAGTAAATTTTTCGAAATTCATAATTCATATACCTTAAAATTTTATTATAAATCTTCATATAATAAGATATGAATTATTGTATTGAATTACAAGTTATCCATAAGAAAATAAAAAATTATAAATGGATTTTTGACTTACTATAACATGAAGTTTATATATTTTGAGTATAAAAAAGAATGTTTGTTCTATTTTTTTTATTAAATAATTAACGTTTGTCCATTAGGCTTATTCTCTTAATGTATATTAACTATTTACATAATGGAGGATATTATGGGTGGTTGTTTTTCGTGCTTGGGAGGCAATAAAGGAAAAAAAGATCAGGATGATCCAACATATAATAAAGGAGAAGCTTGGGAAAACGTAGACTTAAGTGGTAATAGGGGAACAGAGGCTCAAGGTAGTAATGTAAGAGGTGAATTACCTCATAATCTACCAGCAATACCAGAAAGTAATAAGGAAAGTTGCAGTAATGAAGGGATAAATAGTACTGTTGTGAATACTCCGGCCTTATTAGTCAATGATGTTGCAGTGGTAACAATAAGAGGAGATTCAACGTTACTTACTGAGTAAAAACCCCATTTACACGTTTATGGATTTAAGCTGTTGGTATTTTACCTAACAGCTTAACTCTATAGTTTGTGATATTTATATTTTACTATAAAAACAATATTAGAAAGAAATTACTATTTGTCATTGAAATATAGAATTATTAATTTATTATTATATTTTAAGGTTTAGAATTAAAAAAACGAATGATTTCGTCTTTTTATTATCAAAAAATTAATAATTGATTGTTAGCCTTACTATTAACGCCAATAAGCGTGCTTAATATAATTGAAATCGTTTAATATAATTATGGAGTGATTTATGCCTCTTAATAAAATCTTAAAATATAAAAATAAATCATCAGCTTCAAGTAGTGCTAGCTCTCTTGAGAAAGTTACTACTCCCGGTCCAGCAACTAGATTAATAGAATTAGATAAAGAATATAAAACACATGAAGTATTAATTAGATCTTTAAAAGAGCAAAAACAAGACCTAGAAAAGTCTATTCAAAAATTACAAGAAAAAGAAAAGGCATTACAGGAAAGAGAAAGTAAAGTAAAAAATAATGCACAAGACATACATTCACAATTAGAAGTAACAAAACAAGAATTGTTAGATAGTACATCAGAAGATTTGACCAAGCAGCTCAAGAAAAAAGAAAAAGAGCTAGAGGCGCAAAAGCAAAAATTGATAGATGAATATGGTAAAGCTGTAAAAGAATTAGCAAAACAGGAACAGAATCCTGTTACAAATACACAGGAGCTAAATAACATACAAAATCAATTAGAAGAAAATCAAAATAAACTAGATAACATAAACCAGCAATTAAAAGAAAGTCAAAATAAATTAGAGGACATAAATCGTCAGAAAGACGAATGTAATATGGAAATAAATGATCGTAATCAAGGCAAAGAACAAGATTCTAGTATTGCTAGTACTTCAGATTCTACTGAGCAAGAACGAATTGATGAAGAACAAGTTGAAACATTTGATCCTTCTATCCTACAGGAAAATTATGTTGAGAATGATAATATATTATCAAGAGAGCAGGCAGAACAAGCACTAAATCAAGCAGCTGAAGGTTTTCCAAGAGTTTTAGTAGGTCATAAGTCAGGTGATGGTAACCCACTAAACTTTCCTGAACTGCAACAAGCTATAGAGCTTTCATTACGGCAGAGAAAATCTAACGATAATAATTCCCCCTCAACTAATCAAAATAAAGCAGCTACAAGTGAAAATAGTCAACAACCAGATTCTACCAGCGATCATAATGATTCACAAGCAAAACTAGTTGAGAGCTCAAGTTGTATACCAAGTTGGGTACCAAAAGCAGTAGGAGGTATTGTAGGTGGTACTGGTTTAAGTTACCTTATATACACTGGATATGATTATTTTACTTCTAATAACAAAGATGAAAGTATTAATACAGATAAATCATCTTCGACTTCTAACACTGCAGAAGATTCTAACGCAGATTCCTCACCATCGGTGATTGGGAAAATACCAGATATGCCAGAAGTTTTAGCATAAAATATTTTACTTCTATATTATCCCTGCTCTGATATATCAGAGCAGGGATAATATTTTATTATTATATAGGCATTGTTCCACTATATGTTGCAGCCTAACCATAATTTAAATTAGGGTGCTATGCTTTTAACGTAATTTTTGAAAAAAATTCTTAAGAAGTGTTTCTGATTTTAAAGCCTCAATTCCTTCATATATTTCAGGTGTATGATGGCAGGAGTTAGAGGAAAAGACTCTAGCTCCATGTTGTACTCCTCCTCCTTTAATATCATATGCGCCAAAATATAATCTTCTTATTCTAGCTAAAGAAATTGCATGAGCGCACATAGGGCAAGGTTCTAAGGTAACATATAAATCACAATAATTTATAAATTTTGAACCAAGTAAAGAACAGGCTTTTTTTATAGCTAATAATTCTGCATGGGCGGTTGGATCTTGTAATTTTTCAACTTCATTGCTGCTTGTGGTAATAATTTCATTAGTTAGAGAGTTTACAATTACTGCACCGATGGGTACTTCACCTCTCATAGAAGCTAACTCGGCTTCTTTCAAGGCAAATTCCATATAGTTATTTTTAAAATTAAACATAAAAATTAAGTTTCAATATATTCTACATGTTCATCAATACCGGCAGGATCCTGGTGAATGATAATTTCAGCACCTTCAAATTCTTGTAGTAACTTATGTTCAATCTCTACGGATATATTATGGGCTTTATTTAAAGTTATATTAGGATCTAATTCCAGATGAAATTGAATAAAAACTTTATTTCCAGCATGTCTAGTTTTTAAATCATGAAACCCTTTTATCACATCATGTAGCCTAATTATATTGATAATACGTTGTTTTTTTTCTTCAGATAGCTCACGATCCATTAATTTATCAAATGCGCCACACAATAATTCCCATGAGCCATGTAAAATAAAGATTGCAACAATAATGGCAAATAAAGGATCTATAATATTAATATCCCATATAGTAACGATAATAAGCGAAATAATAACGGCTATGTTAGATAATAGATCGATAGAATAATGTAAAGAATCTGCTTTAATTACATCAGAGCCGGTTTTTTTAATGACATAGCGCTGAAAAGTAATTAAACAAATGGTAACTATAATTGAACCCATCATAATAACGATGCCATGATAACTATAATCTAAGGGTATAGGATAAACGGCTCGTTTGATTGCAGCTATAATAAGAAAAATACCAGATGCACCAAAAAAAGCTGATTGCACAAATACCGCTAAATCTTCAGCTTTATGATGTCCAAAACGATGTTCATTATCTGCAGGTTTTAGGGCATAATGTACGGCTAATAAATTTAACATAGAAGTTACTGCATCTAAGAGTGAGTCTGTTAAGGATGCAAAAATTGATAGTGAATTAGTGAGCACCCATCCTGCTAATTTCATAATTATGATAATAATAGCAGCTATAACTGAGCTATAAGTGGCATATTTTTTTAATTTGTCTAGATCAGATGTCATATTTTTAATCTTTCCTGTTGACCTTATTAACGCACATGGGTATATACACATATGTAGTGTTTTAATTTTATAGTGAATTTATTTTATATTAAAACAAAATAAGTTATAATTCATTAAGTAAATTTGATATTGTAACTCAAAGGAGTATATCTATGAACTCTAAGAAACTATTTATTAGTCTGGTTGTTAGCTCAATCGTGTTAACGAGCTGTGCAGAGCAAGGTGGAATGAGTAAACAAAGTGTAGGTACAATAGTTGGTGCTGGTGTTGGCGGGTTATTGGGTTCTACATTAGGTAAGGGTAGTGGTAAAATTGGTGCTGTAGCTCTAGGAGCTATGGGTGGGGCTTTACTTGGAGGATCGATAGGTAATTCCTTAGATCAAGTAGATAAATCGCGTATGCTTAATGCACAGCAACAATCGTTGGAGAGAGCATCTTCTGGTCAGACTACCACTTGGGTGAATCCAGATACAGGCCATTCTGGTAGCTTTACTCCGGTGAGAACCTATAGAGCAGGTGGTGGACAATATTGTCGAGAATATAATCAAACTGTTAATATAGGTGGTCAAGTGCATAAGGCTTATGGAACTGCGTGTAGACAACCAGATGGTTCTTGGCAGATTATCAATTAACTAAATAATGGCGGGTGTAGCTCAGTTGGTTAGAGCACCAGATTGTGGTTCTGGGGGTCGCCGGTTCGAGACCGGTCACCCGCCCCATTAAATTTAATACTCACAGCTTTCTACAAAAATTTCTAATTTACTTCTAGGTCGCAAATAGGTCGCAATACAAATCTAATTTCTTCACAAGACATCATAAAAATTATTTTTAAATATTTGAGCTATAACCGTTTTATAAAACAAAAAGAGAAAATATCACGAGCTTAATCTTTACTAGGAGGTGATTAAATAATAAGTAATATCAGGGCAAATTCTAGCTTCAAATTCCTTTCCTTATCATTTCTCTGCAAAAAATACTGGAATCAAAAGCTATTTCTTTACTTTTTTATTAAAAATAAAAATTTTTAAAAAATTAAAAAAAGGTACTTCCATGAATCAAAAATTATATATACCATCAGGAGTATCAGTAATCGTTTAAAAAGTCTAGGTGTACGGTTTCAGTAGTTGATGGTTAGGATTAATTCTAAAATTATTAGCATTTTGTGTGTAACAAGTCAAGATCATTTCAAAAGGCGTTTTTCTAGCAATAGAAGAAAGCCTTTTAGCATAATTATAAGCCATAACAAAAGCTTGTAGATGACTATCTAACTCTTCTCTACTAGTATAATGATACTTCTTAGTAGTAGCTTCTTTTATAGTCCTATTCATTCTTTCTACTTGACCATTGGTACTTGGACTATAAGGCCTTGTTGTGCGATGCCTGATACCGTAATCTTTACATTTTAGATCAAATCTATGTCTTGCTTTAGGAGCTCTGTACCTGGCTAAACCATTGTAAGCAAATTGAACACCATTATCAGTTAATATGGTATGTATCTTAAAGGGACAGCTACTTACCAAGTTATCAAGAAAATTAACTGTAGTATCGCCATTGCTATTATTATGCAGCTCAACATAAGCAAATTTACTCACTCTACATATTGCCACAAATATGTAAAATTTTCCCTCACCAATTCTTACTTCTGTGATATCAAGATGCATAAATCCTATTTCATAAGCCTTAAATTTCTTCTTCTCTTTGATATTATCTTCTTTGGGTAAACAAGATAAACCGTACCGTTTAAGGCATCGGTAAAGATTTGAACGAGTTAAATAAGGTATTTCTTTAATAAGTGCATCAAAGCAATCATCCAAAGGTAATTGCGTAGACTTACGAAAAGCAATAATCAAAGCTTCATCTTCGGGCTTCAAAATAGTAGTTGCTTTTTTAGGAGCATTAGAGCGATCTTCTACTCCTTCTTCTTTTCTTTGACGCCATTTTATCACAGTTTTAGGGTTAATATTATATTGTTCACTTAATTCTTTGATCGTAGCTTGCGATCGCTGTAATTCTTTTCTAATTGCGTGCGTAGTCGTGGCGCAGCCATGTAATATTTGTCCCACAATTCCTCCAAATTAATTATATCCCTAGCTCTTACTTATATACTCTTTTTTTCTTCCATCAACCCTTGAAATTGTACACCTAGGTCGCATTAAATCATTCATACCAGCATCTACTACCAGAAAATTACGCCACTTAGTTTCTTTAACATAAGTTACTCTAGTAACAACTATACCACTATTACCCACAATGAATCTACCAGGCTCTAAAACTAATTCACAGCCTGTCTCTAATGCACATTTTTCTGCTAAAATAGCATATTCTTTTAATGGAAATAGTATATCAGCTTGCAAATATGGTATTCCTATACCCCCTCCTAGATCTATCCTTTTTATATTATGTCCTTGCTTATTAAGAGTATGCACTAATTGTGTCATTAATATAAAAGTACGCTGAAACGGTTCTATTTCTGCAATCTGGGAACCTATATGGGTAGAAATACCCACTAATTTTATATAGTGAAGACTTTGAATTTCCTTAGCTATTTTTTCTATTTCAGTCCAATAAATACCAAATTTATTATCTTTTTTACCTGTAGAAATTTTGTGATGAGTCATCCCATCAACATCAGGATTTACTCTTAAAGCTACATTAGCCTGTTTTCCTAATTCTCCAGCTATCTGATTTAATAATAATAGTTCTGCTTTAGATTCTATATTAAACTGCAATATATTTTTTTCTAGAGCAAATTTAAGCTCCTCATATGTTTTGCCTACACCAGAAAATACTATTTTATTTGGGGCAATACCACTTTTAAGGGCTCTAATAATTTCTCCCTTTGAGACAGCATCAGCTCCACCTCCAAGCGAAGCTATAATTGATAATACTGCCAAATTAGAATTTGCTTTAACGGCAAAACAAATTAATGGCTTAATAGCGGTAAAACAATTTTCAAGTAATAAATAATTATTTAATATACTATTATATGAATAGCAATAAAAAGGGGGTTCTAAAGTTTTGATAATATTTTCAAGAGCTATAGATTCAACATGCAAACTATTATTTAAATAATAAAAACTTTCCATAACCCCTGATTCCTATGTAATACAAACTCGGTATTACATATAATGACCTCCATTAACTGAAATAGTTTCCCCTGTAATAAACCCTGCATCATCGCTAACTAAAAATAAAACAGCTCTGGCTATTTCATGGGGCTCTCCCATGCGACCTACTGGTATTTGCTGAACAATTTGATCTAATACATTAGATTTAATATTTTCTACCATATCAGTTTTTACATACCCAGGTGCTATAGCATTAACAGTAACGTTTTTAGGGGCATTTTCTCTTGCTAGCGCCTTGGTAAAACCTAGCACCCCAGCCTTTGCAGCAGAATAATTAGTTTGCCCTATTTGCCCAGTTAATCCATTAATCGAGCTTAAGTTCACTATTCTACCAAAAAGTTTCTCTCTCATCTGAGTTAATACAGCATGTGACATATTAAAGCAAGACACAAGATTAGTTTGTATAACTTCAGACCAATCTAAATAATTATGCTTATGCATAAATCCATCTCTTGTAATACCTGCATTATTAATTAATACATCTACAGAGGCTCCATATTCATCTTCAATTTTCTTGATATTGTTCTTACATTCATCAAAATTCGCTACATTCCATTTATAAGTTTTTATCCCAGTTTCAGCTTCAAAATTTTTTGCTGTTTCCTCATTTTGGGCATAGTTAACCACAACTTTATAACCTGTATTTTGTAAGGAAATAGCTGTTGACTTACCTATACCTCTTGTACCACCAGTAACGATTGCTAAACGTGTCATAATTTTTCCTCTTAAATAAAATATAATTATTTTGCCTCTACGCACATTGCAACACCCATCCCCCCACCTATACATAGTGTTGCAATACCTTTACGCACAGATCTTCTTTTCATCTCATGTAATAACGTAACCAATATTCGTGCACCCGATGCACCAATTGGATGCCCTAAAGCAATAGCTCCTCCATTAACATTCACTTTAGTTATATCCCACCCTATTTCCTGATCAATTGCAATTGATTGAGAAGCAAAAGCCTCATTTGCCTCTATTAAATCTAACTGAGTATGCTGCCAACTAGCATTCTTAAGAGCTTTCTCCACAGCATAAATAGGCGCAATACCCATAATGGCCGGATCTACTCCTGATTTTCCCCAAGATTTTATAGATACAAGTGGTTTTTTACCTAATTTTTTTGCCAACTCTGCAGACATTAAAAGTAAGGCTGCAGCACCATCATTAATGCCAGAAGCATTCCCTGCAGTAACTGTACCATTTTTATCAAAAGCCGGACGTAATTTACTTAAAATTTCTACTGTAGTACCATGCTTTATAAATTCGTCCTGCTCTACAATAACTTCACCTTTTTTACTTTGAATCTTTACAGGAATAATTTCATCTACAAACTTTCCTGATTTTTGTGCAGATTCAGCTTTATTTTGAGAATTACAAGAGAATTCATCTTGCTTGCTACGCGAAATATCATATTTTTTTGCTACATTTTCTGCTGTAATACCCATATGATAATTATTAAACGCATCTATTAATCCATCTTTAATCATCATATCAACTAGGTTAGTATCTCCCATTCTTACACCAGTACGCACATATGCAGCATGAGAGGTCATAGTCATACTTTCTTGACCACCCGCTATTACTATGTCATTTTCTCCTAACATAATAGACTGAGCAGCAAGCATCACTGCTTTCAGCCCAGAACCACATACTTTATTAATTGTAAAAGCTGGAATATTATTGGGTATACCACTATTCATTGAAGCCTGACGGGCTGGATTTTGCCCACATGCCCCTGTTAATACTTGTCCCATCATTACTTCTGAAATCATATTTGCATCTACATTATTCCGATCTAGTAATGCTCTTATCACTATTTCTCCTAGCTTATGAGCCGCTATACTAATAAAAGCTCCATTTAAATTACCAATAGGAGTACGTACTGCGTCTACTATCACTACTTCTCTTGTTTGCATGACATTGCTCCGCATATATTATTACACTTCAAATATTATAAAATAGCATAAGAATTAATTTAGCGTTAACGTTATAAAATAAGTTTTAATTAGTGATTCATTAATATTATTATAAGGTATATATGTTAAATATTTTGTTACTTATGAAGAAAAACATCAATACTTTATTATAATAATTTATTTTATTATATATTTAATGTTTGTTAACAACCTCCTATATATTGCTTATTTTGACGACTAACATAATGTAAAATAGCTATTAAACAGCTATTTTAGTTATTTACATAATAAATGAGATTATTTTCTTGCAAAATAAAATAAACTTCGTTATATATATCCCGATCTTATGAATGTAATAGATATTTTAAAAATTAGAACGTTGATTTGTTTATATCAGTCTTCGTTATTCAGTATAAAAAGGGCGATTAGCTCAGTGGTAGAGCGTCTCGTTTACACCGAGAGGGTCGGCAGTTCAACCCTGTCATCGCCCACCAAATCCATAAAGTAAGGATATCATTATCAGAATAGTTACTTAATACTTACAGTTTAAAAAAGTTATCGTTTATTAATAATAAATATATATCGGAGAACTTGTTTTAGTTTTTAAATCTATCAATAATAGTTTTAACCTTAAAGGATTATATTCTATGAAAAATAAAATATTATCTTCTATAATTTTCATTACATTGTCTGGGTGTATCCCCAATGTACATGCAAAGAAATCTGATGCACAGCAAACTGTTAATAATACCCACTATAAAGTTGGTAAACCTTACAAAGTAAATAATAGACAATATAGCCCTAAAAAACATACCAACTATACAGAAGTTGGCATTGCATCATGGTATGGTAGTAAAGCTGATAAATTTCATAATAAAACTACTGCTAATGGTGATATATACAACAAACGCTCTCTCACTGCAGCACATAAAACTCTACCAATGCCTTGCATGGTGCGCGTTACAAATTTATCAAATAATCGTTCTGTAATGGTAATGATCAACGATCGTGGTCCTTTTGTACCTGGCAGAATAATTGATTTATCTGAAAGAGCTGCTGAAATATTGGGTATGAAGAGTCGTGGAATTGCCAAAGTAAAAGTAGAATATTTATCTAATGAATCTAAGGAGCTATTATCTGCCATGCAATTACCAGAAGTTGAGGGTATGAAACCGCGTACTTTAGATAAAGGATATGAATATGTAGAAGCAAAAAATAGTAATTCCAAAGAAAGTAATGGTTATGATATTACGCCTTTGTTTGTACAACTAGGTGCCTATAAAAACAAAAATAATGCTGAACACATTGTACAAAAGGCGGCTAATTTAGGGCAAAATGCTCATATTACAGAAGTAAATAATGTAGATTCAGTTCTATATAAAGTACGTATAGGACCATTTTTTAAACCAGAGATTGTCCAAAATTTACTATCTAATCTAATTGCAAGTGGACATAATAAAGCCACTATAGTAGCAGACAGTAATATATAAATTATTATAAAAAATAGTATAAATCCCTGTAAAAAATGTTATATAGTAAATTGATTTGAATTTGGGACGCAATTAGCTCAAAGCTCTCCTACTATAGCTTTTTCAGCTTCCTTAGTAGATAGGGCAGATAGAGCGAAACCTACTTTTTGTTAGGTTAGTGAAGAGTGACACATATGCTAATTTCAAATCAAGAAACTATATTTGTAGGCTTCTCTTATCACTCTTAGTCCCAAATATAACTTAATTTACTATAGTGAATGCCATTTTAACCATTTAATACATGTTTTATTTTCATGGATAAGTTAACCTTAGGATTACCTTTAGATTTTAATGATTTATATCAAACAGAAGGTTTAGAAAAATTAGATTTATTCTTTTTAAATGAACTAAAAGAATCTAACATTGAGCTATATAATCAATTACTTTTTTTGCGTTCTAATAATAAAGACTTAGAGGCCAAAAACTATAGCAATTTTATTATAACTTTAGCTCCTTATTTAGAAGATTTTTTTGCTAAATTATTTGATATTAAGCAAGAAATATATGCTCTTTATGATAAGCATAATGCTTTTGCTAAAATTTATGAATTTAAACGTAATTTTATTCAGCGCAAAGCTTTAAAAACATGTACAAGAGAACAAGCCCATGAACTAGATGGAAAAAAACTACACCTCCAATTAGAAACTCTTTTTGCAGATAGTTTTAGTGAAGCACTTTATATTCACCATGTTCAAGTTTGGCTGAAAGAAAATGAAGAAGAAAAGTTACAGATAGCCTCTTTATACGCATGCTGGGCTATCTTCTCCACGCAAGGACAAAAGCTTTATCATAACAGTATTATATTTAAAATACCTAATAAGCTAGATTTTGATCATTTAGTTCCTATAGATAAATATGAAAATAATAATTTATCTTATATTAAGACACAGGAACAGCTACATGCCAGACTTGACTTTTCTTTAAACGATGCAGGTATTGATCCTAATTATGCCCTTGATCAAGCACATTATTGTATTTATTGCCATAATCAAGGAAAAGACTCTTGTTCTAAAGGGCTCAAAAATAAGGATAATAACAATTTCCAAAAAAATTCTTTAGCTAATGATTTAACTGGCTGCCCCCTCGAAGAAAAAATTTCAGAAATGAATTATTTGAAATCTAAGGGACATATAATTGGCGCTTTAGCTACAATTATTATTGATAATCCTATGGTTGCAGCTACCGGACATAGAATATGTAATGATTGTAGCAAAGCTTGCATTTATCAAAAACAAGAACCAGTGAATATCCCGCAGGTAGAAACTTCAGTGTTACAGGACGTACTTATCCTACCTTGGGGATTTGAAATATATAGTCTTCTTACCAGATGGAATCCTTTAAAGTTAATAAATTATTTACCTCATAAACATAATACCTATAAAACATTAGTCGTAGGACTAGGACCTGCAGGATTTACAATTAGCCATTATTTCCTAAATGAAGGTTATATAGTGACTGCTATAGATGGCCTAAAAATTGAACCCCTTCCTCCAGAACTCTCTGGTATTACTCCTTTTGGAAAACGCGTACAATTTAAACCCATATATTCTGTCAGTGAATTATATGAACCTTTAGAAGACCGTGTTCCTGGTGGTTTTGGAGGAGTTGCTGAATATGGTATTACAGTCCGGTGGAATAAGAATCACTTAAAAATTTTAAGATTATTACTTGAGCGTAGAACCAATTTTAGAATGTATGGAGGCACTAGGTTTGGTAGTAATATTACAGATATTCAGGCATTTGAACTTGGTTTTGACCATATTACCCTAGCCATGGGTGCTGGTAAACCAAATATTATACCCTTTAAATCAGGTATTAATAAAGGAGTAAAGATGGCATCAGATTTTCTGATGAATTTACAACTTAGCGGCGCAGCACGTCAGTCATCAATAGCTAATTTACAAATAAGACTACCTATAATAGTTATAGGAGGAGGCCTCACAGCCATAGATAGTGCGACCGAAGCTTTAACCTACTACCCTATACAAGTAGAAAAATTCCTTACCCGTTATGAGAAACTCATAGAAAAATACGGTAAAGCATATATACGAAGTAGTTGGACTGAAGAAGATATAATAATTGCAGATGAGTTTATCACTCACGCAACAGCTCTGCGTAGTGAAAAAAATAAACCTAAACCTGACATTTTAAAATTACTGAACAGCTGGGGTGGTGTCACGATTATGTATCGCAATAGCTTTACCAATTCACCTAGTTATCGCATTAACCACGAAGAAATTGTGTACGCACTAAAAGAAGGTATAAAACTTATCGAAAATTTGATACCAGAAGATATAGAACTTGATAGATTCAATGCTTGTGCTAGTTTAATTAGTAAAAACATTCAGGGACAAAAATTTAATTTACCTGCTAAAACTATTTTAATTGCAACTGGCACTTCACCTAATATCATTGCTTCTCAAGAAATGCCCAAAACCTTTAAAATTGCAGGCAAATATTTCCAGGTCATAGATAATCAAGGCACACAAGTAGAGCCAGAATTTATTTCTAAGCCTAATAATATTCATGTACTTACTTACTTAAATCAAGATCATAAAGCTATTAGTTTTTTAGGAGATCTTCATCCCTCTTTTGCAGGAAATGTAGTAAAAGCCATGGCTTCTGCTAAGCAAGGTTTTACAGTAATTAAAGATACTATTTATAAAGTACCATCTACCAATAATCTAAACACCGAACAATTTTTTCAAGAATTAGATTCTTTACTAATACCCTATGTAGAACAAATAAATACTCTTTCAGAAAATATTGTAGAAATCCTAGTAAAAGCCCCTTTGGCAGCTAAAAATTTTCAGCCTGGGCAATTTTATCGTTTTCAAAATTATGAATTTTTTGCCAATAAAGTTCAAAATACCAACTTAGCAATGGAGTCCATAGCCTTAACTGGTGCAAAAATAGATAAAACACTTGGTACAGTTTCCATGATTACCTTAGTAACTGGTGGATCTAGCAGTTTATGCACATCTTTACCCCTTCAGGAACCTATCATACTCATGGGCCCTACCGGTACGCCTACACATATTCCCCAAAATGAAACTGTATTACTTATAGGAGGAGGACTCGGCAATGCCGTGTTATTTTCTATAGGTGAAGCATGTCGCCAAAATAATTCTAAAGTATTATATTTTGCAGGTTATAAAAAATTTACAGACCGTTATAAAATACAGGAAATTGAAGAAGCTGCTGATCAAATTGTATGGTGCTGTGATGAAGGTCTATTTACTGATCATAGACCAAATGATTTAACATTTCATGGTAATATAGTAAATGCTTTGATTAGCTACGCAACCGGTCAACTTGGTAAAACAACTATACATCTTTCTGAAATCAACCGCATTATTACTATAGGCTCAGACAAAATGATGTTTGCGCTTCAGCAAGCAAGAGAAACTTCTCTAAAACCATATCTTAACCCTAATCATATTGCTATTGCTAGTATCAATTCCCCCATGCAATGTATGATGAAAGAAATTTGCGCGCAATGTTTACAAAAACATTCTGACCCTATTACCAAAAAAGAAACATATGTTTATAGTTGTAATAACCAAGATCAATCTATGGATTTAGTAGATTTTGCTTATTTATCGAATAGACTAAGCCAAAATAGTGTGCAGGAAAAACTGACCAATTTATGGATAGAGCATTGCTTATCTTAATAATATTTATTTCTAAGCTATTCCAGATATATAAATTTGTGTTTTAATTTTTATTGCATCGCATAATTATAAATTACTTACTTAATATACTTTGAATATACTTCTGAGCCTATAAATTTTCCTTGGTCGCTTAATTCCTCTTCTATTCTAATTAGCTCATTATATTTTGCTAATCTTTCAGATCTAGCTAAGGAACCTGTTTTTATCTGACCAGAATTAGTAGCCACAGCAAGGTGAGCTATGGTTGTGTCTTCTGTTTCACCTGAACGATGTGAAATAATAGTATTATAACCAGCCTTATAAGCTACATTAATTGTTTCAAGAGTCTCAGTTAAAGTACCAATTTGATTAGGTTTTATTAATACTGCATTAGCATAATGATTTTTTATACCTTCTTTAAGTAACTTTACATTAGTAACAAATAGGTCATCCCCTACTAATTGCACTCGATTACCTATAGATTCAGTGATCATTTTCCAACCAGTATAATCCCTTTCAGCCATAGGATCTTCTATAGATAAAATAGGATAATTATTTACTAACTTTTCATAATATTCTACAAGTTTTTCACAAGTAAGCTTTTTATTTTCACCAACTAAATTATATATACCATCTATATATAATTCTGAAGCAGCACAATCTAATGCTATAAATACATCACTACCAGCTTTATAACCAGCTCGTTCGATAGCTTTCATAATAACATCTAACGCTTCATAACTGCTCTTCATTTGAGGAGCAAAACCACCTTCATCACCCACGTTGGTGTTATAACTAGACTGTTTTAAGATATCTTTTAAAACATGAAAAATTTCCGCTCCCATCCGCACCGCATCCTGCATCGTATGACTATTTACAGGAACAATCATAAACTCTTGGATGTCTATATCATTATCAGCATGTACTCCACCATTTAAGATATTCATCATAGGCACAGGTAAAGTATTACTGTTAATACCTCCTATATATCTATATAGAGGCATATAAGAAGCTGAAGCTGCTGCCTTTGCAACAGCAATAGATACAGCTAATATACTATTAGCGCCTAATCTAGATTTATTTTCTGTACCATCTAAGTGAATTAAAGCATGATCAATAATAGACTGATCACTAACATCCATACCAAGTATGGTATCTACTATTTCCCCATTAATAGCACTAATCGAGCTTAATACACCTTTACCTAGATATCTATTCTTATCACCATCACGAAGTTCCATAGCTTCATAAGTGCCAGTAGAAGCACCACTTGGCACAGATGCTCGACCTTTATGCCCACCACTCAAATGCACATCAACTTCAACAGTTGGAAAACCTCTGCTGTCTACAATTTCTCTAGCTATGATATCAATGATTTCTAACACTAACTTACCCAAACTTCTTTTTAAAACTATATAACAAAGATATTATATATGGTGCCGCCAGAAAGAATCGAACCTTCGACCTCATCATTACCAATGATGTGCTCTACCACTGAGCCATGGCGGCTCCTATACGAAACCATTTTGGAACATGCCATATATAATGAATTTAGGCAAGAGATTTTTTAGAATTTTATTTTAAATTACAGCAAATTAATTTGTATTAGAGCAAAAAGCTAATGGTACAACATATATCATTACATGATTGATAAGCACCCAAACCTCTAATTAAAGTGAAAGCTATATTTAGTAATAAAGCAATATAACAAAACTATTTATTTAATATCATTTAGTTAAAATAAGCAACTTAAATAATATAAAATTAGCCCTGACAAGCTTTAAAGCGAGGGTTAGCTTTATTAATTACATAAACTCTACCTTTACGTCTTACAATGCGACAATTTTTATCACGTTGTTTAGCTGATTTTAGTGAACTTAATATTTTCATAATAAAAACCTAATAATTTAATAAGAAAATGAAAAAGTAATACTTATAATCTTAGCTGTCAAGCTATTATTCTACGGTTACTGATTTAGCCAAATTACGAGGCTGATCCACATCAGTACCTTTATATACCGCAACATAATATGCCAGTAACTGCAACGGTATCACATAAATAAACGGACTAATAAAAGGGTGTACATCCGGGATATTAATACTATTCCAGCTTACATCTTTTAAAAACTTATTACCCTCTAAAGTACTCATAGTAACAATTTTTCCACCACGTGCAGCTATTTCCTGAATATTAGACACCATCTTAGAAAATAGTTCATCATATGACGCTATTGCTATAACTGGTATATTTTCATCAATTAAAGCAATGGGACCATGTTTTAATTCACCAGCTGCAACAGCTTCAGCATGTATATATGAAAGTTCTTTTAATTTTAAGGCACCTTCTAGAGCAATTGCATATGAAGTACCTCTACCGATATAAAGCACATTATGAAAACTAGATAATTTTTGAGCAACATTTTTAATTGCATCATCATTCTGTAATAAAGATGAAATTTTTCCTGGCACTTCCATTAATTTATTAGTAAACAACATCAATTCTTCTTTAGTAATTTGGTTACGCTTATCCGCTATCCCGAGTACCAAACAAGCTAAAGTCATAAGCTGAGCTGTAAAAGCTTTAGTAGAAGCTACTCCAATTTCTGGTCCCGCATGCACTCTAAAACTATATTCTGCTTCTCTCTCCATAGAACTGTCTGCAACATTTACAATTGCAATTGTATGTTGCTTATGGGATTTTGCAAAACGTAATGCAGCCATAGTATCTGCTGTTTCACCTGACTGCGAAATAAAAATTGTTACTCCATTCTGAGGTAGGCATATATCTCTATATCTAAATTCAGAGGCAATATCAACTTCCACCGATATTTTTGCTATTGATTCAAACCACTGCTTAGCTACCATAGCAGCATAATATGATGTCCCACAAGCAATTATAGTAATCTTGGGGATATTGAGTACATCAAAAGTTAACTTTGGTATAGTTATAGTTTCTTTTTGCAGATCAAGATAAAATCCTAAACTATCTGCAAGCACCGTAGGTTGTTCATAAATTTCTTTCTGCATAAAATGTTTATAATGTCCCTTATTACTTATAAGATCAGCATGGCTTAAAATATTAACTGTCTTATCTATTACATCACCAGTATGATAATTAAGGAATAAAGCTGAATCTCTGGTTAATTCTACCATTTCTCCATCTTCAAGATAAGAAATTTTATTAGTAAACTCACCCATTGCATAACTATCAGAACCTAGATACATTTCCCCCTCGCCATATCCAATAGCAAGAGGAGGACCATTCTTAGCAGCTATAATTAAATTATCATCATCTCTAAAGACTACAGCAATAGCAAAAGCACCCTCAAATTCATGCAGTGCGTTATAAACAGCTTGCTTTTTATTTTTAAACTGGTTTAAGTAGTGATCTATTAAATGTAATATAACTTCAGTATCAGTTTCAGTAGTAAATACATAACCTAAATTTTCTAATTTCACTTTTAAAAGATGGTAATTTTCAATAATACCATTATGTACTACCGCTATTTTATCACTATAATGAGGATGAGCATTATTCTGACTAGGAACTCCATGAGTTGCCCAACGAGTGTGTCCTATGCCTATATTACCTATTATAGGTTCTTTATTATATACTTCTTCAAGAGCTTTAATTTTACCTTTTACTTTCAAACTATATAATTTATTGTTCTCAACAGTTACAATTCCAGCGGAATCATACCCTCTATATTCTAAACGTTTTAGACCTTCTATCAATTTTGACGCGGCATGTGTATTGGTTAACACACCTATTATTCCACACATAAAATGATTCCATATAATTTGTTATACATAAGAGATCAATGTTTTACTAATTCACACAATTAATTTCTTTAAAATTTATTAAATAGCTGTTAAAATAGTGTATCTTACTTTATATATTTCTATGTAAACTTAAAGTCTTATAAATGCAATAAAATGTTTTTGCATTTTAAATATATAATTGTAGAATCAACAAAATTCTAATATATTTTTTGAGATTTATGGATATTGATTTAGCTACTAATAATATAATTTCTACATCTGATTATTTATTTGATTTAAATAAAGATCAACGCGATGCAGTATGCACATTAAATGGTCCTCTTCTTGTACTTGCAGGAGCAGGCACAGGGAAAACACGTGTTTTAACTACTAGAATAGCCCATATTATATTGTCTAACCATGCCACTCCAAGCCAAGTACTTGCTGTTACTTTTACCAATAAAGCTGCGAAAGAAATGCAAAATCGTATATTAAATATGGTTGATGCTCAAGGCTTATGGCTTGGCACTTTTCACTCAATTGCAGCTAGAATATTAAGGCGTCATAGTGACTTACTTGGACTAAATAGTAACTATAATATTATTGATGCGAGTGATCAATTAAAATTAGTTAAATCAACTATGGCAAATCTTAATATAGATGATAAGCAATATAACCCTAAAGCAGTTTTAAATGTAATTCAGCGCTGGAAAGATACAGGCCTCTTACCAGAAAAAATATCTTCTTCTGATATCACATCTTATCTCCTAGAAATATCCTTTAGTGTTTATAAAGAGTATCAACGTAAGTTGTTATCTTCAGATGCTGTAGATTTTGGTGATTTACTATTATATAACATTAAACTGCTTACTATGCATCCTACTATTTTACAGGAATATCAACATAAATTTCGCTATATACTTATAGATGAGTATCAAGATACTAACATTGCGCAATATATATGGGTAAGGTTTCTTGCTGGGCATCATAAGAATATATGTTGTGTTGGCGATGAAGATCAATCGATTTTTAGCTGGCGTGGTGCAGAGTTAGATAATATTTTACGTTTTGAAAAAGATTTTGGTAATGCAACTACTATTAGATTAGAACATAACTATCGCTCAACTCATCAAATAGTTTCTGCTGCTTCACATGTGATCTCCAATAATAAATTAAGGCTAGGCAAAAATTTATGGACTGACAAAGTAGGACAAAAAATAAATTTAGTCTCGGCATGGGATGATAAAGAAGAAGCTAGATATATTATCAATGAGATCATGCACCTCAAACAAAATCATGATATTAATCTTGGAGAGGTAGCAATTTTAGTGCGCGCTGGATTTCAAACTCGTACTTTTGAAGAAAGCTTTTTAAGTTATGCGGTTCCTTATAAAATTATAGGAGGTCTCCGATTTTATGAAAGAGCTGAAATAAAAGATGTTATTGCTTATATTAGAGTTACAGTGAATCATAATGATAATCTTGCTTTAGAACGTATAATTAATTTACCCAAAAGAGCTATAGGTGATGCTACAATAAAATTGATTTCTGAGCATTCGCGAATACATGATATCTCTTTTTTCTCTGCTATAGAGAATATGCTAAATAATAATGAATTTAGACCTAAAATAAAGGCCTCTTTACAAATCTTAATTGATAACTTTAAAAAATGGCATTCTTTACTCTCTATTAAGCCCCATCATAAGGTTATAGAGCTAGTTCTCGAAGAATCTGGTTATATCAATATGTGGAAACAGGATAAAACTCTTGAAGCAGAAGGACGTTTAGAAAATATTGAAGAATTAATAAAAGCTATACAAGATTTTAATAATATCACTGAGTTTTTGGAACATGTTGGCTTAGTTAATGTTACGGATACCGAAGATATTTCCAATATGGTTAATATAATGACTCTTCATGCTGCAAAAGGTTTAGAATTTAAAACGGTATTCCTACCTGGATGGGAGGAAGGTGTTTTTCCTCATCAAAAAATATTAGATGAAGAAAATGCCAAACAATTAGAAGAAGAAAGAAGGTTAGCTTATGTTGGCATGACTCGTGCAAGAGAGAGGCTATATATTTTATTTACACTTTATAGACGTATTTATAATCAATATCAAAATAATACTCCTTCACGTTTTATTACCGAATTACCTGAAGAACATTTAGAACGTAAATCTGCTTCTTATCACAATAATAGTTTCTAATAGCTAAGAGGTTTTTTTATATTATGAACGATAACTATATATCCATTCGTCCTAGAAGATTACGCTACAATTCTGCTATTAGAGATTTAGTAAGAGAAACTATTTTAACAGTAAATGATCTAGTACTGCCAGTTTTTGTAATTCATGGCGCCAATATTAAAAACCCTATTCCCTCTTTGCCAGAACATTATCAATTAAGTATTGATATGCTAGATACCGAAATAAAAGAAATCATTAGTTATGGTATCAAAGCTGTTATTTTATTTGGTATACCAGAAATAAAAGACTCTTATGGATCACATGCCTATGAGGAACAGGGAATCATTCAGCAAGCAATAAAGAAAATTAAAGATATAGCTCCGCATTTATTAGTTATTTCTGACCTTTGTTTTTGTCAATATACAGATCATGGCCATTGTGGTATTGCAGTAGAGCATAATCATACTCTAGACATGGATAATGATGCCACTCTGAATCTGTTAGCAAAACAAGCTATAAGCCATGCAAAAGCTGGAGCAGATGTAATAGCTCCTTCAGGCATGGTAGATCATATGGTGTATGCGATTAGAAAAGCTCTAGATAATTCTGGATTTAATAAAATTCCTATTATGAGCTATGCAGTAAAATATAGATCTGCTATGTATGGACCTTTTGGGGCAGCTGCAGGAGGAGCAGCAAAAATTGGTGATAGAAGTAGTTATCAAATGGATTTAGCTAATAGTTATGAAGCTATAAAAGAAGCAGAACTTGATATTAAAGAAGGCGCTGATATTTTAATTATAAAACCAGCTCATACTTATTTAGATATAATTTACCGTATAAAAGAATTATATCCATATATTCCTATAGCTGCCTATCATGTAAGTGGCGAATTCGCTATGCTAAAGGCTGCTATTCAAAATGGCTGGTTAGAAGAAAAACGTACTATATTTGAAGTCGTTACCTCCATTAAAAGAGCTGGCGCTAGTATTATAATCACTTATTTCGCCAAGGATCTAGCAAAGTGGCTTAATGATTAATCTCTATGCAGTTTGAGATTATACCATCTCTAAACTAAGCTAAAAAACTACAAATAGTTTAACAAACGCCAAGTGCTAATTTTCCCCTGTATATTTTAAAAGTTGTAATAATTGGCTTAGGACAAGAAACTATATATTGAGCATAGTTAAATTTTGTTAATAATATTTACAGGTCTCTTGACGTTAATGAAATTATTCATTATTATGAAACATATTTCTTTATATATGAGGTATATATGTCAAAGAGAAAAGATAAAGGTAAACAAAGAGAGGATGATATTATCCCTAGCTCTCAAGAGGTTAAAATACATTCTGATACTAAAACGTTGATTAAAGATCTACCTAGCATTATTAAAGAGGGTATTAAAAAACCAGGCAATATACTTAATTTAAGTATTATAGGATTTGCTGCAGTATGTAATGCTATACTTGCTCATACTAGTTTAACAGTAAGCTTTATATTAGCTGGCATAAGTTGCCTACAACCTGCTGTTACTGATTTTGGTTACAATTATAAATTAATAAAAAATGAGTTATTAAAAAATAAGGATATAAAAACTTTGCAGGATAAAGCCTTAGAAATTACCAAATTTATTTGGCCTGGAATTGTGGCTGTGGTAGTTGGAGCATTATTTTTTGGTCTGCATATCCGTTTATATAACCAAGGGGCTGAAATTATGAGTTCAGTACTCCTTGCGGTTGGAACCTTTATTGCAGGTAGCGCGCAGATGTTAGTGAAACCTATGATTAAAAGGGAAGTGGCGAGAAAAAATCCCCCTGCTCCAAGCATAGAAGGAATAGAACTAGGGCTATCACCTCTAATTCAAGCAGCTCAGGAACTTGAACGGGAAGCTATTGATAACACCCTAAATCAAAAAGTAGAAGAACTCAGTAAATTCATTACTACACGAAATAATACATTCCGGACTAAAAGCGCTGATATCAAGCAAAATGTTATGGATCAACGGGTACAACTTGAACAAATTATTAGGGAAAAAAATGATTTACAGGAACTTAATAAAAAACTTAATACAAACTTAGAGGTTCTTACCCAAGATAAAGAACTATTAGCTCAACAGCTTGAGCAAGAAAAAGTGAATGGAGAAAAATTACAAGAAATTCTCAGTAATTTACAACAAGAATTACATGCTCAAACACAATCAAATAGTAGTTATAGGATAAAAAATAGCAATAGTTCTAATGATCAGATCTCGGTTATTACACGTTAAAAAATAATTTATCAAGAAAATAGGTAATCAAAATGAAGCAAAAAAATATAAATTTCCCACATGTAAGAGAGCTAAACTTTTTAGAACATATAGAGCAAATAGAGGGACAAAATCCTGAGGTTGATATAATAAACCTGCAGGATTCTAAGAGTAATAATCAAACCTATCTTCATAAATTAGCATACACTGAATTCTTTGGTTATGTGGCATATTTTTTAGAAAAAGGTGCTAACCTCTATGCATTTGATAATAGTAAGCTAAACCCTTTGCATTGCGCAAGTGGGCGCGCTTCATATTGCATAAAAAATAGTCAACATAAGTCTCTTGTTCCAGACAGTTATCAAATATTTAAGCTATTACTTAAGTATGAAGCAGAGCAAAGAGCGTACTATCCAAAAAAATACCAAGACTTACCTTGGCTTAAAGATCAGCAAGATAATATAAAATGCACTCCTCTAGTACGTGTAGAAAAATTGTATGAAGATACAGGTAAAGAAGTAGTACAAGAACTAAAAAAAGCACTTAAAGAACAAGAAGCTTATTATCAAGAATGTTTAGAAGCTAAAGCAAAAGGCATAGTTCTTACTCCATATCATAAAAAGTTTTTGCCAGAAATAATAAAATCAACATCCATAGCTGAAGAAAAGCAGGAAAAAACTTGGCAGGAAAAAACTTGGAGTGAAAAAATACTAGAAGGGCAAAACTCTAGCTTAAGGCATAGATCCAAATCAGATGAACCTTTGCAAACTAAACAAGAAGCAGCGATGAAATCAATTTCTAGATCCATGGAAGTAGAAAAATCAGAAGGAGAAAAAGCATCTTTACTGGATCATAATGGCCGTGATGAAGGAAGTTTTGTAGAAAAAATAATGGGATGGTTCACTACTGGCCAGAACTCCTCAAAGTCTAAAGGATTATAGCTTTTTAATTGGCAATAACAATTTAAAAAGCTATAGTTCAACATGGTATGGAAGTTATAGTAAATTCAATAAAAAATAATATATTACAGATTTAAATTAAAAAACTATAACTTGCCTTTCATAAGAAAAATGATATTACTTAACAAAATATTAAGTATAAATAGTTTAAATTAGCCATGCATAATACTACAGATTTAATAAAATTTATTATAGATGAATCCTTAAAAAAAGGGGCTGACATCGCTGAAGTTATCCAATCTTCTAGCCAATCTTTATCTGTTTCAACTAGATTAGCTAAGCGTGAAAACGTTAAAAATGCTGAATCACAAGCCATAGGGTTAAGAGTTATAATTGATGGTAAGCAGTCATTAGTTGCAACTAATGACTTTAATAAAGATTCTCTGCATAATCTAATTAGTAAAGCCATTCTCATGGCCAAGTCTGTACCCGAAGATCCCTATATTGATATTGCTAACACACCAGTGCCTAAATCAGAATTATTAGATTTACAGCTTTATGATGATACACTCATGGACTTATCTACCCTAACAGATCTTGCCAAACAAACCGAAGAAGAAGCTTTGAATGTAAATGGTATAACTAATTCCAATGGCGCAAAAGCTACATATGGTATTAATAGTTTTATTATTAGCAACAGCATTCATAACGAAATTTATAGCTATATTACTTCATTAAATAGTATCTCAGTTTCAATCGTAGCAGGCACCGGTACTGATATGCAAACCGACTATTATTATTCTATGGCTAGATTTGCCGGTGATTTAGAATCTCCGCACTCCATTGGTACTAAAGCTGCTAACCTTGCACTGAAAAAATTATTTCCTAAAAAAATTATTACTAATAATATTCCAGTAGTCTTTGCCCCAAGAGTTGCCAGTAGCATTTTATCTGATTTTATCAAAAGCATCAATGGTTATACTATTGCAAAAGGCGCTAGCTTCTTAAAAGATAAACTTCATACCCCCATCTTTTCCTCTGCTATTAATATCACTGATGATCCCTGGCGTACTAAAGGTATATATTCTACACCCTTTGATGATGAATGCGTTAAAAACCCTTCTCTAAATTTAGTACAAGATGGTATATTAACAAACTGGCTGTTAGACCTAAGCTCTGCTAAAAAGCTTGGATTACAGTCAAATGGAAGGGCTCAGCGCAGTTTTTCTTCTGTACCAATGCCTGGTTCTACCAACGTATTTTTTCATCCAGGAATATCTTCACCACAAGATTTAATTTCTAACATAAAATATGGATTTTATGTTACTGATCTATTTTCAACTGATCTAAATTTAGTAACAGGAGATTATAGCCGTGGAGCTGCCGGTTTTGCTATCGAAAATGGTGTAATTACTTATCCCGTCAATGAAGTTACTATAGCTAGCAATTTATTATCTATGTTTAAAACACTTTCATTAGCAAATGATTTAGAATTCCGTTACGGTATAGATTCTCCAACTTTATTAATTCCAAGTATGATGGTGGGAGGAGTATAATTTTGTCTTCATTTACTGTTCACGATTATAGTAATACGTATTTAATTAAAAGATTAATTAAATATTACATTAAACCTCAATTTAAAAAACTCACTATTTCAATCATATGTATGATCATTGTAGCAATTACCAGTGCATTACATGTATGGATGATTCAACCAGCCTTAGATCAGATTTTTTTAAACAAAAATCAACAATTATTGGTATATATACCAATCGCAGTTATATTATTAGCTGTAATCAAGGGAGGTGCTACTTATTTGCAAAATTACTTTATGAAATATGTAGGACAACGTATTGTTACTAATCTACAAAGTACATTATATGAACATTTAGTCTATTCTGATCTTGAATTTTTACAGAAACAGTCTTCTGGTAAATTAATATCACGATTTACTAACGATATTATTACGATGCGCGGTGCTGTTTCAAATATTTTAACTGGTATAGCTAAGGAATTGATTACAGTAGTATTTTTAGTCGCGTTGATGATTTATCAGGAACCAATCTTATCTTTTATTGCATTTATTGTATTTCCAGTGGCGGTTATACCTGTGATACGTTTAGGTAAAAGAATGCGAAAAATTTCCTATAAAACTCAAGAACATTTAGGAGAATATACTGCAAAACTAGATGATACTTTTCAGGCAATGCGTGTTATAAAATCTTACCAAAGAGAGCAATTCGAAATAGATAGGGCGCAAAATATTTTAGAACAAATATTTCATTTATATACTAAAGCTATTAGGACGGAAGCTCTATCCTCGCCTATTATGGAAACGTTAAGCGGAATTGCTATTGCCTCTGTAATTTGGTATGGAGGTATGCAGGTTATAGATGGTCATACTAGCCCTGGTAGTTTTTTTTCTTTTATTGTAGCTTTTATAGCAGCTTATAAACCTTTAAAAACTTTAACTGATCTTAATACCAACTTACAAGAAGGTCTAACTTCAGCACGAAGACTGTTTTCTATACTTGATTCAAAGCCTAAAATTATTAATGCACCTGACGCAACACCTCTTAACGTAATACATGGACGTATAATTTTTAATAATGTCTCTTTTGCCTATCCGAATGGATCATTAGCTCTTGATTCAGTACATTTGGAAATGCTTCCAGGAAAAACTATAGCTTTAGTGGGTCTTTCAGGATCTGGTAAGTCAACAATAATGAATTTGTTACTAAGATTCTATGCTATCAAAGAAGGATCTATAACCATTGATTATCAAGATATTAATACGGTAACTTTAGAATCACTTAGAGATTCTATTTCTCTTGTAAGCCAAGATATTATGCTCTTTGATGATTCTATATACGCCAATATTCAATATGGTAATCTAAATGCCACAAAAAAAGAAATTGTAGATGCAGCAAAAGCAGCTGATATTCATGATTTTATAATTAGCCTACCGGAAGGATATAATTCTTTAATTGGTCAGCATGGCAATAAACTTTCAGGTGGACAAAGGCAACGTATTTCAATTGCACGTGCTATTTTAAAAAACAGTTCCATTCTGCTGTTGGATGAAGCAACTAGTAGCCTTGATCCTATAACGGAATTTAAAATCCATAAAGCTTTAGCAGAACTTAATAAGCACCGTACCACTATCATTATAGCACATAGATTATCTACTATTATAGATGCCGATCTAATTTATGTCATGAAACATGGTAAGGTTATTGAATATGGCAATCATCAACAATTATTATTTTTAAATGGGGAATATAGCACATTATATAAAACTTATATTGAGCAAGAAAAACATTAATAACCAGCATAATCTATAATAAAAGCTGTTGACCTAAGATATAAAATAGTTCACACTCTTTATAAATTTAAAACATTATGTTTGGTAATATAAAAAATAGAGAAATCATAATATGTCAAAAACATTAAACATAGGTGACCCTGCACCAGATTTTACTTTAGATACTGATACAAGTAGCAAGCTCACTTTATCTTCTTTACGAGGTAAAAATGTTGTTTTATACTTTTATCCTAAAGATGATACTCCTGGCTGTACTCTAGAGGCAAAAGATTTTACCACTTCTCATGATCAATTTTTATTCTTAAATACAGTTATCATTGGTATTTCAAAAGATAATGTACAAAGTCACTCTAAATTTAAAGAAAAATATTGTCTTCCTTTTACCTTAGTGTCAGATTATAATAGTAAGGTATGTGAAGAGTATGGAGTTTGGACTGAAAAAAGTATGTTTGGTAAAAAATATATGGGCATTGAACGTACAACTTTTTTAATTGATCAACAAGGTATTATACGTAAAATATGGAATAAAGTATCTGTTGCCGGACATGTGGATGAAATATTAGAAACAATAAAACAATTATAAAGGTTTAATATGAGCAAATTATATCTATTAGTTTTTGTAATTTTCTTCAGTTTTTTCAATGTCACCATAGCTGTAACTGATAATAGTAAAAATGATAATACTGCTCTTAGTGATGCAGACCGAGAACAAGTCCAAAATCTAATTCATTTTCTTAATAATTTACCGCCAACCGTAAAAAAAGAAATTAGAGAATATCGTAAATATTATAAGGAACTTATAGAAGAAAGTCAGATATTATATGAAAGCCTTTCTAAAGATGCCAAAAATGCACTTAAAGAGGAAAAAGAACGTAAACAACACTTAACAACAGCTGCAAAAAAAGAATTAAAAAAATACCTAAAGGAATTAAATGATTAACTTTTTAATAAATTAATTCATATTAAGCAGAGAGGTAGACAACGCACCCAGTACAAAAGTATATAACAATCAACCATTCTTCTTAATTTACATTGCCGCAGCTATAGTAAAAACAGTTGAAGTTTGATACAAGGAATGAGGAGTAAAGCCTACTAATTGCTAGGTGAACGACGAATGACGCCGTACGCAAATTCAAATGTTTTTACTATATATTTTGCTTGTAGTTTTTTCTTATATAGCTATACTTCAATTCAATAATGTATTCAATATATCCTATACAATTAATAAGTTTAAAATTTATACTTACGAGGGTATAATATGGTAAATATTAGGCATAAAACCTTTGCCGTACAAGTTGGATCTGTCACTATAGGGGGCAATGCTCCTATAGCTATTCAATCTATGACAGATACTGATACAGCGAATGCTATTGCTACTTCTGCACAAATAATAGACTTAGCCAAAGCTGGTTCTGAATTAGTAAGAATCACTGTCAATAATGAAGAGTCTGCTAAACAAGTGCCTGTTATAAAGGACCTATTACTTGCAAAGAATTGTAATGTAGCTTTGGTTGGAGATTTTCATTATAATGGACATACTTTACTTACTAAATATCCAGAATGTGCAAAAACTTTAGACAAATATCGTATTAACCCTGGTAATGTAGGTTCAAAACAAAAACATGATCCTCAGTTTAAAACTATTATTGAAATGGCGCTTAAACACAACAAACCTATACGTATTGGAGTGAATTGGGGAAGCTTAGATCAAGATTTAGCTTCCTCGCTTATGGATCAGAATGCGCAAAGTGCAATGCCCCTTACTTCTGAGTTAGTATTACAAAACGCTCTGGTATTATCGGCTTTAACTAGTGCAAAAAAAGCTGAAGAGATCGGATTACCTAGTAATCAAATTATCCTATCATGTAAAGTTAGTAGAGTACAAGATTTAATTGCAATCTATCGAAAATTGGCAGAATGCTCTAACTATGCTTTACATTTGGGTTTAACTGAAGCAGGAATGGGTTCAAAAGGCGTAATATCTTCTACAGCCGCCTTGGCTACCTTATTACAAGAAGGTATAGGTGATACTATCAGAGTTTCCTTAACTCCAGAACCAGGAGCAGCAAGAGAGAAAGAAGTATTAGTATGCCAAGAAATTTTACAAGCTATGGATATACGTTCTTTTGCGCCAAGTATTACTTCATGCCCTGGATGTGGTAGAACTACCAGTAGTTATTTTAGAGAATTAACTGCTGATATTCAGAATTTTATTAGACAAAATATGGAATTTTGGAGTGAAGACTTTATAGGCGTAGAAAATATGACTATTGCAGTTATGGGATGTATAGTTAATGGCCCTGGTGAAAGCAAACATGCTAATATAGGAATTAGCTTACCAGGTAATGGTGAAAATCCTGCTGCACCAGTCTTTATTGATGGTAAAAAATATGCTACTCTACGTGGTAATAATATAGCAAATGACTTTAAAAATATCATTTGTGAATATGTAAAGATAAAATACACCAAAAAGAGGTAAATAATGGCATTAGTTGAGACACCTAAAGTTGACATAGGATGGAAAGCAGTAGATTTTTCATTAAAAGCTACTGATAACAAATATTATAACCTAAGTAGTGTCAAAGGTACAAAAGGATTACTTATAATGTTTATATGTAACCATTGTCCTTATGTTAAAGCTGTATTAGATAAAATTATCAGAGATGTTATAGAATTAAAGCAACATGGAATTGGAGCTATTGCAATAATGTCTAATGATATAAATAGCTATCCAGAGGATTCTTTTGAGAACATGAAAAAACTTGCTATAGCTAAAACTTTTCCAATGCCGTATGTTATAGATGAGACACAAGAAATTGCTAAGAAATATGATGCCGTATGCACACCAGATTTTTTTGGGTTTAATAGCAAGTTAGAGTTACAATATAGAGGACGTATTGATGATGCACGCCTAGAACAAAAATCTAATAGTAATCGTGACTTATTTAATGCAATGGTAGAAATTGCAAAAACTGATCATACTAAAGTAAAACAATTTCCAAGTATGGGATGTTCAATAAAATGGAAAGATTAAAACCAATTATATTACCCTATCTTGGAATATATCCTAAAATAGCACCTGATGCTTTCATTGCCCCAGGGGCATGTATTATAGGAGATGTGGAAATTGGTAGTGGTTCTGGAATATGGTTTAATTGTGTTATAAGAGGTGATGTAGCACCAATTAAAATAGGGCATAATACGAACATCCAAGATGGTACAGTAATACATGTTACACGCAAAACCGGACCAACTAATATTGGTTCAGGGGTAACGGTAGGACATAAATGTTTATTACATGCTTGCACTATCCAAGATAGTGCATTTATTGGTATGGGTGCAACAGTAATAGATCGCACTATTGTTGAAACTAATGCTATGGTAGCAGCAGGTAGCATGGTCACTCAAGGTAAAGTTATTAAAACTGGAGAAATTTGGGCTGGTAATCCAGCAAAATTTCTACGTTTATTACGTCAAGATGAAATAGATTACTTTAAAGTATCAGAGAAAAATTATAGTAAGCATGCTGAAGAATATATAGAAATACTAAAAAATTACACATAACATCAACATGGATTACCTAAATTATGAGTATAAATTATTATTTAATATGTATTAGTATCATAGTATTTATATTATCCTATTTTGGCACCAAATATATGGTTCAGCTTATGCCAAAACTCAAAATAATGGCCATACCAGAATCACGTAGTAACCACATGCTACCAACCCCAGTAGGTGGAGGGGTCGCAATAATCTCATCCACCATAATAGGATTATGTTTACTTTCAACGATCATTCAAATAGATGTGTATGTCATACAGATTATTCTCTTATCTTTACCTCTTGTATTAATTTCATTTATTGATGATGTAAAAAATATTAGCATTTTCATTAGATTAGTATTACATATTACTGTATCAATCTGTGCTATAATGTTAATACCTAGTAATAATCTAATATTTAACGGTTTATTTCCATATACAACTGACCGCATTTTTGCTAGCTTATTACTAGCATGGTTTATTAATTGTTATAATTTTATGGATGGTATAGATGGAATGGCCGGATGCGAAACTATACATATTTCCATATCTATTTTATTATTAAATTTAATAACACATACTTTAAGCATAAGTTTTAATTACTTGAATGTATTTATTATATTATCAAGTTGTGGTTTTTTAATTTGGAACTGGCATCCAGCTAGAATTTTTATGGGTGATACAGGCAGTATTACACTTGGCTTTATATTAGGATGTACTTTACTACATATAGCAAGCAAAGGCTTGTTTCTACAAGCTTTACTTATTCCACTATATTATATACTTGATGCCGGAATTACCATGGTCCGAAGATTAATTACTAAACAAAACATATTTAAAGCCCATTCAGAACATTTTTTTCAACAAGCGGTACGGCGTGGTTTATCACATGCGACTGTAGTGAAAAAAGTGATTTTACTAAATCTAGTGTTATTATTACTAACACTAATTAGTGTGATCATTAAATTATAAATAAAACATAAAATATTATTTAAGCACTATATTATAGCGTATGATCAATAGTAGTTTAATATGGTTTATTTAATTTATTATTTATATAATTGTGTAAATATTATTGGACGTAACTTATCTATAATCTAAAAAATTTTAAAGTGTGAAATTATTTTTTTTAAAACTCATACCTCTATTTAAAATGGCTTTCGTAAGTTTAGCAGCTCCCCTAGCCGTACTGATCATATATCTACTATATGGCAAGCTAACCTTAATTGACCTCATTGGCTGGATATTAATTTCTCTTCCTAGTATTCTTCTTTTATTAAGGCCATATATTAATGACCTAAATACTCTAACTAAATATGTTGAGAAATTATCACATGACCATAAGGTAAAGCCCCCTTATTTACCATATTTATCTAATATAGAAAATTTATCTAGCGCCATCAGTAAACTGAATACTTCTTGGCAAAATAAACAAGTGGAATTAGAATCTTTTAGCACGGAAAATCAAATTTTAGTAGATAATTTACCTGATATTATACTTATTATAAATGATGAAATGGATATTACACGAGCCAATTGTATTGCTTTAACCACTTTTGGTTTAGATATAGTAGGAAAAAATATCAATCACATTATCTCCAATAACTTATTACTAAGTTTTATAAAATGGAGTATGCATGATCGTCATTTAAAAACTTTAGAAGTAGCTTTAGGAGAGAATTCTACTGAGCCATATTATATAGTTCGTATCAAGCAGTTTCCTCTAATTAACCAAGACAAAATAAGCGTAATGGTATCTATGACCAATATCACTAACTCAAAAAGAACAGAATTGCTCTTAACTGATTTTATTGCAAATGTAAGCCATGAAATCAGAACTCCTCTTACAAGCTTAAAAGGTTTTATAGAAATTTTACAAACTACTGCAAAAGACGATTTTGAAATACAGGAAAAATTCCTTAAAATCATGGGTGAACAAGTTCAAAGGCTTACCATGCTGGTTAATAATCTCCTATCTTTGTCTAAAGCTGAAATGAATGTCAATATTCTACCCTCTACACAAATTGATATTATACAAGCTATTAATACAGTGATTGATGAAACTTATGGTAGTCGTAAGTCAAAAAATCTAGATATATTGTTCCATACAGAAGATCACATACCTTTAATTACTGCCGACTATGGACAAATGATTCAACTTTTCACCAATCTTATAGGTAATTCCATCAAATATGCCCATTCTAATAGCACTATTACAATTAGCTTAAAATTATTAAAAGCTATACCTACTGAGCTAATGAATATTATCTCTAATGCTAAATCATTGATAGAAATCTCAATCAAAGATATAAGTGATGGTATAGAAGAAAAGCATATTCCAAGACTTACAGAACGATTTTATATGGTCAATCAATCACGCCAAACTGGCACAGGCCTTGGCCTTTCTATAGTAAAACAAATTATTGCCCGTCACCAAGGTAATTTAAAAATTGAAAGCACTATAGGAGAAGGTAGCATTTTTACTATTTATTTACCGGTAGAATATTTATGAGCTTGATTAATAAAAAAACTAAAGTATGTGTATTCCCTG
This sequence comes from Rickettsiales bacterium Ac37b, assembly GCA_000746585.2. Taxonomy (NCBI): domain Bacteria; kingdom Pseudomonadati; phylum Pseudomonadota; class Alphaproteobacteria; order Rickettsiales; species Rickettsiales bacterium Ac37b. The sequence goes on from CP009217.2 coordinate 1,194,418, forward strand.
CAGGGACAGAAATTGGTCTTGAAATTTACCGTTCATTAAATGGTATAAAATCCTTGGAGTTAATAGGCGCCAATACTATAGAAGATTCTTCTTTTCTATTATACCTTAATTATATTAATGTGGATTTTGATATTAACTCAATTGACTTGGCAATTAAGCTAGCAGCTTTATGCAACAAATATCAAATCGACATTTTAATTCCTGCACACGATGAGGTTATATATAAACTATCCTCTAAACAAGCCTTATTTAATAACACTATTCTATTTATGCCCTCTGCTGAGACTTGTGAAATTTTACGGTTTAAATCTAAAACATATAAGCATTTTAAAGATTTTATTTCTGTACCAAAACAATTTTCTCAAGAAGATCTTTCTGCAATCCAAAATAAAGTCTTTGTTAAACCTGATAATGGGCAAGGTTCTAAAGGCACCATATTGTGTGAAAATGGTATTGAAGCTTTAAAATACCTAAATAATAACCCAGATTTAATTGCTACTGAATTTCTTCCAGGAGATGAATATACTATTGACTGTTATAGTAACAAAGATGGTAAGTTACTATGCGCAGTAGCACGAAAACGTAGTAAAATTGCTGGTGGTATTGCCATCACTAGTGAAGTTATACCATCAACACAAAATATGGAATTTATAGAGATGGCCTCCACTATCAATAAACATATCCCTTTATGGGGAGTATGGTTTTTTCAAGTAAAAAGAAATCAACACGGAAAACTAACCTTATTAGAAATAGCAAACAGAGTGCCAGGATCTTACAGCCTTAGTCGCTCTCAAGGTGTTAATGGCTTAGAAATTCAACTTTATGAAGCTTTAGGTCACCATATCACTGAGCTACCTAAACTACCCTATATGGGCACATTATATAGGCATCTAACTTGCCAAGTTTTATTAGGCTTAAATTTTTCATGTATATATGTTGATTTTGACGATACAATTATCCAAAATGGCAAAGTTAATTATCTATTAATTGCCCAATTATATCGCTGGCGTTCAAATAATTATCAAATTATTCTTTTAACAAGGCACAAAGGAAATCTAACTCAGTCTTTATATGAGTATGGTTTATATTCTTTATTTCACAAGATCCATCATATTTTAACTGAACAACCAAAATCAGATTTCATTCAACATCATGATGCAATATTTATTGATGATTCTTTTAAAGAACGTACTGAAGTTGCAAACACCAAACAGATATACTGTTTTTCCCCTGAATCAGCTATTTTAATAGCTGATTAGTGTTTTCTACTTGGATATATATAGTAAAAACAGTTGAAGTTTGATACAAGGAATGAGGCGCAAAGCCTACTGATTGCTAGGTGAACATTGATCGACGCCGCAGGCAAATTCAAATGTTTTTACTATAGTAGCGTAAGTGGGTATACAAATAATAGACTACCTACATAATTTAGCCGCTAATTCAGCTACATGCTTGCCTTGAAACTTAGCCATATCTTTTTCTACTTCTTGCACGACTCTACTACCATCACCTGCCAGAGTACCGGCTCCATAAGGACTGCCTCCTCTTACCTCATATGTATAGTCAATTAAGTTGAGAATGGCATAGAGAAGCCATAATCAATAGCATCGCTAAGGTTATTAAAATTAGTAATGATAGGTTTGATTTTAGCTTTTAAATGAGCCCAATATTTTTCAATTGGGTTGAGATCAGGAGAGTAAGGTGGTAAGAATAAAAGTTTACAGCCTATATCTTCTATTAAATTCCTAGTTCTAGCTGACTTATGGAACGTTGCATTATCAAGTATTACAACTTGACCAAATCTTAGTTCGGGCACCAAACACTGACTAACCCACTCGTTAAAAACTTCTGTATTACATGTGCCCTTGAAACACATTGGCGCAATAATTTTCTTCCCAACCTTACCTGCAATAAAGCTTTCTCGATCATGTTTTTTACCTGAGATATCACCATAAACTTTACTTCCTCTGAGACTGTATCCCCAAGAATAGTACAAATAGCTATCAATTCCACTCTCATCAATATAAACTATATCTTCCGCTTTATAGTTTGCGATAGCTGCCAAAAATAATTGCCGTTTTGCTTCATCCCGTTCACGATAGAGTGTGGTCTTTTTTTTCGTGTGATCCCCAAAGTCTTGAATGCCAAACAGATAGCAGCTGTAGACACATTAAAAACCTTTGCAAAATCAGATAATAGCCAATTGCTGTTTTTAGACACCTCGTTTAATAATTTGATTGGATCAAGCTTCTTCCATGGCTTAGCTGCTCGTGTGGCTGCTAAATTCCCGGATTTCGATCTCGATAACCATCTATAAATTGTTCTTTCACCTATGCCAAAAATTCTTGCAGCTTCTTCTCTGGTATAACCTTTATTAACATAGTGAATTACTTTTTTACGTAAATCTAAGGAATATGCCATTGCTTCTACTGTTTTGGGTTTATGAGCTTTTTAATATATCATATATCATGTCTTTATCAACTTAATTTACTATATTGTTAGATCTCCTATTGATGGATCGTTTTACATAACTGATAATCTTAATTTTCGTGTACAATTCTTTGATAATAATGGAGTTTACCAAGGGCAGTTCGGTTCGCAGGGTAGTGGTAATGGACAATTTTATGATCATAACGGTATTGCTATAGATACTACTACTAATAAAATTTTTGTAGCTGATAGTGGTAATTTTCGGGTACAGTTTTTTGATAATAATGGAGTTTACCAAGGGCAGTTTGGTTCTCAAGGAACAGCAGATGGACAATTCCAAAATCCTTTTGCTCTTGGGTTTAATAATAACTTGAATACGTTATACGTAACGGATCTGGTCAGCAATAATATACAAATTTTTGACAATAATGGTAATTTCTTAAATAAACTTGATTCTTCAAGTATTCCTCCTGTAATTATTTCACAACCTAGCGATATAGCCATAGATAATGCAGATAATATATATGTATCAGAATTAAGCGGTCGTATGACAACCATTTATAGTACTCCCATACCTATTAATCACTTTGGTTTACCAGGTAGTGGTAAAGATCAATTTAATGGTCCACGAGGTATTCATGTTACCAACTACGGGACAATTTATGTAGCAGATTCTGCTAATCGCCGCATCGTCGTGCTATTTGAACCGAATAGCTGGACAACTGCTGGTACTACAATACTTGGTACGTTACCTCTTAATCAAAATTTAACGTTACAAAATGGCTATAATCTACAAATACAGCCAATGATAGATACTACTTCAAGCACTCCTATAACTTCAGATGGTAAGCTTTCTGTAATTAGTGGTGCAACTTTAACTGCAAATAATGGAAGCAGTATCACTGCTAGATCAATGGAAATTGATAATACTTCAACTTTCAATTTAAATGATGGTTCTACTTTCTCTATTACAGAAGATATTATATCTAATGGTACATGGCAAATTCAAGGTGCGCGTACTATTAGTAATAACGTAACTGGGACTGGTCAGATATCAAAAACTAATCCAGGAGAATTAGCTTTTGATTCTAATAGTGTGACTGCTGATACAGTGAACATACAGCAAGGTTCTTTTAAACTTACGAATGCTACCTTAAATGCGACTACAAATCTAAGTAGCACTGTACCTTTAACTATAGAAGATAGCGCTACTCTTACAGGAAGTATTGTTAGTACAGATAATATTATCAAAACAGGAAATGGTGAGGCATTATTTGATAATAATGATGTGACTGCCAATAATCTAGATATACAACAAGGTGATGTTAGAACAATTAATACTTCCTTCTATACTCCTATTAATATTGCGACGAATTCGAATTTATATTTAGAGGGGGTAAACGTAATGAATAATAATATTACTGGTACAGGGAATATTGTTAAAACTGGAATTGGAGAATCAGTATTCGAGGCAGCCACCAGCATTGCTGCTAATAACTTAAATATAGAAGAAGGTAGTCTGAGATTTGTAGATAGCACCTTAAATATAACTAATCCTATAAATATTGCGTTTGGTGCTGGTTTAGTTATCGATTTTGACAGTGCTATCAGTACTAACATTACAGGTGCAGGTAATATAACTAAAAGAGCTCTTGGTGAATTATCTTTTAATTTTAATGAAGTTACTGCTAATTCTTTAGATGTACAGCAAGGTTCTTTAAAACTAAATAATGTAAGGCTCACTACTAACACTACTATTACTAGTGGCTCACCTTTAACTATAGAAGGAAATAACACTGTTATTGGTAATATTACTAGTAATGCTAGCCTCATTAAAACTGGCCTTGGCGAATTATTGTCTAATAACAATACGATCACTGCAACCAATTTAGATATTCAACAAGGTGATGTGAGATCTGCAGGTACCAATTATAATACTCCTATCAATATTGCTACTGGATCGAATTTTATTCTATTTAACAACAATAATTTATTTGAAGATGTTTCTGGAACAGGAAACATAATTAAAAATGGCCTTGGTACTACTAATTTTAATAACAACACTATTACCACTCCTGCTCTGGATATCCAGCAAGGCACTATAGTTCTAAATAACAGTAATATTAATGCCCCTGTCACCGTTGGAAATAGTGCAAAACTAAAGGGCACAGGAGCTATTTTAAGCAACCTTATTAATAATGGTATTGTAGCACCTGGTGCTTCTCCTGGCATCATCACCGTAACTGGCAATTATACTACAGCTCCCGGCGCTTCTCTTGAAAGCTATATTGCTCCAAGCGCAAGTCCCGTTGCTGGTATTGATTATTCTCAGCTCTTAGTCAATGGCACAGCTGACATTACAGCTAACAACCTTGTGGTGAATGCTGCAATTGGATCGTACACTAATGGTGCTGAATATCAACTTTTAACAGCTGATAATGGCATTAATGGAGAGTTTGCTAATTATACCTTAAACATTACAGGACCTTATGAAGCTCCTATAACTTACACGCCTAACCAGGTGTTATTAACTATTGTCAAAAAAGATATCCCTCATATCCCTGATATTCCTCCTTCCCTTACTATTAAACATGCTAATAGTTTAGTTGACTATATCAATTCTTTAACCAATATGAGTCCTGATTTTATTAAAATACTTGATGTTTTAGATAAATTACCTATCGATGAACGAGATAATGCTGTTAAAAGTATGTCTCCTAATCGCAATTTAACTGCTAATTATGTTAATCAAGATATGAACCAACTTATTCAGGGCATTACTAGCGCTCGTTTAGATATCATTAGTTCTCATGATACTAATTTTAACGCTCACTCAAACCTTATGGCTACTGATCATAATAAAAAGGATCTTTTATCATCCACTAAGGCTAGTTTGATCAATAATATTTCTTCTAATCTCAATAATAACTGGTTAAACTCTGAAAAACATGCTGTATGGGCCTCACCATTTGCGCAGTTTATTAGGCAAGATACTTCTAAAAAGGGTAGGGGATATAAAGCAAAAATTGGTGGAATGATTATTGGTTATGATCAAAAACTTTCCAGTTCAGTGATAGGAGGTATATCTCTTGGTTATTATCAGGCTATGTTTGATCATAATAGTCATGGAGGTAATGATAATAAAATTAAAGG